>CAWAPL010000001.1:0-77350 GCA_963783845.1 uncultured Phycisphaerales bacterium
CAACCCGCCGCCGGGGCGGGTGAGGTCGCGCCAGTGAGATGTTCAGGCCATCGACGGTGGCCAGAGAATCGGCGCTGTGGTCGCCGGCGTTTGCGGGAACGCGGTGATCACACCATCCGACAAACGCGTGACCGAGCCGGTGGTCGCCGAGGTGAAGTTGACCTGGTAATCCGAGGGCTCGAATTTGGTCACATCGCTGATCGACAGACCCAGCGAGGCACCGCTGGTGTTGGCGCTGGCCGGCAGAACGTTCAGGGTGCCAAAGGTGGTGGGCGAGAACAGATTGGTGCCAGGATTGCCATTCATGTCCAGACCCAGCGCCTGCTGATTGTTCACGGCGGTGGTGGTGGCCACGGTCAGACGACCGAGCATGTCCGCGCGCTGTTGAGGTCGACATTCTGGAATTGCAACAAGCCGGCCAATTCGCCGCCGCCCAGCGTAGTGGAGTCCAGCGGTACCAGCGTTCGCTTTGATTGATGGCGAGCGCGCTCTTTGTGGGGTCGCTGTAGGCATCGGTTGTGGCCGCCAGCGGCGACACCTTCGTTCCCAACACCAGCGCTTGGCTGCCGCCAACAAATACGCTGACGGTGCCATCGGACGCGGGTATCTGCGTGGTTTTCACCAGTTTGTTCAGATTGGCAATCAGTTGGTCGCGCTGGTCCAGCAGGCTGTTTGGCGGTTGCCCCGCGCCTTGGGCTCGCGCGATATCCGCATTCACCTGTGCGATGTTGTTGGCAATGGTGTTGATGTTGGTGATGTCCTGGGCCACCTGCTGTTTGACGCCCGATTGCAGGTCATCGATATTGGTGGACAGTTCGCGAATCCGCGCCGCTGTTTCATTCGCGTTGGTCAACGCAACGGTGCGGGACGTCAGGTCGGCCGGGGCGCTGGCGACGTCCGAAAACGAGTTCAGCATGGTGCTGATGGACTGTCCAACATCGGACGTGCCGCCGGAGAACAGCCCCTCCAGACTTTGCATTTGATTGGACCGTGCGGTATCAGAGGCCGACACCGAGCTGGCCAGCGTAGCCTGGGTTCCGAGGAATGTGTCGTAATTGCGCTGGATGGTCTGTACGGCGACGCCTTGTCCCACGTAGCCGCCACCGGTGTACTGTCCGGGCACGGCCTGCAACACGGTGGTCTCGCGCGAATAGCCGGGCGTGTTGACATTGGCAATATTGTTGCCAATGGTCTGCAGGGCCATCAGATTGGCCTGCAGCGCTTGTGTCCCGATATTGAGAATGCCCATGGTGAATTCCTGCGTTACACCTGAACGCGGCGCAGCTGCAGCGTCGTGTTAATCGCCTGACTGACTTTGCGGGCATAGTCGGGGTCTGTCGCGTAGCCGGCTTTTTGCAGGCCACTGGCAAACGCCAGAGGAGAGCTGGTTTGCAGCTTGGCCTGGGCGTAGCGAGGACTGTCGGTAATCATTTTGGCGTAGTCCTTGAACGAGTCTTCGTAGGAATCGTAGGCCCGGAATCGGGCCACTTTCTTGGTCGCCACGCCATTGCTGTATTCGGTGGTGGTAACTTCCGCCACTTTGCCGGTCCAGTTGCTGCCGGCCTTGATGCCAAACAGGTTGTAGGACGGCGCGCCGCCGCGCATTTTGATTTCATGCTGGCCCCAACCGGTTTCGTGTCCGGCTTGCCCAATCATGAAGCTGGCCGGAATACCGGTGGCTTTCTCAATTTTCGCAGCCGTGGCATCGTGCCGGTTAACGAAATCCGTTTGGGTCGCGGTGGGCTTGTGGGTTGCGTTGTGATGGGCGGTGTAGCTAGAGAGCGACTTGGCTGTGTCAAGGGCGCTGCTGCTGGGGTTGGCGGCGCCGCTGGTAGCGGTGCTTGGCGTGGCATTGATCGCGGCACTGGCAGCGCTGCTTTGGCGCGTCAGTTGGGCGGCAATCAGATCGGACAAACCACCGGGCTGGCCCGACATCTGGACCGACATTTGCTGGTCCAGCAGGTCGGTGGCCAAATCGCCGCCGGGGCTGTCAAACATGCCCGATTTAGGTGTCGCTTCGCGCATGCTCTTGACCAATTCCCGCATGAACAGCGACTCAAATTGTTTGGCGGTTTCCTGGATGGCCTCCGGGCTGTTGGTGCCGGCAGCGAGCTTCAGGTTGCCCAGCGATTGCGTGTCCGCCGCCAGTGACTGGCTGAAGGAGGCGCTGCCGTTGATCGCTGCGTAGCCCATATCAGATCACTTCCAGCTCGGCGTTCAGCGCGCCGGCCGACTTGATGGCCTGCAAAATCGCCAGCAAATCCTGCGGTGTGGCACCCAGCGAATTGAGCGCTTTCACGACATCGGACAATTGCGCGGCGGCTGGAATCTGGATCAGCTTGCCGGGCTCTTGCTTGATGTCGATATTGGCCTTTTCGGTCACCACGGTCTGGCCGTTCGAGAAGGCGTTGGGTTGGCTGATCACAGGCGTCGAGGAAATGCTGATCGATAGGTTGCCGTGGGCGATGGCGCAGGCGCCCAGCGTGACCGCCTGGTTCAGCACAATGGAGCCAGTGCGGGAGTTGATGATCACTTTGGCCGCCGCCAGACTGCTTTCAATTGGCAGTTCTTCCATCTCGGCAATAAAGCTGATGCGGTCATTCGGATTGACCGGCGCTTGCACCTGCACTACGCGGCCATCCAAGGCCTGCGCAATCCCTTTGCCAAAGTGCTGATTCAACGCTTGGGCGACCTTGCGCGCGGTCTGAAAGTCGGACGCATCCAAGCTCAGGTTGATGCTGTTGCCCTCCATGATCGCGGTGGGAACAGCGCGTTCGACCTGCGCACCATCCGGGATGCGGCCTACGCTCAAGTGGTTCACCGTGACCTTGCTGCCGCCGGCTGCGGCGCCGGCACCAGCCACAATCAGGTTGCCCTGCGCCATTGCATACACCTCGCTGTCGGCGCCCTTGAGTGGTGTGGCAATCAGGGTGCCGCCTTTGAGCGATTTGGCATTGCCGATCGACGACACATTGATGTCCAGCATCTGCCCCGGGCGGGCGAAAGCGGGCAGCTGCGCGGTGACCAGCACGGCGGCCACGTTCTTCATTTGCAGCTGCGAGAGTTGGGCGGTTGGCAAGGTCAACCCGAGCTGACGCAGGTAGTTGGCCAGGCCCTGCGTGGTGTAAGGCATTTGGGTGGTTTGGTCGCCCGTGCCGTCCAGGCCGACCACCAGACCAAAGCCGGACAACTGATTGCTGCGCACGCCTTCGATGGACGCGATTTCCTTCAGTCGGCCCGCAACGGCCGGTTCGCAGAGCAGGGTGGCCATTAGCCCCAGACAGAACGCGCACAGGAGCGTGAACAGCTGCTGCTGGCCGGTGCGTTGTGCCGTGTTGTGTTGTTGCGTCATGTGCGGAGTTGGTTGTGGGGTGGTCCGAAAGGACCGTTAACCCCCCGACACAATTCTGTTGAACTTTAGAACGGGTTAAAGCTCAAAAAGAACCGGGAAAGCCAGCCAACTTGCTGTGCTTCAGCTTGTGCGCCCCGTCCTTTGGACTCAACCCGAACGTTGGCGACCTGGATCGAGCTTGATGATGTTGTTGGGCTGCAGCAAACGCGGATCGACGGTGCCGGTGAAGCGCATCACGTCCACGTTGTGGTTGACGCCGATTTGCTTCTCACCCGAAACCACCAGATTGCCGTTGGGCAACACATCGATCACGGTGGTGGTGATGGAACCTGCAAACGTATTCGCGGCCGATGCCTCGCCCTTGCCGGTGAAGTCATTGGCGGTGGTGGCACTCATGTTCAGGTTGACCAAATCGGCCGCCAGAATGCCGGGCAACGGCGGCGTGATGGCGTTGCTGGAGGATGTGTCGCGGTTGACGGTCGATTTGGAGACCTGGCTGGCGGTCAGACTTTCCACAATCTGCACCGTGACAATGTCGCCCAATAGACGCGCGCGGCTGTCTTCAAACGCGGGCCGGTAACTGCTGGTCTGGAACAGACTGCCGGTGGGCGCCTGGTGCGCCGGGGTTTGCTGCGCGGCAGCCGGATTGACGCGCGGTTCGGCAAAATCGACCGTGACTTTTTGCGGCAAGGGTGCGCAGGCGCAGAGTGCGTATGCCGCCACTGCCGTGGAAACGGCGCACGCAGCGCGCAGGAGAGTTCGGAGTGCCATGGTTCAGCTCCTTACATTTGCCCCAGCTTTTGCAGCATCTGGTCCGACGTTTGCACCGCTTTGGAGTTCATTTCATAAGCACGTTGCGTTTGAATCATGCCGATCAATTCCTGCACCACGTTCACGTTCGAGGTTTCTACAAAACCTTGTGACAAGGCGCCCAGGCCGTTCGCACCGGGCGTCCCGGTGATGGGTTGGCCGGATGCTGCAGTCTCCTGGTACAGGTTTTGTCCCTTCGGATCCAGGCCCGCCGGGTTGATAAAGCTGGCGGTGGTGATGGTACCTATGGACTGCGGCGCGGTGGTGCCCGGCACGGTTGCGGTAACGACGCCGTTGGCGCCAATGGTGACGGCGGTGGCGTTGCTGGGCACGGTCACACCGCCTTGCACCAGCAGGCCGCCGGAGGTCACCACCCGACCTTGGCTGTCGAGCTGGAACGACCCGTCGCGGGTGTAACCAGTGGTGCCATCGGGCATGGTGACTTCAAAGAAGCCGGCACCCTGGATGGCGACGTCCAAATTGTTGCCGGTTTGCTGCAGGCTGCCCTGCACAAAGCTGCGGCTGGTGGCGACGGTGCGCACACCCAAACCCACTTGCAGGCCAGTCGGTAGCGTCGATTGCTCCGAGGTGCTGGCGCCGGCTTGGCGCAAGTTTTGGTACATCAAGTCTTCGAATACCGCGGTGGCCTTCTTGAAACCATTGGTCGAAACGTTGGCCAGATTATTGGAAATAACGTCCAGCTGCATTTGCTGGGCTTCCATGCCGGTCTTCGATATCCAGAGTGAATTGATCATGATTTTTATCCTTGCATACCGAGTAATTGGGCGGCGGCGCGGTCATTTGATTCGGCGGTGGTGAGCAGCTTCATCTGGCTCTCGAATTGCCGTGCAGTCTGGATCATGCCGACCATGGTTTCCACCGCATTGACGTTGGAGCCCTCCAGCGTTCCAGTCTGGATGCGGGCGGTGTCATCTTCCGTCAGCGGGTCACCGGAGAGGGTGTGAAACAGGGCGTCTTCGCCACGCTTGAGCGGGTCATCGGCGGTGGGGGTCACCAGCTTGACTTTGCCAATGTTGTTGGCGGGGTCGCTGCCAATTTTGGCGCTCACGCTGCCATCGCTGCTCAGCGAAACCTCGGCCCCCGCTGGAACCGTGATGGGTGAGCCACCGTCGGACAGCACCGTCAGTCCGTTACCGGTCATCAAGGTGCCGTCGCTGGCCACTTCAAATTGACCATTGCGGGTGTAGGCCTCGTTGCCATCCAGCCCTTGCACGGCAAACCAGCTGCTGCCGACGTTCATTGCATCCAGGTTGCGGTCGGTGCGAATGGCCGGTCCGGGTTTGTCGGAAAAGCCCGATGTCGCTTCCAACGCGACACGCGGGTGGTCGCGCCGTCACCATTGATCGGTACCGCCCTATAGGTTTCCAGTTCAGCCCGGAATCCATTGGTCGAGGCATTCGCCAGATTGTTGGCCAGCACCGTTTGCCGGTTGGCAGCGGCGCTGGCCCCGGTCATTGCGGTGTAGATCATCCGGTCCATGGTGGTGTGCTCTCTTGTGGCGGTGTGTGTGGTGCGGTGCTTGTCGCGGAATTCGCCGAGATATTTGTCTAGATATCAGCCCAGGCGAATCAGCGCAGGTTGACCAGCGTTTGCATGACCTGGTCTTCGGTTTTGATGGTCTGCGCATTGGCCTGGTAATCCCGCTGCGCGGTCATCATGTTGACCAGTTCGCTGGTCAGGTCGACGTTGGACGCTTCCAGTGTGCCGGACCGGATTTCGCCGAACTGGCCGACCGTTGGGTCGCCCAGCACGACGGCGCCCGATTTGTAGGATTCCAGATATTCGCCACTGCCAACGTCGGTCAAGCCCTGCACGTTGCGGAAATTGCCGAGCGCCACCATACCGCCGGTTTTGAGGGTTTGCCCATTGGAATAGGTTGTGGTGATTACGCCTTTGGTGTCAATCGCCAAGCTGGTGAAATTGCCGGAGGTGTAGCCATTTTGCGCAATGCTCGAGACCGCGAACGCGGTGCCGTATTCGGTCACTCCGGTGACGTCCAGCGTGGGCGCCAGCGGGCCCGCTGTGACGTTGCTCGCGTTTGGGATCGTCAATGCCAATTGGCCCAGGGTCGCCGTGGCGGTGCCAGTGGAGTCGTAGGTGCCGGCCAAGCCACCGGTCGCATTGAAGGTCATGTAGCCAACTGGCGTGGTGCTGGTCAGCGAGTCATAAATTGCCCATTGGTCGGTTGCCGGGGTAGTCGCGGGCAGCGGGCTTTCGGCCGGGGTGGCGCTGGGGTTGAGCTTGGTGAAATACAAGCTCTCTGGGACCGAATTGCCTTGCGAGTCATACACCGTGACTGAGGTTCCGTAAGTCGCGCGGGGCGTGACGGGCGTGTTCGAGCTGGCCGGTGTGGCGCTGGAGTCCAGATCAGTCCGGCCGTAATGGTCGTCGTGGCGCTGGCGGCAATCGGGGCGGTGGTCGGAATGACCAGCTTCTGGGGCGTGATGCTGGTCGGCGCGCCTGTGGCATCGGTCGGGTAGCCCATCACATTGGAGCCGTCGTCGGTGATCACGTTACCGTCTTTGTCAAGCTTGAACTGACCGTTGCGGGTGTAGGCGATCGTGCCGTCGGAGCGTGTGATTTGGAAGAAGCCATTGCCGTTGATGGCCAGGTCCATATTGTTGTTGGTCACGGTCAGATTGCCTTGCGTGAACTGCTCGGAAACCGCGGCAGTCGTCACACCGATGCCCTGGCCTGCGCCGCCGCCACCGGTGCCAATGGTGGACGCCACGATGTCGGCAAACTCCACCCGTGAGGACTTGTTGCCGACCGTATTGGCATTGGCGATGTTGTTTCCAATCACGTCCAGCATCTGGCTGGAGGCGCTTAAACCGGATAGGCCTGTTTCGAAACTCATGGTGGTATCTCCTGGAGGCGGAATTAAAGGATGGCCTGGACCGAGCTGTAAGGAACGGCACCGCTGCTTTGCAAGTACAGGTTGACGGCGCCGGTGCTGTCAGTGCCGACCGATGTCACGGTGTCATCGACCAGCGGTGTCGCTGTGACGGATGCCGTGCCTTGGGTGGCGGTGATCGAGAACGTGGGCGTGCCGGTGCCGGTATAGCTGGCGGCGTTGGGCCAGTTGAATGTATTGTTGCCGGCGCTCGTTGCACCTAATTGGAAGGTGTCCAGCACATTGCCGCCTGGCGAGCTGACCGTTACGGTCACATTGGAGGCGGCACTCGGGAGACTGAAGGCGCCGGTGCCGGTGGTGGTTCCGGAGCTGCTGCTCATGGTCATGGTATTGCCGGT
Source organism: uncultured Phycisphaerales bacterium (assembly GCA_963783845.1). Classification (GTDB taxonomy): domain Bacteria; phylum Planctomycetota; class Phycisphaerae; order Tepidisphaerales; family Tepidisphaeraceae; genus PALSA-1353. Next base: position 7,436 of record CAWAPL010000001.1, read on the forward strand.
GGCCAGCACGTTTTTGCCAATCAGGCCTGCCCCTTGCATCATTTGCATGGAGGTGTTCTGGGCGGCGATGGAGGTCATGGTGGTGTTGAGCTGCTGAATGCCCTGCACCGTATTGATCTGCGCGATCTGGCTGGTCATCTCCGCGTTGTCCATGGGATTCATCGGATCCTGGTTGTTCAGCTGCGCGACCAGCAATTGCAGAAAATTCTGCGATTGGGTGGCGGCGCTGGTAGAGGCCGACGCGAGCGCCGCAGCACTGGTCGTACTGTTATTGGTGGTGGAGCTGGAAACAGAGCTGACCATGGTGTGTTCCTTGGGGTTTATTGACCGAGTTGCAGCGTTTTGAGCAGCAGCGTTTTGGCAGTGTTCATGACTTCCACGTTGTTCTGATAAGAACGCGAGGCAGAAGTACATGTTCACCATTTCTTCGACCGGGTTGACGTTGGATTGCGTCACGTAGCCATCGGCGTCGGCGGACGGGTGGCCCGGGTTATGCACCGCTTGAGCGGTTCATTGGATTCCTTGATGGCGCTCACTTTGACGCCGGCAGAAGCATCCGAGCCCATTGGCACGGTCTCGAACACCACTTGCCGCGCTTTTTAGCCCTGGCCATCCGGGCCGGCCACGGCGTCTGCATTGGCCATATTGCTGGCCACCACGTTGAGTCGCTGGGCCTGAGCGCTGATGGCGCTTCCCGACACGTTGAAGATGGAGAACATGGACATGGTGCTATTCCTTTGGGGGCAAATTCAATGGCGTGGGCCTATTGACCTTGGATCGCACTCAAGATGGTTTTGGACGTGCCCGTGATGAAGCGCAGGGTCGATTCATAGCGCACCGAGTTGTCCACGAAATTGGCACGTTCGCGGTCAATATCGACGCTGTTGCCATCCATTGAAGGTTGGGTGACTGTGGTGTAGGCCAGTGCGGGGCTGCCGTCCGTGGACAAGCTGCTGAGCTGGCTTTGCAGTGGAATATGCCGCGCGTTGGTGGTGCCGTCGCCGCTGTAGCCAACGGTCGTGATGCCGCTGCCGCTGGTCGGTTGTGCCAGCTGGACCGACAGTGACGAACTGGTTCCCAGCGCGTTTTGCATGGCTTCTTGGAAATTGATGTCCCGTCCGACATACCCTGGGGTGTCGACGTTGGCAATATTGCTGGCAATCACGCGCTGACGATCGGCGCGGATTAGCAAGGCTTTCGCCTGAAAGTCCAGTCCGTTGGTCAAATTGGCAAACATGATTACCCTTGTGTTTGGGGCCCGGTGTGACAGCGGGGGCTGTGGTTGCGGGCGTGAGGCAATTATTGGGAAAACTTAAATTTTTCTAAGCCGGGAATAGCGCCGGATTTGGCGGTCATTTGGCCGCTTTGCTGCGGCGCCGTGCTCCGAGCACAGTCCGCAGTGATGTCCGTTGGCGGCATCTGGGAGTGGACTATGTCCTCAATCAAAGTTTGTCTGGCGGCTGCACTGCAGGCGATGCTGGCTGCAAGCGCAGGTGGCGCGTGGGCGCAGGCGCAATATATGCAGAGCCGGCGGCCGTTGTGCAGCCCGCAGAAGCCGAGTACCAGCGCGTCGCGCTCAAATGGGCACGCGGTGCGGCAGAAGCCGCGGTGCCGACCAGCGCACAGCCATTGGCGCTAGATGTTTCCGTAGGCCCACTGGACAGCCGTCTGCATTTGGCGCCGTGCGCTACGGTCGAGGCATATTTGCCGCCCGGTGGTCGACTTTGGGGGCACAGCCGGGTGGGATTGCGGTGCGTCGATGGCCTCACCAAATGGAACGTTTCCGTTGCGCTCACCGTGAAAGCGGTGGGCAAAGCCTGGATCGTCCGGACGCCGGTGGCTTCGGGCAGCATCATTAACCAAGTGACGTGGTGGAAGCCGACGTCGATTGGGCCGACGACACTAATCCGGTTTTGCAAGACATGTCCGCTTGGCTGGTGTGGTCGCGACTCGGCCATTGACCACTGGCCAGACGCTGCGCCAAGGCATGGTGCGCGCCGCACAAGTGTTTCAGCCTGGCGCGCCGGTGCGGGTGATTACGGAAGGCGTCGGCTTCCAGGCGTCTGCCGATGCCCAGGCCCTGTCGGCCGGCGTGGTGGGGCAACCAGCCCGGGTCCGGATGGACAATGGCCGGGTGGCAACTGGCACTCGGTCTGGATTCCCATACAGTAAAAATGGAGCTCTGATTGTGCAAAAAATGCAGTATAAAGTTCTTGAGTCCGGCAAATTCAGGCCGATAGCAATCGTACGAAGCTGCGCGTATCGTGGTTTTGGAGTCTGTTATGAAAATCAGTTCACATTCAGAAATACCCAGTTCGCCGAGCACCGATCACGCGTGGCGGGCAATCTGGGAAAGAAAAAGCTGATCCCGGTAAGTTCCGGAAGTTTCCCGGCGAGCGGGTGACTTTCGTCGTGCTGCTCGTCAGCACCATCCTGATCGTGGGTGCGCTGACCTTCCTTCCGGGGCCGGCACTGGGACCGATCGTCGAGCACTTCTGACGCATGGCGGTGGACCGCTTTTTTAGCGAAAGCCGCCGAGCGAAATTTTGGAATAGGCACCGCAAAGCCTGGAAAAACAACCGTGATTAATCTCGATCGAGGAGCACTATGACAACGATGATTCAACCCCCGCACCAGGCACCCCGAAGCGAAGCCACGCTCAGTGCCGCGCAAGCGGTCGCTGTTCGACCTAGAGATCGTCATGCCCGCAATAGGCGAGAGCATCAAGAAGCTCAACCCGCTGCACATGGTGAAGAATCCGGTCATGTTCGTGACCGAGGTCGTGGGCCCGCCACCACCGTCGAGACGTTCTTCGCCAAGAGTATGGTGAACCGTTCGGCTTCGTCCTGCAAATCGCCATCTGGCTCTGGTTCACGGTTTTGTTCGCCAACTTCGCCGAGGCGATGGCCGAGGGCCGCGGCAAGGTGCAGGCGGATGCCCTGCGCAGGAGCCGCACCAAAACCCTGGGTCGTAAACTGATGCCCGACGGATCGACCTGTGTTATCTCCTCCGAACAGTTTCGCAAGGGCGACTTGTTCTTGGTCAGCGCCAACGAGTTGATTCCCGCCGACGGCGAGATCATCGAGGGCGCCGCGATGGTCAACGAGTCGGCCATTACCGGCGAATCCGCTCCGGTCATCCGCGAAGCCGGCGAGGACCGCTCGGCCGTCACCGGAGGCACGACCGTGCTCTCCGACCAGATCAAGTCCGCGTCACCGCCGACCCCGGTGAATCCTTCATGGATCGCATGATCGGCCGCATCCAGGGTGCCAAGCGGCAGAAGACGCCGAACGAAATTGCGCTAAACATCCTGCTCTCTGCGCGACGATCATTTTCCTCATCGTCATCACCATGCTCAAGCCCTACGTCATCTATACCTCCACCTACGTCTCGGATGAGGCGATACCCATCTCCTTGCGGCGTCGTCGGTGACCGTGCTGGTATCTCCGCTGGTGCGCCTGATCCCCACCACCATCGGCGGACTGCTCAGTGCCATCGGCATCGCCGGGATCGACGAACGGAGCAGCACAACGTGCTGGCGATGAGCGGCAAGGCGGTGGAAGCCGCCGGCGACGTGGACGTGCTGTTGCTGGACAAGACGGGCACGATCACGCTGGGAAACCGCCAGGCCACGGATTCATCCCCGCCCCCGGCGTTGACGAGCAGGAAATGGCCGATGCGGTGAGCTTTCCTCCCTGGCCGACGAAACGCCCGAAGGACGCAGCATCGTCGTCCTGGCCAAGGAGAAGTACGGAATTCGCGGTCGCGAGATTCACGAACTGCCGCACGCCGAGTTCGTGGCCTTCACGGCCCAGACCCGCATGAGCGGCGTGAACATGAACGACCAACAGATTCGCAAGGGCGCGGCGGATTCCGTCAAGTGCTTCGTCGGCGGCGCGTTTCCGAAGCAAATTGAAGAGGCGGTCGATCGCATTTCGCGCCTTGGGGGAACGCCCCTGGTGGTTGCCAATACCGGCAAGGTGCTTGGCGTGATTTATCTCAAGGACATCGTCAAAGGCGGCTTGCCGGATCGCTTCCAGCGATTCCGCGCCATGGGCATCAAGACGGTGATGATCACCGGCGACAATCCGCTGACCGCCGCGGCCATCGCCAAGGAAGCCGGCGTGGACGACTTCCTCGCCCAGGCGACTCCGGAAGACAAGCTGGCTTTGCTCAAGTGCGAGCAGGCGGCGGGCCATCTTGTCGCCATGACCGGCGATGGAACCAATGACGCGCCGGCGCTGGCGCAAGCCGACGTTGGCGTGGCCATGAACACCGGAACTCAGGCCGCCAAGGAAGCCGGCAACATGGTCGATCTAGATAGCAATCCCACGAAGCTGATCGAGGTCGTGGAGATCGGCAAGCAGATGCTCATGACCCGCGGGGCGCTGACCACCTTCAGCATCGCCAACGACGTGGCCAAATATTTCGCCATCATTCCCGCGATGCTCGTCGCCACGTTTCCGGTCATTGCGCCTCTGAACGTGATGAAGCTGCAATCGCCCTACACCGCCATTCTCAGCGCGGTCATCTTTAACGCCGTCATCATCGTCATTCTCATTCCGCTGGCGCTGAAAGGCGTGAAGTTCCGCGCCTGGGCGCGAAGGCGATCTTGCAGCGGAACCTGATCATCTACGGCCTGGGCGGGATCATTATTCCGTTCATCGGCATCAAGCTGATCGACATCTTCGTGAACTTATTCCACGTGGTCTAACCAACGTAACGCGGCTCCACGCACTGATATGAATTAGAGAACGGAGCGAACAATCATGAATCGAGATAATTCCAATTCGCCGAATCGCAATCCCCACGACGAGGCCGGCTCACGCGGTTTCGCCGCGGAAATGTTCACCCATTTGCGGGTTTCCATCGTCGCCACGATCGTGCTGGGAGTGATCGTCTCGGGCATTTACCCCGCCATCGTATGGGGCCTTGCCCAAGCATTGTTTCACCACCAGGCCAATGGCTCGCTGATCAAGAAAGACGGCAGTCCGACGGACAACGACAGCGAAGCCGTCGGCTCGGCGCTGCTCGGCCAGCCGTTTAGCGACGTGAAATATTTCCATCCGCGTCCGTCGGCGGCGGGCAACGGATATGACCCGACGGCCAGCGGCGGCACGAATTACGGACCGCTCAGCGATAAGCTGATCAACGGCGCCACCAATACCGCCACCACTCAGCCGACCACGCAGCCGGAATCGCTCGCCTTCGACGGCGTTCGCCTCCGCACGATTCATTACGCCGTGGACAATGGGATTTCGTTCAAGCTGAACAGCGTTCGCGCCGACGGAACGGGACCGAAAGTCGAAATCCCCATCAAGCAGTTCGAGGATGCGCAGGGAAACCTGAACGATGTCGCGCTGGTCGATGCGTTTCCGCATCCGCCGACCGATACGCCCGACAGAATGGTCGTCGTGGCGGGCGATTTTTCCACGGCCATTCCGCCGGATGCCGTCACCGCTTCTTCCTCCGGCCTGGACCCGCACGTCAGCGTGGTCAACGCTGAGCTGCAGGCCAAGCGAGTGGCGGACGCGCAAGATTTCCGTGGATAAGGTCCGGTCGCTCATCGACCAGTGCACCGATGGATCGAGCCTGGGAATTCTGGGCGATCCCGGCGTGAACGTGCTGCGGCTCAACGTCGCGCTGGACAACCAACGATGATCACTCTCTTAGGGACGCGAGGGGAAATTGCCACACCCTCGCATCCCGATTCCACTCGCTCGCGAAATGAAATCACCGACGAGGTTCTAAAGAGGGTAAGAAAGAGAATTCCTATGACTTCGCATGAATGGCTGCAGTTGCTGTTGATTCTTGCCGGCATCGCGCTGATTACCAAGCCGATGGGGATCTATCTCTACCACGTTTTGGAACCCGACCGATCGGGCGGGACCATCCTCGATCCGATCGTTGGTCCGATCGAGCGGCTGCTCTATCGCATCTTCGGCCGCCAAGCGAAATTCGAGCAGACCTGGTGGCAATACGCCTGCCCCTGCTCGTCTTCAGCGTGGTGACCATGCTGGCGACCTATGCGATGCTGCGGTTGCAGGGTCATTTGCCATGGCATCAATACGTGGATGCGCTTTCCGACAAGACGCCGCTGGTTCCTCACCTGGCGTTCAACGTCGCCGCGAGTTTCGTGACCAATACGAACTGGCAAAGTTACTCCGGCGAGAACACGATGTCGTATTTCTCGCAGATGGTGGCGCTGGTCATGCACCACTTCTTCTCGATGGCCGTGGGCATCATCGTGGCCGCCGTACTGGTGCGCGGGATCGCCGGCGATCGCGGCAGCACGATCGGAAACTTCTGGCGCGACCTGGTGCGGATGATCCTTTACCTGATCCTGCCCATCTGCATCGTCTATGCCCTGTTCCTGGTGTCGCAGGGATCGATCATGAATTTCCGGCCGACCAGCACGGTTCAGGTGCTCGATCAGAGCGGCGCCGCCGCCGGAACTCCCAACACCCAGTCGATCATCCAGGGGCCGGTCGCCTCGATGATGTCCGTGAAAATGCTCGGCACCAACGGCGGCGGATATTTCAATGCCAACGCCTCCCACCCCTTCGAGAACACCACGCCCCTCACCAACTACGTCCAGATCATGTCGTTCATTTCGATTCCGGCAGGCCTGTGCTATTACCTGGGATTGATGGTGAAGAACAAGGCCCATGGCTGGGCCGTGTGGATGGCGATGTTCCTGATGCTGATCGCCGGGATTGTGGCCTGCGTCGAGTTTGAGACTCATGGAAACGATCGGCTGGCCGAGTTGGGCGTCGGAGGGGTCAACACGCCGAGCAACAACAACATGGAGGGAAAAGAAACCCGCTTTGGTCCGTTCAATTCGGCCCTGTTTTGCAGCATGACCACTGCCACCGGCTGCGGCGCGGTCATCTCCATGCATGACTCGTTCACGCCCATGGCCGGGTTTATGCCCCTGCTCAACATTGAATTGGGTGAGGTGATCTTCGGCGGCGTGGGATCGGGGCTGTACACCATGCTCATCTTCATCTTCGTCGCCATTTTCATAGCGGGATTGATGGTGGGCCGCACCCCCGAATATCTGGGCAAGAAGATCGAGGCGTCGGACGTCAAGCTGTCGTCGCTCGTGGTGCTGACCACCGCTTTTGCCGTGCTGCTGCCGACGGCGTGCGCGGTCGTGACCGCTTGGGGAACCAATTCCATGAACAACGGTGGTCCCCACGGCTTTAGCGAGGTGCTATACTGTTTCAGCGAAGGTTGCGGCAACAACGGCTCGGCGTTCGCGGGCCTCAATGTAAATGTCCCTCAGTACGATACCCTGCTCGCCTTTGTGATCCTCGTCGGCCGGTACTTCATGATGATTCCCGTGATCGCCCTGGCGGGCCGGCTGGTTAGGAAGCACCCGATCGCGCAGACCGCCGGAAGCTTTCCCGTCACCGGCGGGACATTTGTTGTCCTGCTGATCTGCGTGGTTCTAATCGTCGGCGCTTTGACGTTTTTCCCGGCGCTTGCGCTCGGGCCGATCGTGGAACATTTCATGATGCATTCGTCCAAACTGATGTTCTGAAACGCACGCGAAATGACTGTCTTGGAACGCTCAAAATAGTGTCGCTCAAAGGGCCGTGAGACAGCGGTGAAGCCACAGCGCCGACCTCACGGCCCTGATTCTCTGCATTATGGATCGCCTCACCGTCTTTGGTTTGCTCGCCGTAAGTCTCATGCTGCTGTTCTACGCGCTTCAGGACCGATCCAGTCTTTTCGTCCTCGCCTTCGCCGCCGCATGCCTGATGGGTTCCGTTTACGGCTTTCTGCAAGGCGCCTGGCCTTTCGGGCTTGTCGAGGTAATCTGGTCCGTTGTGGCGCTGCGACGCTGGCAAAAACTCCGCGGCCAGGCAAAATTGAACGCTCATGCCCGATGACCGCGCACAATCGTTCCTCCAGATGATCCGCCGGTCCGAGCGGGGCCGGCTCAAGATTTTTCTCGGATACGGCCCGGGCGTGGGCAAGACCTATCGCATGCTCCTCGAGGCCCATCGCCTCAAGAGCGAGAACATTGATGTCGTCGTCGCCTTCGTCGAAACACACGGCCGGCCCGAAACCGCCAAACTCATCGAAGGCCTGGAAGTCATCCCGCGCCGCCGCGCCGAATATCACGACATCGTCGTCGAGGAAATGGACGTGGACGCGGTCATTGCGCGGCATCCGCAGGTCGCGCTCGTCGATGAGCTGGCGCAGCACCAACGTCCCGGGAAGTCGAAACACCAAGCGATACCAGGACGCCCAGGACATCCTCGCCGCCGGAATTCACGTCATCTCCACCCTGAACATTCAGCACATCGAAAGCCTCTACAACACCGTCGAGCAATTGATCGGCGTGAAGGTCCGCGAGCGCCTTCCCGATTCCGTGCTGGCCGAGGCGGACCAGATCGTCAACATCGACCTCTCCGCCGAGGGCCAGTTCAGCAGCGGCTGCGCGAGGGGAAAATCTATCCGGCCGAACGCGTGCAATCGTCGCTGGAGAATTTCTTCACCAGCTCGAATCTCGAGCACCTGCGTGAACTGGCCCTGCGCGAACTGGCGTCCCAGCTCGATTTCAAGCGCCGGGAGACCGCTCCGGACACGGTTGCCGCCCCGATGGCCGGGGTTCCCGACCAGATCATGGTCTGTCTCTCGTCGCGCGGCCCCAACAGCGCCCGGCTCCTGCGGTTCGCCTCCCGTCTTGCCGGCAGGCTCAATCGCAACTGGTATGCGGTCTACGTCCAGACCCCCTCGGAGGAGCCCACGGTCATCGACGCCGTCACCCAGCGATTGCTCGCCGACACGCTCACGCTGGCCAATCAATTGGGCGCCATGGTCTTCACCTTTAAGGGCCAGAACGTCGCCGACACCCTCCTGCGATTCGCCCGCGAATACCGCGTCGGGCAGATCGTGATCGGCCGGCCGCGGCCCCTGCCCTGGTGGAAGCGGCTGTTCAACCATCACGCCGTGGCGGTGGATCTGATCAACCGATCCGAAGGGGTCACCATCATCGTCGTGGACGCCGAGAGCGAAGAGCGGACCAGCAGCGATTTTCACGAACCGTCGTCGGCGCCAACCATGTCGGCGGTTCGGCCGGCCGGAGCCCTCAGCCGGCTCCTCACCCCCCAGCGAATCATCATCTGGGACGATCCCGCCGCCAGGCAGGACGTTCGCCAGCGGCTGGTGAATTCGATCGTCGCCACGGAACCGGGACTCAATGCCGAGGCGGTCATGGCGAAACTGGCCGAGCGCAAGGCGCAAGGCTCGACATTCCTGAACGAAGGAATCGCTCTTCCGCACGCAAGATTGGAGGGATTGCAAGCGCCGCAGGTGGCACTGGGATTGACTCGCGCCGGCCTGCTGGACGTCAACACCGAGCGCCCATCGAGGCCGTGTTCCTCCTGCTCTCGCCGATGGCCGGCGCGAATGTGCATCTCCAACTGCTGGCCAAAGCCGGCCGAGCCCTGCAGAACCGGGAACTACAAAGCGCCCTGGACCGAGCCAAATCACCCGCGGAGGCATTGGATGCGATTCAGGATTTCGAGGCCGCATCGAGCGGCCACACCCTGCCGGCGGCCAACCAATAATCTTCGCGGCGATATCGGCCATCGCGCCCTCTTCAGGTACACTATCGCCAGCCAATAGAAAGCGACTCCATGAATATCCTGTCGAACCTTGCCGATGAATCGGGACCCAACGGGTTTTGGATCGCCGTGGCCGTCATCGTCATCGTCTTCTGCCTCGTCTTCGTCGTCCTGATCGCCAACTTCATCGGGCTTTACGTGCGCGCCTTGGTCAGCGGCGCGAAGGTGAGCTTCATCGAGCTCTTCGGAATGCGCATGCGGAAGGTGAACGCGGTGATGATCGTGAATGGACGCATTCAGGCGACCCGCGCCGGACTCCAGGTCAGCCAGCCGGAGATGGAGAGCCACATGCTCGCCGGCGGCAACGTGCAGCGCGTCATCCAGGCGATGATCGCCGCCAGCAAAGCGAATATCGATTTGACCTGGCAGACCGCGACCGCCACCGACCTCGCCGGTCGCGATATCCTCGATGCCGTTCAGACCAGCGTCAATCCCAAGGTGATCAACGTCCCCAACCCCCAATTCGGCCAGCCGACAATCGACGGCGTGGCCAAGGACGGCATTCAGCTCAAGGTCAAGGCCCGGGTGACGGTGCGCACGAACATCAAGAGCCTGGTCGGCGGAGCCACGGAAGAAACCGTGGTCGCCCGCGTCGGCGAGGGAATCGTCAACGCCATCGGATCGGCCCTGGATTACAAGCACGTGCTTGAAAACCCCGACAAGATTTCCAAGGCCGTTCTTTTCAAGGGCCTCGACGCCAACACGGCTTTTGAAATCCTCTCGATCGACATCGCCGAGATCACCGTTGGCGAAAACATCGGCGCGAAATTGGCCGCCGACCGCGCCGAATCCGACAAGCGCCGTTTCCAGGCCGAGGCCGAGCAGCGCCGCGCCATGGCCGTCGCCCAGGAGCAGGAGATGGTCGCCAAGCAGGCCGAAAACCGCGCCGTGGTCGTCCTCGCCGAGGCCGAAATCCCCCGCGCCATGGCCGACGCCCTGCGAAGCGGCAACATCGGCGTGATGGATTATTACAAGCTGAAGAACATCCAATCCGACACCAACATGCGCGAGGCGATCGCCAAGCCCGGCGACGCGGGCAAGGGATCATGAATCCGGAGCGAAGATGGATGAGCTGATTGAATTGATCGTTCGAGCGCTGATCGCGCTGTTCACCGGCCGATCAGAGCCGCCTCAGCAGCCGAGGATCGCCCCGCGGGTTCCCCCTCCGTTGCCGCAGTCTCCGGCCGTGCGCCGCCCGGCGCAGCCGAGAGCCCGGCCCGCGCCGATGCAGCGGCAACAAGCGATTCTCCAGGAGATGATGCGCCGCGGCGTGGCGAAAAAAAAACCACAAAAGTCCGTCGCCCCGCCGCCGCGCCCGGCAGTCGTTCCGCCGCAACCGAGCGCCGTATCCCAGGCGTCCCCCCGGCCGCAAGCCAGCCGCCCGTCGCTTTCGGCCGCCGCAATTCGGCAATTGGTTACCTCCCGTCCATTCGCTTTGCGAACAATGTTCGTCTTGTCAGAGGTCATTCAACCGCCTCTGGCCCTGCGGGAACAACGCTGAACTGTCGGAGACACAATTGAACCGCCAAGCCGCGAAGATCGCCAAGAAAGACAGAAATGAATTCGAAAGCGTCCCAACTGCGCCCGCCGCGTTTTCCCGGCCTGATTGGACCCGTCCCCTTTTCTTGGTTCGCCGAGCCGGGTCCCCGAAAGCGAGACGGTGAACAATGTGGAAATTTGGATCTGTCCCAATCTATTCGTCCCGAAGAGTCGTCTATGGCGTAAAGCCCTTAATCTGGTGCCGGAATTCGATTTAACGCTTGCCGAAGCTCCGCGATTGAGACCACAATCGAGCGTTCGGCAACGTTGTCTAAATCGCCAATAGCCACTTGAATGTGACCTGGTGCCGGGTCTTGGTAGAATCCAAGGCGGCGTGGCGTCTCGCTACGAACGCTTCTTCCGTTAATCGCGTAAATCAACTGCGGTCTTTCAGCCATGAGTACCTCCCATTGCGATTGTACCCAGCCAGTGTGAAAGGGCGACGCTCAAGCTAGATGGCCGCCAGTTTTTTGATGGTCAGCGCGCTCCGCTTGCTGCTTCTGGTCTTCCTTGGTGTCCCAAGGCCATGTTTGATTATAAGCGTAGAAACTGTATTCCGGGCATTTATCTATTGCCGCCACGATTTGATCTACCTCGAGACCGATATTCCGCAGCAACGCCCAATCGACGAGAACGCAAAGCTTACTGAAAAGTCCCGCGAGTTCGATTCCAGTCGTCCGATGTTCCAGTTGGTGGGCTTTGGCGTTTCGCAGGTCTGTTACGCGGCGAACGAAACGGGCAGCCTGCTGGTCATCTCCGACGATTCGTTGCCGAAAATCGCTCGGAAGAGACGAGATCAGGGAGCCAATGCGCTCGGCAAAGGTGAGACTCGGCAGATATGATAACTTGAGCAACAACTTCTCACGATGCTTTGCCGGTAAGGCCCGCTCAATTGCACAACGCACTTCTTTCCATTCCGACGGCGTCAAGCATTTCGCGTGTGGATTCAGAAAGTTGTGTACGGCCTCGGCAGCGCTAGCGGCTACAAAGAAACGCTCACCGATGAATGATCGGCTCCACCTCCTCACCGCAAAATAAGAGACCAGTGCGTGTGCATTTGCACGGTACACCCGCCACCAAGAGCGGAGGATGTCACTGAATCTGCTCTCGACGCCAGGGAACGGGAATAGGAAAGATCCAGGGCCGGTGGAGCGCCCCGTCCCAGAAGATTTCATTCTCGCTCCAAGCAGACGCAACTCGGTCCAAGGCGATATTTGTGGAGAGGGCGAATAAAGGGAGGGTTCACAATAGGTGACGGGACGACCGCACAGCAACTGTAAAAGGTCCGTGACGAGCCACAAATCCGCCTCGCAGGTTGCCAGAGAGGTTGGATTCGCATACTTGATACTAAGGGCGGGTCTGATGGAGACTGTCGCTGATGTCTGACATATCCCCATCGTAGGGCCACTCGCACTCCATCCAAAAGACACTTGGGGACCGCCATCAAGAAGATAATTAAGGGAAGCTGGGTGCGCGCAGTGAAGAGTTACCCACTTTTGTTCGTCTTCGCGATGAGGAATGAAGTAAAGAGGACGCGATTCGTTTCGACTTTTGCGGCGGGGTGAAATAAGGCTTGCGAAGCTCCGTCAGGGACATACAGGATGCTTCGAATGGGACCACTGTGATGTCCGAACAAATCACGACAGCTCCGAATCATTTGACGCCGTCGTTGAACCAGCGTTAGAAAATGTGGCGTGAGCAAAGGCGACAGCCACGGTCCAAAACTCCCGCTGAATTCCCGGAAAATACCCGTTCGGTCCGGTTGAACACTATTTCGCCATCTCATTTCGACCACGCACGCGATAAACGACATAAGCGACGAATACCAAAAGGCTTGCGGTATGCACAATAACTTAGCATTCACTAATAACACTCGAAAAAGTGTAAGGTTTTGTAAGCTTCTGTAACCTGCCCGGGCGGATGAAAATTATCGCGAACTTGAGTAGAGTTACCCGCCATGAGCCCTACAACCACGGAAACGCCGCCGCCGGCTTCGTTCGACCGCACCATCACCCTGCGCATTCGCCGCCAGGACGGGCCGGGTGAGCCGGCGCGATGGGAAGAATTCTCCGTCCCGCGCCGGCCCAACATGAATATCATCTCCTGCCTGCAATACATCGCCGCCCATCCGGTGACCACCGACGGCAAGGCCACCACCCAGGTGGTTTACGACAGCGGCTGCCTGGAGGAAGTGTGCGGCGCCTGCACGATGGTCATCAACGGACGGGTCCGACAGAGTTGTTCCACCCTGGTTGATAAGCTCGGCCCCGGGGCCGTCACGCTGGAACCGATGGGGAAATTCCCGCTCGTGCGCGACCTGTTTGTCGATCGCTCGCGGCTGTTCAACGATCTCAAGCGCGTCAAGGCCTGGGTTCCGGTGGACGGAACGTACGATCTGGGCAAAGGCCCGCTCATGTCCCAGAGGCTCCAGCAGGAGCGATATCCCCTCTCTCGCTGCATCAGTTGCGGATGCTGCCTCGAGGCCTGCCCGCAATACACGTCGGTGAATCATTACGTCGGCGCGGCCGTGATCAGCCAGGTCCGTCTTTTCAACGATCACCCCACCGGGGCGGCCCTGAAGGAAGATCGCCTCGACACGCTCATGGAGCAAGGCGGGGTGAGCGACTGCGCCAAGTCCGGCAACTGCGTCGAGGTCTGCCCCAAGGAGATTCCCCTGTTGGAGAGCATCGCGACGATCGGCCGGCAGGCGACCTTTCATGTCATCAAGAAATTCTTCGCCCGGTGATCCGCCCTTGACCCCTCGCGCCAAAAGAGTCTTTCTTACCATTTTCGCCATCGATGCCGTCGTGCTTGTCGGCCTGATTTACTGGCTCGTTTCTCATCACGCGAAAAATGCGGCATCGGCCGTCCCCGGCAAGCCGGACATCCAGATCAATCTGCGTCATCTCGAAACAAAGCTGACCGAAATCGATCTGGTGAATAGAGGCTCCGCCCCCGGCTCGCTCGACGTGGCGGCGGACATCTCCTGGCAAGACAGCGACCTGGACCGCGCCGAAGGCCTGGCCGGCTTCGACGAAATCGACACCGGCAGGATGAGCGCACGATTTCATCCGCATCGTTGGCCGTCGGGTGAACAATTATCCCCCGGCGAGAGCCGCGACATCGGTTGGGTGCAGTTGAAGGACGACTCGCCGATTCACGCCCAAATCGTCACCGGTCCCGCGGCCACCCAACCTTAGACTTCTATTTGGCGTCGGCGCAATGCGCCGCGGGCGCCTGTCCCTGCTCCCGATCCAATTTTCGCCCTCGCCCCACGATCAGCCTCGCCACCAACGAGGTCCAACCCGTTTGATGGCTGGCCCCGCAGCCTCTGCCGGTTTCACCGTGAAAATATTCGTGGAAAAGCAGCAGATCCTTCCAGTTCGGGTCGTCCGCAAAACGTGTTTCGTCGCCATGACACGGCCGCCGGCCATCTTTGTCGGACAGGAAAGTGCTCATCAGCCGCGTTCCCAGCCTATCCGCCACCTGCTGAAGCGTGAGCATCTTGCCCGATCCGGTCGGGAATTCCACCTTCAGACCCTCGCCGTAAAAATGATGGTATTTTTCCAGCGCTTCCAGGAGCAGGAAATTCAGCGGAAACCAAACCGGCCCGCGCCAATTGCTGTTGCCTCCGAACAGCCCGCTATCCGATTCGCCGGGACAATACTTCACGCCATATTCCTTGCCGCCCACATGGAAGACGTACGGATGATCCAGATGATAGCGCGACACCGAGCGAAGTCCGTACGGCGACAGAAACTCGGCCTCATTCAGGAAATATTTCAGCACGCGCAGCAACCGCTGCTGCGACGGAACCGCCAGCAGATAATGCTTGTGCACACCTTCGGACGGCTTCATGTACGAGATGTACCTGGCCAGGTCCCTGCGATTTTCCAGAAACCAATCCATCCGCTTGCGGAACCCTGGAAGCCTATCGATCAGACTGCATTCCAGGGCAGCTCCACCGCAAACAGCGGAATCGTTCCCACCATCGACCGTACGCGCAGGGGAATGCTTCGGCCGTCGAGGAAAAGCTGGTCGTAATAGAATCCATCCTGCTCGTCCCACAGCCCGGTGCCGCCGACGCTGTTCATCGCGTCCACGATGGCCACGAAGTGCTCGAAGAACTTGGATGCGATGTCCTCGTAAACCGGGTCGTGGCGAGCCAATTCCAGGGCCATCGAGAGCATGGTCGAGCAGTAAAACGCCATCCACGCCGTTCCGTCGGCCTGATCGAGCACCCCACCGGTCGGCAGCGGCTTGGAGCGGTCGAACACGCCGATGTTGTCCAGACCCAGGAAACCCCCGCCGAAAATATTCCGCCCGCTGACATCCTTGCGGTTCACCCACCAGGTGAAATTCACCAGCAGTTTTTGAAACGCCCGCTCGAGGAACATTCGGTCGCGGCCCCCGCGCGGGCCCGTCATCTTGTACACGCGCCAGCACGCCCATGCATGCACCGGCGGATTCACGTCCGAAAATTCAAACTCATACGCCGGCAGTTGCCCGCTGGCGTGCATGTACCATTCGCGCATCATTAGAATGAGCTGGTCCTTGGCGAACTGCGGATCGATCGTCGCGAACGTGATCGTGTGAAACGCCAGGTTCCACGCCGCGTACCACGGGAATTCCCATTTGTCCGGCATGGAAATCACGTCGCGGTTGAACAGATGAAGCCATTCGCGATTGCGCCCATTCCATCGCGACGCCGGCGGCGGGGGCTGCTCGGGATCCCCGTCCAGCCAGTCCCGCACGATGTAATGATAAAACTGCTTGGACCAGAGCAATCCAGCCAGGCATTGCCGCCCGATGTTTCGCATGTCCGCCGGCAAATTCGTCGAAAGCCGCGCGTCATAGAACTCATCCGCCTCGGCGATTCGTTGCTGGAATATCCGCTCGAATTCGGCGCCGAACAATTCCACGGGCGCCGCGTTCCGCGGAAACAGCCTGAGCCGAAGCACCGATTGCCCCCCCGGCGGCAGATCGATCACATAATGTGCCGCCACCTTCGTTCCCACGCCCGCCGGATTTACCGCGCCGGCTTCGCCGTTGACGAGATATCGATGAAACGCATCCTTCACGAAGGGCGTGCGATTCGGCGCGGCGAACAGTCGCTGGAGATTCGTCTCGTTTTCCGTAAAAAGCAGTTCCGGTTCCGGACCGCGCTGCTCGGCGACCCAGCGGAATTCTCCAAGCGTTTCATGATCCACGTTCACCGACGCCGGCCCCGATCGCGCCATGTGCGGCTTGACCTCGCAGCCCTCGTGCAGGCAGCCCCAAATCCACGTGTTGCGCACCCACAGCGTCGGCAGCAGGTGAATCGTCGCCGGATCGGGTCCACGATTAATGGCGGTGATGCGGATCAGAATGTCGTCGGGCGCGTTCTTGGCGTATTCCACGAAAACGTCGAAATAGCGGTCGGAATCGAAAACGCCCGTGTCGAGAATCTCGAATTCCGGATCAAGGCGCGTCCGCCGCCGATTCTCCGCCACGAGCTGGTCATACGGAAACAGGCTCTGCGGATACTTGTACAGCCCCTTCATGTAGGAGTGCGTCGGCGTGGAATCGAGGTAGAAATATTGTTCCTTCACGTCCTCGCCATGGTTGCCTTCGGGGCCGCTCAGACCGAAGAGCCGTTCCTTGAGGATCGGATCCAGCCCGTTCCACAGCGTCAGCGCAAAGCAGAGCCGGCATTCGCGATCGGTGATTCCCATCAGCCCGTCCTCGCCCCAGCGATAGGCGCGGCTCCGAGCATGGTCGTGCGGCAGATAATTCCAGCAGTCGCCGTCCGGCGAATAGTCCTCTCGCACCGTGCCCCATTGCCGCTCCGAGAGATACGGCCCCCACCGCTTCCAGTTGGCCTTTCGCGCCGCGTCCTCGCGCAAGCGTATGTGCTCGGCCCTTTCGCTCATCGCAGGCTCACCACGTTCTTGATCCCCTCCACACGCCCGGTCAGCAAATC
Source organism: uncultured Phycisphaerales bacterium (assembly GCA_963783845.1). Classification (GTDB taxonomy): domain Bacteria; phylum Planctomycetota; class Phycisphaerae; order Tepidisphaerales; family Tepidisphaeraceae; genus PALSA-1353. The sequence continues at coordinate 24,578 of CAWAPL010000001.1, forward strand.
GATCGCCTGATCGATTCGGAACCGGCCGGTTATCAGCTTCCTCACCGCATCCGGCCAGCGCCGGCGAAACTCCGCCAAGTCGGTGATCGCGTCGAGAAACGCCTGCTTCCCCGCGTTCACCGTGCCGTAGATCACCTGGTTTTTCAAAACGAAATCGCGCATCAGCAGATCCGTGTCCACCTGAATCGGCGACTTTCGGCCGGGGACGCCGGTGAAGATGAACACGCCGTTCGTGCCCAGCACGCGCATCACGTCGAACGCCAGCGACGAAGTCGCCGACCGCCTCGTACACCAGATCGATCCCACCGACGATCTTGGCCATCTCGTCCACTGATGTTGTTTCCGATGAAATGTATTGCGCCCGATGGCGGTGCAAAGATCAGCCCGCGGATTGGGCGGCGCTTTCCTGGAATAGAGGTAGGTCTTGAATCCCCGCAGGACCAGGGCCATCGCGCCGAGCAATCCGACCGGCCCGGCCCCCAGAACGACCGCCTTGTGGCAATAATTCGGCGATTGCCCCGGCTCGACGGGACACGCCCACGGCAATCGCGCCTGAACTTGCCACAACTGCTCGATCGCCTTCTGGGCGATCGTCAGCGGCTCAACCAGCACGGCCACGTCACGCAGAACGCTCGGTACGAGATTCATATACTTCTCGTCATCAACGACGAGTTCGGTCATGAACCCGTGCCGGCCCTTGATGCCGCGTTCCGTGAAATCGCCGGTATAACAAAAATCCTGCCGCCCGGCCCGGCATGCCACGCATTGGGGATGATCGCACGGCCGGCGCACCGTCGTCACTACCAGATCGCCCTTCTTCAGGGTCTTGACCCCCGCGCCGATTTCGATCACCTCGCCGAGCGATTCGTGCCCGATCACAAGATATTCCGACCCGTCCGGCGGCGTGCCGTATTGAAATGTGACGATCTCCTTGTCCGTCCCACAGACGCCGACGTTGATCATGCGCAGCTTCGCCTCGGTTGGCGCGGAGATGGCCGGCTCGGGATGATCGATGACTTTGACCTGCTTGCTGGAGGGGAATACCGCCACCGCTTTCATGGCCTGCTCCTTTTTGCGGTGACGGCAATATACTCGCACGACTTGGCCGGGAAAACGGCCGAAATTACGGCGAAACGGCCGCGAGTTTTCGCTTCGCGCTCGCTGGCAATTCGACTGGTACGAACCAACCGGCGGCATACAAATAATCCTCCCCCGAGTCGTCAATCACCCGAAGCAGGGAGGGAGGATCGCTTTTTTCCGGCTTCGCAACTGCGTATAGCTTACCGACAACCAGGTTGACATCATCTTCCGTGCGATCAATGCACACGACGAAGCGGCCCGGACGCGGCTTGATCTTATTCATAATTGCCTCAGTTCACGCTTGACCTTCCAACCAAAACGGCCGACGCCGTGCGCCTCGTACCAGTGCAGTTCCGCATCAACAACCCGACCATCAAAATACCGAATCACCGCAAAACCCTTCATCTTGCGCCACCGACCAGTGCCGAACTTCCGCTTCAACTTCGCTCTCGATCGGATCGATTTATTCACCGCAATAACATCAACGTATCGTAGAGGGCCTAGGATTTCGAACTTTGCCAAGTCCAGCGACCGCCTTCCCCACGATTATACTCAATGCCCCTTGCCGAAAAATGTCTTGATCGAATCGTAGATGTCATCCTTCGAATTCACCCGGCTCGTCAGCACCTTCTCGTGGTTCCGCAAATGCTCCTGCAGAACGTTGATGAAATTCCCCGAGCCATACGCGCTGGCCACCTGGCAATAGCCGAACATGTTGCAAATCGGCAGGAGTTGCTCCTTCAGCAGCTTCACGCAGTCGCGGCTGTCGGCTTCGGAACTGTTGTCGCCGTCGCTGAAGTGGAAGAGGTAAATGTTCCATTCCTGGGCGGAATAATGCGCGTCGAGCAACGACTTGGCGCAGCGGAACGCGCTGCTTATCTTCGTCCCGCCGTCCTCGCGAAGATGGTAAAACGTGTGCTTGTCCACTTCCTTCGACTGAACGTCGTGCACGATGTAACGCGATTCGATCCCCTCGTAATTCTTGCGGAGCCAGGTATCGATCCAAAAACTCTCGAGGCGCACCAACTCCTTTTGCTCCTCACCCATGGAACCCGAGACGTCCATCATGAAAACGATCACCGCGTTGGACTTGGGGCTTTTGATTTCCTTCCAGCTTCGATAGCGAATGTCCTTCTTCTGGGGAATGATGATCGGCCGGTCCGGATCGTAATCTCCGATCATGATCTGCCGCTTGAGCGCTTCCTTGAACGACCGCTTGAAATGTCGCAGGGATTCCGGCCCGACCCGGCGGATCCCGCTGTATTTATCCCGGATCGTGGTAATGCGATGCTTTCCCTTGGGTTCGATGCGCGGCAGCTTCAATTCCTCGGCCAAAATCTCCGCCAGTTCGTCCAGCGTCAGGTCCACCTCCATTATGTGCTGTCCGGGCTCGGTGCCGCCCTGGGTTTTGCCCTGGCCCCTATCAACGACATCCCCTTCCTTCCCCTCGCCCGCCCCGATACCCGCGGTATTATCCCCGTAACGAAAATGGGGCAACTCGATCCCCCGCAACGGAATGCTGATCAGATGCTTGCCCTCCTTGCCGATCAACTCCCCCTTGGTCAGAAACTTGCGCAAATCCTCCCGAATCCGGCCCTTGACGATCTGCCGGAATCGTTGGTGATCTTTTTCGATCTTGAGAATCATTACGGCCTCTTGCCAAATTCAGCACTGAGCGCTCTAAGCTGAATATCCATAAGCATTATAGCAATCGGAAGGGTGTTTGCGGCCGGCTGCCCTCGCCGGTCCGGTAAAACCGTCCGAATACATCCTCTCACCCGCGCCGTCCAAATTTTCGGCATTTTCACGCTAATCCGAATAGACGTTACTGCCGACAAATCGGATGCACCTCCAGATCGCCTGAGGGCAGCAGAGGTCTATATGCTTCATGAAACGGCTCATCGGTCAATCCAGATTGTGCTGTTGACCCTTTCGATTGTCTCGACCGCCTCGGTGGTAACGTTCGCGGCCGCCCCGGTTGCTCCCACCACCCGGTCCAGCACCACATCCGCAAGCGGCGCGAAGGCCGCAGCCCTGCCGGCCCCCGCAACGAAGGTGCCGGCCGTAAAGACCGGCGGCACCGCCGCCGCGCCGGCCCGACCCGCGCCCGCGGAGAATCCCTACGTCGAAATGAGCCTCGAACAACTCATGCAGGTGGAGGTGACTACCAATACGCTAACGATGACCGAGCGCCAACTGGTGCCGGCGGCGGTCACACACATCGATCGCGATGAGATCGACCAGCAGAATCCTCGCACGATCAACGACCTTCTCAACATTTACGTGCCAAATCTCGAAATCTCGTCTCATCCCTACGAAATGCCCGCCGTGGGAATGCGCGGCATCATCGACAACACGAAGTATCTCTTTCTGGTCAACGGCCGCGAAATGAACGAGGTTACGCACTTCGGCGCCCTGACCGAACAGGACCTCTATCTGCTCGGCGACATACAGCAAATGGACGTGGTTCGCGGTCCCGGATCGACAACCTACGGCCCGGCGCCGTCGAAGGCGTCATCTCACTGCAAACTTACAACGGACTTACCTATCAAGGCACCGAAGTCACCGCTCGCGGCGGGGTACTCGACGACTTCGCCAGCTTCGAGTTCAAACACGGCGAGAAGCTATCCGAGGATTCGGGTTGGTTCATTTATGGCGGCGCCGCCCAGGTTACCGGCGCCGATGTCACCAATGCACCGGTCGTTCAAGGCCAATACTTCACGGCTCCCGGCGATTACCCGGTGTTCCCAGGCCAGCCCATCATCGCTTCTTATCAACGTGAAGGGGCCGAGTTCGAGGGTGAGCCGCAAATCAAAGTCCACGCGGAATACGACAGCGGCGGTTTCAGCCTCTGGGCGCGCTACACCCGCGGCGGGGAAACGCTCGACCCGACCGACCGGCGCTACGCTCCGTATCCAACGGGTTTCAGTTCCGTCCTGCCGCCCCCGGAGACGGCCGTAGGCTACCAACAGCTCACCGTATTCGGCGGCGACAAAATAAAACTTTCGGACAAGCTGGATTTGGATATCTCGAGCAGCTTTGATGCCACCGACTACGAGCGGGTCGTCCCCTCCAGCACCAACTCCAACATCTCCGGCCCCATCGATAGTCAGCAGGAAGACAAGCTCATCTCAAGAGCCGTGCTGAATTGGCAGATGGTCCCGACAAATCAGTTGGCGGTGGGTTCTGAGTACCGCTACTTCTGGCTCGGATTGCCGAGTTGGTTCGATCCCGGCCTCAATGGACTCGACAGCGCGTTCACCACGCCGCAGCGCTGGAACTCGGACATGTTCTCGTTGTTCCTTGAAGACCAGTGGCACATCACCAAACAGTGGACGCTGTTTTTGAGCGGCCGCGCCGACAAGGACCGATACACCGAATTCCTCTATTCGCCGCGCAGCGCCTGGCGTGGGCGCCGGATGATAAAAATACCTTCAAATTCATCGCAACGCAGTCATTGCGGACCAATACCGAAGAGTACATGTACCAGCAGTGGATCACCAACCACACGCCGTCCGCGCCGGAACAGATGAACAGCCTTGAACTCCGCTACGAACGCGAACAATCGAAAAATCTGTTCTTCGGCGCCTCCATCTATTACGACCGGCTGGATGCCTTGGGATGGAACAACGTCCTCAAGGAAGTGCAACTGCTGGGACCGTACAAAACCGCCGGAATCGAATTGGAGGCAAGCTACAAAACTCAGCAGGATACCTTTACGATTTCTCACGGCTACACGAAGCTGGTTGCCCAGAATTTCATTCCGAATTCGGGTGAGTTCATAACCGCCGCTTCCTATGGCTTTGGATATGACTTGAACGACTGGTCAAGCAACGTCACCAAGCTCTCGGAACACCACCAGTTCAACGAGCAATTCTCGGTCAACGGCAACATCCAGGTGATGTGGGATTATCAAGGCAGCGAGGATTGGCTGAACTACGCGAATAGCCAGCCGTTTTTTGGCGCCGGAACGCCTGGCAGTTCGGTGCCCAACTACACCCAGCCGTTCGGCGTCACCGCGTACCTGAACCTGGGCGCCGAATACAAACTCGGCGAGCACTCGACGATTCGGCTCGACGCTTACAACGTCCTGGGCTGGATCGATCCAACGCTGAACAAGGATGACGTGCTGGGCGGCGTCTGGGCGGGAGCGTATCGCGTGCAATCGCCCGCGTTCGCGTTGACCTACAAGTACGAGTTCTAAGCGGCGGCAGCCCGGGCTTGTCCGAAGCAGTTCAGGTGACCTTCCTGGACAGCAGGTACAGGCCGATCAGTAAAACCAGCACCGAGCCGGCCAATCCCACGACCGTGCCGGGAAAATGCTGATTTGCCAGATAGATCGGATTTTCGCCGCGGCTCCAGCGCAGCGCCAACCCGTAGCGCGGATCGGTGACCCAGAAGAATACGATCCCCAGCGCTCCCACGATCACCAGCGAATACCCGGAACGACGATTGAATGTCCGCATGATTGATTTACGGTCTCGCAGGACCGTCATTCATCCTGCTTGCTGTCGCCTCGCGCAAAAATGCTGGCCACGTAGTTCAGAACGTCCGTTGCGCTGGTCTCGTTGTAACCGAAATACTTGATCAGACGCTGCTTCACCACGTCGATCTTCTGCTGCGTCTCGTCGTCCACGACGCTGCTGACCAGGTTCTTCAGCTTGATCGTGTCGCGCTGGTCCTCGAACAGCTTCAGCTCCAGCGCCTTCAGCAGACGGGCATTGGTGTTGTATTCGAATTTCTTTCCGTCCAGCGACAAGGCCCCGATGTAATTCATGATCTCCTGCCGGAAATCGTCCTTGCGGCTCTCGGGGATGTCGATCTTGTCCTCGATCGACCGCATGAGGCGTTCATCCGGGTCCTCGTCCCGCCCGGTGTAACGGTTGCGCACGCGCTCGTGCTGCGTGTAGGCCCGGACGTTCTCGATGTAATTCGCCGCCAGACGCTTGATCGCGTCCTCGTCGGCGCTGATCGCCCGCTGCACCTCCGCTTTCAGGATGTCCTCGTATTCCTCCCGCACCACCACCAGCAACTCACGGTACTCCTTCTTCAGCTCCTCATCCGTGATCAGCGAATGATGGCTTAACCCGTTCTCCAGCTCGTTCATCACCATGAACGGGTTGATCGACTGGTCGATCTGAGCCTGATGGCTCACCAGCGAATTGCTCACCTTATCCTGAATGTACCTCGGGCTGATCCCCTGCATTCCCTCTCGCGGGGCTTCTTCCTTCAGCTCCTTGATGCTGTCCTCGGTAAACCCGGGAATGCTCTTGCCGTTGTACAGCTTCATCTTCTGCAGTTTGGTGATGCCGGCCTTCTTCGGCTCGGCCAGCCGCGTCAGCACCGCCCACATCGCTGCCACCTCGATCGTGTGCGGAGCGATGTGAATCCCCTTGATCTTCTCCGGACCGAAATCCTTGAGGTAAATCTTGATCTCGTCATCCAGCCGGATGTTGTATGGCACGTCGATCTTGATCGTCCGATCGCGGAACGCCTCCATCATCTCGTTGCCCTGGAGCTTTTTATATTCCGGCTCGTTGGTGTGGCCCAGGATCACCTCGTCGATGTACGTCTGGGCGAATTTCTTGGGCTTGATCAGATGCTCCTGGCTGGCGCCCAGCAGGTCGTAAAGGAACGCCACGTCGAGCTTCAGCACCTCGATGAATTCCACGATCCCGCGATTGGCGATATTCAGCTCCCCGTCGAAATTGAACGCCCGCGGGTCGGAATCCGACCCGAACTCGGCGATCTTGCGATAGTTGATGTCGCCCGTCAGTTCCGTCGAATCCTGGTTCTTCTCATCCTTGGGCTGGAACGTCCCGATCCCCCGGCGATCCTTTTCAGACAGGATCAGCCGCTTCACCTTCACGTGCTCCATCGCCTTCTTCCAATCGCCGCCGTAATCCTCCAGCAAATCGCCGTAGATTCTACGGCAGAACGGGCATACGTCGCCGAAGAGCCGGATCTTGCGCCCATCGGGCAATTTCTCGTTGATCGCCTCCAGCACGTCCTGCCGCGCCTCCCGTGGAATCAGCAGCAGCGGCTCCTCGTGCATCGGGCACTCGACGAGCTGTTCCGCTTCGTCCCCGCCCGGGCCGCGATGATTCACTCGCCACATGTACGTGTAGCACCGGCCCGCTTCAGTCCGGCTGTAATTCTCCAGGCCCTTTTTCAGGAGCCGCGCGATCGTCGATTTGCTCGAACCCACCGGCCCGTGCAGAAGCAGGATTCGCTTTTCCGTCCCATAGCCCTGGGCCGCGGACTTGAAGCAGTCCACAAGCTGCATCAGCGGCCGTTCCAGGCCGAAAATCGCGTCGGCGCCGTTGTCGATCGGATCGGCAAAGAACTTATAGCGGTTGTATTCCTGCTTGAACTGGGTGTACGACTCGTGGCCGTAGCTCAGGATCATGTCGTAAACGCGCTGAAACGCGTTCCGCGCCACCACCGGAGATTCCGCAACGAGGTCCAGGTATTCTCCGAATGAGCCTTCCCAATGCTGCTCCCGGAAATTCGTAACATCCAGCTTCTTGTCAATCAGCGAGATCAGGGAATTGGTTTTTCCTGGCATAATCGGCTTTCTCCGTCAAAACCATAGCGTCCGACATCTATCTACCATTCAGTTTTGCCCATGGAGTTACAAGGTCGATCCAAAGGATCATCGACCGAACGGCGGTGGATTCATTGGCAAAGAGCGGTGCCGGCGCGAAATACCGGCGATGGATCGCGGTGCCCCGTGGAACGGTGCCAACTATCGATTCGACCCCACAGAGCTTAGCCTCCGACATGCTGACTGTCCACAATGAAATGCCCCGCTCGGTTCCCCTACGGTCGCTATAAAACGTCGAAACCAACAAAAGTCGCGGGCTTTTGATGCCCGGGGCATTCCCGCTGGACTCAACCGTCCCCAAATTTCACTTCCAACGCCGCCTCGCCGCGCAACTATGTCTTCACCAGCGGCAACAGCGGGAATTGATCTCCCAAAATCGGCTTGCTCGGCGTCTGGAGCCAATTCTGCAGCACGCTGGCGTACACCGAGCGGAAATCCACCACGTACTTCAAATCTCCCTGATCGAGGTCGCTCAGCGACGGATGCCGGCTCAAGATCCCCGATCGGAGGCTCGACCCCATCAAGAACATCGGCGCAGCGGCCCCGTGGTCCGTGCCGTTGCTCGCGTTCTGCTGAACCCGCCGGCCAAACTCGCTGAAGGTCATCATCAGCACACGAGAATCGTTGCCCTGCTCTTTCAAATCCTTCCAGAACGCCCCCAATCCATCCGACATTGTTTTCATCAGGGCATCATGCCGCTGAAGCTGCGCCGCATGCGTGTCGAAGCCCGACAGCGAAACGTAATACACCCGCGTCGGCAACCCGCCGGCGATCATCGCCGCCACGGTTTTCAGCCCGTTGCCGAACTCATTGGCCGGATACAGCCCGGCCGAGGCATGGGTCCGCGTCAGGCGCAGAATCTCCTCGCTGCTCAACTGTGCGTCCATCGCCGTTCGATGCAGAAAGTCCAACTGGTCCGCGGCCATGGTGATCGTCTTGGGCGGCGTCGAGCCCATCGGCGGCAAATCGGCGTGATTCAACTTCAGGTAACCCGACTTGTCCCGCCCGTTGTAGCGATAGCTGTCCGGGCGTCGAAACTGATCGGCAAAACCTTGTTCCCCTGCATCGCCAGCGGCAGCGTCTCGCCCATCGCCACCCCCACGCGCGGATCGCATCCCGGGCAGGTGTTGTCGAAATATCGACCCAGCCAACCGCTGTCGGGTTGCTGCCTCTGGGGCTGGGCGCTCTGCCAAATATCCATCGCCCGGAAATGCGAACGGTTTGGATTGGGATATCCCACGCCCTGCACGATCGCCAGGTCGCCGCCGTCGTACAACGATTTCAGCGCTGTCAGGTTCGGATGCAGGCCGATGTAATCGTCGATCTTCAGCACCTTCGACGCCGGGTGCGAAATTTTGCCTCGGGCGCGATAGTAACCGTCGTCGCCGTAGGGGATCACCGTGCTCAGTCCGTCGTTGCCGCCGGAAAGCTGGACCACCACCAGGATTTTTCCATCCTTGCCCGTGGGTTGCTGAATGCTCTTCGTATCCAGCGGATCGTTCAGCGCCATCACCGTCTGATCCAGAAACGTCGGGATCGTCGGCGCCACCGCGAGAATCGTCAGCCCTTTTTGAAGAAATACCCGTCGGGTTGAAACATACTTTTCCATGACCGCTCCATCAGCACAATTGATACTCGGGCATCGAAACGATCAACTGCACCATTTTACGCATCGAACTCGCATTTGGCGGATCGCCCAGCGCCTGCACCAGCACCCGTTTCTTGTCCGCGTCAACCGGACGCTGGATCAGCCGCGCGACCCAGGCATCCACAATTCTTCCAGGCGAGTCCTCGGCATCGTCGGCGTCGGGATCGAAATCCGTCGCCCTGGCCACGCGCGGCGGGAGCGGCGCCTCGCCGTTGTCCCCCTTGCGCCTACGCGCCCAGCGCCGGAACGTCCCCACCCGCCAGCCACACCCCCGTATTGTACCGGATGAACAGCGTGCTCGTATTGATCCACATCCGCCCCCCCGGCCAGCCGCGCACGTTCGGCGGCATCAGCGGAAGCTGACCCATCTGATTCAATGCCGAAGAGACCGCCGGCGTCGGCGGCAGCGACGAAAGCCCCAGTTGCCTCGCCGTCCCAACCACGAGCCTGTACCGGACACTTGATCTGCACCCCGATCGACTGCGGGCTGTAAAACACCCGGCTCGTCAAAATCGTCCGCACCGTCGGCCGCAACTCGTATTGATTTCCATACAGCAACTGCCCCAGCGCCGCCGAAAGGTCCTGGTCGATATCCTCATACGCCAGATACTTGAAAAGCTCGCCGGCGATGAATCGCGGGCAGGCCGGATGCTCCAGGATGAAGGTGATGATGTCGTCCCCGTCGAAGTTTCCGCTTCGGCCGAAGAATGTCTTGATCCCCTCATCATGCTGTCCTCTGCGGTAAACGAAATCGGCGCCATCGTGTCCCCAGCCGGTGAACGCCCGCGCCGCCTGCCGGATATCGTCCTCGCTATAGTTCCCGATGCCCAGCGTGAACAGTTCCATCAACTCGCGGGCATAATTTTCGTTGGGATGGGCCTTGCGATTTTCGTTGTTGTTGAGGTAATCGAGCATGGCCGGATCGCGCGAGATCGCCCGGACGAACGGCTCGAAATTCCCGGCAGCATTTTGCCGCAGCAGCTCGTTCTGCCGCCACATCAGGATCGCCGCCCGCTCGTCCTTGGCGCTGGTGGTAAAATGCCCGTGCCAGAAAAACGTCAGCTTCTCCTGCAGCGGATATTTCCCGAACGCCATCCGGCTCAGCCACCACCCGATCGTCGCCTCGATCGCCTGCCGATTGGCCTGCATAAACTGCTGGATGATCCGCTTTTTCTCCTCAGGGGTTTTGCCGACGAGCTGCCGGGCATATTGGCGGAAATTCGCAGGCCCCCCCGCGATGGCCGATAGGTTCGGCGAATCGCCCCCATCCTCTTCCTCCGACGGGGCATCGGGAAAATCCAGCATCCAATCCGCGGCATTCCCCGGCCCCATTTTCCGCACCTTTTGAACCTCCTCCACGGTCCCGCCGAACCCCGCCCGATTCAGAAGATGCGCCGCCTTCACATCATCGAACGGATCGGATTCGCTGGGAATATACGGCGTAAGCAAAGGATGCGTGCTGGCCATGGAGGCTCCTGTGCCACGAGAAGGACACCCACTATAACGAACCGGCCCAGACGTTATTGCCGACAAGGCGAGAACGGAATTCCGGGTAACGGATCATTTTGATTTCAAAGAGCCGGGGCGTGTCGCCCCGGTCCGGGCCGACACGGCCCGGCTCCGCCGAAACATTCAAGCTGACCCACCGCCAAAAAACTTGATAAACACGACAAACATGATATTCATTTACGACGATAGAAGTCAGTATGATCGCCCGCATCGTTAGTATTGAAGGCAAGGAATTGGTAATTCTCAGCCGCGCCGAATTTGACGTTCCTGATGGAGAAGGCGGGCGTTATGCCGCCGTTTCCCAGGACCGCAAAGGATGGGTCGGCCCTCGCCGTCGAGTATGCCCGCGCGGACATCGCCCGCGAAGTGCTGCGCGGCGAATCGCCGCTGGAATGACCCAGCAGGAACTCGCCCGGCGCGTGGGGGTTAGGCCGGAAACAATCAGCCGACTTGAGGCAGGCAAACACCTGCCGCGCACTGAAACGATAGAGCGCATCGACCGCGCTCTTCCGATGCTGAAGGCCGCGGGAAGTGAATAAGCCAGCAACGCCGGGGACAAGTCTGAGTTAAAGGCCATTGCCCTGTAGTTCGGATATGATGATACCAACCCACGCTGGTCTCCGCATCTGCCCTCCGTGAAATCCGCTGCAATCCATGTTATTGAATGCAACTTATGCCAAAAACGCTCCTCCGCCTCGGGCACTCTCCCGACCCTGATGACGCTTTCATGTTCTACGGCCTGGCCAAGGGCCTGCTGGACACCGGAGCATATAAGTTCGAACACATCCTACAGGACATCCAAACGCTCAATCAGCGAGCGCGAACCGGCGAGCTTGAAATCACGGCCATCTCCATCCACGCCTATCCCTACGTGGCCGACAAATACGCGCTCACCAGTTGCGGCAGCAGCATGGGGGACAAATATGGTCCGCTTGTTGTCACAAACAAGCCGATGAAAATCGCCGATTTGAAAGGCAAGACCATCGCGATCCCCGGCGAACTCACCACCGCTTTCCTGGCCCTGCAACTCTGCCTCGGCAAAGCGCCCCCGGCCTTCCGGCCCGTCAAAGTGCATTTCGATCAGATTCCCGCTTTTGTGAATGACGGCAACGCCGCCGCCGGGCTGATCATTCACGAAGGCCAGCTCACGGATGAAAAGCTCGGCCTGCATTTGGCGATCGATCTCGGCGTCTGGTGGCACGAGCAAACCGGCCTGCCGCTGCCCCTCGGCGGCAACTGCATTCGCAAAGACCTGGGCAAAACCGTCTGTCAGGAAGTGACCAACATTCTTAAGCGTTCGATTTTATTCAGCCTCGCACATCGCAAGGAGGCCGTGGAATACGCCCTGCAGTTCGGCCGCGATCTCGACGGCAAGTTGGCTGACGATTTCGTCGGAATGTACGTGAACGATTGGACGCTGGACTACGGTCCAAGGGGCCGCGAAGCGGTTTCGACGCTGCTCAGGCGCGGCGCTGATGCGGGGTTGGTTCCGGTCGTCAAAGAGATCAAGTTTGTGACCGCCGATTGATAAACCAGAAATCCGAAACCAGAATGGCGAATCAAGCCCGAATGACCGAAACCCGAAACGCAAACCGATTTCAATCAATCTGGTTTCGGATTTGATTCGTCATTCTGGTTTCGGATTTCTGGTTTCCCTATGCCACCGCCGCCGTCATTGACAGGGTCGTCTTTCCCTCCTTGACCCGCTCGATGTCCGCCCCCACCGCCGCCAGCTTTAGCTCGATCTTCTCGTATCCGCGATCGATGTGATAGACCCGATCGACGCGGGTGGCGCCCTTGGCGACCAGGCCCGCGAGCACCAGCGCCGCGCTCGCGCGCAGGTCGCTGGCCATCACGCTGGCCCCCTGAAGTTCCCGCACGCCCTGGATGATGGCGGTCGGACCCTCCTTGCGAATCCTCGCCCCCATGCGGTTGAGTTCGCCAACGTGCAGAAACCGATCCGGAAAAATCCGCTCGGTGATGACGCTGATCCCATCCGACAAACACAGCAGCGCCATGAACTGCGCCTGCAAATCCGTCGGGAACCCCGGATACGGCTGGGTGGTCATTTCCACCGGAACGATCCGCCGCGCCGCCGACACGAAAACCGTTCCGTTCTCCCGGCTGGTCTGCACCCCCACCTCATCCAGCCGATCCGTCACGGCGATCAGATGATCCAGGTTACAGTGCTTCAACTCCAGGTCCCCGTTGGTGATGGCGGCGGCGATCATGAAGGTCCCGCATTCGATGCGATCGGGAATCACGCGATGCTCGGTTCCGTGCAGATTGTCCACGCCCTTGATGCGAATTTCCGGAGTCCCGTGTCCCTGGATTCGCGCCCCCATCTTGTTGAGCATGACGGCGCAATCCGAAACCTCCGGCTCGCACGCCGCACCAACCAGGATGGTCTCCCCATCGGCCAGCGCGGCCGCGCACATCACGTTGATGGTCCCCAGCACGGTCGGACCCTGCGCTCCGCCCAGATACATGCGGCAGCCTTTCAGCCGGCCGCGCACTTCCCCCACGATATTGCCGTTCTCCGTGCGGAAATGCGCCCCCAGCTTCTGGAGGCCGCGCACGTGCAAATCCACCGGCCGATCCCCGATCGCGCAACCCCCCGGAATGCTCACGATCGCCCTGCCGCGCTTGGCCAGCAGCGGTCCCAGCACGCAAATGCTCAGCCCGCATGGTCTTGACGATGTCGTATCTGGCCTCGCACTGGCGGTCATCCTGGACTTCGATATCCAGCGGACCATTCAGCGGCGGCCCGTCGGGCGCGGCGGGATTGGCCGGCTGGTGGCGATAGACGTGACAACCCAGTTCCCCCAGCAATTTCGTCATCGAATCAATGTCGGAGAGCCGCGGCACGCCTTTGATCGTGCTCTTTCCCTCGGCCATCAAACACGCCGCCAGGATCGGCAGCGCGGAGTTCTTGCTCCCGCTGATTTCGACTGTCCCCTTGAGACGATGCCCGCCGTGAATTAGAAAACTGTCCATCTCTGCCCGTCCTTGGGCTGGAAAAACCGACTGCCGCGGCTCTTCCCAAAGCCCGAAACGACCCGGCGTGCTACCGCCGGTAAAACCGTTCGGTCTATCGGCCACTCCATCGGCCGACGATCAATCTCAATACTGGCCACGAAGCCAAAGCCGGTTATCGGTCTGGTTTCCGCTGCCAACAAGACATTGTGGCTTTGTGTCAAATGAAATTCAAGGCGGGAAGCGATGAAATCCGAATCTTTCAGTTAGCCGCGGGGTAAGGATCGGAAGACTCAAGGGGAGAAGCCCGTTTTGCTTTTGGGCTTCTCCCCTTGTGCTTTTTCACGTCCAGACGGGCGGCGGCTGAATCTGCTCCGCCGGCCGCATGCCGGCATCGGCTTTCGCGCTGGTCGATAACCTGCTTTCAGCTACGACGTGCATATCGTGGTCGCAGGTCATCTGACAGCTCAATCGCAGCCCCAACTCGGCCCCCAATCCCCGCGCCGAAAGGACCGTTCGCTCCGCCTGCGTCACTTTGTTCGGCTCGCCGGAAATGAACCGCACCCGGCAGGTCGTGCATCTGGAATTGCCCCCGCAGGAATGCATCTGGTCGATCTTTGCTTCATCCAGCAGCGCCAGCACCAGCCGCTTGCCCAGCGGCACTTCAAAGGTTCCCACGCCTTCCACGGTCAATTTCGGCATGCCCATGCTCCTTTTAATCGGCGATCCATCCCCTTGCCGATTTTCGAGTATTCTTCCCGCGAGGTCAAAGCCGATGTGTTCTGAAAATAAAATCTGGATGACGAACCGGGGCAATCGTATGTTCCCCCTCGCCCCATGTACTCATGGGGAGAGGGTAGGGGTGAGGGGCATTTCTGAAGTTCGGACTGCCCCTCACCCTGGCCTTCTCCCCGGATTACCGGGGAGAGGGGAAAAGCCGGTCAAGATGCGATTGCCCTGGCCGGCGATCGTCCTGCTCGCCTTTTTCGTTTTCCTTACCGGCAAGGCGCGCGGCGATTCGGAAGACCCGCCCACGATCCAAATCACCCCCGCCACCGTGGCCAAGCGCACATACGATCCGGACCATCCCCCTACGCAGATGCCTACCACGCACCCCGACGAGGCGGGCGTGACCGTTTCGGAATTCGGCTGCGTCGCTGAAGTCGGCGGCCAGATGACCGGCACAACTCAGAACCATTCCGATGCCACGGTCGCAGTGCGCGTGGATTCCATTCACGTCGCGCTGAAGTTGAACGTGACGGAATGGATGTCGCAGGTGGCCCCGCAAAAAATCTGGTATCACGAGGACGGTCATCGCATGATCGCGCTGTATTTTTACGATCACGCCGATGAAGTCGCGGTCGCGATTGCCCGCGGATGGATGGGCCAATCGTTATCGGCCTCCGCCCCGGACGCAAAATCAGCCGCCAAGCATGCCGTCACCGAGATCGCCCGAAGAATCACCGCCGCGTATATGGCCCAGGTGCGCGATCAATCGGAATTGGTGCAGGAAGCCTACGACCGCATCACCGCTCACGGCACGAATAACGTTGACGAAGCCGACGCGATCGAGCAAGCGCTGGCCCAGGTCGCCCAAGCCGCCACCAAACCCTCCGGGCAATGATTTCAAGTTTAGCCTCGGGCCCGAACGGGAGCGCGTTCCCGCCGAATATTTCCGATGCAATCCACCCCGGGCGTCTCCGTCTTCAATTGCGGAGGCCCAACATGGCCCGCCGAAATCGCGGCCTTTCCCTCGTCGAACTCCTCGTCGTCATGGCGATCATGCTGTTGATGTTGGGCATACTTCTGCCGGCCGCCCACAAGCTGGTGCAAGCCGTCCATGCCCTCGGACCCCAGGTCCATCATTGAATTCCAATTTCCCGTTAGAATCAGTCGCGCGCCCTAGCCCGGATAATTCGTAGGCCCCCGCGCGCGACGGGCCTGTTTGTAGTTTAATTCGTTCGACCAAGAACAATTACACCGAGCAAGGAGGCCGCGTATGTCGTCGCAGAGTGTTGAACAGCTTTCGTTTGATTTTCTCCCAGATTTGCCGGTCGTTGTCCAGCCATCGGAAGGTCAACTGAGTTCCGACGCCGGACTGTTGCCGCTGCGGCAATTCGATCAGCGGTGGAAGTACACCGCCCGCATGGCCGATTGTTTGCACGATCCCAAGCCCAACCGGGAACAATCGTTGCTCTCCATGCTGCGGCAGAGGCTTTTCGGCATCCTGGCCGGCTACGAAGATTGCAACGATCACGACACCCTGCGAGACGATCCGGTCTTCAAGCTGATCGCCGACCACCTCCCGGATGACCGGGCGCTGGCCAGCCAGCCGACGCTGAGCCGTTTTGAGAACCTGGCCACGCCGGCGGTGCTGCAAAGTCTGATCGATTTCCTGATCGACACCGGCATCGAGCGGTTGAAGCTCAAGCACGGCGGCACGCTGCCCGCCTCGATCACGCTCGATCTCGATGCCACGGTTGATCCGACCCATGGCCATCAACAGCTCACGCTCTTCCACGGATACTTCGGGCAATACCAATACTTTCCCCTGATCATCTCCGAGCCGACGAGCAAGCACGTGTTCCTTGCCTGGCTGCGTCCGGGAACGGTCCACGCGGCGCTGGGGGCCGAGGACGATTTGATGCGGGTGGTCAACGCCCTGCGGAAACGGCGTCCCGACATCACCATCCATGTCCGCGGCGATGCGGGCTTTGGCGTCCCTAAAATGTACGAAGTTTGCGAGGAAAACGGCCTCACCTATACCTTCGGATTTGCCACCAACGCTCGGCTCAAGAAGCTCACCGAGGGCCTAATGCACCACGCCGTCGAGCGGTACGACACGACCCAACAAAAGCAACGTCTTTTTGATTGCTTCGACTATCAATGCGAGTCATGGAACCATCCCCGGCGGCTCATCGCCAAGGCCGAATGCCACGAGCAGGGGATCAACCTGCGCTTTGTCGTCACGAATCGCCCCGGCGTCGTCTCACCCGATGACGGCCAACTCCAGTATGACGACTACATCCAACGCGGCGAAAGCGAGCATCGCATGGACGAGTTGAAGAACGGCCTGCACATGGATCGCCTGAGTTGCCATCGCTTCATGGCCAACTTCTTCCGCCTTCTGCTCCACACCGCCGCCATGAACCTCCTGAACGCCGCACGCGATGACCAGACCTTGCCGGAAGTGCTCCGCGTCGGCCAGCCCTGCACTTGGCGAACCCACGTGATCAAAGTTGCCGCCGTCATCGTGCAAAGCACCCGCCGAATCCTGGTGAAGCTGGCCGCCCACTGGCCCTGGTGGACGATGTACCAAGCCGTCGGCAAACGGTCCCTGAACTTTTCGTGCGGCCCCTGATCCCTCCACAATCCGGTTATCCACGATGGGGGTAAGGGGGTCGTGCGCTCGTGTCAGCCGGTTTTGGCCGATCCGCGACACAAGACGGCAATTCACCGAAGTTTCAAAGACCCTCGTGAATAATCCGGGCTAGACCGCGGCGGCTCGCCCCGCAAGCGGGGCCGCTAAACGAGCAAGCGCGCCGAACAATCACGATGCGTATGGGCGGCGAGTGTGACAGCCGCGATGCTTCTTTGCCCGAGGCAATCGACACGAGCGGCTCGATCCCTCACCGCGCGTATTCCACCGATCGCACTTCCCGAATCATCGTCACCTTGATCTCGCCCGGATAATTCAGTTCGGTCTCGATCTTCTGAGCGATGTCCCGGCAAATCTTGGCGCTGATCCGGTCGTCCACCAGCTTGGCATCGACGATCACGCGCACCTCCCGTCCGGCCTGGATGGCGTAGGCCTGACGCACGCCCTCGAAGCCCATGGCCAAATCCTCCAGTTCCTGAAGCCGCTTGACGTATCGCTCCAAACTCTCGCGGCGAGCGCCGGCCGGCTCGCACTGATCGCATCGGCGGCCATGACGATCGCGGTGTACGGCGTCGTCGCCGGCACGTCGCCATGATGTCCCTCGGCCGCATTCTGCACGGCCTCCGGCTCATCGAAGCGACGCAGGAGTTCCTTGCCAAGCTGCGGATGCCCGCCTTCCTGCTCGTGATCCATCGCCTTGCCAATGTCGTGCAGCAACCCCGCGCGCCGCGCCAGGGTTCCATCCAAACCCAACTCGTCGGCGATCACCTGCGATAAATACGCCACCTCCATCGAATGCTTCAGCACGTTCTGCCCATAGCTGGTTCGGAACGCCAGCCGCCCCAGCATCGGGATGATCGGCTTGGGCAATTGCAGGTTCGCTTCCTGGGCCGCCTCCTTGCCGATGCGGAGCAGCTCCTCCTCCATTTCCTTGCTGGTTGCCGCGACCACTTCCTCGATCCGCGCCGGATGGATTCGGCCATCCAGCACCAGCTTCTCCAGCGACAATCTCGCCACCTGCCGGCGCACCGGATCGAAACAGGCTCACGACCACGACTCCCGGCGTGTCGTCGATGATCACGTCCACGCCCGTCGCCTTCTCGAAGCTGCGGATGTTCCTGCCTTCCCGTCCGATCACCCTTCCCTTCATATCGTCGCTGGGAATGGTCACCGTGCTGACGGTGTGATCCGACGTCTGCTCGGCCGCGTAGCGCTGGATGGCCTGCAGGACGATCTGCCGGCTCTTCTCCTTCGCCTCATCCTGCGCCTGCTCGGTGATCCTCTGAATCAACGCTCCCGCCTCGAGCTTGCAATCCTCCTCGATCCGCTTCAGCAGCATTTCCTTGGCCTGCTCCGGCGAAAGGTTGGTCAATTGCAGGAGCCGATCGCGCTGCTCGTGCAACACCTGGTTGAGCTGCGCCTCCTTCGCCGCCAGCGATTTGTCGCGCTGCGCCACCCGGGATTCCAGCTCGTCCAATTGCTTTTCCTTGACCGAAAGCGTGTCCAGCTTGCGATCCAGCGTGTCCTCGCGCTTGGTCAGGCGGGATTCAAGGTTCCTCAACTCGCTTCGCGTCGCTTCGGTTTCGCGATCCAACTGCTCCTTGCGCTTGACCTGCTCCTGCCGATTGGCCAGGTCCACGTCCCTGGCCTTGGCCTGAGCTTCCGCCAGGGCGGCGCTCTTGAGCCGCTCGGCTTCCACTTGCGCCTTGGCCAAGACGTTGTTGGCCATCAATTTGATCGCCACAAGCACGCCAAGGGCGCCAACGACCAGCCCTATTGCCACATAGAGGATGTTCATGAATTCCGCCCGTTCTCATCCACGGATTGTGGATGAAATCGCATTGCGGATGTTTTTGGGAAAACCCCTGCACCGACGCCTGGACATGCCTGTCGGACGCGCGTCAAACCCGGCCAAATGAGCCGGGCGTGCCGCGGTGCCGATTTGATGTCACTCGGGGAGGTGCGCGCGAAGGCGAGTTAATCAGCCGATGCGTATTGATACGCCTCAGCTCCAGAAATTCAGAAGGCGCCAGAACCGGCTGCCGCAATAATCGATGCCGGGGCCGCCGCCGCCACAGTTCACACTGCGCAACCAGCAGCCCCACCACCAAGCCTACGACGGCAACCGCCGCCTTCGTGATTGCTCCCAAAATGACCACGATCATGTCTAACTCCTCGCCTGCCCAACTATTGGGCAATAGGCGAGACGTCAAATCCAGAGACTTTCTCAAGCGACGCCCAATCCGCAACTGGGCGTCACCCATGGCCGGCAACCGAAAGCATTTCCGAGCGCCGACCAAACGAATTCCTCATATTCTACGCAGCCCGCGTCGATTATCAACAATCGGCGTCCTGTTCAAGACCACAGTCTCCGCCCGCCACCAACTCATCCAGGCCCCCCATGACACGCGGATCGACCGTAGCCCACCACAACTGCTTGTGATGATGTACCGTGCAAATCGTACCCCGCCCGGCGAACGCCAATGTGAAATCGCTTTGTAGAAGTCGTTCCAGCAGCCGCTGAACAAAATCCCCAAACTCCAGTGTCTCCACCGGCGAAAACTCGATTGCCGCCGCGTTACTGCGATCCTTAAGCAACCCCGGATCCAAACCCAGTTTTTCAATCGCCTTCGGCAGCCAATCCCGGCTGCCATCATTCAACTCATACGCCCAATGCGCAGCCGGCATCAGCCATACGTCGCCGGGCAAATATAGTTGCCACGCCCGCCTCGCCGCCGCCGCCAGATTCGCCTCATACGGCTCGCCCACGCTCCGGGCAACCGCCCGCGCCGCGGGCTTGATCGTCTCATCCGCCGGACCGATCCAGCCGCGCACCAGCGCCTCCGAGGGGAATCCAAACGCCCCGCCGTTGGGATAATGGCATTTCAGCCCATCCGCCGTCAGGCGCTGCAGGACGATTTCGTAGTCGATGATCCGGGGCACGCCAACTCTGTGCGTCAAATCTTCAGCCGTTTCTTCCAGGCCGCGAGCTGCTCGTCAAACGGCTTGCCGCCGGCGGCGCCGGCGCTGCGATAGCGCCGCACCACATTCCGCGCCCCCAGCGCATCATAGACGCTCTTATCCACGGTAAAGCCCACGGATGGCAATCCGTGGGCTTGGATCGCCTCATTAAACTCCTCCACCTTCAATTGCGCCAGCGCCGTCTTCCCCTCCCTTTCGCACCGGGCCACCAGCGACCCCACAACCTGATGGGCCGTCCGAAACGGCACGCCCTTGGTCACGAAATATTCCGCAAGACTCGTCGCATCCAAAAATCCCCGATCCAGCGTCGGCTCGATATTCTCCTTGACAAAATTCGCCGATTCCACGATCGCCGTCGCCATCGTCAAACACGATGAAACCATGTCATACGCCCGGAAAACAATCCGCTTGTCCTCCTGCAAATCGCGGTTGTAGCCGATCGGCAAGCCTTTCAGAATCGTCATCAGGGCAAACAAATCCCCGTACACGTTCCCGCACCGACCGCGGATCAGTTCCAGCATGTCGGGGTTCTTCTTCTGCGGCATCATCGAGCTGCTGGTCGTGTATTTGTCGGCGATCTTGATGAAGCCGAATTCCGTGGACATGTAAATAATCCACTGCTCGGCCCAGCGCGACAGGTGCATCGCGGTCATCGCACATTCAAAAACAAAGCTGACGGCATGATCTCGCATCGCGGTTTGGACAATGCCATTATCCGCGGCGCTGTCGAATCCGAGCAATTCAGCCGACTTGTTCGCATCGATCGGCAACAACGTCCCCGCTATGGCGCCGCTTCCAAGGGGACACACGCCCTTTACCTGTCCGAAACGGCCCAAGCCAAAATGGTCCCGCCAAAAAATGGTGAGCCAAGCCAGCGCTTCGGCACCCGCGCTTATGGGCTGAGCCCGCTGCAAATGTGTGTATGCAGGCATAACAACGCCGGCGCTGCGCTGAGCCAGCTTGAAAAATCCGCAACACAAATCCCTCGCCAAATCCCGGGCCTTGTGGCTCGCGTCGTAAATCCACAACTCCAGATCAAGAGCCACCTGGTCATTCCGGCTCCGCCCTGTGTGCAATTTCTTCCCCGGCTCGCCGATCCGCTCGATCAGGGCCGCCTCGATCACCATGTGAATATCTTCAAGTTCAATTTCAAATTTGAAATTTCCGGATTCAATATCGCGTTCGATCCCCTTCAGTCCACCGATAATCGCATCCCGTTCCGCATCGCTGATCAGCCCCACTTTGGCCAGCATCGTCGAATGCGCGATCGAACCGGCGATGTCGTGCTTATACAGCCGCCGATCATAGCTGATCGACTCGACGAACGATTGCGCCAGCGCATCGGTCGTTTCGCTCATTCGGGATTGCCAGGATTTCTCGCTTGCCATGTGGGCGATTGTATCGCATAGCAGCCAAGAACTCTTTATCCCGGTCTTCGCACCATCTTGAAATGCGGCCCAGCCGTCGGAATCTCGAATTCCTCCGAAGCGATCACCCATCCGCACTTCTGATAGAACTCCGTGGCCGGCTTGCGGACGTTGGCCCACAGCAGCCCCGCGCCCTTCTGGGCCGAGATGAGATCGACTTCCGCCAGCATATGCCGTCCGATGCCGCGCCGCTGATAGGCCGGATCAATCGCCATCCCGCGCAACTGGCACGCCCGCTCGCCGTACCATTCATTCACCAAAATCGTCGCGCACCCGACGATCTTCGACCCATCCTTCGCCGCCAGATGCACGGTCTGCGGATCGTCATCGCCGGAAAATCTCGCCGTCTCCCTCGGCAATCCCGTGCGCAGCACCGCATGGCGAAGATCGATGATCTGTTCCAGCGCCACTCTTACGATTTGCTCGATGTCATTTGTCATTAAAGGTTGAAACCACGGCCTCTGGCCGTGCGACCCTGTGTGGCTCTGCCGTTCCAGCAATTTTTCCCCTCGCCCCATGTACTCATGGGGAGAGGGTTAGGGTGAGGGGCGATTCTCGAAAGTCGAACACAGCCCCTCACCCTAACCCTCTCCCCGGAGTACCGGGGCGAGGGGAAAAAAACGAAACATGGCGACAAACTTGGATCACATTCCTTCGGCCCCTTTGAGGGGCCTTCCTGATACCACCCCCTCTGGGGGTGGAGCCTCATTAGTCATTTGTCATTGGCCAGGAGATCGTGTCGTTGCCTCTTACAAATGACAAGTGACAAATGACGACTTCACTTCCACGCCTGCGGATGATCCTCACTCACCATCTCCAGCAAACCAGCCCTGCGCATTGGATCGCACCTGCGCCACATCCTTGCATCCGGGAATCACCGTGGTCACGGCCGGATGCAGCAAGCACCACGCAAGCGCCCACTGGGCCATATTCACGCCCGGCGGCAATTCGTTGCGGCGAATCTCCTCCACCTCGCGCAGCTTCTGATCCATTGACGCCCGATCCTGATCGGCGCGAACGTCGTTTTTTCCAAACGAACTGCCCGGCTTATATTTCCCGCTCAAAAATCCGCTCGCCAGCGGCACCCGCGCCAGCACGCCGAGGCCCTGCTTCTGGCAAATCCCAAAAACCTGTTCCTCGGGCGTCCGATCCAGCCGATTGTAAATCACCTGGATCGTCTCCACCGCACGCGCGATCGAATCCTCCACCTGATTCACATTGTTGCGTGTCCGCCCGGAAATCGAATTCCCCAAATGACGAATTTTGCCTGATTTCAGCAGCCTCCGCAGCAGGTCCGTCAGCTCATCGTTGGTGAATTCCTCGTATCGAATGCTGTGGTACTGAAGCAGGTCAATGTAATCCGTCTTCAGCGCCCTGAGCGAATCCTCGACTTGCCGCGCCACCTGCGCAGCCGAGCGCTCGTCGGTTCGGTTCAGATGGCCGTGAAATTTGTGGCCGAATTTGGTGGCCACGATCCAGTCACCGCGATTTCGCTGAATCGCCTTGCCGACGAACGCCTCGGAGGCGTGGTCTCCATAACACTCAGCCGTGTCGATCAGGTTGATCCCCTCTTCCCCGGCCGCGGCGAACATGCGATCGACTTCATCCTGCTGAAAATCCTTGCCCCATTCCCCGCCGAATTGCCAGGTTCCCATTCCGATGACCGACACGCGAAGATTGGTTCTGCCGAGGCGACGGTATTTCATTTGAGGATCCCGATCCAGTGCCGCCAACAAAAAACCCGCCCCGAGCGGCGGGTGCAACACTAGCGAAGTTTGCGGCAACTTAGCTCGCCGACGCCGATGCCTGTGCGGGCGCAATCACCCGTCGCACCTTCGTGGCCTTCATTCCCTTGGGTCCGTCTTCCATTTCGTATTCGACAAGTTCGCCATCCTGGAGCGTTCGGAATCCCTCGGCTTCAATGACCGTGTGATGAACGAAAACATCCTTCCCCTCCTTGTCGGATGCGATAAACCCGAACCCCTTCTGGTCGTTGAACCACTTGACCTTTCCCGTGGCCATACAGCCACTCCTTTCAAGACATGAGCCGAAATCGTCAATCGGCTTTTGCGGCACTGCCTGAAAATGTGTCCGTCGAGCCCTTCCCGAACGGAGCGCGTCCCCCGGTGCCGACGGGGCGTGTCACGCATGAACTCGCAACATACCACGGCCGCCGCCAACGCTCCAAAAAAGCCCATAGTTTTCCCCAATGCCGATCATACTTATCCACAAATCCGGCCAGACCCGCGCCATTTTTGCCCATTATTCCGATGATTTCCGCATCCAGCGTCACGTTCGCTCCGAAAAATCCGGCGGCTTTTGATGATTTGGAGATCGTTACGATCATAACTGCATTGTCAAAATAGTCTTGTGATGATTCATCCAATTAATATCCATTGAGCACCGTGTTCAATCTTTGTTAGGAATCGCTCGTTCATTTTAGCGTTCGCTAGTGGCAAATGCTCCGCCGCCGAAGTTCCGTGGGATTTATCCACCTGTTATCCACACTCTGCCGCTATGCTTGATTTTCCCGCATCTTACGAGACACTACCCGGCTCGGCTTCTCGGCTCCTAATGAATCTTTTGGAAGTTACCAAGCTCGTCAAATCCTACAACGGGCGGACGGTCGTCAATGACGTCACATTTCTGCTTCGCCAGCGCGAAGTCGTCGGCCTTCTGGGTCGCAACGGGGCCGGAAAAACAACCACTTTCCGCATGATCCTCGGCATGGTGGAACCTGATAGCGGCGCCGTCGCCTTCGACGCCGTCGATATCACCTTCCTTCCCATGTTCAAGCGCGCTCGCCTCGGAATCGGATATCTCTCCCAGGAACGAAGCGACTTCCGCAGGCTTTCAGTCTTGCAAAACCTCCTGGCCATCCTCGAGACCCTCAACCTCCCGCGGCGCCAGCGCCTGCAGCGCGCCGAGGCGCTGCTCGACCAATTCGGACTCACCCGCCAGCGAAATCAAAAGTCCGACACCCTCAGCGGCGGCGAGCGACGAAAGCTCGAAATCGCCCGCGCCCTCGTCACCGACCCCAAGCTCATTCTTCTCGACGAGCCGTTCAGCGGCGTCGATCCCATCGCCGTCGAGGACCTCCAGGCGGAAGTTCGCCGCCTCAAGGATGAATTTGGCAAAAGCGTCCTCATCACCGATCACAACGTCGCCCAGACCCTGCGCGTTCGCGACCGCGCTTTGATCATCACCGACGGGCAGGTCTTCAAGGACGGAACGCCCAAGCAGATCATCAACGATCCCGAAGTACGCAGCGCCTACCTCGGCAACACGTTTCGCGGCGATGAGTTTGATTGAAGCCCAGGAATGCGTAGCGGCCGAAATGGAATTTCAAATTTCAGATTTCAAATTTGAGATTTGCCCGGCCGGGCGGGCGCTTTTTCGTTCCCCACTTGGCATTCGGCATTCTGTAATCGTAGAATCCCGCGTTGCGGAGTGAAGCCATGACGCGCCGGCAAACATTGGTATTCGGATTGTGCCTCGCGGTCCTCATGGCCGGCATCGGCGCTTTCGCTCTGAAGCGTTCGGCCGCTCAGTCCCCCGCCACCCAGCCGTCCGTCTCCCCCGACGTGCGTGCGCTGCTCGACCGCGTACGCCAGGCATACGCCTCGCTCGCATCCCTTTCGGTTTCCGGGTCGTTCGAGGGCCATTTGGATATCGACGGAGTCCGCCGAAACAACCATGCCCAATTTGCCGGTTTGTATTCCTCCGCCGGCTTGTTTCGCAATGAAACGAAGGAAACGGCCGGCGCCGATTCCGCCTCGCCGCAGTCCACGAGCGACGCGCTTCTTGGAAATAACGGCACAAACATCTACCTCTTTTTCCCCGAGCGCAACCGCTATCAGTTGATCGACGCTCCCAAGGGCAAGGTGAACCTCCAAGCCCTTGGCGACGATGTCGCCGATATCTTGCGAAACCAGAATCTCTCGCTCGCCCTTGCCCTTTCAGGCGATGCCGAGAGCGAGCTTTTACAGGATGCAACCTCCGTGCTTCGCCTGGACGACGTGAAGATCAACGGCCAAAGCTGTCCGGCGATCCTGATCCTGCATCCGCTGTTCGATCAAACCCTGGTGATCGATCCGCAGACCCACCTGCTGCGCCGGACGATCGACGACGTGTCAAAAAATGCGCGGATGCAAGGCGCAAGGAGATCAAATCCGCCTTGCTTACGGCGGATTACGATTACTCGCCGCCGGCGGCGCTGTCCTTGGCGCAGTTCGCCTGGTCGCCTCCGCCGGGCGCCCAGGAATTGACTCCCTCCGACGCTTCCTCCGACCTGGACGGAAAGCCCGCGCCGCCGTTCTCTTTGACCGATATGGATGGCAATTCGGTGACCGCCCAGAGCCTCAAGGGATCGGTGTACGTCCTGGATTTCTGGGCGACATGGTGCGGCCCGTGCGTCGCCTCCCTGCCGCATTTGGACGCCTTGTATAAGGAGTTCAAAGGCAAAGGCGTCAAGTTTTTCGCCGTCAACGAGCAGGAGGATAAATCCACCGTTGCGAAATTCGTCGCCGATACGAAGCTCAGCATTCCCGTGCTGATGGATTCCGACGGCAAGGTCGGCGACGTGTTCGACCCCGACGCGATGATTCCCTTAACGGTCGTTGTTGGCAAAGACGGCAAGGTTATCAAGGCCGGACATATGGGCGGCGTCGAAGACCAGCTTCGCCCCATCCTCACCGAAGCTCTGAAACCATAGGTCCCCTCCGCACCGATAAAAACCAGCATAGCGCATTGCCCAGGTACAGCAATAAGTTGATTTTCAAAGTCGTCGCCTGAACTGGCCGATCTCTGTTCTGTAACCTATTAGAACCAGGGAAGGTTGCGACCTTGAACAGCGAACTCGTCAAGAAGATCCATGACTGCCCCAACCTGCCGTCCCTGCCTTCGGTGGCAGTCCAAATCCTGGAATTGGCATCCAAGCCGGACGTGGACATGGCGGAAATCGCCCGCCTGATCTCCAAGGACCCCGCCCTTTCCACCAAGATTCTTCGCACCGTCAACAGCAGCTTTTACGGCCGAAGCCAGGCTGTCAGCACCGTCAGCCATTCCCTGGTGATTCTCGGCCTGCAATCGGTCAAGACGCTGGTCCTGGGTTTTTCGCTGGTCACCAACCTCCATAAAAGCAAGGGCCACGGCTTCAATCACTTGTCCTATTGGCGGCGCAGCATCTACGCCGCGACCGCCGCCAGGACCATCGCCACCAGAATGAATCTGGTCCAGCAGGAGGAAGCATTCCTCGGCGGCGCTCCTGCAGGACATCGGCATGCTGGTTCTGGATCACGTGCTTGGCCCGCAATATGGTGAAATCTGCGCTGGGCGCACACGCATCCGCAACTCATCAAGGCCGAGAACAAAGCGTTCGGCATGACCCACGCCGAGGTGGGCGCCTTGCTCGCCGAGCAATGGAAACTTCCGCCGATCCTCGTGACGGCCATCGGCTCCAGCCACGACCCCTCGACGGTCGCCGATCCGGCCTTGAACAAGATCGTCCAGGTAGTCCACCTCGCGGGCCTCTGCGCCGACGTCTTCGTTGATGCCCAGCCCGCCAGCGCCATGGCTCACGTGCGAGTCCACTGCAACTCCGCACTTCAATTGACCGAGGACGATTGCAACAAGCTGCTTGAAGAGATCAACGTCAAGACCAAGGACGTGGTTTCACTTTTTGAAATCAACATCGGCGCGGCCGCGAACTTCGAGGCCATCCTCGAGAAAGCCAACGATGCCCTGGTCCAGCTCACGCTTCAGTCGCAAATGCAGGCCAACCAGACTCCAGGAGCAGAACAAGGTCCTCCAAAAGAAAGCGACGATCGACGCCCTGACAGGCCTGAACAATCGCGCGGCCTTTGACGAAACGCTCAAGCAGCAATTCATCGCCGCGAAAACCGCCGCCACACCACTGACGCTCCTGATGCTCGACGTGGATAAGTTCAAATCGATCAACGACCAGTTCGGACATCAGGTCGGCGATCAGGTCCTCCGCGAATTGGGAAAACTTATCCGGCGCATCGTCCGTCCCAAGTGACCTGGCCGCGCGCTACGGAGGCGAGGAATTGGCCCTCATCCTGCCCGAAACATCCAAAGCCGCCGGCGCCAACATTGCCGAGGCCCTCCGCCAAGCCGTGGCCCGGAAGCCGCTTGTTTCCGGAAAACTGCCGGTCCCCGCGACCGTCAGCGTCGGCGTCGCAACCCTCGAACCCAACAGCCGGATGACCGATCCGTCCCATCTGCTCAAGGCCGCGGATTTGGCCGTCTACGCCGCCAAACTGCGCCGGCCGAAACTGCGTCAAAATCTTCACGCTCAATGTTGCCGCCTGATGCAGGAGCCGGCGGACGAAGCAATCTGGATATTTCCGGTAGGATGAAAGGATCGCCTTGGGCACTCCGTCTGTGCAATAGGATGGTGCGCCCAGTTCAATTCCCACTGGAAAGGCTTTCAAAATGCTCCGACTGCTATTGGTCGTCGGCATCTTAGGGATGTGGCAGCGATCGGCGACCGCCCAGGCG
This sequence comes from uncultured Phycisphaerales bacterium, assembly GCA_963783845.1. Lineage (GTDB taxonomy): Bacteria > Planctomycetota > Phycisphaerae > Tepidisphaerales > Tepidisphaeraceae > PALSA-1353. The sequence goes on from CAWAPL010000001.1 coordinate 52,708, forward strand.
ACTCAGCCTGGCGACGATGCGGCCAAGCTCTATCTGCAGGCGGCGAAGTTGATCCGCGCCAACGACAAGGCCAACATCATGGCGCCATCGGCGTCCAGTTTCGCATACGCCGAGTACCCGCCGTATCCCGCGGAATGGTATCGCATGGAAAAAACCGACTTTGCCGCCAACGCGGCGGCCCGCGCATTGGCACATCAGGCACGATCGATCGAGCATGCGAAATGGCCCCTTTTGAAGCTGCCAGATCAGTCCTACCTGAATGAGTGCCGCAACCTAGCCAACGAGTTGGCCGATGCGGCGCTCTATCAGCACCTTCAGGGGAACGATGCCGCCGCCATCGAAACCCTCCACGATCTGCGGCGCCTGGCGGACGTGCTGGCGGACAAATCGGAGAAAAAGCTCATCTGCCTGCTGGTCAGCATCGGCATTCGAGACGTATGCGCTGTTCGGCTTGAGGTCATTACGTCCAACGTCGTTTTGACCAAGGATCCCGGCGACAGCAAACGGCTTCAGACGAGCGTCGCGCGCGAATTGATCGGACAGTTGCTCAAACAACCGGATGCCAGAACCGAGATGAACGAGGTGATTCGTGCCGAGGAGGAGAAGGTTGGCACCACCATCGCCAAGTCCTTGATCGAACGATTAATTGAGACGGCCAATCGAGTCGATGCCGAGCGCGATATGGCGGCAATGTCGCTTGCGTGCCACCTTTATCGATTTGACACCGGCAGTTGGCCAAAGTCGCTGGACGATCTGCGCGATTATCTGCCCGACGTGCCGATCGATCCCTTGGGGGATGGCAAGCAGACCCTAGGCTATGCCCTGATCAAAGGCGGCTTGCCAGACGGTTCGGATCGGCCGCTGGTTTACTCCCACTACGGGATGAAGGATGGCTTGTTCTTTCGAATCGACCAGCCTACTTATAGTTATTACACCAGCGACGGCTCATACCAACAGGGGCAAAAGCACAAACAAGGCGGGCAGTTCCGCGACGTGGCAAGCTGGGCGCCGGCGAAAGGAAGCCATCCCGTAGCCACCACCCGGCCGCTGGAGTGAGGAACCGTAATTGTCAGCGCTTCCCCGTCGGTGGAATAGATACCTCAATACTCCTCCTCCCCCACACCCTCCAAATGCAAATTTCCCACCCCGCTCACGTCCCGCGTTCTGAAATCCTTTACTCCATGCAAAATAAGCATCGGCCCGTGATCCATCACCGTCGCCGTTACGTTCCTTAGATCACAATGCTGCACATCCTCCAGGATAAACGGCGGCCGAACGTCCGGGTTGACCCAATTCATATCCACATTGGTCAGTTCCAGCCCGCTGACGTGGCGGATGAAAAACCCATACGCCGGCATCCCGCCGAACTTCGACGGCTCCGGATACCCTTTCACCTGCTCCCACGGCTCGCGCCTCGTCCAAGAGCCCATACCGCCGCCGGGATAAATCAATCGCACGTTGTGAATGTGCACGTCCTCGATCTCGTATCCCGGAACCCCGGCGATGATGCACGCATAACGGGCCGCGATGCTCTGCGAAACCACGTCGCTAATGCTGACGTGCCGGATCGCCCCCATCGGCGTTCCCTTCGGCCCGCGCAATCGGCTTCCCAGCCGGATGAACAGGGGCGCATTGGTCACATCCCGCATCACGAGGTTTGAAATCGACACGTTGTCGATCACGCCCCCGTCCACGCTCTCGATCGCCAGGCCGCCGCAATCGTCCAGCACGCAATTCGAGATCGCGATGTTCTTGAATCCCCCGTTCGATTCCGTGCCGAACTTGATCCGGCCCGTTCGCGTTGTGTGATAATGTTTCTTGTCGTTGCCGATGCTGTTTGCCGGGCTGATTTTCTGGAATGTCCCGTCGAGCATCGAACCCTCGACATAACCGCCGCTGACCAGGCAATTCGCGATCGTCACGTTCTCCGTGTCCCGCGCGTAGCCCAGGCCGAACGAACTCTTCAGCACGATCGCATCGTCATTCGGCGAATTCACGCTGCAATTCGACACCCGCACGTTCCGGCAGCAGTCGATGTCCATCCCGTCCCGATTCGTGTCGATCTTCACGCTGTCGATCGTCAATCCATCCACCGCGGTCGCCAGGATCCCGAAATGGCCCCCTTCGTAAATCGAAAAATCGCGAAGAATCACGTTGTGCACGTTCTTCAGCGCGATCGCCTTGTTCCCGATCCCGCTCGCCAGCGTGTCCTTTTCATTGGGATAATCCGGCTGAGTGGCGGGCAACGTGGTCGGCTCGGTGGCCGGCTGCGTCGCCGCGTACATCGCCTGATAATCCTCCGACGGAATATCCGGCGAAATCCGGCTCGTCGCCCATCTCCAGCGCGCACGTCTCGCCCGCGAAGGCTGCGTCACCGGACCGGGGCGAATGTCCTGGCTTCCAACCTCCACCTCCCACGGCTCCTGGGTATCGTCCGACGGCTGGGTCGTGTCCTGCCAAGGCTGGGTCGTCGGTTGCGTCGTTGCCGGCGGCTTCGGCCAGCCGCGGTTCAGTGCGTCCTTTCCGTCGATCATTCCCGGCCCCAGAATCGCCACGTTCCGGATGTTCTCGCCCCAGATCAGGCTGTTGTGCCAATGCGAATGCCCGAAATCCTGGTACTGATCCGCGAAGGGAAACGGCTCCGGCGGATCGAACTGACCGTCGTAAATCGTCCCCGCCGCCTGAATCACCGCTCCATTCTCGAGATACAGCGACACATTGCTCTTGAGATGAATCGAATAGCAAATGTACGCGCCCGGCGCGAAATACACCGTCCCCCCGCCGGCGCTGGCGGCCGCGTCGATCGCCTTGTTCACCGCCGGCGTGTCGAGATGCTTGCCGTCGCCGCGCGCTCCAAAGTCCCGGACGTTGAAAACCCCGTTGGCCGACTGACATCCTCCCACTATTGCAACGATCAGAAGCAGCCCGAGCCGAAGGATGATGCTTTTCATAGATGGCAACCGGAGTATAAAGCCAACCAACCCATAAAACCAAAATCTCCGCCTCAAGGCCCGCGGCGCCGCCGTGTAGGTTTCCAAGAATCCGCTTGCGAGTCAATTCACCCGCCGCACAGGCCACGCCCCGTAACGCAATCGCTCCACGATGCAGCCCAGCAGAATCCCGCCGAACAGCAACAGGACCACCCGCATCGGCAGATTGTAGCGGTCGCTGACGAACACAAAAATGAACGGAACCTCGGCAAGGAGCGCCGCCGCGAAAATCCACGCGCATCCCAATCGTAACCGCCACGCCGTCCACACACCCGTCAGCCCCATCAATGCCGTCGCGCCATGGATAACAAGTCGCTCGACATACACCCCCTTCCACCGAACGTCCTTGATCAGCGGAAACGGAAGATATGCTTTGGTCGGATCGCTAAAGAAAATGAAAACCAATCGCTTGGCCGAGCGGAACCAGAACCCCACCGGCGAATCCCGGTAGTCCCGCTTGAACCGCAATTCGCACAGATCGTAATACTTCGGCTCACCCAGGCCAACGATAAGAGCTCGTTCACGGTCGTTCACCGCGGGAGTGGGCAGAAGGATGTCCCCTTCGAGCCAGCCCGTGGAGATGCTTTGGTTTCCCATCCACATTTGAAGCGCCTCACCGCCGCGAACGAAATAGAGTCGGTCAAAAACCATTAGGTTTCGAATCGTCCAGGGAGCCAGAACAACCGCGAAGCTCAACAGAGCGGACCCGGCGCCCCGGCGCGAGCCCGCCGGCTCCGGCCCCCGAGCGCCGTCAGAATGAGCAGCGGATATGACAGTGCGTAAGACGGGTTGGTCAGCGACAGGGCACCCATCGTTGCGCCCATAAACGAACAGGCTCGCCGGACATTCGCCGTTTTTCGAGCCTCGACTGCCGACACGATCAGAACGACAAAAATCGCCAGCGACAGGTAACTGTCCCACCAATCCGTGACGAAGTACAGCAAGACAGGATGGACGACCAAAAGCATCCCCGCCATCCATCCGCTCACCGGCGAAACGTAGTACCTCCCAAGATGAAAAACGCCGCAAACAATCACGCCGAAACACACCGCGTTGATCGCAAGCAGCAGCAGCACGACATGCGATATTCCCCCCAGGCGGTACGCCGCCGCCATAATCAACGGATACACTGGCGCGCTGATAGAAGTCGGCGGCGCCCTATGCGATGCGTCGTAAGGGCTCGAAAATCCATCTCCGTTGGCGAGGTGGATGGCGATCGCCGCCTCCTCCGCGAACGGCGGGCGATTGAGGCGGTGCCGCAGCGCCGCCGAGACAAAGCAGATCGTAACGACCGCGACGAAAACAGCCAGGACGCCGCGATCAACTGCCTGATTCCTCAATGTGGCGGGGGATCCCGCATAGCCGACACAGCCATATGGTCGCCGCTTTCGCCGAAAAATCGAGTCGAAGACGCGCACCATGCTCTCTCGTCTGCTAAAATAACCGACGGACGCGAGGTGGAGAGAAATTGCACATGCCCGAAGCACTGAAATGTCCGACCTGCGCCGCACCGCTTGATTACCCGGCCGCCGGCGGCGTGTCGATGCGCTGCCCCTACTGCAATAGCACCGTGGTACTCTCCCAGGAGCAACAGGCCAGCGCCCCCGGCGACGACCTCGCCGCCGCGCTGGGCCCGCTTCTCGGCAGCGCGATGGACATTCCCCAGGTCGCCGAACTGCTTCGATCGGGAAAGAAAATTGAAGCGATTAAAATCATTCGCCAAACCTCCGGGGCAAATCTCGCTCAGGCCAAAGAGGTCGTTGAAAACCTCGTGGCGGGCCATCCGACGGTCTTCGGCGGCGGCGGCGTGCCATCCTACAGTTCATCAGGCGCAACAAACCTTGCCTCCTCCGGTTTGAAATTCGGGTGCGGGCTGGCGATGACGATCATCCTGGTCGTGGGCATCGTCATCGCGCTGGCCGTGCGATCGATCCACAATCAGTTGGCCAAGGCAACGCCATCGTCCACGCCGACCCCTGTTGTTCTTCCGCCGCCGGAGGTGCCGCCGGCCCCGGTCGTCCCCAGCTTCGCCCATGTGGCGGTGGAATTCGGCTCCGAGGGAATCGGCGCGGGACAGTTCAAGGATTCCCGCACCGTCGCCGTTGACGCACAGGGCCACATTTACGTCGGCGAATATTCCGACGGACGCATTCAGGTCTTCGATCCCCAGGGAAAATTCATCGCGCTATGGAGCATCGGCCGAGAGCGGTACGTGCAGAGCCTTACCGCCGATCGCCACGGCACCATCTACGTCTGCTCCAACGGTCGCATCTACCGCTTCGAGGGCGCAACCGGAATGCCCCTGGGCGAAATGGAAACCAACGGCGACAATGGCGAGGAAACTTACATGGATGCCTACGCCGCCCTCAGCGGCGACATTTACGCCATCGACAGCGGTTCAAACGTCGTCATCCTCGGCCGCGACGGCAAGATCAAAAGCGAATTCAGCGCACGCGACAAAGTGGGCGAAGACGTCAACCTCGAAGAAATCGCCGCCCTCTCCACCGGCGAGATTTACGCCCTCGATCGAACCAAGGGCGTCTTCAAATTCGCCGCTGACGGGAGATACGTCAACCGCTTCGGCGGCGGCGAAGACGCCGACCCCGCGCATCGCCTGCCCGGACAACTCCTCTCCCCCAACGGCATCGCCGTGGACGGCGCCGGGCGCGTATATGTCAGCGATGACGGACCCGCGATTCAGGTCTTTGATAGCACCGGGCATTACCTCGATTCCCTCGGCGGCGACGAGGTCTGCTTCGGCCTGACGATCGACGACCAGAACGAAATCTTCGGCTGCTTCCGCAACCTGCACACGGTCCGGAAGTTTGTGTTGGATAAGCCGTAAGCGCCGCGTCCCCGGCGACGCGAGTCGTCACGACCCAACGATCAACACACCAGTTCCCTCGATCCGCCCCTCTTTCAGATCCCGCAATGCCCGATTCGCCTCCGCCAGTGGATAGACAACGGTATGCGCCCGCACGCCCGACGCCGCCGACTCGGCCAGAAGCTCGCGCCCGTCGTCCCGCGTATTGGCCGTGACCGAATGAATGTCGCGCTCGCGGAACAGATGCAAGTCGTAATCGAGCTGGGGGATCGGCGTCATGTGAATGCCCGCAAGGGCCAGAGCGCCGCCGGCATCCAGAGCCGTCAGCGCCGTCGGAACCACCGCGCCCGATGGCGCGAAGACGATCGCCGCATCCACGCGAGCCGGCATGTCACCAGCGTCCGCGCCGCACCAAGCCGCCCCCATTTCCCGCGCCAGCCGCTGGTGATTCTTTCCCCGCGTCACGACGTAAACCTCATGCCCGCGATGCCGGGCCAGTTGCAGCACGATATGCGCCGACGAGCCGAACCCGAAGATTCCCAGCTTCCCGCCCGAGCGAAGAAGATTGCAACGCTTCATCGCGCGATATCCGATGATGCCGGCGCACAGCAGCGGCGACACGTGCACGTCGTCGTAATCGCCCGGAATCTCGTACGCGAAATCCTCCGGCACGACCGCATATTCGGCGTACCCGCCATCGGCGTGGTATCCCGTGTATTGCGAGAATTCACACAGGTTTTCCCGGCCGGTCGTACAGAACCGGCAAACTCCGCAGGTATGCCGCAGCCAGGCCACGCCGACGCGCATCCCCAGTTTCAGCCGCTTGCAATCCGGCCCCAGCACGTCGACGACGCCGACGATCTGATGCCCCGGAATCACCGGCCGTTTCATCGCCGGCAAGTCGCCCTCGATGATATGAAGATCGGTTCGGCAAATCGCGCAACACCGCACCTTCAGCCGAACCTCCCCCGGCCCCGGCGACGGATCGGGCACGTCGCTCAAGATCAGCGGCGACTTCTCAATCTTCGCCGAATCATGCAGCAGCATCGCCTTCATCGCCCGCAATCATAGTCGGCAAGCGTCATTTTGGGAGGGTGCTTAGTTGCAGTCGAAACAGGATAAGAATGGGCAGGGCCGGAATTGAACCGGCGACACATGGATTTTCAGTCCATTGCTCTACCAACTGAGCTACCTGCCCGGATCGCACCGAATCCGCCGACGATTCAGCGATTCGGCGGATATTACCGATTGATTCCGATTCTTCAACCTCATCCCCCCTACCGGCAGGGCCTTTCAATCCGCGCGTGAAGACAAATTGGACCGCTGAGACGCTGAGGACGCAGAGATCGGAGGAGAGAAATGCGGCTTTTGCCACGGCTCGGGGTCTGAGCTTGTCGAAGACAGTCGAGCCGTGGCTAAAACTCTTCTCTGCGTCTATCTCCGCGTCTCCGCGTCTCAGCGGTTGCATTTGATTCCGAGGACATGCAATATGGCCGCGTATCCCGGAGGTCTGGCCATGAAACTCATCGGCTTTGACATCGAAATTTCCAACGTCTTCGATCTTCGCCCCGGCGAAGATATCGACAAATACGCCCCGTTCGATATCTCCGTTGCCGCCACGCACATCGACGGCGGCGAACAACGCCTGTGGCTATCCAACGGCTCCGACGGCAAGCCGATGCTGAACCTGAAGCGCGAGCAGGCAAGCGAATTGCTGGATTATCTGGATCAACAACAGCGGGCCGGATGTGCCCTTGTCGCCTGGAACGGTCTGAGTTTTGATTTGCGATGGATAGGCCACGTGGCCGGCGACCTTCGCAAAGCCGCCGCGATCGCACTCAAGATGTACGATCCCATGTTTCAGTTTTTCAAAGTGAAGGGCTTTCCCGTGAGCCTCGCATCCGTCGCACAGGGGATGGACATCGGCTCGCAGAAACTCATGAAAAGCGCCGACGCTCCCGTGCAATGGCGAGCCGGCAATCACGAAGCGGTTTGCAAATATGTGATGGGCGATGCTCGCATGTCCGTCGAGATCGCGACGGCCATTGACCGTAAACGTCAAATTGCATGGATGACTCAGAAAGGCACGCGCTCTTCGATTCCGCTGCCATGCCTGCGAACCGTCGAGGATTGCCTGAGCGATCCCATGCCCGATCAGTCTTGGATGAGTAGCCGAATTCCGCAGACGAAATTCGCCGGGTGGATGAAGTGCTGATGCCCAGTCCAAGGCGAAATCCGTTTGAATAAAGAGTCTCACGCAGAGGCGCAAGGCGCAGAGGACGCCCTCTTTGCGCCTCTGCGCCTTTGCGTGAGACTCTTTCATCGAGTCTTCCCCAGGCCACAAAGATAAGTTGGACCCCGTGTACATGCAGGACTCTCGACGCGGGAGGAACGCGCCGGTTCAAAGCAAACCCGGTATCAGCCTGTCCGGCTGCCACCGAATGAGTTACCATTTTTCGGGAAAGGGCCCGATAGCAAAAGACAGGAGCGCAATGGACGAACCGAAACAAGGCCACCCGCACACCGACTACAAAGGGGACAGCCCTCACCACAAACCGTATTGGAAGCGCGCCCATCACGATTGGAAGTTCTGGGCCGCTCTGGTATTGATGTTGGTTGCCATGGCCGTGTATTTGGGGACCAACGATTTGTCATTGCGGCCCCATAGCCCGCCGCAACATCCGATCCCATAAATGACGGCCGGCCCGCAAGCGGGCACGCGCGTTGCAACTGGCACTGCATTCTGTCGGAAACCACGAACAAGGGCTGGCTGCGCTGGGTGATCTGCCTTTGTTCCGTCCTTACGCCTGGGCCCGGCCCTCGGGCCGGAGTTAGCATCCCCGTGTCGCGCTCGGTACATTATGCTGTAGAAGGCGAAGGACCGAAAAGATTCAATAGGCACTCGGTCAGAGTTAATGGCGCAACCGCTGACACATCCCTGGCCCACCTGGAAGTGGCCGGATTCGGGCTGGCTGTGGACGGTCTGCGGGGCCATCATTGGAGGCTTAGTTTTGGTCTTCCCCGATATGACGAAACTGAGCGGAAAGCAACGATTGGGTCTCGCGGTTGCGGCCGCCCTGGCAACGCTCGTGTTCGTGCTCTTAGGATACGCTGCTAAGCTTATTGCCACTGCCACCCGGCGCGTGCTATCGTACGATGATCTGCGGCAGATGTGCGCGACTGCCGCCTCAGACTTGAATGGGACAAAGGCCCTATGTGCCGAACTCCTCCGTGAGCGTCGGTCCTTACGCACGTTCCAGATCCTCTACACGTTCATCCATGGGGACACCGCGTTTGTTGCGCCGTGCGCAAGCAAGGAACCAGATTGAGCGTCGGTCAGAGGCTAATCGTCGCCGATACAGAGGGAGCTTTTCGAGGCACCTTCGAGGTAATTGAGGATGATCGTTCAGAATACCGAGCTAAATCTTTAGGCGACATGGACGCGCTGTGGTTGGGCTGGGCTAAATTAGCCGGTGCCGCACATTCAGAGGCGCCAGTTGGTTCCATGGCATTGCTTTTGACGACCAATGGAGGTGATGATGAGTAATACGCCGACACCAGCAACGGGCCGGATCGAAGGGCGCGTTGCCCAACTTCTTAATGCTCGAGAGTTAGTCATTAATAGAGGACGCGAACACGGCGTCGCTGTCGGAATGAAATTCGCTATCCTGGCGGACAAACCACTTGAAATTACTGACCCAGAAACGCGCGCTGTTGTTGGCACCATCGATCGCGAAAAAGTAAGGGTCGAGGTCACCGATGTGCAGGATAAAATCGCGATATGCGGTACATATCGAAGAATGGAGAACCCCCAGTCCCAGATGCGGTCCGCCATAAGAGTGTTGCGTGAGCTAGACGATGAGCCGCTATATATCCCTGAAACATTGGAGATTAAAAACGCCGATTTGCCGCCGCCTCTTGATCCCAAGGATAGCTATGTCAAAGCCAACGATCGCGCAATTCAGGTGCTGCCGGAGGCGAAGTCGCCATAAGTGTGGCTGCAACGCAAAGGAAATCGCAACCCATTTAACGATACACCGTCGGATCAACCACGCCCGCCTCGGCAAATCCCTTTTTCCGCAGCAGACAGCTATCGCATCGGCCGCAGGCGCGGCCGCGATCGTCCGGATCGTAACAGCTAAACGTCATTGCATAATCCACGCCAAGGTCCATCCCGCGGCGAATGATCTGGGCCTTGGTCAAGCGAATCAGCGGCGTGTGAATCGAAAATGGTTTTTTTCCAGCAGCCGCCGCCGTGGTTGTCATGCGCGTTGCCAGGTTGGCCAGCTTTTCGAAAGCCGCGATAAATTCCGGGCGGCAATCGGGGTAGCCGCTGTAATCGATCGCATTCACGCCGATGAACACGTCGCGCACGTCGAGCACTTCCGCCCAGGCCAGGGCGTAGCTCAGAAAAATCGTGTTCCGAGCCGGGACGTAGGTGATGGGAATCTCGGCGGACATTTCCGTGCGGTCCTTGGGGACATCGATGGAATCGGTCAGGGCGCTTTTGCCGAATTGACGGAGGTCGATTCGGATCACCCGATGCTCGGCCACGGCCATTGCCTTGGCGACCGCGGCCGCGGCGACGAGTTCATGGCGATGCCGCTGGCCATAATCGAAGGAAAGGGAATGGATCGGTGCAAATCCCTCGGCTCGGGCGATGGCCAGGCACGTCGTGCTGTCCAGTCCCCCGCTGCTGAGAACGATGGCCGGTTCATTGCCAGTCATGGTGGGAGATTGTATCCGGAGAAAGCCGGAATTGGACCGCAGAGACGCCGAGGACGCGGAGATCGGAGGAGAGAAATGCAATTTTTGCCACAGATGAAAATCAGATGGACACGATGAAAATGCATTGAATTTCATCTGTGTCCATCCGCCTTTCATCTGTGGCTAAATATCTTCTCTGCGTCCGTCTCTGCGTCTCCGCGTCTCGGCGGTCCAATTCATTGACAAATGACCAATGACCAATGACAAATGACCTGGAATGAAAATCCACGAATACCAAGCCCGACAGATCCTGGCCGATCACGCCATCCCCGTGCCGCTGTCGGAGGTGGTGCGCTCGCCGGAGGCGGCGGCCGAGGCGTTCAAGAAGATGCAGGCGAGCGTCGGAGGCTTGGCCTTCCAATGCGTCGTCAAGGCGCAGGTTTACGCCGGCGGGCGCGGCAAGGCTGGGTTCGTCAAACTCGTCAAGTCCGCCGATGAAGCCCGCGACGCGGCCAAGTTCATGCTCTCGCATCGCATGATCAGCAACCAGACCGGTCCCGAGGGCGTTCCGGTTTCGATCCTGCTCGTCGCTCCCGGCGTGGAAATCGCCCGCGAATATTATCTGGGCATTACCATCGACCGCGCCGCGGCGCGGCCACGATGATCGCCTCGGCCGAGGGCGGGGTGGAGATCGAAGAGGTGGCCAGGAAATCTCCGGAAAAAGTGTTCAAGGAATCGCTGCATCCGCTGCTGGGCCTGCAGCCGTTTCAGGCCCGCGACCTCGCCTTCAAGCTCGGGTTCAAGGACAAGCTCGCCTCCGAAGCGGCCAGGCTCATGCTCAACCTCGGCAAGGCGTTCATCAAGATGGACGCCTCGCTGGCGGAGATCAATCCATTGGTGGTCACCAAAGACGGCAAGCTCCTGGCCATCGACGCCAAATTCAATCTGGACGACAACGCGACGTTCCGCCATCCCGATCTGGCCGCGCTGGTGGACGAATCGCAAGAGCGCCCGCTGGATGTCCGCGCCCAGAAAGCCAGCCTGAATTACATCGCCCTCGACGGCAACATCGGCTGCCTGGTGAACGGGGCCGGGCTGGCGATGGCGACGATGGACATCATCAAGCTGCACGGGGCGGAGCCGGCGAATTTCCTCGACGTCGGTGGCTCCGTCACCACCGACGGAGCCATCGAGGCCTTCCGCATCATCCTCTCCGATCCAAACGTGAAAGGGATTCTGGTGAACATTTTCGGCGGGATCGCCAAGTGCGATCTCATCGCCGAGGCGCTGGTGAAAGCCGGCCGGGAGGTCGCGTTCAGAATCCCCGTGGTCGTCCGGCTGGAAGGCACGAACGTGGAAAAGGCCCGCAAAATCCTGGCCGACGCCCAGGGGCAGATGCCGACGCTGCAAACCGCCACGGATTTGACGGACGCGGCGAAAAAGGTCGTCGCGGCCGTGGCGTGAAGCGCGTCCGCGTTTAGCTGTCGCGTTTACGCGAGGGGTCGCCTGTTCTCCGCGACGAGCAAGCGTTAAAATCCAACGCACGCCGCGTAAACGCGGCCGCTAAACGGGAACGCTTGTGGTAATCGCATCGCATGGAATTTTCCCGCGTATGGGTTCTGGCTGCCCAACGATCCGCGGGGATCGTGGTCGGATTTCGTGAGGTCGTGGGATCTCCTCCGCTTCGGCAATGCCACCAAAACGGATGAGCGACGATCCGTCGCTCACTCTTCCCACGATCGAGAACTCCGGCTGGCCGCGAAATCGGCGCTGAAGTTCCAGCCCATTCGCTTTACGGGATTGCAGGCTCGGGCGGTCGGCCGCGGGTTTGCAACGGCCGCCGACGAATCGGGATACCAAGTGCTCGCCTGCTCGATCCTGCCGGATCACGTTCACGTTGTGGTCCGGCGTCATGACCGCTCCGTTGAAAAAATCCTTGGCCATCTCAAATCCCGCGCGACCCAACAGTTGGTGGCCGAGGCGCTGCACCCGTTTGCTCATTTAGGTGGCGCCGATGGACGATTCCCTTCCGTCTGTGCCCATCGCTCCTGGAAAGTGTTCCTGGACTCGAACGTCGAGGTGGAGCGGGCCATCGAATACGTGCGAAGAAACCCCATTAAGGAGGGCTTGAAGGAGCAGCATTGGAGCTTCGCGCACAACCGTTGAACCAGCGCGCCCGTTTAGCGGCCGCGTTTACGCGGCCCTGCTCACAGCAACAGTTCCATATGAATCGCATCCAGCCAGCGTCCGAACTTGAATCCGATCTGCTTGAGATGCCCGACCGTCTCAAAGCCGAACTTGGCGTGCAGGTTCACGCTGGCCGCCAGGTCGCCCGCCTCGGCCAGTCGAATCGCCACGCTGCCGCTTTTTGAATTCATTTCGATTCACCGTTCACGAACCGCTGGGCCAATCTGAATTCGTGAAGCGTCCGTTTTCGGTGATTCTTTGGCCGTCGATCTGGGCGTATCCGCCTTGGCGCAAATCCACCACCATGTCCCAGTGCAATCCGCTTTGATTGCTGTTGCCCGTTTCCGGATATCCCGCCCCGAGCGCGAAATGCACCGTGCCGCCGATCTTCTCGTCGAACAAGGTATTTTTCGTGTATCGCGTGATGTTGTAATTCGTTCCGATGGCGCACTCGCCGAGGAATCGGCTGCCCGCGTCCATGTCCAGCATGGAGATCAAAAAGTCCTCCCCCTTGGACGCCGACGCTTCCACCACTTTGCCGTCGCGGAATTTCAGGCGGACGTCTTCCACCTCGCGTCCGCCATGCACCGCGGGAAAGCTGAAGTGCACGACGCCGGCCGCGCTCTCGACGACCGGGCCGGTGAACACTTCCCCATCGGGGAAATTCTCATGCCCGTCGCAATTGATCCATTTCTTCCCCGCGACGGACATGCGGATATCCGTGCCGTTGGCGGCCACGACGCGATAGTCCGACTTTCCGTTGAGGAAATCCGCCAGGCGCTGTTGCCGCTGCGAGACTTGTTTCCACGCCGCCACCGGGTCCGGCTTTTCCAATAGCCCGGCCCCAAAAACAAAATCCTCGTATTCCGCCAGGGACATCTCGGCGTCCTGCGCGCTGGCCTGGCAGGGAAACTGCGTCCCCGTCCATCGCAGCTTTCCCTCCGCCGCCCGGCGCATGAAGATGTCCGAGATCGGCCGGCGGGCCGCACTGTTTTTTGCCATGCGCGTTGGATCGCAGTTGGTCAGGGCCTTGGTGTTTTCATCCGCCCAGAGGCCGATCGAGCAATCGATGGTCTCGATTTCAAATTTCGCGACGGGATTCAAGAACGCCAGTTGCTCGTCGCTCGCGGTTTTGAAAAAGATTTCCGCCGTCTCATCCGATCCCATTCGCACCATGGGATTCCCGCCGGCTTTGATCACCTGCCGGAAGACCTCAACGGCCAGCGGCTCGGCCACGGCCGAGGTGGCGTAGATCCGCACCAGTTGTCCGGGAGTCACCCCGACGCTGTAGTTCACCAATACTTCCGCTAGTTTGGCAAGTCGTGGATCGCGCATGGCGGGCATTGTAATCGTAAACCAGAAATCCGAAACCAGAATGACGAATCAAATCCGAATGACCAAAACCCGAAACGAAGTCCGCTTCGGTCATTCTGGTTTCGGGCTTGATTCGTCATTCTGGTTTCGGATTTCTGGTTTTGTTTCGCCGCCTCCCCAAGGTAAACTCCGCCCATGCCCGCCCCCGTCCCATGCGCGATCGTGATCTTCGGCGCCAGCGGCGATCTGGCCCAGCTCAAGCTCATCCCCGCCGTTTACGAACTCTGCCGTGAACGCCTCGTCACCGATCGCTTCGTTCTCGTCGGATACGCCCGATCCAAGCAGAAGAAAGACGGCACGCCGCTGAACGACCAGCAATACCGCAAAGACTGCTACGACGCGATCAAGAAGCACGCCCGCCGCCAGCCCATCGACGAATCCGTCTGGAAACGCATGGAGCCGAACCTCTTTTATCTCTCGGGCGAATACGACTCCGCCGAGGATCACGCCCGTCTGGCGGCAAAGCTGAAGGAACTGGACCAAACGCACGATACCGGCGGCAATCGCCTGTTTTACATCTCCACTCCTCCGGTCGCTCGATCTGCTGCATGTGCATTACGCGATTCCGCACTCGGTTTCGGCGCTGCTGGCGCGGCAGATTCTGGCCACACGCGGCAGGCGCCTGCCTTTTGTGACGACTCTGCACGGCACCGACATTACGCTGGTCGGTCTCGACCGCAGCTATCTTCCCATCACCCGCCACGCGATTCAGGAGAGCGATCGGGTGAGCCGGCGTCTCCAACTATCTTCGGGAGAAAACCATCGTCGACTTCGACGTGACGCGCCCCATCCAGACCATTTCGAACTTCGTGAATTGAACGGTACACGCCGTTCGCCGATCGAGGCGCAGAAGGCCGAAGCGCGCAGCCGCTTTGCGCAGACCGACGAGTTTCTGCTGATGCACCTGTCGAACTTCAGGCCCGTGAAGCGCGTGACGGACGTAGTGAAGATCTTCGCGCGCGTGGTTCGCGAAGTGCCCGCGCAACTGGTGCTGATCGGCGACGGCCCGGACCGCTCCACGGGCCGAGTGGCTCGCGCGCAACTGCTGGGCATCCACGCACGCATTCACTTTGTCGGCAAGCAGGAGCGGGTAAGCAACCTGCTTGGCCTTGCGGACTTGTTTCTGATGCCGAGCCAGCTCGAAAGCTTCGGGCTGGCCGGCCGCTGAAGCCATGGCCTGCAAGGTTCCGTCAATTGCCACGCGGGTGGGCGGTGTGCCCGAGCTGATCGAGGATGGCGTCACAGGGGCTGCTCTTCCCTGCCGGCGACGTGGACGCGATGGCCGCAGGCGCGCTGAGCCTGCTGACCGATCCGCCGCGGCTCAACGCCATGCGCGAAGCTGCCCGCAAAGACGCCAAAAAGCGATTCTGCGCGAATCTTGTTGTTCCGCAATATGTCCGGTTCTACGAGCAGGTGCTGGGTGCGAACTCACCCTAAACGCAAAAAGCGCGTTCAGGATGGGGCACCCGGTTCTGTCGGACCCGGTGGACGCGTTCAGGATGGGGCACCCGCGTTAAGTTCCACTGAAAATATTCTTGGTAATTTCACAGCTTTACGGCATATTCTGCTTCCACCGGAGGTCGGTCATGCACGTTTCGAGAGGGGTGTGTCTTTTGGCGGTGTGCGCGCCGCTGGCGCTTTTGGCGCAGGCGGCGGGTGGGCGATTCGACGGCAATTGGTCCACGAACATGTCCTGTGACGCGAGCACTCACATGCCAGCCTACACGTGGACATTTCAGAGCGTCGATTACGAAGCCGAACTTTCCACGGCCAGCATGGCGAAGAGGGCGGGCCGGGGTACATGGTCATGGATGGGACGATTGGTGCCGACGGCTCGGCGCAAGCTCCACGTCAAGGGCAAGGTGTCGGCGGGGAAGGCGGGACTGGTTACTCAACTGAAAGGCAACAAGTACGACTACTACGTGGATGCGAAGTTCACCGGCGCTTCGGGCACTGGCAAGCGCGAAGAAGGCGCAGGGATTCTGGGGCGGCCATGCAGCTTTGAGTTCACCAAGCAAACGGATACAGGTGCTCCGGCTGCCGCGCCGGCTCCTGCGATTCCCTCGTCATCGCAGTAGCCGCTCTCACACCAATGGGAATTATCCCACCCTAAACGCAAACTGCGCGTTTAGGATGGGGCAACCCGTTTTTGTTGAAGCGAAAGATTGTGTCGATTCCCGGACCTCAGAATCGAGATGTGGGCTCGTTCCCGCGCTCCGCTGTTCCCTGGCTCCCTGCTCCCCGCTTCCCGCTCCCTGCATTTACAGCGTGCGCTTGAACAGCGGAGTTGCTATCAGCAGTGTCGCAATCCCGAAGATGGTAGGAAACAGCAGGTCGAAGCGGATCGCGATCCAGCCGCCGTCTTTCAGCAGAATCGCCTTGAAGCCGTGAATCGCGTATGTGAAGGGATCGATAACGCTCATCGCCTGCATCCACTTGGGAAACGACACCATGGGATACATGGCGCCCGAGGGATATAACAGCAGCACATTGAGCACGCCGAACATGGCGCGTGGCACCAGCGGATCGTCGACCCTCACCATCAGCAGAAACATCATGCCGTTAAAGGCAATGGAGCCGGCAACGATCAGGCAGCAACATCTGCAGCATGACCATGGGATGAAAGACAACGCCCAGCCCCGCGATGAGCGACCCAATGACGGTCGATCGATATTCCGCTCAGCGTCGCCTTGATGGCGCCGGCGATATTCAGCCCAAAGACCAGCTCCAGCTTCGTGATCGGCGTGACCAGGTAGCCCTCGTGCACGCCGCGCGCCTTGTCGTCGATATAGAGCATGCCGCCGCCGATCATCACCGAAATATACATCGCCAGCGCCACCGTCATGCGGCAGCAGATACTTCAGATAATTCACATAGGGATAAAGCTCGACGATTTCCAGCGCGATCGACTTATCGAGCCGTGCTTGATCGTCGGATCGTTGAGCGCGTCCACCAGCGACTGCATCTCCGCCTCCAGGCTGGCCGAGGTGAACAGGTCGGAGTTGTCCACGACAAAACCGAGCTTCGGCGCATCATCCGCATAGACGCGGCGCGAATACTGTTCCGGAATGATGACCGCGCGCGTCGATCTTGCCCGTGCGCACGTCTTCGCGCGCCTGCACTCTCGTTGGCGTAGTCGACGGTGGTGAAGGTCTTGATGTTCACCGCAATCGCGTCGAAGGCCTCGCGGACCTTCACGCGCCTGCGGCCCGTGATCGTGGTCCACCACGCGCCACGTGCGCGCCCACGATCTTGCCGCCGAACGCATTGCCCATGATGATCAGCTGCAGAATCGGCAGCATCAGCGACATGATCATCAGCGTGGGCGAGCGGAAAAACTTGCGCATCTCGCGCTCGATAATGGCAAACATCCGGTTCATGGCTGCTCTCCCGGCCGCGGCGGCATCGTGAAGTACCGGCTTCACCTGCTCGTCGCGAAGCTGGCGGCCCGTGTAGTGAACAAACACATCGTCAAGGGTCGTGTTCTGCACGCTCAGCGAGGTGAGCGACTCGCCCAGGCTCGCGGCCAGCTCCACCATCTGCATCGTGGTCTTCGATCCCGACGTGGTCAGCACGCGATAGAAACCGGCGCTCTCGGCCTGCACGCTCGTCACACCTTCCAGTGCCTCGAGCCGCTCCTCCCATTCTGTCGGTCTCGCGGTCAAAGTGCGCTTCAACCACATTCGCGCCAGGAACGCTGTTCTTCAGTTCCATCGGCGTGCCCAGCGCCACCAGCTTGCCGTGATCGACAATGGCGATGCGGTCGCAGAGCTTGTCGGCTTCGTCCATGTAGTGCGTGGTGATCAGCATGGTGAGGTTGCGCGTGCGTCTTCAGGTTGTTCAGCATCTCCCACACCGCAATGCGCGAAACCGGATCGAGGCCCGTCGTCGGCTCGTCCAGAAAAAAGATCTGGGATTGTGTACCAGGCCGCGCGCGATCTCCAGACGCCGCCGCATGCCGCCGGAAAGCGTCTTGGTCTGCGCATCGCGCCATTTCGTCAGATCCACCGCTTCCAGCACATCAGCGATGTTCTTTTCGCGATCGCACGCGGCACGCCGTAGAGCTTGGCGTAGATGCAGCAGGTTTTCCTCGACGGTGAGGTCCTGGTCGCTGGTCATCGCCTGCGGAATGACGCCGATCATGCGGCGCACTGCGTCGGGTTCTTTGCGCCACATCGTGCCCGCCGACGATCGCTTTGCCGCGCGGTAACCGGAATCAGCGTGGTCATCATGCGGATCAGCGTGCTCTTGCCGGCGCCGTTCGGGCCGAGCAGGCCGAAGATCTCGCCGTCGTGCACGCTGAAAGTTCACATCCTTCGACCGCTTCGAAGTCGCCGTAGCGCTTGACGATGTGCTGAACTTCGATGGCGCCGGCGGTCGTGCGCACTGCCGTTGATGGCCTGGCTCGTTGGCGTGGCGCTCATTGCTTCACCAGCTTTGCCTTGGGAATGTACACATACGCTGTCATGCCCGGCACAAACTTCTCTCCCGGATTGGCGATCAGAAGCTTCAACTGGATGGTCCTGATGTCGCGCTTCGTGCTGCTTACATCGCGCTGCGTGGCGAAGTCGCGCCTCGGCGGCCTTGGCAATCACCTTTCCATGCACGGTGTCGCCGCTGGGCATGACCACGCGCAGCGAATCGCCAAGCTGCACGCTGTCGGCCTGTGTCTCGGGCAGCGGCGCATAGACCCAGGTCTGCGTCAGGTCCATGATGGTGACAATGGGCGAGCCTGCGGACACCACTTCGCCCTGCCGCGCGGCCCGCACGTCCACCTTGCCGTTGATCGGCGACACACACCTGCGCATAGCCCTCTTCTACGCGAGCCTCCTGCGCCAGTGCGCGCGTATTGGCTTCAGCGTCACGCGATTCATCCACAGTGCGGGCGGAAACCTGGGCCAGCAATTCGTGCGCCTGCGCTTGCCGCAACGATGCCTCCGCGGCTGCCACGTTGCCCTTGGCCGTATTTACAGCGGCCTCGGCGGCCTGCAGAGCTTGTTTCGGCTTCATCGCTCGCCTGGGCGCTCATAATTCCCTGCTTGGCCAGCGCCACGGTACGCGTGGTGTCCGCACGCTGATGGTCAAGGTTGGCCTGCGCCTGCGCCAGCGTCGCCTGCGCGGCTCTCACTTGCGCCGCGGCGCTTACTGTCGCGCTCGACGTCTCGCCCTGCGTTCTGGCGCTCTGTCTCCACGGCTTCGCTCAGCTTCCACTTATCGCTTGCCGCAGTGGCCTCGGCTGCTTTCGCCGCTGCCTGCAAGTCGTCGCTCTCGATGGTCGCGATCAGCTCGCCGGCCTTCACTGCGTGCGCCCTCCTGCACTGTCAGCGTCTGAATGCGCCCGGAATTTTCGAGCTGACTATCGACCTCGTTGGCATCCACGGTGCCGATGATTTGCAAATCGCCGGTGGCGCTTTGTGGTCGCGAGATACCAGATCAGCGAGCCCACCAGAAGCAACCCCAGAATCAGAAAGACTCGATTACGTGCGTTCACTTTTCTTTGACCTCCAGGCCTTGAACTCTGCGAACTCGGGCATGGGCGTCTCCTCGAGAACCTTCGCCGCAAGTTGCGCCCCGTGCTGCCGGTCTTTGAAAATCGCCTGTCCCAGAAACTCAACCAGCGACACTCGTCTCGCCCGCAGAACCTCGGGAGCGAAAGGCTCCACGGGCACCACCAGCCGCCACACCGGCGCGCTCAGAAAAGTAAAAAACATTGCTCCCAGCGCCGAAAGGATCATCTGCATCCAATCCGCTTCGATCAGTTCACCTGACGCGATTCCTTCACGCACCATCGAGAAGAACATTGCCTGTAGCGGCGCGAAGATGCGCTTGACCAGGATGGGCAGCTCGCCCTCTTCGCCTTTGTGCAGGCGCATCATCTCCTGCTGCATCAGGCTCTGGAACTCGCGCTGCGTGAGGATGCGATCGAAGTGATCGAGCGCGGCGCGCACCAAACGCTCGCCGGGAGTCGCGGCGCGCAAAAATACCGCCATGGAGCGGTCGCGCACACGGCCGGAAACCATCTCGAGCGTGGCGGTGTAGAGCTTTTCCTTGCTCTCAAAGTAGTAGTAGAGGAGCGCCTTGTTCACGCCGGCAGCGGAGGCAATCTGCTCGGTGCGGGCGCCGGCCAGGCCGTGTGCGGCAAACTCGCTCAACGAAGCGTCGAGGATGCGCGCACGGGTTTCGGCGGAACGGTCCGCCTGGGTCTCGTGGGAATCGGGTGTGGAGTGGGGCGACATGAAATTAACTAACTGGTTAGTAAAATACACGAGGTTGACTTCCGATTGCAAGTCCGGTTGATTTGTTTTCTCAATTGATGGGTCTAACCTACAGACAATGCGGTAGATAAATAGATCAATTGGGTCGAATGGTGCTCATTTGCTGCGCGCCACGCACTGCCGGATTGGCTCATTGTCGGC
This sequence comes from uncultured Phycisphaerales bacterium, assembly GCA_963783845.1. Classification (GTDB taxonomy): domain Bacteria; phylum Planctomycetota; class Phycisphaerae; order Tepidisphaerales; family Tepidisphaeraceae; genus PALSA-1353. Next base: position 73,206 of record CAWAPL010000001.1, read on the forward strand.
ATATACCTGCCACTCCGCCACCTTGCCTTTCTCGATGCGGGCGCGGAAAACGGCGGGCGTTTTCCAGCGGTTTTCCGGCTTCAATTTGCCGTCCGGCGCGTAGGTTCCTTTCGCCTCGCCCAGCATCACCACCACCTGCCCGGCGCCATAGCATTCATCAATCGCGATCATGTAGTCGGGAACTATGCAGAAATATCCCTTCCAGGCCGCTCGCATCTTTTCGCGTCCGTCCACAACGTTGCCCATGGAATCGACGAAGCGGTGTCGCGGCGTCATTAAATTGCAAAGCGCGTCAACGTCGTGCCGTTGATGGCCTCGGCAAACGCCCGCGCCACAGCCTCAGCTGATTCACTCATACTCACGCTGCTTTCTTGTTGCCTTGCTCCCTTGGTACCTCGTTCCCTGTCTCAGTCGAACACGACGGTCTTGTTCCCGTAGCAAAGGATCCGACGGTCTAGGTGCCAGCGCACGGCCCGGGAGAGGACCATGCGCTCCAGATCGCGGCCGCGGGCGACGAGATCTTCGACCTGGTCGCGATGGCTGATGCGCGCGACGTCCTGCTCGATGATGGGCCCGTCGTCGAGCACCTCGGTGACGTAATGGCTTGTGGCACCGATGAGCTTGACGCCCCGCGCGTGGGCCGCATGGTAGGGCCGGGCGCCGGTAAACGCCGGCAAAAAGGAGTGGTGCACGTTGATGATGGCCGCGGGATAGCGCGCGACAAACTCCGGCGAAAGAATCTGCATGTATCGTGCAAGCACCACGAGCTCGATTTCGTGGCGAGCCAGCGAGCGAGTTGGCGCGCTTCGGCTTCGGCTCGCGCTTGCGCTGTTACGGGCACATGCTCGAATGGGACTCCGTAAAAGGCCGCGAGCTTTTCTACTTCGCGGTGGTTCGAAATGATGACGGGAATCTCGCAGACCAGCTCGCCGGTGCGCCAGCGGTGCAGCAGGTCGGCCATGCAGTGCAGATATTGTGAGCAGAAGAGCGCGACTCGGGGGCGGCGAGCGCTCGAGGTCAGCTTCCACGTCATGCCCAGCTCGGCGGCCATCGGCACGAATGCAGCCTTGAAGGCCTCGAGGTCGAAACCGTCCAGTTCCCACTCGACGCGCATGAAGAAGAGGCCCAGGTCGTGATCGATGTGCTGATCGGCATGGAGAATGTTGGCGCCGCGCTCGTAGAGCAGCCCGGAGACGCGCGCCACGAGCCCCTTGCGGTCGGGGCAATCGATGAGCAACACGGCGGAGTCCTTCATCGTGTTTTCAGATTACCCGATCGGTACGCAGCTCCAGCTTCCAGGCCGACTGTAATGGCGGAGCCTATGCAGAGCAAAGCCAAAGATCCGCGCCAGTTTCGCTGTATGGGCGGAGGCCCACACTACAGCCGACCAGAGGTCGGCGCTACACATTGCTCGACCGCCTCAGCCTTAATCGCCTCAGTCGTAATAATCCAGTCCAAGGTGCGTGACCAGGTCTGCGCCCATGATGTGGCGCAGCGTGTTCTTGAGCTTCATGGACTGGATGAACAAATCGTGCTCGGGGTAGAGCCGGGCGGGGTCTGCGGCGACTTGAGATAGAAGCTGAGCCATTCCTGAATGCCGATGGAGCGTAACTCGGGCGTGCGCTTCGCCAAGTCGAGGAAGAGCACCAGGTCAAGCGCGATGGGCGCCGCAAGAATCGAATCGCGGCACAGGAAGTTGACCTTCAACTGCATGGGATAGCCCAGCCAGCCGAAGATGTCGATGTTATCCCACGCTTCTTTCTCGTCGCCGCGCGGCGGATAGTAATTGATGCGAATCTTGTGGTAGATGTCCTTGTAAAGCTCGGGATAGAGATCGGGCTGAAAGATATATTCCAGCGAGCCCAGCTTCGATTCTTCCTTGGTCTTGAACGATTGCGGCTCGTCGAGCACTTCGCCGTCGCGGTTGCCGAGAATGTTTGTGGAGAACCAGCCCTTCACGCCGATCATGCGCGCCTTGAGCGCAGGCGCAAGCACGGTCTTCATGAAGGTCTGGCCGGTCTTGAAGTCCTTGCCGCAAATCGGCGCCGAGTTCCGCCTGGAAAGCTCGATCATTGCGGGAACGTCGACGGTCAGATTCGGCGCGCCATTGGCGAAGGGCACGCCCTCTTTGAGCGCCGCGTAGGCGTAGATCTGCGAGGGCGCAATGCCGATGTCGCTCTTTTCGAGTCCGCGCTCGAAAGCTGCGATCGTCTGATGCACCGCCGTCGGCTCCATGAAAATTTCGGTCGAGCCGCACCAGATCATCACCACGCGATCCACGGTCTTCTTGAAGGCGCGGATGTCGGCGATCACCTGCTCGGCGAGATCGCGCTTGTTCGTACCTTTCTTCACATGCGTGCCGTTGAGCCGCTTGACGTAGTACCGGTCAAAGACCGCGGGCATGGGCTTGATGCTTTCGAGATATGGTTTGAGCTCGGCGAGCGTTTCGCTTTTCAGCACCTGCGCATGAGCGGCTGCTTCATACACGTTGTCCTCAAAAATGTCCCACCCGGTGAAGACCAGGTCGTTCAGATTCGCCAGCGGAACAAAGTCCTTGATCTTTGGCGAATTGCTATCGGTTCTCTTCCCCAGGCGGATGGTTCCCATTTGCGTGAGCGAGCCGATGGGCTGCGCCAGGCCGCAGCGAACCGCTTCAACGCCGGCGATCATCGTGGTGGCAACCGCACCCATGCCAACGACCATGATGCCCAATTTGCCCTTCGCGGGCTCTACTTTTGATGCAGCGGTTCCGGACCGCGGAGATGATGCTTTTTTCTGTGCGGCGCCGGTTGTCTGGCCGCTATTTCCCCTTGCGTTGCCAATTGCTTCTCCTAACCTCTCTTTGTTAAAGATCCGCGAATTCTACGCTTCGTTTTCTGCGCGCCTGCGATTCAGGTGTGACCAAACAAACCACACGACTGCCGCAAGCAATGCCAACTCGACGGCAAGATGAAAACGGTGAAACAACTGCTCGAGCCGTGGGTCGCTGTTCCACTTTTCGCCCAGCTTCAAGCCGACCCAGGCGAGGCAGAAATACCAAATCCCGGAGCCCACGGACGTGTAAATGTGAAATCGCACTCGCGGCATTTTCGCAATTCCGGCGGGAAAGGCGACAAAGGTTTGCACCACCGGCAGCATGCGCCCCACCAGAATTGCGATCGATCCATAGCGATCGAAGAACCAGCTCATGCGGTCCAGATCGTGCCGGCTCATCAGCACCCATCTGCCGTAGCGCATCACCAGCGGCCGTCCGCCTTTGGCGCCGATCCAGTACGCGATTGCCGAGCCGATATTACAGCCCACCATTCCCGCAGCCGCAACGCCATAGAGATTGAAGCGGCCCAGGTATACGAGATAGCCCGAGAACGGCATGATGACGTCGGAAGGAATCGGAATGCCGCCAGAATTCAGCGTGATGAGCGCGACAATGCCGCCATATCCGCCAACGTCGATGACATGGGTGATGAACTGAACCAGCAGGGCGAGAACTTTTTCGCTCATGAGCGTTTTCAGTATATAAGCCGCTGAATCGCTTTCCCGTGATCAACGAGTCACTTTGCAGCGAAAAGAGACATGCACACGTCTGCAATTCTCATTTGTTAGGATGAGGTGGGATCGCTCCCACAATGCAAGGAGGCTCCGTGCCCGATTTTCCCCCGGTTCCACTCACTCTTGAAGGCTCCAGCGTGCTGCACCAGTTCTTCCGCTTCGACTGGAAATCATGGTGCGGCTACGCGCCGAGCGAACGTAAATCCGGCGCGGACGGCGAACGTAAAAGCCGCACGCAGCGCGAACGCAGCGAGATTGCTGCGGCTGGGCATGCTAATCAATCTGGCCTTGTTTCCCTCTTCCGGTATTCGCCGCAACGATACACTCCTCTTCTCAGAAACACAGAGCAGATTTGTTGTCACGATCTCTCCCGCGGCAAAAAAATCTTTTGAAGCGATGATGAAGGGAATCGCCATGAGCCAGGTGGGGGAAGTGCTTGCGGAAGGAGTGTTGAAGATAGACGGGCTTGACGGTAAGAGGATCACTCGGAAGATATCGGCGGGTTGAAAGCGGCCTGGCAAAAGCCGTTGAATTTTTAGCGCCCGAAACATGCAAGCCCTCTTTTGCAAAAAATGGAAGAGTTAATTTTTTAGGAT
>CAWAPL010000002.1:0-183424 GCA_963783845.1 uncultured Phycisphaerales bacterium
TGAGGTTTATATTTCCGATTTCTCTTTTTTCCTTTCAACCGAATATTTACTTTCCGAATTCGATTTTTTTGGGTTTTTTTTTAGATCATAACTTTTTCAGTTTTGACGGGCTCCTTTTATTTCATCAAATAATGCTTCGAATTTTCTTTATTAATCAATACAAATCCTCCGCCATAAGTATTTCGTATTTCTAGTTTTCCGCCTTTAGAAATTGATAATCTATATACTCCTTTATTCGCTTTCAACCTCGGGTCGACCTCTTTCAACACCTTCCTTTTTTTGATCAAATTTTCTTGCAACTAATTTTTTTCACATTTATTTTATTATCTTTATATAAAATTTTAACTTTTATATATTTATCTCTATTATAGCTATTTCCAAATTATTTTTTTACCTTTCATCACTTCTCATTTGTTTGCATAATCTCTAACTTTTTCAATATCTATTTTATTCGTTTTTTGGTTTTTAATAATGTGTTTATTCTCATCTATCTTCATATTTTTACCGTTTCTAAACTTTATAACACTTTCCTTAACTTTTGAAATTAATTATTTCTTCATTTTTTAAGTTATTGACACTCTATTTATCTACTTTCATTAACACTTACACTCTCGGTCAATTGTTTTTTATTAATTTCATTTCCCAATTTATAGTTTTTCATAAAAACTTTTTTTTATTCTACTTTTTAAATTTAGAAAATTGCACAATTTTCCAAAATTCCACCCAATTCACATTTAACAAAATCCATTTTATGATGACGGCGTCGATGACCGTGGGCTCCTCCGAGGGGGTCTGGACGTAGACCGCATACCAGTTGCGATTGAGCCTGCCGGCAAGACGGGGAGGCGAACCGCAGGAGCCGGGTGCTGTTGGGGCTGCGCGACGAGAGACAGACCATGATCTGGTCGGGAACCCCGGCCATCGGGGCGGCAACCGTGTCCGGAGCGGTCTCCCGGTGCTTGAAATCCAGCTGGGATGCCAGTTCGCGCAGGGCCAGTTCACGCAGGTGCTCGAGATTCGAGCTGGTGAAGAAATTCTCCAGCGACGATTGCACGCGTTCGGCCGGATAGATTTTCCCCTCGCGCAGCCGCTGCTGAAGGCTCATCGGCGGAGAGGTCGATGTTGACGATCTGGTCCGCCTCGGCCAGCACGGAATCGGGAAGGCGATCGCGGACCTTCACGCCGATCAATTGCTCGACGGTGTTGTAGAGGCTTTCGATGTGCTGAATGTTCAGGGTGGAGATGACGTGAATTCCGGCGGCGAGGATGTCCTGGGCGTCCTGGTATCGCTTGGTGTTTCGACTTCCCGGGACGTTGGTGTGCGCAAGCCGATCGACAGCGCGACCTGCGGATGCCGCGCAATGACCGCGTCCACGTCCATTTCCTCGACGACGATGTCGTGATATTCGGCGCGGCGGCGCGGGATGACTTCCAGGCCTTCGATGAGTTTGGCGGTTTCGGGCCGGCCGTGTGTTTCGACGAAGGCGACGACGACATCAATGTTCTCGCTCTTGAGGCGATGGGCCTCGAGGAGCATGCGATAGGTCTTGCCCACGCCCGGGCCGTATCCGAGAAAAATCTTGAGCCGGCCCCGCTCGGACCGGCGGATCATCTGGAGGAACCAATGTGCGCGGTCATCGGGCATGAGCGTTCAATTTTGCCTGGCCGCGGAGTTTTTGCCAGCGTCGCAGCGCCACAACGGACCAGATTACCTCGACAAGCCCGAAAGGCCAGGCGCCTTGCAGAAAGCCGTAAACGGAACCCATCAGGCATGCGGCGGCGAAGGCGAGGACGAAAAGACTGGATCGGTCCTGAAGCCGCGAAGAACAGCAGCATGAGACGTACGGCGAGCAAACCAAAGACGGTGAGGCGATCCATAATGCAGAATATCAGGGCCGTGAGGTCGGCGCCGTGGCTTCACCGCTGTCTCACGGCCCTTTGAGCGACACTATTTTGAGCGTTCCAAGACAGTCATTTCGCGTGCGTTTCAGAACATCAGTTTGGACGAATGCATCATGAAATGTTCCACGATCGGCCCTGATGCAAATGCCGGGAAAAACGTCAAAGCGCCGATGATTAGAACCACGCAGATCAGCAGGACAAACAGTATGTCCTGCCGGTGACGGTAAAACTTCATGCGGGCTCCGCTATCGGGTGCTTCCTAACCAGCCGGCCCGCCAGGGCGATCACGGGAATCATCATGAAGTACCGGCCGACGAGGATCACAAAGGCGAGCAGGGTATCGTACTGAGGGACATTTACATTGAGGCCCGCGAACGCCGAGCCGTTGTTGCCGCAACCTTCGCTGAAACAGTATAGCACCTCGCTAAAGCCGTGGGGACCACCGTTGTTCATGGAATTGGTTCCCCAAGCGGTCACGACCGCGCACGCCGTCGGCAGCAGCACGGCAAAAGCGGTGGTCAGCACCACGAGCGACGACAGCTTGACGTCCGACGCCTCGATCTTCTTGCCCAGATATTCGGGCGTAAAGCCGATCATCAATCCCGCTATGAAAATGGCGACGAAGATGAAGATGAGCATGGTGTACAGCCCCGATCCCAACGCCGCCGAAGATCACCTCACCCAATTCAATGTTGAGCAGGGGCATAAGCCGGGTGATGGGCGTGAACGAGTCATGCATGGAGATGACCGCGCCGCAGCCGGTGGCAGTGGTCATGCTGCAAAACAGGGCCGAATTGAACGGACCAAAGCGGGTTTCTTTTCCCTCCATGTTGTTGTTGCTCGGCGTGTTGACCCCTCCGACGCCCAACTCGGCCAGCCGATCGTTTCCATGAGTCTCAAACTCGACGCAGGCCACAATCCCGGCGATCAGCATCAGGAACATCGCCATCCACACGGCCCAGCCATGGGCCTTGTTCTTCACCATCAATCCCAGGTAATAGCACAGGCCTGCCGGAATCGAAATGAACGACATGATCTGGACGTAGTTGGTGAGGGGCGTGGTGTTCTCGAAGGGGTGGGAGGCGTTGGCATTGAAATATCCGCCGCCGTTGGTGCCGAGCATTTTCACGGACATCATCGAGGCGACCGGCCCCTGGATGATCGACTGGGTGTTGGGAGTTCCGGCGGCGGCGCCGCCCTGATCGAGCACCTGAACCGTGCTGGTCGGCCGGAAATTCATGATCGATCCCTGCGACACCAGGAACAGGGCATAGACGATGCAGATGGGCAGGATCAGGTAAAGGATCATCCGCACCAGGTCGCGCCAGAAGTTTCCGATCGTGCTGCCGCGATCGCCGGCGATCCCGCGCACCAGTACGGCGGCCACGATGATGCCCACGGCCATCGAGAAGAAGTGGTGCATGACCAGCGCCACCATCTGCGAGAAATACGACATCGTGTTCTCGCCGGAGAAACTTTGCCAGTTGTATTGGTCACGAAACTCGCGGCGACGTTGAACGCCAGGTGAGGAACCAGCGGCGTCTTGTCGGAAAGCGCATCCACGTATTGATGCCATGGCAAATGACCCTGCAACCGCAGCATCGCATAGGTCGCCAGCATGGTCACCACGCTGAAGACGAGCAGGGCGCAGGCGTATTGCCACCAGGTCTGCTCGAATTTCGCTTGGCGGCCGAAGATGCGATAGAGCAGCCGCTCGATCGGACCAACGATCGGATCGAGGATGGTCCCGCCCGATCGGTCGGGTTCCAAAACGTGGTAGAGATAGATCCCCATCGGCTTGGTAATCAGCGCGATGCCGGCAAGAATCAACAGCAACTGCAGCCATTCATGCGAAGTCATAGGAATTCTCTTTCTTACCCTCTTTAGAACCTCGTCGGTGATTTCATTTCGCGCAGCGAGTGGAATCGGGATGCGAGGGTGTGGCAATTTCCCCTCGCGTCCCTAAGAGAGTGATCATCGTTGGTTGTCCAGCGCAACGTTGAGCCGCAGCACGTTCACGCCGGGATCGCCCAGAATTCCCAGGCTCGATCCATCGGTGCACTGGTCGATGAGCGACCGGACCTTATCCACGGAAATCTTGCGCACGTCCGCCACTCGCTTGGCCTGCAGCTCAGCGTTGACCACGCTGACGTGCGGGTCCAGGCCGGAGGAAGAAGCGGTGACGGCATCCGGCGGAATGGCCGTGGAAAAATCGCCCGCCACGACGACCATTCTGTCGGGCGTATCGGTCGGCGGATGCGGAAACGCATCGACCAGCGCGACATCGTTCAGGTTTCCCTGCGCATCCTCGAACTGCTTGATGGGGATTTCGACTTTCGGTCCCGTTCCGTCGGCGCGAACGCTGTTCAGCTTGAACGAAATCCCATTGTCCACGGCGTAATGAATCGTGCGGAGGCGAACGCCGTCGAAGGCGAGCGATTCCGGCTGCGTGGTCGGCTGAGTGGTGGCGGTATTGGTGGCGCCGTTGATCAGCTTATCGCTGAGCGGTCCGTAATTCGTGCCGCCGCTGGCCGTCGGGTCATATCCGTTGCCCGCCGCCGACGGACGCGGATGGAAATATTTCACGTCGCTAAACGGCTGGCCGAGCAGCGCCGAGCCGACGGCTTCGCTGTCGTTGTCCGTCGGACTGCCGTCTTTCTTGATCAGCGAGCCATTGGCCTGGTGGTGAAACAATGCTTGGGCAAGGCCCCATACGATGGCGGGGTAAATGCCCGAGACGATCACTCCCAGCACGATCGTGGCGACGATGGAAACCCGCAAATGGGTGAACATTTCCGCGGCGAAACCGCGTGAGCCGGCCTCGTCGTGGGGATTGCGATTCGGCGAATTGGAATTATCTCGATTCATGATTGTTCGCTCCGTTCTCTAATTCATATCAGTGCGTGGAGCCGCGTTACGTTGGTTAGACCACGTGGAATAAGTTCACGAAGATGTCGATCAGCTTGATGCCGATGAACGGAATAATGATCCCGCCCAGGCCGTAGATGATCAGGTTCCGCTGCAAGATCGCCTTGGCGCCCAGGGCGCGGAACTTCACGCCTTTCAGCGCCAGCGGAATGAGAATGACGATGATGACGGCGTTAAAGATGACCGCGCTGAGAATGGCGCTGTAGGGCGATTGCAGCTTCATCACGTTCAGAGGCGCAATGACCGGAAACGTGGCGACGAGCATCGCGGGAATGATGGCGAAATATTTGGCCACGTCGTTGGCGATGCTGAAGGTGGTCAGCGCCCCGCGGGTCATGAGCATCTGCTTGCCGATCTCCACGACCTCGATCAGCTTCGTGGGATTGCTATCCAGATCGACCATGTTGCCGGCTTCCTTGGCGGCCTGAGTTCCGGTGTTCATGGCCACGCCAACGTCGGCTTGCGCCAGCGCCGGCGCGTCATTGGTTCCATCGCCGGTCATGGCGACAAGATGGCCCGCCGCCTGCTCGCGCTTGAGCAAAGCCAGCTTGTCTTCCGGAGTCGCCTGGGCGAGGAAGTCGTCCACGCCGGCTTCCTTGGCGATGGCCGCGGCGGTCAGCGGATTGTCGCCGGTGATCATCACCGTCTTGATGCCCATGGCGCGGAATCGCTGGAAGCGATCCGGCAAGCCGCCTTTGACGATGTCCTTGAGATAAATCACGCCAAGCACCTTGCCGGTATTGGCAACCACCAGGGGCGTTCCCCCGAGGCGCGAAATGCGATCGACCGCCTCTTCAATTTGCTTCGGAAACGCGCCGCCGACGAAGTCGCTTGACGGAATCCGCCGCGCCCTTGCGAATCTGTTGGTCGTTCATGTTCACGCCGCTCATGCGGGTCTGGGCCGTGAAGGCCACGAACTCGGCGTGCGGCAGTTCGTGAATCTCGCGACCGCGAATTCCGTACTTCTCCTTGGCCAGGACGACGATGCTGCGTCCTTCGGGCGTTTCGTCGGCCAGGGAGGAAAGCTGCGCCGCATCGGCCATTTCCTGCTCGTCAACGCCGGGGGCGGGAATGAATTCCGTGGCCTGGCGGTTTCCCAGCGTGATCGTGCCCGTCTTGTCCAGCAACAGCACGTCCACGTCGCCGGCGGCTTCCACCGCCTTGCCGCTCATCGCCAGCACGTTGTGCTGCACCATTCGGTCGATTCCGGCGATGCCGATGGCGCTGAGCAGTCCGCCGATGGTGGTGGGGATCAGGCACACCAGCAGAGATACCAGCACGGTCACCGACGACGCCGCAAGGAGATGGGCCTGGCCTCATCCGAGACGTAGGTGGAGGTATAGATGACGTAGGGCTTGAGCGTGATGATGACGATGAGGAAAATGATCGTCAGCGCCGAGAGCAGGATGTTGAGCGCGATTTCGTTCGGCGTCTTCTGCCGCTTGGCGCCCTCGATCAGGCCGATCATGCGATCCATGAAGGATTCACCGGGGTCGGCGGTGACGCGGACTTTGATCTGGTCGGAGAGCACGGTCGTGCCTCCGGTGACGGCCGAGCGGTCGCCGCCGGCTTCGCGGATGACCGGAGCGGATTCGCCGGTAATGGCCGACTCGTTGACCGTCGCGGCGCCCTCGATGATCTCGCCGTCGGCGGGAATCAACTCGTTGGCGCTGACCAAGAACAAGTCGCCCTTGCGAAACTGTTCGGAGGAGATTTCCCGGGTCGATCCGTCGGGCATCAGTTTATGACCCAGGGTTTTGGTGCGGCTCCTGCGCAGGGCATCCGCCTGCGCCTTGCCGCGGCCCTCGGCCATCGCCTCGGCGAAGTTGGCGAACAAAACCGTGAACCAGAGCCAGATGGCGATTTGCAGGACGAAGCCGAACGGTTCGCCGTGCTCCTTGGCGAAGAACATCTCGACGGTGGTGACGAGCGCGCCGACCTCGGTCACGAACATGACCGGATTCTTCACCATGTGCAGCGGGTTGAGCTTCTTGATGCTCTCGCCTATTGCGGGCATGACGATCTCTAGGTCGAACAGCGACCGCTTGCGCACTGAGCGTGGCTTCGCTTCGGGGTGCCTGGTGCGGGGGTTGAATCATCGTTGTCATAGTGCTCCTCGATCGAGATTAATCACGGTTGTTTTTCCAGGCTTTGCGGTGCCTCTTCCAAAGTTTCGCTCGGCGGCTTTCGCTAAAAAAGCGGTCCACCGCCATGCATGAGAAAATGCTCGACGATCGGTCCCAGTGCCAGCGCCGGAAGGAAGGTCAGCGCGCCGACGATCAGGATGGTGCTGACGAGCAGCACGACGAAAGTCGCGCCGCTCACCGGGAAACTTCCGGAACTTACCGGGATCAGCTTTTTCTTTCCCAGATTGCCCGCCAGCGCGATGATCGGAACGATCATGATGAAACGCCCCAGCAGCGTGTCGATGCCGAGCGAGACGTTGTAGTGGGGATCGCCGTTGGACGGATTGCCGGTCAATCCGGCGAAGGCGCTGCCGTTGTTGCCGCAGCAGGAGCTGTAGGCGTAGAGAATTTCACTGAAGCCGTGCGGCCCGCCGTTATTGGTGCCGGCCTGGCCCCAGGGAGTAACGCATGCCCAGGCGGTAAAGCCCAGGATGCTGAAAGTCAGGATCAGCACCGCCAGCGATGCCGCCTTCATGTCGTAGGATTCGATTTTCTTCCCCAGGTACTCTGGTGTGCGGCCGACCATCAGCCCGGCAATGAAAATGGCGATCACGATGAAGACGAGCATTCCGTACATTCCGGCGCCGACGCCGCCGAAAATGATCTCGCCCAACTCGATGTTGAGCAGCGGCACCAAGCCGCCCAGCGGCGTGTAGCTGTCGTGCATGCTGTTGACCGCGCCGCAGGAGGCGTCGGTCGTGATGGTGGCGAAGAGAGCCGAGTTCATGACGCCGAAGCGCACTTCCTTGCCTTCATAGTTTCCCACGTGGGCGATTCCCATTTCATCCATGTGCGGATTGCCGCGCGCTTCGGACCACCAGCAGACGAGGAAAAAACCGAAGAAAACAATCGCCATCGACGCCCACACGGCCCATCCGTGCCCCTGGTTCTTCACCATGCGGCCCAGGTAATAGGTCAGTGCGCTGGGAATCGCGAAGATCGAAAGGATCTGAATGAAGTTGCTCAGCGGCGTGGGATTTTCAAACGGATGAGACGCGTTGCCGTTGTAATACCCGCCGCCGTTGGTTCCCAGCATCTTGATGGCGATCTGCGACGCCACCGGACCCTGAACGATCAACTGGGCGTTTGGAGTTCCCGATGGTGCGCCGCTCTGATCCAGCACGGTCACGTTGCTGGTTGGGCGGAAGTTGTCGATCATCCCCTGGGAAACCAGAAACAGCGCATAGACGATGCAAATCGGAATCAGCAGGTAGAGGTGGATGCGGACCAGATCCACCCAGAAATTACCGATGGTTTTCGCCTTGTCCCTGGCCAGGGCGCGCACGAGCGCGGCGGCAATGGCGATGCCCACCGCCGCCGACCAGAAGTTGTGCGACGCCAGCCCCACCATCTGCGAGAAATACGACATGGTGTTTTCGCCGCTGTAGTTCTGCCAGTTGGTGTTGGTGGTGAAGCTGGCGGAGGTATTGAACGAAAGGGCCGCGCTCAGGTCCGTCTTGTCCGAAAGCGCGTCCACGTACTGATGCCAGGGAAGGTGTCCCTGCAAACGAAGAATCCCATAGGTGAATACCATCGTGACCATGCTGAACACCAGCATGGCGACGCAATATTGCTTCCAGTCGTGCTCCCTGCGTGGATTCACCCCGAACAGCTTGTAGAGAAGCCGCTCGACGGGCCGAAGCAACGGATCCAGGAACGTCTTTCCGTCCACGTCGAGAACGTGATACAGGTAGATGCCCAGCGGCTTGGTGATCGCCAGCAGCACCGCGACGTAGAGCAACGATTGAATCCAACCTGATGCAGTCATTTCTGATTCCTCGCGAACCTTGCCACTTGGTCCACTTCATCCCGTCTCAAGGGCCCGAAGGAAGTTCCTAGAATTTCTCCGGGCGGATGAGCGAGACGAACAGATAGACGATCAAACCGATCGACACGATGCCGACAATGACGTTTTCCATGGTTTTAGAGCCTCCCGCATGCGTAGGTGTACGCGATGGCGATTACGAAGAACGCGATCGTCAGGCCGATATACAGAAGATCCAACATTTTTGACTCCGGTAATTCAGTTCCTGGCTTCGGGCAATTTGGCGAACCAGAGGTCCTCGGCCTCGTCCCCCAGGACGATGGCCTGCGAACTGCGTCCGTAGCGTTGCAGTTCCAGCAATCTGCGCAGATTGGCCCGGGCCGGCTGATAGTTGTCGTCGGCCCCGAGGGCCTTGCCGTAACACTTGCGAGCCAGCCGCCATTTCTGCTGCGCTTCGTACAGCACCCCGAGCAGGTTGAAATACTCGGCGGACTGCTGGTCGTTGCGGTCGGCGGCCTTCATCAGCAGGGACATGGCGGTTTCATATTCCGCCAGACGCAGGAGCTTGCGAATGCGCGTGAGCACCAGGTCGTAACCGCCCGGAACGTCCAGGGTGATATCCGGCGGAGAATCCAATTCCGGCTCGTCGAGCACGCTGCGGACGGCCTGGCGCAGCTCGGTCGGGGTGATCGGCTTCTCCAGAAAATCCAGCGCGCCCAGGCGCGTCGCCTTCACCGCCGCGGGGATCGAACCGTAGGCCGTCAGAATAATCACGCGCGGCCTGGCGGCGCTGGCAAGCCCCTTCATTTGCTCCAGCACGGCCATGCCGTCGAGAACCGGCATGTTGAGGTCCAGCACCATCAGGTCGGGCGTGTGGGCCTTGACGGCCTCGAGGGCCTCGCGGCCGTTGGATGCTTCGGTCACGCTGTACCCGTCGGACTCCAAAGCGGTCTTGAGCATCAAGCGGATGCCGCTCTCGTCATCCGTTATTAGGATGGATGCTGGTTTCATACTTGGCCTCCATTTGAGGATTGCCGGGAAGAAGTTGATCCGCGCGCTGCAGGGTGAAGCTGAATTTGCTGCCTATATCCGGCTGGCTCTCGACGGAGATCGTGCCGCCGTGGGCATCGACAATCTCCTTGGCGATCGCCAGGCCGAGCCCCGCGCCGCTGGGCTGGTTTTCCCGCGGAACGCGGAAGAATCGCTCGAAAACCCGGCCGATGTGTTGCGGCGGGATGCCGATCCCCGTGTCTTCCACGATGAATCGGACAAATCTGTCGAGGGGCTCGGCGGAGATTCGCACGCGCCCGCCGGGCGAGGTGTATTTCATCGCGTTGGTGAGCAGGTTGGAGAAGACGTGGCCGATGCGGGCGGGGTCGGCCAGCACGGGCGGGGTATCCACGGGCACGTCCACCTCCAGCGTGAGGCACCGGTCGTGAAAGGCGGTCTCCAGGGGCGTGATCGCATCGGACACCAGGCGCTCCGACGGCTCGGATTGCAGATCCAGCTTCACCCGTCCCGATTCCAGCCGGCCCATGTCCAGAAGGTCTTCGATGATTTTCTGAAGCCGGTCGGCATCCTCGCGGGCGGCCATGAGCAATTCCGTCTGCTTCGGGTTCAACGGGCCGACGCGCTCTTCCAGCAGCAGGTGCGAAGCCATGCGAATCGAAGTCAGCGGCGTCTTGAGTTCATGCGAAACCACCGAGAGCAGGCCGCTCTTCATTTCGTCGAGCTTGCGCAGGTTGGTGACGTCGGCAAGGACCACGGTTACGCCGAGGAGTTGGTGGCCGGCATCCGATATCGGAATGGCCCTGGGCAGGAAGAAGCGCAACTGACCGCCTTGGTCGAAGACTTCGATGGCCGATTCGTAACCCTTCGGCTGCGACGGGGCGGCGTCGCGCGACACCTGCTGATACAATTCCCCCAACCGGTGGTCGCGCAGCGAAAGGATGGATTGCTCGGGATAAAGCCCGAACAGGGTCTGTGCGGTTTGATTGGAAAGCTCGACGATCCCGTTGGAATTGACGACGGCGATCGCATCGGGAAGGCTGTTGACAGCCAGTTGGGTGGTGCGCTGGATGCGCATCAGCTTGGCGCGGTCGGTGCGGCGAAATTCCCGAAGGTTCGCCGCCATCGAATTGAACGCCTCGGCCAACTTTTGAAGTTCGTCCCGCGAATTCACCTGCACGATCTGATCCAGATTTCCCTTGGCGACTTCTTCAAGGGATTGCGTGAGCGTTCCCAAAGGACGGAGAATGGCGCGGCTCATCAGGAGGATGAAGACCACCGCCAGCGCCACGCCCGCCACGGCCAGGCGGACGATCATCCGCGTCGCGCTGTCGGACATGTCCTTGATCTTGCCTTCCACCGGCTGCATGTTTTTGAAATTGAGATCGATCACGTCCTGGGCGCCGGCTTTGAGCAGCGGCGAGAGGTGCTGGATGGATGCGTAGGCCGCGCGGCGGTCGGACAAACTCGTCTTGTCGCCGAGGAGTTTGGCGAAGGCGTCGCGGTAGCAGTCGCTAGTGACTCTCTTGGTCTGGTCGCCGGTGTGCAGGTCAATGTCGAAGCCGGACCAGAGCCGGGTCAAATCAGAAGCGATCGCATCCTCGTGCGGCAGGGTGATATTGTGATCCTCGGCGGAAAGATTGGCGTCGAAATCCGCCAACGGCTTGGCGGCTGTTGCGGCGGCGGCGGTGATTTCGGCCTTGGTGGGTTGGCCGTTCTGGCCGGAAATGCTTTGGGCAACCGAGCCGAGCGGCTGAAGGTCGTCCAGCATGTGCTGGCCGTATTCGACGCTTCGCCAGTTCTCATGCAGGAATTGGTCCAGCCAGGACCGGTGCTGTTGCAGCACGGCCACGCCCAGGACGCTGACGGACAACAGAATGACCAGCAATCCGCCGAAGCCGAAAATAATTTTTGCCGTAAACCAAACATGGTGATCTCCAGTGTGCCGAGCGAAAGGGATGCCATGACGATTATCCTCTTTTTCGACCTGAGAAGCCTCGTTTTGGAGGGCGCCAGGCCGTTCATCATGCACGCTGCACGATTCCGGCCCAACTGCCATTGCAATTTGCAGG
This sequence comes from uncultured Phycisphaerales bacterium, assembly GCA_963783845.1. Lineage (GTDB taxonomy): Bacteria > Planctomycetota > Phycisphaerae > Tepidisphaerales > Tepidisphaeraceae > PALSA-1353. The sequence continues at coordinate 11,862 of CAWAPL010000002.1, forward strand.
GTGGAATTGAACGGAGTCGGCCGTGTCGGCAAAGCGGTTCGGGTTTTTGGTTGTCGGAGCACGGGCCTGGGATTTATAGCTGGACGTGCCTGAACCCGCCGGGGGCGGATCAGGGTCGAAATGATGTCGTCCGGGGTCGCCCCGCCAGCGACCATGCGCATGGCTTGCAATTCCGCGCGATGTTTGCAAGATTCCCCCGCGACTAATTGCCGCACCTCTTGATATCGCTGGTGAGGCACATGATTTGTAGTATCTCGCGGCAATCCGGATCGGGCGCTTCCGCAGCGTCGCAATTGAGTTGATTAGGGACATGACCAAGGAATGGTACGAACAGCCGTTTGTCTTCCCGAAGTGGGCAAACTATTTGATGCCCGGGATCGTCATTGCCGTGGTCGGGGGACTTTTTTACGTTCCGACCGTAGTGGGGCTTGGGGCATCGCCGCAAATGACCGCGGTGGGATATCAACCCGTCCAACCAGTTCCATACAGTCATGCGCTGCACGCGGGGAAGCTGGGGATTGACTGCCGCTATTGCCATACGACCGTGGAAAACGCGAACTTCGCGTCGATTCCGCCGACCCAGACGTGCATGAATTGCCATACCAACATCCGGACGCAGAGCGTGGCGCTGGCGCCGATTCGAGAGAGTTGGGCGACCGGCAAACCGGTGGAATGGATCAAGATTCACGACTTGCCGCAGTACGTTTATTTCAGTCACGAAGCGCATGTGACTCATGGGGTTGGGTGCATTGAATGTCATGGACGGATCGACCAGATGGAACGTGTTTACCAAGCCAAGCCTCTGAGCATGGGCTGGTGTTTGGATTGCCATCGCGATCCGGGTTCGCATCTTCGCCCCAAGGGCGTGGCCGTGACGGACATGAACTGGACGCCGCCGGCCGATCCGGCGGAAGCGGCGGACTTGGCGAGCAAATGTCTGGAAGAGTATTCGATTCACGACAAGGCGTACATGCAAAGTTGTTCAACGTGTCATCGGTAGAGCGTGGCACGGGTCGAGCGCGGCATGCCGACTTCAGTCGGCATGTCGCTGAAGAAATAACATGAAGCAGCACTTGGCGCAACGCGACTACTGGAGAAGCCTGGAGCACCTGGCGAATACGCCGGCGATTCAGGAGTCGGCGGCGCATGAGTTCGCGTCGTATGAGCCGGACGGGATGATCTCCATGCCGTCGGTGACGCGGCGGCGGTTCATGAAGCTGATGGGCGCGTCGATGGGGCTGGCGGGCTTGACGCTGAGCGGGTGCCGCCGATGGCCGCAGGAGAAACTGGCGCCCTACGCCAGCCGTCCACCGAACACCACTCCAGGCATTCCCGAGCAATACGCGACGGTGATGGAACTTAACGGCGTGGGAAGCCCGCTGCTGGTGACGAGTTTTGACGGCCGGCCAATCAAGATCGAGGGGAACCCAACGCATCCGTTTTCGCAGACGGTCCAGGGCCGGGCCGGGTCGGCCGACGCCCTGGCGCAGGCCAGCATTCTGGAAATGTACGATCCCGATCGCAGCCGGGCGGTAGTCAACCGGAGCGGCAGCGAGGCAATCGCCAGCGATTGGGACCGCTTCTGCAGCGCGATGAGTTCGACGATTGACTCGCTGACCTCATCGCAGGGCGGCGGGCTGGCGATTTTGAGCGAGTCCACCTCCAGCGTGACCACGCAGCGATTGAAGGCGGCGCTATTGACGCGGATGCCCAAGGCGGCGTTCTTCGAGTACGAGCCGCTCAGCCGCGATAATGAACTCGCCGGCGCCAGGCTGGCATTGGGTCAGCCGGCGCGGCAGGTGCTGCACCTGGATAAGGCGGCGGTGGTGGTCCTGCTGGATGCCGATCCGCTGGGAACGCATCCGGCCCACGTGAAATACGCGGGGGATTGGGCGTCGTATCGTCCCAATGAGCAAAATGAGATGAGCCGGGTGTACGCCATCGAAAGCGCCCTGACGATTTCCGGAAGCGTCGCGGATTGCCGGCTGGGCGCCAGGCCGTCGCGCATCGCGGCGATTCTGTCGGCGATTGCCTCGCGGCTCGGCGCGGGCGGAACGGATTCGAAGCTGGCCGCCGAGGAAGAGGCGTTCGTCAAGCAACTGCTGGCGGATATATCGGACCATTCCGGCAAGAGCGTCGTGGTGATCGGTCCGCATCATGAGCCGGCATTGCACGCCCTGGCCCTGGCGATCAACGACAAAATCGGGGCGATTGGATCGATGCTGACTCTGCACGAGGAGCCCAGCGCGGATCGGCCCCATCATTTCGATTCGCTGGCGGATTTGACGAAGCAACTCCACGCCAAGCAGATCAATACGCTGTTCATCCTCGGCGGGAACCCCGTGTACGATGCGCCCTCGGATTTGGATTTCGCGGCCGCGCTGAAATCGGCACGGACATCCGTGCACTTAAGCCTGTATGACAACGAAACGTCGCATCTCTGCACCTGGCACGATGCCCAGGCGCATTATCTGGAGGCCTGGGGCGATGCGCGGGCGTGGGACGGCTCGATCAGCATTTGCCAGCCGCTGATCCAGCCGCTCTACAACGGAAGATCGAGCGATCAGATGCTGGCCCTGCTGGCGCAGGAGGGGGAGACCGAAACCGATGCGATCGTGCGCAAAACGTTCGCGGATTCGCTGGACGAAGCGGCATGGCGGCGGGCGCTCAATGATGGACTGGTTCCCGATAGCGCGTTCAGGCCGGCGTCTCTTATAAAAGGTTTGAATGCGCCCGCGGCCCAACTCTCCCCGGCACAGATGGATACGAGGTTCGATTTCTTCAGGATGCCAAGCTTTACGATGGACGATTCGCCACCAGCGGATGGTTGCAGGAGTTGCCCGATCCCCTGACGAAAATCGTCTGGGACAACGCCGCGGTGATTTCGCCGAAGGATGCGGCGACCCTGGACGTGGCGACGGGGGACGTGGTGAAGATCACCATCGGCCAGCGATCCCTTGAGATCGCGGCGTTTGTGCTGCCGGGCCAGCCCGCGGGCGTGATCGGTCTGGCGCTGGGATATGGGCGGACGATGGGGGAGCACATCGGTTCGGACGTGGGAGTGAACACGTATTCGTTGCGGACCAGCGGCGGCATGTATTTCGCGCCGGCCGACGTGAGCAAAACGGGTGCGACGTACGATCTGGCCACGACGCAGGACCATCACCTGTTCGATACGCTGGGGATCGAGCGGCGGCAAGAGCAGGTTGGCGAGAAACACAAAAGCGCGGAAATCATCAAGGAGACGACGGCCGCGGAATTGAAGCGCGATCCGCAGTTGTTTCAGCGTAATGAAGAGGGCGGGTTGTCGCTTCAGCTTTACGAGCCGCCGAGGCAATTCAACGATCCGCATGCGTGGGGGATGGCCATCGACTTGTCGAAGTGCATCGGGTGCCATGCGTGCGTGATCGCCTGCCAGGCGGAGAACAACGTGCCGATCGTGGGCCGGGACAACGTGCTCAAGAGCCGGCAAATGCACTGGATTCGAATCGATCGGTATTTCAAAGGGGCGGCGGACGATCCGAATCCGGAAGTGGTGTTCCAGCCGGTGGCCTGCCAGCAGTGCGAGAACGCGCCGTGCGAGCAGGTTTGCCCGGTGGGGGCGACGACGCACGATTCGGAGGGGCTGAACGTGATGGTGTACAACCGTTGCGTGGGGACGCGCTATTGCAGCAACAATTGCCCATACAAGGTCCGGCGGTTCAATTATCTCGACTGGCACAGCCAGGATCCGCGGCACGACAAGTATCCCAAGCCGTGGCTGGGCCTTCCCGACACGCAGCAGAACGAAACGGTTCCGCTGGTGGAGCGGATGATGTACAACCCGGAAGTCACGGTTCGCATGCGCGGGGTGATGGAAAAATGCACGTTCTGCATTCAGCGGATTCACAAGACGACGATCGACAAGCGGGCGCACGGCGAGGAATTGAACGACGGCGACATCATGACCGCTTGCCAGCAGTCGTGCCCCACGCAGGCGATTGTGTTTGGTGATTTGAACGACCAAAAGTCGAAGGTGTCGCGGTGGCACCAGGATGCAAGGGCCTATGGCCTGCTGGATAAGGACCTGAATACCAAGCCGCGGAACAAATACCTGGCGAAGGTAAGCAATCCCGTGGAGGCATAGCTCGAGGGTAAGGCAAATCAATGGCATCAATCATGCCCTCAACTGAGTTCATCCGGATCGCCCAGCAGACCGAGGGCGACAACACCGTGGACGATCCTCGGTTCCGTGCGCCGCTAGTGACGGGGAACAAGAGTTTTGCGGAGATCACCGAGACCGTGGCGAGCCTGGCGGAACGTCCGGCCCCACCGAAGGCGTGGTATGTCGCGATGGGCTTTTCGCTGTCGCTGCTCGGCCTGCTCGGGGCCATGGTCGGGTATTTGATCCTCACGGGCGTGGGCGTCTGGGGGAACAACCAGCCGGTGGGGTGGGCCTTTGGGATCGTCAACTTCGTTTTCTGGGTCGGGATCGGTCACGCCGGCACGCTGATCAGCGCGATCCTCTATCTGTTCCGACAGAACTGGCACACGGGAATCAACCGCTTGGCCGAGGCCATGACCATCTTCGCGGTGATCTGCGCCGGGCTGTTTCCGGGGATTCACGTGGGCCGGCCTTGGCTGGCGTACTGGCTGTTTCCGATTCCCAACCAGATGGATTTGTGGCCGCAGTTCCGCTCGCCGCTCATGTGGGACGTGTTCGCGGTGGGAACCTATGCGACGGTTTCGCTGCTGTTCTGGTACGTGGGGATGGTTCCGGACATCGCAACCTTCCGGGACCGCTCCAAGAGCAGGATCAAGCAGATTGCCTACGGGATCTTCGCCCTGGGATGGAACGGTTCGAGCCGTCACTGGCATCGCTACGAGCGGGCGTATCTGATGCTGGCGGCGATTGCGACCCCGCTGGTGCTGTCCGTCCACTCCACCGTGAGCTTCGACATGGCGGTGTCGCAAATTCCGGGCTGGCATACGACGGTTTTCCCGCCGTACTTCGTGGCCGGGGCGATCTACGGCGGATTTGCCATGGTGATCTTCCTGGTGGTTCCCGCCCGGGAACTGTTCGGGCTGAAGGACATCATCACGCCGCGGCACATGGAAAACATGGCCAAGATCACGATGGCCACGAGCATGATGGTCGGATACTCCTACATGACGGAGTTTTTCATCGCCGGGTACAGCGGGGACACGCACGAAGCCTTTACGTTCCACAATCGCGCCCTGGGGCCGTATTGCTGGAGTTGGTGCGTCATGTTTTTCTGCAATGTCGTGGCCCCGCAGGTGCTTTGGAGCAAAAAATGCCGCGTGAACATGTGGGTGCTCTGGATCGTCGGGATATGCGGCAACATCGGCATGTGGTTCGAGCGCTTCGAGATCATTCCCGAGTCGCTGACGCGGGATTTTCTGCCGTCGAGCTGGCACGCGTTCTGGCCGACGTGGGTGGATTTGTGCACCCTGGCGGGAAGTTTTGGATTGTTCATGACCCTGTTCCTGCTGTTCTGCCGGTATCTGCCGACCGTGGCGATGGCGGAGGTGAAGACGATGTTGCCCGAGGCCCACGCGCATCCGCACGGCCGTGACGACCCCGATGCGCACCGCACGGACTATCGCCCGGATGAGCATCACGATCCCGACAAGGACGCGCCGCGGCTGAAGAATCGCTAGAGGTGAGTCGCATGACGACGGACATCAGAGAAACTCACGATCCGCACGGCGAGCCCGAGGGCATTGAATCGGTCGAGCCGATTTTGACCGGCCTGCTCGGCGAGTTCGTGGACGTGCAGGGCGTGGTGGACGCGGCGTGGAAGACGCGGCTCGCCGGATACAAGGTCTGGGACGTGCACAGCCCCTTCCCGATCCACGGAATCGACTCGGTGATTGGAATCCGGCCGACGATCTTGCCGTGGCTGGTTTTGGGCGGCGGACTAGCCGGGCTGGCGGCCGGACTGGGATTGCAGTGGTTCTGCAACACCTTCGACTATCCCATTTTGGTCAGCGCCAAGCCGCTGTTCAGCTTGCCCGCCGACATCCCCATTATCTTTGAATGCACGGTCCTGTTCTCGGCGCTGACGGCGGTGTTTGGGATGCTGGCGCTGAATCGCTTGCCGCTGCTTTACAATCCGCTGTTCAAGAGTTCGCGGTTCCGGCGGGTGACGAACGACCGGTTTTTCATCTGGATCGACGCGACGGATGCGAAGTTTGACGAGAAATCGACGGCGGAATTCCTGACGTCGATCGGCGCGACGGCCGTGGAACGGATTGAGGATTAGACGAATGTCCGAGCAGCAGGGCCAATCCGATTTGCCGCAGGAACCGCAATACGGTCCGACGTATTACGCGCCGGTGGAGATGCCGCTGCCGCGGCTGGGCCGGCCGCCGTTCTGGATGGTGGCCCTGGCGCTGATCTTCACGGTGGCGACTTGGCTGCCGCTGGCGATCATCGCGCGGGCCCGCGTCTCGACGATGACCGAGCCGCGCATTCAGATCATGCAGGACATGGGAATTCAGCCGAAGTTCCGGGAGCAGATGACCAATTCGCTGTTCGCCGACGACCGGGCGATGCGGCCGAAAGTGCCGGGAACGGTTGCCCGCGGTTCGCTGGAGGAAGACAACAATTATTATCGCGGTTTCGTGCGGCGAAACGACGGGAAGGGGAAATGGACTGTGGTCTTCGCGGATTCCCTGCCGGCAAAAATGTCGGATTCGCCGCGGAAAATGCGGGCGCTTTTGCTTCGCGGGCAGGAGCGATTCAATATTTACTGTTACGTGTGCCATGGATACGACGGCTCCGGGCATGGCCCGGTGAATCAGCGGGCGTTGGAACTGAAATCGATCGACACCGATGCAAGCCACCCGATCGGCGTGAACTGGACGCCGGCGGCGCAACTCACGGCCGATACGATCCGCGTCCAGCCGGATGGGAAGATTTTCAACACCATCACCAACGGGATTCGCAGCATGCCCAGCTACGGGTCGCAGATTTCGGTGGAGGATCGGTGGGCGATCGTGGCGTACGTGAGGGCGCTGCAGTTGAGCCAGGGCGGCGGGCCGGAGTCGCTGCTGAAACCCCGGCAGCGGAAAATGATCGAGGGACAATAAACGTGCAGACGAACGGTCCAAAACCCGGCGACGCGATGGAACGGCTGAACCTGCGGGAGCAGGCCTGGCCGCTGTATCTGGCGGCCCAGGTGCTCGGCGTCGTGGGATTGGTCGCGACGGTGCTGCTGGGATATTTCGCCGACGACGAGTTTCAAGCGGTTCTTCTATTCGTATCTGATCGAGTTCCTCTTCTTTCTGTCGATCGCGCTGGGCGGGCTGTTTTTCGTCCTGCTGCAGCACGCGACCAAGGCCGGCTGGAGCGTGAACGTGCGCCGCATCGCCGAGTGGTTCGCATCCAGCCTGCCGATGATGGCGGTCCTCTCGGCGCCGATCGTCATCGCGGTCGCGCTGGGCGCGGTCAGCTTTATCCATGGGCCGCACCCGGGTGGGTCAACAAGGGCTTCAAAGGGTTTTATTTGAATCCACCCTTTTTCATCTGCCGGTTGGCGTTTTATTTCGTGGTCTGGTCGATGCTGGGCGTTTGGTACTGGAAGCAATCGGTGACGCAGGATGATCTGGGCGGCATCACGCTGACGCTGCAAATGCAATGGTGGGCGCCGCTGGGCCTGATTCTATTCGGGCTGACCCTGACGTTCGCCATGTGGGACTGGATCATGTCGCTGGACCCGGGCTGGTACAGCACGATCTTCGGCGTTTACTATTTCGCGGGAAGCGCCCTGGCGATCTTTGCGTCGTTGGTCCTGACAGTTCGGCTTCTCCAGAGCCGGGGGCTGCTGCTGAACAGCGTCACGGTGGAGCACTATCACGATTTGGGCAAGTTCCTCTTCGGCTTCACATTTTTCTGGGGATATATCGCGTTCAGCCAGTATATGCTTCAGTGGTACGGAAATATCCCCGACGAGACGGAATGGTTCGTGCGGCACGGCGCCTCCACGGCGCATCCGAACGCGTTTTCGCCGGTGGCGATCGCCCTTCTGTTCGGGCATTTTCTGATTCCGTTCGCGGGATTGCTCTCGCGGCACGTGAAGCGGAATCCCGCGGCGCTGACCTTTTGGGCCGTCTGGGTGCTGGCGTTCTGCTGGCTGGACATGTTCTGGCTGGTCATGCCGCAGTTTGACAACGGCAAGTTGCATTTTGGCCTGATCGATCTGGCGGCGTTTGTGGGGATCGGCGGCGTGTTCGTGGCGTTCGTGGTGCGCAAGGCGTCACACGATTCGGTGCGGGCGATGCGCGATCCGCGTCTGGCGGATTCGCTGGCGTTCGAGAATATATAGGGCCGGCGGGCTCGCGAAGATTGCATGGTGTGACATGGCATATAAACAGGAAGTGAATGTTCCGCTGGTGATGACGATTGGGATCGTCTCGGCCATGCTGCTCCTCGTGATCGTGATCGGAACGCAGGCGTGGTACCAGTCCGAGGTGCAGGACGAGATCACGCTCAAGAGCGGCGAAGCGGCGGAGCGAGCGCCAAGCCTGCAACTTCCCGATCCATCGTTCGTGGAATTGAAGGATGAACAGCAAAAGGCCCTCGCCGCCAAGCCGCATTGGCTCGACGAAAAGAAAAAAACGGCGGTGACCCTTCCCATCCGCCAGGCGATGGAATACCTCGAAAACCATGAAGGGAGGTTGCCGTAACATGACGCCGCGGTTGTGCTGCATTCTGGCGACGACGTTGATTGGGATGGGCGCGGCCGCGGCTCGCGCCGATTGGGCCCAGGATGCGCGTGCGGCGCAGCAACAGATTCCGGCGGAGTATCGGAACGTCGGCGTGGACGAGCACCTCAACGCACAGCTTCCGCTGGACCTGCGGTTCTACAGCGAAAAGGCCCAGAAGGTGACCCTGGGCGAGGTGTTTCATCACGACCGGCCGGTGGTCCTTCAGCTCGGATACCTGCAGTGTCCGATGCTCTGCGACCAGGTGTCGCGCGGGCTGGTCGAGTCGGCGAAGAAGATCGACCTGAATATCGGCCAGGATTTTGATTTCCTCTTCGTCAGCATCGACCCGACGGACTCGCCGGACCTGGCGCAGATCAAGTTGAACAATTACGCGGCGGCGTACGGCAAACCGGGTTCGGCGAGCGGATTTCATTTTCTGGTTGGCGCGCAGGATGACATCCAGCAGCTCGCCGCCGCCGTTGGGTTCCGCTATCAGCCGGCGCACAACGGCCAGTTCGCCCATCCGGCCGTGGCGATGGTGATCACTCCCGACGGCAAAATCGCCCGTTATCTTTATGGAATCAATTTTCCCCCGCAAACTCTGCGGCTGTCGCTGGTGGAGGCTTCGCACGGCAAAATCGGGTCGTCGGTCGATCAGATCCTCCTGATTTGCCTCTGCTACGACCCGGCCACGGGCAAGTATTCGATGGCTGCGGTCAACCTCATGAAAATCGGCGGAATCCTGACGCTGATCCTCTTGGGCGGGGCGATCTTCTGGATGGTCAAGCGCGGCTCGCACGCGCAGCCGGTGAACGGCGAAACCGAGATAAATTGATGGGCCCGATGCTGAACATTTTGGCGGACGCCGGCGGCACTTTCTGGATGCCCCCGCAGGCCTCGGAGATGGCCGGGGAAGTCGATTGGCTCTTTTTCTTCATATTCTGGATTTGCGTGTTCTTCTTCGGCCTGGTCCTGGTGCTGCTCGTGGTGTTCTCCTGGAAGTACCGTTATCGCGAAGGCCAGCCGATGCTGGATGCGCCGAAGCATAACACGGCGCTCGAGCTGACCTGGACGTTCATTCCGACCGTGATCGTGATCGTGATTTTCTTTTACGGGTTCAAGGATTATCTGCACATGGTGGTTCCGCCGCCGGACGCTTACGAGGTGGACGTGACGGCCCACATGTGGGATTACACGTTCACCTACCCGAACGGGCAGATTTCCAACGACACGAACCTGCATATTCCCATCAACACCCCGGTGGTGTTCGTCATGAGCTCGACCGACGTGCTGCACGGGTTTTACATGCCCGTCTTCCGGATCAAGAAGGACATCGTTCCCGGCCGGTATAACAGGCTCTGGGTGCAGGCGACGAAGCTCGGGACGTTCGATATTTTCTGCACGCAGTACTGCGGGCAGGACCATTCCTCGATGCGGAGGAAGGTGATCGTGGAAACGCGCGATGATTTTGTGAGATGGGTGAACAACCTCAGCGGCGGGAACATGACGCCGCCGGAACGCGGACATTTTCTCTGGACGACGCGCGGGTGCAACAGTTGCCACAGCGTTGACGGAACGGCGACGGGAAAAGCGCCCACCTGGAAGGACTTGTACGGGACCCAGGTGCAGACCATGGACGGGATGCACCCGGCGGATGAGAATTATCTCTACGACGTGATCCGCCATCCGAACGTCCATCCGATCGCCGGTTTCCAGCCCATCATGCCGCCCACCGACGGGCTGGTGAATGACAAGGACATCGCCGATATCGTTGCGTACATCAAGACGTTGAGCGGGAACTATCACGCCGTGCTGCCGGCCGTGAAGCCGGCGACGAAATGAGCCGTTTCGGTCAGGAGTGTTGTATGTCAATCGCACCATCCCTTTCGCATCAGGAATCGAAGCCTGACAACTATCTGACGCACAGCCGGGGATTCTTGTCCTGGGCGCTGACGCTGGATCACAAGCGCATCGGGCTGATGTACCTGGTTTTCGTCCTCGGGGCATTTTTGCTCGGTGGAACTTTTGCGGAAATTCTCCGCACGTCTCTGCTGACCCCGAATCACTGGATGTTTCCAAGCAACTTCCCCACCCACACGCCCGACGCGGCCCTCAACGCCGCCAACGCGGCCCTCAACGCCGCCCACGATACCGAGGCCAAGCTCTTCTACAACAACATGTTCAGCCTGCACGGGGCCGTGATGGTCTTCATGTTCATCATCCCCGCGATCCCCGCGGCGCTGGGGAATTTCGTATTGCCGATGATGCTCGGGGCCAAGGACGTGGCGTTCCCCAGGCTCAATCTGATGAGCTTTTACATCTACCTGATCGGCGCGGGGTTCGTCACCTGGGTCCTTCTGGGCGGCATCGTGCGGATCCTGTTCAATGTCCATGTTCCCTTCGGATATGGCCTGGATACGGGCTGGACGTTTTACACGCCCTTCAGCACCTCTCGCGCCGAGGACGGGATGGTCGCCGCCGTCGCCGGCGTGTTTATCCTCGGGTTCAGCTCCATTCTCACCGGCGTGAACTTCATCGCGACGATGCACACGCTCCGGCCGCGGGGAATGACCTGGTTCCGAATGCCCCTGTTCCTTTGGGCCCTGTACGCCACCAGCATCATTCAGATTCTCGCCACGCCCGTGCTGGCGATCACGCTGCTGCTGTTGCTGGCCGAGAGATTGCTGCACGTGGGAATATTTGATTCTTCGATCGGCGGCGATCCGGTCCTGTTCCAGCATTTCTTCTGGTTCTATTCCCATCCGGCGGTCTACATCATGATCCTCCCCGGCATGGGGGTCATCAGCGAGATCGTTTCCGTTCACAGCCGCAAGCACATCTTTGGCTACAGCTTCATCGCGCTCAGCTCGGTGGCCCTGGCGCTGCTGGGATTCCTGGTCTGGGGCCATCACATGTTCGTGGCCGGGCAGTCGAACCTGGCGGATTCGGTTTTCAGCCTGCTGACCTTCAGCGTGGCGATTCCCTCGGCGGTGAAGGTGTTCAACTGGCTGGGGACGCTCTATCGCGGGTCGATCCGGTTCACCCCGGCGATGCTGTTCGCGCTGGGGTTCATCCTGCTGTTTACGGTCGGCGGGCTGACGGGCCTGTTTCTCGGGGCGCTGGCGACGGACGTTCCGCTTCACGACACCTATTTCGTGATCGCCCATTTCCACTACGTCATGGTGGGCAGCATGGTCTTCGCATTCCTGGGTGGGATGTACCACTGGTTTCCCAAAATGTTCGGAAAAATGTGCAATCCGAATTGGGGCCGGGCCGCGGCGATCATGCTGTTCATCGGCTTCAACATCACTTTTTTCCCGCAATTCGTGATGGGCGCGCACGGCGCCCCGCGGCGTTGGGCAACCTATCCCGCGGAATTCCAGCCGTATCACGTCATCTCGACCATCGGGGCGTACATCATGGCGATTTCGCTGATCACGGTGGCGCTGAACTGGCTGGCCGGGCTGCTGTGGGGCAAGCCGGCGCCGGCGAATCCGTGGGGCGGCAACTCGCTGGAATGGCACACGCCCTCGCCCCCGCCTCACGACAATTTCGCCACGCCGCCGGTCGTGGATGATCCGTACAACCTCGGGGCCTGGGAATATGATGCGTCGATCGAGGGCTGGGCGCCGCGGAAGACCGAGCCGGGCACTGCCCCGGCGGATCGGACTCGGCCGGTGACGCATTAGCAGTGCGCGCTGTGAGGCACGAAGGGAAAGAGAAGCGAATGAGCATGGCATCAACTGAAACTTCGGCGACAGCGCATCGGGCGCATCACGACCCGCATTTGGCGCACCATTTCGACACGCCCGAGCAGCAGTTCACCTCCGCCAAGCTGGGAATGTGGGTGTTTCTGGGAACGGAAATCCTGATGTTCGGCGGATTGTTCTGCGTTTACTCGATCTATCGCCATAACCATCCGCTGGTTTTCAAATTCGCGGCCGAGGCGTATCTGAGCGTTCCCTTGGGCACTCTGAACACGCTGATCCTGATCACGAGCAGCTTGACGATGGCCATGGGCGTGCGCGCGGCCCAGCTCAATCAGAGGAAATTGCTGATTTCGTGCCTGCTCCTGACGCTGCTCGGGGCGGCGGGATTCCTGGTGGTGAAGTCCATCGAATACAGCAAAAAGTGGGACGAGCACGTTTGGGTGGGACAGTGGAACAAATACAACGCCGACAACAACGCGTCGTACCGCGATGCCCCGCCGGCCCAGCCCACCACGCGGTCGGCGCCGCTGATCGCGCCGCCGCCGATTACCGCGGCGGCGGGCCTCGCCGATGCCAATACCGGAACTGATCTCAGCCAGATCAAGCCGCGCTACGACTACCCGCTGAGCCAGACCATTCAACCGCCCCAGCCGAAGCAAAGCGCGTCCGACAGGGACTTTACCGAGGACCCGGACGTGCGCTATCGGCAGCTTTCCGATTCCGACCAATGGCGCGTGAGCACTTTTTTCAGTTGCTACTTTCTGATGACCGGCCTGCATGGAATACACGTGGTCGTCGGGATGGGGCTGATCACCTGGATCCTGGTGCGATCGCTGAAAAATGAGTTCAGTTCCGAATATTTTACGCCCGTCGATCTGGTGGGCTTGTACTGGCACCTGGTCGATCTGATCTGGATTTTTTTGTTTCCGATGTTGTATTTGATTCATTAGGGAAAACGCGCGGCCCTTTGGGCCCGCGGCTAAACGTGGAAAGATTTTTATGAGCCTGACGCATTCGAACGACATTCCGGCTCCGGTGGCGGACGACGTGGGACCCAACGCTCCGCATGGCGTTCACGCGGTTCCCAAGCGCGTGCTGCTCACGGTTTATGGTTTGCTCGTGCTGTTCACGGCCCTCACGGTGGGGGCGTCCACCGTGGACCTGGGCCAGGCCAATATCTGGATGGCGCTGCTCATCGCCGTGATCAAGGGCGGATTGGTCGCCATGTATTTCATGCACCTGCGGTGGGACAGCCCGTTCAACGGGGTGATTTTGATTTCGGCGCTCTTTTTCGTGTCGCTGTTCATCGGGCTGGCGCTGCTGGATTCGCATTCGTATCAGCCGCAGATGAAGCCCACGCCGATGGCGACGCAGGCGCCGTAGGAAATTAGCATCGGAATAATGAACGCAAGCAAATCGGGATTTCGCGCCGCCCCGGGCATCGGCGATCGGAATGTGGCTCTTCCTGGCCGCGCTGGGAATGCTGTTCCTATCCAGCTTGTTGCTCTACGTGCTGATGCGGCTGCACGTCTTTGGGCGGATAAGCGACGATCCCATCCACGTGCCCGTCCTCGCCTGGGGAAGCACGGCCGTTCTGCTCGCCGGGAGCTTTTCGATCCATCGAGCCGTAGCCGCCATTCGCCTGGAGCGGCTGGGAATTTGCCTGAGATTCCTGTACCTCACCTGCGGCATCGCCGTCTTGTTTCTGGTGGTTCAGTCCCCGTGCATGGCCCAGGTTTTGGCGGCCCATCGCGCGATCGAGGCGAAAACGCCCAGTGGCTCGCCGGTGTCGCTCTACGGGCTGGTGTTCTTTCTGATCCTCGTGCACGCCCTGCACGTTGTCGGGGGGATCGTCGCGCTGGCGATCGTGACCTTCAATGCCCATCGCCGGAAATATGATCACGAAAACTACATGGGCGTGCAGTTCGCCGCCAGGTACTGGCATTTCCTGGACGTGGTTTGGCTGGCGATGTTCACGATGTTCCTGGTGATGGGGTAACTTCGGCGAGATCCCGCAAATAGTTAGCGGCGGTGCGAAGCACCGCGGGCGTTCCCCAAGCGATTAAGCGCCGACAACTTCTTTCTTTCTCATCATCCAGTAACCGAGGATCGCCCCGGCGGGGCCGACGCTGGCATAGTCGATGGGCAACGGTCGGGCCAGGGCGGCGAACGTGCCGGCCGGGCTGCCGATGGCCAGGTTAAGATCCTGTCCCATCGCCGCCAGGATATAGCCCACCAGGCCGACGATCAGCGGACCCGACCAGTACCAAATGCTGGGCCGGACGGCGGCGTATTTGTACGCCAGGAGCGTTGCCAGAAACGACGCGATCCCCACGGAGGCCAGGCATTGGTTCTTGGATTCCGACTGGCACAGGAACATCATGCACACGCCGGTGGCGACGACTTGGGTGATGACGGCCGTGAAGCGGTCGAGGAGCGTGGTTTCGGAATCGTCGCGCTCCGCGGGCGGATTGCCGCGGGCCAGATTCGCCCGGCCGAGCAGCCAGAGAAGCATCCACAGAAGGGCGAGAAACGCGGTGAAGATCAGCAATTCGAAGGTGAGACCAATGTAGACGGATTGGTTGCCGCCGGCTTCGAAGAGGACGGACTGCATCGTGCCGCAGCGAACGGAAATGGCCGCGAGCGAGAACGTGGCGGCGAAGAGCCCGGCCTCGAATCGCACGGCCCCGGCGATGATCGTGCCGAGCAGAGTTGCGATCAATAGCAGAATGGCGATGGCGGCAAAGGCGGCCAGCGGCGAAGGTTGGTGAAGGATGCTTCCGTCGAAGCCGGGAAGGGCTGGAATGCCGAACCAGCGCGAGCCGATGGCGACGATAGCGCAATTGACTGCGATGGCGGCGATCAAGGCCGCGCGGCGCTGGTCTCGGTGGGTCTGGCGAATCCAAACACCCAGTGGCCAAAAACGCGGTCGTCAACGTGCGGCCGGATTGAAATATCATTGCCCATGCCTAGTCCAGTCTATAGTGGATAACAGGAAAAGTCTTGTTGCTAACGTTTGCCGAACACCAGTGTGGGGAATAAAGTCTGGCACAGAGGTAATGAATTGGGCGAGGCGGCAACATTGTTCCCGTATATGGAGCGCCCGGAGCCTGAGGCGGCGGCGACGGACGGACCGTTCGCGGGCGTGGCGCTCGAGCAGAGCGTCGATCGCGTGCTGGATTACGCGATTCCGCCGCGGCTGGTTGGGCAGGTTCACGTGGGGATGCGCGTGCGCGTGCCGCTGGGGCGGAAGAATCGGCCCGTGCGCGGGTGGGTGGTTTCCATTCATCCGACCAGCGAGCATCCAAAGATAAAAAATCTTCTGGGCGTTGATGACGAGCGAATCCTGGTTTCGCCGCCGGTGATGCAATTGGCGCGATGGATGGGGACGTATTACGCGGCCCCGCTGGGGGTGGTGCTGGAGAGCGTGATTCCCGCGGCCGTGAAGAAAAAGATCGGCATCGGATATAGCAGCATCGTCCGCCTGGCCCAGGAGCCGGAAAAAATTCAGCAAGTGCTGGAGAAAACCAAGTCGCGCAAGCGGCGGGCGGTTTTGTCGCGATTGCTGCAAGTGGAGAAGGACAAGGGGATCGACCTGGTGCGATTGGCGGGCGAGGCGGGCGTGCGGCCGCCGACGGTTCGCAGGCTCGTGGGACTCGGGCTGGTGACGATTCGCGCCGAGGTTGATTTGCCGCGGCTGACGCAAAACCAGCCGGAGGGACGGGCGGATGAGAAGGGCCTCGAGTTGAATGAGGATCAACAAACAGCGTTCGATGAATTGCTGCCGCGCGTGGCCGAGGGCGGATTCAGCGTGAGCCTGCTGCACGGGGTGACGGCCAGCGGAAAGACGGAGCTTTATCTGCGCTGCATCGCCGAGGCGATTGAGCGCGGAAAGCGTGGGCTGGTTTTGGTGCCGGAGATCGCGCTGACGCCGCAGACGGTGTCGCGGTTCAGGGCTCGATTCAAGCGGGTGGCGGTGCTGCACAGCGGATTGACCGCGACCCAGCGGCATCAGTTCTGGCAGCAGATCAACCAGGGTGACGCGGACGTGGTGGTGGGGGCGCGGTCGGCGGTGTTCGCGCCGCTGCCGGGATTGGGTGTGATCGTCGTCGATGAGGAACACGATTCCAGCTACAAGCAGGATCAGGCGCCGCGCTATCACGCGCGGGACGTGGCCATCAAGCGGGCGCAGATCGAGGGCGTGCCGATCGTTCTCGGCAGCGCGACGCCGTCGCTGGAGATGTATCGGCTGTGCCGCAATGACCAGCGCGGCCCCGACAGCAAATACCATTATCTGTCGTTGCCCCGGCGCGTGCGCGGGCTGGCGCTGGCCGCGACGGAACTGGTGGACATGCACCAGGAGCGGCGGCTTCGGCGCGGCGTGCATCTCATCTCGCAGCGGTTGGAACATTTGCTCAAGACCACGCTGTCGAAAGGGCAGCAGGCGATTTTGCTGCTGAATCGCAGGGGATATTCCAATTTCGTTTTCTGCTCGTCGTGCCAGGAGCCGATCAAGTGCAGGTTTTGCGATACGACGATGACGTACCATCGCTCGGTGGAGGCCCATGCTCACGGGGCGTCCAGCGCTCAGGCGATCCATACGGGCCAGATGCTTTGCCATTACTGTTTGAACTCGATGGCGCTTCCGGAGAAATGTCCGGCTTGCGGGAAGAAATTGAGCCTGTTCGGGCTGGGCACGCAGCGGGTGGAGGAGGAGCTGGCGCGGAAGATTCCCGAATTGAAGTTCGCGCGCGTGGACAGCGATTCGATGCGAACGTTCCGGGATTACGAATCGACGCTGGAGCGGTTTGCCCGCGGCGAATTGCAGGTGATTCTCGGGACGCAGATGATCGCCAAGGGCCTGGATTATCCGAACGTCACGCTGGTGGGCGTGATCAGCGGGGACACGGCGCTGTCGCTGCCGGATTTTCGCGCCAGCGAGCGGACGTTTCAACTCATCACGCAGGTGGCGGGTCGAGCGGGCAGGGGGGATGCGGCCGGGCGAGTGGTGGTGCAGACATTTTTGCCGGACGATCCGACGATCAAGATGGCGCTGAAGCAGGATTACCCGGCATTCGCGGCGGCGGAACTGGCGAATCGGCGCGAGGTGGGTCTGCCGCCGTTTGTGAGAATGGCGAGGATCATCATGCGGCATCAGGAGAAGGCGGAATTGCATAAGATTTCCCAGGATTTGGCGGAGAAATTGAAGGCCGCCGGGGCGGGAGCCGAAGGCGGCGTCAAGATGCGCGGGCCGATGCCGTGCGCGATCGGACGCATCGCCGGGTTTGAGCGCAGCCAGATTCTGCTGAGCTGCCCGCGGGCCGAATTGCTTCAGAAAGTGTTGCATGGGTTGCGCACCGCGGGCGGATTGGCCAAGGCGGAGGCCGTGGCGGTGGATGTCGATCCCGTCGGGATGTTGTGAAAACCAGAAACCAGAAACTAGAATGACGAATCAAATCCGAATGACCGAATGACGAAACGGTCTTCGTTTCTGGTTTCTGGTTTCGGGCTTGATTCGTCATTCTGGTTTCTGATTTCTGGTTTTCCCCGGGATTCGTCATTCGGATTTCTGGTTTCGGATTTTCACGGTCCGCTCCAGTTTCTCGATCAGCAGATCAATCTCCTCGATCGTCACGCTCAGTGATGGGCGCAGCCGGATGCTGTTGGTTCCGGCGCCTAGGAGCAGCAGGAACTCGTGCTCCAGCGCGGCGTCGAGGAACGCGGATTTTGTGATCGCGGGATGAAGACTGAATCCCTGATAGAGTCCGATGCCGCGGGGATTAAAGAGGATTTTCGGATAAGCCGCGGCGAGCCGGTCCAGGCCGGCGCAGGCGGGCGGTTTTTTCCGGGACCTGTTCGATCAGCTTCTCGCGGCGGACGATCTTCATTTCCTGGACGAATCGAACCATGTCGGCCAGATGGCCGCCCCAGGTGCTGTCGAGCACGCCGTGATCGTCCATGGGGTGAAGCATGTAAACGACGCCGGCGCCGAGTTTCTTGGCGGAGGCGACGGCCTGCGGCGGATGCGGAAGATCGAACTGGTCGATGGCCCAGAACGTGCCGGCCTGCCCGCCGGCGGTCTGCACCTCGTCGAAGCCGAGATAGGCGTCGTAACGGTGGGCCAGTTCGCTAAGTTGCTGGAAGAAGCTGGGAAAGGCGACGCGATGTCCGCCGGCGCCTTGCAGCGGTTCGACGATTATCCCGGCCACCTCGTCGCGGTATTTCTGAAGCATGGCTTCGATGACGGCGAGGCTTTCGTCCGCGGCGGCATGGTTCTGTGAATCCGGGCGCGAGGAATCAACGAACGGGAAGGGGACCTTGATGTTGCCGGGGATGTAGTCCCGGAAATCCTTGGTGATGATGGGATCGTCGGCGAGCTGGGTGACGTTGAGCGCGAAAATCGTGCGGCCGTGAAAGGCCTGGTCGAAGTGAATGAATCGGCCGGCGCCGGGCTCTTTGCCGGCGCGGCGGAGCTTTTGATGATGAAGGTTGATGAGATACTTCATCATGTTCTCGACGGCCTCGGCGCCGGAATTGACGGCGTAAACCTCAAGTCGCGGATTGCGCATGCAAACGGGGGCCAGCTCGTGGATGAGCCGGTAATAGTCCAGGCATTGCGGGGTGAGAAAATCGGGGTTGGCGGTTTTGTTGTTGGCGGCGAGGGCCAGGTTGCGAAGATACTCCGGCTCGCTGAGGCCGGGATGGTTGTGGGCGATCAGCTTTGAGCCGAAGTAGCCGGCCCAGTCGAAAATCTCCCGCCCTTCCAGCGTGACCAGCCACGAGCCGTGACATTTTTCCAGATCGAGCACGAAGGGATACGGCTCGGCGATGACGTAGTGGGAAAGTTCGTCGAGCATTTGCTGGGTCCGATTGGTTGGGGGGGCGGTCATGGGGGTATTGTCATTGGTCATTTGTCATTTGTCATTAGAGCATGAGACCCCGGCCTCTGGCCGTGTGACGCTGTAAGGCTCTGCCGTTCCAGCAATTTTTCCCCTCGCCCCATGTACTCATGGGGAGAGGGTCAGGGTGAGGGGCGATTTTCGAAAGTCGAACACAGCCCCTCACCCTATCCCTCTCCCCGGAGTACCGGGGCGAGGGGAAAGAAACGAAACATGGCGACAAAACTTGGATCACGTTCCTTCGGCCCCTTTGAGGGGCCTTCCTGATACCACCCCCATGGGCGCGGAGCCTCATTAAAGGTTGAAACCACGGCCTCTGGCCGTGCGACTCTGTGTGGCTCTGCCGTTCCAGCAATTTTTCCCCTCGCCCCATGTACTCATGGGGAGAGGGTCAGGGTGAGGGGCGATTCTCGAAAGTCGAACACAGCCCCTCACCCTAACCCTCTCCCCGGAGTACCGGGGCGAGGGGAAAGAAACGAAACATGGCGTCAAAACTTGGATCACGTTCTTACGGCCCCTTTGAGGGGCCTTCCTGATACCACCCCCTATGGGCGCGGAGCCTCATTAAAGGTTGAAACCACGGCCTCTGGCCGTGCGACTCTGTGTGGCTCTGCCGTTCCAGCAATTTTTCCCCTCGCCCCATGTACTCATGGGGAGAGGGTCAGGGTGAGGGGCGATTCTCGAAAGTCGAACACAGCCCCTCACCCTAACCCTCTCCCCGGAGTACCGGGGCGAGGGGAAAGAAACGAAACATGGCGACAAAACTTGGATCACGTTCCTTCGGCCCCTTTGAGGGGCCTTCCTGATACCACCCCCATGGGCGCGGAGCCTCATTAAAGGTTGAAACCACGGCCTCTGGCCGTGCGACTCTGTGTGGCTCTGCCGTTCCAGCAATTTTTCCCCTCGCCCCATGTACTCATGGGGAGAGGGTCAGGGTGAGGGGCGATTCTCGAAAGTCGAACACAGCCCCTCACCCTAACCCTCTCCCCGGAGTACCGGGGCGAGGGGAAAGAAACGAAACATGGCGACAAAACTTGGATCGCGTTCCTTCGGCCCCTTTGAGGGGCCTTCCTGATACCACCCCCTCTGGGGGCGGAGCCTCATTCGGTCATTGGAAAACTACGGAGGTGGTTTTGGGTCGGAGGCGGCGGTAACAAAAGCCTCGTTTTCGGGGGTGTGGCCGGGGGTTTCGTTACCGTTACCAGAGGCGGTGAGTTGAAAAAGCATCGAAGGGCGGCCGTTTTTGCGCGGCCAGGTGATCTGGCCCAGGCCGGCGTCGACCAGGCTTTGGAGGAAAGAAATCGCGATGTTGACCGAGGCTCTGAAGCGACGGGAGCATCGCATGAGTTGGCGCGGGGTCACCCGGCCGCCCAGGGATCGGATGAGATTCATCAGGCGGTCGAAGTCGCGCTGGTCGTCATCGGCGGGATCGGGGAAGTGGCGGCGCAGCCGCTCGGCTTCGCTCGTGAAGAATTCGACCAGGGCGAGGGCATCCTCGGTTGGGGATTGGGGGATGGTGGTTTCGCTGGCGGCGCTGTCGCCGGAGGCGATCAGGTGGAAGATCAAGGCGAGCCTAGGGATGTAGGTGACGAGATTGTGGAGGTGGGCGGCCAGGAGCGGATCGGATTGGGATTGGGCGTTGGCGTGAAGTCGGTCGTGGGCGGCGACGAAGATTTTGTGGGCGGCGGAATCGAAGGCGAGGGGAGTTTCGTCGGGGCCGCGACGGTGAATGTGCTCGGGGATGGCGCAGAAGGTTCACAATGGTTTCGTGCCAGGCTTGGCGGAGTTTGGTGGGGAAGAACCCGGCGGCGATGGGAGGGCCGGGAGGCGCGGGCTGGGCGAGGAGGAAATTGGCCAGCGGATCGGGGGATTCGAGCAGCAGATCCGGGGTGCGGGGCGGAAAAAGGCCGGTGACTGCGAGGAATGGCCTGGGGAGAAAAAGCGTCGGGGGATAATTTTTGGCCAGATCGATGCTGATGGGGGAGACATTGAAGTAAGCGGAATTGAGGGAGGCGAGGGCTGGGTGGAGATTTTCCCGGAAGAGGAGGAGGCCGCGAGGGTTTTCGTGGAGATTGCGGGCGATGATGCGGGGGTGGTGCGAGGAGAGATAGAACATGGGGAACTTGGGCCGGGCAAGCCGCGGCATCGGGCCGCGCGATTTGAGAGGGAGTTTTTTCCACTCTTCGATAGCGTCGAGATGGTCGCCCAGAGCGTGCTCGAATCCCTCGGCGAAATGGGATTGGTGGAGAATGAGGGGGTGGATAATGAGATGGAGCAGATGGGAGATTCGCTCTTCGGCGGGGCAGAGGAGCGCAGGACCAGATCACGGGGCGAACGAGAAGGTCATCGTAGAGGCGGACGGCCCGGCTGTTGCCAATGGCCGCGCCGGCGACGGCGAGCATGGGGAGAACGGCAGAGATGGGGTCGAGGCTGAAAGACCGCTGGGCGTGTTCGGAGAATTCGCGGACGATCTCCGGGAGCCGCGAAAGCGGAGCGGGGGAATCGGCCAGAGTGGTGTTGCGGGAAAAAATGGTGATCCCTCTATATCTATAGCTGGGAGGTGAAAGTTTTGTGCGTGTTTTGGCGTTGGGAAGGGGAAAAAATTTTGGCGGATGCAAATGGGCAAGAGATTGCAATGACGGAGTGGTGTTCGCCCGGAAAGGAGTTGCGGCCACAGGCCGCGCCTCAACCGTCCATCACAGCCCCGGCTTGACCGACCTGCCTTTGGTTACGTGCTTGCCTGCGCGGGGTCAGAACGGGCCCGCGTCGCGTCCACATCTGCTATACTCCAGGCGTCGGCTCGCGCGTCGCGTTCCCGGCCGCAGAGCGTCGTCCGTTATGCGCTCGACTTCCTCAGAGGGCGAAGGGGTCAGGTGGACTTTGAGGCGGACGCGGCCCCAAACGTGGTCTCTTTATGCCTCCCCACTGAACTTCGCGATGATGACTCACAGTCCCCAGATGAACCGGGAAAAGGGGACATTCATAATATTGACGGCTTGGGGGACGACTTGGCGAAATTATGTATGTCCCCTTTTTTCATTTTTTTGAAATTATGTATGTCCCCTTTTTCTTTTTCACGCTTCGGTATCGAAATTCCGCCACCCGAGCGGCGTTATTTGAATCGAATCCTCCCCCCGATTCGAACGTCCGAGCGGAGTGGCTCGATGGGGGGTGCGGGAGAATTGAAGATTTGTGGGATTGGGATTCCGCAGGGAGCAAGCTCCCTGGGCTTTGGAGGGGGAAGGCGACGCGGAAGGGCAAGACCTTGGGACAGCAATCCCGTGGCTTGTTAGGGCTGAACTTCATCGCGCAACGGGACCTGGACGTATCGGCCGGGATCGGCCTCGTTCAGGGCGTTGACGACGCCGTTGACATCGCCCAGGTTGACGTCGGACTCTTCTCCCGTCTGCGTGTCGTAGACTTTACGGTAGCCGCGGATGCCCTCGTCCACGTCGGCAAAGCTTTTGTCGGATTCGAGCTGCTGCTGTTGCATGTGGGCGATGTTGGCGTTGGTGGCGGCGACCATCTGGTTTGTCTGGGCGACAATCTGGTCGGCCTGTCTCTGTTCTGCCGCGCCCTTGGCCTTAATACCGGCGGCGTTTTCCTTGAGCGAAATGACGATCGCGTTCATCACCGGAAAATCTTGCTTGAAGGTCTCCTCGGGGGCGTTCACCTGGGACCCGAAATAACTCCAGGTGTCCTGTCCGCCGTTCAGGGAGTAGACGCAGAACTGCTGAACCGAGTGAAACTTTTTGGCTACGCCATTGGTCGTCCTGGTGGATTTCATTTCGATGATCGCGGCGTGGGAATTCGGCGCAGAGGGGCCGCCCGGAATAGGCTTCTGGTTGACGATTTCATCGACCGTATTGGTGGGTCCCCCGTGGGCTTGGGCAATCCGGTTGATGGCTTCGATCAGATTTTTTAGCGCGGTGGCCGGATCAGGGCTGAATGGGCCGATGAGCGCCCTGGAGAGATCCCCGTGCCCCATCTGCAACAGCCGAAGCGACTGCCCGTTTGGCACATCCACGATGGCGCTGAGATCCAAACCAACCGTTTGGTCGGCCGGGCCTTTGACGACGCAGTTGCCGATCGTCTGTGATGTGCAGGTCCAGCCATCGGGGACGCCGACGCTTCCGGTGCCGTCGGGGAAATTGTACGTCTGCAATTTGACGTCGGCGGGCGGAATCGACGGCGGGTTGCTGCCGCCGGAAGAAGCAGTGGGAGCAGTCGGGGCCGGGCTGGAGTCATTGGGCGGGGGATTTGTTGGGGGATTTGCCGGGAGCGAACCGGCATCAACCGCGCCGCCGCCGGCGTCTGGGCCGGTGGAACCCGCGCTTGTCTCGACCGCCGGCTGCGACGGTTTATGAAGCGCCAGCAATTTCATCGCCTCGCCCCGGGGGGCATTTGCCTGGCAAAACACGACCCATTCCCGCGTGGCATCGTCGGTCACCTTGATGACTGAAATGCCCTTGACGGGCTGGCCGCCGAGACTTTCGGAAAAGAAGACGCAAGCCGACTTCCTGTCCCTCTGATCCTGGAAGACGCCGACGAGCCTGGGTCTTTGCCCGAAGAACGCGACGAGATCGGGAACCGTCGCCCGGACGACCTGGCGAGCGGTGGTCTGGGCGGAAAAGTTCCGGGTCATGGACTTTCCGTAATCGGTGGTTTTGAGAATGGTGTAGTTGGCCAGCGCTCCGGTCCCAGGCTGAGGTGCGTCGGCGTCATCGGTGGCTGTGCTGGAAGCGGCGGAGCCGGAATTAGTGGCATCGGCCGCAGTTGCGAAATCACCGGCGGTGAAAACACAAACGCCGAGAATCGATAACGCACCCAGACTCGCGATGGTTTTCATTTTCATGGTGTGGATATATTAGCGATCTGATGGGCAAATTGCGTAGTTTAGTGGTGTTGAGAATACCGATAAGAACGCGCGTCGCAAGCGACGCCGCTAAACACTGGGTTACTGTCACTGAAACACGGTTCCTTATTCAGAGGATTTGGTTTGTGAGGGGCAGCGAGGATTGGAAGCGGTTTAGGTTTTGCAGGAAATGATCGACGACGCGATCGGATTCGTCGATATGCCCGCCGCCGGTGTGAGGAGTGATGAAGCAATTCGGCGCTTGCCACAGCGGGTGGTCCGAGGGAAGCGGCTCGGGGTCGGTGACGTTGAGATAAGCGGCGGCGAGACGGCCGGCGGCGAGGGATTCGATCAAAGGCTTTTGATCGACGGTGGTTCCGCGTCCGATGTTGTAGAAAACGGCCCCCGGCTTCATGGCGGCGAAACGGGCGGGGCTCATGTAGCGGTCGGTGGCGGGGCTGGCGGGAAGAGTGCTCACGACGTGGTCGGCCTGTGAAAGCAATCGATCCAAGTCTGAAATTGCGTGGGTGGGTACGGGTTCGTCGCCGCGGGGGTTTTGCCGGATGGCGGAGATATTCATTCGCAATGGCTGAAGAAGTTCGGCCAGCCTGCGTGCGATGGCGCCGAAGCCGAGGAGCAGAACGGTTTGGCCGGTGAGGAGGCGGCAACGGGGGCGGAGATCGGCGATGGGCCAGGCCCGCGGACCGAACTGGTTGGCGAAGGAGGGGGGAAGCGCGCGGGCGTGGGCGAGCATGAAAGCCAGGACGTGCTCGGCACACGGTTCGTCGAAGACGGATGAGCTGTTGGTGATGACGGTCTTTCGACGGCCCAGGGCATCGCGGATGTCGGGCCGATCGTAGCGGGTGTAGCCGGCGCTGCTGAGCTGAATCCAGCGGAGGCGGGGGAGATCGAGCAGTTGATTCGGATCGGGTTGGCCGAAGGCGATGTCGGCGTCGGTTAGCGAGGGATCGGGACCGGCGGCGGCGAGATTGCCCGTGCGCTGCGGGCTGAGAATGAGGCGATGGGGGAGGATACCGGCGGCGAGGTGAGATTCGATGGAATCGGGGAGGCGAGCGTTGCACCAGATGAGCAGCATGGTTGGAGGATAACGAGTGAAACCAGAAATCCGAAACCAGTATGACGAATCAAATCCGAAGCCGGTCACGCCTCAATTGTGGCGTTCGGGTGAGGCGGCGGGGAGATTCCGGGGGCGTTTGAAATCTCGTTTTTCGACGGCATCCGTATCATTGACATTGGGTTGGGGCGATTTATACTCTCCGCCCTTCCGAGCTTCCGGTACGCGCTGGAACGGCGTTTTTTTTCCGGATGCCTTCGGCGGCGCTGCCGAGAACGCCGGAGCAGCCTGGCGAGAAGCGCTGGCATAGCTCAGCGGCAGAGCGCCACCTTGGTAAGGTGGAGGTGCCTGGGTTCAATCCCCAGTGCCAGCTTATTGTAAGGAGTCGGAACACCGAGGTTTTGTAGAACAACTGATCTGGAGGTTACGGACATGGCCAAGGGAGTATTTGAGCGTAAGAAGCCGCACGTGAACGTCGGGACGATTGGTCATATCGACCATGGCAAGACGACGTTGACGGCGGCGCTGAGCGCGCGGGCGTCGGTGAAATATGGGACCGCGGCCAAGGACTACAAGGCGATCGCCAAGGGCGGAACGGAACGCGACGCGAGCAAGACGGTGACGATCTCCGCGGCGCACGTGGAGTACGAATCCGAGAAGCGGCACTATGCTCACGTCAACTGTCCCGGACACGCGGACTACATCAAGAACATGATCACCGGCGCGGCCCAGATGGACGGAGCGATCCTGGTGGTCTCGGCGGCCGACGGTCCGATGCCGCAGACGCGCGAGCACATTCTGCTGGCGAGGCAGGTGGGCGTTCCCAAGATCGTCGTCTTCCTGAACAAGATCGATCTGGTGGACGATCCGGAATTGGTGGAATTGGTGGACATGGAAATCCGCGAGCTTTTGACGAAGTATGGGTTTCCGGGCGATGACACGCCGCTGATCAGGGGCAATTCGCTGGCGGCCTATCAGAACCCGAAGGATGACAAGCTTTGCAAGCCGATCGATGATCTGGTGAAGGCGCTGGACGATTATATTCCGATCCCACAGCGCGAGATCGACAAGCCGTTCCTGATGCCGATCGAAGACGTTTTCAGCATCAAGGGCCGCGGTACGGTGGGGACGGGGCGCATCGAGCGCGGGCGGTGCAAGGTGGGGGACGCGGTGGAGATCGTCGGGCTGAGGGCGAACAAGTCATCGGTGGTGACCGGGGTGGAGGCGTTCAACAAGACGCTGGACGAAGGACAGGCCGGGGAGAACGTGGGCGTTCTTCTGCGTGGCGTTGAGAAGGAGGAGTGGAGCGCGGTCAGGCCTGGCGGCGCCCAAGAGCATCACGCCGCACACGAAATTCGAGGCGGAAGTTTACGTTTTGACGAAGGAAGAGGGCGGGCGGCACACGCCGTTTTTCAACGGGTATCGGCCGCAGTTTTATTTCCGGACGACGGACGTGACGGGGACGGCGAAGTTGCTGGGCGGGGCGGAGATGGTGATGCCCGGCGACAACGTGTCGGTGGAAGTGGAGTTGATGGCCCCGATCGCGATGGAAGAGAAGCTGCGTTTCGCGGTCCGGGAAGGGGGCAAGACGGTTGGCTCGGGCGTCGTGACGAAGATTTTGGCGTAGTGAAGAGAGCGCGTCGCGAGCGACGCTGCTAAACGTTGGTGGGAATTGGGAGCCAGTGGAAGAGTGTCCGCTGGCTTTCAATTTCTTGGAAGTGAACGGCCATGGCAAAAGAAAATCGAGAGATGGTTTGGCTTCAATGCACGGAGACGGGCGACTTGAACTACCGGACGGAGCTGAAGGTGGCGGGCGGTGCGCCGAAGATTGAGCTGAAGAAATATTGCCCGCGGTTGCGAAAGCACACGATGCATAAGATCAAGAGGAAATGAGTGGCTAGCGATTGGTTGCCGGCTGGCGGCGCCCTGGTAGTCCCTAGCCCCCGGAAATACGCCAGTAGCTCAATTGGCAGAGCAGCCGTCTCCAAAGCGGCAGGTTGGGGGTTCGATTCCCTCCTGGCGTGTGAAACATGGAATCGACCAAGATAAAACCCGAGCCGAAGGACGCGATGACGGGCGAGCAGCCTGACAATTCGGAGGATTCGCAAGAGCCGGCGCGCAACGAGGCGCCGACTCGCCGGCCGGCGGGTCCAACGCCGGTGCAGCCGTCGGAGAGCCCCAAGACGGGGTATTTCCAGATTTACAAGAAGGGGCAGGGGTATTGGACGCGGATGGGCACGGTGGCGGCGGTGTCGGTGATCGGGTTGCTCACGGCGAATTTCCTGTACTCGGAGTTCGACGGATTTTCGGCGCAGCCGTGGCTCGGGAAGTTGCTGCGGAACACGCATCTCCAGGAGCCGCGGGGCGCGTATCTGGTGGTGGTGATTTTCTCCCTGGCGTACGCGGCGATCGCGTATCACGTGATGAACAAGGCATCGCACGTCGATTTTTTGATCGCCACCGACAGCGAAATGAAGAAGGTGAACTGGACGACCAAGAAGGAACTGATGGGATCGACCAAGGTGGTGATCTGGTTCATGTTCGTCATGGCCGTGATGCTGTTCTTCTACGACCTGTTTTTTCAGATGGTGTTCTATCTTCTGGGAGTGCTGAAAACGCCGCCGTTTTTCCTGGGACATTGAAAAGCTTGGGTGCGTGCATATGCAATTTTTCGTCTTGAGAGTGGCGAGCAACAAGGAAGACCGGGTGCGGGAGGCGCTGGCGCGGAAGGTGAAGATCGAGGCGGTGGAAGCGCAGGTCGGGCGGATACTGGTTCCGGTGGAGAAGGTGCGGCAGATCAAGGACGGGAAGCGCCGGGACACGGACCGCAAGCTTTATCCGGGCTACGTCTTCATCGAGCTGGAACTGGACAAGAACGGGATGATTCCCGAGAAGGTCTGGTTCATGATCAAGGAGACGGACGGGGTTGGCGATTTCATCGGATCCAACGGCAAGCCGACGCCGATGAGCCCCAAGGACCAGTCGAAGATGCTGGAAGAAGCCGAGCGTCCGGACGACAGCGGGCCTACGATTCAGACTGCCTACAAGCGCGGCGATCGGATTAAGGTGACGGAAGGGCCGTTCGTGAATTTCGAGGGCGACGTGGATGAGATCATTGCGGACAAGGGCATGGTGAGGATCATCGCGACGATCTTCGGGCGGCCGACGCCGCTGGAACTGGAATACTGGCAGATCGAGAAGATTTGAGAACAACGGGAGTAGCAGGCGATGGCAAAGAAAGTGATAACGGTGCAGTTCAAGCTCCAGGCGCCCGGCGGGACGGCAACCCCGGCGCCGCCGATCGGGCCGGCGCTGGGGCAGCACGGCGTGAATCCGGGGCAGTTTATCCAGCGGTTCAACGCGATGTCCGCCCATATGAAGGGGAAGGTGATCGGCTGCCTGGTGACGGTGTACAAGGACCGGACGTTCGACATCGAGTTGAAGAGCCCGCCCGCCAGCGTTTTGCTGAAGGACGCGGTGAATGCCGAGAAGGGGAGCGGCGAGCCGAACAAGAACAAGATCGGCAAGGTCACGATGGCTCAGTGCAAGGCGATCGCCAAGGAGAAGATCAAGGATTTGAACGCGTCGGACGAGGACCATGCGGCGCGGATCATCGCCGGAACGGCCCGGAGCATGGGGATTACGGTGGAGGGATGACCGTCCCCGCAATTAGCCCCGGTGAATCACCGGGGGCTAAATGCAGACTTGACGGGCGCTAGGGAATCGACAGAATACGTTTGGTTGAGAATTGATGGCCGCACCACGGGCCGAAACAGTGGGAGCTTCCGCGAGGCTTTTTCTCGCGTTTAGGAGCGACGGCGCATATGCCAGTCATTGTCAGTCGATCCAAACGATACAAAGAGGCGGCCAAGAAGGCGACGGCGGAAGCGGTCTCGGTTGAGGCGGCGGTGGATTTGGTCAAGTCGTTTCCGCCGACGAAGTTCGATCAGACGGCCGAGTTGATTTTTTCCCTGGGGATCGACGCGAAGCAGGCGGATCAGATGATTCGCGGCTCGCTGTCGCTGCCGCATGGGGTTGGCAAGACCAAGCGAGTGGTGGCGTTTTGCCCGGATCATTTGGTGGCGCAGGCGACGGCGGCGGGGGCGACGCGGGCGGGCGGGCAGGAATTGGTGGCGGCAATCGAGAAAGAGAATTTCACGGATTTCGACGTCGCGGTGGCGACGCCGGACATGATGCGTTTCGTCGGGCGGCTGGGAAAAGTGCTGGGGCCCAAGGGGCTGATGCCCTCGCCGAAGGCCGGAACGGTCACGGCCGACGTGGCGGCGGCGGTGCGAGAATATGCGGCGGGGAAAATCGAATTCCGCAACGATACCGGCGGGAATGTCCATAGCGTCGTGGGCAAGCTGAGCTTCGAGAACGCCAAGCTGGTGGACAACATCAACGCGATGATCGCCCTGATTCGGCGTCTCAAGCCGCAAACCAGCAAAGGGGCGTATCTCAAGAAGGTGGTCCTGAAAGGCTCGATGACGCCGGCGGTGATGGTGAAGGTGGAATCATGAGCAAAAAAGTCAAAAGCCTGATCGAGAAAGAGTTGCTGGCGAAATTCAGCCCGCTGGATGGCGTGGCGGTGATCAGCCCCAAGGGGATCAACGGGACCAAGAGCAATTTGCTTCGCCGGCGGCTGGGAGCCAAGGGATTGAAAATGACGGTGGTGAAGAACACGCTGGCGAAGCGAGCGGCGGGTTCGACGAAGCTGAAGGGGTTCGAGTCGCTGCTGGATGGACCCAGCGCGGTAGTGTATGGGAAGTCGAGCATCGCGACGATCGCGAGGATGCTGGTCGAGGAAGGGAAGAACGACGAAAAGCTGGAGCTTCGCGGGGTGTTCTTCGACGGCGAAATTTATCCGGGAGCGAAAGGGGTCGAGCAAGTCAGCAAGCTGCCCACGCGCGAGGAAGCGATCGCCGGAATCGTGGCGGCGATTTTGGGTCCCGGACGGAAACTCGCCGGGGCCGTCAAGGGGCCGGGCGGGAAATTGGCGGCCATTCTCAAGACGATTGAAGATAAGGCAAAGGAAAAAGAACCAGCGGCGGCTGCGGCGCAGGGCAACCGCATTCTAACAGCCGCGCCATTTGTCCCCTCGCCCGGTACTCCGGGAGAGGGTTAGGGTGAGGGCCATGGCGCCAAAGACCCTCACCCCTGCCCTCTCCCGGAGTACCGGGAGAGGGGGAATGGGAGAATGCGGTTGCCCTGAGGCGCAGCGGCGGCTGGATGATAGCAAAACGAAAGCAGCGTCCGGCAGTGCTGGATGTCCCCTTGCGGGTCAAACCGCTTCGCGGTGAAGCGGGCATCGAGAACGGGACGCCAATCGACACGCGAAGGCCACGTTACGGCCTGGAGATGAAGTCATGGCAGAAGTATCTGAAAAAGTGAAAAAGTTGGCTGATGAAGTCGTCGTCCTGACGCTGAAGGAAGCGGTTGAGTTCAGCGCGTACATCAAAGAGGCATACGGCATCGAGCCTGCGGCCGGGGGCGTGGCGATGATGGCCGGCCCGGCGGCGGGCGCGGCGGCGGCGGCGCCGGCGGAAGAGAAGACGACCTTCGACGTGGTGCTCAAGGCGGCGGGCGAGAAGAAGATCAACGTGATCAAGGTCGTTCGCACCGCGACGAGTCTGGGCCTCAAGGAGGCCAAGGGCACTGGTCGAAGGCGCACCCAAGACCGTCAAGGAAGGCCTGCCGAAGGCCGACGCCGACAAGCTCAAGAAGGAATTGGAAGAGCAAGGCGCTTCGGTGGAGTTGAAGTAATTCTCTCGAGACGGTGATGTTTAGAACTCCCAAGCCCACGGATGGCCATCCGTGGGCTTTTTTGGGATTGACATCGTAATGCGGTTGGGATATAACTCTGCAAGTCGCTTTTGGAAAAAGGGACAAAATAATCTCGGCGTAAAAAACCATGAATCTTCCGCTTCGGACGAGGCGGAGGGAACGTGGTCGTTGTCTTTGCGCTTGACGGGCAACTTTAAGTTGCTAGGTTGCCTATAATTACAGAGCTTTTGCCGGGCGCGAAAGAATCGCCCTGCCGACAGGCCGCTTCACGTTTTACGTAAAGCGGCTAATTTTATCGGGTTAACACGAACTACGCCCCTGCCCTTAGGAAATTTGGGAAAAGGAAAATCTGATGCGATCGTACGAGCCGCGCGATTTCAGCAAGCGTGGGGACACGCTGCCGATTCCGAATTTGATCGACGTGCAGATTGAGTCATACCAGAGGTTCTTGCAGAAGAATGCAGATCAGAAGCATCGAAAGAACGAGGGGTTGGAAGCGCTGTTGCGGGAGGTATTCCCGATCGAGAGCTACGACGGGAACCTGCGCCTGGAATACATCAGCTACGACCTTTCCGAGCCGCGGTACACGCCGGACGAATGCCGGGCGCTGCGCCTGACGTACGGGATGCCGTTCCGCATTCAGGTGAAGTTCGTGCGCAAGGACAAGGACGAAGTGGTGGAGGACTCGATCTACGTGGGAGAAATCCCCATCATGATCGGCGGTGGCGAATTCATCATCAACGGCGCCGAGCGGGTGATCGTGAACCAATTGCACCGCTCGCCGGGCGTGGATTTCCTGGTGGAAGTGCAGGAGGGGGATCGGCCGCTGCACGGATGCCGCGTCATCCCGGAGCGCGGGAGTTGGATCGAATGCTCGGTCACGAAGAAGGACGCGCTGGCGGTGCGGATCGACCAGAGCAGCAAGATCCCGGCGACGACGTTCCTGCGGGCGCTGGACGAGAAATACAGCACGACCGAATCGATCATCAAGGAATTCTATCAGGTTGAGACGGTAAAGGTCGGGCAGCTTCAGGCCGGGTATTACGCGGCCGCGGCGATCATTGATTCCGAGAACGGCGAGGAATTGGTGAAGTCCGGGGCGCAGATCGGCGAGGCGATCAACAAGATTCAGTCGAGCAATCTGAAAAGCGTCAGCGTGGTGACGAAGGTGGCGGACCCGCTGATTTTGAACACGCTGGCGGATGACGCGTCGGAAAGCCACAACGACGCGCTGCTGCGGATTTACGCCCGCCTGCGGCCGGGGAATCCTCCGCAGATCGACAAGGCGGTGACGCTGTTCGAGGAAAAATTCTTCGACGAGAACCGCTATCGCCTCGGCCGGGTGGGACGTTTCCGCATCAATCGCAAATTCGACCAGAACGTTCCGGAAACGGTGATGACGCTGCGCAGCGAAGACCTGGTCAACTCGCTGAAGTACATGTTCAAGCTGCGAAGCGGCGAGGGATACATCGACGACATCGATCACCTGGGCAACCGGCGATTGCGAACGATCGACGAGTTGGCGGGCGAGGAGCTTCGCAAGGGTTTCCTCAAGCTCAAGCGGACCGTGCAGGAGCGCATGAGCCTCAAGGACCCCAACGAACTGGGCCGAATCGCGGAGCTGGTGAATTCCAAGAGCATCAGCAGCTCGATCGATTTTTCTTCGGCCGCGGCGAGCTGTCGCAGGTGGTGGACCAGACCAATCCCCTGAGCCAGTTGACGCACGAGCGTCGATTGTCGGCGCTTGGTCCGGGCGGGTTGAACCGCAAGCGGGCCGGGTTCGAGGTGCGCGACGTGCACATCTCGCACTACGGGCGAATCTGCCCGATCGAGACGCCCGAAGGCACGAACATCGGATTGATCGCGTCGCTGTCGATTTACAGCGACATCGACGAGTACGGATTTCTCATCACGCCGTATCGCGTGGTGACGGACGGAAAGCTCAACGGCGATCATAAGTATCTGCGCCGATGAGGAAATGAAGGCGATCCTCGCTCCGCCGGACGTGGTGGAGAAGGACGGCCAGCTTCGCAAGGGGCTGGTTTTGGCACGAGTGCAGGGGGATTTGGCGACGGTGCCGAGCAAGGAAGTGCAGTACGTGGACATCAGCCCGAGGCAGACGGTTTCGGTTTCTGCGGCGCTGATTCCGTTCCTGGAGCACGACGACGCGAACCGGGCGCTGATGGGCAGCAACATGCAGAGGCAGGCGGTGCCGCTTCTGCGGACGGACCCGCCCATCATCGGCACGGGGATGGAGCGGCCCGTGGCCCAGAACAGCGGGATGGTGGTGCGCGCCGAGCGCGGCGGGACCATCACCTACGTCGATTCCTCCCGCATCCTGATCGACAACGCGGATGAATACGTGTTGCGGAAATTCGTCGGCCTGAACGAGCGCACGTGCTTGAATCAGAAGCCGATCGTGAAGAAGGGCCAGCGCGTGAAGAAGGGCCAGATCATCGCCGACGGGGCGGCGACGCATCAGGGCGAGCTGGCGCTGGGCAGAAACATGCTGGTCGCGTTCATGACTTATGACGGCTACAACTTCGAGGACGCGATCGTCATCAGCCAGCGGCTGGTGAAGGAGGACGTGTTCACGTCGATTCACATCGAGGAGTACGACGTCGAAATTCGGGAGACGAAACTCGGTCGGGAGGAATTCACGCGGGATATCCCCAACGTGTCGGAGCGGGCGCTGGCCAACCTGGACGAGGCGGGCGTGGTGCGCGTGGGAACGCGCGTGGGGCCGGGCGACATCCTGGTGGGCAAGATCGCGCCCAAGAGCAAGAGCGAGCTGACGCCGGAAGAGAAGCTGCTGCACGCGATCTTCGGCCGTGCGGGCGAGGACGTGAAGAACGACTCGCTGGAAATGCCCGCCGGCGAAGAGGGCGTGGTGATCAACACGCAGCGGTTCAGCCGCCGGATGCACATGACCGACGATCAGAAGAAGGCGCTGAAGAAGGACATCGACAAATACGAAAAGGAGATGAATCTTCAGGCGATCGGGATCTTCAAGCAGATGGTTGCGGAGATCAACGAGGTTTCGGGCCAGCAGATGGTGGACCCGAGCACCCGCCAGAAGGTGGGCCAATCTGAAAACGCGGACGTCATCCTCGAGCAGATCGAGGGATTCAGCCCCGATTGGATCAAGGGGAACAAGGAGGCCAAGGAGCAGGGCCTGAACACGCACAGCCGATTCTGGCCGCGCGTGCAGGCGGTGCTGAAGGAAAAGAATCGGCGGATGGAGCACATGAAGCGGGGCGACGAATTGCCAAGCGGCGTGCTGGAGATGGTGAAGGTTTACGTCGCGACCAAGCGGCAACTGTCGGTGGGGGACAAGATGGCGGGCCGGCACGGAAACAAGGGCGTCATTGCCCGGATCGTGCCGGAAGAGGACATGCCGTTCCTGGAAGATGGAACGCCGGTGGATATTTTGCTGAATCCGCTGGGCGTGCCGAGCCGCATGAACGTCGGTCAGATTTTGGAGACGCACCTGGGCTGGGCGATGGCGGTGCTGGGCCAGCAGGCGACGACGCCGGTGTTCGACGGAGCGACGGAAGACGAGATTCACGCGGCGGTGGAAGAGTCGAACGAGGCGATTCGCGAGCGCCGCAAGGATCGCAAGAGCCAGCGGAAGTCGCTGGCCGAGCGCGATCTGGACGTGGTGATGCCGTGGGGCGGCAAGATTCAGTTGGTCGACGGCCGCACGGGCGAGCGTTTCGAGCAGAGGACCACCGTGGGCTACATCTACATGATGAAGCTGCACCACCTGGTGGACGACAAGATTCACGCGCGGGCGACGGGCCCGTACAGCCTGATCACCCAACAGCCCCTGGGGGGCAAGGCCCGCACCGGCGGCCAGCGATTCGGCGAGATGGAAGTCTGGGGCCTGGAGGCGTACGGCGCGTCGTACGTGCTTCAGGAATTGCTGACCGTGAAGTCGGACGACGTTGAGGGCCGCACCAAGATTTACGAGAGCATGGTGAAAGGCACGAACACGCTGGAGGCGGGCACGCCGGTGAGCTTTGACGTGCTGTGCAACGAAATCCGCGGGCTGGGATTGAACATCCAATTGGAGAAGAAGAAGGGGGCTGGAAGAGAGGAAGAGGACGCGGATTTGATGTGAGCCGAGGATTTTTCAGATGACCTGGATCGAAATTGGGAAAAATCATCTGCTGGCAGCCAAGCAGGCATTCGAGAAGTACCCGCGCACGTGCGTATCTCGCGCGTACTATGCTGCCCACGTTGTCTTGGCGGAATCCCTCGTCCAGGCAGGTTATACGCTGGCATCGCGAAGACAAACGCCGGAACACCGTAGCCAGGCTAAGCTAATTGGTTTGCACCTTGCTGCTAAGGGCCAACACACCGTGCGGGAGCTGCGAACCGTCATTCGGAGGCTCTACAGTCATCGGCTCGACGCCGACTACAGACGAACGGTTACCGTCGATCGGGCCAGGGCTTTGGAATCAGTTCGAGATGCGTCCACGCTGTTCCAGCTGCTTGGAGTGACCAATGAAGACCATCGCTGAATCGGGAGCACGTAAGCAGATAGCAAAGTTGGCCCAGGAGGCGTTAGATCGTCACCAACCTCGAAGCTATAAGATCTCGGTTGATCCCGAGGCGATATTGGAGGAGGACGGCTGGTACCACATTTTGGTGACCACACCCGACGACGTACGCGACCGGGAGTTCTATGACGCGCTCGCCCAGGCAGAAGCGGAACTACAGGATAAAAACGGTCATCAGTATCTTTTGGTTCCGGTAATTGCCGATTGACGACGACGGCGTGAATTGACAGCCCCAAATAGAAGTTTTCCGAGGCATATAGAAAAGAGAGATTTATCATGGCTGAAAGCGTTTACGATCGGATCAACGATTACGGCTCAGTTCGGATACAGCTTGCCAGCCCGAACGACATTCGTTCGTGGTCTTTTGGCGAGGTGAAGAAGCCGGAGACGATCAACTACCGCACATATCGCGCGGAGAAGGACGGGCTGTTCTGCGAGCGCATATTCGGCCCGGAGCGCGACTGGGAATGCTCGTGCGGAAAATACAAGGGGACGAAATACAAGGGCATCATCTGCGACCGCTGCGGCGTGAAGGTGACGCATAGCCGCGTGCGCCGCAAGCGCATGGGGCACATCAACCTCGCCGCGCCCATCGTGCATATCTGGTTCTTCAAGGCGCTTCCCAGCCGGCTGGGGTCGCTGCTGGACATGAAGACCAGCGACATCGAGAAGATCGTTTACTTCCAGGATTACGTGGTGACCGATCCGGGCAAGACCCCGCTGAAGAAAAAGCAGCTTCTCACCGAGGACGAATATCGGGCGGCGTACGAGAAATACGGCGATGAGTTCGAGGCCGAGATGGGCGCCGAGGCGATCAAGAAGCTGCTCGGCCTGCTCGATCTGAACGTCGAGGCCGAGAAGATCCGCCGCGACATCGAGAAGACCAACAGCAAGCAGAAGATCAAGGACCTGACCAAGCGGCTGAAGATCGTGGAGGCGATCCGCAATTCAGAGAACAAAAGCGAATGGATGGTGATGGACGTGATTCCGGTGATTCCGCCGGACCTGCGGCCGCTGGTCCTGCTGGAGAGCGGGAATTTCGCGACCAGCGATCTGAACGATCTGTATCGCCGCATCATCAACCGGAACAACCGGCTGAAAAAGCTGGTGGACCTGAACGCGCCGGAAGTGATCATCCGCAACGAAAAGCGGCATGCTGCAACAGGCGGTGGACGCGCTGTTCGACAACGGTCGATGCCGCCGTCCGGTGCTGGGAAGCAGCAATCGGCCGCTGAAATCCCTGACGGACATGATCAAGGGCAAGCAGGGCCGGTTCCGCGAGAACCTGCTGGGCAAGCGGGTGGATTACTCGGCCCGTTCGGTGATCGTCGTCGGTCCGGAGTTGAAGCTGCACCAATGCGGCCTGCCCAAAAAGATCGCGCTGGAGCTGTATCAGCCGTTCATTATCCGCAAGCTGAAGGAGCATGGCCTGGCGGACACGATCAAGTCGGCGAAGAAGATGCTGGAGCGCCGCGATCCGGAAGTGTGGGACATTCTGGAAGAGGTGATCTATCAGCATCCGGTGATGCTGAATCGGGCGCCGACGTTGCACCGGATGGGAATTCAGGCGTTCGAGCCGGTGCTGGTGGAGGGCAACGCGATCAAGATTCACCCGCTGGTCTGCAAGGGATTCAACGCCGACTTCGACGGGGACCAGATGGCGGTTCATCTCCCGCTGAGCGTGGAAGCGCAGGCGGAGGCGCACATCCTGATGCTGGCGCCGAACAACATTTTCTCGCCCGCCAACGGCACGCCGATCATCACGCCCTCCCAGGACATCGTGCTGGGGATTTACTACATCACCGCCGACCGCGAAGGGGATAAGGGCGAATACACGATGTACAACAGCCAACAGGAAGCGATGCTGGCGTACGAGCTTGGTAAGATTTCGACGCACACGCGGATTTTCGTGCGGCTGCGCGGCCGGAATATGATCGTGCCGGGCGAAAAATCGGCGCCCGTTCCACTCCCGGATGAGGCGTGGAAGACGATCGAAACGCATCGCAAGCGAAAGAACCCGGAATACAAACCCGAGCCGAGGCCGAAGGATTTCGACGGCCAGGTGGTCTTGACGACCGTGGGCCGCTGCATTTTCAACGACGTTCTGCCCGGCGCGATGCCGTTCTATAACTACGCGCTGACCAGCGCCGGCGGGAGCCGGGTCATCGCCGATACCTACGCGACGCAGGGCCGCCCGGCGACGATCAAGCTGCTGGATGACATGAAGGCGCTGGGATTCAAGAGATCGACGCTGGCGGGATTGAGCTTCGGGGTGACGGACATCCGCACGCCCGAATCCAAGCAGACGATCCTGACCGAGGGCCAGAAGGAAGCCGACAAGATTGAGAAGCACTATCGCATGGGCGCGATCACGGACCAGGAGCGGTATTCGCAGCTCATCGATCTGTGGGGCCACGCCCGCAAGCAGGTGACCGAAGACCTGATGACGGGATTGGAAAACGACTATCGCGACGAGA
Source organism: uncultured Phycisphaerales bacterium (assembly GCA_963783845.1). Classification (GTDB taxonomy): domain Bacteria; phylum Planctomycetota; class Phycisphaerae; order Tepidisphaerales; family Tepidisphaeraceae; genus PALSA-1353. The sequence continues at coordinate 49,939 of CAWAPL010000002.1, forward strand.
GCGGCAAGCCGGTCAGCAAGGAAGTGGCCAGGCAGAAAGGATATCTGAGATACCTGAATCCGATCAACATGATGGCGACGAGCAAGGCCCGCGGATCGGTGGACCAGATGAGGCAGTTGGGCGGGATGCGCGGGCTGATGGCCAAGCCCTCGGGCGAGATCATCGAAACGCCGATCAAGGCGAATTTCCGCGAAGGCCTGTCGGTCTTGGAATACTTCTCCTCCACGCACGGCGCCCGCAAGGGATTGGCCGACACCGCGCTGAAGACGGCGGATTCGGGCTACCTCACGCGCAAGCTGGCGGACGTGGCCCAGAACGTCATCGTCAACGAGCTGGATTGCAAGACGCTCAACGGCGTGACCAAGACGACGATTTACAAAGGCGAAACCGTCGAAGTGGAATTGAAGGACATGATCGTCGGCCGCACGGCGCGCGACACGATCCGCAATCCGATCACGGACGAGACGATCGTGACCGAAAACCAGAGCATCACCGGCGAGATTGCCGACAAGCTGAAAGACCTGAAGCTGGAAAGCATCCGCGTTCGCTCTCCGCTCACGTGCGAAAGCCCGCGCGGGGTCTGCGCGGCGTGCTATGGCGTGGATATGTCCACCAACCAGGTTGTCGAGGAAGGTCTGGCCGTGGGAATCATCGCGGCGCAGTCCATCGGCGAGCCGGGCACGCAGCTCACCATGCGGACGTTCCATACCGGCGGCGTGGCGACGGGAAGCCTGATCGAAAACGACATCAAGGCCGCCACCGGCGGCGTCGTGCAGCATCGCGACATCAACGCCGTGCAGGTCACCGATGCCGAGGGCGTCAAGCGCCTGGTGGCCCTGAAGCGAAACGGCGAGATCGCCATCATCGATCCCAAGGGCCGCGAGCTTGAGAAGTACAAGGTCCCCTACGGCTCAACGGTGCTGGTGGCCGATGGCGATAAGGTCAAGCCGCGGCAACAGCTCGTGGTTTGGGACGCGCACATCACGCCGATTTTGGCGGAGAAGGGCGGCACCGTGCGCTACGAGGACATCGAAGAGGGCGAAACCGTTCGCCTGGAAGAGGAGCGCAAGGGCGGCAGCACCGGCGGCAGCGAGGCCAAGCTGGTGATTATCGAGCACAAGGGCGAGCGGCATCCGCGCATCACCATCGAAGGTGACGACGGCAAAATCCTCGACTTCCATTACCTGCCGGCCAAGGCGCGCATCGAAGTTCGCAACAGCCAGAAGATCACTCCGGGGCAGATGCTGGCCCGCCAGCCGCGCGAGGCGGCGGGGACGATGGACATCACCGGCGGCTTGCCGCGCGTGACGGAAATCTTCGAGGCCCGCAAGCCGAAGGACCCCTCGGTCCTGGCGGAAATCTCCGGCGTCGTGGAAATCCGCTCGGAGAAGCGCCGCGGCAAGACCACCATGATCGTGCGCTCGGAAACGGGCATGGAGCGCGAGCACCACGTGCCCAATGACAAGGAATTGCAGGTTCACGCGGGCGATTCCGTCGAGGCCGGCGATCCGCTCATCCACGGGCCGATCATTCCCCACGATATCCTTCGCATCAAAGGCGAGGAGGCGCTGTATCAGTACCTGCTGGCCGAGGTGCAGAACGTCTATCGCAGCCAGGGCGTGAAGATCAATGACAAGCACATCGAGATCATCCTGAACCAGATGCTGCGCAAGGTGAAGGTGGAGGATGCCGGCGACAGCAAGTTCCTTCCCGGCGAAGTGCTGGATCGGTTCCGTTTCCGGCAGGGGAACGAGTTGCTGGGCCAGAGCGTGAAGGTTGCCGAGCCGGGCGGCACGAGCCTCAAGGAAGGCGACGTGACGCTCAAGTCGGACTTCAAGGAAGCCAACGACGCGGCGGAGGCGGCGGGCAAGGAGCCGGCCAAGAGCAAGCGGCCCAAACCCGCCCGCGCCAAGACGCTGCTGCTGGGAATCACCAAGGCGTCGCTGCAGAGCGAAAGCTTCATCAGCGCCGCCAGCTTCCAGGAGACGACCAAGGTGCTGACCGAAGCGTCTTTGGCCGGCGCCGTGGACTTGTTGGTCGGCTTGAAGGAGAACGTGATCCTGGGTCACCTGATCCCCGCGGGCACGGCTTTCTCGCCGCACCTGAACCTGAAGATCAAGCACCTGGCCCAGCCGCCGCAGATCGAGGAGCCGACGCCCGCGGCGCGAGCGGCAGCCGCGGCAGCGGCCGCTACGGCGCAACAACAGCAGCCGGTCCCGAGCGGCGAGGTTGTGCCGCAGGCCGGAACGTGAGGGAGAATTTTTTTCCCCTCGCCCCGGTACTCCGGGGAGAGGGTTAGGGTGAGGGGCTGTGTTCGACTTTCGAAAATCGCCCCTCACCCTGACCCTCTCCCCATGAGTACATGGGGCGAGGGGAAAAATTGGTGGAACGGCAGAGCCACACAGGGTCGCACGGCCACAGGCCGGGGTTTCAACCTATAATGACGAATCAAACCCGAAGCCCGAAGCCCGAAACAGCGGCCGCTTCGTCATTCTGGCTTCGGATTTGATTCTGGTTTCTGGTTTCGGATTTCTGGTTTCCGGCCCCCGCCTCCGCGGGATCGTGGCCAATGATCCGTTCACGGATGTTGTCGTAGCGATAGGTCATGTTCAACCGCCAGATGACGTAGGCCACGAGCGGACCCAGCCTCAGGAGCGATCGCAACGAGCGCAGGACGATGCGATCCAGGCGATAGAATTGGCGATAGAGCCAGTCCGCTCCATCCTGAAGCTCGGCCGCGGTCATGCGGGCCGGGCGGATCACGACATGGCGGAAATCGTAGTGGCCCCAGTCATAGTCGGTGATTCGGCCTTGACGCTGGAAATCCCCGAACAAGGGCGTGCCGGGGAGGGGCGTCAGGACGTTCAGTTGCAGCGCTTCCGCGTGCACCGCTTGAAGAAAGCGGAGCGTGCGCGCGAACACCGACACGTCATCGTTGTCCATCCCCACCATCACGCTCAGACTCGATGAGAATGCCTTGTTTGCGAATGGCCGCCAGACGCTGCGCATAGCGCCGGCTGTCGTTGAACCCCTTGTCCATCGCGGCCAGGTTTCGCTCGTCCAGCGTTTCGATCCCGATGAAGAGTCCCCTGCATCCGGCGGCGTAAGCCAGCCGAAGCAACTGCGGATCATCGGCGATTTTCAGCGAGCACTGGCTGACCCAGCGTTTACCGATCGGGACCAGGCCTTGGAAAAGCTGCCGCGCATAATCCGCGTCGGCGATAATGTTGTCGTCCACAAACATGAAGTGCCGCGCGGGGATCCGGCGAACTTCTTCCAGGACGTTTTCCAGAGGCCGATTGCGATGGCTGCGGCGATGAAACGCGGTGACGGAGCAGTAGCGGCATCCATGCGGACAACCGCGCCCGGTCTGGACGGCGTTGGTGGTGACGTAGTGGCGGGCGGTGCGGTCCGTGAGATCGCGCCGAGGGACCGGCGTGGATGTCACGTCGGCCGCTTGCGGCAACCGGTAAACCCGCTGAAGCTTCCCCGCTTCGATGTCCGCCAGCAGTTGTTGCCAGTTGCCCTCGGCTTCACCGACGACCACCGCGTCGAAATGTTCGGCGGCCTCGTCGCAGCAGAGCGTGGGGTGGTATCCGCCGGCCACGACGATCTTTCCTCTGGCCCGGAAAGCCGCCGCGATCTGGTAGGCTCGCGGGGCCAGGGCCGTCATGAAGGTGACGCCGACAACGTCGGCGTCGCAATCCCAGTCGATCGCCTCGACGTTTTCATCGCAGATCGAAACCTGGTGCTGTGGCGGGGTCAGGGCGGCCACGACGGTCAGCGGCAAGAGGCTGAATCGCAGCATCGCCCGCTTCGGCGGTCGGCCTCCAGGCGATTTCACCCGCAGGTGATCGGCCGCGGGCAGGACAAGCAGTATCTTCATGTCGTCTCCTGATTAGCATTCAGTTAATGAATATCATTCAGTAAATGGACCGAAAGTCAATGGCTCGCATTCAACGCGGCTCGACTAATTGACTGGAAAGATCGCCGACAGAAGCAATCGCCGGGCTTGCCTCGCCACCCGGGCGAACGAGGGATCATTGCTGAAATAGAAAATCACCCCGGCCAACATGCTCCAGAGGGCGTCCACGGTGGCTTGGTCCGGCCGGGAATTGGCTCCCACCCGGCGCAGCACTTGACCCGCCATATTTCGACACCGGCCTTCCAAGACCTTGAGCCGTTGGACCTGTGCGACATCCAACCGTCCTTCCCGGCTGCCGCCCTCCCGCTGCAAAACGAAAAATACAATGTCGAAATACTCCGGGTTTTCCTTGGCGAATTTGATAAACGCGTCGATGAGGGCCTCGGCTTGCCGTCGCGGGGCCGTCCCGGGCCGGATGCTGCCCACGAGCCGCTGGTGCAACATCTCATATCCCTCGGCAAGCAGTTCGGCATAGAGGGCCTGCTTGCTTGGGAAATAGAGATAGAGCGTTCCCGGGGCAAGCTCCGCCGCCGCGGCCACCATGGGGATCGTGGCGGCGGCGTACCCATGCTTCCAGAAGATGTCCTTGGCGGCGGCGAGAATGCTTTGCCGCCGCTGCTTCGCCTCCTGATCTCGCCGCTGGCGCGTGCCCATGGGCCCTCACAACGTTATTCATCAAATGAACGACGTTCATTGTACACGATCGATCGGGAGTGTCAATGCTTGATCCAAGGGGTCGTGAGAATGCGGGGCCGTTGGGCGGAGCCCCCCGGTGAATCACCGGGGGCTAAATGGGGGATCGAGCGTCTTGGAGGAGCGATCCGTCGTCGTTCCACAGTTCGATGGCGGGGCGCTGGAGAGTGTGCTCGTAGCTGAGAATGCTCACGCTGGCGGTTGAGCAAAGGAATTGGCCGGCGGCGTCCGGGCCCAGGTCGATCCAGCGGGCGGCGATCACGCGGATAATGTGCGCACTGGCGAATGCGAGCGTGTCGCCGGGAGACTGGCGAACCCGTTCGATGAAACGATCGGCCCGGTCGGCGACTTCACGGGGCGATTCGCCGCCGGGGGCGCCGTTGCGAAACAGATTCCACGCGGGAAGCTGGCGGGCGACATCGGCGGAGGAGCGGCCTTCGAGTTGGCCATAGCTCCACTCCAGGAGATCGGAATCGATCTTTGCGGCGGAGTCGAAACCGGCAAGCTCGCAGGTCCGGCGCGCCCGCTGCAAGGGGCTGGTGAAAACCTGGGCGAAGCTCAGGCCGCGCAGACGCGAGGCGAGCGATCGGGCGTTCTCTTCCCCGCGGGCGTTCAGCGGCAGATCGGTGCGGCCGGTGAAGCGATGGGCCTCGGCCCAATCGGTGCTGCCGTGGCGGACGAGATAAAGCCGGGGAAGGGCCTGGGCCATGGGGGAATCGTAGCAAGGGATGAGGCTGGATGTCCCTGTTGGGATTTTTGGCGAAATCGCTCGGGGGCGGACGCACGCAAGCCTAAATGGGCGACCGCGATTCTGGGGCATCGAGAAGAACGCGCGTCCCGGCGCGCCGGGACGCCGCTAAACATTGGGTTACTGTCCCTGAAACACGGTTCCTTATTTAGTTACGGCTCTTGGAGCCGCTGATACGCAATCAAAAACAATCGACGGAAGGGGAAGATGACGCGACCGTCGCCGCTGGGGGGATACGTCTGCTGGATACGCTCGAGATATTGTGCCAGAAAATCGGCCCGTTGCCGGTCGTCGGCGAGGGCGTCGAGGAACGGCGCAAACCCGTGCCTTTGTACCAATCGACGATTGCCGCGGCATCGGGCAGGATGTGCAGGTATTCCGTTTGCCAGAGGTCCAGCACGGCGGCGGCGGGGGCGAGGATGTCGTAGTAAGTCGCTAGGTCGTGGACGTGCCATTCGCGGACGCCGCGGGTTGGAAAGCGATTGCGCCAGGCGGGGGATTCCGCCAGCTTTCGCATGATGACATGAGCGGGAGCGTCGAAATTGCCGGGCATCTGGATGGCCAGAGCGCCGCCGGGGGCAACATGGCTCAGGAGCTTGGGAAATACGGCCGCGTGATCGTCAACCCATTGCAGAGCGGCGTTGCTGAAGACGACATCGTAGGACTGCGCATTTTCGTTGGCCCAGGCGGCGATGTCACCGACGCGCCAAGTCAGGCGAGGCTGGTCTCGACGAGCGGCGGCAATCATCTCCGGTGAGCTGTCCAGCCCCGTCAATTCGGCTTTTGGCCAGCATCCGGCCAGGACGGCCGTGCTATTTCCGGGGCCGCAACCCAGGTCAATCACGCGATTAGGAGCGGGCACCGCGACGCGAGTCGCCAGTTCCCGGCAGGGTCGCGTGCGCTGGTCATTGAAGCGAAGATATTGTTCGGCGTCCCAGGTGGGCATGGCGGAGAATATCAGAATCGTAGACGAACAAGCTCTTTAGGGATTCGGCTTTCAGCTCTCGTCGGGTTCAACCGCGGGCGCTGGGGTGGGAGGAGCGTCGGCATTTGCGTGGCTGTTACCATTGCCGTTGAGGCCCAGTTCCTCGACGAGCTTGGCGGGGACTTCGGCCGTGTTTTTGCATTTCGGATAACCGCTGCAGCCGAGGAATTTTCCGCGACGGCCGTTGCGGATGACCATCGGCTTGCCGCATTCATCGCAGTCGATGTCCGTGGCGATCGGGCCGTTGCCGTTGCCATTGGCGGCCGGCGCGATGCCGCCGTTAAGCTTGGCCACCATCTTCGCCGCCTTGTCGCCGCCTTCCTTCAGCAGCGGGATCAGGGCCTCGACGGTCTTCAAATCCTCGCCGGTCATCTTCACGACCTGCTTGGTGGCGCGGCATTTTGGAAATGAGCTGCATCCGAGGAACGGCCCGCGCTTGCTGTCGCGAAGGATCATCGGGCTTCCGCACTTTTCGCATTTGATGGCGGTCAACACCTTCGGCTTGGGCGGCCATGGGCATGCCCTGCTTGTCGAGATTGATGATCGTCTCGCATTCGCGCGTGCCGTCGGGCTTTTTCAGCATGTATCCGCTGCAGCCGAGGAATTCGCCGAATCGGCCCTTCATCTTGCGCATCTCGCGGCCGCAGTTGGGGCATTTGAATTCGCTCTTCTCCTGCAACTTCGGCTTGCCCTGCTTGTCGACCGCCTTGATGCCGTCGCATTGGGGATAGTTGCTGCAACTGAGGAAGAATCCGTTTTTGCTGATGCGATAGACCATCGGCGAGCCGCATTTTTCGCAGACGTACGGCGAAGGGCTGCCGCCGGCGTGCTCGAGCTTGTCGAGGGCTTCATCCACGGTTTGGTGGAACGGGCCGTAAAAGTCTTTCAGGAGCTTGATCCAATCGAGATGTTTTTCCTCGATCTCGTCGAGCTTGAGTTCCATGCCGGCGGTGAACTGGACGTTCATGATCTCGGGGAAAGCCTGCAACAGCTTGTCGGTGACGATCGAGCCGAGCATCGTCGCGTGGAAGCGGCGATTGATCTGCTCGACGTACTCCCGATCCTGAATCGTCTGAATGATGGATGCGTACGTGCTGGGCCGGCCGATGCCGAGGCGCTCCAGGTCCTTGACCAGCGAGGCTTCGCTGAATCTTGGGGGTGGCTGGGTGAAGTGCTGGGTGGGTTGCAGCTCGATGGGGAAGACGGCTTTGCCCTCGGCCAATTCGGGCAGAAGCTGGTCTTCGCTGCTGACGCCGACGACTTTCATGAATCCGTCGAAGACGAGCTTGCGTCCGACGGCGCGGAAGACGGCTTGGCCGGCGGGCGTCTTGGCAAGAATCGTCGTCGTGGTCGCGTCGAATTCAGCCGGGGCCATCTGGCAGGAAACGAAGCGGTTCCAGATGAGCCTGATAAAGCCGGGAATCGTCGGGGCCAAGCCTGGCGTGGGCATCGGCCGGGGTGAAGCTCAGGTCCGTTGGGCGGATCGCTTCGTGGGCTTCCTGCGCGGATTTGTTGCTCGAGGCGTAGACGTTGGCCTTTTCGGGCAAGTAGCGATCGCCAAAAGTTTTGGCAATGTACGACCGGGCCATGGATATTGCGTCGTCCGACAGGTTGGTGCTGTCGGTTCGCATGTAAGTGATGTGTCCGGCTTCGTACAGGCCCTGGGCGGTCCGCATGGTTCGCTGGGCGGGGAAGCTCAGTCGGCTGCTGGCTGATTGCTGAAGGGTGCTGGTGATGAACGGGGCCGACGGCCTGCTGGTCACGCGCTTGGTCTCGATGCCCTGGACGGTGAAGGCGGGGGCCTTTTCAATTCGGCCGACGAATTTGGTCAGTTTCGCCGCGGGGCCTTTGCCTTGCGGATCGTCGGTGGTCTGATCCTGGGTGAGGAGGAAACCGACGGCCTCGGCGACCCTGCGGGCGTCGGCTTTGTTTTTGGCCTCGAACTTCTTGCCGGCGAATTCAACCAACTCGGCGGCGAAAGCGGAATGCTCGGCGAGCCATTTGTCCCGTTCGGCTTTGGTTCGTTCGCCGTTGCCGGTGTTGATGAGGAAATCGGCCCACTGATTGGCGAGGGCGGGGGCTTGTTTGGCGTCGGGGGAGAAGATGCCGACGATTTTCCAGAATTCATCGGGTATGAAGGCGGCAATTTCGCGTTCGCGATCGACGATGAGGCGGACGGCCACGGACTGCACGCGGCCGGCGGAGAGGCCCTTGGCCACTTTCCGCCAGAGCAGCGGGCTGATCTCGTAGCCGACGATGCGGTCGAGAATGCGGCGAGCCTGTTGGGCGTTGACCCGGTCTATATCTATATGGTGTGGCTTGAGGAACGCCTTCTGGATTTCGCTCTTGGTGATGGCGTTGAAGATGACTCGGAAGACGCGGTCATCGGGTATGGCCAGGGCTTCCTTCAGGTGCCAGGCAATGGCCTCGCCTTCCCGGTCAAGGTCGGTGGCCAGGTAAATCTTGTCGCTATCCTTGGCCAGCTTCTTGAGTTCGCCGATAACCTTGCTTCGGCTGGCGAGGACTTCGTATTCGGGCTGGAAGGTTTTGAGATCGACGCCCATGCCCTTTGAAGGCAGGTCGCGGACGTGGCCCATGCTGGCCTTGACGACGTATCCGTCGCCCAGGTATTTGTTGATCGTCTTGGCCTTGGCGGGCGATTCGACGATGACGAGATGTTTTGGGCTCTTGCGTGCCATGGGTTTACGTTCGTCGCGGCGGGCCATTTTTATTGGCGACCGTGGCACGTATCGACCGATCCATGGCAATTCTTCACGAATTAGCTGGATGCGACGATCAGCCAGGGCGGGGCAGTCTTTACGCCTAACAGCTACCTGTCAAGGGTCTCCTGCCCATAAAACGCCGCGTCCTTTGTACGGACGCTCGCGGCATTAGTTCAAATGCTCCGCAGCGGCGGCCCCTGTCGGACGCATATGGAGCCTCGATATAAACTATTTATTTACATAAAGTTAAGTATTCCACAAAAATAGAGATGAGTTGCTCGCGAATTTAAGCGGGCTGAACCGCGAAATTGCCCGATTTTGAAAAATGTAAAAAAATCTGGCACAGGTCGTGTTGAGTGACTGTGGGCATCTATTTGTGGTGGTGCAGCCCGCGCTTGGTTCTGACAGAGCCGGGCCGTGTCGGCCCGGACCGGGGCGACACGCCCCGGCTCTTCTAAAGCGAAACGATCCATTACCCAACCTGGACCAGATTCAGCGTCTCGCCAAATTGAGCGAATAGCGCCGTTCGCAAATGAGCGCACGATGGGTCAGCCAGCTTGGGGTCGTCGGCAAGCAAAAACTGCGCGTCTTCCTTTGCCAATTGGAGCAAATCCAGACTCGCTGGTGATATCGGCCAGCTTGAATTCAGGCAGGCCGTGCTGGCGCGTGCCGAAGAACTCGCCGGGGCCGCGCAGCGCAGGTCCATTTCGGCGATCTCGAATCCGCTGCTGGTGGAGAGCATGGCGGTGAGCCGGGCCTCGGCGCCGGGAGTGGGGGCGTCGGACAGCAGGATGCAATGCGACGGCCATGATCCGCGGCCAACCCGGCCGCGAAGCTGGTGCAATTGCGAAAGTCCGAATCGGTCGGCGCCATCAATGACGATGACAGCGGCATTTGGCACGTCGATGCCGACTTCGATGACGGTGGTGGAGACGAGAACGTCAATCCGGCCCTGGCGGAAATCGGACATCGTTTGTTCCTTTTGGTCCGTGGGCATCTGGCCGTGCAGGGCGGCGAGGCGCAGATCGGCCAGCGGGCCGGCGGCGAGAGATCGCATGTGGCGCAGGATCGACTTTCCGCCGAGGTCGTCGTCCTCAATTTGCGGCAGAACAATGTAAGCCTGTCGCCCGGAGCGCACCTGCTCGCGCACGAATTCCCAGGCTTGGGCGGCCTGATTGGGACGGAGCCAGACGGTCTTGATCGGCTGTCTGCCGGGCGGAAGCTCGTCGATGGCCGTCACGTCGAAATCCGCGAAATACGAGAGCGCGAGCGTTCGCGGAATCGGCGTGGCGGTCATCACCAGATAGTGCGGCGTGGAACCCTTGTCGGTGAGGGCGGCCCGCTGGCGAACGCCCAGGCGATGCTGCTCGTCCACGACGATCACGCCGAGATTGGCGAACTGAATCCGCTCCTGAAGCAGCGCCTGCGTGCCGACGACGAGATGGGCGTGGCCCTCGGCGAGGCGATCGGCGATGGCCCCTTTGCTTTGCCGCCGCGTGCGCGAGGTCAATAGCTCGATTCTCACACTGGATTCGTGCAGCAGGTTCCGCAGGGTCAGGAAATGCTGCTCGGCGAGGACTTCCGTCGGAGCGAGCAAGGCGGCCTGCATCTTGTTGGCGACGGCGACCAGCATGGCGTAAACGGCGACCACCGTCTTGCCGCTGCCGACATCCCCCTGCAACAGGCGTTTCATGGGCCGGCCGCCTTTGAGATCGCGGGCGATTTGCCAGATCGCGCTTTGCTGGCCGCGCGTCAGCTCGAAGGGGAATCGGGCGCGAATGCGGCGGTCGAGGGTTCGATCGACCTTCAGGAGCGGCGCTGAGTTTCGTGGAATGCATTCGATGACTCAGGGCCAGCGCGACCTGCATGAGGACCAACTCGTCATAGACGAGCCGGCGACGGGCGGCGATGGCCTGGCGGCGATCGAGCGGCTGGTGGATCGCGCGATAAGCATCCGCGCGGCCCATCAGTTTGCGCGGGGTGAGGAATTCCGCAGCGAACCATTCGCCGATTGGAGCGACGGCGGCATCGAGATTGGCCGCGATGATCCCCTCGATCGTTTCGCTGCTCAGTTTGGCGCTGGCGGGGTAAACGGCGCGGAGCTTGGCATTTTCGACGGCCTGCGTGTTCGGCTCGACGACTTCCCATTTTGGATTCACCATCTGCGGAATGCCGTGGGAAAACTGTACGTTTCCGCGCACGCGCAGCAGAAGCCCGGGATGAACCTGACGACGAAGATACGCGCCGTGGAAGAAGACCAGCGCCAGGCGATGCAGCCCCTGTGAAAGCGTCGCTTCGAACCGTGGTTTGCCATGGCCGGCGATGTAGTTGACGGCCGTGACCTCGCCGCGCGCGATTCCGAGTTCACCGTCGCGCAACCGGTCGATCGGCTTTTCCTCTGATTCGTACTGATAATCGCGGGGGAAATATTCGAGCAGTTCTCCCAGCGTGGCGACGCCGAGAGCGCGCAGGGCTTTGGCTCGAGCGGGACCGATCCCGGTTAGATCGTCAATTGGCCGCAAAAGAGGATCAGATAATTGGACCGCAGAGACGCTGAGGCGCAGAGGAAGACGCGGAGAATTCAGTTGGATTTTCTCCGCGTCCGTCTCCGCGCCTCTGCGTCTCTGCGGTTGCATTTGATAGTGACCGGCTACTGCTCCGCCCAGCCCTCGTCGCCGATGAGCTTGACGAATCGGCAGGCGCAGAACGTCGCTGCTGACGAGCTTGTCGCCGACGCGCTGGACTTCCATGAGCATCTGCTCGTCGCTGGGGCCGACGGGAATGACGGCGATTCCGCCGTCGATCAACTGGCCCTTGAGGAGGGCTTCGGGAATGCACGGCGCACGGCGCCGATGAGGATGCGGTCGAATGGCGCCGCCTCGGGCCAGCCGCGCGTCCCGTCGCCAAAGCGAAAATGCGCGTTGTGAATGTCCAGCGACAGGAGCCTTTCAAACGCCTCGTCGAGCAGCGGCTTGACGCGCTCGATGGAATAAACCTCGGCCGCCAGCTTGGAGAGGATCGCGGTGTGATACCCGCTTCCGGTGCCGATCTCCAAAACGCGGTGGTTGGGAGCGATCTGCAATCGGGCGGTCATAAGCGCGACCATGTAGGGCTGGCTGATGGTTTGCCCGTGTCCGATGGGTGCGGCGCGGTCGGCGAAGGCCGAGTCGCGGGCATCGGGGAGGAAAAACCGATCGCGGGGCACCGCCCGCAGTGCCGCGATCACCCGCTCGTCATGGATTCCGCGCTCGATGATCTGCTGGCGGATCATTTGCTCCTGCGGAGCGATTTCACCAACTTGATTCATGCCGGTATTGTATCCCAACATGGCCTACAAGCCGAATCCGGCGCATCCGATTGTTACGTTGACCACGGATTTCGGTCTGTCCGACACGTACGTGGCGGCGATGAAAGGCGCGATTCTGCGCCAGTCGCCGAGTGCGGTGCTGGTGGACGTCACGCACAACGTGCCGCCGGGCGACGTGCTGTGCGGATCGATTTCCCTCGAGCGAGCGGTGGACGGATTCGGGCCGGGCACGGTTCATCTTGCGGTGGTCGATCCGGGCGTGGGAACGGATCGGCGAATTCTCCTGGTGCAAATCCGCGGCAGCATCGTCGTCTGCCCGGATAACGGCCTGATTACCTGGGCCTGGCGGCGGCTTGGGCCGGGAATAGCGAGCAAACTCATCTGGAAGCCGCACAGAAAAGCCAGCGATACGTTCCATGGCCGGGACATCATGGGCCCGGTTGCCGGCATGTTGGCGTCGGGAAGGAACCCGTCCGAACTGGCCCGGCAAATCGACGATCCGATCCTGCTGGATTTTGCTCCCGCGCCGCCGCCGGTGAAATCGGGAAGAATCATTCATATCGATCATTTCGGCAATGCGACGACGAACATCGCACGCGATTCGCTGAAGTCGATTGACAAGCTGGCGGTGCGCGTCGGCCGCCGACGCATCGGGCGGCTGAAGCGGACGTACGGCGATGCCGCTCCGGGTTCCGCGCTGGCATTGTTCGGCAGCTCGGGGTTACTGGAGATCGCGGTGCGCGATGGGTCGGCGGCGAAGGCGATGCGTTTGCGCGTGGGGGATGAAGTGGCGATTGACAGTCGCCGCTGATAAGCGCGTCGCGAGCGACGCCGCTAAACGATTTTCTGGAATCCGCGTCATTTTTGTGCGTCGGACTTTTCTGAAAATCCCTGGGCCAGCGAATTCAACTCCTGACGGTCGTCGGAAAAATGGGAGTCCTCGGCCCAGCCGATCACCTGAATGTAATGCGTCTTGGTCGCCAGGACCGTGAGGCAATAACCGACCGTGACGTTGGATCCGGGCAGTTGGCCGTGGATTTCGTAGCGGAAGGCATCCTGGCCGTTGACCTTGAGTTGCTGCGGCGGCGAGAGGCGGGGATTGTCGAGGCTCATGGCCATGGTGTCGCGCTTGGCCTCGGCGAATTGCCTGAGTGAGCCGACGTAATCATCCTGGCGGTCGGCGACGACCTCGGCATATTCGCCGCGATGCGGATTGCTGGCGCCGATCTGAACGTTGTCAACGTGGAAATCGGCCGGTCCCCAACCGTTCGGGGCGACGAGGCGATACTGGCCGCCCGGGCTGGTGAGGGTCACGGCGTCGTCGGCGTAAACGTGGGGTGGGAGCGATAGGATCGCCAGGATCATCGCGGCGATTGATGGATGAAATCTTGTCATCGTTCGTTTTCTGCCGGCGCTAAAGCATATGTGCCGGAAGATGAAACGAAAAGCAATCTGGTTGTCGGGATAAACCGGCCCGAGGCAACTTCGACAAGCTCAGTGCAGGCCGGGCCGGCTAAACATTTCGCCTAACCGCCGATGACCGGCAGGGTCATGATCGTGCCGCCATCGGCGCGGGCGTCCCTGAACGCCTTCGTTGCGGCGGACACGATGCCATTGATCGCGCGCTGGCGGGTGGAAATCTTTCCGCTGGCGATGTCGGAGGCAACGCCGTTGAGGCTGTCGGCCAGTTCCGCGAAGACTTTCGCTTGGATGGCCAGATCGCTTTTGTCGTTTCCAGGCTGTTTGGCAACGTTGGCGAGGAAGTTGAACGTGCGATCCGTGTCGAGTTTCCAATTGCCGTCCACCTGCTTGAAGACCAGCATCGCGCCGGACCAACGGCCGAGCGCGGTAATCTGCTCGCGACCGGGGGAGACGAACGCCTCGCGCGGCAGGGGAATGCGCACCTGGGCGGTGTCGCCGTCGATCGTCGCCTCCAAACCGCCGGGGAAGTCCAGAATGCGGCCCAGCAGCGTTGCAAACGTTCCGCGCCCGGGAAAATCATCGAAGCTCAACCCCGGAACATTCATTGCCGCGCTGAATTTGGCCTGCCAGGCTTTCTGGAGCCGGCAGACGGCGGCTTGTTCGGGGAAATAGGCGCGGGCCATTGCCGCCGCGTCCGGGTCGGCGCCGTCGTCACAGAGACATTCGGCGATGGCCGCGCGATCGTTGGTTTGAACGGCCGTGGACAGTTTTCTGAGGGCATCGACGGGCGTGGACTGATCCGACGGCTGCGTCGCATCGGCCGGAGACACGTCGGCCAGAACCGGGGCGGCCGCGACCTGCGCCGGTGGCGGTTGCGCGGGCGCTTGGGGCGGCGCTTGGCCATTGCTCACGACAACCACGGCGGTCGTGAGTGCGGCGGCGGCGGCGATTCCCGCGGCGATCTTCGGCCAGGTCCAACTCAGGCGGGACAAAATCCCCGCGCCCGACGTGGCGGCCCCGGCGGCGGCTTTGGCCGTCGCCAGTTGAATGGCCGAACGCGCCAGTTCCGCGCCGGCGGGCTTTACGGCCATGCCGAGCCATGCCGCGATTGTCGCCGACTCGGCCGTCACTCCCCTGGAATTGAAATAAGCCCGCAACTTGTCGATGGCGCGGAAGACGCGCTGCCTGGCGGCGTCTTCGGAGACGCCCAGGGTCTCGCCGACTTCGCGCAGGCTGCGGCCGCCGAAGAATCGGAGCAGCACGGCGTTTCGATCCCGCTCGCCGAGTTGGGCGATGGCGTCGTCGAGCAATTCTTCGGTTTCTGCTGAGGCGGCTTTGTCGGATGCCGCTGGTTCCACCGCTTCATTTCGCATGGTTGCCGCCTTTTGTTCCGCGGCGCTGCGTCGGGCGGCCCGCGCCTGCGCGTTGGAGCAGCAGAATCGGGTTGTGGTGAAGAGCCACCCCTCGAGCAGGACGTTGGCCGGCAATTTCGCGGCCTTCTGGGCCAGGGTGGCAAACACGACTTGGGCGACATCCTCCGCCAGTGCAACGTCGTGCAATTTGCGCAGGCATTGCGAATAGACGGAATCGACGTTCGCCTCGACGATTTGGCGGAACGCATCGGCCGAGCCGGTTTGGACGTATTGGTTTAATGCATTGTTCATGATGGCGCCTTTCATACCCATATGAACACCCGGCCGGGGGTAGAGGATAACATTTTTTATCGCGAATTGTGGCCAGGGAATCCCCCTCGCAGAGCGGGGGCAGGGCAACCGCATTCTCCCATTCCCCCTCTCCCGGTACGCCGGGAGAGGGCAGGGGTGAGGGTCTTTCGCGCAATGACCCTCACCCTAACCCTCTCCCGGAGTACCGGGAGAGGGGACAAAAGGGGCGCCTGTTAGAATGCGGTTGCCCTGAGAGCGGGGGGCTAACGGGTTAGGAATCAGCTTGGTTAGAATGCTTGCATGAGAATTCTTATCACGGCCGGGCCTACGCGCGAGCCTATCGATCCGGTTCGGTACATCGGCAACCGCAGCAGCGGGAAGATGGGGGCGGCGCTTGCCGAGGCGGCGGTGGCGGTTGGGCATCAGGTCGTTGTCGTTCTTGGGCCGGTTTCGATTGTATATCCGGCGGGGGTGCGGCGAATTGACGTCGAAACCGCGGCGCAGATGTTTGACGCCGTTATGCGCAGAATTTCCGAGCCACGATTTGCTAATCATGGCGGCGGCGGTGGCGGATTACCGGCCGGTGGCGGCCAGCAGCGTTAAGTTGTCGCGCGGGGACGTGCGAACTTTGGAAGTGGAGCCGACGGAGGAC
Organism: uncultured Phycisphaerales bacterium; assembly: GCA_963783845.1. GTDB lineage: Bacteria > Planctomycetota > Phycisphaerae > Tepidisphaerales > Tepidisphaeraceae > PALSA-1353. Next base: position 66,058 of record CAWAPL010000002.1, read on the forward strand.
ATCGTCGCGGCGGCGGGGCGGATCAAGCGGCCGGATCAGCGGACCGTTGGATTCAGTTTGGAAACTTCGCCGAACCTCGATCGGGTTGTGAGCAAATTGCGCGAAAAAAAGCTCGATTTGATCGTTTACAACCCGGCCAAGACGATCGCTTCGGATTTGATCGAACCGTCCCTGGTTTACGCGGATGGGCGGGAGGCGAAACTGCCCTCGCGGCCTAAAGGGGAGTTCGCCGATATCCTCATCCAGCGAGCCGTTGAGCTATTCAGGGTGTAGCGCATTTCCCGCGCTAATTGGGAGAAGACACGCGGCCCAGGGGCCGCGGCTAAAAGTTATGGAGATTTCCCCCACGCCGGCCCTCACCCGCAGCACCAGGGGAGAGGATGTTCCGGCCATTCGCTGGAGTGTGGCGTGTGCCTCGTCCGATAATAATAAAGATCAAGCGTCTGGCTGGTGGTGAAGGTCTGCCCTTGCCGATGCGGATGACGCGGGACTCGGCGGGCTTCGACCTGGCGGCGGCGGTGGCCGAGGCGACGGTTTTGCAGCCGGGCGAGATTCGGCTGGTTCCTTGCGGGTTCGCGATTGCGATTCCAAAGGGACATGAGGCCCAGGTTCGGCCGCGGAGTGGGCTGGCTAGCAGGCATGGGATTACCATGATTAACAGCCCTGGGACGATCGACTCGGATTACCGCGGGGAGGTGTGTGTGCCGCTGGTCAATCATGGGAAGATGCCATTCACCGTGGAGCGGGGGATGCGCGTGGCGCAGATGATCGTTATGCCGGTGCCTTCCGTGAAATTGGTGGAAGTTAAGGAACTGGAAGCCACGAGCCGCGGGAAGGGCGGGTTTGGGCATACGGGACGTTAAGGAAAGAGAAGACGCGCGGCCCAGGGGCCGCGGCTAAAAGTTATGTTGCAACGCTCGCATATTCTTAAACCGCTGGCCCTGTTCTTCGCGACGGGGATCTGGCTGTTTCTGCTGTTCGCGCTGGGGAGTTTTCGTGCGACCGATTGGCCGAGCCATGCGGTGTATCCGTATCCGCAAACGCAAAACGTCTGCGGGCCGGTGGGGGCGCTGGTCGCCTACTGGTGTTATCTGGCCATCGGGCAGGGGGTATTTCCGCTGCTGTTCTTCAGCGGGGTTTGTCTGGCGATGGCGTTCTACCACACTCGGCTGAGCGATCCGTGGCTGCGGGCGGCGGGATTGGTGATGCTCTCCATCGCCTTTGCCGCTTTCGTGCATAATTTCAAGCCCGGCTCCAGCTCGGGATTCCCCGAAGGGTCCGGGGGCGTGATCGGGATCGCAGCGGCCGCGTTTTTGCAGACCCATTTCAATACGGTCGGGACAAGCCTGATCCTCATGACGGCGATCCTGGTGGGGCTGCTGCTGGCGGCTGACGATTTGGTGCTGCGGGCTCCGGGGTTGGCGGTGCATGCGTATTCGACGGTCAAAGGCGGTGGGACGAAGATGAAGTTTTCGTGGCCGTCGTTTGGGCAGTTGCTCAAGCGCCAGGCGGCCAAGCCGTCAAGGTCCGCGAATGATTCGGCGCGAAGCAGGGACCAGGATGATGAGGATGACGAGAAGCCGGCGGTGATGTTGAAGGTGGATAAATCGGGGTCGAAGAAGCGCAGCTTGATGGGTTTGAGGCGATCGACGATGAGGATGCCGAGCCGGAGGATGAGCCGGCGGCGCCGCGGGCGGACATCATCGTGAAGCTGCCGAACATGATGAAGCCGCGGCAGATCAGCCCGCCGCCGTCGCCGCCGAGGGAGCTTGGCGAATATCACCTTCCGCCGTGGGATTGCCTCGCGGATGCGGAATATGGGTTTGTCGAGAGCCAGGAGAAGTTCGTTCGCGAGAAGGCGGCGATGCTCGAGCAGGCGATGCGGGAATTCAACATCGACGCCCGGGTGGTGGAGATCGACACCGGGCCGGTCATCACCATGTACGAGCTGGAATTGGCGCCGGGGATCAAAGTGTCGGCCGTGACGGCCCTGTCGAACGACATCATGCGCTCGTTGCGGGCGGAAAGCGTTCGGATTGTCGCTCCGGTTCCGGGCAAGAATACGGTCGGCATCGAAGCGCCCAACGCGCAGAAGGAAAAGGTCCGGCTGAAGGAACTGATGCAGGCCGCGCCCGACGCCACGAAGAAGATGGCGATCCCGCTGTTCCTCGGGAAGGACGCCAGCGGCGAGCCGCTGATCAGCGATTTGGCGGCCATGCCTCATGTCCTGATCGCCGGGACGACCGGGTCGGGGAAATCGGTCTGCATCAACGCGGTCATCATGTCGATTATTTACCAGCAGCGTCCGGATTTGGTGAAGCTGATCCTGGTCGATCCGAAGATGGTGGAGATGGCGCCGTTCAAGGACATTCCGCACCTGATGTGCCCGATCGTGAACGATCCGCTGCGGGCGACGAGCGTCCTGGAATGGGCGTGCGAAAAGATGGACGAGCGGTATGAAATCCTCGCCGAGGGCGGAGTGCGGAACATCAAGGGTTACAACGCCCTGACGCGCGAGGAGCTGAACGAGCGATTCAAGCCGGCGACGCCGGAAGAGGAAGCGAAGATTCCCAAGCACTTGCCGTACATCGTGATCATCATCGACGAACTCGCGGATTTGATGATGACCAGCGGGAAGGAAGTGGAGACGTTCATCGTTCGGCTGGCGCAGAAATCGCGGGCGGTGGGGATTCACCTGATCGTGGCGACGCAGCGCCCGCAAGCGAACGTGGTGACGGGGCTGATCAAGAGCAACATGCCGAGCCGGATCGCGTTCAGGGTCGCGAGCAAGATGGACAGCCGGATCGTTCTGGATCAGAACGGGGCGGACATGTTGCTGGGTCAGGGGGACATGCTGTTTTTGCCGCCTGGCGCCGGCAAGCCGGTCCGCGGCCAGGGGACGTTCATCGACGACCGGGAGATGAAGGAGAGCGTGAAGCTGGTCAAGACGCAGGCCGAGGCGCAGTTCGAGCCGGAACTGGTGCAGATCAAGGCGGGGACCACGGTTGACGAGGAGGCGACGAAAGATGAGCTGTTCGACGCGGCCGTACGAGTGGTTCTGGAAACCAAGCGCGGCAGCGTGAGTCTTCTGCAGCGCCGACTGACGATCGGATACAGCCGCGCCAGCCGATTGATCGAAGCGATGGCCGCCAGCGGAATCGTCGGCAACTACAAGGGCAGCCAAGCGCGCGAAGCGCTGATCACGGTGGAGGAATGGGACGCGATGCAAGCCCAGCGCCAGGCGGACGCGGCCAGCGGGATGAGCGTGTGAGGTAGCGGTGGTCCGGTGGCTAGATTCATAGCAACCGCACAAATCCCTCTTGGTCGAAGTGATGATCAGTGGTCAGCGCCTCAGTGACCCCGCGTTGTCGCATCTGCAAAAAACTTACCGCGTCGCACAACGAGTAAGCCTTGTCCGGACGTTCCCGCAGAAGATCGATGGCCGAGCGGTGGTCTTCCTGTCCGACCCAGACGATTGCGACATTCGGGTCATTGGCAAGTTCGCTGACGAATTCAAGCGTCACATGATGATTGATGCCGCGCGCGTTGCACAGCGCCACAAGTTCTGCAAGCACGTAATTGTGCGTCAGGCGAACAGTCGCCGAATCAAGCAGCGAAACCGCATCGCGATGCCGCGCGTCTCCGGCGTCGAGATAGCAATAAAGGCCGGAGGTATCCAGGAGCATCAGGACTCCGTCTTCGATCGGCAGCCGTATTCCGCAGCCAGGTCCGCATCGATGCGCTGATTGTCGCCCGCCCTCGTGTCCTTGCTGTTGAATGTCCCCGCGTGGCGGCGCCAGCGCCTGCGCCGCCAACTGCCCGCGTGGGGTTCGCAGGCTGCGTGACGACGACGGTCACTTCCGCCTGGTCTCCCTCTCGCAGTTCCGGCGAACGCACCTCGACCACCCCGCCTGGTCGAACCGTTACGATCTGTTTAATGGCTGCTGACATGATCACAGTATAGCGCGCGGCCGAACGCTTTGCACCTTAGGGGTCAGGATTCAGTCGATCCTGCCGTTGAATCGAATTCCACACCTTTGCGTATCTCGGCAAATTTCCCTCGTACATAAGGATCGAGTTTGGATTCAAAATCTTGATCAAGTTTCAATATCCGAATCAATTCCTGCACGTCGGCCAGGTCTTTCAATCGGCCGGGATTGGTCATTCCTGAGGCCAGTTTCAGTTCGATCAGTTTTTCCAATTTCAGATAGCGCACGCCGTCGATGACAACCGCGGCCGAGTCTGGATCGGGGAACGCGACGGGCTTGGGTTTGCCGTCGCCGGGGAATTGGCCGGTCAACAGGAACTCGATCCGCACGCCGGTTTGCGTATCACGAAGATTTTTACTGCTCGTAAATGCCGGAACGTATCCCAAGCCATCCAATTGTGAGCGCACCTTGACGTGTCCCTCCGGCGTCACGAGCAGATCGACATCGACCGTCGTCCGGTTGTAACCGTGGGCGACCAAAGCCATGCCGCCGGCCACGGCATAGGGAATCCCCATTTCTTCCAATCGGGCGGCGATCGCACGCAATGACTGGTGTACCGGATCGGCGCCCATAAAGAATTTAGCCGCCTTTTGCAGTGCGGTGTCGCCGCCGCGCCGCATCGTCGCGTCGAAATCATTCACTTCGTCATTCACTTCGTCATTTTACCGCCGGCGAATGGTCAATGACAGACAAACGATTACAATCCACGCCGTGCGTCTCGTCCCGGTCAATCTTCCCAGCGGAAAATATAACATCGCGATCGCGCCCGGACTGCTGGGGGGCGTCGGGGCGGAACTTCACAAACTGAGCAAATCGGCCAAGGCGGCGATCGTCACCGATTCGCACGTCGCGGCGATCTATCTTCAGCCGGTGGAAGATTCGCTGAAATCGGCGGGATTTGAAACGATCTCCGCGACGATTCCGGCCGGGGAACAGCACAAAACGCTTTCGATGCTGCTGCCGGTTTACGATCAATTCCTGTCGGCCAAGATCGAGCGATCGACGCCGATCCTGGGGCTGGGCGGCGGAGTGATCGGGGACATGGCCGGGTTTGTGGCGGCGACGATTTTGCGCGGCGTGCCGCTGGTGCAGATTCCGACGACCTTGCTGGCGATGGTGGACGCCAGCGTCGGCGGAAAGACGGGCGGTCGATCATGCGCAGGGGAAGAATCTGATCGGCGCGTTTCACCAGCCGATCGCGGTGCTTGCCGATCCGCAAACGCTGGCGACGCTTCCCACGGCCTACCTTCAGGACGGATTGGCGGAGTGCATCAAGCACGACCTGATCCGCGACGCCCGGGCGTTCGCCCTTTTGGACGCGCGGATCGAATCGGCGCTGAAGCTGGACGTGGCGGTTATGAGCGAGTTGATCGCGCATAACGTCGGCATCAAGGCTCGGGTCGTCGAAGCCGATCCGTTTGAAAAGGCGGAGCGGGCCCACTTGAACTTCGGGCACACCTTCGGCCACGCCATCGAATCGGTCTCGAAATTTTCGTATTCGCACGGGCAGTCGGTGGCGCTGGGGATGTGCGCCGCGGCCTACGTTTCGGAAAAGTTGGGCTACGAAGTGGATCGCGAGCGGATCGTGGCGACGATCCGGAAGGCGGGATTGCCGACGGGCGGAATGCAACTCGATCCCAATCGGGTATCGGAGGCGATGTGGTTCGACAAGAAAGTCAGGTCCGGGCGCATTCGGGTGGTGGTGTTGGAATCCATCGGCCGCGCCGCGATGCGCGATGACATTCCGCCGGAACTGATCCTGGAAGCGCTGCAATCGTTGAGATAGCGTCCATCCCATGGCTTTATCCCACTGGCTTCAACTGGCCCTGACGGAAGGCATCGGCCCGATCCTGACTTCGCGTCTCATTTCCGCCGCCGGCGGGGCCGAGGCCGCATGCCAGGCCAGTGCAAGCCTTCTCCGCTCGGTCGAGGGCATTGGACCGGCGAAATCGCAGCAGATTTTCGACGCCCTTCGCCGGGCCGCGGAACAGGTCGAGCCGGAATTGGCCCGGGCCAAAGCGGCGGGAGCCTCGCTGATTTGCCTGGAGGACCAGGGCTATCCAGAGATTTTGAAACTCATCCCCGATCCACCGCCGCTGCTATACGTTCGCGGGCGGCTGGAGCCGCGCGACCTCAACGGATTGGCGATCGTGGGCAGCCGGCGGTGCACGCATTATGGGCGCGAGCAAGCCGAACGATTCGGAGCACTGCTGGCGCAGGCGGGATTCACGATTATCAGCGGCGGGGCGCGCGGGGTTGATTCGGCGGCCCATCGCGGCGCGCTGGCTGCGCCGAGCGGCGCACGCTGGCGGTGCTGGGCTGCGGGGTGGATGTCGCCTATCCGCAGGAGAATGACGCGCTGTTTGCACAGATCGCGACGCGCGGAGCGGTCATCAGCGAATTTCCGCTTTCGACGGCCCCGCTGCGAGAGAATTTTCCCCGCCGCAATCGGGTCATCAGCGGCTTGGCCCGCGGCGTGCTGGTGGTCGAAGCCGACGTCGCCAGCGGCGCTTTGATCACGGCTCGGCAGGCGTGCGATTCGCACAATCGGCCGGTGTTCGCGATTCCCGGGCGGATCGACAACGCCATGTCGGCCGGTCCGCATGCGCTGATTCGCGACGGGGCGGTGCTGGTGACGAGCCTGGAGGACATCATCGATAATCTCGGCCCGCTGCCGCATCAAACGACGGTGGCGGCGGCGGATGCGCCGGCGGCGGCGGCGCCGGCGGTGCGCGAAGCGGCCGGGCCGGTTTTGCTCGACGAGCGGCAGCAGCGCATCGTGCAGGCGATCGATCTGGACCCCACGTCGGTGGACACGATCATCAGGCGAACGGAATTGGCCGCCGAGATCGTCTTGCAGGAACTGACGATGCTGAGCTTGCGCGGGGTGGTGAAGCGAATCGATAATCAGAAATACGTTCGCAAGAAGCGGGAGGGATGAGGGGTTTGGGGGAGGCGTCGCGCGGGGAATGCGGGGAACCCGCGATGCTGCGCATCGCCGCTAAATATTGTGGAGGAGCGTGCTTTGGGTTCCGTTACAGTCGCGGGTCGGGCCTGTATAATCCCCGTTCATGAACAGTCCCGCTCGACTGTCGCAACTTGGTCGATCGTCAAACGCCCTGTTTTTGGCGGTGCCGAAGATGCCGCGGGAGGCCGGCGGCAACGGACATACCGTTCCCAAGTTGAAAGATGCTCTGCGCGTCGGATTGTGCGGCATCGGGCGGGCTGGGTTCGGGATGGTCCTGCGGGATTTTCAGAAGCTGCCGCATGTGAAAGTTGTCGCGGGATTCGATTTGCTGGAGGAGAGGACCCGGCAATTGGCGCAGATGTGTTCCTCCCGCGTGTACAACAGCTATGGCGAAATGCTCAAGGATGACGAGCTGGATCTTGTGATCGTGGCGACGCGGTCGCACGAGCATGTCGCGATGGCCGTGCAGGCCATGAAGGCCGGAAGAGACGTGCTGGTGGAAAAGCCGATGGCCCTGGACTTGGCCGGGGCGGACAAGCTGATCGCGACGGCGAAGGAATTGGGCAGGAAATTGTACGTTCGGCAGAATCGGCGATTCGACGTGCCGTTCGTCCAGGCCATGGAGATCGTCAAGAGTGGAAAGATCGGCAAGCTGTTTGCCGTGCAGCTTCGACAGGGTGGATTTCAGAGGCGGGCGGATTGGCAGACTCTGAAGAAATTCGGGGGCGGGCAGTTGCTCAATTGGGGGCCGCATCTGGTGGACTGGGCGCTGCAATTCGTCGGAGGAAGGGCGGCGGACGTTTGGTCGGATTTGAAGCGCATCGCGGCGGCGGGGAATGCGGAGGACCACGTCAAGCTGATGATCCGCGGCGAAACGGGAATTGTCGCGGACATCGAGATCAGCGGGGCGACGGCCATCGCGCAGCCGCCGTGGATTTTGATGGGCACAACCGGAACGCTCAGCATCGATGCGAAGAATCAGTGCCGGCTGAAATATTTCGATCCGAAGGGATTGCCGAAGTTGAAGGCCAGCGGAGCGACGCCGTCGGGGCGCGGGGGATCGCATTTTTCCGGCGGGGAGGAGATTCGGTGGATCGAGGAGCAGTTCCCGGCTGCGCCAAGGGCGGTTACGAATTTTTGGGTGGAATTGTACAAGTCGATCCGCAAGGGCTCGGCGTTTCCCATCACGCCGGCGCAGGCGCGGGAGACGATGCGGGTGATCTCGCTGGCGAAAAAGGGGACGGGGTTTTGAGGATGGCGAATGAAATGCGTTGTCAATACGACGGTGGTGGGAATTCCCGCCGCGAGGCCGCGGCGGCTAAACGTGGGGAAGGGGTTGGAGATTCGCGGTTATTTCTTTCTGCGCGCGAATTTGATGATGCCGTCAACCGACAAGAAGCCGGGGCCGAAGACCAGGACCAGGATGGCGGCCATCAGGAATGGGAACGCGTCGTCCTTCAGAAGCACGTCCTGGTTGTCCCAGAAATGGCGGAGAAGATCGTGGTAGTGGGGGTCCGAGAGATTCACCGCGAGGAAGGCGACGATAAAATTGCCGGTGAGCGCAAGGGCGGCAAGACGGCCGCAGAATCCGAGCAGGAGCAGGGCGCCGGCGCCGATTTCAGTGAGGGCGGAGAGAGCGACGTTGACCTCCGGCGCTGGAATGTGCCAACCTTTGAATGCTTCAACGGTATTGTGGAAATGCGTGATGTGCGCGTAGCCGGAAATCACGCACTGATAGCCGATGTAGAGGCGGACCAGGAGCAGCAGCGGGGATTGCCATTTGCTGGCGAAGCGGGCGAAGTGATCGTAAAGCCCGACAAGGTGATTGCCGGATTGGGCTGGGGGCTTGGATGCGGCGGTGGTTGTCATGATGACCTCTCGTGATGGGTTTTGAAGTCAATCGGATGTTTGGGATTCTACCTTCATCAATTCGCGAAGGAAAACAGTAGCGAAGGAACCGGCTGGGAGGGTGAAAGCGGCGGTGATGTATGAACCATGCTCATCGACGCCCGCGGCGAGTTCGACCTCTTTGATTTTAACGCGAAGGGACCGTGCGAGCGCCTTTGACTTTTAATCGGCCTGCGACGCGGAAATCGGCTGGGCGAATCCCGCGCGAGTCGAAGACTTCCTGCTCGATTTGCAAGGCGTCGGATTCCGGAGCGGTCATTCGATAGCCGATCAGCGGGCCGGTGGGGCTGATCTCGAATGCGTGGCATCGGGGCTGCTCGGCGGCGAGATCGAGCACGCGGAAGACGCCGCCGCTGTCGTGTTTCTCGGCCAGATCGCCGGTGAGAAGTTTGTCGAGAGTCTGAATTCGCCGGGCGACCACGGCGTTGAAAAGATCGGATTGCAGGGAGGATATCCAAAGCCGGCGGATGCGCTCGTCCACGGCTCGAACGGCGGCGGTGGGATTTTTGGTCTTGATCAGCCGGGCGAGGAATCGGCGTTCCATGCCGCTGGAGCGGGGCCATTGTTTCATGGAGGTTTCGAGGTCCCCGCGGTCCAAGGACGCGCGGGCTTTGAATTGGTGGGGATCGTCCAGGGCGGGATCGGGCGAGCCGAGGAGCAGCTTGAGCAGCGCGTCGTCGTCGCCGCGAAGCAGGGCGGCGCCGAGGAGATGGTTGTTTCCGCGGCGGCCGAAGCGCTGCTCGCCGAAATAGTTGGGCATGCCATGATCCAGCAATCGGCGAACCAGGGGCGTGAGCTTGACGACATCGGTGGGGGTGACATCGCGGATTTTGACGGCGAATCGGTTGCCGCGAAGATGCCCCAGCCGCAGCTTGTTGCCGTGGCGCATGGCCCATTTGACGGTCATTTTTGGAAGATGCAGGTTCATCACCGCCGACTCGGTCGTGCCCGCGATGGAGAAAATCTGGCTGGTGATGGCATTGGCGTCTTTCATGCCGGCGTATCCGATGTCGCGGGCGTTGACGGGCAAAGCCCGGGCGAGTTGGTCGATGGCATCGAAAGTGGTCATGCCGATTTTCTCGATTTCGCAGTAGACATGCTCGCCCTGGCCGGAAGGCTCGTAGAGGGGGATTTCCTGAACGAAGAAGTCCTCGGGGCGCTGCTTGATCGACCCGCCGATGCCGGGGTGTTCGGGGGTGGAGTAGGGGAGGGTCATGCCTTCATTGTACGGAACCCGCGGTGCTTCGCACCGCCGCTAAATATGGGGCCGGCGGGAAAGTTGCGGAAAATCGTTGTGGGGAGTATTTCTACGCGGGCGGCACTTGATTCGGCTTCGTTTGAAGGGAAGGAGAATCTGCAATGGGAAGGAAGTGGGTTGCTTTGGTGGCGGTGGGGGCGAGCGCCTGGATAGGGCTGGCGCTGGGATTTGGCTGTGCGTCCAGCGCGCCCAAGCCGCTTTACGATCGCCTCGGCGGGGAACAGATGATCCAGGTGGTCGTGGAGGACTTCGTCGGGCGGGCGTCGGGCGATCCGAGGGTGAATTTCACGCGCAAGGGAACGCCCCAGCAATGGGGCCCGACTCCGGACAACGTCGAGAAGCTCAAGAAGCATCTGGTTGAATTTCTCGACGCGGCGACAGGCGGCTCGCAGGAATACCGCGGCCGCGACATGAAGAGCGTTCATGCCGGAATGCAAATCACCAATACGGAATTCGATGCCATCGAGGCGGACATGGAATCCTCGCTGTCGAAATTCGACGTGCCGGCGCAGGAGCGGTCGGAGGTCATGGCCATCATCGAGGGGACGCGGAAGGACATCGTCGAGTTGAAGTGAGCCGGAAGTAGGCGGGTGGGTTCTTGAACGGCCAAGGAGCGCGTTGCGTGAAGAAAACGCTCGATAGCCCCTATTCATCCGTTTCCAATATCGCCATGAACGCCTCCTGCGGGATATCCACGCTCCCCACGCGCTTCATGCGTTTCTTGCCTTCCTTTTGCTTCTCCAGCAGCTTTCGCTTGCGCGTGACGTCGCCGCCGTAGCACTTGGCCGTGACGTTCTTGCCGACGGATTTGATCGTCTCGCGGGCGATGATCTTTCCGCCGATGGCGGCCTGCAGCGGGATCTCGAACAGGTGCTTGGCGATTTCCTTCTTCAGGCGGACGAGCAATCTGCCGCCCGCGCTGCTCGGAGTGTTCGCGGTGAACGATCACGCTTAGGGCATCCACGCGATCGCCGTTGACCAGAATGTCCAGCTTCACCAGGTCGCCGGCGCGGAAGCCGATGAAATCATAGTCCATCGTTCCATACCCTCGGGTGGCGCTCTTGAGCCGGTCGTAGAAATCGTAAATCACTTCGGCCAGCGGGACCTCGTACACCAGGATCACCCGCGTCGCCCCGATGTACTCGGTCTTTTTGTAAACCCCCCGCCGATCCTCGCACAGCTTCATCAGCGCCCCCACGCTGTCGCTGGGTAGGATGAGGTTCAGGAGAATGTACGGCTCGCGGATTTGGTCGATCTGGGTGAGGTTGGGCAGCTTGCTGGGGGCGTCGATTCGCCGGATCGTGCCGTCGGTCATCTTGATCTCGTACGTCACGGTCGGGGCCGTTTGCACGATCTCGACGTGAAACTCGCGCTCCAGGCGCTCCTGGATGATCTCCATGTGCAAAAGGCCGAGGAATCCGCAGCGAAATCCGAATCCAAGTGCGTCGGACGATTCCGGAGCGAACGAAAAACTGCTGTCGTTGAGCTGCAAGCGGTCCATCGCGTCGCGCAGCTCGTCGTATTGCGTCGTCCCGCCGGGATAGAAATCGCAATAGACCATTTGCTGAATCGGCTTGTATCCGGGCAGCGCCTCCGCGGCGGGATGGGCGGCATCGGTGACGGTGTCCCCGATGCGGATGTCGTGCAGGTCCTTGATCGCCGCCACCAGGTATCCCACCTCGCTCGTGCCGATGCGCTCGACTTGCTTGGGCCGCGGCATCAGTTTGCCCAGGTCGGTGATCTGATATTGCTTGTCCGTTCCCATCAGCTTGATCTTCTGGCCTTTGACCAGATCGCCATCGATCACGCGAACGTAAACGATCACGCCGCGGTAATCGTCGTAGATGCTGTCGAAGATCAGGGCGCGGGTGGGTGCGGCGGGATCGCCCCTGGGTCGCGGGAGCCTTTGGCAAAGTTTCTCGATCAACTCGTCGATCCCCTGGCCGGTTTTGGCCGAAACCAGGATCGCCTCCTCGGCCGGAAACCCCAGGACTTGCTCGATTTCCTCCGCCACCTCCACCGGGCGGGCGCTGGGAAGATCGATCTTGTTGATGACCGGGATGATCTCCAGACCGGCTTCGATGGCGGCGTAGGCGTTGGCGACGGTTTGGGCCTGAACGCCCTGGGTGGCATCGACGACGAGGATCGCTCCCTCGCAGGCCTGCAAGGCCTTTTGCACCTCGTAATGAAAATCGACGTGCCCGGGGGTGTCGATGAAATTCAGCATGAATTGCTCGCCGTCGTGCTCGTGAAAGACGGTGACGGCGGAAGCCTTGATGGTGATGCCGCGTTCGCGCTCCAGGTCCATGTCGTCGAGGATTTGCTCCTTGAATTCCCGCTCGGTGATGGCCCCGGCCCGCATGAGGAGCCGGTCGGACAACGTGCTCTTGCCGTGATCGATGTGGGCGATGATGGAGAAGTTGCGAATCTGCATGCGGACAGGCCCGAGGCCCGATTCTACGGCACGGTGAGGGGAAATGCGAAAAGGCAACCGCGGACGCAGAGGCGCGGAAACCAGAAATCCGAAACCAGAATGACGAATCAAATCCGAAGGGTCGAATGACGAAGCAGCCTTTGATTCGGATTTCTGGTTTCCGTCTCTGCGGTTGCATTTCCCCACGCATTTCAGCGTTGACAACCGCGGCGAAAAGTGAAGGCTTATTTGCAAAGGAGAACCAACGAAATGTCGAAGCAATATTCCCAGCCGCCGAAGATGGCGATCGATCCGAGCAAGAAATACGTGGCGACGTTTGATACCTCGCGGGGCAAGATCGTTTGCGATCTGTACGCAAAGGACGCCCCGATCACGGTGAACAATTTCGTGTTCCTCGCCCGCGAGAAGTTTTACGACGGCACGAAATTCCATCGCGTCATTTCGGACTTCATGGTCCAGGGCGGCGATCCGACCGGAACGGGCAGCGGCGGACCGGGCTACCGCTTCGCCGATGAACTCAAGGGGAATCCCCAGAAGCACCAGGTGGGAACGCTTTCGATGGCCAACGCCGGGCCCAATACCAACGGCAGCCAGTTCTTCCTCACGCACGTGGTCACCGATTGGCTGGACGGCAAGCACACGGTGTTCGGCAAGGCGAGGGACAGCCAGAGCCAGCAGGTCATCAACGGCGTGAAGCAGGGGGACGCGCTCAACAGCGTAACGATTGCCGAGGGCTGAAGCAGTGCCTCGTTGGAAGGCGAGTTTGGCGGTCATTGTGGCGATGGCGGGGATGATTGCCGCCGCGCCGGCGGAAGAATTGCCGCGGGACGTTCTGGCGACGCTCTACCGGGCGGAGTTGGGGAATCGGTTTAACGCCGCGGAGATGCCCAGGCTCGTGGCCGCCCACGAACTGCTGGAACGATATTTCGCGTCGTCGTCGGCTGCCGAGCGAACCGAGATTGCGGCGAAGATCGACGCGGTGGGGCTGGACCGATCGATCGTGGGCCGGCTGGCGAGGTTGCGGATGGGGTGGGCGGCGCTGCAGCCGGGGGTGTATTACATCCATGAACAGGCCGGGCCGCTCGAGGTCCGGTATTTTTCGGGAATCCCCAGGTCATACGACGTCACCAAGGCCTGGCCGCTGGTGGTCAAGCTGCCCGCCGCCAGCGCGTTCTTGACCTCGCCGCCTCCGGATGCACAGCGGGTGAGCGAAATTTATTCGCAGTGGATAACCGATGAGCTGTCGGCCCATTCGGACGCGATCGTGTTGATGCCCCTGCTGAACCTGGACGAGTTGTACGGACCTGGGCCGGTGGGGATGAACCTGGTGATGCAGCCGATCTTCGACGCGGCGGGCAGGGCGAACATCGACCCGGCGCGGGTCTATCTCATCGGACATTCGATGGCCGCCCATGCCGTGTGGAACCTGGCGATTCACTATCCGACTTATTTCGCGGCGATCAATCCGATGGCCGGTTCGATGCACGATGCGTGGCAGCGATTTCGGCTGGGGAACGTTCAGAACGTCTTGTGCGTTGTTTGGCACGATGCTTCGGATGACGTTGTGAACGTGGTGGAATCGCGGGAAATCGTGCGATATCTGCGCAACTTGAAATACGACGTGGATTACACGGAAACGCAGACGGTGGGCCACGCGCCGCCGGCGGCGATCGTCGAGGAGCAATACCGCAAACTCCGGGGCGCCGGCGCGAGCTCTATCCCCGGCAAGTCTTCATTCAATCCAACAGCGCCGAGACGATTTATAACCGCGCCGATTGGGTGCAGATTTACCAGCCGATGTCGCCTGGGCAGGAGGCGAAGGTGGAGTTTTCACGCGGAAGCCAGGGAATGTATCTCTATCAGAACGGCTTCCGGGCCGTGGGCGAAATCGCCGACGCTCACACGATTGAATTGAAGACGAGAAACGTTCGCGTGGTTCGGCTGTATCTGAACGAGCAGATGGTGGACCTGGATCAGCCGGTGAAAGTCGTGGTGAACGGGCTAACGCGTTTTGAGGGAATCGTGCCGCAAAGCACGGAGGAGATGCTGAAGGACCAGGTCTTTCTGGGCCGCGGCTGGCGCTATTACACCGCGGTGATCGACTTGGACTTGACCCAACCGCCCACGACCGCCCCCGGGTCGCCAAAGTGACCGAAAGAGCCGGGGCGGGCGCAATGCATTCGGCGGCAGAAAATCGAAGAGAAAGATGATCGGTTGCGATGTTCGTGACGGCCGGAGGCGATGACTCGAATAGGAGAAGGCGTTGCCGCCGCGGATGCCGTTGGCTGGCCCGTCAATGTTCGAGCAGGCCTTTTCGAGCCCGACGGAAAGAGCCGCTGCCTTCGGCGGCCAGCGCTGACGAGTTTCGAGCACATGCTCGACCTCAACCGTCCTTCACGGCCCCGCTTGTCCGACCTCCCGCGGTTGTGTCGGGAAGCCCGCGCTCACCCATCGCCCAATCCGCCACCGAATTCGGCGATGTCATTACGCGTGTACAGGGCTATCCAAGGGAGGTCGGACAAGCCGGGTGACGGACGGTTGAGGTCGCGCTTGGGCGCGAAACTCCTCAGCGCTGGCCGCCGAAGGCGGCGGCTCTATCCTTCCGCTTCGAGAAGGCCTGCTGGAACATTGACAGGCCAGCCAACGGGCCTCGCGGCGGCGGCGCCTTGGCATAATCGAGCCGGCGATTTCGGCCGTCACGAACAGCGTAAACGATCATCTTTCTCTTCCATCTGCTCCCGCCGTTGCCGATTCATCTGCGGCTCCGAGTCGCCACCCCGGGCAACTTTTAGGCGAAATAAGATCGAAAACGGCCGCCTTGTTCCGTGCCCCGATTACTTGACCCACCGCACGCCGCTCCTACCATCTGTTGGCGATTCCGGGCTTTCTTTTCCATTTCCATCGGCGAACTGGCCGATAAATGTGGGAGAAACGGAGTCAGCCTATGCGATTGGTCAGGGATGAGCCTGTCATGGAAGCGGAAATGGAAAGCGTTCCCGATGCCGATGGACCCGTGCAGGATGCGGCGGAGGAAGCCGGGTCCGACCAAGGGTTGCATTTGGTATCGGAAGACGTGGACACCCGGCTGTTGGAAGCGCTGCTCCTGGCCACGCATCATCCGCTGACCGCGGGACGGATCGCGGAGTTGATGGATTTGCCGGCCACCAAACCGGTTCGCCAGGCCATCAAGGACCTCAATGTCCAATACGAGGAATCGCATCGGGCGTTCCGAGTCGAACAGGTTGCGGGGGGGTATCAGATTCTGACGCTGCCGGAATTCGGGGAGCAGCTTAAGAAATTGCACCAGCGGGAAATTGACGCGAAGCTGACGAAGGCGGCTCTGGAGACGCTGGCCATCATCGCCTACAAGCAGCCGATCCTGCGCCGACATCGAGGCGATCCGCGGCGTTGTCTGCGGAGAGACCATTCGCAGTTTGATGGAAAAGCGGCTGGTGAACATCGCGGGACGGGCGGAGGAGCCGGGACGGCCCATTCTCTACGGGACGACCAAGCGGTTCCTGGAGGTTTTTGGCCTGAACACGCTGAAGGATTTGCCGCGGTCGGAAGAATCGCTCACGCCGAGGGAAGGACTCGCCTCGGGCGATCCTACTTGATTCGCCAGACGCTCTGGAAATTGCCGGCGACGCCAAGATCGAGGATCGGGCATCCCCGCAGGAGCTTGGCCGTGTCCTGGGCCGGACTGCCGCCCACCACCCACACGCGGCTGTAGCTGAAAATCCGCCGCTTGACCTGGTCACTCACCGGAGTCGAAATCAGCGCCACGGGAACTTTCCACCGCCCGTTGTAATGCTCGATGGCAAAGTACGTGAACGCGGGATTGTCGTTTATGGCCGTGATAACGACCGCATCGCCGGCGCGGACATTGCTGCTCAAGAACTTCGCCGCCCGCCGGTGGTCCTCGACTTGATACACCGATCCCGTGCTCAGCGCCGGACCCGCCTGATAGCGCGCAATGCCGAACGCCACCGCCCCGAACAATACCACCAGCGGAACGATCCTTCCGATCCGGCCGGGCAATGGCATCGCCAGCATCGCATAGACCGCAGGCGCGGCGATGAAAGCGTATCGATCGATCTGAAGAAGGCCGGAATGGCGGAGTAGATCGACGGACAGAACGATGCCGATGGTGAATAGGGTCCAGAGCCACCACAGCGTTTTGCGGCGATCCAGCGGCGGCAAAACGTACACCATAATTGCCAGCGCCATTGCCGCCGGCCAGTTCATGAAATCGACCTGGCCAAATACCAGCCGCTGCGCCGCGTCGAGGGTGCTTGAGAAGGGCGTCGGCGTGAATCGAAGCACGCCCAAAGCGTTGTGAAACGCCCCTCGATTGTGCCATAGCTCCGGCGTCCAGACCGCGCCGGCGAGGGCGGCGGTCAATGCAATGGTGGCGGCGGCCCTGAAGCGCGTGGCTCGGCTGAACCGGACCATTGCATAAACCCCCGCCGCGATAACGATTCCGATGGCGAAGTAATGCGTCAGCACGAGGGCCGCGACGGAAAATGCCAGGGCGGCCAGCCTGGGCGCGGATGGACCGTGGCGCTGAAGTCGAAACAGGGCCGCGGCAACGAGCAAGCCCTCAAACGCGATCAGCGTGTACGGCCGCGCTTGCACGCGAAAATCGATCTGGATCGGCGCGAAGGTCATGATCCCCGCCCCGATCAATCCGTACCAGGCACCTCGCCAGATGCGTATCGAATCGAACAGCAGCGGGATGCAAGCCATGCCGAACAGAAGGGACATGCTTCTAACGGACCGATCGCTTTGGCCGAAAAGGTCCACCCACCATCGCAGCAGGATGTAGTACGCCGGAGGATGCGTCACACTTCCCAGGCCCGTCCAGACGTGCCACCAATGCGGCGCACCGGCAAATCCCATCGGCGGCGGATCGGTCAGCAGCGTTTGCAACGGAATCTGGAACAGAGCGTCGCCCCGGCCCGTGGCCAGGTAGAGTCCCCAATACTCGTCGCGCCAGCTTCCGAACCGGCCAAGGCCCCGCAAACGCATGAACGTTCCAACGATCAGCAGCAGTGCCAGGCAGGCGAGGTGGTACCAGCGCAGCTTGGTCATCGAGTTCGGGGATTATAGAGAAAGGCCCGGCGAATTCCGATGACCCAATGGCGCATGAGGTTTCGGCAGGTGCATGACACTTTAGGCCGCCCCTTTCTTCCCCCTCCCCCGGTAATCCGGGGGAGGGTTGGGGAGGGGGTTGATTACCTCGGCAGGCTTGGGAATCGAGGCGGATGGTGGCCAGCATGGAGATAACCGGGACAAACAATATGACCGGCGACGCTCCGAGGCGCTGCTTGCCAGGGGAATCCGGATTATTCGCTTCTCGGATGATGACATTCTGAAACATCCGGATGCCGTGGAGGAAGCCATCGGCCGCGCACTTGCAGACCAGCCCCCTCCCTAACCCTCCCCCGGATTACCGGGGGAGGGGAATAAACTTTAGCTCTCCTGCGGATTACCGGGGGAGGGGAATAAACCTTTCGCGCCTAAAGTGTCACGCACCCAGTTGCGGCTTGCGGCCAAGGGCCAATTGCCGATGATATTTCGCCCAGGAAACTGACGGAAACCATCGCATGATCATCACGATCGACGGCCCGGCCGGGACGGGAAAATCGACGGTAGCCCACGCCGTGGCGCTGGAGTTGGGATTTGATTTCCTGGATACCGGGGCGATGTATCGGGCGATCGGCCTGGCGGCGCTGCGGCGGAATGCAAACCTGGCGGACGCGCGCGAGCTGTCGTACGTCGCGCGCCTCGCGAAGATCACGTTCGACTTTTCGATGCAACCGCCGGGGGTGTCGCTGAATGGAGAGCCGGTCGGGCATCTGCTGCGCGCCGGCGAGACAACCCGAGCGGCGTCTTTTGTCGCCATGGTTCCGGCCGTGCGCGAGCTGCTCGTCCGGCAGCAGCAGGAGATCGGCGCCGCCAGGCCCAATCTCGTCACCGAGGGAAGAGATCAGGGAACGCTGGTTTTTCCGAATGCGGAGCTGAAGTTTTATCTGGATGCGACGCCGGTGGAGCGGGCGCGGCGGCGTGCGAATCAACTGCGGGCCCGCGGCGAAGTCGTGGACATCGCCCAGCTTCAGAATCAGATCATGGACCGCGACTCGCGCGATGCCAAGCGGGCCGTCGGGCCGTTGGCGGTCCCGAAGGATTCCGAGATCATCGACACCACCAATCTCTCGTTGCAACAGGTGGTGGATCGCATCGTGGCCCGGGCACGGCAGCGGCGCGCCCAGAGGTGAGGGCATGGATCGACGCTCATTTGCATGGAAAGCCTTGCAAGGCATTGGCCGGGTCGGCACGACGCTGTTTTTTGATTTGAAAACCTACGGACGCCGCAACGTCCCGAAAAAAGGCGGCGTTCTGCTGGTCGCCAATCATCAGAGCTATCTGGACCCGGTGTTGGTGGCGGTGCATCTCTATCGCCCGGTGAGTTTTCTTGCCAAGAGCGAGCTGTTTGAGAATCCCTTTCTTGCCTGGCTGATCCGGCTGCTGACGGCGATTTCCGTGCGGCAGGGGGAGAGCGACGTCGGGGCCATGAAGGAAGCCATCCGTCGATTGCGCGAGGGACATGCCTTGAGTATTTTTCCCGAAGGGACGCGGACATTGACCGGCGAGATCGAACCCCTGGAAAAAGGCGTGGCCCTGGTGATTCGCCGAGCCGCCGTGCCCGTTGTGGCCGTGGCGATACACGGCTCGTTCGAGGCCTGGCCCAAGGGAAGCAAGGTTTTTCATCCGCATCGCATCCGGGTGAAATACGGCAAGCCGATGGACTTTAGCGGAAAGAAGGCCGACGAGATTGTCGGCGATTTGGGGCGAGAGTTGAGAACGTTGCTGGCCGATCTGCGGAAGGAGAATTGAAGGAAAGCGCACCATTGGCTAGGAATGCTCGTATGACTCAAGACGCCATGCCGTCTGGGCCTGACGTTCAGCGGCTGATGGCGGCGGAGGAATTAATTCGCCCGCTTCACGGGGCGGACGGCTTAACGTTCCAAAGCGGAGAGCGGCCGCGTGTTTGTTTACGATCGTCGGAAAATCGCCCGGTTGATGGGCTTGGATTACCTCGGGGCCGGTTTGGTCGGACAGGCCATGGGGGCGGTGCTGACGGTGGCCGCGTGGGGAACGGACGACAAGACGCCGGCGGCCATCGGCAATTTGCTGCTGGTGCTGGGGACCGGGGTCCTGCTGGGGGGTTGTGGGATTTACGCGCGATATCATCGCCTGAGCCGGTGGTGGGGGCTGCTGGGATTTTTTAGCGTCGTCGGCGTGTTGACTTTGCTCGTTTTGCCGCTTATCTCGCGCCGGCGCAAGTACGGCCAGGGGTTTGCGGTGACGTTTGCCGAGCCGTATCGGCGAGACGTATGGCGCATGGACGTGCGCGTGACATTGGATCGGAGCCTCGGGACCGCGGTGCGCGAGCCGATCCTGCTGCAGTTGCCGCGCGGCGCGAACGTGGGGACGGCCATGAAAACGCTGGCGGGCGTCATCCCGGAATTGGATGGCGGGCAGTTGCCGGCGGCGCGGTTTGCGATCAATGGGCAACCGGCCGATCGCCGGGATGAATTGAGCCACGGGGACGAGTTAGCGGTCTCTGCAACAATCGCCGAGGGTGCGCGTTGATCTATTGCCGTTTCGGCCCGATCTTTAACCGCGGAGTTCGCAGAGATCGCGGAGAAGAATAGAGAAGAATTCGTCTTTGTATTTTTTTCCTCCGCGATCTCCGCGAACTCCGCGGTTAAATTAGACGTTGAGATTAAGGAACTTGCGCGAACGATGAAGAATACTCCCGTGCACATACTGGAAGGGCCTCGGTGTGAGGTATGAACGGTATGAGCGGGCATTGGTCTTGCGGCTTGACATCCTTTTCTATGCCGCGTAGTTATCTGCCTCTTGCAAAGAGGGTTTTAGCGTGATTGTAGTGAGAGAGTTGACCAAGGCGTTCGGTCAGACCTTGGCGGTTGATCATATCTCATTCGAGGTCGCCAAGGGCCAGATCGTCGGCTTCCTTGGCCCTAATGGGGCCGGCAAATCAACGACCCTGAAAATCCTGACGTGCTATCTTCCGCCCACCAGCGGCGGGGCGAGCGTCAATGGATTCGATATTTTCCATCAATCGGAGCAGGTGCGGCAAACCCTGGGATATCTGCCCGAAAACGTCCCGCTGTATTCCGAAATGAAGGTGCGCGAGTACCTCGATTTCCGCGGCCGGCTGCGAAAAATGGATCGCGCCGCCCGGCTGAAAAGGATCGGCTATTGTCTGGACCGCTGCTGGCTCAATCCGGTGGAGCACAAGACCATCAGCCATTTGTCCAAGGGTTACCGCCAGCGCGTGGGATTGGCCGATGCCCTGCTTCACAACCCGGCCGTGCTGATTTTGGATGAGCCGACGGTCGGCCTGGACCCGACGCAGATTCGAGAGACGCGCAAGCTGATCAAGGACCTGGGCGGGCATCACACGATTGTTTTGTCCACGCACATTCTTCCGGAGGTGGAGGCGACGTGCGACCGGGCGATCGTGATCTCGGCGGGGCGAATCGTCGCCCAGGGTTCGCCCGATGAATTGCGGGCCAGCCGTCGGCTGACGGCCCGGGTGCTCGTGGAATGCCGCGGGCCGCGCGCCGAAGTCGAGGCCGCCCTGTCGCGCATCAGCGGCGTGAGCAACGTGGAAATGTTCGACGGCGACGCCCCAAACGGATCCGACCGGAAATACGTCACCGCCGCCCTCCGAACCAAGGAGGGTTGCAACGTCCGCGAGGAGGCCGCCAGGACCGTCATCCAGCACGGCTGGCCGCTCCGCGAGATTCGGCTGGAGCACGCCACGCTCGAGGAATTTTTCGTGCAGGTGACGGCCGATCAGGCCGCGGCAAGGGTCTAAGCTCAATGACACGCGCTGCAACGATCGCTCGACGGGAATTGACCAGCTACTTCTATTCCCCCATCGCGTACGTGGCGATGGCGGTCTTCCTCATCGCCTGCGGGTTCACGTTCTGGGACGATTTTCAGCCCGGGGAAATCGCCGGGATGAGGAACCTGTTCAATTGGATGGTGTGGCTGCTGGTGTCGATCATTCCGCTGCTGTCCATGGGATTGCTGGCGCAGGAATGGTCCACGGGGACGATTGAAACGCTCATGACCGCCCCGGTGGCCGAGACGGACGTGGTGCTCGGGAAATTCCTCGGTTCATTCGGATTTTTTCTGGTGATGCTCGCGCCGACGCTCCTGTACGTGGCGGTTTTGGCCATTTATGCCAATCCCCGGATCGACTTCGGCCCGATCCGCAGCGGCTATCTCGGCATCGTTCTGGTGGGATCGCTGTTCATCTCCATCGGGCTGTTCTTCTCGTCGCTGACGCGGAGCCAGATCGTCGCGGCGGTGGCGACGGCCGCCGTCTTGTTCGCGATCACCATCGTTCCCTGGTGGGCCAGCGGCAAGATGCTGTCGCAAACCGCGGCGGAGATCATCGATCAAACGGTTTTCAAGCGGTACACCGATTTCAGCCGCGGCATCATCGACTCGGGACACGTGGCCTTCTTTGTGTTGGCAACAGCGGTGTTTTTATTTCTAACGACAAAGGTCCATCGAGTCGCGGAGATGGAAATGAGCGATCGGCCCGCCGCTCCCGAATCCCAGCACCAGCGCTGGATGAAATACGGCGCAAACGTCGTCATCTCCAGCCTCGTTGTCGTCGCGCTGGCGGTAATGTTGACCTGGATGGCCGAGGCCCACGACCTGCGCGTGGATACGACGGTGGGCCAGACGCAAAGCCTCCGGCCGCAATCGGTCAATTTTATCCGCGACCTCGCCCAGAGCGTGCGCATCGTCGCCCTCTATCCCAAGCTCAAGAGCGATTCGCACGAGCAGGATTACTATCAGCCGGTCGCCGATTTGCTCAACGAATACGCCACCAAGGGAAAGAACGTCACCGCCGAGCTGCTCGATCCGGATACCCAGAAGGACGAGTTCAACAAGCTGGTCGCGGACGTTACCAACAAGTACGGCGGGGAGGTGAAAGGCTACAAGGAAATCCTCGCCGCCCTGCCCGATGAGAACAAGCAGGTGGATCAGTTCGTGGAAAGCGAGGCGCAGAAGTTCCGCACCTTGCCGCTGGACCAGGTGAAGGACCAGCAGGTTCAGCAGGACCTGTACGCGGCGTATCTGACGCTGGTGATGGCGCATCATCAACTCCAGGACCTGAAGACCGCGGTGGATTCGGAGCTGGATCAGCAGGTGCCGAGCTACAAGGATGGCGTGGACGACGCCAAGGCGACCTACACCTCGATTTCGCAGCTCTTGCAGCAGTATTCGCAGTGTCCTCAACACGTTCATGACGAACAAGGCTTTGAACAAGGAGATTCGGGACTATTCGCCGGCGGCCGCGACGCGCGCCGACGCGATGAGAAAAGTGGTCGATGGCGTGCTGGGAAAAATTGCCGGGTTCGGCGCGCTGAAGGAGCTGGATGAGTTCCGCACGCAACTCAAGAGCAAGTCGATCATCGTGATGACCGATGGCGGATATAAGATTCTGTCGTTCGATCAGGTGTGGAAGGCCCGGAATCCAGCCGCTTCGCGTCGGCAACGCCGGACGTTCAGCCGAAATTGAGTTTTGCCGGCGAGCAGCAGATCACGGCGGCGATCGCCTCTCTGACGGGTGGGCCCAAGCCGATGGTGGTTTTCGTGCGGCCGGGCGGCCCGCCGCTGGCGACGATCACCACGCCCGGGCAGGTGCCCATGTTCGCGGCGCTGGGTCAGCGCCTCAAGGATGACAACTTCGACGTGCAGGAGAAAGATGCCAGCGGCCAGTCGGCGATGCAGGAGATGCCGATGCCCGAACCGACCGATGCCCAGATGAAGTCGGCCGTGTGGGTCGTGGTCAGACCGCCGTGGGAACAGCCCACCCCGGATCAGCCGCTCCCGCTGGATCAGATGCTGGCCGACCATCTGAACTCCGGCGGATCGGCGATGGTCCTTCTTTTCCCAATGAAGGACCCGATGGATTCGGCCCTGGAGCCGATGGGGATTCGGGCCCGGGCGGATTTTGTGATCGTGCACGAGGCCCTCCCGCCGCCGGAGCGAAGGAGCAGCGATCTCGTTGAAGCGGCCCTGCAGGCCAACCAGTTTGTCTTCCTGCTGAACCAATACGGGGATCATCCCATCGCGGCTCCGCTGGAGGGATTGGATTTTTTGCAGGCGGGATCGATGCCGGTGATGGCGGCTGCGGAACCGCCGGCGGGCGTGAAGGTCACGCCGCTCCTGCCGATCCCCATGTCTCCACATTATTGGGCCAGCGCCGATGCCGAAGCGATTTTGAACGCCGATCGCCCCCGGGTGATAACGTTCCGCGCCACCGCCGATCCGGACAGCGGCCGAATCTACGGAGACATCGACAACACGCCGGCCAGTCCGCTCTACGGCGCCGCGGCATCGGAGAAATCGGGCGGCGCTCGCCTGGTCGTCGTCGGCAGACTCGCTCTTCGCCAGCAGCGACCTCGTCGATTTGCCGGATAACGAGATGCTGGAAAAGCACGGGCTGACCGTCGCCCGCCTGCCGGGCAACGGCGAGTTCTTCGTAAACAGCATCCTCTGGCTGGCGCATCAGGATTCGATGCTGGCGATCAGCCCGCACGCCCTTCAGGTCGCCCGGATCAAGGAGATGTCCCCGGCTGCGCTTGGCTTGTGGCGCATCGGCGTGTTCACCGTCGGTCTGCCGCTGGCGGTGATCTTCGCGGGGTTATTGGTGTACTCCAACCGGCGGGATTGAGTCGCGGCCATGAATTTCAAAACGACGATCGTTCTGCTCGTGGCGTTGGCGGTTGTGGGCGGTGTCCTCTGGTATAGCCAACTTACCGAGAAAAAAACGCCGGACCAGGCTACCGAGCAGGCGACGGCCGAAGGCGGGCGGAAATTGCTCGATCTGCAAACCGACCAGGTGAGCGGTTTCACCATCACCGATTCGGATGGGAATCACACGACGCTGGAAAAGAGCGGGGCGGCCTGGCGCATGACCGAGCCGGTCAGCGCGGCGGCCGTCGATTGGCAGACCCAGGACCTGATTCGCACGTTTTGCGATCTGAGGTCGCAGGGCCGGCCGGCCAACGCGCCGTCCGATGCCGGGCTGGATAAGCCGAGGTACAGCATTGCCCTTTCCACCAGCGACGGCAAGACGGTGCGCCTCGACATCGGGAACAAGAATTTCACCGGCGATTTGATGTTCGCTCGCGTGGATGATGGGGAAGTGAACCTGATCGATTCGAGTTTGGCCAAAACGCTGAAGACGGCGGCCGATGATTTGCGCGACAAGCATCTGCTGACCGCCAATTCGCCGGACGTGCGGCAGGTTCGCATCATCACCCCGAGTCAGCGCCTGGTGCTGAACAAGGCCGGATCGAAGTGGAAAATCCAGGAGCCGGTGGAGATGCCCGGCGACAGCGAGGCGATTTCATCGCTGATCTCCACGATCGCGGGAACCGAGGCCAGCGAATTCGTGAAGCCGGATTCCGACGAGCTGGCGTTCGCAAGGTTCGATCGTCCCACGATGCAGGTGTGGCTCAGCGCCGAGGCGCCGTCATCGCAGCCGACAACCGCGCCGTCGGGTGGCCAGACGCTCACGATCGGCGCACCGGACAGTCTTGCCAAGGATCATTATTTTGCGCGGACGAGCGACGGGTTGGTCGCGAAGGTCGCGGCCTCGTCTCTGACCGATTTGAGGAAGACCCCGCTGGACTTGCGGGACAAGGACGTCGTGACGATTCTGCCGCAGGACGTGGAGGCAGTTTCGCTGGTGAAGGAAACCTATTCGGCGCCGGCGACGCGGACCAGTTCCATTGCCAAGCCCACGAGGCAGACGATAGCCCTGGCGAGGCGGCCGAAGGAGTCGCCGCCGCCGCTGGGTCCGGCGCTGCCGCCGAAATTGAAAGCGGGGGCGAGGCCGACCGCCGCTGCGGCGGCCGCCGCGCCGGCGACACAGCCGGCGAAGTCGCTCTGGATCTTCACCGCGCCGGACGAAAAGGCGCAGCCGGCCGACGATTCCAAGGTGGACGCGCTTCTGGAGAAATTCAACGCGCTGCGAGCGGACAAATACCTGGAAAAGAATCCCCATTCGCCGCCGCAGCAGAGATATCTCGTGTCGCTGCAAACTAAAATGCAGCGATATCAAGTCGAATTCGTTCGCCCCTCCAATGGTCAATCCGCATACGGGACCTACGACGATTTGACATTTGAAATTCCCACGGCGTTGCTGGACGCCCTCGACGCGGATTTCCACAAGGGCGGGCCGTGATGCCCAAGCACTTGGGGCACAAGTCGATCTTGACGGACCGGCAAATCGCCGCGCCGCGGAGCATTTTGGACACGTTCCCCAATCCCCGTCCGGGGCGGGATTACCTGATCGAATTTGTTTTCCCCGAGTTCACCAGCGTTTGTCCGGTGACCGGCCAGCCGGATTTTGCCACGATCGCCGTGAATTATGTGCCCGCTCGGCTCTGCGTGGAGATGAAGAGCCTGAAGCTGTATTTCCTTTCCTATCGGAACAGGGGAATTTTTTACGAGGCCGTCGTGAACGAGATTCTGGATGATCTCGCGGCGGTGGTGAAGCCGCGGCGCATGACGGTAACGGGAAAATTCGCGGCCCGCGGCGGGACGGCGGGGACGGTCACGGCCACGTTTGTCGCCTCGGGAACGAAGAGTTGAACCGCCGAGATGCGGAAACCAGAAATCCGAAACCAGAATGACGAATCAAGCTCGAAACCAGAAATCAGAAACGAAGACCGTTTCGTCATTCGGTCATTCGGATTTGATTCGTCATTCTGGTTTCGGATTTCTGGTTTCCGCGTCTGCGGTTGCATTTTGGTTGCAGTCCCGGCGAATGACGGGTTAAATTGATAACTAACCCAAGCCCCACTCGCGAGGTGCCTATGGATTTTCAAGTGCTCATGCGCTTCGCCAACGATCGCGGAGCTTCCGATATTCATATCCAGGCCGGAATCTCTCCAAAGCTGCGAATCCAGGGAACCCTGCATACGGTGGATCAGCCGCCGCTGGACGATGCGGCGCTGCATCAATTCATCACGTCGATCGCGCCGGCGAGGCTGCGGGAGAATTTGGACGATCGGCTGTCCGCGGGCCTGGATTTTTCGTATGCCGCCCCGGGCATTTGCCGGTTCCGGTGCTCGGCGTATCGGCAGTTGGGGCTTGCGGGCATTTCCATGCGGCTGATCAAGAGCAAGATCCCCACCATCGCCCAACTGAATTTGCCGACGGTCATCAACGACATCGCGATGTCCGGCCGGGGGCTGACGCTGGTGACGGGGACGACGGGATCGGGCAAATCGACCACGCTGGCGGCGATGATCGATCTGATCAACCAGTCGCGGGCCACGAAGATCATCAGCATCGAGGACCCGGTCGAATATTTGCACACGCCAAAACTGGCGCTGATCGCCCAGTTGGAGGTGGGAACGGACACGCCGAGCTTCGAGCAGGCCCTTCGCCAGGCGCTGCGGCAGGACCCGGATGTCGTGCTGGTGGGCGAGCTGCGCGACATGGATACGCTGCGGATCGCGCTGCGGGCGGCGGATACCGGGCACCAGGCCTTTCCACCGTTCACTCGGCCAGCGCGCCGCAGACCATCGAGCGCATCATCGCGATGTTTCCACCGGCCGAGCACAAGCTCCTTCTGACGCAATTGGCGGGGAACCTGGAAGCGATCATTTCACAGCGTCTGGTGCTGGCGCGGGACGGCTTGCGGCGTCCGGCGGCGGAAATCCTGCGCGGCGGGCCGGTCCCGCAGAAATACATTCTCGAGGGCCGAGCGTTGGAATTGGGCGATTACATCAAGAGCGCCGGAAACGGCCAGCAGACCTTCGATCAGAATCTGCTGCAAATGTTCCAGCAGGAGCTGATCTCGCACAGCGAGGCGATCCAAAACGCCACCAACCGCGAGGCGCTCGAGATGTCCGTGCGCGGCATCGGTCCGGCGAAAGCGGCCGAGGCGGCGACCGTATCGCGGCCAAAAGGAATATCCCCGAGCCGGCCAGCTTAGAACCCTGCGACGAATCACCTCGCAGCACTCGGCATTCTGCGGGGGAATTGCTAGAATTCACAACCGTATGACCCAATCACTCCCTCCAGGCCAAGGTCCGGTTGATCCGCGTGGGGCTTTTGGGATGCCGCCGGGGCCGGGAGGCGGTGGGGGGCGGGCTTGGCCGCCGCCGGGGGCGCCGATGCCGATTGTGTTTCCGCCGATGCCGTTTCCGCCGCGCCGCCGGGGCGGGCTCTGGATCGTCATCATTCTCCTGGTGATTGCGCTGGCGGTTTCGGTGGTGGTCAACCTGGCCCAATTCGGCGCGACGTTGGCCGGGGCTGAGGTTCGGCAAACCGTGGTCTCCGGCCAGGGCAGCGACAAGATCGCGGTCGTGCCGATCGATGGACTCATCGATGACAACAGCGCACAGACGTTCGACAACGTGCTGAAGGACGTGGAGAAGGATTCGGCCGTGAAAGCGCTGGTGGTGGAGATCGACACGCCGGGCGGAACGGCCACCGCGGCCGATGAAATGTATCACCGGCTGGATCGGTTCAAGAGCGAAAAGAAAGTGCCGGTGGTGGTGGCGATGCGCGGGATGGCCACGAGCGGAGGATATTACGTCTCGTGCGCGGCGGATTACATTTTTGCCGAGCCGGGTTGCCTGACGGGAAACATCGGCGTGCTGTTTCCGCGGTTCAACATGAGCAAGATGCTGGATAAATGGGGCGTATCGGAGACGACGCTGACGGCGACGACGACGGGGCATTCGTACAAGAACGCCGGGTCCATGTTCCAGCCGGAGAATCCCAAGGATGAGGCGTATCTTCAGGGGCTGGTGGACGGCACGTTCGCGCAGTTCAAGGCGGTGGTGCAAACGGGGCGAAAAACCAGGCTCAGCGACAAGCTCGGCGATATCTTCAGCGGGAAGGCGTTCATCGCGCAGGATGCGCTGGATCGCGGCCTGATCGACAAGATCGGATATCCGGACAGCGCGTACGATTACGCGGCCAGCGCGGCCGGCGTGACGAACCGGTCGGTCGTGCGATACACGCCCAGCCCGACGCTGCTGCAAATGCTGACGGCTCGGTCCAACATTCAGCGGGGGGAATCCGGAAATTCATCCGCGATGGTGAGCATTGACGGCTTCAGCATGGATGCGCGAGCGGTGGAGGATTTGTTTTCGGCGCGGCCGCTGCTCTTGTGGCGAGGGAATTGATGCGCGCCGGGGGAATCGCGTGGTTATGAGAATGCCGATGGAAAAGGATTTCAGGGATTTTCCGCGGCGGCGCCGTGGGCATTGTTTGGTTGTGTGCTTCATGGTGGCGGTTTTGGCGGGCGCAGTCTGCCCGGCCGGCCACGCCCGATGAGGTGCAGAACGCCATCGATAAGGCCGAGCAGTATCTCTACGCGAAGGAAAGAAGCGGGAATTGGGAATGGCCGACGAAGCGAGACCGATCGTCTTCGCCGGCGCTGGATCGGGGCGGGATGACGGTCACCGCCGTGTATGCCCTGCTGTCGGCGGGGGAAAGCCCCGATAATCCGAAACTGGCCGCCGCCATCAGTTACCTCGAGGGGACCGATTTCACGAGCATCTACACGCTGGGAATGCGTTGCCAGGTCTGGCGATCGCTTCCCCCCAGCGTTCCGGTGAAGGCCGCGCTGAGGCGGGACGGGAAGTTGCTGATGAAGGAAATTTCCCTGGACTCGGGGATGTATGGTTGGAACGGTGTGGAGGCTCGCGCGGCCAGCGCGTATGGCGTGCAGGGCGTTTGGGCGTGCGCTCGAGAGGGGATGGAGATTCCAACCCGCTATTGGCGGAGCGTGAATACTGGATGGAGAAAGATTCAGCGGCCGGATGGGAGTTGGTATTACGGCAGGAAGTCCGTGGATCAGAGTCAGGTGTTGCCGATGACGGCGGGGGGGGTGGCCACGCTGTTCATAGCGCAGGATGAGCTGACGCTGGGAACCAGCCCATCGTGCAAGGGGAATTTCAACGATCCGCGGATCGAGTTGGGGTTGGCATGGCTCGGGGACCATTTCGTTGACGTATTTAAGGGGAATTACCTGTATGATGGGCTGTACGCGCTGGAAGAAATTGGAGCGGCGAGCGGACGGAAATATTTCGGCAGCACGGATTGGTATGCGCAAGGGGCGGATTTCCTGGTCCGAACCCAGAAGTCCGACGGTTCGTGGGGGACGAGCCTGCCCGATACCTGCTTCTCCATGCTGTTCCTGACCCGCGGGCGAGCCCCTGTTGGATTGAGCAAGCTGCAATATTTCGTCTCGGCCGACAACCAGGAGACCGAGGGGAATTGGAACCAGCGGCCGCGCGATCTGGCGAATTTCGATCTTTGGATGGGGCGGCAGGTGGAGTTGGATCGACTGCTGAACTGGCAGGTGGTGAATCTGCGGGCGCAGGCGGGCGATCTGCACGATGCCCCGATTCTTTACATCGCCGGCGACAAGGCCCTGCACTTCGCCGACGAGCCGAAGCAAAAGCTCAAGACCTTCATCGAGCAGGGCGGAATGATCCTGTTCAACTCCGATTGCGGAAGCGCCGAGTTCACGGAGTCGGTCAAGCAGTTGGCCGCGGAGATGTTTCCGCGGATCGGGGAATTTCGCGAGCTGCCGATGGATCATTGCATTCTGAAGAACGAGCAGTTTCTGGGCAGCGACTGGAGGGATCCGCCGGTGATTCTGGGTTTTAGCAACGGCGTGCGGGAACTGATGATCCTCCTGCCCAAGGCCGATCCGTCGCTGGCGTGGCAGGGGCAGCTTACGGCATCGCGGGAACCGATGTTCGAGCTTGGCGCGGATTTGCTTCTGTATGCGTCGGGCAAGAAAAATATTCGGGAGAAGGGCCAGACGTACGTGGTTGAGCCGAGCCCGCGGATCATCCCCACGCGGTCGCTGAAGGTGGCGCGAATCAAATACGACGGGATGTGGGCCCGGAGCCGGGGGGTTGGCGCCGCTTGGCGGCGGTCATGCACAACCGCGATCAGCTTGATTTACAGGTGGAGCCGGTCACGCTCGGGCCGCAAATCAGCCTGGCCGATTACAAGGTCGCCCATCTCACCGGCTCGGGGCATGTCAAGCTGAATCTGGACGATTGGATTCAACTTCACGCGTTCGTGCAAAACGGCGGAACGCTGATCGTCGATGCCGCCGGCGGCTCGCCGACGTTCGCGCAGGACGTTCGCCCGCAGCTTGGGTCGGCATTTTTTGACGATGCCAACCAGCTCGATCATCCGCTGCGACCCGGCCACGTGCTCTACACGGAGGTCGGAAGCAAAATTGATGAAGTGGCGTATCGGGCGTATGCGCGGCACGTGCTGATGGAGGACCTCAAGATGCCGCGGATTCGGGGGATCAAGGTTGGGGATCGGATCGGGGTATTTTTCAGCGCCGAGGACATTAGCGCCGGATTGGTGGGCGAGCCGGTGGATGGAATCGTGGGATACGATCCGAACTCCGCCACGACGCTGATGGAGCACATGATCTTATATGCTGAAAGCGGCGGGCGGCCGACGAAGGGGATTGGGGATGTCGGCGGGGGCGGTTAGCGGCGCGCGGTCGCGACGTTCTCATATATTAAGTCGAAGACAATTGTGATTTGATTGAAGATTTGCGTTGACAATCGCGCGGGGGAGCTTATTTTAGTTCCGGGGTGGGAAAATGTCTCGGTAACCTTGGGTTGGGCAACGGAAGAGGTTACGTAATTCCTCTTTGATAAACATTCTATTGGGTTGACTCTCACTGAGTCATTGGCGCGTCTAAAGCGAGAAGTCATGGCTTTGACTTATTCTTGGATTGCTTTCGTGGGGGGATCACCATCAAATCAGGCCGCCAAGCGACTCAAGAAAAACGAATTCCGTCGATCTCGTCGGCATTCTCGTGGCCGTTGGGAAGCGGCCATTCAGGCCGCGATCGAGCCTTTGGAGCGGCGCGTCCTTCTTAGCGTATCCGCTTCACCCGCCAACATTTACGCGGTGGAAGCAGAGTCGTTTGACCCGGGTGACTTGGACGGGACCGGCTCGGTCTACGTGGCTTCGGGGAACAGCCTGTCGGCCGATCGCGTTCGAGAACAAAGTCTGACCGTCGATGGCTCGATGACGATCGACCCGGGCAGCGGCAATGACGATTTTTCCCACGCGAGCGTGGTGGATAATTTGGTCATGGATACCAACGGCAGCGGCAAGTTCCTGGGAACGCTGAACCTGAACGACAACGTCCTGATCATCGAGACGACCGCTTCGAATCGCCAGAACGTGTTGAATATGCTCCAGGCCGCTCTTCGCAGCGGATACAACAATGGTTCTTGGAATGGGACGGGCATCATCAGTTCGACGGCCGCAAGCAATTCTAGTTACGGCCTGGGATTCATCGTCAACGACAGCAACTATAACTACTCAACGGGAACCGACGGCAGTGGAGGGCCGTCCGCAATGCAGCCCTCCTATGGCGGTCAAACCGCTGATGCAAATTCCATCATTGTCGAATACACGCTGTGGGGCGATCTAAATTTGGGTGGGAGTGTAACTGGGAATGACTTTACGACCTTAGTATCTAATTTCGGGCACGCAGGAACATGGGCAACAGGTGATATCGACTACGACGGCTTTATTACCGGCAACGACTATACCACCATAGTCGGAAACTTTGGGAAAACCGGCAGTTCTTCACGCGTATCGGATACGACCACGGCTCCGCAGTACGTCGCGACGTTCACCGGTGCGACCAACGGACTGGCCAGCGACTACACCGCCACCATCAATTGGGGCGATGGGACCTCGCCAACGGCGGGAACCATCATTGCCCAGGGCAGTGGGAATTACGCCGTCGTGGGAACTCATACTTACCCGCTCGATACGAATTCCAGCGGCGTCACCACCGGAACGTATAGTGTGTCCGTTAAGGTTACGGAAACGGCGACGCAGGCCACCTCCACCGCCAACAGCACGGCGGATGTCACCTTTCTGCCGGACCTGATGATCGACGGTCCGGCCAACTCCATGACAAATGGCACATACTCGCTTGACCTATCGGCGATGTTCGCGGCGAGTTTTGACGGCGCTGATAACGACATCAGCTCCTGGACGGTGAACTGGGGCGATGGCGGCGCCGAAACGTATTATCAAAGCCCCACGTTCAATCCCGGCTGGGCAGTGGTGACGCATTCCTATTCGCGTTCGACCGGCCTATTTGACATCACGGCCACCGCCTTCGATGGCACACATGCTTATACGGCTCCGGAAACAATCGCCGTGGCCCTGAATTTCTCCGGTTCTGGCGATGCTAACGCTATTCAGACCACGCAAGGCCGGAGCTATAGCGGGCCTGTTGCCACGTTTGTGAGCAATTCCAACGGACAAACGAGCAATTATTCCGCCAGTATCACTTGGGGAGATGGCTCAACACAGGCCGGCGGGACGATCAGCTACCAAGGCGGCGGGGCCTATGCGGTGACTGGAACGCACACGTATGGGCAGGAGGGAACTTTTGGAATTCAGGTCGGGATTACCGAGGTTGACGATGGCGCCCAGGTGTCCGTAAACAGCACCGCGGATGTCGCGGTAGCGCCGACAACCGCCTCGGCCATCACGCTGCCGGGAATCCTGCCGAGCTATTCACCCAATGGACCGGCATCCAATCCGACGCTGCCCTCGGGCATGAACACGTTCACGCTGAACTCAAGTGAAATCAGCGGCTCACCCGCGGCGTGGGCCCCGGTTTTCGCGGCGTCCGATCCCACGGCCCAGCCGGATCAAACAATTACCGTGACCGGAAGCCATTTTACGGATTATCCCAATCAGTCCAATGCTTTCGCCGATACGCAGTTCATTGTTTACGGACAAACCAGCTCCTCCAACGGGACGTTCTCCAATGCCAAGATTCAGGACCCCACATTAAATGGGGCCATGCTGACGATCGACACATCGGAGCCTTCCAATTCGCTATACCTTGTTTGGGCCGTCAATGGCGGTGGCGTCAGCGCGCCGATCGCCATCAATCAGACGACGGCGTGGTGGGCCGCGGCGCCCACCGAGCCGGTTCAGCAATCTCAGACTCCAACATCAGTTTCCGCGTACGAGGGCCAAACGCTGTCGGTTTACGGCGAAAACCTCTCCAACGGCGCGGCAACCCCGCAGTCCTGGGTCTATCTCCAGCCGACCGGCGGCGGCGCGGGCCCTGGGCCACCGTGACGGCGGCCAATCCCTACAAGGTTGATTTTACAGTCCCCGGCACGCTCAGGGTCGGCGGCACTTACCAGATATGGATCAACAACGGCCTGGGCGGGAAATATAGTTGGTCCGAAGCTCCGACGACGCTGAGCGTGGTGGCGAGCAGCGCGCCAACGTGGTCATCACAAACACTAAATGTGACGCAGCCGTTCACATACCAGGGCAATCAATACCGGGCCGTGGGAGACGGCGTTACGAATAACTATGCCGCGATTCAAGCTGCCCTCGATTCCCTCCAGCCTGGTGAGACGCTCTACTTCCCGGTGGGCACGATACGTAGTCGAGCCGAGTTCCACCGACGGGCCGCTGGTGATTCCACATGATGTCTCAAACATTCGAATCGAGGGCGCGGCGCGGGAACCACGATTCTTTTCACGGGAGACAATATCCCCACTGAAGGCGGCGGTAACTACCTGGAATTTGGCGAGGAAGATTTCGGACCCGGAGACATCGAATTCGACTCCATGACGTTTGAGTACGCCGGGAATGACGAACTCCCCAGCGGGAGCAGCGGGTTTCTGATCTTTCTAAGACACGATCCGGACGTAACGTTTAACCAGGTGACCTTGATTTCCGGCCCGCTTGAAGCGCTGGCGGCTGATGGCGCCGGCCCCGGGGGCGAGACGAGCATCGAGAATTCCACCGTCATCGGAACTGACATAACCGTTGATGGTCAAACCGACGTCTTCATGAGTGCTGACAACTTCTTCATGGGATACGACTCGGATAGTGCCATAATCGATGCGCAGACCAACGGCGTCAGCATTACGAATTGCACGGTGCGGGATTACGATGATTCCGCCGACAATTCGTCGGGGAAGTCTCAAGCGCGTTTTACCGATTTTGGACTTAGTCAGGATCAATACGTTGCCGACAACGAAACGATCAATCTGAAGCCGGATGGTTCTAATGAGGGCGAGCAGAACAACGCCGAGGGATCGGACGTGTACGATATTGGGTCTATTAAGTCGGCCAGCAGCAATACGGTGCAGTTCTATTACGGCAACGAGCAGAGCGAGCCGCTCAGCGTCGGCGAAAGCATAGTTGTGGTGAGGGGGACGGGCTTGGGAGAACTTGAATCAATCACCGGTGTCTCAAGTCTGGGGAATGATCTCTTTATGGTGACGTTGGGCGGAAATTGGAATGACGAGCCTGACCCCACCAGTACGATCGAGGTTGTGGCCGAAACCTCTGACTGCGTCTTTTACGCCAACACGCTGACGGATGCGCCGGGCGCCTATGGCAACGCGGGATTCGACCTTCGGAGCGGAGGATATGGCAACATATTTGACGATAACCTGGTTCAGAACGTAACGAGCGGGTTGGAACTCGCAAGCGCCTCCGGAAATGTCGAATACTTCGACGTTGTAGCCAACAACCAATTTGAAAACACGTTGCAAGGCGTCAACTTAAACGCCGCGAGTGACGAAGCCAGTCCTAACGACGTCGGCGTGGTGGTTCGAGACAACACCGTTGACGGAGGGGTATCGGGCATACTTGTTTCCGGAGCGAACGGCGGAAACTCGTATCCAGCAACGTTAACGATCCTGGAACACAACTTCATCGCCCCTTCCGCGGAGGTAGGGAAGGTTTATTACCCAAATTACCTGGGCGAGCAAATCCCGGCCGGAGGAGTCGTGGTGTTGGGAAACAACACGGATGCGCTTCTATTTAGTAATACGTTTGTCGAGCCAACTTCGATAGGTTACACGCTTCCCCCGGGGATCTATTACGACTCCTCTCCTACCGCGGCAATCCTGCTTCGCAATAACCAGTACGAAGGCTTTGGCTCAAATACCTACGTTTACGCCAGCGGCACGAGTTCCCCTTCCCTATTTGAGATGCCGTCTGATGTGTACTACGCGACCGTGGCGTCCGGCGGCGGTGTTCCCATCAACATTCTGCTTTGGGACGACGGAGCTTCAAGCCTGCCCTGGTCCGCGACGATCGCATCAGGCACGGGATGGCTCACCGTCACCAGCGGTGACTCAGCCAGCGGAACCATTACCGGCGAGGACGACCATAGTGCCGATGGAATTCTGTCGCTAACGGCCAACTCCGGCAGCATGTCGCCGGGGACTTATTCAACGACCGTTACCCTTAGCGTCGGCGGAAAGACACGAGTGATTACGGTATATATGACAGTGACTTCGTAGCAAGGGCCGGCCAACGGCTTGAGCGGTCAGGCGATGATTCGCCGCTAGGACATGCTGAGAAAACAAAAAAACCCCGGGCCAGCGTGTCGTCCGGCCGACCGCCGGCCGGACGACACTGCCCGTGGGAACCAACCGCGCTCCATGAATTTTTGAGTGACTCGCTCAGTCACCCATAACCGTCACCACGACGATTACGCCTGGCAGTAGAACAAAGCCGATGCCAAAGACCAATTGCCGCGACAAACGGCTCGAAAATCCCGTTTTTGAGGCGATAATGGGGTTGGGACGCAGAGACGAGCGACGCCGAGCCTGGACGGCGATCATCATTTGTTCATCATTTGGCCGCAGCGAGCGCGGAAGCGCGCAGTTGGCGCGCATTTGTTCAAAAAAACGCCGTATGCCGTTTAACCGCGACCCGAAGGGGAGCGCATCTATGGCCGCTCGAGAACCCCAGCCGCCCGTTTAGAACCCATGCTTTACATTTTCGCACCGGGGGTTGACACTCTGGCCCACACGATGGCGGAACATTGGGATCTGCTTGGATGGGGCCGGTGGTTGCTTCTGATTGGAGCGGTGCTGCTTTACGTGTCATCGCGGGCCGGCGTGGATGCGTTGAGCGGCGGCCGGGCCGGCCCGGGGCGCCGGGCCGTCGGACATTGGATTCCCATCGCGGCGACGGCGCTGGTGGCGATGGCGATGCGGCGCGCGGATTTGGCGATCTCGATTGTCTTCGCGACCAGCATCGGGTGCTTGTCGCTGCTCGTGGGCTCCATCTCTATCCTCAGCCCCGATTCCGAAACGCCGCCCGCCTTCCGGCGCCTGTGGCCGTTTGTCCTGCCCGCGGCTCTGCTGGTGCTTCTCGTGGGATTCACGGGCCAATTCACCTGCGAACATGCGCTGGTGCTGCTGATCGAGGGTGGCGCGATCGTGCTGGCGTGGAAGGAGTTGAGCGTGGCGGGAGACGCGGTGCCGGCGGTCGGTGAAATTGAGCCCATTCCACAGCCCAAGCGGGGAATGCGGAGGTTTGCGCGGCCAATTTAGCGCTATGCGTTTGTTTGGCGCTGGTGGGTGCGGCGGCGGGGATTCTGGGGGCCCAGCGCATCGGCCGCGACCGCCCGCAGATTTCCGACCGGGCCAGCGTGGTGGCGGTCCTGGGGCCGCTGCTCGTGCTGCCCATGTTGACCGCCGGAGCCGCCCTGGCCCAGAAAAAACGCACTGGGTGGCGACGACCTCGGCAGTGGGCGTGGTGTTGCTGAATCTCTGTCTGTTGCTGCCATTGCTGATTCTTCTATGGTATCCAACCCATGGATTGCATCGGGACGCTTGGGCGTTTCTTCATCTGCGGCTGTCCGCGCCGGCGGACGTGCCGCCGATGCCGTTTGGCTGGGTGACCTGGCGGTTGGACAACGTGGTGCTTGTGGTGCTGGCATTCATGCTCGTTCCGGCGTCGATGGGGCGATGGCGATTGCAGCGGGCCGAGGGGCTCATGTTGATTCTGTTGTACGGCGTATATGTGCTGATGGAGGCGGCGGGAACCATGCGGTTCTGAGACGCGCTCCCCCGCTCTTCGCGGCTTAAACCACAAAGGGGTTGAAAACCGCGCGCCTCTAGTGGACGACCAGCGACCGCTGGAAGTCCGGATTGCTCAAGAGACGGTTGACCGCGGCGTACAGGGCATTGCTGAGGACTTGGCGATAGTTGCCGGCATCCAGACTCTTGCCGGATAGTTCGTATTGGCCGCTGGCCGTCGTGGTGATGAGCACTTTGCCGTTCTTGTCCTGGACCTTGATGACCATGGTGATGGTGCCGTTGTAGTCGCTTTCCTCGTTGACCCAAAGAACGGTCAGCTCGACGTTGAGCATGAAATCGGCATCGTCGGCGCTGCTCACGACGTTGAGGCCGTTGCTGTGCAAAATGTCGCCGAGGGTGTCGTGGAGCCAATCGGCGGGGGCTGGGAGTCCGGAGGAGATGGGCACGGGCTTGGCCGGGTCTTCCAGGTTTTCGCCGATCTTGGTCTTGTCTCCCTTGCGCTCGTCATCGATGGGAAGGATGAAAATCTTCCCCTGTCCCGGCGGGAGCACCCAGGCATTGCTGATGGTGTTGGTCGGCGAGTATTCCAGGGCCACGGTCAGGGCGGTTGGACGATCTTCGCACGCGGCGAGGCAGGAGCAGAAAAACGCGGCGAAAAGGACCCAAACGCTGCGTCGCGAGAACTGGGAAAGAGCAAATCGAGGCTGCACGTGCTGGGCGTCGCGGCTCATGAAATACCTTCCTTTGGGTTTTAGGGCGGGCGAAAATTATCAGGTCGGCGGCCGGAGTTCAAGGGAATTGTTGCGGCGGTGGAATGCGCGGGGACAGTGCGCCATCGGAATTTCCCGGTTTGGGGCGAAGAGGATGCTAGAATCGCTGGACGCGAACCGGAGGGAAGTTATGGGCACTTGGAAGAGAATTGCGCGGGGATGGGGAACGATCAGCGGCATCGTAATCGCCGCCGGCGTTGCCGCGTTTCCGGGGCTGGCGGCGGCACAGGCTTGGGATGGGTATGCGGGAAATGCGCAGCATACGGCGCTGTCCACGGTGGCGTCGCAGCCTTTGGATGCCGTCCGTTGGCAAACGCCGGTGGATTTGGATCCGACGTTTTCCGGAACCGATTTGTTGATTCATTACGGTTCGCCCACGATTACGGCACAAAATACGGTGATCGTGCCGGTGAAGACCGGGTCATGGGGTGGATTTGAACTTCAGGCATTCAACGGCGCCAATGGGAGCCCGCTGTGGACGCAGAGCACGGATTACACGCTCCCGCCGCAGGGCCAGGGGGCATCTTATAGCTGGACGCCGAGCTACAGTGCCACGCTGGCCGACCGGAAACACGTTGTATTACCCGGGCGATGGCGGGACCGTTTACGAGCGGGGTTCGTTGAACAGCCCCGGATCGGTGACGCCGACGCAGGAAGCGTTTTACGGATCGCTGTCAACGTACGAGGCGAACGCGGCGGCGTACAACGCGGGCGTGGCGATCAGCACGCCGATCACCGCCGATGCGGAGGGGGACATTTATTTCGGCTATCAAACGAGCAATTCGGCGCCGGGAGGATTGACCAACGGCATTGCCCGCATCAGCGCCGGCGGGGTGGGGTCATTTTTCGAGGCGGACCAATTGAAGGTGGGCGGCGTGTCGGCGGGGATGACGCAGGTGGCGACGAACTCCGCGCCGGCGGTGACTCCGAGCGGAAGCACGGTGTACGTCGCCATGAGCGATGGGAATTTCGGAACGGGCCGGCTCGTGGCGCTGAATACCGCGACGATGACGCCGACGGCAAGCGTGGCGCTGCTCGATCCCAAGACCGGCGGCGGCGCGCTGGTGCCGAATGACGGGACCGCCTCGCCCATGATCGGTCCCGACGGAGACGTGTACATGGGGGTCTACGACGACTATGGAACCAGCCGGGGATGGATGGAGCATTATTCGGCGAACCTGTCGGTGACCAAACCGGCCGGCGGATTTGGGTGGGATGACACGGCTTCGATCGTGCCGGCGTCGATGGTGCCGTCGTATCACGGGACGTCCAGCTACCTGATCATGACCAAGTACAACAACTATGCCGATCCAGGAACGGGCGGGAACGGGCAGAACATGATCGCGATCCTCGATCCGAACGCGACCGAGACGGACACGCGCTATAACTCCAACGGCGCGGGCGGCGCGACGATCATGCAGGTCGTGGAAAGCGTCCTGGGCCCGACGCCGGACCCGAATTTCGATCAGCAATATCCCGGGGCCGTCCATGAATGGTGCATCAACACCGCGGCGGTTGATCCGGCGACGGATTCGGTCATCGTCAACAGCGAGGACGGGAATCTTTATCGATGGAACCTGGCGACGGACACTCTGACGCAGCAGATCACGATCACGAGCGGGCTGGGAGAGGCCTACACGCCAACGGAGATCGGTCCGGATGGAACGGCATACGCGATCAACAACGCAACGCTGTTCGCGGTCGGCGCGCCGGATTCGAGTTCGCAGGTCTATGCGACATGGGCCTCTTCGGGCGGCGGGAGTTGGTCCAACGGCACGGATTGGACGCTCAATCCTCCGGGCAATGCGGGTGACACCGCCAGTTTCGGCATCACCAACTCCGCGCCGACCCTGATCACGCTCGATGGAGACCGAAGCCTGGGGACCATGAATTTCAGCAGCGCCTATTCCTACACGATTGCGCAGGGATCGGGTGGGTCGCTGACGCTGGACAACGGAGCCTCGGCGGCGCAGATCAACGACTATAACGGGAATCACACGATCTCCGCGCCGGTGGTGCTGAATTCCAATACGACGATCGCCGTCGCGCAGTCGGGCAATGTCTTCACAATCTCCGGAAACATCAGCGGCGCCGGCGGGATCACGCTTGCCGCCACCAGCGCGTTGAATGCCGGCACGGTCGTGCTCAGCGGCTCGAACAGTTACCGCGGCGGAACGACGGTCACAAGCGGCACGCTGATCATCGGCGCCAACGGAGGCGCTGCCCACCAATCAAGCCGTCGCGATCACCGGCGGCAAGCTGCAACTGGCCCCGAACACCGGCGGCGAAACGGTCTCGTCGCTTTCGATCACCGGCGGAGGCAGCGTCAACCTGACGAACAATCACATCGTTATCGACTATGGCAACGCCGCCGATCAAGCGACGGTGGATTCAAGCGTTCTGGGATACATCACCTCCGGCGCGATCTTCAGTTCCCAGGCCAACGGTTCCTACGGAGTCGGCTGGGCCGACGGCAACGACGCGTCCGAATCCGGAATCGTCGCCGCCAACAGCGTATTGGTTGCCTACGCACTGCTCGGCGACGCCAATCTCGACGGCTCGGTCACCGGCACCGATTTTACCATCCTGGTTGGCAACCTAGGCAAGTCGTTCCTGGCGGACGGGCAGCCGGTGAACTGGGAGGATGGTGACTTCCTGTACAGCGGCTCGGTCACCGGAAATGATTTCACCGCCTTGGTCAACAACCTCGGCAAGTCCGCTAACGGAGCCGACGTGACGCTGCCCGCCGCCGACTACGTGGCGATTGATGCCTTCGCTGCCGCCAATGGTTTGATGGCGGATGTGCCGGAGCCGAGTTGTGTTCTGGCGGTGGTGATCGTGGGTGTTTTTGCGCTGGCGCAGCGGCGAGCCCGGTGACCTTTGGTCGGATCGCCAACGATCGCGTTTTGCATTCTGTCTATTTCAGAATTACCATTCTTTCAGTATTTTCTGAAACTGGAGGATGCAATGGCGGTTGCCGAAGCGGCTCGTTCAAACCTTTCTCCGGCGGTGGCAACGCAATTGCGGACCGCGCAGGCCTGTTCATCCGCCGCTGGGGGGAGATGGGTCAGACCTGGGGAATCAACCGGACGATGGCGGAGATTCATGCCCTGCTGTACGTGGTGGCGGAGCCGCTTTGCACGGACGACGTGATGGAACGGCTGCACATCAGCCGCGGAAATTCCAGCATGTCGCTCCGGGCGCTGTGCGACTGGGGGATCGTGCGCCGGCTGCATAAATTGGGCGAGCGGCGGGAATTCTTCGAGAGCCTCACGGACGTGTGGGACATGTTCAGCCTCATCACGGCCGAGAGAAAACGGCGCGAGATGGATCCGGTCTTGGAGACCATCCGCCAATGCCGCCGAATGCTGGACGAGGAAACCATCGGCAAGCAGGCGGCGCGCGGACGGGAGGTTCAACTGACTCGCGACCGTCTGGCCGGGATGGAGGAATTCATGGAGGTGACCAACAAGATTTTTCAGCAGTTCATCGGCAATGCGCGCTCGGGTTTGGGCCGTGTGGTGCGGGTGCTGCTCAAGGCGTTTTGAAACAGCCACGCGCGTCGCAAGCGACGCGGCTAAACTTTTCTGGAATCCGGCTTAATTCTGCTTTGACGGTTCCTTGGCCAGGCATTCATCCTTGGATTTTTCCATTTCCGCCTGAAATTCCGGGCTTTTCATCATCTGCTGGAAAATGGCCTTGGCGAGCGTCCGGCCGGCTTCAACGTCGCCGGGGAAATGCTCGCCCGCCAATGCCCGATCGTCCCCGACCAACTTGGCGCGGGCGATCAGCGCGTCGGCGTGCTCGGGAAACATCCGCGCCAGCGTCAGCCCCAGGACCATCGAGCGAGTCGAATGGCCGCTCGGATATGAGAACGTCGTCTCCTTTTCCATGCAGGGGTGAATGCGCGAATCCACGGTGAACGGCCGGTCGCGTTTGAAGATGTCCTTGGCCTGGCTGCTGATATTTCCGGCATTTTTCATCACCTGGACCAGGAACTTGCCTGTGGCCGGTAGATCGTCGGGATTGAACCAGGAACCCAGGACCTCGGAAAAAAGGAAGGGAGTC
Organism: uncultured Phycisphaerales bacterium; assembly: GCA_963783845.1. GTDB lineage: Bacteria > Planctomycetota > Phycisphaerae > Tepidisphaerales > Tepidisphaeraceae > PALSA-1353. The sequence goes on from CAWAPL010000002.1 coordinate 108,439, forward strand.
AGTTTGAATTCGGTCTCGATGCGCGCCACGTCGGCGCCGGTGCGCTTGGCCTGGAGTTGCAGCAATTGATCGATTTCATTGCGGGTTTGATCGGAGTCGTTTGCCGGAGGCGGCCCGAGGATCGACTTGATGTCGATGTCGCCCGGTTGAACAAAGGGTTCCCTGGCCTGGGCCGTGGCGGCGAATGCGACTGCCAATAACAGCATGGGGAACCATCGGATGCGAGTCACGTTTGCCTCCTCTAGCTCTTGAGCGCTTGCCAGCCTATGTCCTTGCGAAAATGCATTCCGTCGAACTTGATCTTGTCCAGTGCGGCGTAGGCGCGGCGTCTGGCATCGGCGATGTCGGCGCCGAGAGCGGTGACGCCGAGCACGCGGCCGCCGTCGGTGACCAGCCTCTTGCCGTCCAATCGAGTGCCGCTGTGGAAGACTTTAACGTCGGGCATGGCGTCGGCGTCATCGACGCCGGTGATGGGGATGCCGACGGCGTACCGGCCGGGATAACCCTTGCTGGTGGCCACCACGCAGATGGCGCAGCGGCGGTCCCACTCCAGGTTGATCTGGTCCAGCTTTCCTTCGCCCATGGCCAGAAGGACTTCCAGCAGATCCGTTTTGAGCCGCATTATGAGGGGTTGGGTCTCGGGATCGCCGAAGCGGCAGTTGAATTCGAGAACCTTCGGGCCGTTGGGGGTGAGCATGAGGCCGGCGTACAGGCAGCCCTGGTATTCGATGCCCTCGCGCAACAAGCCATCGACGACGGGAACGAAAATATCCCGTTCGATCTGGGTGAGAAGTGCGGAGGAAAGGACCGGCGTTGGGGAATAGGCGCCCATTCCGCCGGTCATCGGCCCGGTGTCGCCGTCGTCAACCGGCTTGTGGTCTTGGGCCGGTTCGAGCATGTAGATGGTTCGATGGTCAACCAAAGCGAGGACGGAACACTCGGGACCGGAGAGCTTTTCTTCAATGACGATTCGCTTGCCGGCCTCGCCGAAACGGCCCTGGCGCATCATCGCGTCGATCGCCTGGAGAGATTCGGCCGGGTTATGGCTGATGGAGACGCCCTTGCCCTTGGCCAAGCCGACGGCCTTGATGACGATGGGGTGGTTGCGCCCCTTGACGTACTCCTCCGCGGCGAGGGGATCGGAGAAGGTGCGCGCATCGGCGGTGGGAATGGCCTGGTGGCGCATGATTTCCTTGGCGAACCACTTGTCCGATTCGATCTGTGCGGCGGCCTTGGAAGGGCCGAAAACCATCACCCCCACCTCGCGCAGCCGATCGGCCAAGCCGAGTGCCAGAGGGTCTTCCGGCCCGATGACGACCAATTCGATGCCGTTGACGCGGACGAATCTCTCGATTCCAGCCAGATCGGTGGCGGGCAGCGGAAGCAAGTCGGCGAGTTCCGCCATGCCGGGGTTCCCCGGCGCAAAACAGATCGGTAACCCGAGTGGACCCGGCCAATTTCCAGGCCAGCGCATGCTCGCGCCCGCCGCTGCCGATGATGAGTACCTTCATTCCTGCAAGTCCCGCGAGAAGTTAAAGCCGGGCGAGGCGTAAGTTATCAGCCTTGGCCGGCAAGGCAAGCCTCCGCGGCCGTTGACGTTGCGCGCCGGCGTTTGTAGCTTGATTCGGCCGGCAGAAATGCGAGTCCGCTGCTTATGTCCCACCCTGAGATCAATGTTGTTCATACGGTCATGAATGAACATGGCGCGGTTTTTGACGACGTGATCGAGCTGGTGATCGACTGTCTTGAGCAACTCGGCCTGAAAGTCCACCGATCCACCAACCATTTCGACGGCAAGAAGCTCAATCTCGTCATCGGGCATACCGCGTTCCTGAATGAAGCGACGTATGAGGCGATCCATCGCAGCAAATGCCGGTACGTTGTCTTTCAGATGGAAGCTCTGGACGAACGTATTGGCCTGGCTCCGCAGTTCCCGTTGTACCTGGAATTCTTACGGCTCGCGCCGTGGGTGTGGGATTATTCCTTGAGAAACGTGTCGTTCCTGGCCGCGCAGGGCTGCCGAAACATGCAATGTATTCCCCTGGGTCATTCTCGCCGCCTGGAGCGGATCGTCCACGCGCCGGTGAAGGACATCAACGTCTGTTTCTACGGCGCGTGCAATCGCCGACGCGGAATGGTGCTCGATGCGTTGGCGGCTCGTTTGCGTCTGGAGGTTATTTTCGGGACGTATGGCCGTGAACGCGACCAAGCCATCGCGCGTTCGAAGATCGTGCTTAACCTGCACCAGTTCGATACCTCGCAACTGGAGCAGGTGCGGCTATCGTACCTGTTGAACAATCGCTGTTTCGTCATATCGGAATCGTCGGAAAGCAATCCTTACGGGGACGGGGTTGTTTTCAGCGACTACGCCGGAATTGTCGATTGTTGCATTTCTTATCTCCGGCCGGAGATGGACCCGGCGCGCACGGCGTCGCCGACGCGGGGTACGCCAAGCTCCGGGAGATCCCGATGGTTGCAAATATCCGGTCCGCGCTGGAACTGCTGGAAGGCATGGCATGACGCGGATGAGGCGGGTGCGCCGCGGGGTTAAAGGTTGACGCACCCTGACCAGGGCTGTAGCTTGATCCGGAAGTCACAATTTCCGGGGCGTGGCGCAGTTTGGTTTAGCGCGCTTGACTGGGGGTCAAGAGGTCGCTGGTTCGAATCCAGTCGCCCCGATTGCCGTGAAGCCGCCGATCCTTTCACCGTGACGGTTAGGGGACAGAACCGGGAGCAATTGAGCGATCAGGGGCGCGACCACGTTATTTGTAAAATATTGCTTTTCGCATTTTGCCGCTTGCGTTCCGCGGTCCGAGGTCTATCATAAACTACGAAGGTGTTGGTAAGGTGGAGACATGGAACGCTCCGCGAGGACGACGTAGTCATCGGATGACGAACTGAAGGGCGGCCCGGCGGCGCCGGGCGGCCGCCGGTCCAAGAGCAAGCCGATGCGATTGAATCCCTCGCGGGGCGTTCAACCGCGTCGGTTTTTTTTGGCGCTCGCTTTGTCAACCGAGGCATCAGCCAAGCCGATCAGGGCGAGCATCTCCACGGCGCAGCACGTCGCGCAGGCGATCGCTCGCCGGCTGCGCCATCGGTCGTTTTCCGGCGGCGATGGGGCGATCACGGACGCCCGGCATTTCGAGGTAGATCATGTCCAGCTCGGAATTCAATGAACCGTCGGAGTGGATCAGCCATGCCGTGCGGGAGCAACTGTTGCTGCTCGATTCCGAACTCCGCGTCAGGGTCGCAAGCAAGTCGTTCTACTCCGCGCTGGGGGTCGGACCGGAACAGACGCTGGGGAAGAAGCTCGCCGATCTCGGCAACGGCCAGTGGAACATGCCGACCTTGTTGGCGCATTTGAATGAACTGCCGACGACAGCCGGCGAGTGTGACGATCTCGAGATGGAACAGCATTTCCCGTCGCTGGGTCGGCGAACCATGCAGGTGAGCGCACGGCGGCTATCGGGCGAGGGCACTCAAGATGGAATGATCCTGCTGTCCATCCGGGATATCACGGGACAGAAACGCATCGAGGCGGAAGTCGGCGAGTTGCACAGCCGGTTCCGCACGACCCTGGCGAGCATCGGCGACGCCGTGATCGTCACCGACCCGGAAAGCCGCGTTACGTTCATGAACGCGGCGGCCGAAAAGCTGACGGGATGGAGCCAGCACGATGCGCTGCAAAAGCACCTGACGGACGTTTTCAACATCGTGAACGAGCAAACCAACCGGGAGGTGGAGAATCCCGTGGTAAAAGCCATCCGCGATGGCGCGATCGCCGGTCTGGCGAACCACACGGTCCTGATCGCCCGTGACGGAACCGAGCGGCCGATCGATGACAGCGCCGCTCCCATCCTGGACGCGGCCGGGCGCATCGTCGGGGTTGTGCTGGTTTTCCATGACATCACCAACCGGCGGAAGGCGGAACATGAATTGGAGCTTTCGGAAGTGCGCTACCGGCGGCTGTTTGAGTCGGCCCACGACGGCATTCTGATCCTTGACGGCGTGACCGCGAAGGTGCTGGACGTCAATCGCTTCGTGTTGGATCTGCTTGGCCACACCCGCGAACACTTTTTGGGAAAGGAGCTGTGGGAACTCGGCGTCTTCAAGGATGTCGCGAGTTCCAAGGCCGCGATGGCGGCGCTGCAAAAGGCGGGCAGCATCCGCTATGAGGACACTCCCGCTGCAGCACAAAGACGGGCGGCACATCAACGTCGAGTTCGTCAGCAACGTGTACCGGGAAGGGAGGCGGAGCGTCATTCAGTGCAACATTCGCGACATCACCGCGCGAGCGCGCCGAGCAGGAACTGGCGCAAGCCAAGGAGGACGCCGAGGCCGCCAACCGGTCCAAGAGCGAGTTCCTGGCGAACATGAGCCATGAAATCCGCACGCCCATGAGCGCCATCCTGGGATTTGCGGACATGCTGTTGCACGACCACCAGGACGAAACCGGGCAGATCGAATGCGTGCAGATCATCCGCCGCAACGCCATTCATCTTCTCGAGCTGATCAACGAAATCCTCGACCTGTCCAAGATCGAGGCGTCGCAGATGACCGTTGAGCGCATCGCCTGCAACGTTCCGGAGTTGTTCTCGGAAATCATCTCGCTGATGCGGCCAAGGGCCGTGGAGAAGGGGCTCGGATTGGGAATCACCTTCCAAGGCCCGATCCGCGCGTGATTCAGACCGACCCGATGCGGCTGCGGCAGATCCTCCTCAACTTGCTCGGCAACGCCGTCAAGTTCACGCGAAGCGGAAAAATCGACATTCGGGTCAGCGACGAAGCCGGCGGCGCGGCGAATATCTTGCTGCGGATCGACGTGATCGACAGTGGGGTCGGCATGGCGCCGGCGCTGCTCAGCCGGCTATTTAGGCCATTTACCCAGGGCGATGAATCGATCACCCGGAAGTTCGGCGGGACCGGTTTGGGCCTGACCATCAGCCGGCGGCTGGCCAAGCTGCTGAATGGAGACATCAGCGTCGCGTCCGAGGTGGGGATCGGAAGCACGTTCACGGTGAGGATCGACGGCGGGCCGTCCGCCGCGGTGGAGATGCTGCAAGACCTGAGCGAAGCGACGTTGCCGGTGGTAACGGGCCAGGCGTCGCATCACGACATCGTGCTTTGCGGGCGCATCCTTCTGGCCGAGGATGGACAGGACAACCAGCGGCTCCTGCGCATGCAATTGCGCGACGCGGGGGCCGTGGTGTTCGGGGCCGAGGATGGGCAGATGGCCATTGATCTGGCGACGACGCAAGCGTTCGATCTGATCCTGATGGACATGCAGATGCCGGTCGTGGACGGTTACGCCGCCACCGCCGAGCTGCGCCGCCGGGGACTGAAATTGCCGATCATTGCCCTCACGGCGTACGCGATGTCCGAAGACCGCGGCAAATGCCTCGCCTGCGGTTGCGACGACTACCTGAGCAAACCCGTAAAAGAGGAGACGCTCTTGAAAACGGTCAGTCGCTACCTCGGAAATGCTCCCTCGACGGCGCCCGATGAGGCCGCAAGAGGAGCCGTCGCCGTATCGGGGCCGCCGCGGCAGACAGCCGAAGGTTCCGGTGCGATCAGGAGCCGACTGGCGGACGACCCGCGCATGCAGAGGATTATCCACGAATTTGTCGAAGGGCTTCCCGGCGAGGTGAGAAGGATGAACGATCTGCTGAAGCGCAACGATCTGGCGGCGTTGGAGAAGCTCGTCCATCAGCTTCGCGGGGCCAGCGGCGGATACGGGTTTGACGCCGTTACCGAGCCGGCCACCCGGGTGGAGGAGTCGATCAAAGGAGGCCAGGCCCTGGAAAGCGTCGCGGGCGAAATGAAGTCGCTAATCGAGGTCATCCGCCGGATCGACGGATACGACGAATCGGAAGCGTCGGTTGCCGCCAAGTAACCCGCGAAACAACCGCTTCCCGCGGCCGGCGACGGCGCATTTTCTCCCCTCCGGAAGACACCGGCCGAAATCGGCGGTGTCTTCTTTTTCTCTACGCCGGGGGATGGAGTTCGCTCGGATTAATCGACGGCCGGGAATTCCGCCGCGAGGCACCCTCGACAGGCTCAGTACAGGCCGCGGCGGCTAAACGATTGTTCATCCGCCTCTTTTGTTCTTCTTCTCCGCCTCGCGGCGAATCGATTCCGCCTTCTGCTGAAGCTCCGCCCACCAACCCCGCATCCCCCGCTTCTTCGGGGCTTGCGACGACGGCTCGTGCTTCTGCTGCTGCTTCCCCTGCCGCGTGGGCTTCACGTCCACGATCACTTTGTTGGCCTTCTCCAGCTCCTCGTGCCGCTTGATGTGCTCGCGAATGCGCTTGCTCTCGACGATGGCGATCGACGAACTCGTCAGGATGTACAAATTCAGCCCGCTGGGCATCCAGTAAAAAAAGAGCGAAAACGCCAGCGACATGTACCGCATCATCTTCTGCTGCGAGGCCTGCTCGGGCGTGAGGGTCGGGGGCTGCGGCTGGAACAACTGCTGCAGGAACATCACCACCGCCACCACCAGCGGAAGCACGTTCAGTGAAACCACCTTCATCCCGATCAGCGGAACCGTGAACGGATGCTGGTCCCAGGAAATCAACCGGTCCGGCCGGGCCAGATCGTGAATCCAGGTCAATCCCCACAAAAACGGCGCCTGCCGCAGCACGATGTCGTTCTGCAGCGCCGTATAGAGCGCGATCCAGATCGGCATCTGCAGGAACATCGGCAGGCATCCCAGAAACGGGGTGATCCCCATCTCCTTGTGCATCTCCATCTGGGCCTTGGCCAAGGCCTCCTTGTCGTTGGCGTATTTCTTTTTCAGCCGTTCAAGCTCCGGCCCCATTTTCTGCAGCCGCAGCATGGAAACCTGGGAGTGCTTGGAAATGGGATGCAGGATCGCCCGCACCAAAACCACCAGGGCGATGATCGACAACCCCCAGTCGCGCAGGAAGAAATGAAAAAGCTGCAGAAGATCGACCAGCTTGTCCACCAGCCAGGGAAGGGCGCAGATTCCGTAGCAGCCGCCGGAACTGGACAAAAGCTGATTATACGTCCGGGGAAATTCCCCGTAGAAATCGCCTTCGAGAAGATCGCGCTCCTTCGGCCCGAAAAAGACCTTCAGCGGCACGTCCAGCGACGACCCGGCCGGCAAGGAAAGCGCGGCCGTCTGGAAATCCAGCACGACCTCGCGATCGTCCGCCTCGGCCGAGGCGTTGACGCAGCGGGCCTGGAGCTTCTCAAGCTGCCCTTGTTTTTCCGCCAGCACGATCGCGCCGAAATAATTGCTGGATGCGCCCCCCCACAGAAGTTTGTTCCCCTTGTATTGCGAGAGGTCCTTCTGCTCCGTCCCCGGCTTGAATTCGGCGAGATAATCTCGCGTGACGTCAACGGCGTTGTTGCCCTTGTCGTACCCGGCGATGATCTGGCGATCGTCCGTCCGCTCCATTTCGCGCGGCGGCATCGTTGGGCCGTCGAATTCCAGGCGAACGTCGTTCAGCGGCCTGGTGGTCGCGTTTTGCAGGTGATAGGTGACGGTCGCTTCGTAACCCGCGGCGGTATTGTCCCGATTCTTCTCCGGACCTCGCGGCTGCACCTGGTACGTCTTGCTGACGTGCAACAGAATCGCGTGATTGGCCCCGGCGATGTCCACGCCATACGTCGCGGTCGTCTTCGTCGATCCCGGCTCCAGCCGCCAATTGACGGCGCTCACGTCCACGCTCTGCCCGTCGATGACAACGCTGCGCGTCGCCAGGGGCCGATCATCCGCATCGGAATAGGGCTGCTGAAAGCTGTAAAGGCCCTTGGCATCGACATCCTTGTAGGAGTTGAGGGTGACGGCATCCAAGGCGGCCCCACGCGCGTCGATCTGCATGCCCAGAGCGAATTGGCCATCGCCGGCCCGATCGGAACCGAGGGTCGTCGGCGCTCCCGCCGGCTGGGTCGCGGCGACGAGCAGCGTTGATTCCGGCGCCGCGCCGATCGACGGCCTGGTGGATGCCGCTGTACTGGCCGGCTCCGTTGTCGCGCCGGCCCCCGAATTCTGCGTTTGGGTCGTTTGATTCAGCGTGCCGGCGAAATCCCATTCCGGATGCTTTGGATAAACGTAGCGGACGAGAAAAAACCAGTAGCCCATGCAGAGCAAAAACACCAATGCCATCCCTAAGACTGTCTTCTTGTTGTCCATGAAATTCTTTTTCTTCCGACCCCTCGCGGGAGATCATCTCCCATCCAACAACCGGCTTCCCAAAAAATTGTCCAGTTCGGGTATTGCCTCAACTTTTTTGACGGTCGTATCCACGTCGTAGACCAGTCGCACAAACTCAATCTGCGTATCGGTCACGACGACAAAACTGGTTCGGGGATCGCGGTCGCGCGGCTGGCCGACCGACCCCACGTTGATGATCGCCTTCTCGTCGGTCAAATCGAATTTGTAATCCAATTCATCGGGGCTGTAAAAGTCCGGCCCCTCCAGAAAAATCCCCGGCACGTGCGTGTGGCCGACAAAGCAAAGCCGCTCGAATCGCTCGAAAATGCTGACGAATTTCCCGGGATTGGTGTAAATGTCGTCGGGGAAGATGTACTCGTTTATCGGGCGGCGCGGGAAGCGTGCACGGCCACGAAGTCGTTGGTCCGCAGGCGCACCGGCAAATTGCCCAGAAATTTCCATCGATTCGCCCGGCGCTGCGGATCCGGATCGCGCTCGAAACATTCGCGGGTCCAGTAGCACGCCTGCTCGGCGCCCTGGTTGAAATTGAACGGCTCATAAAAGACGGCAAAATCGTGGTTCCCCATCAATGCCGCGCGGCATCGGCTGGCGACGAGGTCCAGGCATTCCATCGGATTGGGCCCGTACCCGACGATATCGCCGAGACAAACAACGTGTTGAATCCCCCGGCGGTCGATTTCGGCGAGGACCACCGTGAATGCCTCAAGATTGGCGTGAATATCGCTGACGATGGCGAACATGCCGAACGTTCCTCGTCCGGCAATGGCCGGGGCCTATTTCGATCAAAAACCGCCGCCGAGAGCCGGGCAAACGATGGTAAGGATGGGCCTGCGGTACGTCAAACGATCAAGGCCGAATGAAAATCTTGTCCTTCGTCATTTGTCATTTGTCATTTGTAAATTGGCCCGGTTTGGCATTGGGCGTCCGTCTTCACTCCGGCGGTTTTCTGCCGGCCGCCGCATGCTTTTTCTTGGCCTGTTTTGGCCGCACGCCGTATCGGGTTCCTTCACCCGAGGATTTCGATTCGGCGGGCGGCATCGGTCCCTGGTGATTGGCCGCCGCCGCGAGGCGTTCCAGTTTCCCGTTTCGCGGATGCCACCAGCGGTTTTGCTGGCTTTCCTCAACGATCGCCACCACGTCCCGCGGGCGATCGACGATGCGGAAAATATCCATGTCCTCGGGATCGATAAACTGGTGGGAAAGCTGCTTTCGCATCCATTCCACCAGACCCGTCCAATACCGCGTCCCGAACAGAACCACCGGAAACGCTTCGATCTTCAGCGTCTGAATCAGCGTCAGGGTCTCGAAACATTCATCCAGCGTTCCATAGCCGCCCGGAAAGCAAACGAAGGCCGAGGCATATTTCACGAACATCACCTTGCGGGCGTAGAAATAGTGAAAATCCATGGCGATGTTGAGATAGCGATTGCTCTCCTGCTCCTGGGGCAGGGAGATGTTCAACCCGACGCTGGTCCCGCCGCTCTCGAAGGCCCCCTTGTTGGCCGACTCCATGATCCCCGGCCCGCCGCCGGTGATGACCGCGTACCCCGCCTTGGCCAGGAGCCGTCCGGTTTCCTCGGCCGCCTTGTAGTATTCACTCCCCGGCTTGGCCCGGGCGCTGCCGAAGATGGAGACGGCCTTGCCCACCTTGGACATGGCCTCGAACCCCTCGACGAATTCCGCCATGATCCGGAATATTCGCCATACGTCCTGGTTATCGTTATCCATCGGCATCGGCGTCTCCCGCCAAAACTCTTACCTCCCCAATTCCTTCTTCTTTTCATCCCACTCCGCGATCTCGCGTTTGTTCTCGGTCGCCAAGGCCTGGCCCGATTTGATCGCCTCGATTTCCAGGCGCGAAAGCTGCATCGCGCCAAGCTGATAATCCAAAAACGCCTCGGCGGCGATCGGCACGATCGGCTGGATGAGCGCGAACATGGCCGTGGCATAATCGCGAATCTCCTGCTGGGCGTGGGCGTCCATGCGCAACGACAAAAAATGCAGCACGTTGTGCAGATCGCACTTCCAATACCACTCGGTATAAGCGTTCAGCGGCAATCCGATCCGCGCCAGCTCCCGCGAGACGCCTCTTTCCAGCAGCTTCTCATAATCGCCGTATAGCGCCACGGCCCTATCCAGATAATCGCAAAACTCCCGGGCGGTCATCTCGTCGATGAATTCCTCCCCGCCCTGGCGATTCAGCGTGCTTTGCTTGCGCACGCTCTGGATGGTCGGCTTGTAAAACCGGTCCTTTACGACGGAATATCGCGCGGAATACTCGTTGACGTTGGCGGTCCGATGCCGAATCCATTGCCGCGCCACGAAGATCGGCATCACGTGATGGAATTTGAATTCGACCATTTCAAACGGCGTGGTATGGCGATGGCGCGCCAGATAACGGATGAGTCCCCGGTCTTCATTGACTTGCTTGGTTCCATGACCGTAGGAGACGCGAGCCGCCTGTACGATGGCGAAATCCGCCGTCTTGCCAAGCGGAGCCAACCGGGGCATGACATCGCACAAGGCGACGAGTCCGTGATCGTGCACCTTCACTTCCCAGCGCGCAAAGCCGCCCATCACGTCAACCGTTTCGCTCTCCGGCGCTTTCTTTTCGATGCGTATATTGGAAACGTCCACATTCATTGCCAGCATCCTAGATAATCGCGCCCGATTGTCGAACCCGCATCCAGTTAAGACGCTATTTCAAAACCGTAGATAATTTATGAAGCCGTCGGAAGCAAATCATACACGCGGCCAGGTCGTTGTAGGCCTGCCAATGCGCCGGGGTCTTTTCATAGCGGATCCGCAGTCGACCACGGCTCGACGCATGTCGATTTCGCCGAGACGCCCCAGCCGATTGAGCGGGAGTTGGTGCAACTGTTGCCAGATGCCGGCACCGGTCCAGTCGCGCAAGCGTCGCCAAGCGGTGACGCCGCTGACGCCGAAGACCTCGCTCGGTAGCAGGTTGTACGCCATGCCGCTGCGAAGAATGAAGATCAACGCACGCAGACATAGCCGGTCGTCGGTGGGTGGGCGTCCGCCCTTGCTCGATATGCGGTGTGCCGGCAACAGCGGCTGTACTTGGTTCCAAAGTTCGTCGGGAAGCAGTTCCACTACCATGACATCGCCTCCTTGCGATAGAATGGTCAGGCGTCATCATAAACAAAACTCTGGGTTTTGAAACAGCCTCTTAGCCGCGACCCGAAGGGGAGAAGCGTCCTTGAATCGCCGCCGGAGCACGACCCGGACCACGACTTGAAGCAGCGAATCCAAAAAATCCTCGCCAATGCCGGCGTCGCGTCCCGGCGCAACGTCGAGGAAATGATCCGCCAGCGCCGCGTCGCCCTCAACGGCAAAATCGTCGTCGATCTGCCCATTCTGATCGATCCTGCCACGGACAAGATTGAAGTCGATGGCGAGGCCGTCAATCTCGGCGGCGATCGGGGCGGGCCGCGAATCTACATCCTGCTCAACAAACCCAAGAACGTTTACGCCACCAACGTCGCCCAGGGCGAACAAACCCGCGCCATCGACCTGCTTCCCCCGAACCTGCCCGGCCGCGTCTATCCCGTGGGACGACTCGACGCCGATTCCAAGGGACTTCTCCTGCTCACCAACGACGGCGAATTGACCCATCGGCTGACCCATGCCCGCTTCGGCGTGGCCAAGACCTATCGCGCCGTCGTGGAGGGATTCGTTGACGGCCGCACCCTGGAAGCCTTGGGCAAGGGAATTTGGCTCGCCGACCCCCGCGGCGGCGGGGGGGTCAAATCCGCGCCCAGCCATCTGAAAATCGTCACCCGATCCCACACCGCCACCGTCCTGGACATCACCCTGCGCGAAGTGCGCAACCGGCAAATTCCCCAAATGCTGGCCAAGATGGGACACAAGCTCCGCGACCTCACGCGCGTGCGGATGGGTTCGCTCAGTCTCCATGGACTATCCCCCGGGCAATTCCGTCATCTCACGAGCAGGGAAGTCGCCCAGCTTCGCGCCCTGGGCCGGCGAAAAAGCCGCCCCTCCAGGGCAATCGCATTTAGACGCGCTTATCCCCGCTCCCCAGCAATCCCACGGTTCATCGTCTTCTCGATCCAAACTTTAACCGCGGAGCACGCAGAGATCGCTGAGAAAAAATGAGAACAAATCATCTTCGACTTTCTTCTCCGCGTTTGTCTCAGCGATCTCCGTGAACTCCGCGGTTAAATCAAACCGTGGAACTGAAAAGCCCGCCGGATTGGCCGATACATTTGCGGTAATCGCAGGAGCGGGACAGGACGAGGGGAAACATGCGATTGCCCCGGCCGCCGCTCACCACTTGATCGCCTGCGGCTGAAAATGCTTGTAACTGCGCACATTCGGCGAAAACTTTGCTCCCAATTCTCTGATCCGCTGTCGATAGGCGACATATTCCGCCCCGCTGGGATGCGCGAAGCCCTGCAACCCGATTACCTGGTAGAAATCCATCCTCCATCCCTTCACCCCGCGCTCGATCGTGCAGGCGATCCCGTTCTGATTGAGAAAATCGCGGGCCTCGTCGGCCGTCCTTTCGTCGGCATAACTCTGAATCAGCAGGTAATGCACGTTGACGATCCGCGCCCCGGGTTTGGCGACGGCGTCGGGAACAACGCCGGCTTTCGCCTGGATCACGTCCGCGGCCAACTCCGGCGAGAAGGCGCTGCCCGCCGTGTTTTCGCCGGGTGCGAGCAGCACTGCCGGATGCGCCGGGCCGTTGCGAAGCTGCTGTTCAATGGAAAGACTCGGAGCCGGCCGCGTCGAGAAATGCCGCGCGAGCAGCATGGCGCCGATGACGGCAACGGCGGCCCCTGAGCCGATCAGCGCCCCCAACTGCCGGTCCATCCACCGCCGCGCAGTTCCGCCCGCTGCCAGCATGCGCACACTCCACCTCTGCCACATCGCCCTCAGCCGTGGCATCAGCATCCCATCGCCTCTGGCCAGCGGAGGACCCAGAGTCTCCGGATCGGCCCTTTTGCGTCGCCAGAGATCCACAGCCTGAGCGGCCATGGCTCGCGAAAAGCTCTTCGCCGGCTTTATCGCAGCCGGTGCGTTGGGCTCCATTCGCTTGTCTTTGTTGATTACTTCAAACAGCGCAACCGTGCGTTTCCCCTTGGCCATCCTTGACCATCCTTTCGGAAAACCATTGTCGAATTGTCGAAAGCGAAATTACGATCCATTTCGCCCCAGGTCAAGACGCCGGCCACAAAAAATCGCCGAAGAACGGATCTATTTATGCTTGAAATTAGTGGGATCGCCGATCGGGGCGAAATGCCCGATCGCATGGCTCGCCGCGACCATGTACCCGATTCCAACGGCACACACCGCCACGAAAAGCACTATGCCGATGGCCGCCACCGTAAAGATGAGCCGGAAATTGACTTTCACCACGGCAGCATATTTTTGCCCCGCATCCCGAGCCAAGTCAAGCCCTAAATGGGCGACCGCGATTCCGGGACACGGGCGTAACCCGCGGTGCTTCGCACCGCCGCTAAATATGTTTGAACTGTCCCTGAAGCACGGTTCCTTATTAGTTTAGCCGCGACCCGAAGGGGAGCGCGTTCTTTGGAAATTCGACGCAAATCCCCATCACCCAAACGCAATGTCCGCCACCCGATGCTTCGCCGGACCGTAAACGTGCAAATCCGCAAACGGTTTTCGCCCATCCCAGGTATGCCACAGAACCACGCGCTGCCGATCCGCCGAAACGCCGGCAACGATGTCGGCCGCCCCGGCCACCATCCGCATTCCCCGATACGGGCTGACATATTGCGTAATCAGCTCATCATCCATTCCAACGCAAATCACCGGCCCGTCCTGCGTTGCCAGCAATACCCGCGCATCGCCCAGCCACGGCAGGGCCGCCGCCGCCCCGACCCGACCGGCGCGATGCTGCCGGCCATCCAGCTTCAAATCATCGGCCGACCAGAAGCGCATCTCCCCGTCGGCGTGCGCCGTGATGATCCACCCCGGCCGCGAGACAATCGCGATGACATCCGCATCGGCCGCGTCTTCAATCGGCGTCGGCGATCCGTCCTGGCCGATGGAGAACATCCGCGGCCCGGTGCTGAAAACCAGGCGATCCGATCCCGCCCAAAGTAGATTCGCGGCGCAAAATCCGCGATCGGGCCGGATTCGGGACGAACCGATTTTCGCGGATTCTCCGGCTCGTTCTCATCCCAGCAAACCAATCCCGCCTCCCCGTGCGCCGCCCAAATCCGTCCATCCCGTACGATCGCGCAATTGAACCCCAATTGGCTCGTCACGCCGGGATCGTGATATCGTCGCGCATCGGCCGGCGATTCAGGATTCAGCCGCAGGACGCCCGTCCGGCAACCCAGCAGCAAGCCCCCGAATCCATCGCCGCGCACGCTGCGCAGCGGACCCAGATCGCCGGGGACCTGAATCAGTTCCGCGCGCGGCGATTCATCCCCGTCAATCCGCACGAGATGGGGCCCGGCCACGGCCCACAGCCTCGCTCCTCCCGCCGTGAGCGCCGACGCCGCGAGGGTCGCCCGAAAAACGTCCGCCTGATCCGCCAACCCCATCCGACTCAGCACCTGTCCCGGCGAGAATCCGGGCGTGGAAGCGCGAATCGCCTCGAACTGGCTGAACAGTTCCGCCGAGCGGCGCAGATGATCGACCTGATCCGCCGCCCGCCGCTGCTCCGCCTGCCTTTGCATCGCCTCGATCTGCTGTCTCTTGAGCGTCGGGCAATCCAGATCGACCTCTACCGGCGGAATCACCTCGACGCCGCAGGCGAACGCCGCCGCTCGGGCCGCTTCAACCACGGCCACGAGCATTTCCCGCCGTCCCTGCTCGCCGACCAGCGCTTCAGCCTCGCACTGGCTGGCGTATTTTCGCGCTGCCGTCGAAATGGTCCCCGCGAAGAGCATCACGAACGTCGGCCCCGCGCACCACCGGCTCGCCGGTCAAGAGCGCCTCTTCCAGCATTTTCAGCTCGTTGGACTCCGGGAGCGCGCGAACCGCGGCGGTGAACGTCCCCCGCGCCGTATGCCCGTCGGCCGTCACCAACTCGTTGAGCTCCCAGCGCAAGCGCAGCCCGCCCGGCCTGATCTGGATTTTGCCGTCGATTCGCCGCGCGAGTTCCGAATCTTGCAGCATGTCGTAAATTCTAAGTTCGCCACCAAGAGAATGGAAATGCAACCGAGGAGCGATTGCCTATTGCCAATTGCCTATTGCCTATTTGGTCTGCGCCTCCCCTCAATAGGCACTAGGCAATAGGCAATTGGAATCGCGGCAAGCGACAATTGCGTTCCTTCTCTCAACTTGACTCCGCCATCTCCTGCCGATGAGATGAATTCGATGGCCGAGTCGAAGAGCCCACCGCGTTGGCGGGCGGCGCCGCTGGTTTTGGCGCTGCTGTGCGGAATCGCCGCGTACTGCAACAGCTTCCGCGGCCCGTTCATCTTCGATGACATCGACGCCATCCTGAACAATCCGCACGTCAACCGAAATCTGCGTGATTCCGGCCAACCGATTCCCACGACGCTTTCCGGCCGGCCCGTGCTGTCGCTCAGCTTCGCAGCCGATGAGGCGATCGGCCGAATGCACGTCGAGACATACCACGCCACGAATCTTCTGATTCACCTCGCTTGCGGAGCGTTTTTATTCGGCATCGTTTGCCGAAATCTTTCTCGCCGCCAATTCTGGGGCGATCGGTTTGAGACTTCGGGTCCCTGGCTGGCGGGCGCCGTCACCGCCATCTGGCTGGTGCATCCGCTGAATACGCAGGCCGTCACCTACATCGTGCAGCGAGCCGAATCCCTCGCCGCGCTATTCTATCTTGCGGTGATTTACTCGCTTGTTCGCGACGCCGAGACGCCGCGGTTGCGCTGGAAACTTGCGGCCATCTCGGCGTGCGCCCTGGGCATGGCGAGCAAGGAATCCATGGCAACCGCACCGCTGGTGGCGCTGCTGTACGATCGGACTTTCCTCTGCGGCTCCTTCGCCGCCGCAATCAAAAAACGCGCCTCGCTGTACGCCGGCCTCGCGGCAACCTGGGCCATTCTCGCCGCCATTGTCCTCAGCGGCGCTCGCAGTTCCTCGGTCGGATTCGGCCGGAATATTTCCCCGATGGATTACGCCCGCACCCAACTGGCGGTGATCGCGCATTATTGTTTCCTGGCCGTCTGGCCGCGAAAGCTGGCGCTGGATTACTACGATTGGCCAATTGCCCGGCATTGGACAGAGGTCGGATCCGGCGGCTGGATTGTCGCCATGTGCGTCCTCTTTCTCGCCGCCGCGTTTTGGCTCAAGCCCTGGCTGGGATTTCTGGGGGCGTGGTTCTTCCTGATTCTCGCCCCGTCGTCCAGCGTGGTCCCCATCTTCACGGAAATCGCCGCGGAGCAACGAATGTATCTTCCGCTGATCGCGCCGATCGCGCTGGGGGTGATTGGCGGATGGACAATCCTCGCCCGCTTCGGGGCAGTTCGATTCGCCGGTCCGGTCGTTGCCATGGTGCTGGTCGCGATCCTGGCCGCACGCACGTTCTTGCGCAATGCCGAATATCAGAATCCGCAAATCATCTGGGCGGACAACGTCGCGCAGCGTCCGCTGAACCCGCGGGCCCATTTCAATCTCGGTTTTGCGCTGATGGGCCGGGGCGATCCCGCCGCCGCGGCGGTTGAGTTTCATGCCGCGCTGGCCCTGGCCCCGGATTATTACGCCGCCGCCCGCGAACTCGGCCGCGCCTGGGAAGAATCCGGAAACACAAAGAGGGCCGAGAATTTCTACACTCGCGAAATCCAGAATTTCCCGGCCTTTTCGCGCGAGGCCCACGCCGAGCGCGGCCGGCTGCGGGCCAGCCGCGGCGATCTCGCCGGCGCCGAAGCGGATTTCCAGGCGGCCACGGGTCCCAGCGCCACTCGCCCGAGCGGAGACTCCCCGTGAGCCGCTCCAATTCCGATTCAGCGCGATGGTTCGCTCCCTGGCTCGTGATCGTCGTCGGCGTGCTGGCTTACTCCAACAGCTTCACCGGCCCGTTCATCTTCGACGACGCGGTCGCGATCCAGCGCAATCCTCAAATCCGCAGCCTGATTCCATACAAACTCCCCTCCGACGGTCCAACCGCGATCTCCGGCCGTCCCGTGGTCATATTTTCATTCGCCCTCAACTACGCGATTTCCCGCCTCGATGTCGTGCCTTACCACGTCGCCAATTTGCTGATCCATCTCCTGGCAGCGTTGCTGCTGTACGCGGTCGTTCGCCGAACGCTGCTGCGACGCGATCGCTTCGCCGCGTCGGCGACGGCGCTGTCCGGGCTGATCGCGGCGATATGGATCGCTCATCCGCTGGGCACGCAGGCGGTCACTTACCTCTGCCAGCGCTGCGAATCGCTGGCAAGCCTCTTCTTCCTGGCCGCGATTTATTGCGTGATTCGCGCGGCCGAGGGGCGCGCTAAATGGGCGAGCGCGATTCTGGGACTTCGAGAAGAACGCGCGTCGCAAGCGAGCGCTAAACATTGGGTTGCAGTCCCGGAATCACGAACTTGCATTTAAGCGGTGGTGGGGGGTCGCGGCAATTCTCGCCTGCGCCCTGGGCATGGGCAGCAAGGAGATCGTCGCCGTCGCCCCCATCCTGGCCATTCTCTATGACCGGACATTTCTCGCCGGATCGTTCAAAGCCGCTTTGAAACTTCGATGGATGATCTATGCCGGCATGGCCGCGAGCTGGGTTTTGATTCTCCTGTCCCTGCACACCGGCCAGCGCGAGACGATGGTTGGGTATCACCTCGGCATCTCCACGCTCGACTACGCGCGCACCGAATCGAACGTCATCGGCCACTACCTTCGTCTGGCGTTTTGGCCGAACGATTTGGTTCTGGACTATTACGATTGGCCCATCGCTCGGCGCTGGTCCGACGTGTCCTGGCAGGGATGGCTGGTCCTGGCCCTGGCGGCGGCAAGCCTTTTTGCGCTATGGATCAAGCCATGGCTCGGTTTTCTCGGCGCCTGGTTCTTTCTGATCCTCGCCCCCACGTCCAGCTTTCTTCCGATCATGCAGGAAGCCGCCGCCGAGCAGCGGATGTATCTCCCGTTGGTGGCCGTGGTGGTTTTTGTGGTCGTTGGGGGATGGATGCTGCTATCGCGTTGGAAATGGGCCCGTTTTCCCGCCGCCCTCGCCGGATGCGCGATCGTCCTCTGCTTCGCTCGGCTAACGTTTATCCGAAACGATCAATATTCGACGGCCGTCGGCATCTGGCAAGACAGCGTTGCCAAGCGTCCGAACAACACCCGCGCCCACGGCAATCTCGGCGAGGCCTGGGCCCAGCGCAGCATCGATTTTCCGCGTGGATCGCCGGTGGCCGTTGCCGCCGCCGCACAGGCCGCCGAGCAATTCCAGATCGTCATCGCCCAGGACCCGACGGCCACTCACTCGATATTTGCCCTGGGCCAATCATACGACGAAATGGGCAATCCCCAGGCCGCGGAGGATTTGTACACGCGGTCGTTGCCGAAACACCCGGAAATCGCGGCCGATTTGTATGTCGAACGCGGAAACCTGCGCGCCGGCGCGGGGATGGGAAGGCCGCCCAATCGGATTTCGAGGCGGCAATCGCCGCCGATCCGGGCGATCCCGAACCGCACTATTTTCTGGGCGTGCTCTTTCAGCAGCGGCAGGACTGGAACGATGCCCGCTTGGAGCTCGAAAAAACCGTGCAACTGTCGCCCCAGTATAAAGACGCCGCCCAGCGCCTTGCCCACTTAACGGGGATCTTTAACCGCCCGCTTCGCTAGAGATCGCGGAGGACGCTGAGGAAGACGCAGAGAAATATTTATTTGCCACAGATGAAAATCAGATGCACACAGATGAAATCCAAATGCAATGCGCATTTCTTATCTGTGTCCATCTGATTTTCATCTGTGGCGAAAAATCTTCTCCCGTTTTTCTCAGCGTCCTCCGCGATCTCTAGCGAAGCGGGCGGTGAATCCCGACTTAACTCGGGACCGAATTTAATCGGTCTTGAATTTTCCCCGATGATTCAGTTCCCCGGATTCGCAGCCAGATTCTTCGGCTCCGCCGGCATGATAGTCGCCTGTGCCTGTTCGTTCGCCCCGGCGGCTTTGATCTCGGCAATGATCGACTTCACCATTCCCGCATCGCCAAGGGCGTGAAATGATCCTTGCAGAATCGACGGTCCCAGCGGATCGACCAGTTGCCCATGGCGGCGTCCCACCTTCATCCAGGCCTTGCGGATCGTCACCGTCGCGCCGTCCGAGGAATCGTCCACTTCCACCAGCCCCGAACCCCGGTATTCCACCACGCCGGGTGAGTAGCTGTCGTTACAGACCAGACACCAATGAATCGAAGCATTGGTGTTGGCGGGATGGTCCGGCTTCACGCCGCTCATCGGCATCCAGAAAATGCGAATGTGAACCAATTGCCGCGGCGTCCGCCAGCGGTCGGGAACCAGCGGCTTGGTGGGATCGGGATGGCTCGGCTGAATCTCGTCCTGCACCAACACCACGTCGGCATCGCCCGAGGGGTCTCGCGCGATGTAGGCCTGGGTGAAATTCTGGGAGAATTCGCGCCGGCCATCCATGCTCGCCAGGCGCAAGGTACCGTCGTCGGACGAACAGCCGGCAACATATGCCGAAATGACGAGAAGGGCCGGCAGGAGGATCGTCCACCGCAAGAAATTCCCTCGCCGCACCGGCAAGCCTCCATCACACGATTCCCAGCAGGGCCAGCGCATCGCGCTCGACAATTCCGCGCAACGCCTCCCGGGGGACGACCGGCAGATTCGTTCCCTGCGTCAACTGATTGATGCTGTACAACGCCTCGATGCAATCCGTCACCGAGGTGTAGGGAAAATCACTTCCAAATAACAGCTTATCGATGACTTGTGATTCATGTGCCGCCACCAGCGCGTTGTACGCCTGCCAGGCCCGCGAGAGCAGGCCGCTCACGTCCGCATAAGCATTCTGGTGTTTGCCCAGCAGGCAGATCGTCTCTTCGAGCCAGGGCTGGCCAACCTGTGCGAAAATGATCCGCAGCCCCGGAAACGTTCGCAGCACCTCGTCAAAAAGATACGGCCGGGCGAATTCCAGCTTGCTCTGCTCGGTGAGTTGACCGACGGGATGCAGCAGGATCGGCATGTTGAGCCTTTCCGCCTCCGCGTACACGCGCATGGCCCTGGAGTCGCAGGGATGGAAATCCTGGTTGGCGGGCGAAAGCGTGATCCCCCGAAGCTGCAAATGCACCGAGCCGCGCGAAGCTCGTCCAGGGCCGATCCTTCCGTCGGATCGATCCCGGCAAAGCCGATCAATTTCTGCGGAAACCGGCTGACGTATTCCGCAACGTAGGAATTGGGAATCTCCGCCTGAAGGTATTTGCTTTTGAAGCCCAGCACGATGGACTTGTCCACGAGCGACGACTCGGCCCAATGGTGGTCGGGATCGGCCGCGGGCACCGAACGCCAAGTCGGCTTGGATCCCGGCGCGTAAGCGGGGCGGCCGCTTCTGCCCGGATCGGGGCAAATCCCCCAGGTCCAGCCGACCAAGCTGCTCCGCCGATTGCCAAATGTGCGTGTGACAGTCAACAATCATAAAAACCCTTACGCCATAGTCTAAGGCTACGGCAGTGCCCCGTCAAAGTTACCCGCTGCCTAGGGCTTGCCATAGGCACGGATATGACATGGCCTCATAATTATTCGGACGTCCCCGCGGCCGATCTGGAATTAAAACTTGTAAGTCATGAATTGACACGGATATGCGATTGCGCCGTTAATATCGGCAACCCTTTATCATTACATGGGTTGACGGGCTTTTGCCGCTGGGCTACTGTTTGGCTTTGAAGGAGCCTCTCATGCCATTCACTCTTCCCCCGTTGCCGTTTCCATCCGATGCCCTGGAACCCCACATCGACAGGTTGACGATGGAAATCCACCACGGCAAGCACCATGCGGGCTACGTCAACAACCTGAATAAAGCCCTAGAGCAGGCCCCCCAGCTTGCCGGGAAATCGCTCGAAGAGCTTCTGGCCAATACGGTGGCGATCGTCCCCGAGGCGATCAAAACCCCGGTTCGGAACAACGCCGGCGGGCATCACAACCACACTTTTTTCTGGGATATCCTCAACCCCGCGGGAAAGCCCGGCCCCACGCCCGTCGGGCAGCTCGGCACCGCCATCGGCAACGCATTCGGCTCATTCGATCAGTTCAAGGAGAAATTCACCGCCGCCGCCACCGGCAGATTCGGGTCCGGTTGGGCATGGCTGGTCAAAAAGGGCGGCAAGCTGGAAATCATCTCCACGGCCAACCAGGACAGCCCGCTCATGGACGGGGCGCTGCCGGTCATCGGCCTGGACGTCTGGGAGCACGCCTATTACTTGAAATACCAGAATCGCCGTCCCGAGTACATCGCGGCCTTTTGGAACGTCATCAATTGGAAAACCGCCAACGCGCGCTTCACGAAAACCAGATAAGTCCCGGCGTTTTCCAAAGTTTAGCCGCGACCCGAAGGGGAACGCGTCGCTACGCAAACACCGCCATCGCGTTTTGAATATTCTCAGCCATCCGGCTCTTCAAATCCTCAACCTCGCCATTCCCAATCCCCAAACTGGACAGCACGATCGGATCCAGTTGTTGCCCCGCGGCCGTCAGGTTAAACCCCGGCCCGAATTGGCAGCAAAGCGTATCGGCAACGTAGACGAGTTCAACAATCTTCCGATCTCCCTCGGCCAGACCCGAGGGATTGTGATGGAACTGGGCCGCATCCCGGCAGTGTTGCGGGAAATGCCATTGATCGGTCAGGGCCTGCCCCAGCGTCGCGTGGTCCACGCCCAGGATTTGCCGTTCGGTCTGGCAGAAGTCCGGACTGGTTTTGGAAATCCTGCAGATGTCTTGCAGCTTCTGCGGCCAGATTTGTAATTCCACCAGGACCCCCACGTCGTGTATCAAACCAGCCACGAACGCTTCGTCCGCGTTTGGCATCTTCAGGCGCAGGGCCAGTTGGCGCACCGTCACGCCGACGGCGATGCAGTGCGTCCATAAATCCCTGGCGGTGAATCCCTCGCCCAATTTCACGCCGCGGAACAGCGGCCCGAGGCTGGCCGAAACCGCCAGGTTCTTCACGGCATTCAGGCCGAGGAGCACGATGGCGCGTTCGACGCTCCCGACCTGCCCCGACATCCCGTAAAACGCGCTGTTGATGACCTTCAGGATCCGCGACGACAGCGAGGGATCATGAGCGATGATCTTATGCAGCTTCCCCGCCGAGCTGCGCGGATCCTCCACCATCGCGATGATTTGCGCCGTGACCTCCGGCAGCGTCGCCAGGGCGGTTACGCCCATTATCGCATCGCGCAAGGGTGCGCGGATCCGTCGCTGTGGCCGTCGGCATACTCAAAAATATCGTTGGAAATGGCCGCGATCTTTAGCGGTAACGTCGCATGGATTACAAAGGTGGGCAACTAATAACTAATCATCTTTCGGAGCAGCCGCCGGTCGATCGTCAGCTCCTGAAGGACCTTCGCGATCCTGCCGCCGGCGTCCTTTGCTTGATACGGACTCGGGCATTTGCCGCGCCGCGGCCGGCCGGAGTTGAATATCCGCTCCGCGGCGCGGGCAATCGAAGATTGCCGATACGGCACATTCCGCACATCTTCACACCTCTGGCGACCAAGCTGCCGCGGGCCAACGTCAATGACGGGCGTCCGAAAACTCGCCGCCTCGATGATTCCGCTGGAACTGTTCCCCACGAGCATGGCCGCATCCCTCAAGAGCCCGAGAAACACCGCCCGCGGCACATCCCGCCGAACGATCAGCCGCCCGCTTCCCGCCGCCATCTCCCAGCAACGGGCGATTCCACCGGACCCCGGATCGTTATTCGGATAGATGACGACGATTCGCTCCAGCCCCAGGCTCGAAATCCCATTCAGCACAATCCTCGCCCGCCGAAACTCAGCCGATTCGTCCGCCTCGATCGGATGCAGCACCAGCAGTGCGAATCGCCGCGGTTTGATTCCCGGGAATTGCCTGCGACTCAGCGGCGGCGGGGCGGCCAGGCGGTGAATCCCATCAAGGCCCGGCGAACCGACGCGATGGATGCGCCATCGCTCTTCCCCCATTTTTTCCAGTCGCCGCGCGCTCTGGGCCGTGGCCGGAAAGTGCAGGTGGGCCAATTTGGTGATGGCGTGGCGAAGGGCATCATCCATCTGGCCCAGGGCCCGGTCCCCGCCATGGACATGGGCCACGGCGATGTCGCACAAGTGCGCCGCCATGGCTGCCGCCATCGCCTCGACCCGGTCTCCCACAACCAGCACGACATCCGGCTTGAGCCGGGCGAACGCCCGAGCCAATCCCGCGACTGCTTCTCCCGTCGCCACGGCCCTCGTCGCGCCGCGCCACGGAACCACCGCGTCGATATGCCAGCCTTCCGCCGCGATTCGGCCCATCGTCCGCCCGCGCCCCGGGTCCAGGTGCATCCCGGTCACGATGATTTGCAGATGCAGGCGGCGGCTGCGCCGAATCGCTTTCAGCGCCGATTCCATCAGCCCGAATTCGGCGCGCGTCCCCGTCACGAAGCAAATCCGCCGGCGAGACGACTGGGAAACTTTACGCGGCATGGGAGATCAGTTGCCAGTTGAGCATCTGGCCCGCCTTGATGGGTTGACCGATGCGCTGGCCGACGATGGACGGCAGCGCCGACGCCGGAATCCCCGTCCCGGGCCGTTGCACGATCAGGTCGCTTTCCTGAATGACATGCCCCGAGGGCAGATCGCGCGCCGCCACGAGGCTTTGGCGGCTCGTCGTTCGCACGTCACGCTCGATTTCCAGGACCCGCTTGGCTCCGCTTCCGCGCATTTCCTCGGCCATGCGAATGAGCCTCACGTAATCGGCGAAGCCCGCGGGATCGAGGCTGGCGGCGTGATCCGGCCCGGAAGCGGCGCGATCGTAGGTCAGATGTTTTTCAATAATGACCGCACCGGCCGCCACCGCCAGCGCGCCGCCCATCACCTGGGTCGTGTGGTCCGAATACCCGATCGGCACGTCAAACCGCTCGGAGAGTTCGCGAATCCAGCACAAATTCGCGCTTCCCACCGGAGTCGGATAGCTGCTGATGCAGTGCAACAGGGCAAACGAAGCCTCCCAGCCGCGCAGCCACGCAATGCTCGAGCTGATTTCGTTGATGCTGGCCGCGCCCGTGGACACCAGCAGCGGCAAGCGGGTCTTGGCGGCTCGTTTCAGCAGCGGCCAATTCACCACATCGGGCGAAGCAATCTTGATCGCCGGCAAATTGAGCGATTCGATCACGGCGACATCTTCGACCGAAAACGGCGTTGCCAGCGGAATCATTCCCGCCGCCGCAGTTGCCGCCACGATCTCGCGCAGTTCCGGCTCATCCATCTCGAATCGGCGCAGCATGTCGATCGGCGTCGCGTCCAGCATCGAATGCTTCTGATACCCGGCAAACGCCGCCGATTCGTGCATCAGCCGGTCCGCCCGGAAGATTTGCAGCTTCACCGCGTCGGCTCCGCTTTGGGCCGCGGCCTTCACCAGGGCCAGCGCGCGCTCCAGGCTGCCGTCGTGATTGACCCCGATCTCGGCGACCACCATCGTTCGCCCGCCGGGTGAGAATCTCGCTCTGGCGATTTCAAGCCCGTTCATGCGACCCTCGCTTGCGAATTCGTCTGCCTGAGGATGGCCTCCGCCAGGAACAAATCGCGGCCCTCGTCGATTTCCACCGTTTGTCCCGACCCGGTGACGATTCCGCGCCGGTCGATTCCGAAAAATGCATGAGGATCGCCCGGATTCTCCCGGCCACGCAACATCGATTCCCGCGACACCGCCACGACCGCGCCGTCGTGCAGATACATCGGCGTCAGGTCCTGGCGGCGGTGGATGCTCCCCGGCACGAGCGGCTCGACGCGATCCCCCTCCAGTTTGCACATCCACGCCGGATGCCATTTCCCCACGGGGCAGAACGAACGCACCGAATCGCATCCGCTCTCGCGCAGCATTTCCACGGCGCGGTCGATGATCCCCGGCTCACGAACCGGAACATTTCCATACAGAACAACCAGCCCATCGGCGCGGAAAGCCCCTTGCGATTCCACCGCGTCCAGGGCATGGAGCATCGCATCCTGAACGCTGGCCGAGGCGCCGGCCAGCTCCGCGGGTCGATCGATCACTTGCAGACCGCGCGCCCGAGCCAATTCCTTGATCCTCGGGCAATCCGTGGACAGGACCGTTTTGCTCAGCAGCCTCGATTGCCGCGCATGATCGAAGGTGTATTCAATCACCGGCCTGCCGCAGAGCAGCCGGAGATGTTTGCCCTTCAGCCCTTGGCTTCCCGCCCGGGCCAAAATGACGGCCAGGATATTCATGGTCGATGCCACTCCTTGCATGCGGCGCAAACGGGATGCCGGGTCCACTGGCCGCAAGCGTGGTCGCGGCGAATACCCGCCGCTGGTTCCGTCCAAACGCCTTTGATCGAATTCTCCCCGATGCGCCCAAAGCATTGCCGGCCGAGAATATCCTGCTCGCAGGAAACGATCCGCCCGTCGCTCAGCACGGTCAACCGCCGCGCGATCCGAGCGCAGGCCCGCCGGCGCGGCGGCTCCATCTGCGCCACCGAGAGATCCGGAATCTGTCCCGCGAAATCGTTCGGCCCGTCGATCACCGCGCAGCCCAGCACGCGCATCCAGTGGTCGTACCATGCCTCCATTTCCCCAACGTTCCCCGCCATCTTATAGAACGTTGGGACCGCCAGCGGAGTTCCGCGTCCGTTGGCCTGCCGCCGCGAGATCAACCTCGTCAGGTTCTCCATCACCGATTTGAATCCATCGACGCCCATGATCGCCTGATACGTCGCCGGGCAAACCGCCGGGAAATTCACCGAAACCACGTCCACGGGCGAATCGGCCAATCGTTCGATCACAGCCGCTTCGATGCCGATCAAATCCGTCTCAATGGCGATGGCCCTGATTCCGCCGCGCCTCGCCTCATCGACGATCGCGAATACCTCGGGATGCAGCAGCGGATCGCCCACCCCGCCAAGGACCACGCGAACGTCGTCCGCCGACGCCAATTCCTCGAAAAGCGATTTCGCCGACTCCACCGTCAATTCAGGCCGGTCGAGCGGAATATGCGACGAAGGCGAATAGATCGGCCGGGTGGCCCTGCGCGTATTTAATTCCAGCACCACGTCGCGCGGCCAGTCCATCGTTTCCGGCGACGCATCCAGAAAGCGAAGCAACTGCTCGGCCTCGGTCGAAATCATTTCCCCGTTGAGATGCGCCGTGGCATGAGCGATGCGATCGATCTGCCGCTCGGAATCCAGGGTGAACCGATGCAGCGTCCGGGCCAGCGGGGTCGCAACCGGCGCACAAGACGGATTGGAGATCGGATCGTGAACCGGCAAATCAGGTCGATACGCCAGCAGGGCCCCCGGATGCGCCCCGCCGGCCGCAAGCTGCTCAATCAGCCCCTTTCGCAGCACGGCCCCGCTCAAACCAGGCGCGGCCTGCGAGAAGCACAAATCAATTTCCGGCCGCGCCTCCGCGTGCTCGACAAGAGCGTCGATCAAACCCGGATCAACCAGCCCGGCCGACGGATCGACCAGAATCACCGCATCCGCGCCGGTCTGTTCGGCAATATCAGCAACCCATGGCCCATGAAACCCGCAGTCGAATTCGCAGGTCCCCAGCAGCCCGCCGCGCCAACCCTCCGCCCAGCGCCGCGCCGCCGCCACCGCATCGAGATGCGGAAGGCAAACCCGCGGCGATCGGGCGACGTATTCGACGCCCAGTTCCGCGGCAATCGGGGCCACGGCCTCGACCTGATCTTCCCAGCAAAGCACGATCGGTCGCGAGACCCGCGCCATCGCCCCAGCCGAAACAGAGTCCAGGCCACAACCGCTTCGCCGCGAAACCGACGCGTGGCGCTGTTGGGCCGCGGCGGCTCATGCAGCATCGACAGCACCGCGGTGACGTTCACGCCGCCTCCTTGCGACGCTCTCGTTGCCGCTCCAGCTCCTGGGCAGTCTCCGCCATCGCCAAACAAAACGCCTCCGCCGCAGCGATCACCGCGCGAACGTTCTCGATGTCCCGCTCCACCTGCCACTTCTGGCGGTCCATTCCCTCCAGGCGCACCGCCGCCAGCAGCCGATCGCGCTCGAACCGCCTCAGTTCCGACTGCTGCGAGAACTGCATCACCTGGTCATACGTGCGCCCAAAGTCGTCCATCTTCGCGCGAAGCTCGTCCACGAGCGCGATGGCGCGATTCACGCGGCGTTGGTCCGGCAGATTGTCCCGAATCTCCTCCAGCAGCGGCAAGGTTTCCCGGCTGATCCTCTCGATCTGGCCGGCCTCTTGCTTCCGCAACAGAATGCTTTCCCGGCAGCGCCCGAGAAGGTCCCAGCGCAGCGGCGGGAGATCCGATTCAATTTCCGGCAGGGGCGTGCGGCAATACTCCGCGATCGCCTCGGCCAGCGGCATCGTTTCGGCCCCGCGCTTCTTGGCTCCCCCCTCGGTGGCGTCAATGATCCGCGCCTTGGACTTTCCGAAATCCCGCTCGAATTGCAGCAGGTAGGTGAAGAGCCGCTCCTCGGTGTACATGGGCCGGTCCTGGTAATCCGGGATTTTCCGCAGGATCATCCGATCGCGCACGATCTGCTCCCACTGCTTCATTTCCAGGGTGCAGAATCGCCCCAGTTCCGGCCGCCATACGTCCTCGTAGCTCGTCCCCGGCATGTAGCACAGCCCGTCGCTGAATCCCAAGTCCTGTCCCACGAAAATGATCGGATTGCATCCGAGGTGCTCCGCCAGATAGAACGCCAGATGCGCCACCGTTGCCCCGCTGGTCAGCGAGGGTTTGCGCAGGTTCAGCTCGCGCAGCAAGCCGTCGGCAAAGTCGTTCCCGATGAGATTCACCGGCCCGGTCATCATCTCCAGCACGCGCGGCGTGGCCTTGGGCTCGGCCACCAGTTCGGTGCGGATTTTCGCCGGGAGCTTTTCAAAAAACCGCGTGCAGATTTCGTGGTAATCCAGCGAGGTCACGAAATGCGCCTCGCAGCCCATTTCCAGCAGCGGCTGCAGGGTCGTCTGCACCGCGATCAGGACGGCGCTCTTGTCCAACCCCTTGAGCAAATGCTTATTTTTCCGCAACGACGGCCCGGCCGAAACAATCACCGCCGGGCAATCCCGATAGCGCCCGCCCAGCCGCTCGATACCACCGGCCGCCGCGTACCAGCCGACGTTCCGGGCGATGTTCCGCGCCGTCTGCTCGCTGTTGAACAGCAGCGTGTTCATGTTGGTGCGGCAAAACGACGCGAACTCGCCCAGCCAAATTCCCGCCTGCTTGTAAAACTCATCGTGCAAGCGGACGCTCGGCCCATGCTGAATCGTTTCCGAGCCGACCGATATGAGCGCCGTGTGCGGCGTCAACCGCCGAAACAGCGCCGACTTGTCCAGATCGCAGAACCACAGCAACCGATGGCTGGCGATCGCCTTCGATAGATCGCGCTGCTCCATTGCCGCGCGGATGATCTGAATATCCGGCTCGAAGATGCAGAAAATCGCCTCGCTGCTGGCCCGCTGGAAGAGAAGCTCCAGGTGATATCCCAGCCCCAGCCCCAGCAAATAGAACGTGGTCTTCTGCTTGAGGGCGATGGATTCGATCAAGCCCTCGGCTTCCTTGACGGGATCATATCGGCTGTGGAGATAAATCCGGCGGCCGTCGCCGGTCGGAAGCGAAACCGTCGGCGGGCCCGATTTGGATTTCTCAACGGCGTGCCCCGGCAGCTCCAGGGCCGCCTCCAGCGCCAGGGCGACTTTCGGCTCCGTCGCCCACAGCGCCGCCAGGTTCGACAGCAGCGGCGCATCGGCCGAAAGGATCAACCGCTGGGATGGATCGGTGGCGCTGGTCATTCGGCGTTGCTACCGATATATTTATCGGACCTGAAGGCTCAAAATATTGAGCCGATCCTTGGCGCGACCACCCATGGCTGCTTTCAGCGACTTACTCTTCTACGCGGCGTGGTGGATGCTCGGGGTCGTGGCCGGCGGCGGCATCTTCGCCTTGATCGCCGGACTCCGCCGATTGGATAAGAACCTCCAGCGACTGGGGATCGCGCTTATCGTCATCGCCGCCATCCTGGCCGCTGGCCGGCTGATCTTTCCGACCGATCGAGAAAAGATGGAGAAGCGATCGCGGCAATTGGTCCAGGCCGTGGATCGCCAGGATTGGACCGCGCTGAGGGGGCTGCTGGATGCCGACACCGTTGTCGGGTTCAAATCCCGCGTCGTCGCCGCCGGCCGGGACGCGATCGTCGCCTCGGTCAAGGAAAACGCCGCCCGCTACACCCTGCGGTCGGTCTGGGTCATCGGCATCGAAAGCGAGCAGACTGAAACCCTTATCACCGTCCCGCTGGTGGTTTACAGCACGCAGGATTTCACGCAGGGCCGGCCGGTCACCAGCACCTGGCAGCTCGACTACCAGCAGTCCGGCGAGCAATGGATTCTGGAAAAGATCACGCTTCTGCGGATCGGCAACGACGCGGACACCTATCCATTCTGAAAACCGCTCCACTTTTTCCGCGACCATTCCGCCAGCAGGGCGTGATCGGTCAAATCAAATTGCAGCGGCGTGATCGTGACATACCCGTCGCGCAGCGCAGCCACGTCGGTATCGTCGGCATCCGTGTTGAGGGCAAATACGCTGGTGTTCCAGAAATAATCGTTTCCGCGCAGGTCCTTCCGCCGCTCGTAGGTGTCCGCCCATCCCCGCGTGCACTGGCGCAGGATCTTCACCCCGGCGGGGGATTCCCCCGGCCCAAGCGCCGGAAGATTCACCGTCGCAACCTGCCGGGGTCCCAATCCCGCCGCCAGAATCTGCTGGATCGTCTCCCGGGCCAGTCTCGCGGCAAGACCGTAATCCGGAGAAGCCTCCCCGCGCAGATGCTGCGAAACAGCGATGCTCGGCAAGCCCAGAAACGCCCCTTCAATCGCGGCCGCCACCGTCCCGCTGTAAATCACGTTGATCCCCACGTTGGCCCCGGCGTTGATTCCGCTGACGACCAGGTCGGGCCGGCGCGGCAAAATCTGCGAAACCGCCAGCTTCACGCAATCCGCCGGCCGACCCTCCACCGCCGTCCCCGTGAACGCACCGGGGATCGTCACCCGGCTGGTCAGCAGCGGCGCCTTGAGCGTAATGCCATGGCTCGTCGCGCTCTCGACCGATGCCGGCGCGACCACCTGCACCTCCCCCAGAGCGACAAGCTCCCGATACAACGCCACCAGCCCCGGCGCATAAATCCCGTCGTCATTGGTCAGCACGATAAGCATGTGCCGGGAGTATAATGGAGGAGATGATCCGTCTCACGCGCCGGCAAGTCCGCGAGGTCGATCGCCAGGCGGTTGCGCGCTATCACATCCCCGGCGAGGTGCTGATGGAAAACGCCGCCATCGCCGCCGCCGCGGCGGCGGCAAACATGATCGGCCCCGACAGGCAAGGCGAAATCCTCATTCTCTGCGGCGGGGGAAACAACGGCGGGGACGGTCTGGCCCTGGCTCGGCATCTCCACAATCGCCGGTTCGACGTGAAAATATTTTTCACCGCCGATCCCGCGAAATACTCGGGCGAAGCGAAAACAAACTGGCAAATCGTTCAAGCCATGAATTTGCCCGCCACCCAGGCGGACCCGCAATCCATCGCCAGCCAGAAGCCGATTCTGATCGTCGATGCGATTTTCGGCACCGGGCTGACCCAACCGCCGCGCGAGCCGTTCGCCCAAATAGTCGCCGCGGTTCAGCAAATCGGCGCGCCGATCCTGGCGATCGACATTCCCAGCGGGCTGGATTGCGACAGCGGCCTTCCGCTGGGAGCGGCTTGCATCCGGGCGCAAAGGACCATCACGTTCGTCGCCGAGAAAGCCGGCTTCGCCAGCCCACAGGCTGGCCAATATCTCGGCGAAGTGATCGTTGGCGACATCGGCTGCCCGCGCGAATTGATCATGGAGGCCGCCCGGCTTCGGGCGTAGGATAAATCCCCATGACCCGGCTAAGCGTCAATCTGAACAAGATCGCCACCTTGCGCAACACTGCGCACGGTCGGCATTCCCAGCGTCACACACGCCGCCAGACTTTGTCTCGACGCCGGCGCTCACGGCATCACCATCCACCCTCGTCCCGACCAACGCCACATTCTCCCCGCCGACGTGCGCGAACTCGCCGAATTGCTGAAGGCCTATCCCAAAGTGGAATTCAACGTCGAGGGCAATCCATTTTTCGCGTACATGCAATACGCGGAGCAAGTGCTTCCGACGCAATGCACGCTGGTGCCGGATTCCCCGCAGGCGTCAACAAGCGATCACGGCTGGGACCTGCGCGCGATGCAGCTGCGCTTGAGGCCCATCATTGAGGAGCTAAAATCCCTGGGCTGCCGCGTCAGCGTTTTCATGGATCCGATCCCGGAATCGATGGACCTGGCCGCCGGTCTTGGCGTCGATCGCGTGGAGTTATACACCGCGCGCTACGCCGAGGATTTCGCAGGCCAAAAGCCCGAAGCGGCCAAGCCATTCGCCGCCGCCGCTCGCCGCGCCGCCGAGATTGGCCTGGGCGTCAACGCCGGTCACGATCTGAACCTCAAAAACCTCCGCCCATTTCTTCAAGCCGTGCCGAACGTGGTGGAAGTTTCGATCGGCCACGCGCTGATTTCCGACGCGTTGGAATTCGGCCTGCCCGGCGCGGTACTCCGCTACCTTGCAGCGATCCGCTCACCGGCTCCCATTTAGCCGCGGCGCCGTCGGCCGAGCGAGCGTGACACTTTAGGCGGGAAGATTTTTTTTTCTCCCCCGGTAATCCGCAACGTTTTTCATTTGTCGCGTAAGTTCCTAAATTTCAACGTCTAATTTAACCGCGGAGTTCGCAGAGTTCGCGGAGACAGACGCGGAGAAGAAACACAAAACGAATTGTTTCTCATTTCTCCGCGATCTCTGCGTGCTCTGCGGTTAAAGATCGAGTTGAAAAGGCGACGAATCATGGGGTTACGATGATCGTGCAAAACGTTGGGAATACCGGTGGAGGGAGAAAAAGGGGCGGCCCAAAATGTCACGCGCCCGCCGCGGCGCGTTCCGCTGTTGTCCAACCCCCTCATCCGATCTAGAATCCCCCGCGATGAATCTGCAAGGTGCCATGACCGCGACGATCACTCCCTTCCGCGATGGGAAGATCGACGAGCACCGCTTGCGCGAACAGGTGGAGTTCCAGATCAAAAATGGCATCGACGCCCTGGTGCCGGTGGGCACCACCGGCGAATCCCCAACCCTCGATTTCAAGGAACACGTGCGCGTGATCGAGGCCGACGGTGCAATACACGGCCGGCCGGGTTCCCGTCATCGCCGGCACCGGCGCCAACGCCACCACCGAAGCGCTGGAGTTGCACCAAATCGCCAAACGCGCCGGCGCACCCGCGTGCTTGTCGGTGAATCCCTATTACAACAAGCCCACGCAGGAAGGGCTGTATCGACATTTCATGACCCTTGCCGATCGCGTCGATCTGCCCATCGTCCTGTATAACATCCCTGGCCGCACCGCCGTCACGATGTCCCCGCAAACGGTCGCCCGGCTGGCCAAGCACCGCAACATCGTCGCCATCAAGGAAGCGACCGGCGACATGAACCTCGTGGGCGAAATCCGCTCGCTGTGCGACATCATCATCCTCAGCGGCGACGATTCGCTGACCGTCCCCATCATGTCCATCGGCGGCCGCGGGGTCATCAGCGTCCTGTCCAACGTCGTCCCCGCTCAAATCAAAACCCTCACGAGATTGTGCCTCGCCAATCAATACGATCAGGCCGCCGCACTGCACCGCAAGCTCTTTCCACTCATGCGGGCCATGTTCCTCGACGGGAACCCCGTCGGCATCAAGCACGCGATGAAAGCGGCGGGAATGGACAGCGGCGAGCTTCGCCTGCCCCTTTGGGAGGCCGGCGACGCGACGAAAAAGCAGATCGAGCAATGCCTCAAAGAGATCATGTCGATTCCAGCGCAGTAGCAAACCCGGGTTGCGGTATGATTCCCCGAAGCCGCGCACTGCACATGCGTGGCTTCATGGCGCATCCAATGACGCATCTTTGCGTTCCCATTTTCGTAACGGAACTGCCCACGGCCCGGCGGGACATCGCCGCCGCGGCCGCCGCCGGCGCAGACCTCATCGAGCTGCGCATCGACACGCTGCGCGACATGGGCGTTTTGAGGCTCCTGCTGGAGGACAACATCCTTCCGGCCGTCGTCACCTGCCGCTCAAAATCCGAAGGCGGGTACTCGCAATTGGATGACACCCAGCGAACCGCGCAACTGACGTCCGCGATCGCCGGCGGCGCTCAGTGCGTCGATCTCGAACTCCTGGCCGTCCAGCGCATGAATCATATCCCGGCGGAGATTCAATCCCGGCTCATTCTCAGCTTCCACGATTTTTCCGCCCGGCCGAGCGATCTCGCCCAGCTCATCAGGGAAATGGATCGCCACAGGGCCCAGGTGAACAAGATCGTCTGGAAAGCGGGAAATATTCTGGACAACCTCGACGCCCTGAAGCTCCTGATTCGCACAAATCGCTCGACGATCGCCCTGTGCATGGGCGAGGCCGGATTGGTCAGCCGCGTCCTGGCGAGGAAATTCGGCGCGTTTCTGACGTTCGCATCGCTGAACGAAGAGTCGGCCACGGCCCCGGGTCAGGTGACGATCGCGGAAATGAAGAACCTGTATCGCTGGGACCGCATCGGCCCGGCCACAAAGGTGTATGGCGTCGTCGCACATCCCGTGCGTCATTCGATGTCGCCGGCGATTCACAACGCCGCGTTCACGGCCGTCGGTTATGACGGCATCTATCTTCCCATGCTGGTCGAGCCGGATTACCAAAGCTTCAAGGCGTTCATGGACGGATTCCTCGCGCTGGAGGAGTTGGATTTGTCCGGTCTGTCGGTGACGATCCCGCACAAGGAAAACGCGCTGCGATACCTGCGCGAAAACTCGGCGGAGGTGGAAGAATTGGCCGTCCGCATCGGAGCGGTCAACACGATCTCCATCGGCCGCAGGGGTGGAAGACCGTTCCTTGAAGGCAAAAACACCGATTATGCGGCGATTCTCGACAGCATCACCGCCGAGACGAAGATCCAGCGCGGCAACCTGGCCGATCTTCGCGTGGCCATACTCGGGGCCGGCGGCACGGCCCGCGCCGCCGTTGCCGGCCTGGCGCATTACGGTGCAAACGTCATCCTTTCCAATCGCACCCAGGACCGCGCCAAGCCTTGGCGGACGAATTTAGCGGCGGCCGCGGAAAGATCTCGGTCGTCCCCCTCGACGACCTGCTCCGCGCCGATTTCCACGTTTTCATCAACACCACATCCATCGGCATGCATCCGAACGTCGGCGAAAGTCCGATCGGCGATCGCCCACCGCCATTCTCACGCAAGACCCTCGTCTTCGACACGATCTACAACCCGATCAAAACCCGATTGCTGACGCAAGCGGAAGCGGCAGGCGCCAATACGATCAGCGGCGTGGAGATGTTCGTCCGCCAAGCGGCCGCGCAATTTGAGACATGGACCGGCAAACCAGCCCCGCAACAGGTCATGCGCCGGGTGATCGCCGAACGCCTGGGCCTTCCGCTGCACTCGCGGTAGTCCAGAAAATCAAATGCAACCGCGGAGACGCTGAGGCCACGCAGAGAGCGCGGAGGCGGGCTCGAAATAAGACAACGCCTCCGCGACCTCTGCGAGTTCTCTGCGTCTCTGCGGTTGCATTTTCTTATTTCCCCGCCGTCTTCGCCGCGATGGGGATCACGACGATGCTCTTGGGAGACGTGGGGCATTCCTGCTGGCAGACGCCGCATCCGACGCACCCCAGCGGATTCACCGCCACCTGCCCGCCTTTCAGTTCGATCGCCGCGGATCCCAGCGGGCATTTGTCGATGCAGATCGTGCACGATTCACCCTTGGCGCGAAGGCAACTCGACGAGTCCCAAACCGCCGTTCCCATGTCGATGTCATTGATCGACGTGGGCACGATCGCGCCGCTGGGGCAGGCGCGCATGCACGCCAGGTTCGCGCAGACAACGCAGGCGGCCGCATCGGCATCAATGTGGGGAACCGCCCCGGCCTTGGCGGGATCAATTCGGATCGCGTGAACGGGACAGGCGGCGACGCACTCCCCGCTGCGAGCGCAGGTTCCGCGGAATTTGGCTTCCGGCAACGATCCCGGCGGCCGCAGCCAGAACGTCCTTCATGACCCGCTGACGATTCGCCTCCGCCGTTGGCTGGTCCAGCTTGCCCAACTCCCGCGCAATCCGCTCCAATGGCTGGGCAGCCTTCGCCAGCGGGCGCATCAATTCAGACAATCCCAGCCGGAAAAACCGCCGCCGATCCACCGGTTTCTCTTCGTCCAGAGCCATGTTCCTCTCTACGGCCAACGCCGAATCAGCAGGCTTTGCCTATCCACAACCGCCGCGATGTCCAAAACGTCCAGCCGGGCCGCAAAGTCGATGTCCGCTTCCAGCCCAACCTTGGCGACATTCCGCCCGCCCTGGCAATCTCTCAAAGCGCCGGGCAGATCATCCCGGCAGGCAAGAAACAGCCGATGCGCCATCCGCGCCGCGTCATTGGCCAGGGAATATCTCCCATCCTGGAGCAGATGCCAGCAAACCGCCCCGGCCCCAATGGCATCCTCCATGGCAATTTCGCCATTCGTTCCGGAGCCCAGCAGCAGGACCGCTCGATCGGTCGAAGCGGCCGCCCTCGCCGCCGCCCCGGCATTCACCAATGCCCCGGCGAACAGCGCCGCCGCCGATCGCGCCGCAGTCAGCGCCTTCGTTCCATTTGTCGTGGATAGCAATACGTCCCGGCCGGAATGTTCGGGCCCAAACTGGCCGGGGCTGTTCCCCATATCCACTCCCGGCGCCGGCAGGGCGTTCAATTCACCGCACAGGATCGCCCCCGGCGCCCGGGCGGCGGCAGACTTCGCCTCTGCCAGATCCGCAAATGCCCGCACGCTGCGAATCCCCGCCGCCAGCGCGGCAACGATCGTCGTCGTCGCGCGCAGCACGTCAAACACCACCACCGTTTTCCCCGCCAGCGGCGAATCGCCCAAATACTTCGGCATCAATACGACCTCAAGGTCCATCATCAATCCGATCGAATCCCCACCCCAAGCGTTTATTTCCCATATCCTCTTTCTTCGACATTAGCGATACCATAGCGCTCCTGCAAAGGAGACCAGATGCCCAGGCGAATTTGTGTCATCGACGTTCCCGGCCTAACCCGCGACCTGCTGGCGGAAATCCCAGCGGCTTCCGCGCTCGGCGGTTGGCTACGCAATCAGCGAATCCTCGGGCTGACGCCCAGCTTTCCGGCCGTCACCTGTTCGGTGCAGGCGACATTGACCACCGGCGTGGACCCGCAAAGGCATGGCATCATCGCCAACGGCCTGCCGACGTTCCTGTCCGCCGATGACCAGGCCCTTGTCGATTCCAGCAACTTCGCCGATTTCCGCCGGCAAATCAGTTTCTGGGAGCAGTCGAATCAATTCCTGGATGTGCCGCGCTTTTGGCAAGACCCGACCGGAAAAGGCCGCTGGAAAACGGCCCTCCTGTTCTTGCAGAATTGCATGCCCGGCTTCGCGGGCACGCTCCGCCCGGCCGCGGACATCGTGCTCACCCCCAAGCCCGATCACGGCCCCGACGGCAAGCTGGTGAACCTCTGCTGGTCGCATCCGGCCGACCTCGTACCCGGCCTGTTCAAGGAATTGGGCCCGTTCCCGCTGATGAACTATTGGGGACCGATGTCCGGCATCGCATCCAGCCAGTGGATCGCCCGCGCCGCGGCGATCGTTTGGCGACAGCACGACCCACAGCTTCAATGGGTTTACGTCCCGCATCTCGATTACGACTTGCAGCGATTCGGGCCACGTTCCCCGCAGGCCAAATCGGCCGTCCGAGACGCCGCCGCCGCCATCGAGCCTCTCGTCGCCGAAGTCCTCAGCAGCCGCGGACAAATCGTCCTGCTCAGCGAGTATGCCATGCACGACGTGAATGCTTTCGTGCAGCCGAATGTCATTCTCGAACGGAACGGCCTGCTGATCACGCGCCAAACCCCCGATGGCCGGCTCGTGGACTTCGATCAATCCTCCGCCTTCGCCATGGTGGATCACCAGATCGCCCACGTCTACGTCAAACGATCCGAGCAGATCGAAACGGTCGCGCGGATGCTGCATTGCGACGGCGTGCAGGCGATCCTGAGGCGGTCGGTGGCCGGGATTCGCCACCGCCGATCCGGGAATCTGACCCTCCTCGCCGAGCAAGGCGCCTGGTTCGATTATCGTTGGTGGCGGAAACCCGCCGACGCCCCCGCGCTGGCCAAGACGGTGGACATTCATCGCAAGCCCGGCTACGACCCCATGGAATTGTTCTGGGATCGAACCACAAACGGCGTCTCGCAAAACCCCGCACTGATCAAGGGAAGCCACGGCCTGGTAACGCCGGGCCAGGCCATACTCATCGGCGACTTCGCCGAAGTGGCCGACCCCGTCGCCGCCGGCGATGTCGCGACGACGCTATCCGCGGCATTGAACGCGGATTGAACTCCCAAGACCGGGCCGACACGGGAGCGGCTCTGTCGGCGACCCGATGGGGAGCGCACGCCAAAAGGCGACACGAACTCCACTTCCCCTTAAAATCTCTCGCGGTCATGTTCAAATGGCTTCGCAATCTCCGCATCTCCCTGGCGGCCAAATGCCAAATCCTTTTCGGCGCCGCCGTCGTGCTGATCATCGGCGCCGCGCTTTACGTCCCCTGGAAACGAATGGACGGGCTGATCCTGATGGTGAACCTGCAAACCGCCGAGGGGCTGGCGTCGCAAGCGAAGATGGAACACATCGTTCGCCAGCGCCAATCGCTGGCCCCCAATTCCGCCACCCGTCCCGCGCCGCTGGACGAGGAATTCCTGATGGCATCCGCGGGTTACTTCGCCCCGCGACTCATCCCGATCAATCCGCCGAAATCCATGCCCCTCGGCCGGTTCGAGGTGACGGCCCTGGGCTATTTCTGGACCCATGCCAATGAATCCAATTATTCCCGCACCTATCGCCTGAACAACGTTGACCGCTATCGCCTGGCCATGCCCCTGTACGCCGACGAAACCGCCTGCCTGCAATGCCACGGCGGCGAGCAGCAAGGGTGGGCCGTCACCCGGCCCG
Organism: uncultured Phycisphaerales bacterium; assembly: GCA_963783845.1. Taxonomy (GTDB): domain Bacteria; phylum Planctomycetota; class Phycisphaerae; order Tepidisphaerales; family Tepidisphaeraceae; genus PALSA-1353. The sequence goes on from CAWAPL010000002.1 coordinate 146,867, forward strand.
CCGTCTCCGCCGCAAGCCCACTCGCCAGGAAGCTGCTCGGCATCGTCGTTGCCGACATCCCTTCGCAGGTCAACGAAAACGAGATGTTCCTCAACCGCGCCTTCATCCTCCTCGCCGGGGTCATCGCCGGCACGTTGGCCACCGGCGTCCTCTACATCATCATCACCCGCTTGATTCTCCAGCCGGTGCGCATACTCCAGGAAACGGCCGAAAAGGTGAGCGAGGGAGACCTGAACATCCGCTCCGACATCAGCACCGGCGACGAATTCGAGCAGCTCTCCGATACCTTCAACATCATGCTGGCCAACCTGAAAATCAGCGACGAACAGCTCCGCACGATCAACAAAGGCCTCGATCTGAAGCTCGGCCAGCTCGCCGAGACCAATGTCGCCCTCTACGAATCCAACCGGCTCAAAAGCGAATTCCTCGCCAACGTCAGCCACGAGCTGCGCACGCCGCTGAATTCGATCCTGGGCTTCGCCGATCTTCTGCGCGAAAGCGTGCGTGAAAACGCCGACCCCAAGGCCGTGCGATACGTACAGAATATTCTCACCAGCGGAAGGAACCTGCTCGATCTGATCAACGACCTGCTGGACCTGGCGAAGATCGAGGCCGGCCGGATGGACGTCCGCTCCGAGCCGCTTCCGCTGGCCGATCTCTTTGAAGGATTGATCAACCTGCTGAAACCACTGGCCGAGGCCAAGGAGCTGACGATCGTCTCCTCGGTGGCCTCGGACGTGCCGATTCTTCAAACCGATCCGGCGAAGCTGCAGCAGGTGCTGTACAACCTGCTGTCCAACGGGATCAAGTTTTCCCCGATCGCGGGCCGCATCGACTTGACCGCCCAGGCGGAAGATGCCGAGCACGTGCGCGTCAGCGTCCGGGACCAGGGCCCCGGCATCGAGCCGGAAAAGCAGGAAGTGATCTTCGAGAAATTCCGGCAGATCGACGGCTCGGTCACTCGCGAGCACAGCGGCACGGGCCTGGGCCTGGCCATCTCGCGCGAACTCGTCGCCCTCCTGGGCGGGACGATGGGCGTGCACAGCACCCAAGGCCAAGCGCGCCACGTTCTGGGTGATCCTGCCGCTGAAAACCCAGCCGGGCCAGCGCGACCTCCGCGAGAAGCTGGTTCTCTCGTGAAGCTTCGGGAACGATTGCCTATTGCCCATTGCCTATTGAGTCTGTGTCTCCCCTCAATAGGAAATTGGCAATAGGCAATTGGCATTGCGGCAAGCGGAGCCAAGAACAGGCGTCATGCCGGCTTTCGCCTATCTGACGCCCATCAGCGTCGCGCACGTCCCGGCCCGGCCCAATCCGATCGATCCGCACATCCAGAAGAACCGGGATTGCCGCAGGCGAAATCGACACCGCGCTCTCAAGGCGTCCGCGCCCGTCCTCCGGCAAAGCCAGCATCACGCAATCGTTGTCCCGATCGAAAACGGCACAGCTCTTTCCGTCAATCAATGGCGAGCGGCAACTGACCGGGATGTTCACGACGCTCCCCGCCGCCGCGCCTGTCAAGGCCTTGGCGATGGTGGGGCGGCCGGGATCGGAAATCGTCCTGGCATTCTCCAGCGTGCGGAGAAAGTCGATCGCTTGGATCGATCCGCCGGATTCCAAACCCAGCGCCGAGCGCATCGCCGCCAAATCCGCCACCGGTTTGTCCGCCCACGATGCCAGCGGCCGATCGCGCGGCGGATCAAAAAAATCCTCGTCGATTTTGATTCCCCAATCGGCGGCCGACGTATTCGTCCATTTCCCCAGGCCCGTGCCGATCGCCGCCTTGCGCCATTCCTTGAACCGATTCCCCGTGATCGTCACAATCCGCAGATGATAATCATCACGGTCCGGCATGTTCCGCACTCGATGCCATAGCCGTCATCCGCCAGCGTGTTGCCCGTGACGGTGACGTGTTCGCTTTCAGCCAGCGTGATCCCGCCGCCGGTGTTGCTGTAGCTAACGTTGTTGGACACCACGCCGGGGCCGGGATTCACCTCCAGATAAATCCCGCATCCCTGCCGGTCGTCGTCCAGGCCGTGGTTGCCGAAAAAAACCGAATCGGTGATGGAATAATTGAGGTTGTCGGTATCGAGCCAAAGGCCGGGGCCGGTGTTTTCGCAACTGAGATGCCTCAGGATGCGAAGATGATTGGTGCGGCAGAATTTTCCGCCGCCGCCTTCCCAGTCCGGCGGGAATCCCTTCCAGTTGTTCCCGCGAACGATGCAGTCCTGAATGGTGTTGTTGTTGCCGCCGCCGCTGAGGCCGCAAAACCCGTTGTATTGCAGCGAGCAGCGATCGACGAGGATGTCGTCGCCGTCGAGGCTCATCCCGCCGGCATTGTTGCGTTCGACGATGCAATCATGCGCCTGCCAGCCCGTGCCGAGAATCACGCCCCCGCGCTGGGCGAAATTCGCGGCATTTCGAAAAGTGAGGCCGCGAATGACGATGTATCGCGCATCGGCAAAAACGCCATCCTTCTCCATCGGCCCGAAGAGAGTTGATCGAACACACCCCTCAACCTGCGACTCTCGCGGATCGATTCCGCCCGGCAGCCAGACCGTCAGCGTGTGATATTGCCAATCGACGAAGAAACTCCCCGCGATCAGATCGTCCGATTTCATGACTTGCCGAAGCGGGTGCGACTGCCAAAGGATTTGCTCGGCACATCCAACCGGCGCCGGCGCGCCATGGTTGCGCACGGGCGAGCCGTCGGGGTTGTGATCGATGATGAAATCGTACGGCCAATCAGTGATGTATTGCCCCGAATGATCCGGCACGGGCGTCCAGATCGTCAGCGGCTCGGCCCCGGTGATGATGGCCGTTCCCGCCTTATCGGCCGCGAAAGTGATCGGCTTATCCCGCTGCCCCGAATGCGAAAACGCCACCGATTCCCGATAGACGCCGGGGGCGATGATGACAATATCGCCAGCCCGCGCCCATCCCGCCGCCCGCGCGATGGTTTGAAACGGATGCCCGGCATCGCCGTCGGCCGAGTCGTCGCCGGAGGGACTGACGTGATAGACATCCGCCAGAGCAGCCTGCGCGACTAGGAAGATTGCCACGAAGCTTGCAAGCGGCGCGAAACATGATCGGGCAAAGTTCATCTTGATTGCAGAAACGATAGCAGAACCTCCGCCGCGGCGTCGAGGATGTTGAAGATACGAGGGCGCATTTTGGGGGGATGAATTTTGAACATTGAACGGACAAACGGGACAGCTCTGAAATCAGAAAACAAACGGGACAGCTCTGAATTTGTCGCGATAAATCAGAGCTGTCCCGTTTTAAAATCGCCGTTTTAAAATCGCCGCGATAAATCAGAGCTGTCCCGTTTTAAAACCGCCGATCCAGCAGACGATATTGAATCGCCTCGGCCAAATGATGCGGCTGAATGTCGGCGGCTTGTTCCAGATCGGCGATCGTGCGGGCGACGCGGCGAACTTTGTCGTACGCTCGGGCGCTTAGGCCGAGTTCATCCATCGCTTGCCGCATCAATAGCAGACATGCTTCGCTTAAATCGCAATGCGATTTGAGCTGCTTGGAACTCATGTGGGCGTTCATCGTCGCGTCGCCGAAGCGCTTGCGCTGGATTTCGCGGGCGGACTGGACGCGCTGGCGAATCGTTTGGCTCCCCGTGCCGCGGTTTTTGCCGGTTAGTTCGGGATACGGGACGGCTGGGCACGTCGACGTGGATGTCGATGCGATCCAGCAACGGGCCGCTTAGTTTGTCGAGATAGCGATCGCGGGCGCGGGGGTTGTCGGAGGCGAATCCGCGGGCTGTTGGATTCATGGCGGCAACCAGCATGAATCGGGCGGGGAATCGCATCGAGCCGTGCACGCGGGCGACCGTCACTTCCCCGCTCTCCAGCGGCTGGCGCAGGGTTTCCAGCACGTATCGCCCGAATTCCGGCAACTCGTCGAGAAAGAGGATTCCGTGATGGGCCAGGGAAACTTCACCCGGACGCGGCGCCTGCCCGCCGCCGACCAAGGCCTGGGCCGTCGCGGAATGGTGGGGCGTGCGCACGGGACGCTGGTCCATCAGGGCCACGCCATCGGGGAGCAAGCCGAGGGCCGAATAAACCCGCGTCGTCTCCAGGGACTCGCCGCGGCTGAGGGGCGGGAGGACGCCGGCCATCCGCTGGGCCAGCATGGTCTTGCCCGTGCCCGGCGGGCCGATCATCAGGAGATTATGTTCGCCCGCCGCAGCCACCGTGATGGCGCGTTTCACCGACTCCTGTCCCCGAACGTCCGCGAAATCGAGTTCCGCCGATTGCGAGGATGCCGTATATTGCTGCCCCTCCAGCTCAAAGGGCTCCATCGGCAGTCTCTCGTTCAAGAACGAAACGGCCTGCGATAGTTGATGGACGGGATAAACCTCGATGCCTTCGACGACCGCGGCCTCGCCGGCATTTTCCGCCGGAAGGATCACGCCGCGCATCTTGCGGTGCTGGGCCAGAAGCGCCAGTGACAAGGCGCCTTTGATCTTCCGCAGGCGGCCATCGAGGGCCAGTTCGCCGGCGATCAGGAATTGCTTGTGAAGATCGGTCTCGATGGATCCGCTGGCGCGAAGAAGGCCAATGGCAATCGGCAAATCGAGGCTGGGGCCTTCCTTCTTCACGTCGGCGGGGGCGAGATTGATGAGCAGGGAATGGCCGGGAAAGGGGAATCCGCCGTTGATCATGGCCCGGCGGACGCGTTCGATGGATTCCTTGACCGCCGTCTGCGCCAGGCCGACGATCGTTGTCCTGGCGAGGCCGCGCTGGCTCACGTCCACCTCCACTTCGCAGAGGATGGCGTCGATGCCGGTCAAAACGTAGGAGTGAACCGTGGCGAGCACTTGGGAATGTTACCGCGGGGAGAGCCGCAAAGACATTTGGTGAGCCAGTGCAGGCGCTGCGGCGCTCAAGCGCTGCGGCGGGCCTTGGTTCGAGGCGGCGTCGGAATCGATTCGCGCATTCCAAGAATCAGACCCTCGACGGAGAGATCGAGGTCCAAATCCGGCCAGTGAAATCCCTTGCCGGGTCCGATCATGATCCATTGTGTCGCGCTGAGACGGCGTTGCATCCATCAGGCTGGGGTATAGGCGCAGCGGGATGTGGACCTCGCGGCCGTCGCGGAAAGCAACAACGAGGCGGTTGCCTTCGAATCGCAACCCTTTGGCGCGGTTAACGGACGTTTTGACGCCGCCAATGCCCATTCCAACTTCTTAATATCTCCTCCGCATATTGTATCAAGAGAGACGGCTGAATCGCGAGTTCCGAGGCGGAGAAATCGTCCGGATCGGTGCATTGGGACCGCTGGATGTCCCAACTGCTGAAACGTTTCCTTTTGCCAAAATGAATGTGCGCCGGGCGCGGGTGGTCGTGCGAGAAAATAAAAACACGATATCCCTTGAGCCTTTGGGGAGGGACGCGGGCATTGGGCAAAAGGGTCGCCATGAAGAATCGGTGGTCGTTTTGATCGCTGGATTGAAGCGCCATTACGCTTCCGCGGGCTTGCCGATCCGCGGCCATGCCGATTCTGACGCGGAGCCGACATAAATTCAAAAGTTAAAGGCCGGAAATAATCAGCGACAAAGTGTGGGTCTCTGTATAATCCGCGAACTGGCGGAGATTGGCTCCGCCGCCGTCGCCCTCAAGGCCGATTCAAAGGAGACCTCCATGTTTCGATCCTGGAAACTTTCCGCTCTCAGCGCGGTTGTGATGTGTCTGGCGTGTGTCGCCATCGCTCGTGCCGACGACGACATGATCGACAATCCCGCCTACCAATCGTGGGCCAAATACAAGCCGGGCACGTGGGTGAAATATCAAACGGATTCCGAGGCGATGGGCAGCAAGAACACCATTGTCACCACGCAAACGCTCAAGGGCCTGAGCCCCGACAAGGCCACGATCGTGATCCAGAGTTCGATGACGGTTTCCGGCAACAAAATGGACATGCCGGCGCAAACTCAGGAAATCACCGCCAAAATCAAGCGTCCCCCGGCTCCCCCGGCCAACAGCGAAGCTCCCAAAATCGAACAAGGCGCCGAAGACGTCAAAGTCGGCGATAAGACCTACTCCTGCAAATGGACGCAAGTGACAACCGAGCAAAACGGCATGAAGACCGTGGCCAAAACCTGGACGTGCAGCGACGTGCCCGCCTCGGTCGTGAGAATTGAGTCCAACACCACCGGGTCGATGACGGCCACCAACACCATGGCCCTGGTGGAATGCGAAATCAAATAAGCGCGGCTTTCAATCAGCCGTCCCCAGGTCGCGAAGAGGGACCATCGCCTTGGGCTATTTCTTTCTGGCGACGAAGCAAAGCTGCTCGAGCGCGTGGGCCTGCGTCTGGTCCAGAACCCCGCAGTTGTAATTGAAGCCATTATCTTCCAGACTGATGCGAAGGGTCTCCAGCCCCAGCGACGCCATCAGCGGAATCATGTCCTCGGTGGTGTGATAGTGATTGGGCCGCTGCACCTGGCGGCGCACGATGAGAACGGAAAAGCTCTGCTTGTGGTCCGAGTTGAACATCGACGGCCAGGTCATCTTCTCGTAAAGGAAGTATTCCGGCACGACGAAATAGAGAAACCCGCCGGGCTTCACGATGCGCGTCCAATGTTGCAGCGTCGTCGGAACGTCGCGCATGTGCTCAAGACAATGGGAGGAATAGACGAAATCGAGTTCGCCGTCGGGCACGCCGGCCATCACCTGGGCATCACCGTCGGCAAGGTCCCACGGGCGGACCGAGCCGTTGTCAACCTTTAGCGGATCGTTCCCGCAGCCGACGTCGATTCCCTTGCCGTGGAGGAAGTTGTCAAAATCCCCGCGAGTCTTGCGAAGGGTGTAACATTTTGATGTTTCGCGCATCGCTAGAATGTCGAGCATGCCCCCCGGCGTGTCAAGCCTTTCAATGGGCGAGCGGATTTCGGCGAGCCTCGCCGAGCCGCCATCGGCGTTGGGAGATGGCCGCTCCCCTTGATCTTGAAGGATGTGACGGCAGTGATAAGATCAGGCGAGAATGGTGGCCGTAGCTCAGTTGGCAGAGCACAAGGTTGTGGTCCTTGGGGTCGCGGGTTCGAGCCCCGTCGGTCACCCTGATGTGAGTATTTCCGAATGGTGAACTGACCTGCCTGATCGCGCACCGCCAAGACCACCATCTACACCGCGGCGGTGGATGGCAGCGCTAGGCCTGTCGTCAGTGATCGAGTTGAGCCGCGGCCTCAATGGCTATCTTTAGAAGCTCTATAGCTCGGCAGCTTGAATCACCGCACCCTCTTCAAAGATAAAAGTGGAGGCCGAAGCCGAGGGACTGGATGCTCCGTAGGAAGAACTGTCCGTTGGGCGAATGGCCGTTGTAATATTCCAACATCAAGTCCAACCGCCGTCCGAATGTGGATGGGCTTTGAAATTGCAGGCCGATTCGGGCTGAAATATCCGCGCTCCAGTCGTTCTCCTGGCGGTTCTGGAAGTCGATGGCGGCAACCGGGATCACCGACGAGTTGTGTGAGATCGGCGGCCCGAAAAATTCCGCGCCGTATTCAACCACAGTCGGCTTGAGGTTCGATGGATCGACGTCGATCAAGTAACCCCCGCCTCCGTAAAGCCGCAGCGATTTGTGGAACAGATCGTAGGACAGGAGCAGGTTGGGCTCTTCGTAGCTCAGTTCAAAACGCGTAACCCCTGGATTGTTCAGCAGAAAATTGTCGCCCAGATGCGAGCTTTGGTGATAAATCCGTAGAAGCGTGGAAAAATCTCCGTAGCGATACTCGCCGATTGGGCCCACGAAATAGTCGGCGTTGATGAGGTTGACGTTTTGCTGGTCCATGTCGAAGTCGGCGAACACCGCAGCCTGTACTCCGACCTCAACGGTCCCCCATGGCTTCGTCCACTGGAAAAGCGACATGGATTCACCAAAACTCACGTTCCCGGCATCTCGGTTGCTTTGGCCGGGCTGGTCGTCCTGGGCATGCCCGATATACCGGTCATACGCCGCGGAGAAATTCGGCCAGCGCGGGTCGGCCAAGAGCGGATCAAAGACATGGGTCGGCGAGAGGAACGTCCAAGGATGTGGCGACAGCGTGGTTTGCACGCCGGCGCCTTCAGGCGCACGCGTGGCAATATCCTGTTCGCGCTCTAGCTGAGTAACGGCTGATTGTTCGAAGTGGACGGGGGGGTTCACGCCTTTGATTTTCTCGAGTGATTCTCGGATGCGCTGTTTCTGGGCCGCGCCCAGATCCTGATTTGTTATGACTGTGACGACTCCATCTTTTACAGTCAGTGCGGTCGGTTCGAGCCGAAAGTCGTGCTCCAGGATCGCCGAGGCGTATCCGGCGATGAACGCGTCCTGGTTGGCCGGCTCCGTGGCGGGTGACGCTGCCCATGCGCACGTGGCCCACGCGCTGAGGATCACTGCCGCAAAAATTCGAGTGGAATTTCCCATATGGACTCCTGCCGACGAACGTAGTCGGCAATTTCGCGTAAGATACCGAGGCTTGGGGTCTTTTCAAAGGTTTTTCTCGGCTCGCGGCGGTGGATGGCGGAAGCGGCTTCAAGAGCGCTTTTCCGAGAAATTCGGCAATGAATCACGACCATTGCGAAGCCTTCAGTCGGAAGTTTGGAGCGGGGGCGCGTTCGGACCCCGCGTGCAGCGATTTGGTATTTCCCGGCAGCTCTGTCAAAGTTTGAACACTTGGATTAGACTAAAACCTGGCGCGAATCTCGGCGGCAATGAACTGCACTCACTGCAATCACGGCGTACCGCCTGACATGTCATTTTGTCCACATTGCGGACAGCCGGGGATATTTCCAAACGTAGTGGCCGCTTCCGATCCTGTGCAAATTAATGCGCTGAACTCGCGCTATACTATTGCTCAGAAGGACGCTACGGCAAGGGGCGTGGCACAGGCTTTGGGGCAGTTTGAGGCCGCCGTTGCTGGTTCACGCGCGGTCCGAAATGTGGGAGAGCTGGAATTGCGAATTTGGGCGACGGAAAGCGCGATGGTCAGTACATTCGAACGTATGCAGGCCTCTGAAGCCAAGTGGATGGCACTTGATGAATGGACACGTCCGAGGCTAGCCGCAGGTGCTTTGCTTTTCCCAGGTTACCAGCAGGACATCCGGTTTGGCGCAATTGCTCTGGGGCCGAATCCGCTCGGGGTGGAAAATTACGGGCATTTCACGATAGAATTGAAGGAATCGATGATCGCGCCCCGGTCATCGGTATTTATAACAAATTCGGCGAGAATTGTGCGCGACGCGGGCGTGGCTCCCGGAGCCCAGCTTGGAATGCCGGGAGATCGAGCTAACTGGCAGGAACGGGCAAAGTTGGCAGTTGTCAAGTGTGCCGCAGTGATAACTAAAGGCACGGCAACAGCGGATTTTCCCGGAATCCTTTTGACGGAGGGAGCGAATTCCGCTGCCGACGAGTTCATCGAACTGCATATTTTCAGACCGATGACAATCAAGACTGTTGAACGCGTGATTACGCGTCGCGTAGCGACGGGGACAACTAACCGGCGAAAACCCAGCAATGCGGTGCTGGCACAAGTGCGCAGAGACTTAAGGCGCGCAGGTTTGAAATTGGAGGTTCTGTAGTGCACGCGGTCATTTCAGGTCGTGCGGGTAGGGCGATCATTCCCGATGGTGATCGGTGGCTTCTCCTCCGCGCTGGTGATCCACGCGAGCCCGCCGTGATTGGCCCGTGTCCGATGCGGCGCATCTTTGGCGAGGCCGAAGACCTTCAACCGTTAGACGATGTGTCATTGGAATCTGTGCGGATGGCTTTGGAACTCGCGTATGACAGCGACTTGGCCTATCAGCTGGCATTGATTCTCCTCGATGGGGACAGTGAAGCCGACTCAGGCGACCCAATGAACCCACGGTTTCTTGCGGCAGGGGAGCTGGAGTGACCTTCTCTTCGTGCCGGAAGTCGAAATCCACGTTAAGCGAATTCTGTATTCGGCGCCGCTTCCGGCAACTGCGGACATTCAAGGGGCGATTGATTATGCAACACATCATGCGGCAAATGCCGTTCAGACCTTTGTTAGCCGATTGGACTCTCTTCAGCCCGTTATTACTCGGGTGCACGGTTCGTGGCTAAATGCCTACGCAGCGATTCAGCCTGATCTCGTGGCATCCGGTGCACAGGCAATGTTGGTACGTGGTGGAGCATTCCTGGAATTGGTGGAGTCATTGGCGCGCGATGCTGGAACAGGTAATTGGCTAGTGCGATGGCTCGATCGACCAATGATAAAGGGCGTGAAAAACTATAGAGAAGTTATTCAGATTTGGGCAGGCCCTTTCCGCGATCACACGACGATCGACGAGGAAATGCTGCGAGACCTTTTGGCAGAGCAGAAAGCGTGGGGGACCGGGGAAGATGTGGATTCTGGAATTGAGGCTAAGGCGCTCGGAAAGCAACGTAAAGCAAGCCATACTGCATACATGCAGGTTCAGGCATTGAAAGCTGAGATAGTCGCGGCGATTGAGCGGAATGATCGAGCGCGATTTCAACAAGCGCTTTTGGAGTTGGAGAGTTTTCAGCGTCGATTTAGCGGGCAGGCTCGACTTGCGCAATCTCTCTGCGATTTGGCGGCAATTGCAAAAAGGCACCAGCAATACGATCTGCAACTTGAGCTTGCTGAGCGGGCAGTCAAGACGAATCAGCGAGATCCGGTCACATGCTGTACAAGAGCAGATGCGCTCCTTAGGCTCCACCGACCGAAGGATGCTTTAGTCGTTTACGAGCAGACCATCGTTAACCATCCGGGCGATGTTGTCGCGCGAAATGGTAAGGCGGAAACGCTCAGGGAATTGGGGCGTCCGGCGGAAGCTCTGGATGTGTACGAGCAGACCATCGTCGATCATCCGGGCGATGTTGTCGCGCGCTGCGGCAAGGCCGAAACGCTCAGGGAACTGGGGCGTCCGGCGGAAGCTCTGGATGTGTACGAGCAGACCATCGTCGATCATCCGGGCAATGTTTTCGCGCGAAATGGTAAGGCGGAAACGCTCAGGGAATTGGGGCGTCCGGCGGAAGCTCTGGATGTGTACGAGCAGACCATCGTCGATCATCCGGGCGATGTTGTCGCGCGCTGCGGCAAGGCCGAAACGCTCAGGGAACTGGGGCGTCCGGCGGAAGCTCTGGATGTGTACGAGCAGACCATCGTCGATCATCCGGGCAATGTTTTCGCGCGAAATGGTAAGGCGGAAACGCTCAGGGAACTGGGGCGTCCGGCGGAAGCTCTGGATGTGTACGAGCAGACCATCGTCGATCATCCGGGCGATGTTGTCGCGCGCTGCGGCAAGGCCGAAACGCTCAGGGAACTGGGGCGTCCGGAAGCGGCGCTGGAAGTCTACGAGCAGACCATCGTTGACCATCCGGGCAATGTTTTCGCGCGAAATGGTAAGGCGGAAACGCTCAGGGAACTGGGGCGTCCGGAAGCGGCGCTGGAAGTCTACGAGCAGACCATCGTCGATCATCCGGGCAATGTTTTCGCGCGAAATGGTAAGGCGGAAACGCTCAGGGAACTGGGGCGTCCGGAGGAAGCGCTGGATGTGTACGAGCAGACCATCGTTCAACCATCCGGGCGATGTTGTCGCCCGCTGCGGTGCCGCATGTGTGCTTAGAGCACTTTGGCGAGTTGACGACGCACTCTCGATGCTGAGGATTGAACCGGATGCCCCGGTAACCGATTGGATTTCGTATCATATCTACGGAATGATTCTCTTGCAGGCGGGCTCCTTGGAAAATGCGATGAACGTGTTTGAGAATGGTGCGACCCATTGTGTGGGTCGACAACGTGACTATTTTACTACGGCGTTGGCCATCGCTCGCGTGCGAAGGGGCAGTCTAAATGAAGCGTCAATCGCCCTTGACAATGTCATTTGGGGTTCCTTAAGGCTGTCGGTTAATACTTTGCGCGTTCACATTGATGTGCTGGAACATGAAACGGAGCGAGCGCACGGAAGAATGAAGTTGCTGCCCGATGGTGGGAGGCCAACCTACATGATCATCCGCAGGGAATTAGAGCGTCGGCTCACTCCTGGCCAACATCCCGACATGAGCGATGAGAAACTGTTAGAGCACGAAATCGATCTGCTCATTGACTGCTCGCTCGGAACGGCCGCGTAGGCCGGGGTTGCCAGTTGCGAAGTTTCTGGGCGCACCCATAGGCGTTGGGGGGAAAATCAAAGCGGACGCGATTCGTTTTCATCGTGTCGTCTCGGCCAGCCGCGCGAATGCCATTCGTGACGGCATTCGTGGATGTCCCGGTTTCATTTTCCGTCGGTGGGTTACTGCACGGTCCAGGATTCGGAACCATTGAGCATCGTTTGCAAGTCCGCCTCGCCACGCTGGGCGCGGGCCTGGGCGATTTGGCCGTGAACCAGGGCGTCGAACGAATCGCGCTCGACGGCGCGGAACACGCCCATGGGTTCTGGGAAATCGGGCTGGGTCAGGTTGCTCAGCAGAAAGCTTACGGTGGGGGTGGGTTCCCGTTCATCGTGCACTAGCAGATCGGTGGGTGGGGCGTCGCTGACGTTGACGACCTGCGGCTGAAGACGGTTGCTCAGGCTGATCGCCTTGTCGCGATTCTTGCCGAAGATCAGCGGCTTGCCGTGCTCGAGGTAAACAACCGCATCGGCCTTGAGGTCCGATTCGGTTGCGTAGTTGAACGCGCCGTCGTTGAAGATGACGCAATTCTGATAGATTTCGACCAGGGCCGTGCCGACGTGCTTGGCCGCGCGCTCCAGGACATATTCCAGGTGTCGGGTGTCAACGGCCAACGACCGGGCGGCGAAGGTCGCGCCGCAGCCGAGGGCGAAACTCATCGGACGAAGCGGCGTATCCAGCGATCCCATCGGGCTGCTCTTGGTTTTGGCGCCCTTTTGACTGGTCGGTGAATACTGGCCCTTGGTCAGGCCGTAAATGCGATTGTTGAACAGGAGAATCTTCAGGTTCGGATTTCGGCGGAGAGTGTGCAGCAGGTGGTTTCCGCCGATGGACAGCGCGTCGCCGTCGCCGGTGGCGATCCAGACATCGAGATCGGGCCGGGCCAGTTTCAGACCCGTGGCGATGGTGGGGCGCGGCCGTGGATCGAATGAAAGCCGTAGGTGTTGAGGTAATAGGGGAATCGGCTGGAGCAGCCGATGCCGGAGACGAAGACGATTTTGCTGGCGGGATGCCCAGCTTGGCGAGAACTTTTTTCGTTTGAGCGAGGATGGAATAGTCGCCGCAACCCGGGCACCAGCGGACTTGCTGGTCCGATGCGAAGTCGGCGGGGGTGCAGCCGGTGCAGGCGGCGCCGGCTTCTTTCGAGGGCGTCGGGTCGTTGAAAGCGATCATTTTGCGATCCAGTTCGGGCCCGTGGGAAGATGCTTCTTTGCGGCGGCGATGATTTCGCCGAAAGCAAACGGCTGTCCTCGCACCTTCGAGAGAGAAACCGTTTCGATCCTGTATTGGGTGGCGCAGCAGCATCGCCAATTGTCCGAGATTCAGTTCCGGCACGAGAACGGTCTTGAAGCGGGCGAGCAATTCGCCAAGCCGCTCGGGGAACGGATTGAGATACCGCACCTGACAGGCGGAGACGGCGGCGCCCTGCTTTTGGAGTTCGAGGGTGGCGGCCTTGATGGCGCCATGGGTTCCGCCCCAGCCGACGATCAGCACGTCGCCGTGCTCGCGGCCGGTCCAATGGAACGCGGCGCCGGCGGGGCGAATTCCCGCAACTTTCGCCGCGCGCAGGGCGATCATTTTCTCGTGGTTGTCGGGGTCATAGCTGACCGTTCCGGGGCCATCCTGTTTTTCCAGGCCGCCGATGCGATGTTCCAGGCCCGGCGTGCCCGGCAGGGCCCAGGGCCGAGCCCCGTCTTCGTTGCGCCGATAGGGCTGAAACATGCCGGGTTCGCTGGTTGGCGCGGGATGGGCGATCTCGATCTTCCGCATGGATCGGGCGTCGGGAATCAGCCAGGGCTCGGCGCTGTTGGCGATGTATCCATCGCTCAGCAGCATGACGGGCGTCATATAGCGAACGGCAATCGAGCAGGCCTCGATGGCGGCATTAAAGCAATCCGCCGGGCTGGTGGCGGCGATGACGGGAAGGGGACATTCGCCGCTGCGGCCGAAAACCGCCTGCAATAGATCGGCTTGCTCGGTCTTGGTCGGCAAGCCCGTGCTCGGTCCGCCGCGCTGGACGTTCACGATGACCAGCGGCAATTCGGTCATGACGGCCAGGCCGATCGCCTCGCTCTTGAGCGCGACGCCCGGGCCGCTGGTTCCGGTGGCGGCAATGGCGCCGCCGAAGCTGGCCCCGATGGCCGAACCGATGGCGGCGATTTCATCCTCGGCCTGGAACGTGATCACGCCGGCGTTTTTCAATTCCGCCAGGCTGTGCAGGATGTCCGTGGCGGGCGTGATCGGATAGCTGCCGTAGAACAGGTCCTTACCGGCCAGGCGAGCGGCGGTCACCAGGCCCAGCGCAACCGCTTCATTGCCGGTCATCTTCCGATAACGCCCCGGCGGCAGCTTGGCCTTGTCAACGAAATATTGAACGGGGAACAACTCGGCGTTTTCACCGTAGTCATGGCCGGCTTTCAGGACATCGCTGTTGGCCTTGGCGAGCAGCGGGGATTTTTGGGCGAACTTGGCGGCGACGTACTTCAGCGTCGGTTCCAGCGGACGATCGTAGAGCCAACAGAGCAGGCCCAGCGTGAAGAAGTTCTTGCAGCGGTCGATCTGCTTGGCGGTGAGTCCGGAATTTTTCAGGGCTTCGGCGTTGAGCCGATCGACGTGAACTTTCACCAGGTGATAGCCGGGAATGGATTCTCCCTCGATGGGGTTGTTTTCGTATCCGGCCTTCTTCAGATCGACGGGCGTGAAGGCATCTTCATTAACGATCACCATGCCGCCGGCGCGGACCGATTTCAGGTTGGTGCGCAGGGCGGCGGGATTCATGGCGACCAGGGTATCGACCTCGTCGCCGGGGGTGAAAATGTCGCTGGACGAAAACTGGATTTGATACCCGCTGACGCCTGCAAGCGTGCCCGCCGGGGCGCGGATTTCCGAGGGATAGTCGGGGAGGGTGCTGATGTCGTTGCCGGCCCGAGCCGAGGCGTCGGAGAACTGGGTTCCGGCGAGTTGCATGCCGTCGCCGCTGTCGCCGGCGAAGCGGATGGTAACGCAGGGAAGTCTCACCGCCGGTTTTTTTGTGAGATCGTCTTGGGATGGATCGGCCCGGCTCGGCTGGGCCACCGCGAAATCACCGTTAAGTGATGGTCGAATCATATTTTGCATCCGCGGCGTGGGGGGAATCTCACGGCGATGACAATGGGGTTTTGGGAAGCAATCGTCATACCCGATCGGGCCTCGGATTTGAGCGTCCGCAAGCCGTTTGGGCAGCGCCCAATTCTCGATTACGGGATTTTTCCGCCACGCCTGTTGCTATTTTTGAGAAACTGCCGGACAAATCAGCAAATTGTTTTGGAGAAACCTCGCCGTGCCATGGCATACCGTATGCTGTCGCATTTGAATGCGAGCGTTTTCGCGCCCTCACTTCGGCCAGAGGCCAGTATGACGCGAACAGCCCAACTGCTGCTTAACGGCAAGCAAATAGATCTGCCCGTTGTTGAAGGAACCGAGCAGGAACGGGCGGTGGATATCGGCAATCTTCGCAGCAAGAGCGGATACATCACGCTCGACGACGGTTATTCCAATACCGGCGCGTGCCGCTCCAACATCACCTACATCGACGGCGAAAAAGGGATCCTCCGCTACCGGGGCATACCCATCGAGCAACTGGCGCAATACAGCAGCTTCATCGAAACGGCCATGCTGGTGATCTGGGGCGAGTTGCCCACCGAACCGCGATACAAGTCGTTCCGCAAGCTCCTGGCCGAGCATGAAATGATCCACGAGGGCTTGCGAAACAGTTTTGACGGCTTCCCCGCCCACGCTCATCCGATGGCGATTTTGTCGGCCATGATCAACGCCGTCAGTTGCTATTCCCCCGAACTGATGTCGCTGAACGGCGAGAGTTCGTTCGAGGAAGCGGCCGCTCGACTGATGAGCAAGGTGCGCACCATCGCCGCCGCCGCTTACAAGAGTTCCGTCGGCCGGCCGATCGAATACCCCAAGCCGGAATTGGACTACTGCGCCAATTTCCTGCACATGATGTTCTCGATTCCCAATAAACCGTACGAAGCGAGTCCGGAGGTGCTGCGGGCGCTGAACCTGGTGCTGATTCTGCACGCCGATCACGAGCAGAACTGCTCGACGAGCACGGTGCGAATGGTGGCGTCGGCGGGGGCGAACCTCTTCGCAAGCTGCGCCGCGGGCGTGTGCGCGCTGTGGGGTCCGCTGCACGGCGGGGCCAACGTCGCGGTCATCGAAATGCTCGAGCAAATCCGCCGCGAGAAAATCAGCCTCACCGATTACGTCGCCCTGGTGAAGGACAAATCATCCGGCCGAAGGCTGATGGGATTCGGTCATCGCGTTTACAAGAATTTCGATCCGCGGGCGGTGATCCTGAAGGAAGCCGCCGAAAAACTGCTGGCCGCGCTCCACGTGGACGATCCGCTCCTGGACATCGCCCGCCAACTCGAAGACGTCTCGCTGCACGACCCCTACTTCATCGAACGCAAGCTCTATGCGAACGTCGATTTCTATTCCGGCATCATCCTTCGCGCCATCGGCATCCCGGTCAACATGTTCACGGTGATGTTCGCCATCGCCCGCGTGCCCGGCTGGATCGCGCACTGGAAGGAAGTTCATAACGACCCCAACAGCCGCATCTCGCGTCCCCGCCAAATCTACACCGGCCCGGCCAAGCGCGATTACGTCCAGATGCATCATCGGTGAATCTGGTGAACGGCGCGTCGATCCCCACGACCTGGTAGCATTATCCTGGCACAGCAGAGTATTGTCCCGGCGACGACTCGGGTGAGGAGCCATGAGCCAATCCAATCCACCTCGCGTGGCCCTGATTACCGGAGGGGCAATCCGGGTCGGGAAGGCGGTCGCTCTCCACTTGGCGGACGCGGGGTTCGATATCGCGGTGACCTACTTGAACAACGGCCAGGCGGCCAAAGATTTGATCCGTGAGATCGAGGGCAAATCCCGGCGATGCGCGGCGATCCGCGCCGATTTATGCGAACCAGCCGCCGCGGTCGAGGCCATCAATGCCCAATTCACGGCGAGCTTTCAAAGTCTCGCCGTGCTGGTGAACAACGCATCGCTTTATGAGCCGGACGCCGCGGGCGATCTGTCGCAGACGCGGCGCTTGTGGGCCATCCACGTCGAATCTCCGCTGCTGCTTTGCCGGCGTTTTGCGCCGTTGCTGCAATCGGCGGGGGGGTGCGTGGTGAACATGCTCGATTTGCTGGCCGAGCGGCCCATGCCGGGATACCTGTCCTATTGCGCCAGCAAAGCGGGGCTGTGGAACCTGACGCTGGGACTGGCCCGCGAGCTGGCTCCGGGCGTGCGGGTCAACGGGATCGCGCCGGGCGTGGTCGAATGGCCGGCGGATTTGCCCTCGCAGCAGCGGGAGCAATATCTTCGGCGCGTTCCCCTGGGCCGGGCCGGAACGCCGCGCAACGTTGCCGAAGCGGTGCATTTCCTGTGCGCCCGTGCGAATTACGTCACCGGCCAAATCCTCCGGCTCGATGGGGGGCGGTCGATCGCGTGATAGAATGCAGCCGCTGGCGCGGAAACCAGAAATCCGAAACCAGAATGACGAATCAAATCCGAAACCCGAATGACCAAGCGGGCTTTGATTCGGATTTCTGGTTTCAGGCTTGATTCGTCATTCTGGTTTCGGATTTCTGGTTTCCGCGCCTGCGGTTGCATTTTGGTTTTTGGCCCTAGAATACCCGCATGTCAAACCTCGCCGCCGAAGTCGCGATCGTTGGCGCCGGGCCGATTGGGATCGAATTGGCCGTCGCCTTGAAGAAGGCGGGGATCGACTATCTGCATTTCGATGCCCGCCAAATCGGCTACACCATCTCATGGTTCGCGCCGCAGACGCGATTCTTCAGCTCCAGTGAACGCATCGCCATCGCCGGCGTTCCCTTGTTCACGCCCGATCAGACCAAGTGCACGCGAGAGCAATACCTGGCCTATCTGCGGTCGGTCGTCGTGCAGTTTGATTTGAAGATCAATACGTATGAGCCGGTGATCGACATTCATCGCGGCGACGGGGAGTTCCTGCTCAGCACCCGGCGGGGGGGCGGCGAAGCAAAATATCGCGTGAGAAAACTCGTCCTGGCCACCGGCGGCACCGAGCGTCCCCGCCCCCTGGACGTTCCCGGCCATGATCTGCCGCACGTGAGCCATTATTTCCGCGAAGCTCACGACTATTTTCAGAAGGGCCTGCTGATCGTCGGCGGGCGCAACTCGGCGGTGGAGGCGGCCCTGAGATCCCATTACGCCGGAGCGCGCGTTGCGATGAGCTACCGCAAGGCCCAGTTCGACTCGGCCAGCATCAAATATTGGCTCTGGCCCGAGCTGAACGGCCTGATCCAATCCGGCAAAGTGAAGGCGCATTTCAATACGACGCTGAAGGAGATTCACCCCGGCAAAGCGGCGCTGGCGGGCGAGAACGGTCGAATCATCAACGTCCCCGCCGATTTCGTCCTGCTCCTCATCGGGTATGAGGCGGACATGACGCTGTGCCGGCAGGCCGGCGTGGAGTTGAAGGGACCGGCCCAGACGCCGGTTTTCGATCCGACGACGATGCAAACGAACGTGCCGGGCGTTTACCTCGCGGGCACGGCCGTGGGCGGAACGCAGGAGCGATATGCCGTCTTCATCGAGAATTGCCACGTGCACAGCCAGCGCATCGTTGCATCCCTGACGGGGTCCGCGCCGCCGCCTTCTCCCGCCCCCGTGGAGCGGCCGGAAAGCTGAATCAACGGGGTGTAACTCCTGATTGTCCAGACTAGAATCACTGCGCTATGAGCCAGATGGATGGGCTGGGGATTTCGGGCATTCGCCTTGGGCGCCGGCCGGACACGGGCATCGAGCACGTCATCGTCCAGCGCGAGACTGGACCGGATTCTCTCTTTCACCGGATATTCGATCGACAACGTCGTGGATGATCCGATCGCCAAGCACGCGGTGATCGGATACTACAAGCTATACCGCTACGTCCAGAGGCGCTCGGAGTGCATCGACCTCGAGCGGCAATGGAACCCGTGATGCAATCCCCCGCGGCGATCACGGGCATCGGGCTGGTTTCGGTCCTGGGGGCAACCGCCGGTCAAACCTGGGAGGCGCTGCTGGCGGGGCGGTCGATTTCCGATCACGCCCGCGCGGCTGGTTTTGCGGGGCCGGATCGCGCCGTGCCGATGGCCGCCGCCGCCGCCGCCGAGGCCTTGGCGCAGGCCCGGTGGTCGCGGGCCGATTGCGGCCGATCCGATTCCGCCCTGTTTGTCGGTACAAGCAAAGGCTCGATCGAATCGTGGATGCAAATCACAGTCCCGGATCTGCGCCACGGCCTGTCGCACATCGATTGCCAGCTTGGCCGAGAACTGGGATTTGGAAGCGGACCGCGCATGACGGTTTCATCCGCATGTTCCAGCGGATTGCACGCGCTGCTGCGGGCGGCGATGGCGATCGAATCGGGCGAGGCGCGGCGGGCGCTGATCGTCGCCGTCGAGGCGTCGGTGCATCCGCTGTTCATCTCCAGCTTTGGCCGCCTCGGCGTGCTCGCGCCCGAAGGGCACGGATGCCGGCCATTCGACGAGCGGCGAAAGGGATTCATCATCAGCGAAGCCGCCGCCGCCGTTTGCCTGGAATCAGCGAGCGACGCGCGAAGCCGGCCGTTGGCGCGAATCGACCGCTGGGCCATCGGCGGCGACGGAACGCATTTGACCGGCGGCGATCCCGCGGGCAAGTCGCTGCGGCAGATGCTTGGCCGCGTCGGTTGCGGGAATCTCGACCTGATCCACGCCCACGCCACCGGAACGATCGTCAACGATCCGGTGGAACTTGCCGCCATCGAATCCATATGTGGTGAATCCCGGCCAATTCTGTATTCGCACAAAGGCGCCCTCGGCCACAGCCTGGGCGCGGCCGGGCTGGTGTCAGTGGCGATCAACTGTCTGTGCCATCGGCACGGCACCGTCCCGCCCAACGTGCGATCCACCCAGCCGCTGGCGACCGAAGGTTTGCACTTCTGCTCGTCAGCCGTTCAAAGGCCGATCCATCGGAGCATTGCGATCGCCGCCGGCTTCGGCGGGCCGCTGGCGGTGGTATCGCTCGCCAGCGAGTGAATGTCGGTTATACTCCGCAACCGTCGATGCGGAGGATCGCGTGCCCGGCAACGAGTGGTATTACGCACAAGACAATCGGCAACTCGGTCCGGTGACGATCGAGGCGCTGATCGACATGCTCCGCCAGGGGCACGTGCATCCGACCGATCTGGTCTGGACGGAAAACATGCCCGATTGGCGTCCGGCATCGAGCGTGCCGGCGCTGATGCCGGCGATGCAGGCAACGGCCGGCGCCGCGGGGGCCGCCGCGGTCGCCAGCTTGGCGAGCGCAAACGCTTCGCTCAACTATTTCTCTCCGTCCGGCCCCGCTGGATACCTCATCTACGCCGGTTTTTGGATGCGCTTTGCGGCGGCGATCATCGATTACGTCATCCTGACCGTGATTGAAAGCATGATGCAATTGGGCGTGGGCCTTGGCGGGGGAATGCCGTTCATGCCCGGCCCCGGCGGGTTTTCGCCCGGCAACCCGTTCCCAATGTTCGGACTGTTTTCCGGCGGATTCGTGCTGCGATGGCTTTATTTCGCACTGATGGAATCCTCGCGGTATCAGGCCACGATCGGCAAACTGGCCCTCGGCATCATCGTGACGAACATGCAGGGCCAGCGCATCGGCTTCGGCCAGGCGACCGGCCGGTACTTCGGCAAATTCATTTCCGCATTTACGCTGATGATCGGCTTCATGATGGCGGGTTGGACGGAGAAGAAGCAGGCGTTGCACGACATGCTCGCGGGGTGTTTGGTGATCCGGAAGCAATAGAACGCGGCAGGGCCGGTGGATTCAACCAATAATTTGGTCTGATCTGAGAATTCATCTTTTCGTCCTTTCGGAAATCTTGTCATTATGCGAAAATGCCGGCGGCGTTGGCCGGCAAAAGTCCCTGGCGATGGAGGCGATCCATGACATGGCAACTGCTTTGTGCGGCGAATGGGCGACGGAGTGCCGTGGCGCTATGCTTCGGCCTGCTGGTCGCCTGCACCAATTCCAACACGAGTAATGATGCAGGCCAGACGGCGGCGCCGAGCGCCGTTCCGCCCGCGGCCGCCGCCCAGCAGAACCCCGCAGCGGCGACGGCCGAGTCAATCGCGGCCGGGCGGACTCTGTATGCGCAGAACTGCGTGTACTGTCATGGCGATACGGGAAAAGGGGACGGGCCTGCAGCGGTGAGCCTGACGGTGAGGCCGAGCGACCTGTCCGACCCAGCACTCGGCAAATTGAGCGACGGCGCGTTGTTCTGGAAGATCAGCGAAGGTCACTCGCCGATGCCGGCTCATCAGAGGCTGCTCTCGAGCGAAGATCGCTGGACGATAGCGAATTACCTGCGGACACTTTCGCCGCAGTCGTAGGTCCGGAGAATTCAAGACCGATTAAATTCGGTCCCGAGTTAAGTCGGGATTTACCGCCCGCGAGTACGCTCGAGAACGCCGAGAAAAGCGCGGAGAAGATTTTTGGCCGCACTGATTAGAACCGATGATATTGTGGGAGATCGTGGAGGGGCGCAAGATCTTACGAATGCCGAAGCGGCGGCGGTTCTTCAGGGTCGCGAGGTTGCGGCGGCCTGAACGCCCTTCCACATTTGTTGCAGAACCAAAGTTTGTACCAGGCCGTCAGATTCTTCATGCCCTCGGTCTGGTTCCATTTGTTCCAGTTTGAAGCCCAAATGGTGCAGGCGATACCGCCAGCGATGAGGAGTAGGCCGAGTATGATCGGGCCGGCGGCATAGGCGTGCTCGGCGGTGATGTTCGACATCGCGTTGCCGATTCCCCCCAAGAGCATTACAGCGCCGGCTAGGAAGCAGCATATCGCGCCGACGACGACCCATCCCCAGCGCTTCATCGTGGGTGGAGCAAGGCGTTGAGCGATGAGGGAATGAGAAACGGAGGTTCCCCCGAAGAGGCCGAGCTTGCCGCCGCCGCTGACGCCGACGCCGCCAAAATCGGAGACCCGGGTACCTCTCTCGTAAGCAAGCTGCACGCTCTCGACGCTCGAGGACCCGCAATGGGGGCAATGGATCGCTTGGGTGATTCCTGGCATTCGCCGTTCCCGTGTGAAGTGCCTGGTGTAATTGTACCCGTAGGGGGCGGCGTGAGCGAGAAAAATTGCGTCTGGTCACAAACGATGGCCACGATCAAGAGCGATATCGAATCGGCGGCCCCGGCAGTCAAATCCGCAGCGTGAGGTGAGAAAAAAGCGAATCGCTTTGGGGAGAGGAACGGGGGGCGATTTGCGATGGAGTCCGGCGCCACGCCGGACTCCATTTTCTATCGGAAGCTGTTGCGGACCAGGTCGCGGAAGGCAAGCAGGAACGCCGAAGCCCCGTGATACAAAATCCCGACGATGGCGCAGGTCATCGCGGCGATCAGAAACTCGGGCCAGGGCTCCCCATGTAAAGGATCTCCCGAACCGCCGGTCGCCGCCATCGGGATGCAGATGATGCAAAGCAGCGCGACGATGTAACAGAGAAATGCCGCGGCGCGGAAGACCGAAGCCAAAACCTTCAAGGCCAAATAATCCGGGGCGATCACCTTCACGGCCGCGGCGTGGGCCGCCGCGGCGTGGACCGCTTCGGAAGCGCTGGATCGAGCTTGCGGGGGAGAGCCGTTGCCGGGAACGCGCGGCGTGACCTTGCTCACTAGCAGCCCAAGTTTGCGGGCCTGGGTCTGGGCGTCCTGGATGTCCAGGGCGTTGATGTTGACACTCTTTTCAGCACCGGTCTGTTTGTCGGCACCTCGATCACGAATTGCATCCCATCTCTCCTTCGAAATGCCCCGTCCCTGGGAAGTGAATGCGCGGATAATTCTACCGATCGCCCTTCCGGACCGCCAGAAAAAATTGCAATGGGGAGCCGTGGGTGTCTTCACCCACGGCTAAATGATGGCGGCTGGCTGCGATCGCCTGCGACGATCGACCCATCGGACATGTCGTTGGGGTGGTTCGCGAACAGCGATGGCAGAATTGCAGCCATGCGATATTTCGCGCGCAAAGCCGCGACTCGCTGGATGTTAGGGTTGGCCGCATGAACATAAACTATTGTCAATACTTAACATAACATGCATTATAGGACGTGGTGGGGCGGGGAAATCGTGGGAAAAGACGGGCGTTTTTTTTTGAGGCAAGGCAATCGCGGGATCGGGAAAGTTCTCTCGATGCGCGCTTGGGAATCCGCCGCGAGGCAACTTCGACAAGCTCAGTGCCGGCCGCGGCGGCTAAACAATATCGGGGGGTGATTCTTATCCGTGCGTCACGGCTGTCACGGCGGATCGAACGATCTCGCGATATTCCGGCGCGACGTGCAGACGACGGAACATCAATTGCCTGCTTAACGCTTGCGTCAGCGGGGATATGGTTGCGAAGGAGGCGAGATGGCCGCTTGCGTCTTGAACGAGAATGTCCGTGGTTGGGTTGTGGCCGTCGTAAATCTCGTATGGGGTGTCGCTCGGCTCGTCGTAAAATAGATCGTATTCGGGATCGCCGCCGGCGGCTTTGATCGCGCCTGCGGCGGCGGTTTGGGCGTTTCGTATGTCGGCTGGATTTTCCAAATGGCTTAGGTCGATGGTTTTGTAGAGGCGGCGGTTTAATAGGCCGTGGGAGAGCCTGGCCAGCGTGGGGTCCGGGCGCGGGTCCAGAGCTTGAGGCAATGAAGCAGGGAAACATCATCCAATTCGACGAAATCGCTCGTGGCCAGTTGGCCCCCCACCAGGGCTTTGAAAGTAGTGTCCTCCCGGCTGGGAAAGGTGAGGCGATTTTCGCTGGCCAGCCGACGGGCGCGGCGCAGGGCGAGCCGGAGCATTCCCTCGGCTGTGCGGACGACCTTGTGGAAATAAACGTTGCGGTACATGTGATAGCGCGATTGCAGATAGGCCTCGGCCGCGCTGACGCCTTTGCTGGTGACGGCGAGGCGCGAACTGGCCTGGTCCACGGTCAGGGCGTGCAGGAGCCAGCGCAGATCGAAGCCGCCGTACTGGCTGCCAGTCATCAGATTGTCGCGAAGGAGATAATCGAAGCGATCGGCGTCGAGCTGGCTGGAGAGGATGTCATGGAAAAAACTTCTGGCGGTTGTGGGTTGCAGAAGGCGCACGACCCTTTCGGGGAGGGCGCGGTCATGCTCGGCCAGGCTGCGGTGAACTTCGCTTTGGGGGTCTTGAATGATCAGCGCGGTGAGGTTCTCGTGCCGGATGTTGCCGATGTGCTCGAAGACGTGGCTGAGCGGGCCGTGACCGAGATCGTGAAGGAGCGCGGCGGCGAGGCAGGCGGTGGCGTCGGCTTCGTCGATGCGAACCGATCGGGCGAGATGCTCGAGCATGCGGCGGGCGGTTTCCATGACGCCGAGGCTGTGGCTGTAGCGGGAATGATCGGCGCCGGGATAGACGAGGGAGGCGAGACCCAGTTGGCGGATGCGTCGAAGGCGCTGGATTTCGGCGGCGCCGATGAGGCGAAAGAGCATGGCGTCGGTCGGCCGCTCGAGATGGAAGGCGATGACGTCGTGGACGGGATCGCGGATGATCTTCTCGGGCATGGGTGGGAATGTAGCCGGAAAGACGGAAATCCGAAACCAGAAACCAGAATGACGAATCAAGCCCGAATGACTGAAACCCGAAACGAAAATCGTTTTCGGTCGCTCGGATTTTAGATTTCAAATTTCAGATTTGAGATTTCAGACTTAGGCGGCGTCGCGTTGGGCGGCGACGGTGGCGAGGAATTCGACGCCGGCGGAGAGCGTGCGGGCGTCGCTTTGCGGGGCGCGGCTCACCCAAACGACGCGGGCGGGGATCATCTGTCGGCGGTTGGCCAGGGGCTGGCCGGTTTCGCTTAGGCCGACGTGAACGCTGAGCAGTTTCCCGGGTCGGACGAGCATGGAGGCGGGAAGCTCGAGGCGAAGGCCGGTGGAGCCGACGTCCTGGGTCTGGCCGCCGAAATAGCGCGTGGTGGTGGGCTCGAAGACCTTGATGGGCCGGGTCTGGGTGATGCGCAGGCCGCGGCGGCGCTCGATTCCGTCGCCGACTAGGGCATCTCCGATCGGGATGGGTTGGGACAAGGTCAACATAGAACGCCTCCGTTACTTTACTGGCCGGGAACTGGTCCAATAGGGTTATCGGAACGATGGGCTGGGGAATTGAAATAAAATGGGTAGGAAAGTGGGAATGTAGGCCGCGATTCCAATTGCCTATTGCCCATTGCCTATTGGGGTTATATTCCCTGCCATGGCCTACAACTTCACCGCTATCGAGAAGAAATGGCAGCAGTTCTGGCTGCAGGACCGGTCATTTCGCGCGCTTGAACCGGCGGAGGCCGGCAAGATGCCCAAGGCGTATGTCCTGGACATGTTCCCCTATCCCAGCGGCGCGGGATTGCACGTTGGACATCCGGAGGGATTCACGGCGACGGACATCACCGCCCGCTATCTGCGCATGAAGGGGTACAACGTCCTGCATCCGATGGGATGGGACGCGTTCGGACTTCCGGCGGAGCAGTACGCCATCAAGCAGAACGTTCATCCGCGGATCACGACGGAGCAGAACATCGCGAACTTCCGGCGGCAGATTCAGATGCTGGGCTTGAGCTACGACTGGGAGCGCGAAATCGACACGACCGATCCGGCGTATTACCGATGGACGCAGTGGATATTTCTGCAACTGTTCAACAGCTATTTCGATCCGGCCGACGACAAGGCCAAGCCGATCAAGCATCTCGTCAATGAATTGCAGAATGAGAACCTGGTGGTGGGTCCGGATGGATCGGTGCATCTGAACCCGACGCAGGAGGGGCTGGAAGCGGTGTTCGGAGAGATGCGGATCGAGCGGCTGTGGCACGAACTGGATGAAGGCGAGCAGCGCGAGGTGATCGATGGGCAGCGTCTGGCGTACATGGACGACGCGGCGGTGAACTGGTGCCCGGGCCTGGGGACGGTGCTGGCCAACGAGGAGGTCATCGACGGCAAGAGCGAAGTGGGCGGATATCCCGTGGTCCGGCAACTCATGCGGCAATGGGTGCTGCGCATCAGCGCCTATTCGGATCGGCTGCTGGAGGATTTGGAAGCGTTGAAATGGCCGGAATCGCTGAAGGAGATGCAGCGCAACTGGATCGGCAAGAGCGTTGGAGCGGAGGTGGAATTCGAGATTGATCCGGCAAGCATCCCCCCCGCCGGGGATGCGAAGGACCAGGAGCTGAGCGTCATGGTGTTCACGACTCGGCCGGACACGCTTTACGGGGCGACGTACGTGGTTCTGTCGCCGGAGCACGAGTTGGTTTCGCGCATCACTACGCCGGAGAACCGGCCGGCGGTCCAAGCCTATTGCCGGGCGGTGGCCATTCGCTCGGAGCGCGAACGGTTGGCCGAGACCAAGGACAAGACCGGCGTGTTCACCGGGGCGCAAGCGATCAATCCGGTGAACGATGAGAAGATTCCGATTTGGATCGCGGATTACGTGCTGATGGGCTACGGGACGGGAGCGATCATGGCGGTTCCGGCGCACGATCAGCGGGACTTTGAGTTCGCCACGAAATTCAAGTTGCCGATGCGAACGGTGGTAAGGCCGGCGGATGGCTCGCGCCCCCCGCCGGCCGGGCGTTCGAGGAGCCGGGCGTCGCGGTGAACAGCCTGGCGATAGAGGGCCTGCCGACGCCCCGGGCCAAGGAGCAGATGACGGAGGTTTTAACGGCCGAGGGGACGGGCAGGCGATCGGTGAAGTACAAGCTGCGGGATTGGATTTTCAGCCGGCAGCGTTATTGGGGCGAGCCGTTTCCGATCGTTCTGGACGAGTTGGGCCATCCGCTGGCGGTCCCGGAGGATCAGCTTCCGGTGACGCTGCCGGAAATGTCGGACTTCCGCCCCACCGGCACGCTGGAGCCGCCGCTCAGCAAAGCCAGGGATTGGATCAACGTCACAATCGGTGGCCGGCCGTTGGTGCGTGAAACCAACACGATGCCGCAGTGGGCGGGGAGTTGCTGGTATTACCTGCGGTATATCGATCCGCACAATGCCAAGCGATTCGTCGATCCGGAGAAGGAGCGGTATTGGATGCCGGTGGATCTGTACGTCGGCGGCGCGGAGCACGCGGTGCTGCACCTGCTTTACGCGCGATTCTGGCACAAGGTGCTTTACGATCTGGGCCACGTCTCGACGGCGGAGCCGTTTGGCAGGCTGGTGAACCAGGGGACGATTCTCGGCGAGCCGGAGTACACGCTGTTCGAGACGGCGGAGAAACGGCCGGTCAGCGCCGCGGACGTGGAGATGGCATATGACGCCGCCAGCGACACGGCCGAGGCCAAGATCAAATCCACGGGCGAGAAGGTTTACCCTCGCCGGATCGAGGAGGCGGAGGTCGAGCGAACCAAGGACGGTTGGGTGATGAAAAGCGATGCGGGGATTCGCGTGGATTCGCGCAGCTACAAAATGAGCAAGAGCCGCGGGAACGTCGTCACTCCCGACCAGGTGGTGGGCGACTATGGAGCGGACACATTTCGGCTATACGAGATGTACATGGGACCGCTGGAGGCGCAGAAGCCGTGGAACACGCGCGACATCGTCGGAATGTCGCGGTTTCTCGCAGGGGTGTATCGCAACCTGGTCGGAGACGACGAAGCCGGCAAGCCGGCGAAGATCACCGACGACAAGATTCCCGACGATCTGGACCGGCAAATGCACCGGACGATCAAGAAGGTCGCGGAGGACATCGAATCGCTGCGTTTCAACACGGCGATCGCGGAGCTGATCAAGCTGAATAACGAATTCGGCCGGCTTGGCGCCGGCGTGCCGCGGGAACTGGCGGAAACTTTCACGCTGCTGCTGGCGCCGCTGGCGCCGCACCTGGCGGAGGAGATTTGGAGCCGGCTTGGCCACAATGCCAGCCTGTCGCGCCACCCCTGGCCGAAATATGATCCGGCCAAGCTGGTGGAATCGACGCTGGAGTTGCCGGTGCAGGTGAACGGGAAACTGCGCGGCATGGTCTCGGTTCGGGCGGATGCCGCCGAGCAAGAGGTGCTCGAAGCGGCGATGGGGGTCGCCAGCGTCAAGCCATGGCTTGAGGGCAAGACGCTTGCCAAGCGGATTTACGTCCCGAAGAAGCTGGTGAGCTTTGTGGTGAAGTGAAACGAATCACTCGCCTCTTTTCCCTCGCCCCGGTACTCCGGGGAGAGGGTTAGGGTGAGGGGCGATGTTCGATGTTCAAAAATCGCCCCTCACCCTGACCCTCTCCCCATGAGTACATGGGGCGAGGGGAA
This sequence comes from uncultured Phycisphaerales bacterium, assembly GCA_963783845.1. Lineage (GTDB taxonomy): Bacteria > Planctomycetota > Phycisphaerae > Tepidisphaerales > Tepidisphaeraceae > PALSA-1353. The sequence goes on from CAWAPL010000002.1 coordinate 175,328, forward strand.
AATTGCGACGGAACTGACGACATGAGCACCGAAATCGAAGCGAAAATAAAAGTGCCGGAACTCGCGGCGATCCGAAAAAAGCTCGAGGCGGCTGGGGCGCAGCGCCGGCGGCGGGACATGGAGATCAACAGCTTCTTCGACACCCCCGCGAAGTCCCTTCAGTCGGCCGACAAGGGTTTGCGAATTCGCGTGGCGGTGGATGAAAGCGGCAAAAGCAGGTGCACGATCACCATGAAAGGCCCCGCTGAACAGGGCCAATTTAAGGTTCGCCAGGAGACGGAATTTTCGGCCGACGATCCCCAGGCCGCGCGGGCAATGTTTGAGAATCTGGGCTATCACCTTACCCTGTCGTTCGAGAAGCGCCGCGAAATGTGGAGGCTGGGAGAGTGCGAAGTGGATCTGGACGAATTGCCGTACCTGGGCGCGTACGTGGAAATCGAAGGCCCCGGCGAAAGCGCCGTGGATGCGGTGCGGCGATGCCTCGGGCTGGAGAATCTGCCGGTGATAAAGACGGGCTATATTTCCATGTTGGCGAAATATCTTGAGCGGCACCAGATCGAGGAGCGTCAAATTCGGTTTTGAAGGCCAGCGGGCGCTAACGTGCGGTATGACGGATAAATCATTTCTCGTGCAGAAATTCGCCAGGCTCCCGCTGGGACAAATCCACGTTGTGGGGTACAGCGTGGCGGGTGAAGAGACGCTGGTGCAGATTCCGGAGTTGAACGTTTGCTTCGACATCGGGCGATCGCCGTACTTCGCGCTGACCAGCGACATCGTGTGCGTGACGCATGGGCACATGGATCACATCGCGGGACTGCCCTACTACCTTTCGCAGCGTTCGTTTCAAGGAATGAAGCCGGGCACGATCCTGTTGCCGCGCGAACTGGAGGGGCCGGTGGATGCGGTGCTGCGCTGCTGGCGGGAGGTGGAGCGGCAGGCGACTCCATACACGCTGATCGGGCTTGCTCCCGGCGACGTGCACGAGGTCCGGCGCGATTTCGTCATCCGCTGCTTCGCCACGCATCACGGCGGGCCGAGCCTGGGATACTCTCTGGTCAGCGTCCGCGAAAAGCTCCTGCCGCAGTACGTGGGCCTCACCGGCCCCGAATTGGTGGCGATGAAAAGCCGCGGCGTGGAGATTCAATATCGCCTGGAAGTCCCGCTGGTGGCTTACCTGGGCGACACGACGATGGGCGAAGTCTTCGACCACCCGGACGTGCAAACGGCCGAGGTGTTGATTACCGAATGCACCTTCTTCGACGCGGATCACAAGACGAAGGCGAAAGTCGGCCGGCATTTGCACCTGGACCATTTCGTTGAAGCGATCGGCCGGCTGAGGAATCGGGACATCGTGCTGATCCACGTGTCGCGGCGAACGGGCGTGCGTCGGGCGCGCGGGCTTTTGCGCCGCCGCGTTGGCGAGAAGCGAATGAAAAACATTCATTTCCTGATGGATTTCGAGGGTTCGGCCGATGCCGGAGACATCGACAGCATCCTTCCGCCGCCGCCGGATACGGCGGAATGACCCCTTCTGGGGGTGTAAATTGATATTCTTATCAATTATTAACTTGCAATCCGAAAAAGATGCGATGTAGTCTAGATGCCTGCCGAGGGGTTTGGGGGGTAAGGCGCGAGGAAATATGAAAACGAAAAGTGGGCGGCGGACGTTAGCGGGCATCATCTCCAAAGTGCGGATCGAATCGCTGGAGCGGAGGATTCTGCTCTCGACCGGCAGCATACCTCCAGGTGTTGACCCAGTCATTCCCGGCAGGCAAGGCTTCGTAGCGATAGAGCTGGTTTCGGGCAATCCCACTGTCGTGCCGTATATTCCGGACCTGCCGGCGCCGGCGCCGGTGCCATTGCCGCCGCCTACACCGAACGCCCCGGACGTGCTGGACATTAGCCACAATCCGCTTTACGCGGTGGAAGGCGCTCCACTCAGTGCTGAGGGACAATATCTAACTGTCGAGGCGCTCAAGCCCGACGGCAGCGTCGATACCAGCTACGACGGGGATATCACCGTTGGTTCCAGCAACGGCGATCTTACCGGGACTCTCACTCTCGCGGCGACAAATGGCGTGGCCACGTTCACCGACTTAACGTTCAATTCCGCCGGCCCCTATGCAATGTTCGATGTCAGTGACTCCAACGGCGACCCACAAAATAATGAGTTTGAATTCGGCATCTTGCCCGCCGGCTCTCAGCCGGACAACACGCCAGCCCAGTTGGTCATCACACAACAGCCAACGGTCGATCCAACGACCGGCACATTCAGCTTGACCGCGGCTATTCTAGATCGCCAAGGCAATCCGGTGGCCAACGGTGCGCTCGTGCAGTTGCAGCTTTTCTCCGGACCCGCCGGGGCGTGGGTTTCCTCTGCAACTGGCGCTAACCAGATTTTGGTCGGGAATTCCCTTGTTCCGGGCAACACGGTATTGGCCCAGGTTGACGCCAACGGATATGCCACATTCACGGGATTGGCTGTCAATGTTGCCGGCATCTACGTACTGAGATTGGGAGTCGCTTCGCCGATTTCGAGCCTTTTGTCGGATTCCTTCCAAGCTCCGGCCTATTCCGGTCCTTCCGCGACTCAGGCCAAGTTTGCCGCCGCACCCAGCCCGGCGAGCAGTGTTCCGGATTGGAACGCTTTTTCAAAAACAGGAACAAATGCCGTGAACCCATTGTTAATTCCGGGCGGAGCTGCGGTTGGCGTTCTTTCCATTCTGAACTCCCCGTTCAACGGACCAACCGGCAACCCTCTGCTGTCTTGATCGATTTCGGCAAGAGCGAGCAAAATTCGGCCTCTCCGATATAGTGCCTTTGCCTCAATCGGGTTCCTTTGCATATGATGGTTCAGCAACCGCTTGCTGAAACTTGGGCGAGCGGATCATCTATCAATATGACAAGGTCCGGCAGCAATCTGATGGAAGTCGCTCGGCGGTGTTCGGTCAGTCAATCGACCGTCAGCCGGGTGCTGAACAACTCCAAGCACGGGCGGTTCTCGGTTTCGGCCGCCGTGCGCGAGAAAATTCTGACCGTCGCGCGGGAATTGAATTATCGCCCGAGCATTGCGGCGCGAAATCTCACCGTCAGCAAAACAAATCTGGTCGCGGTGCTCGGCGTGGCGGGGATTCGATCCGACCGCGTCGGTCCGGCGGAAGAAGCCGTTGGGGCATTGGCCAAGACGCTGGACCAGTCCGGCTACGAAATCTGCGTTCAATTCATGAGCCTGCGGCATGGGCCGTTTCAGATTCCGCCGCTTCGGGTGGATGGCGTGGTGGCGGTCGGTCCGACGAGCGTTGCCGATCTCGATGAACTCGACGGCAGCGGAATTCCGTATGTGAGTCTCGACGGCGTGGTGGGCGAAAGAGGCTCGCAAGTCGTTCCCGATGACGCGGGGGGAACGCAAATGGCTTTGGGACATCTGGTGGAGCTCGGCCATCGGCGAATCGCCTATCTGGATAATCCTTCCATCGGCGCGGCCCATCCGAGCGTCTTTGCTCGGCGCGAAGCGTTTACCCGGGCGGCCGCGGAACTGCAATTCCAAATCCCCGAGGTGGAGGTCCCCAGCTTGACCGGCGATTTACCGTGGGATTCGTATTATGAACCGTTCCTTCGCCTGTCGGTGATCGAAGGGAAAGCAACGGCGGTGCTGTCCTATTCGCACTATGGGGCGCTGGCGCTCTTGAGGACGGCGCACGATCTGGGTCTTACGGTTCCGACGGATTTCAGCCTGGCTTGCTTCAACAATGAGCCGGTGACGGGCCTGTCGGTTCCGTCGCTGACGGCGGTGGACGTTCCGTCGGCGGCGATGGGCGAGGCGGCGGCTCAGATACTGCTACAAGGGATGAGTGGGGAAGAATCGTCACGGCCGATTTGCAGGAAGCTGGACGAGAAGTTGATCGTCCGGGAATCGACGACAGCGCCGAGACGCCCGAATTGAAGATTTGCCCTGGGCGCGTCACCGTCTTGTCGCCCATTGGAATTCGTCCTATCCTCTCGCGCCATGCCAACATCATCTTCCCAGCAACCGGCGAGTCGGCTGAGTGATTTATCCAAATACGTTTACGGCACCACGCGACTGGGCGATGACAAGATTCCCTTTGCCGATCGCGTGAAGATGGCTCGCGCGGCAATGGACGCCGGGGTTTGGTTTCACGCGAGCCATCAGTATGGCGATGCGCTGAAAGTTTTGGGAGCGGCGTTTGACGAAGACCGGAAACGGGTGCCGCGGATGATCTTCAAGATCGGATGGAGCAGCATCGAGGAATTGCGTCAAACGATTCGGCAGAACATCGAGCCACTGGGCGTGGACCACATGGATATCGGCCAGTTGTGCCTCGGGGGGAAATTGGCGGAGGAGTTTGTGTCCGGCGGGAAATGCTACGACGATTTCCGGAAGCTGCGCGAGGAAGGGCTGGTCAGGCGGTTCGTGTTCGAGGTCTTTCCCTGGACGAGCGACACGCCGCTGAAGGCGCTGCGGGGTGGGTATCCCACGGGCGTGATCGACGGATACATCTTTTACCTCAATCCGCTGCAGCGATTCGCCTCCAACGAATTGTGGGATTTGCTCGTGGAGCGCAACGAGCCGATCGTGGCGATGCGGACGGTTTCCGGGGGCGACGTTCATCGGCTGGCCGAAGTACCGGGGGCCGCTTGGAAAGATTATCTGCGTCAGCGCGCCGTCGAAGTGGCGCCGCTCTACGACCGATCGGGTTGCAAGACCTGGCCGGAGTTCTGCGTGCGATTTGTCTACGGATTTCCGCAGGTGCGCGCCACCGTGGGCGCGACCAGCCGGGTGGAAAACCTCGCGCATTCCTCGACGCGGTGAAGATCATCAAGCCGCTGCCGAAAGACATTCAGTCGGAAATCCTTCGGCTGCAACGTCGTTGGTCGGACGAAACTGACGTGCATGCCGAACCGTGGTCGATGTAGCGAGCCATCGGAATTCTACGCTGAAAGCAGGCGGTTGCCATGAATATTTTGCTTCGCTTCCTGGCGGTGGCCGGGAGCGTGATCGTCGCCCTTCTGGCGGCGGCGGCGCTGTTGCACTTGATTCCGCGATTGGGGGCTGCGGGCAAACGATTGTCGGCCGCTCTGTGCCACGCCCCGGCCCTGGATTGGGTGGTCGCGTATTTCACGGTTGCGCCGCTCGTCGCCGGACCGATCATCGCCGGATGGAGTGGATTGATTGGCGCGATCGCCGGACAAGTCGCTTCGGTGCTGATCTGGACGGCGGTGCACGAATTCGCGCACCGGAAGCTGGGTCCGCGGCCGCGAATCGTGGAGTTGATCAATCGAATCGTCGGCCCGTGGCGGAACTACGCGTCCCTGTGGCTCACGGCCATCGTCACGCCCTTGTTTACGCTGATTCGCTTGGCCGAGGTGCTGATCTACCCGCCGCTGCGTTGGCTGGTGAATTTCCCGCGATACAAGAGTGGGGAATGGGTGAACGTATCGCGCCACAAGTTCAACGGCCTGATCGGGCACGATTTGATTTGGTGCCTGTATTGCGACTGGATGACGGGCGTCTGGTCGCTGGGTTCGGAAATGCTGCGCAACGTGGAGTCGTTTTGGTGCCCGATCCGTTTCGACAGCGGCAAGAAGTGTGCGAATTGCTCGGTCGATTTCCCCGACGTAGCCAACGGTTGGGTGGCGGCGGATGGGGACATGGCGCAGGTGATCGCGGTGCTGGAAAAGGCGCACGGGGGAACTCAGCACGGATGGTTTGGACATCCGGTTCGGATCACGGTGGGTGGGAAGGAATTGGAAGCCGCCGACATCCACTGAATCAGCAACGGCCCCGCCGCCGCCACATCAGCAGCGGCATGATCGCGAGCAAACCCAGCGCCGCCCGGCTCGGGCACCTCGATGGCTCCCAGGCTCGCCAGCACCTCCGGGCGGACATTATTGCAGTAATCGTACCTGTTCTGCCGCCATTATGCTTTGCCGCCGCGCGTGCGGCTGAAACTGAATGCGAGAATGAGCGCCATGACCAAGCCTCCGCTGGCGGCAACGATTTTTTGCGCGGCGTCATGAAGATCGATGGTTACGACCGCGCACAAGAGCAGATAGGCAATGATAAAGTTGATTGAACCCCAGAGAACGTTGACCACCGCGGATGAATCTCCCTTTCCCGGCGGTTTAGCGAAAGGGCTGGTGAATTTCTGTCCCGATACCCCATGAACGAAATGGGGGATGCCGTTCACGAAGAAGGCCCCGCCGAAAAATAGTGATGCGTATAATCCAACCACGCGATCCTCCCCATCTCGGTTGCCGGAAACGTTCCCGGAGGGGCTCGAACCTTCAACCTTCGGCTCCGGAGGCCGACGCTCTATCCAATTGAGCTACGGGAACTTCGCTTCTTACAATATCCACCGCCGCTTTTCACGGCAAGGTGGACCCGATCATCTGGCCGGCCTACCGCTGGATTTGCAAACCATTCAATCCACTTTCACGAGGAGCCGAGCATGAACGTAAATCCATACCTGAATTTCGAAGGCCGCTGCGAGGAGGCGATCGAGTTTTACAAGAAGGCCCTCGGCGCGGAGGTGACCATGCTCTCGCGGTTCAAGGACATGCCCGCGTCGTGTTCGCCGTCGGGGCCCACGCCGGGAACCGAAGAGAAGATCATGCACGCCGCACTGCGCATCGGCGATTCGACGATATTCGTCTCCGACGGCCGCTGCGTGGGCCATGGAAAATTCGAAGGCATTTCCCTATCCCTGATGGTTTCGACCGACGCGCAAGCCGAGAAGGCTTTCAGCGCGCTGGGCGACGGCGGCGCCGTGCGTATGCCGCTCGGCAAGACGTTCTTTTCATCGCGTTTCGGAATGCTGAGCGACCGCTTCGGGGTGAGCTGGATGGTGCTCGTGCAGCCGTGAGGCGCCTTTGCGAGGAATTGAGCGATGCGGCTCGCGCTGGCAACGATATTGGGCGAACGCAAAAACGTGCTGCACAAGCAAAATACCTGTGATACAATTCCTACATGGCAACAAATCGTGACCAACTCAAACAAATTGAAGGACAGTGGGATGAACTGATCCGGCACGCCGACCAGTTTGCCGGTCGGCGTGTCCGGGTGACGGTGCTTTCCGACGAGAAGACTGCCGGTTCGTCCATGCTGGCGGAAATCCGCCGCTGGCTGGGTGAAGGGGATGGCTTGGAGATCGCGCCGCTTGGCAATGTCAGGCCCAACGCCTTTGGGGATGGCTTGGTCGAAGAATTCCGCAAGCAGGGATTGGTGCGGTAATGTTCGTTGACGCGGGGACAATTTCTCAATGACAATCGGCCGAAAATGCCGTTATAATGTGGGACAGCCGGCTAGGAAGAACGCTTATGCACCAAGTTCGACTCGACGAAAAACTTTACAGAGAGGCCGAGCGCCGTGCCCGCGAGGCCGGGTTTGGCAGCGTCGATGAATTTGTGGCCGACCGGCTGGAAAGCGACTTTTCGTACGACCAAGAAAACTTCGATCATCTCTTTACGCCCGAAGTAATCGCCGATCTCGATAAGATTTCCGACGAAATAAAGGCCGGCGGAAAGACTTATACGATGCAAGAGGTTGACGAACATCTCGAAAAGAAACGACAAGAATGGTTGCGAAATCACGCCGGATGAGGGTGTCATTATCTCGCGCCGCGCTGGCCAACTTGGACGAGATTGGGGATTGGAATGCCCGCACTTATGGCCCTGACCACGCACATCGCTACGTTGCTCTCCTTCGAGCCGAAACGGCCAGGCTCGCAACCCTTTACTTTGCGGGCAAGCCCGTCCCAACCCGCCCGAAGCTCAGTTACATAACGATCCGCAAACACCGCAGGGGCCACGGTCACGTCGCCGTTTATGAGTTAATCGGCGAGGTCGTTTACGTGCTGCACTATTACCACACAGCCCAGGACTGGCAAACCAAACTAAATAGAGAAGCCGGGGTGGGATAATTCCCTGCCCCCAATACCGATATTTTACTCTCCATGAATCGGCCTCAAGGTAGTATTGATTCGCCGGATTTCACGACGCCGAGCGGTCGGGCGATGGCGGGGAAGACGGCGGGCGCGTCAATTCTCGGTCAAGTCGGAATCCGCTCGGATCGCTGGA
>CAWAPL010000003.1:0-10068 GCA_963783845.1 uncultured Phycisphaerales bacterium
GGGCATCGGTTGCGACGTACGTGCACATCTCGGTGGAGATGCCGTCCTCGGTGTACTCGAAAACGGTGTAGCCGAATCCGTGGCGGGTGGTGTAGGGCATCGGCCCGCGCCGGCAGAGGCGAGGGGGACCAGAACCGCCCGCTCTCTTCGTCCCGGACGTAGAGCGCCTCGCCGCTGACGTCGCCGACCGCGTCGTTGTTCCACGGCGTGAGCCGGAACGAATTGCGCGTTTTCGCACCAGGTGTACGCGCCGCCGCTTTCGCTCACGACGGAGCCGAACCAGGGGTTGGCCAATACGTTGGCCCAAGGCGCCGGCGTGGGGGACTCGCCGGTCGTGGTGATGACGTACTCGCGGCCGTCGGGCGTGAAGCCGCCGATTCCATTGAACGCGACCAGGTTCCGCCGGGGCACCTCGACGGCCAAGGGGACTTCCACGCGGCGGCTTCGGACGGGCCTGAACCTCGGCAGGGGCACTTCGAGTCCCGTGCGCCGGTCCATCTGCTCGGCGAGCGTTCCCGCGGTGTCGCTGACGATCACGCGGGAAACGCTCTGCATCAGGACTTTGTCTTCGTCGGAGATTTGCTCGAGGCGGCGAACGAATATCCCGCCTGGCTTGTCGAGCAGGTTGGCCTCCGACCGGGAGGTAATCACGGCGATGATCTGGTCCTGAAGGATTTGGCGGTATCCGGACTGATCCTCATTCCAGATGACCAGGTCAACCGGCAGCCCGTGGACGCGCCAATAGGCGCGAGCCTGCACGAGTTGACGAACCAAATTGATTTGCGACGTGTCCCCGACGCGGAGCAAGACAATCGGCAAATCCCCGGAAATGCCGTAGCCCCAGAGCCCGGATTGCCCGCGGCGATTGCGGGCGATCACGCTGGCGGAGGCGCGCAGGGAGGGGTTGGCGTAGAGGATGCTGCTGGCCATTCGTCCGTAGAGTTGGGTGTCGGCTTCGGCGGCGTCGAGCTGCCGCAAGACGACCTGGCTGTGGGTCCAGGCGAGTTCAAAGACACGGTCGGGCAGATGGCGGTCGTGGTACTTCTCCGCCAGCGCCAGGGCGGATTCGTAAGTTTCGGCGGCGCCCGTCACGAGATGCAACTGCACCGCTTCATCCGGGGCGATGATGACGGTGTTGCGTATGGCCACGATCGGGTCCAGCACGGCCCCTTCGCTGTCGGACAGGGAAGAGCGGTGCATCGCGGCCGGGTCCGCCAGCGAACGCCCCCGGCCCACGAATTCGGCGCGGGAGGTCTCATAGGAAGTCGGAGTGGCGGCGGCGCCATGGACCATCATCAGGTGGAGCATCCAGGGCGGCTTCTCTCCGGCGGATCGCGGCCGGCGGGTGCAGAGGATCGCCTCCCGCTGACGAACGAGCTGCGTTTGAACGAACAGGTTGCTGAAGGCGGGATGGGCGGCATCGGCGGCGGGGGCGGATAGCACGACCTCGGCGTAACTCGTGAGTTCAATCGTGCGCGGATTCCGTCCGCGGTTGGTGATGGTGATTCGGCGCAGCTCGATATCGTCCTCGGGCGAAACGCTGATTTCCAGATGGGTCTCGATATCGCCATCACGACGGCGGAACTCCGCCCGGCCCTGCGAATAGATGGCCTCGAACGCAGTCGGGCGCTTGGCGGTGGGCTGCTGGGCCGCGGACCAGAATTCCCCGGTCTTGACATCGCGGAGATAGCAGAACGTTCCCCAGCAGTCGCGCGTGGAATCCTCGCGCCAGCGCGTGACGGCCAGATCGCGCCAGCGGCTGTAGCCGCCGCCCGCCGCGGTGACCGCGACGTGATAGCGGCCGTTGGAAAGCAGGTGGACCTCGGGCACGGGCGTCTGCGGAGTGGTGAAGACGCGGAAATTCCGCTCGGCTTCGGCCAAAGCGCCGTGGGCGTGGGATACCTCGGCCGCGTGCGGATAAACCGACGGCGCCTTGGGCACGCGTTCCTGGAGCAACAGCTCGGTCGCTCGAAAGGCTCGATCGGAATCGAAACGTCGCTGCATGGGCTGGTCCAGCAGCAAATACGCCAGCGAGAGCAGCACCATTCCCTGGTGATGCGCCATATAGGACCGCACGGTGGCGCTCTCGTGCCCGCGCGGCAGCCGCGCCGGCGCATAATCCACGGCCTCATAAAACCCATATCCGTCGAGGCGGCCTTCCCGCGCCAGGCGGCGAAGGTTGGCGCAAGCCGGCTCGGCATCCACCATCAGCGCCAGCGCGCTGGCATAGGGCGCGACAACCAGATCGTCGGCGAGCCCTCGTTTGAACCCCAGCCCCGGAACTCCGAAAGCCTTGTATTGGTAATTGCGCTGCACGTCGGTCTTGGTGTATCCCGACTCGGAGACGCCCCACGGCACGCCGCGCTCCCGCCCATAGTCGATCTGCCGCCGCACCACGGCGCGGCAGGTCTCGTCGAGCAGCGTGTGCGGGAAGGTGGGCATGACCAGCAGGGGCATGAGGTACTCGAACATCGACCCGCTCCAGGAGAGCAGCGCCATTCCATGGCCGGTGTTCGTCAGCGAACGGCCGAGGCTGAACCAATGCTCCTGCGGGAGTTTCCCCTGGGCGATGGCGACGAAGCTCCCCAGGCGCGCTTCGGAGGCGAGCAAATCGTAGAAGCCTGTGTCGAGGCGGTGATCGCCGACGTTATAACCAATGTTCAGAAGATGGCGGTCGGAATCGTAGAGGAAGGCGTAGTCGACGTCGGCCAATTCGCGGCAGCGGACCGCAAGCCGCTTCAACTCGGAGATGGTTTTCGCCGCGTTCTCCGACGCCCGGGCGGCCGCGGCGCGTGCCTCGGCCCCGAGCGACGGCGGGAGCGTCGATTCCACGCGAGCCAGGTCGTTCCAGGTCGGCGCATCGGCGAGCTGCGGCTTCTCCACCCAGGCGGCAAGTTGACTCAGGTCTTCAAAAGCCTGGCGGGATTCCCGATCCAAAGTCCGCGTCCACCATTTCCATTCGCCATCCTCGTTCGCCGCCGGCGTCGAGGTCAGCTCGCCGGCCACGGCCGCCAGTTCTCGCAAGAGCGATTGGGATTCGGACAAGGTTGGCGGCGGCGCCGACAGTCGCGGGCGGAACGGCTCGAGGCGGTCGATGATTTGAGCCGGGGCTTCGGCGCCGGGTGCGCGAGCGGCGTCGAGCAAAATCTCCACCGTCGCGCCCAAGGCCGCGAAGACCGCCGGACGGAAGATCCTCTGGCCCGGCAGGTCATCCAGCCCCGCGGCCAGGGTGAGCAGATGTCCGGAAAGGTTTCCGCTGTCAACGGTCGAAACATACAGCGGCCGAAGCGGTTCAAGCGTCCGCGTGTCGTACCAATTGTAGAAATGCCCTCGATAGCGCTGGAGCTTGTCCAGGGTCGCCAGTGTCCGCGTCGTCCGCGCGATCAACTCGGCGACGGGGACGTATCCGAAGTCGTAAGCGGCCAAATTCGCCAGCAAGGACAGGCCGATGTTTGTCGGGGAGGTTCGATGAGCCGCCCCTTGCGGCAGGTCTTCCTGAAAGTTGTCCGGTGGAAGGTGGTTGTCGGCCGGTCCGACGAACATCTCAAAGAACCGCCAGGTGCGCCGGGCGACGCTTGCCAGAAATGCCAGATCGTCCGCCGTCAGGCTGGGTCGGTGGAGCTTCGCCGGCTGACTCAACCAAAATGCAATCGCCGGCGACGCCAGCCAGAGCACAATCACGGGTGCCCGCGACGGCCAGGGCATCGGCGCGAAGGAGGCCCAGGGCCAATGCGGCCAAGGTCGCGACAATCGGCTGCACCCACATCGACGCGTAGTATCCGGCAATGTCCGGGCATGCGTTGCGCTGCGCATCATGGGCGGTGCGCCACTCCAAGAGCCTGCGGCCGGTGACCAGCATTCGCACGACGGTGCGGCCGATCGCCTCGAGGCTGATGAACGCCTCGTAGGGCAAACACGCCAGCGCGAATGCCTGCCGCGCCACCTGCCGTGAAATCGAATCGCCCACGGATCGCAGGTGCTGATAGAGCGGGAGGTCCACGGGCCGGCGGGTGAGGTCCGCCGCCCCATTGAGAATCGCCGGAAGCAACAGGATTCCGATGACCAAAAAGGTATAGGACAAAGCGGCGCCCGGCAGGAACCAACCGACAATCAGCAGCGTGAGCAGCGCCGGGCATCAAGCTCCGGCGCACGTTGTCCAGGATTTTCCATCGCGAAAGAGACGAGATCGGATTTGGGGATCGGCTGCCGTCGGCTGCCAGCACGTGCGCCAGCAGCCACGGCGCGATCTGCCAGTCCCCGCGAATCCAGCGGGAATGCCGGCTTACGTCGGCCGGGAATGTCGAGGGATACTCCTCGAACAGCATGATATCGCTGACCAGTCCGGCTCGGGCGTGTCCGCCCTCGAGCAGGTCGTGGCTGAGAATGCGGTTTTCCGGCAACCGCCCGTGGATGGTTTGCCGGAACACGTCCACGTCATAAATCCCCTTGCCGATAAACGACCCCTCCTCGAACACGTCCTGGTAAACGTCGGATACGGCGTGGGTGTAGGGGTCGATGCCGGGCTCGCCGGCGAAGAGCCGTGCGAATCGGGACCGGCCCGCGCTGGGTATGCTGATGCCAACGCGCGGCTGAAGGATGCCGTATCCCTCGGTCACGCGCCCGAGCTTCTGGTCATAGTGCGGGCGATTCAGGGGGTGAGCCATCGTTCCGACAAGTTGCCGCGCCGAATTGCGCGGGAGCTGCGTGTCGCTATCCAGCGTGATCACATACCGCACGGCTTCCAAATCGTCGGTTGCGCCGACGATCGTGTCGAACCGGCCCTGCTCCCCGCGGAGCGCCCCGTTGAAGTCCTCGAGCTTGCCTCGTTTTCGTTCCCATCCCATCCAGACGTTCTCGCCGGCGTTCCAGCGCCGATCGCGGTGGAACAGGAAAAAGCGGCTCTTTCCCTTCGCCTCCTCGCCGCCTGCTTCACCTCCATCAGCGCGAGCGTCACCGGCGGCGGTTTCGCCTTCGCCGCCGCCGCCCGCGTATTTGGCATTGAGCGCTTCGATTCCGTCGCGCGCCTTCTGCAAGAGCGCCTCGTCCTGGGGCATTGATTCCTGCGGCGCGTCACGGAAGTCGCTCAACAGGGCGAACAACAAGTTTGGGTCGCGGTTGGCCAGAAAGTGAATTTCCAGGCCCTCGAGTAACTCTTCGATTTCCTTTTCGTCCGTGACGATCGTTGGAATCGCCACGATCGTGCGGTGCTCAGGCGGGATGCCCTTGGAAAAATCCATGCGCGGCAGGATTCGAGGGCGCACCAGCAGCATCGCCCCCCAGTGAATCGCCGCCACCGCCAGTTGGCTTGCGCAGACAAACAGCAGGCGCCAAGCGCGGCAAGGCCCCAAGGCCCAAGCCCCTGGCGAGCGGCCCAGGCAACGATCAGGCCTGTCGCCACGGCCGTGGCGAGGACCATGGCCCCAAGATAGGTTGCCAGCGGGAATCGCCGGAAGAGCCGGCGCACTATTTGATCCACGGTGGATCGGTGCAGAACCGAGCGCTCGAGAATCCGCCGGCCTCGGCCGACGAGGAAATAACCGACGTGGCCCGTGCGGCTGGCCCGCTCGCCGTCGCCGTCGCCGTCGGCGGGTTTGCCGGCCAACTCCACCGCTCGGCGCACCACTTCGTCCTCCGACAGCGGGCTGCGCTTGGCGATCTCCTCGACCGCGTGGCGGTATTGGTCGCGGGTTGTGAAATCCATTCGCGGATAAACGCCGGCGGGATCGGTGCGCAGGACGTGCTCCACCGCGCTCATCGTCTCCACGAAGACGCGCCAGTCCGTTGCCCCCAAAAGCCGCAGGCTCCCGATGCTGTTGCCGATCGAGACCTGGTCGGCGGCCTGATGCTGGCTGGCCTGCTGGAAAGCCATTTCGATGGTCTGCCCCTGCTCCGCGACCCGGTGCTCCAACCAGGTGATCGGGAAGACCAAGGCGTGCCCTTGTCCCTGCATCCGGCTGGCGAACTCGGCGATGAACGCGGTGGTCAGCGGCGGGTTCTCCTGCACCATTTCGGCCAAGACCAGCACGACCTTGGCGGGCGCCGCGGATGCCACCTCGAGCATGCGATCGATCCAGTACGCCGCCCGCTCTCGCTCTCGGCGCCCGGCGGCCACGCGCACGATCACGCGCCGGAGATTCTCCAACAGCGCCAGCCGCAGCATGATGGGGATCGCCCAAAGCTCGCCGAGCCGCAACGGGGTCACGGACTGGTACGACGCCACGAATGCCCGGAGGCTCTCGGCATCGACACGGCCATCGCCGTGGGAGATCAGTTCCAGCGCGATCGCGTAGGCGCGGGTAACCCGCCGATGGTCCGTTCTTCAGCCTCGGCAACTCGCGGCTATAGCCGCGGGGCAGATGCCGGCGCACGGTGCGGATTTGCTCCTCGATCAGGTGGTAGTTGTCGAGGAACCACTCGGCGGCCGGCGTGATCCGCCGGCCACGCGCCACCGCGCCGGTCAAAAGCTCGTAAGTTTCGCCGAGCAACTCCTCATTGTCGGAGAGGCGGCGAAGAAGGCGATCGGAACCCCGGCTGCCGCTGACGCTTACTTCGTGCCAACCGGCCAGCGTCTTGGCGTAGCGATCCAATTGATCGACGCTGTATAACTCATCGCGGAGCGGCTGCTCTTCGGGTTGGGAGGGCGCGTCCCGGCCCCCATCCAAAGATTGGCGCCACCGCAACAAAGGTTTCAGCCTTCGCGTGACTCTCGGAAGGTCAAACAGCAACTTGCGTCTGCTCCAGTTTGCTCAGATTCAGGCTTTTACATCACATCGCCGACACGGCGGGCAAAAAAGCAACGGCCTTCCCGCCCAAGAACGTGCGGGAGCGGTGCATACCATAATAATCTCGACATCGCGCTGGCCGCGCCAGTACCTGGGATTCCACCAGCTTTTAGCAAGAATTGGCATGCGAGACCATCCCTTGGACCCATGGTCCGACAACCATATGTGAGGGAAATAACGATTACGACACCCCGCTTTATTGCCGATTCATAGCGCGTTACATCAGTTGGGATTGCTTCAAGAAAGGATAGCGTCATGAATCACCAGTTATTGGAGAAGATCAGGAATGTTCCGCAACTTCCCTCACTCCCGGCGGTGGCCCTGAGGGTCTTGGAGCTGGCCAGGCAAAACAACCCAAGCCTGGCAAGTGTGGCGCAGGTAATTTCCAGTGATCCAGCGCTCACCGCCAAGGTGCTGAAAACAATTAACAGCAGCTTCTATGGTCTACCTCACCAAGTCGGCACGATTAACCGGGCGATCGTTTTGTTGGGGATGCAAACGGTCAAGACGCTGGCGCTGGGCTTTTCCCTTGCCGGCAGCCTGAACTCCAACAAGAGCGCCAAATTCGATTACGTTCGTTTTTGGAGGCAGAGTCTTTTTTCCGCCGTTGCCGCGCACACCCTCGCCAAGTCGCTCTATATCAAGGATCCTGAAGAGCCGTTTCTCATCGGGCTCCTCACGGACATCGGCACGCTGGCGATGCATCGGGCGCTTGGGGAAGAGTATGACCAACTGCTCGCCGCCTGCCAGGGCGATCAGGTCGAATTGGTCCGCCTCTCGCGCGAAAAATTCGACCTGGACCACGCGCAAGTGGGCGGGGCGATGGCCGAGCACTGGAAGTTTCCACCGGCCGTCGTCGAGCCGATTCGCCAGCACCATGACCTCGCCAACGGCCGCTGCGTGCCGGGGAGCCTCGTTGAAATTGTTTACTGCGGCGTTTTGTGCGGCCAGGTCTTCTCCGCCAAGCGGGCGGGAATGTTTGAACGCGCCAAAAAGGAACTGACCGCCCGATTCAAGCTGAGCGAAGAGAAAATCGCCGCGATCTTTCAGGAAATTGAGGCCCAAGCCAAGGAACTCTCCGAGTTGTTTGAAGTCACCATCGAGCCCGGCCGCAGCTATCACGACATTGAGGAAGAGGCTCGACAGGCGCTGGAGGAAATGACTCTGCAATCGCAGATCCAGACCCGGCAAGTCGAGATGCAGAACCAGAAGTTGAAGACCGAGGCCGCCACGGATGGACTCACCGGACTGGCCAATCGCCATTACTTTGACCGGTTCATCGCCGGGGCATTCGAGAAGGCCGCCCGCTCGGGGCAATCTCTGTCGGTGTTGTTCATGGACCTGGACAAGTTCAAACTGATCAACGACGCCCACGGCCATCAGGCGGGCGACTGCGTGCTGGAGCGCACGGCAAAGGTCGTCAAATCCATCATAGGCGAGACCGATTTGGCTGCCCGCTATGGCGGCGAGGAAACAGCCATCGTCCTTACGGGAAAGGATTCAACCGCCGCCCTGGTCCTTGCCGAGAAGATCCGCCGCGCCATCCAGAGCGAGTCCATTGCCTTTGCGGGCAAGACGATTTCCGTCACGGTCAGCATCGGCGTGGCCACGGCCGATTCGCAGCGCCATTTCCAATCGCCGGATGATCTGGTCGGCGCCGCGGATCGAGCGGTGTACGAGGCCAAGGAATCCGGCCGCAATTGTGTGCGGGCGTTTTCTCCCGCATTGCAACGCGGCGCCGCCTGAGCCGGAAGCGGAAAGTTGACTCTGCATAGATTCGCCAATCGCCTGTCCGTCGCCTGAGAAAATTGTGCTTGCGATTGTTGAGAGATTTGCCAAACGCTCGCGGGGCGCCCCGCCGCGCGCGAGGCGCCGCGCCCGCTCGCGGCGACACCGCGCGATCGGGGTCGTCCTGGAACCCCTGGAAAAGCGAATTTTGCTCACCTGGATCGGCGCCCTCACCGGCAACACCAACGACGCCGCCCACCAATACAACAATGTCGCCAACTGGTTGACCGGGGTCATCGAAGATTCCTTCGTCGGCGCAACGTTCACCGGCAATACAACCCTCTACTTCACCGCCAGCCACACCACCGGCGCCGGTGGCCTGAACCTGGGCTACGGCGGGAACTTCAGCCTGACCTTCATGTCCTCCAGCACCACGACCGAAACGTTGACACTGGGCGGCGATATTTCCGCCGGCGTCGCCAACCAGACGGTCACCATCGGCGACGTCAGCGGCGCCGACGACCTAAACGTCGCCCTGGGCGCGGCAGGGCGCACCTTCAACACCGCCGGCGGCCAGACCCTGGCCGTCGTGAACGTCATTTCCGGCGCCGATACCCTGGCGGCCGCCGGGTCAGGAACCCTCACATTGTCGGGCGTCAACACCTATTCGGCCGGCACAACGCTGTCATTGGGTCAGTTGGATATCAACAATGCCAGGGCGGTGGGCACCGGTGCGTTGACCATCAACGGCGGGACGATCGACAACACCAGCGGGGCGGCCGTCGCGTACTCCAGCAATATCACTCAGACCTGGGGCGGGGATTTTACGTTCCTCGGAAGCAACTCCCTGAGCATGGGCACCGGCGCGGTTACGTTCGGCGCCAATCGCACGGTCACGGTCTCCGCCGGCACCCTGACCGAGGGTGGAATCATCGGCGGCGCTTTCAGTTTGACCAAAGCCGGCACCGGCACACTGACGCTTTCGGGCGCTAATACCTTCTCGGGCGGCACGACGCTCTCTGCCGGTCAGTTGAACATCAACAACGCAAAGGCCGTGGGCAGCGGGACGTTCACGATTAACGGCGGGACGATCGACAACACCAACGGGGGGGCCATCACCCTCTCCAACAACAACGCTCAGACCTGGGGCGGAGATTTCACGTTCGTCGGCAGCAACGCTCTGAACCTCGGGACCGGAACCGTGACCCTCGGTTCGAGCCGCGTCGTGACGGTCTCGGGCAGCACACTGACGGCTGGAGGCGCTATCGGAGACGGGGGCAACGGCTATAGCTTGACCAAGTCCGGCGCCGGCACGCTGGCGCTCACCGCCAGCGACTCTTACAGCGGCGGGGCCCTCATCAACGCCGGGGTTCTTAGCTTCGCAAACGGCGCCCTGGGATCCGGTAACATCTCCTTCGGCGGCAGCGGCACGCTCCAGTGGAACGGCGCCAACACGCAGGATGTCTCCAGCGCAATTCAGGCGATCGGTTCGGGGATCACCGCGACATTCGACACCAATAGCAATACGTAGTCGGTGTCAGCAGCAGGACATAAAATA
>CAWAPL010000004.1:0-45694 GCA_963783845.1 uncultured Phycisphaerales bacterium
GGCCAATCTCGCGTTGCACCGCTGGGACCAATCCACGCTGGATGCCGCTTACGATCTGGACTGCGGCATCACGGATGTTTACGCCGCCGTGGCCGAAACCGGCTCGCTGGTCATCCGCCCCAGCGCGGGCCACGGCCGAGCGCTCTCGCTGGTTCCGGCCATCCACATCGCCATCGTCGAATCGGCCAACATCGTGCCGGACCTGATCGATCTGATGGAAAAGCTGCGGGCCGATTCTCGCGCCCCGAACGTCACGCTGATCACCGGCCCGTCGCAGACCGCCGACATCGAAGGCTCGCTGGTCACCGGTGTCCACGGCCCCGGTGTCGTGCAGGTCTTCCTGTTGCCGTGACCGTAACATGATTCTGCCGCCATTTCCGTTTTGGGGATATGATTGGGCGCCATGGAACGCGACCAACTGTTCAAACTTCTGGATGAATTCGCCATCGAAACGCCGAGTTGGGGTTATGCGGATACCGGGACGCGGTTTGGGAAGTTCCTGCAACCGGCCGCGGCTTCCACCATCGACGAGAAACTCGCCGACGCCGGCGTCGTCCATCGCTACACCGGCTGCTGCCCGAGCGTGGGCGTGCACGTGCTGTGGGATTTTTCGGTTGGCGTCGATGCCACCGCCACCGCGGCCGTCGCCGCCAAGCACGGGGTTCGCATCGGCTCGATCAACCCGAACTTCTTCCAGGACCAGGTTTACAAATTCGGCTCGGTCTGCAATCCCGATGAATCGGCGCGCATTCATGCCCATCGCCACATGATGAGCTGCATCGCCATCGCCAAGGCCGTCAAGAGCGATCTGCTGAGCGTGTGGTTCGCCGACGGCACGAATTACCCCGGCCAGGACGACATCGCCGAGCGCAAGCAGCGCATGCACGGCGCGCTGCGGCAATGGCACCAGGCCATGCCGGCGGAAATGAAAATGCTGATCGAGTACAAACCGTTCGAGCCGTCGCTGTATCACGCCGACATCGCCGATTGGGGGATGAGTTACGTATTTGCAAAAGACGCCGGACCCAACGCCCGCGTGCTGGTGGATACGGGCCATCATTTCCTCGGCCAGAACGTCGAGCACATCGTCGCGTTCCTGATCGATGAGGAGATGCTTGGCGGATTCCATTTCAACGACCGCAAATACGCCGATGATGATTTGACGATTGCCAGCATCGATCCGTACGCCGTCTTCCGGATCTTTCACGAGGTTCGCAATGCCGCCGAATTGCACGGCCGGGATGTTTCGGACATCGCGTACATGATCGATCAAAGCCATAACCTCAAGCCGAAGATCGAGGCCATGATCCAGACGGCCGTCACCGCCCAGGAGTTGTACGCCAAGGCCTGCCTGGTTGACCGCCGAAAACTTCGCGATGCCCAAACGGTCGGAAATATCGTCGATGCCGAGCAGTGCTTGCGAGACGCGTTCTTCACCGATGTCCGCCCGCTGCTGGCCGAGTGGCGCAAGAAAAAGAATCTCGATCCAGATCCGCTGTCGGCCTATCGCGCCAGCGGCTACGAAGCCAAGGTGGCAACGGAGCGTGAAGCCTCGTGCGCCGCCCGCGGCGCGAAATCGTCGGGTTCGTACGCCTGATTACATTGTCAAAGAGCGGCAAAAAGCGGCCGCATTGGGCCTCAAAAGGTGCCCGACCCAGGGGGGTGGGGGCGCTGCGCGAGAAAGTAGATAAGTTGAAAGTAGAGCAGTAGATAAGCCGCAAAAGGCCGGTCCCGTCGCGGGAAGCGTGGGGCCTGGCGATTATCCCCGTATTTCGCGGCGCGCGGAATCAATGATCTGGCACTGACCGTTTGCCATCTGTTTGAACTAATACCTAACATATGGAGAATTTGCAAGGATAAAACTTGGAGATTTTTGGGGCGCAATAGAGAGGGTCAAAACCCTTGGCGGCATTTGAGCTTGGCGTCCTTGGCGTCTTGGCGGTGTCCTTCATCCCGGCGCGCCGGGGTTCAATCGTATTCGCATTGCTCCGGGAAAATGCGATTCAACCGCCATGACGCCAAGATCGCCAAGAAGGGAAAAGATGGGGACTGGCGGGTTCCATTCTCTGGACGTGATGTCCGGTTTTCCGACTTTTTCTCGTCTAAAATGGGCGGCTCTCCGTGTGTTGTTTTCGATGCGCTGGCCCCTTTTGATTTCTCAAATGAACCATTTCTGGCATACTGCGGCCATAATGAAGCCAAACGAAATGTTTGACAGCGTAGTGCAGAACGCTCTCGACTTTCTTCAGCAGTCGATTGCAGAACTGGAACAAGCGCCGAAATATTCCGTAATCCACTTCTGCGCAGCAGTTGAATTGTTTCTGAAGGCTCGCCTGATGCTTGAACATTGGACCCTTATCCTCAGCAGGCCAGACATAGCCAATCTAGCTGACTTCGTGAAGGGCGACTTCAAATCCATTGGAATAGATGAGGCGATCAGTCGGCTTCACAAGATAATAGGGGAACAATTTACGAAACAGGAAACCGAGTGCCTGCGGAATCTCCGGGATCATCGAAATAAATTGATCCACTTTTTCAATCCTGACTATGCGACAGAGGATTCAAGTCAGACGATTGCTGAAGTCGTCGCCGAAGTCGTCGCTGAACAGTGCCGTGCGTGGCACAATTTGCACGACCTGTTGACAAAGCGATGGACAAAACGCTTCAAGGATCACGCGGTTGCAATTCAAAAGATTCACCGTCAAATGCTGAAACATCGGAAATTTCTCGATGTAAAATTTGAAACCCTCAAGGCAGACATTGAGGCCCAAAAGCGTGAAGGGGCCACTATTGTCAAATGCTCCGCATGCCAATTTGAGGCGGCCGAAGACGTTCCGAGAATTGGGACCTCTATTTGCAACTCACTGCCGTATCTGTGAACACCGGTTGTTCTATCTCAAGGTCAAATGCCCCAATCCTGTTTGCGCAAAAGAGATAGCGATTACTAATCCGGATGATGGGCAATGTGACCATTGCGGGGAACAAGTCCATTTGGAAGATTTGATTGAGCGGTACAGCTCCCTTCGTCGCAATGACTCTGAAGAAAATCGCAGCATATATTGCCCGTATTGTGAAAACGTTGAAGCAAGTGTTGTACAGGTGGGGAATCGGTGGCTTTGCCTTTCGTGTTTTGAAATATTCCGAACCATGGATGTTTGTGATTGGTGCGGCGAATACTGGGCTGGCCGTCTTCAAGATTCGCATCTTGCAGGCTGCGGCCACTGCGACGGAATGATTGGACACGAGATGGCGAAGGACGATTAGGCGACCGCAATTGGCAGGAGCCGAAAGATAAGGGGTCAGGAAGGTTTCTGGAAAAATCTTCCTGACCCCTTATCCCTCCCATCAAAAATAAATCGTAAACTCAATAATCTCCCCGTGGATCGTGCCGGTCTTTGGATCCTTTAGCGGCTCGAACCACCAGGTGTAGGCGGCACGCTGGCAGGGGAGATCGATGTCGTCGCTGCCGGCGGAATGGGCGATCTTTACGTCCGTCACGTTTCCGCTTGCGTCGATCTTTAGGTAAAGCACGACGTAGGGATTATCCATGGCCTCTAAATCGGCGATCGCGGCTTCGCCCAGGCGGGGGAGTTCGCGGGCACGCATCTTTCGGCCGAGGCGGGCTTCGATGTGGCCGCCGATGAATCGGCTGGCTACGTGCGAGACGGGATAGGATTCAAAGTCGGCGGTGGGAATGGGATTGCCGGAGCCGGGCTCGGGGGAGCCGGGCTTGCCGCCGTTGCCGCCGCTGCCGGAATTGGCGGCGGCTTGCTGGGAACCTTTTTGCTGATTGGCCGGCTCGGAGTTTTCGGGCGCACCAGTCGATGGGGATTCGGTTTTTGAAGATATTTTGGGCGGCTGGTTTGGCAGCGGGCCGCGCGAGAGCGGATCGAAGATGTTGTCTGTGCCGTTGGCGTTCCTTGCGACGGAGCCTGCGGGTGGGGCTTTGATCTTCGGGGTGGATTCGGCCAGGGCGGATTCGCGGGAGCCGAAAACGGCGGCGGCGTTTTTGGCGGCGGATTTTGTTCCTTGCGGGGCGTTGTCGCCGTTGTCGCCACGCAGGGTTTGTTCGAGTTGGCGGTTGGAGCCTTTGCCGCCGAATCCGGCTGGGTCGCGCTGTATGGCCGCCTGTTCCTGGCGGGCATCGGCCAGTGCGGATTCCATCGGCTGCGATCCCGGCGACTGTTGATGGATTCGCCGCGGTTTTCGTGCTCGCCGAGGCGCTGCATCGGATCCTCGCGCGGGGCGATGGCGGGGACGAGTTGAGCCTGGGCCTGTTGGCCTTGGAGCCACCAGCCCAGGTCGCGACGGGCGGTGCGCACGCCGAAGCCCAGCAGGGCCAGGTGTGCGCCCAGGGCGATGAGCAATGCGATCAGAATGGTTGGGTCCCGCCGATTCATCCGAACAACTCGTACGGTTCGTGAATGATCGTCGCTGGCCGCGGACCGCTCGCCCCGCAAGCGGGGCCGCTAAACGAGCGAGCGCGCCGAATAATCACGATGCATATCATTCTGCATCGCATTGGGCCAAATATCCAATGGCTTGCTCGACGGAATCGGCCACGAAAAACAGCTTGCGGGAGTCGGGCTTGATGAACTGGTGTGCGATGCCATGGTCGATCATGTTCAGCAGCGGGGTGAAATAACCGGCGACATTCAGCAGAACAATCGGCTTGCGATGGAAGCCCAATTGCCGGCCGACGACGACCTCGAAGAATTCTTCCAGGGTGCCAAGTCCGCCGGGCAGGGCCAGCAGGGCGTCGCCGCGGTCTTCGAGCATTTCCTTGCGATGGCGCATGTCGCGAGCGGGAATGAGTTCGGTGCAGCGCTCGTTGACGACTTCGGGTTTCATCAAGCGCTTGGGGATGATTCCGATGACCTTTCCGCCGGCGGCGCATGCGCCGTCGGCCACGAGGCCCATCAGTCCGGCGCGATCGCCGCCGTAAATCAGGCCCCAACCGCGCAGGGCGATGGCTCGGCCGAGGGACGTGGCGGCCTGGCGATAGATTTCGGCGAGCTTTCGGCTGCTGGCGCAATAGACGGTGACGTTTCGAATCATGCGATGTATTTTCTCTCCCGGAAATAATTGATGGCCTCGTCGGTGGTGGCGAAGATTTTGGTGGCGGTCTCGGTGATGAACGGCGAGGGCATCGCCTTGCAGGCCCAGATGACGTACACCTCCTTGCCGCCCTCGTATGCGTGGTGAAGCTCGCGTTCGACGCCGCTGGAGAGGCCGGGTTTTCCGCTGGGCAATTCCGGGACGAGGCTGATGATCATGTCGCTCTGATCGATCATCTTGAAATCGCGGGCGTAAATCTGGCCGAGGATGTCGCCGCTGATCTGGGCGACCTCGGCGGTCTTCAGGGCGATGGGGCCTTCGGGGCCCTGGACTTCGATGAGGGTTCGGCCCTCCTCCATGGCTTTGAGGGCCAGGGTGTGCAACACGAATTCATCCACCTCGCCCGGATCGAAACAGACGAAATGGTCCACGAGGTCCGATTTGAAACGCTCGATTTCGGCCATGGTGTCGGGCAGGTCCATCACATGGCTCATGGGGAAGCTGAGGTAAACGCGTTTCTTGGTCGTTTCGAAGAGGAGGCTGTACATGGTCTTGATCGTCATGGCCTTGCGGCCGCGGCTGACCATGAAGAAATGCCCGTAGCCGCTGGAGACGTTGGCAATGATTTCGGTGGCCAGCAATTCCTCCTCGCGCCAGACCATGATGTCCTTGAGGGAGTGATCGAGTTCGTGATCGCGGAGAAGTCGCTGATGGACGGATTCGGCGTTGTCCAGGAGGGTGACGTAGAAATCGGCGCGGAGGGCCTTGATCTGATCGAAATCGAAGGCCGAAAAAAGCCCGTGCCACCAGCGGAAGGTGGCGTGGGAGTTGACGACGACGTGCTCGTGCTTATCCGCGATCCGGAGGATTTCCTTGAACACGGCCCGGCGGAGGGCGTTGAGACGGGTGATGGGCAAATTCAGGATTCTGCCCAGGGGGACGTCCGGGGCCTCGGCATACATCATCTTTCCGACGTGGCAGACTTCCAGGTCCAATCCGTGGCGGAGGGCCTCGGCCTTGACGGCTTCCAGGTAGGGGCCCTTGTCCACTCCGACTTGTCCGGTGATGAAAGCTCTCATATCGGGAAAGCATAACATGGGGGAGGGCAAAGCTGGGAATTCCGCCGCGAGGCCGCGGCGGCTAAACGGCTGGACGAATGTGCGAAATGTCCATACACTGCCCTAACAGGGTTGCTGGAGCAACGGGCATTGTTGTGCCGATAAGTCGGTAAACATTTGCCGGGGCATGGAGGACCGAAGCGATGCAAGAATCCCTCGATCGCGATTCTGGCGGTTTGTTCGACGCCAAAGCTGTAGCTCTCGTGGAGCCGCCCCCGAAAATGCCATCATCCCCTCGCCGCATCAAACCGGTCATGCGCGAAACCGCCGAGACGATGGCGACGAAGCAGAAGGACATCGCCGTCAGCGAGTTCTTCGCGAAGAACCGGCATTTGCTGGGGTTCGACAATCCGCGCAAGGCGCTGCTGACGACGGTGAAGGAAGCGGTGGACAATTCGCTGGATGCCTGCGAGGAAGCGGGCATTTTACCGAATGTGACCATCATCATCGAAGACCTCCAGCCGCAGCGCCCGGCCACGGCAAAGCAATCGCGCTACCGGGTGACGGTGATCGACAACGGACCGGGAATCGTCCGCAAGCAGGTGGAGAACGTCTTCGGCCGACTGCTGTACGGCAGCAAATTTCATCGGCTGAAGATGAGCCGGGGCCAGCAGGGAATCGGCATCAGCGCCGCCGGGATGTACGGGCTGATTACGACCGGCAAGCCGATGGTGATTCACACGCGGCCTCACGCCAAAAAGCCGGCGCACCACATCGAGCTGGCGATGAACACCAAGACCAATCGCGCGGAGGTGACGCACGACAAGGAGACGCAGGATTTTCCGCCGGGGCGATTCAAGAACCTCAGCGCCGGCACGCGGGATGCGGGGTTCTTGAATCCCGAGGATTTCATCACCGGCACGAGCGTGAGCATCGAGCTGGAAGGGAGATATCAAAAAGGGCGCGGGAGCGTGGATGAATTTTTGGAGCTTTGCGCCATCGCCAATCCGCATGCCCGGATCACGTTCGTTCCGCCGACGCGCGTCAGCGCCGACGATCAGGAGGAGTTGCCGCTATCCGATGCGGGCAAGAATGCCGCGCAGTCCATGCCGGAGCCATTGGCGGTCACGGCGCCGGCGGGTGTCGATGCGACGCTGACGACCACGGAGAAGGACGGGGTGATTTTCTTTCCGCGGGGGACGGAGCAGCTTCCGCCGGAAACCAAGGAAATTCAGCCGCATCCCAAGGGAATCGAACTGGGAATCCTGATCCAGATGCTGAAGGATTACGAGGATGCCAATCGGGGCGGGGGGACGCTGTACAATTTCCTGCAGGAAAAGTTCTGCCGGATCAGTTCGGGGAAGGCGAGCGAGTTCTGCAAAGGGATCGGGGTTCACAGCCGGACGAAAGTCGGCGATCTGGAACCGCAGCAGGTGGAGAAGCTGTTCAAGGGATTCCAGGAATCGAGGCTTCCGGCTCCGCCGACGGATTGCCTGGCGCCGATCGGGGTGCGGCAACTGCTGGCCGGGATGCTTAAAGGGGTCAAGGCCGAGTTTTACGCCGCCAGCAGCCGGGAAGCGGAGGTGTATCGCGGGCGGCCGTTCCAGATCGAAGCGGCGATCGCCTTCGGCGGGGAGCTGCGGGCGGAAGATGCCGCTCGCGTGATTCGGTTTGCCAACCGGGTTCCGCTGCTGTTTCAGCAAAGCGCGTGCAGCAGCTTCAAGGCGATCGCGGAAACCGGGTGGAGGAATTACAACCTCACGCAGCCGCGCGGGAGCGTTCCGATCGGGCCGCTGGTCATCCTGATTCACATGGCCAGCGTTTGGGTCCCGTTCACCAGCGAATCGAAGGAAGCGATCGCGGATTACGACGAGATCCGCAAGGAGATGAAGCTGGCATTGATGGAATGCGGGCGAAAGCTCGGGGCGTATTTGCGAAAGCGTCAAAAGATGCAGCGCCAAGCGGCCCGGCGCGACGTGTTCGAGCGATACATCGGGGAGATCAGCAAGGCGATCCATTCGATCAACGGGACCGACGCGAAGAAGTTGTACGAACGGCTTCTGCTGGAAGCCCGCAAGCGAACGGCCATCGCCGATGCGCGGCTGGACGAGGAGGGCAAAACCGTGGGGGCTGATGAGGCCGAGGAATTGAAGGATGATGAGGGGGTGGTGATGGTGCAGAGCCGGGCGGCGCATCTGGCGGAAGTTGCGGCGGCGAAACCGGCGGAGCGTGGGGATCTTGTCCGCCTGAGCACCAAGCGAAAGAAGCGCAAGCCGTCCAGCAATGGGGAACAGCTCTTCGATTGAGACCCAACCATGGCAAAGAAAAAGACCAGCGCCGGAAGCAGCAAGCGAATGAGAGAGCGGGACAAGGTCACGCTCGGCAAGATCGTTGAACTGGCGGATGACGTGTCCACGGATGCGTTCAAAGGCCGGGACATCTCCGTGGCCATTCCGGCGCGCACGCGCTCCAACACCATCTGGAACAAGAAGCGCCGGATTCTGCAGATGGGCGACGCCAAGGCCAGCCGGGAGTTGTTCAACCTGAATCAGGCCAAGCAATTCATGCAGACGCTGCTTCACGGCAACAGCATCAAGGAGCTGATCGCGGCGCAGAAGACGCTGAGCCTACGCGGAATGTTCTACAAGGGATTGCACACGATCCAGGGGACCAAGGGGGAAAAGACATTCGCGGCCCAGGACGAATCGGACGGGATTCTGGAAGACCTGGAGGTGGCCCTGGGAACGCTTCGCGAGGGCCTGCACATTTTCGCCGAGAACCGCGGGGCGATGGTCGGCAACATCACGATCGTGGACAAGGGGGATGAAATCGATTGCCGGCGGATGGGCAGCGGGGGCTACGCCATTCCGAGCATCACCGAGGCGGACATCATCCAGTTCAAGAAGATCGACGCGGAATTCGTGTTGCACGTGGAAAAGGGAACGGTGTGGAACCGGTTCAACGAGGATCGGTTCTGGGAGACCAGCAATTGCATCCTGACGCACGGCGGGGGCCAGCCGCCGCGCGGCGTGCGACGGCTTCTGCAGCGCTTCAGCAGCGAAGTCAAACTCCCCATCATTTGCCTGCTCGATTGCGATCCGTGGGGGCATTACATCTACAGCGTCATCAAGCAGGGCTCGATCAGCCTGGCGTTTGAAAGCGAGCGGCTGGCCATTCCCAGCGCGAAGTTTCTGGGGATTCGGGCCAAGGATTACGTGCAGTGCAAGCTGAGCGACGACGTGCAGGTCGAGCTGAACGAAAACGACAAGAAGCGCGCCGGGGAAATCGCCAACTATCCCTGGTTCAAGGAAAACAAGGCCTGGCAAAAGGAAATCGAGCAGATGCTGTCCAACGGCTTCAAGATGGAAGTGGAGTCGCTCATCACCAAGGACATCAGCTACGTCACGGAGCAATATGTTCCCGAGCGGCTGGAGAAGAGGGATTGGCTGGATTAGTGCGATCTCAAATAGCGATGGGATCGTCGAGGGCACAGGAAATCCGCCGCGAGGCCGCGGCGGCTAAACGGGGCGGGGGTTCGCGAATTGCGCGCTTCTGTTTAGAATGCCGCGTGGATGTTCGTTCGCCTATGCAAATCCTTCCATTTCGAGGCGGCGCACCATCTGCCCTCGTTTCCGGATGGGCATAAATGCCGCCGAATGCATGGGCATTCGTTCCATTTCAACGTCATCGTCGAAGGCGATGTGGAGCCGGCCAAGGGATTCCTCATCGATTACGGCGACATCCAGAAGGCGGCCGAGCCGATCGTCAAACGCCTGGATCATTACCTCCTGAACGAAATCGAAGGGTTGGGCAATCCAACCAGCGAAATCCTGGCGGCGTGGATTTACGATCGGTTGAAGCCGGCCTTGCCGCAGCTTTCGGCCGTCATCGTTCGCGAGACGTGCACGACCTCATGCGAATATCGCGGTTCCGGCCGGGCAAGCATCGGGTGAGAAGGTGACCCATGGCCAAATTTCCGTCCATTTCATCAGCCGCGGGGGAGGCGGGCCCAAAGAGGACGTTCCGGGAGAACATCATTGTCTATACCCCGGTCATCCTCACGGTTCTGGCGACGGTGCTGGCCGGCGTTTCTTCCAGCGAGATGAGCGCCGCCCAGTATTACCGGTCCATCGCCGCGCAAATGCAGTCCAAGGCTTCCGACCAATGGGGTTTTTTCCAGGCCAAGCGATTGCGGGAGGAGCAAAGCCTCAATTCGATCCAAATTCTTGAAAACCTGACCCAACCGACTCCCCTCGACGCGGAGAGTTTGCGAATTGCCGGAAAGCATCTGGTCGATCAAATGAAGCGGGCGATCATCGAAACGGTGGATTCATCCTATTCGACCGCCTCCAATGCGGGGGTCGCCAAGGAACTGACGGATTGCACGGATCAGGTCGATTTCCTCGTCCGGCAACTGAATCAGGCCACAACCCAGCCGGATATGGCCAATGCGACGGCGAGCTTCTTTCGCGGAGACATGCCGAGGATTCAGGAGGAGACGATCGACGATCCGGCGATCACGGACTCGATTCGTGCCGTGGATGGCGCGTTCCCGAAGCCGATTTGGAGCGAAGGGCCGGGCAGATCGACGAGCCTCGCCTCGATCGCGCGGTGGCGATCGCGACCGATAACGCGGTGGCGTTCGACAATGCGATCGGGCTCGCGGAGCAGGATGTCGGGCGAATTGCCGCGATCTTTGATGGAATTGCCCAGAAGACTTCGGCGTTCGAGCGGACGGCCCGGTGGGTTTCGGACCAGGTGGACGAGAACGTGTTCGACAAATCGACGGTTTCCGTGCGGGAACTCGCGGGGCAATTGAGTTCGGCCTTCAGCGTCGCCCGCCTGCGTTTCAACTCCGCCCGCTACGATCGCGACGCGCGCTACAACCAGGTGCTGGCCCAGCTATACGAGGTTCGGGTGCGGAAGGAGAGTTTTTTGTCCGAGCGGCACCGGCTGCGGAGCAAGGAATTCTTCTACGTCATGCTCGGGGCGCAAACGGGGGTGACCATCGCGACGTTGTCCCTGGCCGTGCGCCGGCGGATGGTGTTGTGGGGCATCGCCGTCGCGGCGGGCCTGGCGGCGATTTCCTTTGCCGCGTACGTCTATCTCTTCGTGTGACAGATTGTCGGCCGGCGCCTCGCGGCGATTACCGGACGGCGCACGGTTATGTATAGTCGCTCACATTTTCAGCCGATGTCACCTTTATCATATTGGAGGCGCCGCAATGTCATCTTGGGTCGCACCGGCCGTAGCCGCCGAAATCTGGGGGGTCAGCGTCGATCACGTTCTGGCCGGAATCGCCAACGGGTCGATACCCTCGCACGTTGACGGGCAATTTCTATTCGTGGACATGGCGGGGATCGGCTATGCCCGAAGCACGCCGCGTCCCCAGATCGTCGAACCGGTCGTGACCAGCGAAGAGTTGCGAGCCCTGACATTCGAGCCGGCCGAACTCGCCTCCGATTCGTTCGCGCAAGGCGAAGACGTGATGTCCGAAGAAGAGGACGGCATGTCTCCGGATGTCGGGCTATGGCGCATGGCCCGGCAGCAGGCGTCGCGCACGCGACAACCGCCGCGTGCTGAAGCCGCGTAATTTCCCGCGCCAAATCCTGCCGACTGACCTCGGCGAGCCGCGCCGGTTGTTTCTAATGGATCTTGACGTCATCCAGCCCGGGCGGGGCGGGGGGATATTTCAAATTCAGCTTCTCCAGCGCCCGGGCGATGGTGTCGGAAAGCACCCAATTCCTGAACCATTTGTGGTCGGACGGCACGACGTACCACGGCGCTTCCTCGGTTGAACAATAACGCAGCGCATCTTCAAACGCTTCGACATAGTCGTCCCATCGCTTGCGCTCGGCGAGGTCCAACGGATTGAATTTCCAGTGCTTGGTCTTGTCCTCAAGCCTCGCTTCCAGCCGTCTTCTTTGCTGGGCCTTGGAGATATGCAGGAAGAACTTGAGGATCAGGGTGTTTTCCGCGGTCAGCATGCGCTCAAAGTCGTTGATTTGCTGGTACCGTCGTGACCAGACTTCCTTTGGGACGATTTTGTGCACGCGCTCCACGAGGACGCTCTCGTAATGCGACCGATTGAAAATCTCCATCATTCCCTTGCGCGGGCAGGCCAGGTGATATCTCCACAGATAATCGTGGGCCAGTTCCAGATGGGTGGGAACCTTGAAACTGGTGACGTTGCATCCCTGCGGATTCACGCCGCTGAAGACGTGGTCGATGGCTCCGTCCTTGCCGCCGGCGTCCATCGCCTGAAGCACGATCAGCACCGAATGAGTCGCCGAGGCGTACAACATTTCCTGAAGCTCGATCAGGCGCTGGAGGTTCTTTTTGATCGCCGGCTTGGCCTGGTCCTTGTCCTTGAACGGGGCGGTTTCGCCGGTGGGCCAATGGGACAAATCCACTTTCTTTCCCGGCTCGACTCGAAACGGCGATTGAACCATGAATTCACCCTACAAGCGCGGGGCGGCGCACGCAATCGGTCCGCGGCGTTCGGCTCATCCGCTCAGAAACGGCAAATCCACCACGGATCCCGGCCGAAGGGCCCCCTCGGCCGCGAGTCGCAGCGTGGTTCCCGGCTTGGCGAAGGCGGTCTTGACCATCGCCAGGGCGATGGAAGCGTTGGACAAAACCGGGGAGAGGGTGCTGCTGGTGACGCCGCCGACCTGATTCTGCCGCTCGTCCATGATCGGCGCGCCCGCCAGCGGCAGGGCGTCGTCGCGCATTTTGATTCCCACGATCTGCCGCGCGGTTTGCCCGCGCGCGTGCATTCGCGCGACGATCTCCTGGCCGAGATAACACCCCTTGGTGAAACTGACGGCCCGCGGCAATAGCCCGGTTTCGGCGGGCAGAACCGTATCGTCGAAATCAATGCCGAACATCGGGCGTCCCGCCTCGATCCGGGTGGTGTTGAACACGGCCCAACCGGCCGGCCTGACGGCCCGCTTGCCCGGTTCTGGAGCCGAAAATGAGGCGAGGATTTCCATCCAGAGCTTTGCGGCGGCCTCCGCCGGAACGATGAGGCAGTACCCCGGGACTCCGCAGGGATCGTCCCGCCAGATCACGGTCTGGGTATCGCCGATTTTCGCCGCCCGCGAGCCGAGCGGAGCCAACTCGAGCCAGTCGGGGGCGATCCGCGCCAAGATTTCAGCGGCCTTCGGCCCGTGCAGGGCGATTTGGTGACTTTTTTCCAGCAGGCTTTGGAACTTAACGTTTTCGGAGAACAGGTGTTTTTCCAAAACGTCGCGCAGCGTCGGGATGTTTCGGGCATCGGTTTCCAGCAGCGTCCGATCCCCGCGCTGCAGGACATTCACGTCCGCGACGATTCGGCCCTTGTTGTAGAGCAGAAACGCATAAACCCCGCTCCCCGCCGCCAGGGCGCCTTGGAATCTTTCACAATCAACTCGTTGGTCAAAAAGCGGTTGAGAAAATCAATCCGGTCGCCGCCGGTGGCCTCAAGGATTCCCCGCTGCGGCAGGTCCATCAAAGCGCAACCCTTGCGGATGGCGGCGTACTCGGCCTGCGGCTCGCCGAAGGTGCAGACGATCTCGATTTCCCCATATTGCTGGAACTCGGCTTCAGCCTGTTCATGAAGTTGTCGGAGCGGATTCATGACGGGGCTCAACCTCTCGGTTGCCTCTCGAGCCAGGATATTACGGTCTTGCAAAGGATGTCGGTCTCCAGATTGAAAGGCCAACCGGCGGCGATATGGCCAAACGTGGTCAGGCGCAGGGTCGTTGGGATCAGGGCCACCTCAAAGACGTTTCCGGTGACGGCGGCGACGGTCAGGCTCACGCCGTCCAGCGCGACCGAACCCTTGGGGACGATATACTGCGCCAGGGCAAAAGGAGCTTCCAGGGTGAATCTCCATTCCTCATCGCCGGACTGGATGTTGGTCAAAATGGCCCGTCCGTCCACGTGACCTTGAACGAAATGCCCGTCGAGCCGGTCGCCGATCATTAAGGAACGCTCAAGATTCACGTGGCTGCCGGGTTTCAGCAGGCCCAGGTTTGTGCGGTCGAGGGTTTCTTTCACCACGTCAAAGCCGGTTTTTTCAGCGGATATCTCGGCCACGGTCAGACAACAGCCGTTCACCGCGATGCTCTCGCCCGGGCGCACGTCGGGGATGTTGGCAAGGAGGGTCAGCCGGCGAAAGCCTGGGCCATCCGATACGCCGGCAACGGTCGCAGTCTTTTCCACGATTCCAGTAAACATGGCGGATCATTTTAGGTATCCTCTGTCGCGGTGCACATGAAAAAGAATAGGAATCCACAGAATCGGCTATAGAGGGTACAATCGAAATGATGCGTCGAAACCTACAGGACATGGCGACGGTCATCACGGGGGCCAGTTCCGGGATCGGGCGGGCGCTGGCGATGGAACTGGCGGGCCGGGGCGGCCGTCTGGTTCTGGCGGCCCGGCGGCTCGATCGTCTCGAGGAACTTGCCCGCGACCTCGGCGGCGAACAGTGTTGTTTGGCCGCCGACGTTTCCCGCCCCGAGGATTGCCGCCGCATCATCGACGCCGCCCTGGAAAAGTTTGGCCGGCTCGACACGATTGTCTGCAACGCGGGGTATGGCTTTGCCCGTCCGTTCGACGCGATGAGCGAAGAGGACATCCGGCACATCTTTGACACCAATCTGTTCGGCACGATCGAATGCTGCCGCAGGGCCGTCGTCGCCATGAAGAGCCAGGAACCGCGCGACGGGTTCCGCGGACAGCTCATGATCGTTTCCAGCGCCTGCGCCCGGCGGGGGCTGCCGTATTTCAGCACCTATGCCGCGACGAAGGCGGCGCAACTCAGCCTTGCCGAGGGTCTGCGCATTGAACTGAAGCCGTTTGCCATTGCCGTCACCAGCGTGCATCCGGTGCGCTGCCAGACCGAATTTTTCTCCACGGCCAACGACCTGAGCGGCATGGATCCGTCGGCGCTGGCCGAGGGAAGCAAGCAATCCCCGGGCGCCGTGGCGGCGCGAATGGTGCGGGCCGTCGAAAGCCCACGCGGCGAGGTATGGCCCAAGGCCCTGTCGCGATTGTCCCTGAGCATCGCGGTTGCGATTCCCGCCGCTGTGGACAAGGTGATGTGCGGAATTCGCGACCGGATGCTTCGCGAGCACGAGAACAAGGGCAAGCGAGGCGACAACGGCAAAACCATTTGCGACGACTCGGAATCTTCCCTCGAAGAAGTCGTCCATCCCGCGCGGTAGAAGATCGATCTAATCCGAATTAAATATTCTGCGGTTTTCAGGCAGGATTGCCGCGTTAAACGGCGGAGCGGAGCCTTCCGGGAGGACGGTCATGAGACACGGGGCTGTCGCGGCTGTGCTGGCGTGGACGACGTTGGTGCTGCATTTTCCAGCCGGAACGGCGGCGGCGGACCTTGATCCACCGGTTGTCATCTATCAGAATTCCAATCTGTACGCCCTCGACAACGGCTATGTCACGGCAACCATCTCCAAGGCGTCGGGCGAGATTCTGTCACTGAGATTCGAGGGTCGGGAACTGCTGGCCGATGCCGATCGGCAGGCGGCGGGAATCTGGTTTAACAAGCCGAGCGCCGATGCCGTCACGGACCGGATCGTGGTTGATCCGTCCGACAATCAATGGAATCGCGGCGAAGTCTCGATCCGGAGCAGTGGATCACTGGCGATCGACATCCGCTATTCGCTGGGACGGGGAGATCGCGGGCTTTACGCCTGCCAGATTTTGAGTCATCCGGCAAATGCTCCGCTGGGGCGCGTTTCCAGCGGCGGCTTTCAACTGCGGCTCAATCCGAACCTGTTCGATTATCTGACGGTCGGCAAAACCCGCGCCCATGCCATTCCTTCGGCGAAGGACTGGATCGCCGCCAAACCCATCGGGTCCACGGAGGCTCGGTGGATGGTGAGCGGGAAATTCGCCGGGCAACTGGTCTGCGCCTGGGACGACGCGGCAACGCAAATGGAGACGCCCGTGTACGGATTTTCCGGCGCCAAGGCCGGCGTGGGGCTTTGGATCGTCAATCCATCGAGCCGCTATCTCAGCCGGGGCGGAAACGTCATCGAACCCACGGGTTGGCTGGATTCCCGGGATGGGGTTCCAACCCTGATGAATCGGTGGGGCGGCGAGCCGATGGCGCAGGCCGGCATTTCGGTGAATCGCGGCGAATCCTGGTCGCACGTCATCGGGCCGTTTTTGTTGTATTGCAATGACGGTTCGTTTCAGGATGCGCAGTTCCAGGCGAGGCAAGAGAAAAGCCAATGGCCCAACGCCTGGGCGGCGAGTGATGAGGTGGTTCCAAGCCAGCAGCGCGCCGCCGTCAGCGGACAGATCGTTCTGACCCAATCGCCGCTGGCCGGCGCGTTGTATCCGACCTCTCCGCCGCTGGCGGCACAACCCGCTTCCATCTGGCAGAATCCATATGCCCAAACGCCCGCGGATGCGCCGACGACGCAGCCCCAGACGTTGCAGCAAATGCACGGGCTCATGATCGGCCTAAGCTCGGATGACGACTGGCAGACGAATTTTTTCGACGACCAGGTTTGGGTTCGCGCCGGCGACGACGGAACATTCTCCATCGCCAACGTGCTTCCTGGAACCTATACGCTTCACGTCTATTGCGACGGGCAAATTGGCGAAGCCTCGGTTGCCGGCGTTCGGCTGGACGCCGGGCGGAAGTTCGATCTGGGCAAAGTCGTCTGGACGCCGCAGTCGTATGGGCTATTTGTCTGGCAACTGGGATATCCCGATCGCAGCGCCGCCGAATTCCGTCACGGGGACGATGCAACGCGCTGGGGACGATGGCGCTGGAACAAAAAGAATTCCCGGCGGGCGTGAATTATCTCGTCGGCAAGGCTGATCCGCAGAAGGATTGGAATTACGCCCAGTTTCCGGGCACGACCTGGGCCATTCATTTTCCGCTGGGGTTTGTCCCGCAAGAAGGCTGGGGATTTCTCGATGTTGCGCTGGCGGGCGGAAGCGCCGCGGCCAATTTGAGCGTCATCCTCAACGGCAACGATATTTCTCAATCCCTGTTCCTGCCGAATCCGCCGGTCGCTCGCCCGCCAGGGGCCGTGCTGACCGACGACATCGCCCATGACCAGGTTCGCGGCCTTTACCGCGAGAGCCTGTATTCGTTCTCACCGGCGGATATTCAACTCGGAGACAACGTGCTGCTCCTTCGCGTCGATGGGAGCAAACCGACCGATGGCCTGATGTACGATTGTCTCCGCATGGAAATCAGGGCCGATTCCGCCTTGCTCGCCGCAGCGGGCGATCCCAACCACCCATTGCCCCCGCCAGTGAACATGAATCCGGGAAACCCGTTAGGCGCTCATCTCAAGGTCACTGCGACATATCAGGGCGATCCTTCGGGCGATTACAGAAGTGTAACCGTCCCACGCCAGTAACGGAGGAACCGGTGCGCTATTCGCCGGCCTCGATCAGCACCCGGTCGTGCCGATCCCGCCTCACCTCGCGGTAAAGGGTGTCGCGTTCCACGGGGATTCTCCCCGCTTCGCGGATCAATCGTTTGATGTCCTCGACGTTCAGCTCCTGATGAACGCCGTCCCCCTGGCGCTTGGTGATGTCGTACCAGACGACCGTGCCGTCGAGATCGTCGCAGCCCCAGTTCAGGGCGATCTGCGAAAGTCCCACGCTCTGCATGATCCAGAACGCCTTGATGTGAGCGATGTTGTCGATCATGAGCCGGGCGATGGCCAGGGTCTTCAGGTCCGTCAATCCCGTCGGTCCCGGCAAAAAGCCGAGTTCGCTGTTTTCGGGAATGAAGCTCAATGGAATCACGCAGTTGAAACAGGCTCGACCCGGAGCGGATTGCATCGCCGACAGCGATTCATCCTGGAGTTGGCGTAATTTCAGCATGTGGCCGATGCGCTGCCCCGGCGTCTCGACGTGGCCGTAGAGCATGGTCGCGTTGGAATATATTCCCAGCTCGTGGGCGAAGCGATGGACTTCAAACCAGCGGTCCTCGCGGACCTTGCCCTTGAAGACCTCATCGTGAACGCGATCGTCAAAAATCTCCGCGCCGCCGCCGGGGAGGCTGCCCAGCCCGGCCTCGCGAAGGGCGGTCAAGACTTCGCGGACGCCCAGATGTGCGATGCGCCAGGTGGATGATTTCGATGGCCGTGAACGCCTTGACGTGCAGTTGCGGACTGTGTCGGCGAATGCCGCTGAGCATTTGCAGGTAATAATCGAACTTAAACCAGGGATGCAGTCCGCCGACGATGTGGACTTCCGTGGCCCCGGCCTCGGCGGCGCCGGCGGCGGTTGCGACGACCTGTTCGACCGGCATTTCATAAGCGCCGTCCTCGCCGCGCTTGCGATAAAACGAGCAGAATTTGCAGGACAGGGCGCAGACGTTCGTATAGTTGATGTGCCGGTTGCGGTTGTAAAACGACTTGTCGCCGTGCAGCTTTTCCCGGACGAAATTCGCCAGCCGGCCGATGCCATGCACGTCGCGGCTGGCGTAGAGCGCCGCCCCATCCTCGGCCGAAAGCCGGTGGCCCGCGGCCAGGCTCCGGGCCACTGGAAGCAGGGCAGGATCGGTTACTTGCAACTCGAAGGGCATGATAGGGAAGTATATTGAATGAATTACACCTCAACCAGCCCGTAGCGCTGCGAAGCTCGAATTGCCGCGTTTTATGATATAATGAGAACATGCAGGTCCAACTTAAGAAGCCTGAGCTCGAGAAGTTCATCGACGAACAGGTGAAGGCCGGGCATTTTCCCAACCCCGAAGCGGCCGTCGAAGCAGCGGTCCAGCAGATGATGCTCGATCAAATGCACGAACTGGATGACGAAACTGTCGATGCCATCAACCGGGCCGAGAAACAAATTGATGGCGGGCAGGGCGTGGACTTCAAAGAATCTGCCGCCGAGTTGCGAAAGAAAATGGCAGCCGGGTGATATGCCGCCGGCATTTCACCTTATTCTCTCCCCGGAAGCAGCGGCCAATCTGCAGGAACTCCACGAGTATATCAGCAGAGATTCTCCTCGGAATGCGGCCCGGATGGTGGATCGGATACTCGATGCCATATCCACTTTAGAAGAGTTTCCACATCGGAACGTGGTCGAACATCGGAGCAAAAAGCTAAAGCATCCGGTCCGCTCGATCGCGGTCAGACCCTACCTAATCTTTTTCCGGGTGCTGGAAGACCAAAAGATCGTCCGCGTTCTTACCGTCCGTCACGCCGCAAGAAGAAGACCAGTCCGTTTCGATGAGCGAAAGTAATGATCCGTTGCGATCAAATATCTTGATAGTCATTTCATCGCGTCAATGATTCCCAACGCGCACGTTACAAGGCTGATTATTCCATTGATCGTGAAAAACGAAACGTTCACCTTGGAAAGATCGGTTGGCTTGACGAGGCTCTGTTCCACGATCAGCAGCACGATGGCCGCGCCGCGCCTAGAAAATAGAGCAGGCCGAATTGCGGAACGATGCAACCGAGTACGACCAGCATCGCGGCGGCGACGAAATGCGTTATTCGGCTGACCCAAAGAGCGTTGGAAATGCCGATCTTGGCCGGGACGGAATATACGCCGCATTCCCGATCGCTGGAAAAATCCTGGCAGGCATAAATGATGTCGAAGCCCGCCGTCCAGGCGGCGACGATGATGAAGATGATCGCCGGGGGCCAATCCACCCGCCCGGCCACCGCCACCCAGGCGCACGTCGGCGCAAGCGCCAGGGCGACGCCCAGATAATAATGGCAAAGGCGCGTAAGCCGTTTCATGAACGGATACCCGCACAGATACGCCAGGACCGGCAGGGAAAACGCCAGCGGCCAGATGTTGCGATAGAGGATTTCAAACCCGGCCGCGGCGGCGATGAATCCGCAGGAGCAAATGATCAGGATCGCGGCCACAAATCTGCGTGAAAGCGACCGCGATGGCAGGGCGCGCCCGGCTGTTCGCGGGTTCCGGGCGTCAAGTTCGGAGTCGATGATTCGATTAGCCGACATGGCCACCGTGCGCGCGGTCACCATGCAGAAGAGAATCAGCCCGATTTTCCCGGCTGTCAGCGATCCCGGAAACCACCGGCCAGCCAGCACCGCGCAGAGAACAGCCCACGGCAGGGCAAAGATCGTGTGGTGAATCTTGATGTCGTCGGCGAATACCCGCAACTTGCCGCCGAGCGTTGCAGTACCGGCGGTAGGGGGGCTGGTTGGATTGCCAACTGAACTCACGGTTATCTCAGCGGGATTGCCCGGAAGCGCTGCTCGGCGGGCGAATGTTTTTGGGGTCCCAGCGCGTGTCGAGCGCATGCGGCACGCCGAGCAGGTCCATCAATTTGCCGGCCACGAAATCGACGATCTCCCCGACGGAATCCGGATTGAGATAAAACCCCGGGTTCGTGGGGGCAACGATCGCCCCGGCGTCCGTGAGGATCTTGTAATTATTGACGTCGATCGGCGAGAGGGGCATTTCGCGATGAGCCAGGATCAATCGCCGCCGCTCCTTGAGCGTCACCGCCGCGGCCCGGGAGATGAGATTATCGCCAAGACCGTGAGCAACTTCGGCCAAAGTGTTGCTGCTGCACGGAACGATCGCCATTCCCTGATGCAGGAAACTCCCGCTGGCCGGCTTGGCCCCGACATCGTTGTAATTGTAAAGCGTGACCGAATGCTCGGCCGTGCCCGCCAGGGCGATCAAATCAACGGTTTCCATCCCCAGTTCATCATGCAAAAGCCGCCGGCCAGGTGGCGAGACGATCAGATGGACATTCACCCCGGCCGTGACCAGGCCCTGGATAAACCGCTGAGCGTAGAGCGCCTCCGCTGGCCCCGGTGATGGCGGTGACGATGTCCATGAGAATTCAATGGTACGCCGGAATCATCTCATCGAAAAGAGGCCCATGATTTTCGGTGATCATCATCAAATAAGTCAACTATGTTCCGAGGCTTAGGTAACAATATTCCGTCCATCAGCCCTTAACATTTACGTTTTGGTTGCCGGTTCGAGCAGATTTGCATCGCGCGCAATCGAAGGGGCTTGCCTCACGCGGACAACGATGATATTCGCGTTTTGTGGGTCGGCGAAAGCTGAAGGGGGAGTGGCTATCGGCTCCCGCGCAGTGTCAGGCGGCGTGCTAGTCCTGCCCTTGGTTGCGCTTGCAGATACTCCGGTATTCGCGCCAGGCCCGCAAGACAATCCGCAAATCTGATACAACGCGAAATCCAACATAGCAAGCGGCAATACCGGC
The DNA here is from genome assembly GCA_963783845.1 of uncultured Phycisphaerales bacterium. Lineage (GTDB taxonomy): Bacteria > Planctomycetota > Phycisphaerae > Tepidisphaerales > Tepidisphaeraceae > PALSA-1353. The sequence goes on from CAWAPL010000004.1 coordinate 21,328, forward strand.
GGCGGGCACAAGAGGTGTTAAAAGCTTGCGAGAGGAATTTACAGTAAGGAAATCATAGCTCGTCAACTCCGGTGTCCTGCTTAGTGCGTCCATGAACATTGGCAGCGACATATAGATGCCAACGAGGCCAAGGAACAAAACAAATCGGACCGAGGTACGAACCATCTCCATGAGCAACAGGGTTGGCTGACCAGTTAGGAAGTGAACGTATTGCTGCTCTCGTGCAAGCCTAGCGTTCCGACGCGCTCGCAATGCTTTGGACGTGTGTGCTGCGACCCAGGAGATGCCGTCACGAAAATAGCTGGCAACCAGGCTCGCGAAAATGCCAACGAAAATGGCGGTGAACCACCAAGTTGGATCCTTAACGAGTTTAGTAATTGAATCCATATGCGTGCGAACGCTGCCTACCGACCAAGCTCACCGACCGCTGCTGGCGCTGGTGATGGCGGTGACGATGTCCATGGCTGAAATGATACCTCTCAACGACGAAATCCGCGATAGCAAACGCAGATGCCGAAAGTCAGCGGGCGCTGAATGACGTTATGGAATCCTGCCCGGGCGAGCAGGTTCACCATCGTTTCGCGGTCGATGAAGGTGTTGATGGATTGAGGCAGGTATTTGTACGCGCCGGTCTTGTCGCCGCTGATCCATGTGGCGGTGCGCGGAAGAATCCGCTTGATGTAAAGGTTGTACATCGCGCGGAAGACCGGATTGGTAGGCAGGGAAAACTCGAGAATGACCACCCGGCCGCCGGGGCGAAGGATTCGGAAGAACTCGCCGGCGGCCGCCGCTGGATCGGCGACGTTGCGGATGCCAAAGGCGATCGAAACGACATCGCAGCAGGCGTCGGGCAGCGGCAGGGCTTGGGCGTCGCCGTTGATGAAGCGAACGCTGGGGACGGGAAGGGCCTTGGCCGATGCGGCCGCCATCCACTTGCCGAGGGCAATCGGAAGCATCTCGTACGTGAAGTCGATTCCGATGACTTGAGCGGCAATCGATGCCCCGTGATGGAAACGCATTGCGTCAAAAAACGCCAGGGTCAGATCGCCGGTGCCGCAGGCGACGTCGACAATGCGATCGCCGGCCCGAATCCCCGCCAATTCAACCGCCCGGCGCCGCCAGGCCTGATCCAGCCAAATGCTGTGCAGACGATTATTCAGATCGTAGCTGGGGGCGATGGCGGCGAACATGCGTTGTACGCGGCGGCGTTTGTCAGTTACCGCGTGCGGATCGGCCAGCGCTGAATCGTCCCAGACATCCGACATGAATCCCTCCGGGGCGAGGACGGGAGCGGCTCTTCCAAGGTCTTGCAACGCTGTCTTTTGTAACCCAAGTCGGGATTGGACGCACGCACGGCGAACTTGACAATCCGGGACGGCCGATAGTAAATATATGACTGACTCGTCAGTTATTTAATTCGAGGCGATGGGATGACGGTGGTTGCGAAACGACAGCCGGGCAGGCCGCCCGATGAGGCGCTTCAGCAGCGGCGGCGCGAGGCGATCCTCGCCGAGGCGGCGACGATTTTTGCCCGGCACGGCTTCACGGCAACGGACGTGCAATGGATCGCCGACGCGCTGAAGATCAGCAAGGGGACAATCTATCGCTATTTTCCGACCAAGGAGAGGTTGTTTCTTTGCGCGGTGGAGCGGGGGATCGGGCGGCTGCGGGAGCACATTGACGCCTCCCGGCTGGGCGTGACGGACAAGATCGAGGAGGTCCGCGTGGGCGTGGCGGCGTACCTGCGGTTCTTCAAGAAGAACCCGGAATTGGTGGAGCTTTTCATTCAGGAGCGCGCGGAATTCAAGGGCCGCCACCGCCCGATTTATTTCCGCCATCGCGACGTGCGCCGCGGACCGTGGCGCGAAGACCTGGCCGATCTGATGAACGAGGGCCGCATTCGGCCCATGCCCGTGGAGCGGCTGCTCGACGTGCTGGGAGACGTGCTGTACGGCACGATGTTCACGAATCATTTTGCCGGAAGAGACAAGCCGTTCGAGACTCAGGCGCAGGACATTTTGGATGTGGTCTTCAACGGGGTTTTGAGCGACAGGGAACGCAAGAAAATTTGAGGGAGGGTTGAAATTCTTACCGGAACGAACCATGGCAGATGAAGAAACGGTTGTTGAAGAGATTGCGCCGCTCTCGGGCCGCGACGCGGGCGAGACGTACCTGACCCCCGCCGCGCCGGCGAGCGTGATGCCGGAGGCCGCGCCCTGCGCGGCCGCGTGCGCAAACGGTGGGTCGTCCTATTTCTTTTATTCGTCGGGTTGGTGTTGGGCCTGATCTTCGGCGTGCCGCAGGCGATTTACGTCTGGAACCACGCCTCAACGGACGATGCGACCGTCAATAGCCACGTGACGTTCATCAGCTCGCGCGTTATGGGCGTGGCTCAGGACGTGCTCGTGGATGACAACCAGTATGTCGAGGCGGGCACGCCGATGGTGCGCATCGACCGTGTCCCGTATCAACTTGCGGTGGAGCAGCGCACGGCGGAGTTGGCGCGCGAAGCTGGCGGTGGCGCAGGAGGTGGCGGCGCTGGATTTGGCCAATGCCCAGCTCGAGCGCGTGCGGTCGGAGGTTCGCTCCCAAATCGCGGGTCTTCGCGGGGCGTGGTATCTGGTGGCGACGGTGGGCGATCTCGTGAAATATGAAACCGCCATGCTGAAGTCGAGCGTGGCGAACCTTCGCCAGCAGCAGGCGAATCTCGTGCTGGCCCAGGAGGAATACGACCGTGTCAAGAAACTGGGGCCGGGGAGCGTCAGCCAGGAGGAGATCGATCAGCGCACCTCGGCCCTGCTGGCGGCGCAGGCGCAGGTGGAATCGTCGCGGGCGGCGGTGGATGAAATGCGGGCGCTGCTGGGCGTTGGGCCGAGTCCGAAGGACCGGGCTCGGTTCCCGCGGACGTGACCCGAACGTCCAACGGAACGCAATACGCCGTCTCCTCGTTTTTCGGCGCGCTGGCGCAGCTTGGGTTGGACTTCCCACCGATCGCTTCGGGGCAGTTGCAGGAGTTGAAAAGCCGCTTCACCGCATTGAATGCCGACTGGGTGATCGAGCATTCCCCGGCCGTGAAAGCGGCCGAGGCGCAGGTGGCATCGGCCCAGGCGGCGCTGGGCGGGGCGCATTTCGATCGGTCGCATCCGGAATTGCAGCCGGAGATCGTCGCGGCGCAGAAAGCCCTGGAACAGGCGGAGCTTCAGACTCTCTTACACGGATATTCGCGCACCGCTGGACGGTTACGTGAGCCGCAGAAGCGTGAATCCCGGCACGTTCGTATCGGTGGGCCAGCCGCTGCTGACGATCCGGCCGCTGTCGGACGTGTGGATCGACGCGAATTTCAAGGAGACGCAACTGGCGGATTTGCGCCTGGGGCAGAAGGTGGAGATTTACGTCGATGCCTATCCCGGCAAGGTTTTCCATGGTCGCGTGGCGGGATTCAGTCCGGGGACGGGGGCGATCAATTCGCTGCTTCCGCCGGAAAATGCGACGGGGAACTTCGTGAAGGTGGTGCAGCGATTGCCGGTTCGGATCGATCTGACGGAACCGAACCCAAAGGATACGCCGCTGTTCGCGGGATTGTCGGTGGATCCGGAGGTGGACATTCGATCGCAGCCGGAAGGACCGGATGCCGGCCGGCGCCTGTTGAGCGCCGCCGGCGCCGGAGCCGGACCGCAGGGCCAATGATTTCCGATAAAGGGGTCATTCATAATTTACGCGGCCTGCCTCGGATCACTTCAATATTATGAATGTCCCCTTTCCCTTTCCCCCTTTTTCCCTTTTCAAACGCTGTCCCCTTTTTCAAACGCCCTAAATGTTTGATTTGCGGCGCAAAAGGGATAAGTTCGACAGACGTTATGAAGACAATCTACCTGATCGCCAGCGGGGATTTACGCGCCTCGGCCAATCGCACCTGCGAGGCCGAACAACAGAAGATGGAGCAGAGCCTAACGGCGGCGATCGAGAAACTGGGCGGCAAGATGAGGCGCGCCCACGGATTTCGCGAGGAGGTGGGCCATAGCTTCATCGATTCGCAGAAATATGGGATGGAGGTTTTTCGCGGCATTCCGCCGCGGGCGCCGCTCATCGTCGCCGAGGCGGTGTGGCAATATTCGCATCACGTTTTGCACGGGCTGCAATTTCACAGGGGTCCGATCCTCACCGTGGCCAATTGGAGCGGGGCCTGGCCGGGACTGGTCGGCATGCTCAATCTGAATGGTTCGATGGCCAAGGCTGGCATCAAGTTCTCGACGCTCTGGAGCGAGGATTTCGAGAACGATCAGGCGTTTCTGAAAAAACTCCGCAAGTGGATGAAGAGCGGAAAAGTCTCGCATGACACGAGCCACGTTCGCCGATTGAAATCCGTGAAAATTCCCTCGGAGGCGAAGCGGATCGGGGCCGGATTTGCCGATCGTTTGCGCGGCGACAAGGCGATCATGGGCGTCTTCGACGAGGGGTGCATGGGAATGTTCAATGCGATCGTTCCCGATTCGCTGCTCAACCAGACCGGCGTGTTCAAGGAGCGGCTCAGCCAGAGCGCGCTCTATTACGCGATGACGCAGATCGGCGATGCCGAAGCCAGGGCCGTTCTCGATTGGTACAAGGTCAAGGGGGTGAACTTCCATTTCGGCGCCAGGGAAGAGGATGAGTTGACCGAACGGCAGGTGCTGGAGCAATGCAAGATGTACATCGCGGCCATGCGCATCGCGGATGATTTCGGCTGCCAGACGATCGGCATTCAATATCAGCAGGGATTGAAAGACTTGTGTCCCGCCAGCGATTTGGTCGAGGGAACGCTGAACAACGTGGAGCGCCCGCCGGTGAGAAGCGCCGATGGACGGCGCGAGCTTTTCGCGGGAGAAGCGCTGCCGACCTTCAATGAAGCCGATGAGTGCGCGGGCCTGGATGGGCTGGTGACGTACCAGCTTTGGCGGGAATTGGGATTCGACCCGGAGAATACGCTGCACGATATCCGCTGGGGCCGGCATTACACGGGTCCGGGTAAGGACGTGGATGGCAACGATGCCGAGATCGACGGATATGTGTGGGTCTTTGAGATCAGCGGGGGCGTTCCGCCGAAACATTATGTCGGCGAATGGTCGGGCACGCACAGTTACCGCCAGCCGGCGATGTTTTTCCGCCTCGGCGGCGGGACGTGCTCGGGCGTGAGCAAATACGGGCACGTTGTCTGGAGCCGGGTCTTCGTCAAGGGGGAGCGGCTCAGGATGGACATCGGTCTGGCGGAAGCGATCGGATTACCCGAGGCCGAGACGCAGGACCGGTTGAACCAGACGACGCCGGTCTGGCCGATCATGCACGCGGTCCTCCGGGGCGTGAGCCGGGACCAGATGATGGCCCGGCATCTGGCGAACCATATTCAGGTGGCGTACGCGCCGAGCGCGAAGGACGCGAGGAAGGCGCTATTCGCCAAGGCGTCGGCGATGGCGGAGCTGGGGCTGAAGGTGTCGATCTGCGGCGACGTGTAAACGACCGGAGAAACGGATGGATTTAACGAACCGGGTGGGACTGGTGACAGGGGCGTCGCGCGGCTTGGGCGCGGCCATCGCGCGGGCGCTGGGTGAGCGCGGAGCAAAGACGGCCGTCAACTTCTTCGCCGGTTGCGAAAAGGCCCAGGCGGTCGTCGCGAGCATCCGCCGGGGCGGCGGAATCGCCCAGGCGTTCGGCGCGGATGTGCGCGATGAGCGGCAAGTCGATCGCCTTGTGGCGGATGTCACCAAACAGCTCGGGCCGATCGACATTCTCGTGCTCAATGCCACCGGTCCGCAGCCGATGTTGAAAATCGAGGAATTGACCTGGCAAACGTGCCTCGATCAACTGGAGTTTTTCGTCAAAAGTCCGGTGCTGCTGGTGAAGGCCACGGTCGGCGGGATGAAGGCGAGAAAATACGGCCGGATCATCCAGATCGGATCGGAGGTTTTGGAGACGGGATTGGCTCCGTTCTCGAACTACGTCTCGGCCAAGGGGGCTCAGTTGGGATTGACCCGGTCGTGGGCGAAGGAATTGGGGCCGTGGGGAATTACCGTCAACATCGTTTCGCCGGGATGGATCCCGGTCGAAAGACACGCGGATATCCCGGAATCGTCGAAAGAGGGGTATGCGTCGCAAGTGGCGCTGAAGAGGATGGGCGTGCCGGAGGATGTGGCGCAGATGGTTGCGTTCCTGGCATCGGACGGGGCGAATTTCATCACCGGGCAGAAGTTTTCCGTCAACGGCGGCAACACGTTGGAATGATCGCTCATGCAAGGCAGCCCACCGCTCACCGTTTCCCAGGCCATGGATGTGGCGCTGGCGCACCACCGGCAAGGACGGCTGCGCGAGGCGGAGGGAATCTACCGGCAAATCCTGGCGAGCCAGCCCAATTTTGTCGTCGCGATCCATATGCTGGGGGTGGCGGTTTACCAAACCGGCAGACACGGTGAAGGCATCGCGCTGGTTCGCAGGGCGGTGGAGCTGAACCCGAATTATTCCGAAGCCCTGGCGAACCTCGGGCACCTGCTGCGCGAGCAGGGACGGATCGAAGAATCGCTCGCGTGCTGCCGCCGGGCGATCGAGCTGCAGCCGCGGCTTCCCGAGGGACACGTGAACCTCGGCAGCGCGCTTTTCGCGATGGGAAAATTCCAGGAGGCGGAGCGCTGTCATCGGCAGGCGATTGCGCTGCGGCCGGATCATGCCGATGCGTACACGAATCTCGGCAATGCGCTGCAGGCGCTGGGGAGAAGCGAGGAATCCGCGGCCGCGCATTTCAAGGCGGTCGAGTTGCGCCCGGATTTTCCCGAGGGACACAACAATCTCGGCGCGCTATTGCACACGCTGGGAAAGGTGGACGAGGCGATCGAGCATTACCGCAAGGCGCTGGAGCTGAAGCCCAATTACCCCGAAGCGATGAGCAATCTGGCCAACGCGCTTCAGGGCAAAAAGAGATTTGACGAGGCAATCGGCCTGTGCCGCCGCTCCCTGCAAATCCAGCCTAACAATCCGGATGCGTACAACAACATGGGCAACGCGCTGCAGGAGAAGGGCGACATCGCCGGCGCCGGCGATTGTTTCCGCAAGGCCTTGGAGCTTCAGGCGGACCACGTGGACGCGATGAACAACCTCGGCAACTGCCTGCAGGAACAAGGCCGCCTGGAAGAGGCGATCCCGATTTACCGCAAGGCGATCGAGCTGAGACCGACATTCGCCAAGGCCTTCGGCAATCTCGGCAACGCCCTGCGGGCGGAGGGAAGCATCGAAGAAGCGATCGCGACGTGCCGGCGCGCGGTGGAGCTGCAGCCGCGGCTGGAAGAGGCGCACGTGAATCTCGGCACGGCGCTGCACATGGCCGGGCGATACGCCGAGGGAATCGCCGCCTGCAGGAAAGGCATCGAGCTTCGCGCTGATTTTCCCGAGGCACACAAGGATTTGTCGCTCATGCTGCTGGTGCAGGAAGAGTTTGAGGAGGGTTGGCGCGAATACGAATGGCGGCTGCGGCTGCCGCACTATTTCAATTCGCCGACGCGCTTCACGCGGCCGATGTGGGATGGATCGGACCTAAACGGCCGGTCGATTTTCGTTCATGCCGAACAAGGCCTGGGGGATACGATTCACTTCGTGCGATTTCTGCCGCTGCTGCAGAAGCGCGGCGCGCGAGTCATCCTGGAATGCCAGACGGAACTCGTGCGGCTGATGAAGCAGACGGAGATCTTAAGCGGAGTTGAGGTTGTCGCCAGGGAATCCCAAGCCCATTTGTCGGCGAAGTTCGACGTTCACGTGCCGCTGCTGAGCTTGCCGCTGCTTCTGCGAAGATTGGCCCCGACCGACCGGGACGGCGTCGCCCAGCCGCCGTATATGAAGGCGGATTCGAATCTGCGGGAGCAATGGCGGCCTCGGCTGGGGGAACGGAGGAAGCTGAGGGTTGGGCTGGCGTGGGCGGGGAGCGCGGTGAATAAGAGCGACCGGCATCGTTCGATGCGGCTGTCATCCCTGGTGCCGCTGGCGGCGGCGAACGTCGAGTTTTACGCCTTGCAGTTCGGCAAGCCCGCCGAGGAGCTTGCCAAGGCTCCCGTGGGAATGCAGTTGATCGATCACACCGCAAAGATCGCCGACTTCGCCGACACCGCGGCGCTGCTCGAAGAACTGGACCTGACGATTTGCGTCGATACGGCTTTGGCGCATCTGGCCGGGGCCATGGGCAAGCCGGCATGGGTGCTGCTGCCATTCACACCGGATTTCCGCTGGCTGCTGGAGGGCGGGACGACGGCCTGGTATCCGTCGATGCGGCTGTTCCGCCAGAAAGAGTTCGGGGATTGGGCCGAGGTGATCGAGAACGTGGCCGCGGAACTGCGCGAATACGCGAGGGTGATCGCATCTTGACTTTCTTATCCCCTCACCCCAACCCTCTCCCCATGAGTACATGGGGCGAGGGGGAACATGCGAAGGCGCCGGCAAATGCGCCTGGAAAAACCGGCGTGACGATTGATTCGATTGCTCCCCGCTCGATAATGCGTGCTTTGTCCGACGAGGTGATTCATGGCTGATTCGCAGCGGGTGGAGAAGGATTCGATGGGCGAGATGCGCGTGCCGGCGGATGCGTATTACGGGCGCAGACGGCGCGGGCGATGGAGAATTTTCCGGTTTCGGATTTGCGCTTCAGCCGGCGATTCATCGCCGCGATCGCCCTGGTGAAGTGGTGCTGCGCAGGTCAATCATGAATTGGGATTGCTGGACGATAAACGCGCGCAGCTCGTCCAGCAGGCGGCGCAGGAAGTGATCGACGGCAAGCTCGACGGGCAATTCGTGGTGGATATTTTTCAAACCGGTTCGGGCACGAGCACGAACATGAACGCCAACGAGGTCATCGCCGGGCGGGCCAATGAAATCGCGACGGGCCGGCGCGGCGGCAAGGACCCGGTTCATCCCAACGATCACGTCAACATGGAGCAAAGCTCCAATGACGTGATTCCGACCGCGATGCACGTCAGCGCGGCGCTAGCGATCAAGGAATCGCTCAGTCCCGCGCTGGAACATCTGTCGGCGACGCTGAAGCGCAAGGCGGACCAATACGATTCGGTCGTGAAAATCGGCCGGACGCATTTGCAGGATGCCACGCCGATCCGGCTGGGGCAGGAACTCGGCGGTTACGCGCAGCAAGCCCAGTTGGGGACCGTGCGCTGTCTGAGGGCGATTTACGCGCTGCGGGAACTTCCACTCGGCGGGACGGCCGTGGGAACGGGGATCAATTCACATCCGGATTTCGCGCAGAAGGCGGTGGCGCTGATCGCCCAGAAGACGGGAATCGCGTTCGAGGAGGCGACGAATCATTTCGAGGCGCAGTCCGCCAAGGATGCCATCGTCGAGGCCAGCAGCCTGACCAAAACGATCGCCGTCAGCCTGACCAAGATCGCCAACGACGTTCGTTGGCTGGCCAGCGGGCCGCGCTGCGGGCTGGGGGAGATTTCAATTCCCGCGACGCAGCCGGGCAGCAGCATCATGCCGGGCAAGGTCAATCCGGTGATGAGCGAGATGGTATTGCAGGTCGCGGCACAGGTGATCGGAAACGACGCGACCGTGGTCTGGGCCGCGGCGCTGGGCAGCAACTTTGAGCTGAACGTGATGATGCCGGTGATGGCGTTCAACCTGCTTCAGTCGATCGAGTTGCTCTCCCGCGCGGCGAAGATATTCGCCGACCGCTGCGTGGCCGGGTTGGAGGCCAACGCCCCGCGATGCGCGGAATCGGTCGAGCAATCGCTGGCGATGTGCACGAGCCTGGCGCCGGCGATTGGATACGACAAGGCCGCGGAGGTCGCCAAGGAGAGTTTCAAGACGGGCAAGACGGTGCGTCAGGTGGCGGCGGAAAGGGAATTGCTGAGCGAAGCGGATTTGAAGAAGGCGCTCGATCCGCTGCGGATGACCCAGCCGCAGGCGGACGTGGTGGGAGGAGGGGGAGGATGAAACCTTTCACGCGTCTCCGCTGGGTATGCGTAACCAGAGAAAACCACCGCGAAGACGCGAAGATCGCAAAGACAGCGCGAAGAAACGCCGCAAGAAAAATTATTCTCTGCGTCCGCCTCTGAGTGCTCTGCGCCTCAGCGGTTCAATTTTTCTTCTGGGATTTCTTCGCGTCTGCCTTCGCGATCTTCGCGCTTCGCGGTTGCATTGCTTGCGGGGCCCGTCGCTGGATTCTTGCAAGCCGATGCCCCGGCTCATACCTTGGCGTGTGCGGGAAGATATGCAGCAATCGCCCAGCAAAGATTCGGCGACCGATCCTGATAAATCGCCGCCAGCGCCGACCTTCGCCGCGTTGTCCCCGGCCATGCGGCAATACCAGCAATTCAAGGATCAATATCCCGGCTACATCCTGTTTTTTCGGATGGGGGATTTTTATGAGATGTTCTGGGAGGACGCGAAGCTGGCCGCCAAGGCGCTGGGATTGGCCCTGACCAGCCGCAGCCGGGGAGGGTTAGGGGCGGAGGATGCGATTCCGATGGCCGGGGTGCCGTTCCATGCCGTGGATGGTTATCTCCGCAAGATGATCGCCGCCGGGTACAAGGTTGCGATCTGCGAGCAAGCTGAAGACCCGGCCCTGGCCAAGGGGCTGATTCGGCGCGAAGTCGTTCGCCTGATGACTCCCGGAACGCTGACGGACGATCCGCTTCTGGACGGGCGGGCGGATAATTATCTCGCCGCCGTCGCGTTTGGCATCACCAAGTCCGATGGATATCGCGCCGGTATGGCGTGGGTTGAACTTTCCACCGGCGCGTGCGTGGCCATGAGCGGCAGCGAAGGACAGGTGCGGGATGAAATCGCCCGCCTGCGGCCCGCGGAAGTTCTGATTCCCGAAAAACCCTCCGGCAATCCCCACGAGTTCGCCAAACAGGTCGAAGCCACGGGTGCGTGCGCGATTACGGTTCGGCCGGGATGGCAATTCTCACCGCACCACGCCAAGGAGCAACTAGCGGCCCAGTGGAAGGTTTCGACGACGGCCGGGTGGGGGTTCGCCGATGACGATCCGGGAATTTTCGCGGCGGCGGCGCTGCTGAGTTATTTGCAGGAGACGCAGAAGACGGCCTTGACGCACCTCCGGCCGCTCCGCCGTCACGTTGTCGAGGATCATCTATGCATCGACCCGGCGACGTGGCGCAGCCTGGAGATCGAACGGACCGTGCGGAGCGGCGGGACGGAAGGGTCGCTGCTCGGGGCCATCGACCGAACGCGCACAACGATGGGGGCCCGGATGCTCCGGCAATGGCTGCGAGCGCCGCTGGCCGATCGGGAACACATCGAGGCTCGCCAAGCCGCCATCGCCGCCATGCTCGGCTCTCCATCGGATCTGTCGAAGATCGTCGAGTCGCTCGACGACGTATGCGATATCGAGCGGATCATCGCGCGGGTGTCGCTGGGACGGGCGAGTCCGCGCGATTTGGCGGCGCTATCGCGCTGTCTGGCGGCAATGCCCGAGTTGCTCGACCGCCTGGGCGCGCTGCCGGAGTCCAAGGACGTGGCCCCGGAGCTGATGGGCCTGCGGGATTTTTGCGCTCAGCGGGGGAAATTTCTCGCCGGGGCGATTAAGTCCGACCCGGCCCCGCATCTCCGCGAGGGCAGCGTCATTGAAACCGGATTTGACGCCGAACTCGATCGCCTGCGCCACGTCGCACAGAGCAGCCAATCCTGGCTCGGCGAATATCAGGCCCGGCTGGCGCGGGAATCCGGAATCGCCTCGCTGAAGGTCGGATACAACAAGGTTTTTGGATATTACATCGAGGTGACCGACGCGCACCGCTCAAAGGTTCCGCCGGCATGGTCGCGCCGGCAAACCGTCAAGAACGCCGAGCGCTATGTCACCGAGGAATTGAAAGCGTTTGAAACCGAAGCGATCGGCGCCCAGGATCGGGCGATCGCGCTGGAGCAGCAGCTTTTCGAGCGGGTGCGGGAGGAATTGCTGATTCACGTCGAGACCTTCGGCGAACTGGCCCAGGGGGTGGCGCGCGTGGACGTGCTGGCGGGCCTGGCGGTGCTGGCGCGGGAGCGGCGCTATTGCCGGCCGAGGATCGTGGACGATCGATCGCTGGAGATCATCGACGGCCGACATCCCGTGCTGGAGCAGCAACTCGGCAGCGAATTCGTCGCCAACGACGTGAAGTTTTCCGCCGCGGATACGCTGGTGCTGATCACCGGTCCGAACATGTCCGGGAAATCAACCTACATTCGCCAGGTGGCGCTGATCGCGCTGATGGGGCAGATCGGCAGCTTCGTGCCGGCAAAAAGCGTCACGCTGGGACTGGCGGATCGGCTGTTCGCCCGCATCGGGGCCAGCGATGAAATCCACAGCGGCCAATCCACGTTCATGGTGGAGATGACCGAGACGGCCAATATCCTGAACAACGCGACTGATCGGGGGCTGGTGATTCTCGACGAGATCGGCCGGGGGACCAGCACGCTGGATGGCCTGAGCCTGGCGTGGGCGATCGCCGAGCACATCGCCCTGGAGGTCAAGAGCCGAACGCTTTTCGCGACGCATTACCACGAGTTGACGGAATTGGCTCGGCGGATCGGAGGCGTGCGGAACTTCAACGTCGCCGTGCGCGAGTGGGAAGACCAGGTGGTCTTCCTGCATCGAATCGTGGAGGGCGGCACGGATCGGAGTTATGGGATTCACGTCGCCCGGTTGGCGGGGATTCCGCCGGAGGTGTTGGCCCGGGCGAGGCAATTGCTGTCGGAATTGGCGGTGCAGCGCGTCGGGTCCGCGGCGGCGCCGAAGGGTCCGCGAGCGCCTCACCAGGACCAGATGGAACTATTCGAGAACCCGGCGAAGGAAATCGTTAAAATATTGGCCGCGGCGAACCTGGCGGAACTCTCGCCGGCCGAGGCGCGGAATCTTCTCGGTGAACTGCAAAAGAAGGCGATGTCATAATCAGTGGGTAATCGCGTGGATGAGGGCGACAACAAGGGCTCGGGAATCAGCGGGATTCGGCGCGGGCTGCCGGGGGCGCTGCAGTTTGTCATTGCGATCGTGGCGATGTCCGCATGGCTTGGCGACGCGGCCGGCGCACTGGCCCGAGCCGGTGGCGGCGAGGGGTACGGCGGCGGGGGGGATGATGGTGGAGGCGGTGGTGGAGGCGGGGGCGGCAGCGGCATCGGCTGGCTGATCTATTTCTGGATCAGGTTCTGCATCGAATATCCGTACGTCGGACTTCCCATCACGCTTGTCGCGCTCGTGGTTGTTTACCACGGTCACAAGCAGGGACTGGCGGCGTATCAAGGGGGCGTCATCCGCCGGGGAGGCGACGCCGCCGACGAAAACCGCGTCGGGGAGGCCGCCGCCGCCATGGCCGCCGCCGATCCCAAGTTCGACATTCGCCAGATGGGTCAGCGCATCCACACGGCATTCATGAAAATCCAGGACGCATGGTGCAAACAGGCCCTCTCGTCGGTGCGTCCGTTTATTTCCGACGGCGTTCACGAGCGCTTCTCGCTCCAGATCGAGGAACAAAGAGCCTTCGGATATCAGGATCGCATGGAGGGCATCGCGATCGGTTCGATCGTGCTGGTGGAGTTTTACGAGGGGAACGTATTCGACGTGGCCACGGTGCGGATCGAAGCCCAGGCGGCGGATTACCGCGTTTCGCTGAGTGACGGGAAGCGGCTCTCGGGCTCGACGGCCGTCCAGCCGTTCGTGGAGGTCTGGTCCTGGCTGCGTCGTCACGGCGTCAGCCGCGATCCCTCCAAGCCCGGACTGATCGAAGGGCACTGCCCCAACTGCGGGGCATTGGTGGCGATGAACCAATCGGCGAAATGCGACCACTGCGGCGCGCTGCTTCGCAGCGGGGAATTCGACTGGGTGCTGACCGAGATCACGCAGCAGAGCGAATGGCGTCGCGGCCGGCATGGCCTGGCGCCGGGGTCGAGGAGATGCAGAAGGTCGATCCCGGATTCAACCGCGCGGACCTGGAGGATCGGGCTTCGGTCATGTTCTGGAGAAAGGCCATGGCCGATCGGATCGGGAAAATCGATCCGCTTCGCAAGATCGCGGCGGAGGAGTTCACTAGCGCTTATTCCCAGGCACTTGCGCCGCAGGCGGATGGTTCGCGGGCGTTTTTTACGGATTGCTCGGTTGGCGGGGCGAACCTCGCCGGAGTCTTTTCCGATGACCAGACTCAATCCGCGATCGTGGAAGTGGGATGGGAAGGGGAACGGACAATCGCCATGCCCGGACACCCGATCAAGCCGACCGGCCAGCGCGTCCAGACGCACACGCTGTATCTTCTGAAGCGCAAGGCGGGAATCCAGAGCGATCCCGGCACGAGCGTTTCCTCGGCCCACTGTCCCAACTGCGGGGCCCCGATCACCAGCGACGTTTCCTCGGCCTGCTCGTTCTGCAACACGGTTCTCAACGACGGCACGCGCGGCTGGGTGCTGTCGGAAATCGCCTCGGCATCGTCCGGCGACGGACAAAGCTGGATCATGCGTCTGCGGTCGATCGACACGCAGATCCGCGCCCCCGGCGCGCCGAACGGCAGGATCAATATTTCACCATCCGGATTGCTGGCTTGGTCGGTGAAAGTCGCCGCGGCCGACGGCGAGGTGGACCCGGCCGAGCGGCAGTTGCTGTTATCTTTGGCGGACAAATGCGGCGTCGAGCCCCAGCGCGTCGAACAAATGATCGAGATGGCGCTGGGCGGACGGCTCGAAGTCCCCGATCCGCCGGACAAGTTGACGGCCCACCTGTGGCTGACGGCGATGGCGGCGGCGGCGCTGGCCGATGGCCGCCTGCGGCCGCGCGAAGCTCAATTGCTCAACACCGCGGCGCAGCGGTTCGGCTTCGGCCGGCAAGACGTGGCGATGCTGTTGCGGCAGCAGTACGCAAATCGTCTCGCCCAGGCCAGGCAAGAGTGCTGCGCCGCCCGCGGGCGCCAATGAGCACATGTAACCCGCATAAAAACTAGGCACATCACCCGCTATCGCGACCCGCACTAGGCAATGAAACGCTCAAAATCCGCTTTTTCTTTGCTGGCACGGTTCTTGACCTCCGGCCACTTATGCGGACTGTTCAGGCCATGGTATTCACATCGCTTTTGGTCTATATCGCAGGCTGCCAAAGTGCGCCCTTGTCGCGGTCCGTGAATGTTTGGGTCGCCCGGCAGGGCGGCGTTGTTCCAGGCTCACAACAGGCAAGAGCCGAAACCGTTGCCCATCCGCTATTCGCTTGCTGTCAGGGACGAACCGTCACGATTCAGGTATTGAACTCGAATGCCGTCGGCGCGTTCAGTTGGCGAAATGGCCGTGTGTACGTGACGCGCGGGCTGATGGATCGGTTGAGCGATCACGAGCTGGCCGCCGTTATCGCGCACGAGCTGGGGCATTTGCTCAATGACGGGCAATTGCAAACCGTCGCCAGCCTCAGCGGATGCTATGCCGATCCCGATCGGGAAGTCCGCGCCGACGCCGCCGGCCTTGCGCTTCTCGCGCGAGCGGATTGCCGCCCCAGGCCATGGTGAGCATGCTCCGAAAAATCGAATGCGCGGGATCGCTTCCGCCCAACTGCCGCGTTGCCATCCAACGCCGCATCGCCATCATTTCGGCCCAGATCCAATAGCCCCAAACGCAGGCGGTCAACCCGCGTTCCTCGACCGGGCCCACTTTCCGTGCCGAGCTACATGCGCTACTGATTATTTTCGAAGATAAGGGACGTGTCGGTAACGATTCGATTGACGTCATGAACATTAAATCGCACTGGGAGTCGGTTTACAACTCGAAGGCCGATGCGGACGTCAGTTGGACACAATCCGATCCGAGGACATCCCTGTCGCTTATCTCCGAGGTCTGTCCGCGCGGCAAGATTGTGGACATCGGCGCGGGCTCGTCGCCCCTTGCCGGGCGCCTCCTGGACGCCGGCCATGACGTGGCGGTGCTCGACATCTCCGCCGCCGCCCTGGATCGCGCCCGTGGCCGACTGGGTGATGCGGCGAAAAAGATGAGGTGGATCGTGGCCGATGTGACTGCGGTTGAGGACATTGGCCGCTTTAACGTGTGGCACGACCGAGCCGTCTTTCACTTCCTGATCGAGCCGACAGACCGACAACGGTACGTGAAATTGCTGGAACGAACGGTTCCGCCCGGCAGCCATGCCGTCATTGCAACATTCGCGATGGATGGGCCCGCCAAATGCAGTGGATTGGAGGTACGGCGTTACGACGGTCCATCGCTGGCCTTGGAACTTGGCCCCGCCTTTGCGCTGCTCAAGACAATCCCTGAAATCCACTTGACGCCGTGGGGCAAACCGCAGTCGTTCCAATACAGCGTGTTTCGCCGGTCATGAATTCGCGGCAATTGAACCTTTTCGGGCCGTGGTCTCGTTTAGTGAGATAACGAGGACCATCGCGGGCGTCCGCGGGTCGATCAAAAAACTCTCTTTTCGCGTGGAGGCTTTATGTTGAAGAGGACCGTCACCTTGGCCATGCTGGCAATTGCCGCTGCAATCCCCGTGGTCGCCGGAGGTTGCGCATCAGAATCGGAAAGACCGAACGCGGTCACAGGCGAGCAGGCCGTTGTGGGAACCGAATCCGCCGCCTACGACCAATTTGGGAAATACCATGCCGATTGGGAAGGCCGACCGTGGCTGAACCCGCGATATCTCGACCAGAAAGGTCACTATCATCCTGACTGGGTCGGGGCCACCGGCCGCTGATTCATCCGTGGAATCGCCCGCTCTCGAAAGAGTCACCGTCCCACCGGACCGTGGGACGGTGATTTTTTGCGCCTCGATGGCGCACCGTTTCAGTGACGGCGAAGCCAGTTGCCGTTACCATGGTCTTCCCCCAACATAAGAGGAGTGGAACTGTGAGCCAATCGAGCCTATTCACGCTATCGCAGGAGCAGATTCCGACGCATTGGTACAACGTCATGGCGGATTTTCCGCAGCCGCTTCCGCCGCCGCTGCATCCGGGAACCAAGCTGCCCGCCGGGCCGCAGGATTTGGCCGCCATCTTCCCAATGAACATCATCGAGCAGGAGGTCAGCGCCGAGCGACGCATAAAAATCCCCGATGAAGTTCGTCAAACGTACGCGCTGTGGCGGCCGACGCCGCTGCGGCGGGCCGTTCGCCTGGAACAGGCACTGGGCACGCCGGCGCATATTTACTACAAATATGAAGGCGTCTCTCCGGCCGGCAGTCACAAACCCAACACGGCCGTGGCGCAGGCGTATTACAACAAGCAGGCGGGGATCAAGCGCATCGCCACCGAAACCGGGGCCGGGCAGTGGGGTTCGTCCCTGGCCATGGCCTGCAATTTCGCCGGCATCGAGTGCGTCGTGTACATGGTGCGCGTCAGTTTCCATCAAAAGCCGTATCGAAAAATCATGATGCAAACCTGGGCGCCACGGTTCATCCCAGCCCCAGCGATCACACGCAATTCGGCCGAAAACTCATCCAGCAAAACCCCGATCACCCCGGCAGCCTGGGCATCGCCATCAGCGAGGCGCTGGAAGACACCATCACCCATCCCGGCACGAAGTATTCCCTGGGCAGCGTGCTGAATCATGTCTGTCTGCATCAGACGGTCATCGGCCAGGAGGCGATCCGGCAGATGGAGTTGGCCGGGGAGGAGCCCGACGTGGTGATCGGCTGCGCCGGGGGCGGGAGCAATTTCGCCGGCATCGCCTTTCCGTTCCTCTATCGCAACCTGCATGATGGGAAGAAACATCGATTGCTGGCGGTCGAGCCGGCCTCATGTCCATCGCTGACCAAAGGCGAATTGCGTTACGATTTCGGCGACACGGCGGGGATGACGCCGCTGATGATGATGTACACCCTGGGCCACGATTTCGTGCCGCCGAGCATTCATGCCGGCGGATTGCGATATCACGGCATGGCCCCGACGGTCAGCCACGCCAAGAAACTCGGCCTCATTGAAGCCAGGGCGTACGCGCAAATCCCGGTGTTCGACGCGGCCATTCAGTTCGCCCGGACCGAAGGGATCATCGCCGCCCCCGAAGCCGCCCACGCGATCAAAGCGGTGATCGACGAAGCGATCCAGGCGAAGAACGAAAAGCGAAAACGGGTGATCCTGTTCAACCTCTCCGGCCACGGGTTCATGGACATGAGCGCGTACGAAAGCTATCTGGCGGGGAAATTGACGGATGAATGAGTTCTGCGGAGGGGTTGGTGCGGGACGAAGACGTGCGGACTGAAGACGGCACGCCGCTGCTTTCGGTTGTGAAAATGATCTAAGCCGAGATCGAATCCGGGGGCAAGCGTGGTTCCGTCGCGGCGCTGAAGGCCATCGCCGCCGCAATAAGTCTGGACCTCAACGACATCGCCGGGTGAAAGGCAACCGAACGCGTCCGCCCGTTCACGCCGCAACGCGCCGGCGGCGGTAGGCGATGATCGCGGCCAATCCCAGACCCACCAGCGACATCCCGGCCGCGCTGGGCAGCGGGACGGCGGAGGACGAAGTGCCGCCGCTGGAGCTGGATGCCAGGGTCGCGGTGAACGTGAGATCGGTCAGGCTGGTGACGGTCAGACTTCCCTTTGACGTGGACATGTTTACCCAGTCCGCCACCGAGGGATCGCTGGCTTCGAAGAACGGGCCGGTGGAGGTTTTCATGTCATAGGTGGCAAACGACGGGTCGTTGAACTGGATGTCGTCTTGTCCCACTCCAAAGCCCACCTTCTGGTTGCTCTGGTCGTCGAACACGTAGGAGCCGGGAATGGCCAGTGAGGTTGCTGCGCTGTCGGTGATGGTGACGGAAGCGGGCGTAAAGGAGATGTCGCCAGCGGCGGGCGCCGGGACGCTGGCCGTATCGGCGACGGCCGTCACGGTGAAGGACACATCGGAGAAAGACTTCCCCGATATACTTCCGGTGGCCGTCCCCGCGAACGCATAGGTAATTTGCACCGCCGGCGCCAGGGAAGCCGGCAAAAACGCCGCACCGATCACAGACAGGAAGAAAGCCTTGACTTTCATTGTTCACCCATTAAAAAAACTGGGCTTTGAGCCCATCGATCACCCAACGAAGCGGCGGGCAACTTACCACACTCTTGTGGAGCACGTCTATAGAAAAATTCCGATCCGGGATTTCCCATATGAAACTCCGCCGACCAAGACCGTCGGCAATTTTGCGCAATATACCGAGGTTTGGAGTTTGGTCCAGCGTTTTTCTTGGCTCGCGGGATCAAATCGGAAAACGTGTGAGTCGCAATTTCGGCATCCGCGAACCGGGAAAAAGTTTTCCGGGGGTCTGTAGCTCGCTATCCTTTCCAAGATCGCCGGCGGCGTTCGCCGGCATCGGTTCAGGCGGGAAATCGCGGCGCCGGCAAGTGGGCGGCAAAGAGGGCGACATGCGGATTCGAACGCTCCATTCGGTATTTTTATCTTTCATCGTCTTGTGGGGCGCAGCCGGGTGCTCGAAACAAGGTTCCGCGGGCGGGTCTGCGACGCAGCGCACCGCGGAGCAAATCCAGCAGGACATCGACGTTGCCTGCAAGGACCCCGCGGTTCAAACGGTGTTCGATTCGACGGCTGCGCTGACGGATGAAACGCAGCGAAAGGAAATTGCGCCCAAGGCGCTGCCACAACTGCAGATCATACTGAAATTGGCCGACGAACTCGCCGCCACCGAGAAGGGCCGGGACTCCGCGGAAAATCTGCGGAACCTGGTGCTGCCGATATTGGCGGCGCTGGGAGATGCCCGGACCAACGCCAGATTGGACGCCATGTCCAAAAGCGATGACATGAAAGAGGCATCGGCGGCAAAGAGCGCGATGTTCCTGGCGCGATGGTGGAGGGGATCGAATGATGCCGGGGAGCAGAGCAAGGTGCTCGACGATGCTCGGATTTTTGCCGGCTCGGATCCGGGGAGTGAAACGCTGTCGCACGCCCTGATGGCGATGGGGCAAAGCGGTGCAGCGACGCCGGAGCTTCGCGATCGGGCGCTGTCGATAGTCGCCCAGGACATGAACGGCGACGCGGTCGCGCCGGTGCAGGAGCAGGTCGCCGCGTTGAGAAGGATTTACGCCATGGAAAACAAGCCTATAGAACTCGAGGGTGTGCGCTTCGGTGGGGGGCGGTTCACGACGGCCGACTGGAAGGGCAAGGTGATTATCGTCGATTTCTGGGCAACGTGGTGTGGTCCGTGCGTCGCCGATCTGCCCGCAATAAAAAAGGTCTATGCCGAATACCACGACAAGGGGCTGGAAGTGCTGGGCATCTCGTGCGACAACACCGGCGCGGCCCTGAAAACATTCCTGCAAGCAAACAAGGACATGCCCTGGCCGGAACTCTTCGAGGAGAAAACCGCAGGCTGGCACCCGCTGGCCAGCCAATTTGGGATCGTCGGCATCCCCGCGATGCTCCTGATCGACAAACATGGCATCCTGCGAGCCGCGGCGGCGGAGGAGCATTTCGTGAAGATGGTTCCGCAATTGTTGGCGGAGTAGTCAGGCGGCGTCAAATCGGAAACCGTATGAGACCTAGATGATTTGCTCCGCTTTCAATGCCTCGGCGACCTTGGCGATGACGGGGTCCCAATCACCCGGCGATTCCTGGCGGAACAGCCGCATCGTGGGATACCAGAGAGTGTCCGGCCGATTCTCCATCCATCGCCAGTCCGCCATATGCGGCAGGAGCAGCCAAACCTTTTTTCCCATGGCCCCGGCCAGATGAGCGACGGCGGTATCGACGGAAATGACCAGATCGAGGTTTGCGATCAAGCCGGCGGTATCCGCGAAGTCGCTCAGTTTGGCGGTCCAATCAATCAAATCGACGGCGGCTGAGCTTTCGCCGGCCCGGTCCTTCTGAAGACTGAACAGCCGAATCTCCGTCACGGACCGAAGAGGCGCAACTGACTCAGCGGGATCGAGCGATTCTTGTCGTTGCGATGGGCCGGCATCCGGCCCATGCCAGCCCAACGCGAAGTCCCTTCTCGCCGCCCAATTCTGAAGCCCAATGCGCGGAGATTGCCTCATCGGCGGTCAAATACGGCGCGGCCGGGATGTTCTGCGGCGTGGTGCGGAAAATCCACGGCAGGCTTAAAAGGGAACAGCAAACGTCGATTGCGGGCAGCGGCTGGTCCTTGGGCAAGACCTCATCGGCGCCCTCGACGCGTTTCAGCAGGAGAACCAGTTGGGATGGAACTTGCACGACGATTCGACCGCCGCGTTTCTTGACGTGCGGAACAAATCGCGCGAACTGAATGGTGTCGCCGAATCCGCCCTCGCCGAGAAGCAGAATCGTCTTGCCGGACAACTCGCCGCCGTCCCAAATGGGGGCGCGGATGTTTCGGCGAACCCACTGGGCGATGGCGCGATGTTCGTATTCCGGCCAGCCGCGCTCGAAGTCTCCTTTTTTCAGCAGGGCCAGGGCCAAATTGTAATGCGCGGGATCGTGCCGCGGGCTCAATTCGACGGCGCGGGTGAGAAGGGCGATGGCTTCCTCGGCGCGGCCGATGTCCTGCAAAGCCGCGCCAAGGTTGACGTAGGCATCGATGCACTGGTCGTCGCAACGGACCGCGGTGCGATACTCCTCGATCGCCTCCTCCATCCGGCCGGTCTCCCGCAGGGCAACCCCGAGGTTGCTGTGCGCCTCGCTGTGATCGGGCTGATACTGCACGGCCATGCGATAGGCGGCAATCGCCTCGTCCGGCTTCCGCTGCTTTTGCAGGGCTACGCCGAGGTTGTTATGGGCGTTGGCGTAGTTCGGTCGGAGCGCGATGGTCCGCCGATAAGCGGAGATGGCCTCGGCAAAGGCTCCCTTCTTCAGCAGCGCGTTGCCGAGATTGTTGTGCGCTTCGGCAAAATCCGGGCGAAGCCGGACGGCCTCGCCGTGGGCTGCAAGGGCCTCGTCCGTTCGCCCGAGATTCACCAGGATCAATCCCTTGTTGTTGTGGAAATCGGCGAATCGGGATCGATCGCGATGGCGCGATCGATGAAACTCAGCGCGGCGAGGCCGTCGCCCTTCTGCGCCAATAGCGTGCCGAGCAAATGCAGGGCATCGGCGTCGTCGGCGTCCCGATCGATCAGGGCGCGGTAAATCGGCTCCGCTTCGTCGAGTTCGCCGGCGGCGTGATGGCGCAGGGCCTTTTCGATTAGTTCATCCTGGGATGGCTTTTCCATTGGATTTGTCTTCCTCCCGCATCGCCCATGGCAGCGTCAAACCCGCGGCCAGCAGAACCAAGGTCTCGGCGCAATATACGATCATCGATTCTCCGTGCAATTTCTTGAATTGCGGCGAAGACGATTGGCCGTGCAATCGCAACTGCTCCATGGGTGCGGTGAGGAGCATCGGCCCAATCGCCGCCGGGAGCGAAGCCGCCGCCAGCATCCAGAACAATACGGTCACGCGCAGGGATTTGGCGAGCACTCGCCAAGCCACCGCCCCGAGCAGCGCCGCCATTGCCAGCAGGAGTTGATATCGCTCGAACGCCAGAAACATTCGCGGGGCCGCCTGCAGGGCGGTTTGGCGGTCCTCGGCGAAGAGCCGGGTGACCAGGAGGAACAGGGTTGCCAATCCGCCAAACCACAGCGCCCAGGCGAGGCACACCAGAGCGGCGGCGATCCTCCGAAGCATTGGCATACTATATGCGATGTCACGGGTCATTTGTCACCTGGCGTTTGCAATGTGCGGTCCGCGAACTTTTCCGCTTGGCCAATGACCAATGACAAATTGTCGCAGGCCGCTACAATGTTGTCCGCCATACGGGGAATGGATTCTCCGGATGCTATTGCGGCGGCGAATGCTTTTTCAGGAGAACGTGTTCCATGGCCAAGATCGACGTGACCGACTACCGCGTCAAGCAGGGATGGACCGACCCCGCGCGGGCGGAGGAACTTTCGCGGAAGTATTGCCAGTATCTCGAAGATGGTGAGATCGTCGCTTTCGATTCCATTCCGTTTGATTCTCCCAGGAGGACCGGGAGTTCCTGCTTTCGCAGAAGCAGAGCGGGCTGAAGGTTCACAAGAACGTCTCGTATCGTCCGAGCCAGGGCTTCTCCGCGGCGACGCCTGTGAAACGCCGGAGGAGAACCAGCGCCTGCACGACATCATGCGGCGATATTCCAAGGAGGTCACGCGGTTTCTGGGCATTTTTCTGGCCCCCTACGCGCCGCATTGGACGCTGGATTTCGCCAGCTATCGGCCGCTGGAGGAAAAGGGCCGCGACCTGCCGGCGCATGAGCGGAACGACCTGATGCACGTGGACGCGTTTCCGAGCCGCCCGACGCACGGCGGTCGAATCCTGCGGGTATTCACCAACATCAATCCGACCCGGCGCGCATTTGGGAGACGACCGAGAAGTTTCCGCTCTTGGTGAAAACGTTCGCCGACGACGCGGGCTTGGGACGATTTGCCCGCGAATCCGGCTCGGCGGGCGAGAAGATCAAACAGGCGTTCGCCCCGGTCATGCGGGCGGTTGGAGTGAAGGGTTTGGACCGCAGCCCTACGACCGCTTCATGCTGCGATTTCACGACTATCTGAAGGACAGCACCGAGTACCAGACGAAATGGCCGAAAGTTCGCCTGGAATTTCCCGCCGGCAGCACGTGGATGGTGTACACGGATCAAGTCCCGCACGCGGCCATATCGGGGCAGTTCATGACAGAGCAGACGTTCATCATTCCGGTGAAGGCGATGGTGACGCCGAAGAGGTGCCGCTGCGCGTGCTGGAGAAGCACTGCGGGAAAACGCTGGTCGGGTAAAACCCGAAATCCGAAACCAGAAATCCGAATGACGACTCAACCCCAAAATCCAGATGACGAAACAGTCTTCGTTTCGGGTTTCTGGTTTCGGGCTTGATTCGTCATTCTGGTTTCGGGTTTCTGGTTTCTTCCTCACCCCGCCATGTCGGCAAACCGCTCCTTCAGGTCTCCGTACAGCTTGTGATACACGGCGTACTGGCGGTCGTAAGCTCATCATCTTTGGATTCGGCTTGAGTGTCTTCGTTTCCTTGATGCAACAGGTTGCGGCCTGCTCGACGCTGCTCCAGACTCCGACGCCGACGCCGGCCAACAGCGCCACGCCGTACGCCGAGCCCTCATCCGCGTTGGTGGTGACGATGGGCTTGCGATAAATGTCGGCCTGCAATGAGCGCCATAAAATTCGCTGCGCGCGACGCTGCTGCTGGTGTGCACCTGGGTAACGGGGATGCCCATGGCCAGCATGATCTCCAGCGAATCGCGCATGCCCAAGGTCACGCCTTCGAGCAACGAGCGAATAAGCATCGGCCGCGACGTGCCGGGGGTCATGCCGATCCCAACAGGCGCCTCGTAGGATCGGAATGGGGGCTCGGCTCTCCGGTGAGATAGGGCAGGAATTGCAATCCCTCGCAACCGGGGGGGGCCTGCTCGGCCTGGCGAATCAGCAGCGCGTAGGGATCGAG
>CAWAPL010000005.1:0-44672 GCA_963783845.1 uncultured Phycisphaerales bacterium
ATTTGTCATTTGCAAAATACGGAGTCTTTGCCGAATGCCTTCTTCCACAAATGACAAATGACAAGTGACAAATGACAATGTCATCCATGACCCACTCCGCCTATCAGCCCGCCCTCGATTGGATCGCTACCCAGCGAGACCGGATGCTCCGGCGCGTCACCGACTGGGCGAACGTCAACACGTTCTCTTCCAACACCGCCGGTCTGGCCCGATTGACCGACATCCTCGCCGGCGAATTCTCGACTCTGGGCGGCGAGGTGCGGCGGCATGACCTTCCCCCCGCCGAATCAATCGATCACCGCGCCCAAACCATCCGCACGCCGCTGGGCCAGGCCCTTTCCATCACCAAGCGACCGCTGGCTCCGCTGCGGGTCAGTCTTGAACATTCACCTGGACACCGTCTATCCGGCCGACGATCCATTCCAGTCCGTCGCCGAAATCGAGGCCGGCAAACTCCGCGGACCCGGCGTCGCCGACGCCAAGGGCGGGCTGGCCGTCATGCTCACCGCGCTGGAGGCGTTCGAGCGGTTCGCGCCGCCCGATCGCGTGGGCTGGCAGGTGCTGCTGAACCCGGATGAGGAGATCGGCTCGCCCGGCTCGGCGGCGCTGCTGGCGGCGGCGCCAAAGAATCACCATTTCGGTTTGCTTTTTGAGCCGGCGCTTTCCGACGGCGCACTGGTGGATCGACGCCGCGGGTCGGGGAATTTCTCGATCGTCATCCGCGGCCGAGGCGCATGCCGGCCGCGATTTCGCCCACGGCCGCAACGCCGTTCTCGCCGCCGCGCAACTGGCGCAGCGGCTTCACGCACTCAACGAATCCACCCCCGGCGTCACGGTCAACATCAGCGCCATCGACGGCGGCTCGCCCGCCAACGTCGTGCCCGACCTGGCCGTCTGCCGCGTCAACATCCGCACGACCGAGCCGCACGATGAGCAGCGAATTCTCTCGGCCGTGAACCGCCTGATTGCCGAAGCGAGTTCCGCCGACGGCATCTCGGCCCAGCTCAACGGTCGTTTCGCCTCGGCTCCGAGAATACCGGATGATCGAACGGTCCGGCTTTTGGATGCCGTTATTTCCTGCGGCCGCGATCTGGGACTCTCGCTGGCCCATCGCCCCTCCGGCGGGGCTTCCGACGGCAACAAGCTCGCCGCCGCCGGGTTGCCCAACATCGACTCCCTCGGCGTCCGCGGCGACCAAATCCACAGCCCGGGCGAGTTCCTTTACACAAACAGCCTCGTCGAACGCGCCCGAGCTCGTGGCCCTGCTGCTCCTGAAATTGGCGCGCGGCGATATTGATCCCAACCCATTTTGCCGATGAATCCCACGTTGCGCCGGATCGCGGCCGAGGCGGGAAAAACGCCGGCAGCGCCAATAAAATCGTCCGCGTTCATCTGATCGCCAGCCGTGGCAAAAATGGTCTTGATTCGCCCAGTTTCGCTTGCCGACCTCGACCAGCTCATTGGGCTTGCCGAACAGGCCGGCGTCGGGTTGACGACCCTGCCCCGCGACCGTGATCTTCTTCGCCGCAGAATCCTCAAGTCCCAGCGCTGCATCGAGAGCATCCCCAGCGCCCCGGCGGCGAGAGCTATCTCTTCGTCATGCAGGACGCCGATTCCGCCGCCATCGTCGGCGCCAGCGGCGTTGTCTCCAAGGTCGGCGGCTTCGAGCCGTTCTACGCCTACCGGCTCGAAAGCCAGACCATCGATTCCCAGTTCCTCAAGGTCCACAAGGAGATTCCGGTCCTTCACCTGGTCCGAGAGCACGACGGGCCCGCTGAAGTCGGCTCGCTGTTTCTCTCCCCCGATTACCGCAAGAAGGATCACGGTCGATTCCTCCAGCTCGTGCGGTTTCTCTTCATCGCCGAATATCCCCAGGCGTTTGAGCCGCTGGTCGTATCCGAGCTGCGCGGCGTCATCGACGCCGCCGGCCGGTCCGCATTCTGGGACGCCATCGGAAAGCATTTCTTCGAGATCGATTTTCCCAAGGCCGATTACCTCAGCGTCGTCAACAAGAAATTCATCGCCGATCTGATGCCGACCCATCCGATTTACGTTCCGCTGCTTCCGCTGGAGGCCCAGGGCGTGATCGGCATGGTTCACGAATCGAGCATTCCCGCGCTGAAGAACCTGCGGGCCGAGGGTTTCACCCTCAGCGACATGGTCGATATTTTCGATGCCGGCCCCTGCGTAAGCTGCCCGCGCGATGAGATTCGAACCGTCCGCCAAAGTCATGCCGCCCTCATCGAGCAAATCACCGGCGAAGCGATCGAATCACCGACGCAAATGATCGGCAGCTTCACGCCGACGTTCCGCGCCACGATCGGCCCGCTGCGGATTCTCGCCCCGGACCGGGTGTGCGTGGAAGGGCGCGTCGCCGACCTGCTGAAATTATCGGCGGGCTCGGCCGTCCGCTACGCCGCCCTGCGCCCGGTCCAACCCCCGAAAAACCTCCCCAATGACTCCGATTGACGAAAACGAAATTTCCCGTGTCGTCGCCGCCGCCCGCGCCGCCTTCGCAAGCTGGTCGATCGCGCCCCTGGAAGAACGCATTCGGTTTCTTCGCGCCTTGGAACAACACTACCGCGCCAGCAAGGAAGAAATCGCAGCGACCATTTCCTCCGAAACCGGCAAGCCGTTCTGGGAATCGCGCGAGGAAGTCGATTCGATGGCCGGCAAAATCCCCATCTCCATCGCCGCCCACGCCGAGCGCTGTCGCGAGCAATCCCGCCCGCTGGCCGACGCCGTCGGATTCACGCGCTTCCGTCCCCACGGCGTGCTGGCGGTCCTCGGCCCGTTCAACATGCCCGGCCATCTTCCTAACGGCCACATCGTTCCCGCTCTGCTGGCTGGCAACACCGTCGTATTCAAACCCAGCGAGCAAACCCCGCGCGTCGGCCAGGCGATCGCCGAATCGTTCCTCGCCGCCAATTTCCCGGCCGGGGTTTTCAATCTCATCCAAGGCGGGAAGGAAACCGGGGCCCTGCTCGCCCGCCACAAGGGCGTGAACGGAATCCTCTTCACCGGCAGCACCGCGGGCGGCATCGCGCTCCGCCGCGCCACCGCCGGCGATCCCGGCAAAATCCTCGCCCTGGAAATGGGCGGCAACAATCCGCTCGTCGTTCATCCAACCCACGATTTGGCCGCGGCCGCTTACATCATCGTCCAATCCGCATTCATCACCGCCGGTCAGCGATGTAGCTGCGCTCGCCGGCTCATCCTGATCCGCGGTCCGGAATCCGATGCCCTCATCCAGCGGCTGCTGGCGATGATCCAAACCATCCGCATCGGTTTTCCAACCGACGATCCGCAGCCGTTCATGGGTCCGGTCATCTCCGCACAGGCCGCGCGGAATCTCCTGGCCGCCCAGGCCGATCTTCTCAAAAGCGGGGGGGTGGCGCTTGCCGAAATGAAAACCTCTTCGCGTTCCCCGGCCCTGCTGACTCCCGGTCTGATCGACGTGACCGGCATCGCCAATCGCCCCGACACCGAGTTTTTCGGCCCATTGCTTCAATTGATCCGCGTGGACGATTTTGATTCGGCGATTCGCGAAGCGAACAACACCGCCTACGGCCTGTCGGCCGGATTGATCTCGGACAATTCCGAGTTGTACGAAAAGTTTCTGCGGGAAATCCGCGCCGGCGTGCTGGCGTGGAACAAACCCCTCACCGGCGCCAGCAGCCAGCTTCCCTTCGGCGGCATCGGCCAATCCGGCAACCACCGCCCCGGCGGCTATTTCGCGGCGGATTATGCCATCTATTCCCTGGCGTCGCTGGAAGCTCCGCATGCCCGACTGCCCGCACAACTCGCACCCGGTATTGTGGTCTGAACATGTCCGCTCGCGAAACCAACTTCGACGGCATTCCCGGTCCGACGCACAATTACGCCGGGCTTTCCATCGGCAACCTCGCCTCGCAGGCCAGCACCAATGCCCCGTCCAATCCCAGACAAGCCGCGCTCCAGGGGCTGGCGAAGATGAAATTCCTCGCCGATCTCGGTCTCTCCCAGGCCGTTCTCCCCCCGCAGGAGCGGCCGGATATTCTTTGCTTGCGCCGGCTGGGCTTCGGCGGCTCCGACTCCCAAATCCTGGAAGCCGCCGGCCGGCATCCGATGATCCTGGCGTCATGCGGCTCAGCTTCCGCCATGTGGGCCGCCAACGCCGCCACCATTTCTCCCAGCGCCGACACCGCCGATGATCGCGTCCACATCACCCCCGCCAATTTGCCGACGCTGTTCCACCGCTCGCTGGAATCGCCGACCACGGCGGCCGTTTTGAAGGCCATCTTCAGAGACGAATCCGCATTCGCTCACCACGAAGCCCTGCCCGCTTCATCGCACTTCGCCGATGAAGGCGCCGCCAACCACACGCGATTGTGTCCATCCCATGACAAAGCGGGCTTGGAGATTTTCGTTTTCGGCCGCCGGGCCTTCGCCGATCGCACGAACCCGGCCCGGTTTCCCGCTCGTCAGACCCTCGAGGCATCGCAGTCCGTCGCCCGGCTTCACCAGCTCGATCCGCAAAACGTGCTGTTTCTTCAGCAAAATCCGCTGGCCATCGAGGCCGGGGCGTTTCACAACGACGTGGTTGCGGTCGGCAACCTCAACGTTCTTCTCCATCACGCCGCCGCCTTCGCCGATTCCGGCGATGCCGCCCGGAAAATCCGCGCGTGGTTTGAGATGTCGGGATGCTCGCTGAATCTGATCGAGGTGCGGGATTCGCAAGTCCCGCTCGCAGACGCGGTTTCTTCTTATCTCTTCAATAGCCAGCTCGTCCAACTGCCCGATCAAACGATGGCCCTGATCGCCCCGGTGGAATCACGAGACAATCCCCGCACGCGCGAATTTCTCGAAAGCCTGCTCGCGCAGGACACACCCATCCGTCAAGTGCATTACGCTGATGTCCGCCAGAGCATGAACAACGGCGGGGGGCCGGCGTGTCTTCGTTTGCGAGTTGTGCTTACCGAGCGCCAGCGGGCCCTCACGAATCCCGCGGTCTTCCTGACCGATGCCCTGCATGGCTCACTGAAGACCTGGATCGAACGCCATTATCGCGATCGGCTGATTCCCGCGGATTTGGCCGATCCCAAGCTGCTCGAAGAATCCCGCCGGGCGCTCGACGAGCTTAGTGTTTTATTGAATTTTGGATCGATTTATCCGTTTCAGCGCTAGTTCGGATTTTTCTTGCGGCCCAGGGAAATGACGGATGTACATCCGGTGCTCCCTTTTTATCTTATCAGTCATGTCCCGTACAATGGGCACATGATCAAAACCCGATTTGGCAAGACCGGCTTTGACGTCACGCCCCTGGGCTTCGGCGCCGCGGAGATTGGTTATTTGAAGCCGCTGCGCGAGCAAGCCGCCCGCGTCCTCAATCTTTTGCTCGACGAAGGCGTCAACGTCATCGATACCGCCGCCAGCTACGAAAACTCCGAGGAAATTATCGCCGACGCCATCGGACATCGGCGCGGTCAATTCGTCCTGATCAGCAAATGCGGCAACAAAGTCGGCGAATTGCAGGGCGAGGACTGGTCGGCATCGCTGATTGCCCAGAGCGTCGATCGCTCGTTGCGCCGGCTCAAGACCGATGTGCTCGACGTGATGCTACTGCACACCTGCGACGAGGCCACCTTGCGAAAGGGCGAGGCGTTGGGGGCGCTGGTCAAGGCTCGCAACGCCGGCAAGGTTCGATTCGTCGGTTACAGCGGCGACAACCAGGCCGCCGCCTATGCCGCCACGATTCCCGATGTCGCCGTTATCGAGACCTCCGTCAACCTGGTGGATCAGGCGAACGTCAACCTGGTTCTGCCGTTGGCGAGAAAACACGACGTTGGCGTCCTGGCCAAGCGGCCGGTCGCCAACGCCGCCTGGAGGAAAACCGAAGAACAGTCCGGGTTCTACGGCAAGTACGCCGAACCCTACCACGATCGCCTCGCCAAAATGAAGCTCAATCCCGCTGACCTGGGTTTTTCGACCGAGCCGGAATTGGCCTGGCCTGAACTCGCGCTTCGCTTTGCCATCAGCCAGAGCGGAGTGCACAGCGCGATCGTCGGCACGATCAATCCGCAAAACACGCGGCGCAACATCGAGTTCGCCAAGAAGGGCCCTCTGCCGGGTGATGTCGTCAAAAGGATCCGCGGCGCATTCAAGGCCGCCCAGGGCGGCGAAAATTGGCCGGGATTGACCTGATTCTCATGGCCACGGAAGGCGACAGGATCATCCAGCGTCCCGCACGCTTCACGGCGCGGCGCGTATTCCTGCCCTTGGCTTTCCTCTTCGGCGCCTTGTTCATCCTCGTCACTCCGCCGTTTCAGGTTCCCGATGAGTACCTGCATTTTTATCGCTCCTACCAGGTCTCCGAAGGGCGATTGACGGCCTATCGCGTCGGTGCGGACATCGGCGGGTATTTGCCGCGCAGCCTGGTGGAATTGGGCGATCGCTTCCCGAGCCGGCTGCAAAGGGATCCCAACCATCGTCTGCAATTTCGCGACGTTCTGGAGCCCGCGATCGCTTCCGCTTCAGCCGCGCGATCGGACGTTTGTCGCTTTCGGGGCCGTTTCCTGGCATTCGCCGATGAACTATTTTCCCCAGGCCGCCGCCATCGCGGTCGGTCGCGGTTTCGGGCTGACGCCCCTGTGGCTGCTGTACTGCGGCCGGTGCGGAAACCTGCTCGCCTGGAGCTTGCTCGCCTATTTCGCCATCCGCCTAATCCCCATCATGGATTGGACTCTCCTGCTTCTCGCCCTTACGCCGATGTCACTGGCGGAGGCCTCGTCCCTCTCGGCCGACGCAACGGTCAACGGCGTTTGTTTTCTTTTCGTGGCCGCGGCAATGCGATGCGCCCTCGGCAGCGCGCCGGCCATGACGCCCGCGCACACGATCGGCCTGGCGATACTCGGCGCGGCCGTGGCGCTGGCCAAGACCGCCTACATTCCGCTCACCATTCTTTTCCTGCTGATTCCCTCGAGCAAATTCGGCGGCCGCCGGCGATATTGGCTCGTGTTTTCGCTGTTCATGTTCGCCTGCCTCGCCACGACCACCGGCTGGTCACTGTGCACGTACGGCGTCCAGAGCTACACGGCGCCGGATGTCTCCCCGCGTTTGCAGGCGATTTACATGCTGCATCATCCGATCGACACGTTGCACCGCGATCTGGGAATGTTGCTTTCCGTCCCGTACCTCGCCTCCATCATCGGAACGCTCGGCTGGGCCGATGTCCGATTGTGGTGGCCCTGCGCGATGGCGTACTGGCTGATGCTTTTTGCCACCGCCTGCGTCGGAGGCTGGCCCAATATTCGCCTCGAGGCGCGGCAGAGGCTTCTCCTGGCAACCGCCGCCTGCGGCTGCTGGCTGCTGGTCTTCACGCTGGTCTATCTCACCTTCACGCCGGTCGGCACGCGAAGCATCAACGGCCTGCAGGGCCGCTATCTCATTCCGGCCACGCCGCCGTTTCTTCTGATGTTCTATCCCAGCCCGCGCCAGCGGCGAATCAACGTCGGGCCCTATGTCGCCGCGTTCTCGGCCGTCTTTTCGCTCTACGCCCTGGCGGTCCTTGTGCGGCGCTTCTATATTTGGTAGTGAGCCGCACGATGCACGACACTTCCGTTTCCCTGGGCGATCCGGCCTCGCAGCTTCACTTGCAAAGCCGCATCGAGCATTGGGATGAGATGGCTCGCACGCGCGATCCACGCAAGGGATTGGGCGGGGCCTATCGCCGCCGGCTGGCCACCGTTTACCGGTTTCTCGTCGCGCCGGGCTTGCGCGTCGCCGAGTTGGGATGCGCCAGGGCGACCTGCTCGCCGCCGTAAAACCGTCGGTTGGCGTCGGCGTCGATTTTTCGGGCGAAATGCTCACCCGCGCCCGCCGGCGATATCCCAACCTCTCCTTCGTGCAGGCCGACGTCCACCAATGCGCTCTCGATCAGACCTTTGACTTCATCATCCTTTCCGATCTGATCAATGACCTCTGGAACGTCCAAACCGTCTTCGAGCAGGTGCGGCGGTATTGTCATCCGCGCACGCGCATCGTGCTGAATTTCTACAGCCGGCTCTGGGAATTTCCCCTGCGCGTGGCCGAACGCATGGGCCTGGCCAAGCCGACGCTTCAGCAGAATTGGCTGGACGTGAACAACGTCGCCAATTTGCTGTACCTCTCCGGCTTTGAAATGATGCGGCACTGGGCGGAGGTGCTTTGGCCGGCTCCGACGCCGCTGATCGAGCCATTCCTCAACCGGTTTCTCGTGAAGCTGTTTCCCTTTCGGGCGATGGCGCTAACGAATTTCGTGGTGGCGCGTCCGTTGCCCGCGGACCTGGCCGGCCAGCCGCCGCCGCGCGTTTCCGTCGTCGTGCCGGCACGCAACGAGGCGGGAAACATCGAGCAGTTGATCGAGCGCGTGCCGGAAATCGGCGGCGGGACCGAAATCATCTTCGTCGAGGGCCATTCCACCGACGACACCTATGCCGCCATCGAACGCGCCATCGCCCGTCATCCCCAGCGATGCTGCAAGGTTCTCAAGCAAACGCAGAAGGGGAAGGGGGACGCCGTGCGATGCGGATTCGCCGCCGCCACCGGCGACATCCTCACCATCCTCGATGCCGACCTCACCGTGCCGCCGGAGGAGCCTGCCCACGTTTTGCGAACTGCTCCGGAGCGGGAAAGCCGATTTCGCCAACGGCGTCCGACTCGTCTATCCCCGCGAGGAAAACGCCATGCGCACGTTCAACCTCGTCGGCAACAAATTCTTCGGCTTCGCGTTTTCCTGGATGCTCGGCCAGCGCATCAAGGACACCTTATGCGGCACCAAGGCGATCTGGAAAAAAGATTACGAGTTGCTCGCGGCCAATCGGGCCTACTTCGGCGATTTCGATCCGTTCGGCGATTTCGATCTGCTGTTCGGCGCCGCCAAGCTCAGCCTGAAAATCGTGGATGTCCCCATTCGTTATCGTCAGCGCACCTACGGCACGACCAACATCGAGCGGTGGAGGCATGGATTGCTCCTGCTGCGCATGGTCCTGTTCGCCGCCCGGCGC
Organism: uncultured Phycisphaerales bacterium; assembly: GCA_963783845.1. GTDB lineage: Bacteria > Planctomycetota > Phycisphaerae > Tepidisphaerales > Tepidisphaeraceae > PALSA-1353. The sequence continues at coordinate 9,024 of CAWAPL010000005.1, forward strand.
ATGAAGTTCATTTGAGGGATGCACGATGGCGCTCGGCATCGCGGGCAACTGGCTCTCGCATCCCCTGACGCGAGGATTGTCCATCGACGATCCGCGAACGACGGAGCTTCGTCGCCGGATCATCCGCGAAAAACCGTTCCTGCGCAATATCTATGTCGAATGGTATCGATTCATCGCCGCGGCGATTCCGCCGGGGAGCGAGCCGGCGCTGGAACTCGGATCCGGGGCCGGGTTCCTCGACCAATTCATTCCCCATCTCATCACCAGCGAAGTGTTCCCCTGTCCCGGCGTCAAGTTGATCCTCGACGGTCGGTCCCTTCCCTTTTGCGATGGCAGCTTGCGGGCGATCGTCATGACCGATGTTTTGCACCACATTCGTCAGCCGCGACTATTTTTGTCGGAGGCGGCCCGGTGCGTCCGGCCCGGCGGGGCGGTCGTTGCCGTCGAGCCGTGGGTGACTCCATGGTCGCGATGGGTTTACACTCGCGTTCATCACGAACCGTTTATTCCCCAAAGCCGGGATTGGGAATTTCCGCTGCGCGGCCCCTTGTCCGGAGCCAACGGCGCGATGCCGTGGATCATCTTCCATCGCGACCGAGCCCGATTCGAGCGGGAATTTCCCCAGTGGCAAATCAGGCTCGATCCGCCCCTGCATGCCGGTGCGATATCTTTTATCCGGCGGGGTGTCGTTGCGAAGCCTCATGCCCGGCTTCACCTTCGGATTCTGGCGCGGTCTGGAATGGATTCTCGATCCCTGGCGCGATAGTTTGGCGATGTTCGCCCAAATCACGCTTCTTCGCCGCGGCTAGCAACGGAACCACTGATGCCCGCACAACGCAAACCGCCTCGTCTGAAACTCCTACGCAGGGAGCAATACGTCGGCGTCAACAGCGACGATCCCATCCGCTTTTACCGCTGGCCGGTCATCGGCTCGATGTATCGGCGACGGGTGGAACTCTGTCTGGGCGAATGCCTCGGCGGCCAGCGCATCCTGGAAATCGGTTTCGGCTCCGGGCTGACGTTCATGAACCTGCACGAGATGTATCGGGAGATTCACGGCCTGGACCTGACGGCCGACACGGCGGCGGTGCAGGCGGCCTTCGCCAGCCGCGGCGTGTTTGCGCAACTCCGCAACGGCAACGTGCTGGATATGCCGTATCCGGACGACCAATTCGACGCCGTCTTGCTGATCAGCATCCTGGAGCACCTCAAGCCCGATCAGCAAGGGTGCGCCTTCGCCGAAATCCGCAGGGCCCTCAAGCCGGGCGGACAGGTCGTTTACGGCGTCCCCATCGAGCGGCCGCTGATGGTTTTCATGTTCCGCCGCCTGGGCTACGACATCCGCCAGCACCATTTCTCCACCGAGCGTGACGTCCGTGTCGCCGCCGAGAAATCCCTGTCGAAGGTGCGGGTCATCCAGATGCGGAGCCGGCCCCCGATTTTCGGCCCGGTTTACGAAGTCGGCCATTTCATCAAGCCGATCGCACCCTGAAACTTCACAGCGCCTTTCAATTCGCGCCTGAAGACAACGCAACCGCGAAGGCTTTCGATGGCGTCAGCGGTAGGCCGGAACCAGCTTCGCTTGCGGATATGCGTCGATGAGGATCTGCGCGAAATTCCAGCCGGCGGCGGCGTGGGCTTCGGCGCACCATTGGCACATGCCCACGCCGTGGCCGTAGCCGTGCCCTTCGTAGAACGTCACTGAATCCGAATTGGGATCTCCGTTGATCTTGCAATAACTGCTGGGAAGCGTCGTGCCCGGCTCGGCGTCGGTGTCCACGGCCGAGCGGAGTTGTTCGGCCGACCAACTGTATTGAATGCCGCGCACATCGGTGATCAGCACGCGATTGGGCCGGCCATAGCGGTTGACGCCTTGCAGATCGATTCGATAGATGCCCGCGATATTCAATTCCGGAATGGCGTGGCCGAGTTCTTTGCTTCGGCGCTGTGCCCAGAGGTGAATGCGTCGGGCCAGCTCTGCCTTTTTGATCGTGATCGGCCCCCAGTTGAAATATTTGGAAGCGCTGCAACAGGCGCCGTGGGATTGTTCGCTGAGCGGGGGGATGTAGGCGTCGCCCGGAAACGCGTCCGCCGCCGCCTGCGTGACCCCGCCGCAGCAACTGCTGAAATAGGCGCGGAAGATCGTTCCATCGCCAGGTCCATACGTCAGAACGATGCCATCCGTGGCGGCGACGGCCTGGCGGCCCTTGTCGCTCTCGCCGCCGATTCCACCATACATCTGGCTTCGCTCATCGGCGAAGACATCCCAAGCCCGTCCCGTGCCCGTCCAATGCGCTTCGTACAGCGCATACGTTCGCGACGCGATCGCCTGGGCCTTGATCGCTTCGATGGGCCAGTCCGCATACATCTCCTCGGTGACGACGCCGGCGAGATAATCTTCGGCATCCACGTCGTCGATCACGTCGAATCGTCCCGCGCCCGTGGGCAGCAGGCGGACGGAACCCCGATAGGCGGTGCGATTGACCTGGATCGGATCGGTATTGGTCGGCTGCAGCATCAGCACCCCCGCGAATCGACCGCCGCCCGATGTGCCAGCCGTCCGAAGCCAGCGAGACGGAGACAGTCAATGCCCGTGGAAACGCAATGGCGCCATTGGCGGGCGAGCCGTCGAGGGTGATTTGCGGGTTGTCGGCAACCAGGTCCGCCCGATCCACGTCCTGCAGAAGCAAAACGCGCATGTGCGGCGCGGTCGAGACAATCGGCGTCGTCTCGGATTCCTGGATGCAGCCCCAAGGCAAAACCGCCAAAGATAGGAAAAGCCCCAGCGGGGCGAGATATCGCACCATGGCCTCCTTGCCCTGATCCCGCGACCGACCGATCCTACTCTTCCAGCTTCCGCAGCGACAGGCCGAACGTGGCCAACTGCTGCTTGATTTCGTTCAAGCTGGTTTGGCCGAAATTCTTGCAGCCGAGCAACTCGTCTTCCGTGCGAGCCGCCAGTTCCCCCAGCGCATTGATGTTCAGCCGTTGCAGCGCCTTTCTGCTGCGTACGGAAAGTTCCAGGTCGGCGACGTTCTTGCCGAGGATTTCCGGCGCCACGTTTCCCGCCGCGGGAACGGTGTGCCGAACGGCGCTCTTGGAGTCGTCCGCCGCCTGGCCCAGACGCAGACCCTTCTGCGCCAGCAGCGCCTTGATCTCGTTCAGGCTCGTCTCGCCGAAATTCTTGTAGCTGAGCAACTCCTGCTCCGTGGTCTTCAGCAGATCGCCCAACGTTCGGATGCTCATCTTCTTCAGGCAATTGCGGCTTCGGACCGACAACTCGAAATCCGTGACCGGGACATTGAGGATCGCGTTGCGGCGATCGCCGCGGCCGTCCAGGTCCTCGTCATAATGCATGCTCCGCGCGGATTCCACGTCCTTCATGTACAGCCGGGCGCGAATGTCGTTCGGATTCGTCCGCAACACCGCGTCCAGACACCGGTGCGCTTCGTCGTAATGGTTGTTGTCCTCGTACAAAATCGCCAGGTTCATCAGCGCATTGAGATGCACCGGAGGGCTCGTGCAGATGCGCTCGTACAACTCGATGGCCTTGGCGTCCTCGGCGCGGCGGTCATAGAGAACGGCCAGGCGGAATGCCGCCTGTTCGTGGTCCGGATTCTCGTTGAGCGACCGCTCGTAGAATTCGACCGCCTTTTCGTGCAGCGCCTGCTGCTCGGCATCTATTCCGCGTCGATAGTATTCCTCAGCCGCCCGATCGTTGATTGACGACACCGTCGCTTCGCTCATCGTTTAGCTTCCAATCCTCTGATAAAACCGTAGGACCATGCCCGGCCGCAGACTGGCCCGGCAATAGGAATGCCGTAATACTAAGTGGGCGGCGGCGGACTCGTCAACCAGGGATCGGCAGTCTTTTCCATGAGCCCATTCAAAAGGGTCGCGATTTTGGCCAATCCCCTGGCCGGCCAGGGCAAGGGCAAGGAGACCGCCCAGTGCCTGGAGCGGAGCCTGGAAAGCGCCGGAATTCGGGCCACAACGATCTTCGATGCCCCGGCGGCGGCGGATGCGCAAGTGTTGGCCGCTGCCGATGCGATCATCGTCATCGGCGGCGATGGAACCCTCCGCGCCGTCGCCACCCGCTGCCTCGAGGTTCGCCCGGACGTTCCGCCGATGTTGCCCATACCGATGGGAACGGCCAATCTCATGGGCCGATACTTGGCAATCCATTGGCAAGCGGAGGATTTGCCGCAGCGGGTCGTTCAATCGCTTCAGGCCGCCCGCGTGGTGATGCTGGATGCGGCGGAGGCCAATGGCCGATTATTCTTGGTGATGGCCGGCATTGGCATCGACGGGCAGATCATTCACGAGATGGACCGGATTCGAGACGGCCCGATCAACTACGCCAGCTACGTGATCCCCGCCGCCCTGGCGATTGCGAATTATCGCTATGTCCCGCTTGAGGTCGTCGTGGACGGCAAGGAGATATTCCCCGCCGCGCCGGCGATGGCGTTCGTCGCGAACATCAGCCAGTACGGAGTGGGATTCCCGGTGGCACCGGATGCGCGGCCCGATGACGGCCTGCTGGATGTCTGCATCGTCCCGGTTGTGTCGCTGGCGGATGGGGTGCGCCAGTTTTTCCAAGCGGCCGCCGGCGAGCACGTCCTGGCCGAGGGCGTCGTTTACGCGCGTGGAAAGCAGATCGAGGTTCGCTCCCCGGAGCCGGTTCCGGTTCAAATCGACGGCGACCCCGCCGGTTACACCCCGACGCGCATCGGCTTGCTTCCCGTGCGCGTGCCCTTTATCGTGCCGGTGTGAGCGACGCATCTGCCGCTTATTGCTGGTTGGCGCTCTTTCCCTCGCCCCGGTACTCCGGGGAGAGGGTAGGGTGAGGGGTTTCGTCGTTATCAGCCAGGAAGCGCAATTGGCAAACGCCCGGAGCGCCCCTCACCCCGACCCTCTCCCCGGAGTACCGCGGCGAGGGGGAAAAGCAGGGGGCCGATGATGGGCGCCTCAACCCAGAGCAAAACCATCGACATTCTGCGGCGGGATCGTTGTCCATTTTTCGTCATCGCCGGGCCTTGCGTGATCGAGTCGGAGAAGATTTGCCTCTCGATCGCTTCCAAGGTGAAGCGAATCTGCGACAAGCTGGACCTGGCCTACATCTTCAAGGCCAGCTTCGATAAGGCCAACCGTACGAGCAAGGACAGCTTCCGCGGGCCGGGGCTGAGCGATGGGCTGCGGGTCCTGGAGAAAGTGAAACGGGAGATTGGCGTTCCCGTGCTGACGGACATTCACCAGCCGAACCAGGCCGCGACCGCCGCCGGCGTCGTGGACATCCTGCAAATCCCGGCGTTTCTCTCCCGGCAAACGGATTTGCTTCTGGCTTGCGCCCAAACCAGACGATGGATCAACGTCAAGAAAGGCCAGTTCATGTCCCCGGCCGAAATGGGCAATGCCATCCACAAAATCAATTCGGTTGGAAACCGCCAGATTCTCCTCACCGAGCGCGGCACGTTTTTCGGCTACAACCGCCTAGTCAACGATTTTACCGCCCTGGCCGTCATGAAGGACTTTGGCTATCCGGTCGTCTTCGACATCACCCACAGCACGCAGCAGCCGGCTGGAATGGGCAATCAAAGCGGCGGAAACCCGCAATATTCCCCGCTCCTGGCCCGCGCCGCCCTGGCGGCCGGAGTCGATGGCTTGTTCCTCGAATGCCATCCCAATCCAAAGGCCGCCAAGAGCGACGCCGCGACGATGCTCGATCTGGACCAGGTGGAGCCGCTGCTCAGCGATTGCCGCCGAATCGCGGATTTGAAACTGAGCAAGCGCTGAGGCGCGGATTTCATATTCAACTCACACAGCCACAGCGCCACTTTTCGGCTCGATCATTTGTCGCTATTCATTCCAGCAGTTGTCGTAATTTGAGAAGCGATTTTCTGCGGGATAATGAGCAATTCGCTCAGAATCGACGATTTTGGCATCTACTGACAACGACCCCGGACGGTTATTATACATATTTTTGTTGACGGTGATTCGCTTGGCTGATAGTTTGGCGGGCAAAGATAATTGCCGGAATTGAGACGGACCATATTAAGGGTCCACGGAGAGGGAAACATGTCTAGGCTTTCGCTTTGCCCACTCGGATTCCATCCAGCCCGGCCCCGCACAGTTGTTGCATCGCTGCTCGCGCGAGGAGCGCTGACGTGGCTTGGCACGGGAGCACGGGCGCAGAGTCTCATCCTGCCCGATGTCTACCATGCGCAGACCACCAGCTACACCTGCGCGATCGCGTCGATGGAAATGCAGTTGGACACTCCGGTCGTCACCAATAACAACGCGTTTGTTCAGACGCTGCTGGGGCAAGGCGATGGCAACTACGTCGCGCTCGGCGCGGCGCCGCAGAACGGCGCGCAGTCGTACATCTATTACATGGTGCATTCTCCCACGGCCGCCAACCTCCCGAACTACAACGTTAATTTCAATAACAATAACGGAGAGGCGATTCTGAACAACAACGCCTATGCCTATAATAATCCCGCCATTCGTCCGGTGCCGGGATCGGGGTCGGACCTCAATTCCCTCCAGTTCGGCACGAACGTTCTGGATGGCGGCCTCCAGGTGCCGGGGGCGCCGGGGATTGGCAGCGACGGCTACGCATCCTACAACGTTCTCAACGGGTATTATGCGAGCCGCACCATCGCCGCCTCGATGCAACAAACCGGCATCCCCGCCGTCATCGCCATTAATCCCAATCCTTTTGGATATGTGAACGGGCAGCTTGGCGGTCAACACGCGATCAGCGTGTTTGGCGTCAATACCACCGCCAGTCCGGTTTTGAACGGCGCGTACACCATCAACGGATTCTTCGTGCATGATCCGTGGACCGGCTACGCGCAAAACGTGGCGGGCGTGGCCGCGGCCACGGGATTGGGCCTTGGGGAAAACACTTATCTCCGCTATGGGTACGACAAGCCCATCCCCGGTGCGCCGCAGCTTACGCTTCCCGGTGGAGGTCAGGCCAGCATCTCCCCGTTCAGTTGGTTCAATTATTTTGTTTCTTCGACCGGCCAGTACGCTCCCACCGTGAATCAATACTACCAAACAGGCGTCGGTTACAAGTTTGAAGTGGAGCCGCAGGGACCGGAGGCTCCGGACACGGGCGGACCCAACGGATCGTACTACAGCCTGCCCGCGCCGCCTCCGCTGCTCGGCTCGCAATTGTCGGCTTCCCAGGCCGATGGCGATGTCGCGCCCGATCTGTCCGCCGACGGTCTGACCGGCGACTTTTCAGGCGGCAACTTTGACATGGCTGACACGAAGCTCATGCAGGATCCCAACGATCCAAGCATTCAGGGCGATTGGCTGATTCCCTACGACGGTTCAGGCGGCGTGAACGACGTGACCGGCGCCATACTGATCGATGAGAACACAGGCGTCATCGATCAAGCAACTTGGTTTGATCCCACCGATCCGGTCCCGTCGATGTCGCTGAGCCAGATTGACCAGATGTATCAGGATCAGGTCAATAACGTCGTGGAGAACGACAACTCGGTTCCCGAGCCGGCGTCCGCGGCCATGCTCCTGGTCGGCGCCGCCGGACTGCTGATGCGCCGGCGTAAAACGTCATAATGCGTCACGCCGGCCCCGCAAAAAATCAACTGGGGAACTAGGATTCGAACCTGAGTTTTCCGTGTTGGCTTCGCATTGCAGTGGCGTTGGAAACCATTGTTTTTCCAGCGATTTCATAACAAATCGCACTGAACGGCATTGTATCGGCGTTGGGCCGACATTGCCAATATTGTTACCAAATTGTTACCAAGATTCGATTTTTCGCGGAGTAGTCTAGGTTTTTGAAAATGGAACCGGGCGTGCTTCGGGAAGATTTCTTGCCAAACGGCGACACTCGACGAATCGTTCGGGCGGTCACAAATGGTCTTCGATTTTGTTGGAGAAACTCATTGGGTGCTCCAATAATCGAATTATGTATGGCACAAGAGTATTCCTGAGTTCCGTTTTTCAGGGGCTCAAGGGAGTTCGTGAGTTCATTCACGACAGACTCGAAAGGCTCGGCTATTCGGTGTGGTGGGCCGAAGGATTGACGTGGCCGGCAAATCCGACGCCAAGCATGATCGCCTCAATCTGTTTGACGGGTCTAGACTCGTGCGATTTCTATTTGGGAGTCTATCCCTCGCGTTACGGCAGCGACCCTCTCGGCTTGGCGTTTACTGAACTGGAATATCATCACGCCGCCGGCCGACGAATGCCGCGATTTCTATATCAACTTGTTGACCGAACTGCGCAGACGACCGATCAGGCCATAAAGCAAAGGGGATTCCTAAATCTGCTTCGAGACCGAGACGTTTCCGCAATTCAACCAACGCGGTGTGAATCAGTAAAGAGACTCCTTGACGCTATTAATCGGGACTTGTGCGCTTTGAGTTGGGCAACAATGGGTACTAAACCTAGTCCGGACATGGGAGAAGCATTGCGTCTTTGGACTTCGGCAGCGGCGACTAACGGAGCGTATACCAAAGACGTGTGGGCCACGCGCATTGGCTCTCTTGAAGATGCGCAAAAGGTCTCGATAACTTACGCGAGGACGATCGGCTTATTGCACCTTGCAGATTCAATTTCAGAATTCCGTCTCCACGACCGCAAGTATTTGCAGGGACTTGAGGACTACCTAAGTCGATGGTCTGGCGTTTCGGCATGGGCGGGACTCGGTGGAGTTTTTGGTCAAACCAATGTTGCCAAGGCCCGAATTGCCTTGGCTCAGATCCTAGAAAGGTATGATCGAATATCGGATCTTGCTGGAGCCGTGGCGAGTGGCTTATATTCGGATCGTAAGATTGCAGCGGCCGGCCGGTGGTATCAAGTTTATCGCCGGAAGGGAGAAGTGCCGGAAATCTGGGGTGCGATCGCGCTGGCGCGTGGCGATCTGACGCTCGCCACATCATGTTTTGAGGATGTCCTTAAAAAACCTGGCATTGACGGAGACAACGCCTCACTTCACCTTGGCTACTATGGTGTGGCGTTGGCGAGGAAAGGGCACAGAACAGAGGCCATTCGGCAATCAGATGCAGCGCTCGAGGCTGAAAAATGTCTCGCCCTACGTCTTGACGCGAGTGTGGCGGGCACGGGCGGAAACATTGGCGGTCATGGGTGATTTTAACGGTGCGTTAAACGCCGTCGATGAAGCAGCGGTAGTTGCGGGGTCGGCGGACTTGGCCGGCCAAGTCCGAAAGGCAAGAGTTGCGCGACGGTGGATCAGGGCGAAGGTGAATTAGCTCATGCTTTGGCAGTAACCAAAGAAACTAACCATGCACGTCGTGACGGTTCCTCGAACATGAATATCGCTCTATCATCCGGTTTAATCGGCGAGAATCTGATCTCCGTGTGGGCAGGCGAACGGCCATATTTTTGCCGGGACGAATACTTGGCCACGTCGCAAAGGGCCACGGATGTTCTCGAATGCGCAACCCTCGGTTCCGAAGCTATTCCGTCAGGCCAGAAACGCTTGCGAATACGAGCGTTACGATTTGCATAGATTACATATTTTTATGTATTTTTCAAGGGTTTAGTACGAGTTTAGTACGGAAATTCTGCATCGAATATTTCGATTGGAGCAATAACGACCATGAATCCCGGACAGGTTACACGGCGCTTCACGCCGACGGCCCAAAGGTCCGTCTATACAGGATTCGAAATTGTCCCAGGCCATTAGCTGCTTCGATTGATTAAAGGGGACGCAGCTCTTTTCTGCGTTTTTCATCGTCATTGAAAAGAGCTACGCCCCCTTTATCCTCGCAGGATTTGCGGCTGGGTAAATCAACTGGGGAACTAGGATTCGAACCTAGACAAACAGATTCAGAGTCTGTTGTGCTACCGTTACACTATTCCCCAAAGCTCTCGAGAACGCCGCGTTCATCCGTCGATTTCGCATTTTACTCGATCTTCGATTTCTCCGCCAGACTCCCCGGCCGGTGCGGATCGCTCACCTGCACGAGCTTACGATTTCACCGTCAGAAGATTCATCAGCCGTTCGTTAAAGCCGGCAAATTGCTTCGACACGTTCGTCAAAAAAGCCTTGCGGCCCGGATCGTCTTCATTCTCGGCCAGGGCTTTGGACAACTGCACCGCATAGTCCGTTGCCTGGGCTTGGCTGACGATCAACTGAACCTCAAATTCCTTCCCGCTGGATGTCAGCAGTCCGTGTTCATCGTCCGAGGACTGCTGCTCCCGGCCCTTCGCGTCAATGTACGGCAAATCCGGCACGTCATATTCGATGCGGTTATCGCTCTTGGGAAATTCATCCATCTGTTTCTTGGCCATCTGACACGCGCCGGCGATTTCCTTGACAAGGCTCACCACCGAATCGTCCGCTTGCGTGAACACGACGATCTTGCTCACGCCGCTGTCATCGCTCATCAGCTTGTAGAGCAGGCTGTACCCTTCATTCTGCCGGCGAAACATCCCGCCGTTCGCCGAGGGCGGTTTCGGAGCCGATGCGCAACCCGCCAATGCCGCCGCGCAGACGAGAAGCAGTATGTTTTTCCAGTTGGGATTCGGCACGCAATTCGTCATAGCGGTTTGGCGGGAATGCCGCCACCCCCACAAGGTCGATCCGGCCCTGACAGCCGATGGAAATGCCGACGATCGCGGCCTTACGCCGACGTTTGCATGCGCTTGATCTGATCCCGCAGCCGGGCGGCGTCCTCATATCGTTCTGTTTTCACGGCTTTGTCCAACTGCAATCGCAGCCGCGACAGCGGATCCATCGGAATCTTCCGCCGAATCTCCCGTGCGAATTTCTTCAGCACCCGAACCTCATTCGATTGAGGCAGCGCCTCCTCCTGCCCAAACCGCGCGAAAAATTCCCGGATGTCCTCCAGGCCTCTTTCAACCGTCGCCAGCGCCGCTCGGTAATCCCGCTTGTTGAAGTGCAGCGACGCCTCCGCCCGGCAATTCATCATGATGATATACGGCCGATATTGTTCCAGAACCAGCCGATCCTGTTCTTCCGTGGCGAACTTGCCGCAGAAATCCAGGACGCGCAGGTTGCGGGCGGTGTCGCGCACCACGGCCTTGAAATCCTCCAGCACGAACAGCCCCAAATATCGCTGGTAATACATCACCGCTTCCTCGCGCAGGTGCCTGGCACTGGGCGCGGGTGAGTTGGAAGCCCAGATCGGTTCCGTTGCGGATGCGATGTTCGTTCAGCTCCCGCTCAAAATAATCCAGAAGCGATTCGCAACCATGCGGGCGCGTCCCGTCCGGCCGGCCCGTCAATTCCATTTGCAGCAGTCCCAGGTCCACGCGCATTTGCAGCTTCGCCGAGCCGTCCACTCCGTTGATCTTGCGGACGTTGATGGTGCCCGGCTCGTAATCCCATCCCTTGAGCACCGGGGTGATATCCTTGCCGGGGAGTTTTCCCTCATCGCGCGAAGGGCCATCGGGGCGATTCATAACGATTTCTCCACAGGCTCCCACTTAACGGCAGGCCTTCGCCCGCCGCAGTCAATTCCTCCGCAACAAGTATAGCAGGCCCATTTCGATTTTTCGCGAAGCCACGGCTTCGTTCAACAGTTGCCAAGTCCTTGCAGGCGCGGGATTTGAAACAGCCCTGCCAAAAGTCTTTGACTCGTCTACATTCCTGCGACAAAATAGGGATATGGCGTCGGCCGTGAAATGTGCCTGCGTGAAATGCCAATGCACCGTTCAGCCGGGGAAGGGGATCGTCCGGGACGGCAAGACCTATTGCAGCCGCGCCTGCGCCTACGAATGCACTTCCACCACCTGCGTCTGCGTTCACGATCGCTGCGACGAGAAGCCGCGATGAAAGCGGCTTGCCGCCGCCGGGGATAACCTTAATAATCATCGGCGATCCGATCGAACTTCGCCGGGTTCGCAACCGAGGCATCGCATGACCACGCCATCCATTCCACGCCCCCAGCTCGCCGAAACCATCACCCGAATCCTCGACACTCAGCCGGTGGTTGACATGCACACGCATCTCTATCCACCAACCTTCGGCACGCCGGTCGCCAACGCCACCGGCCTGACCGATCCCGCCGGCTTGATGCTCTGGGGCATCGACGAATTGGTCACTTACCACTATCTCGTCGCCGAGGTCTATCGCGTTGTCCCGGCCGGCACGCTGCCCTACGAGCAGTTCTGGAAAATGACCAAGCGCCAGCAGGCCGACCATATCTGGAGGAATCTTTTCGTCGAGCACACGCCGATCAGCGAAGCCTGCCGCGGGGTGCTGACGACGCTGCAAATGCTCGGTCTCGATCCCAACGAAAAATCACTCAACGCCTACCGCCCGTTTTTCGCCCAGCAGGACCCGAGCAAATACATCGACCGCGTCATGCAATTGTCCAACGTCTCCTCGATCACCATGACCAATCCCGTCTTCGACGATAACGAACGCAACCGCTGGCTGCAGAATCCCGCCGTCGCCGGGGATTCCCGATTCACCGCCGTCCTGCGGCTCGACCCGCTTCTGCGCGCCTGGCCGACCGCCGCCAGAAAACTCGCCGAGTGGGGATTCAACGTTTCCGAGGAAATTTCCGCCGCGACCATTGAGGAGGTCCGCCGCTTCCTCCGCGAGTGGATCGACCGCCAGAAGGCGATCTATCTCGCCGTCAGCCTGCCCCCGGAATTCCGCTATCCCGCCAGCGCCGAGACGCCCGAACAAGCCGGCCAAACCATCCTCGAAAAAGCGATCCTTCCGGTCTGTGCCGAACGCGGATTGACCTTTGCGATGATGATCGGCTCTCGCCTGCGGGTGAATCCCGACTCCGCGACGGCGGGGACGCCTCCGCCAAGGCCGACATCGCTGCCGTCGTCAACCTTTGCCGCGAATGGCCCAAAAACAAATTCTTCGTCACCATGCTCGCCCGCGAAAACCAGCACGAGCTGTGCGTCGCCGCCAGGAAATTCGGCAACCTGATGGTCTTCGGCTGCTGGTGGTTCCTGAACAATCCCAGCCTCATCGAAGAGATCGAGCGCATGCGGCTGGAACTGCTGGGCACCAGCTTCATCGCCCAGAATTCCGACGCCCGCGTGCTGGATCAATTGCTCTACAAATGGCGTCACAGCCGCCGCGTTTTGGCGAAAGTCCTGACCGACAAATACGCCGACTTGCAGGAAACCGGCCGCCGCGTCGCTCCCCCGGAAATCGAGCGCGACGTGCGCCTGATGCTGAAGGATAATTTCATCAGTTTCCTGACCCGGTAAAATTTCAATTGTCATTGATAATTGACAATTGAGACCTTTGAATAACCGTTGCCTTCCGGCCCGGCTGGCGCTGAAAAATGGCGGACTGCCGCAAGGAGGCTCTGAATGCAACGGAATAATGCCGCTCCAACCTTTACGGATTTGACCGTGGCCGATCTAGGCGGCCCGACCGCCGTGGCATTTTTTGATCGCTGCCTGCGGGAGATTCCCTTTGACAAGCTGGCCGAAGCGATTGCCGGCATCTTCGACGACAGCGGCATGGCCGGGGGCCGGCCGCACTGGCCGGTGGCGATGATGCTGAAGATCGTGTTCCTTCAGAAGTGTTTTGGGCTTTCCGATCCGATGGCCGAGGAGATGCTGAAGGACCGAATCAGCTTCCGTCGGTTCGTGGGTCTTTCCTTTGATGATGCCACGCCCGACCACAGCACGATCAGCGTGTTCCGCAAGCGTCTGCTGGACAAGGGACACGGCGGGACATTGTTCGACAAGACATTGGAGATTCTGCGGCAAAAAGGATTAGTGATGAAAGAGGGAACGCTGGTTGACGCCACGCTGATCGAAGCCCCCCTGGGCGGCAAGCGTAAGGAAGAGGGTTCCAGCACGGCCGATCCGTGCGCGACCAAGACAGCCAAGAACGGCCGGGCCTACTTCGGTTTTCGCGTCCACATTGCCACCGATCCCAACGGCATCATCAAGGACTACGTGTATGACACGGCCCGTGAATCAGAGCACACGCACTTCGATCAGTTGGCGGCTCCTGAAACCAAGGCGGTCTATGCCGACAGCGGCTGTCGCAGCAAAGATCGGGTGGAGAAGCTGGAATCCCGTGGTGTGTTCGCCGGTCTGTGCCACCAGCGGCATCGAGGTCAGGCGGAACTGACGCCCCAGCAGAAGAAACACAATCGTCTGGTGGCGCCGATCCGCGCACTGGTGGAACTGCCGTTTGCGTGGATCAAGCGGATGAACGGCCGCAAGACTCGTTACCGCGGCGTCCGTCGCAACGCCCTGGACTTTTCATTGGCGGCGATGGCGTACAACTTTCGCCGCAGTTTCAGCATCAAACCCGTCGCTGGCGTTTGTCCCGCGGCATAACCCGGGAGATTCCGCGCGCCGCGGCCGACACTCGGCTCGGCGCAACGACCCAAAATGAATTGAAAGGACGGAAAAGCGGCGGAGGAACCGTCTCCGATCGTCTTGATTGTCAATCCCAGCGGAATCGAGGCGGTTGTTCAAAGCATTCAATTGACAATTCATCACATTTGCCAAGCGTTCCGATCCTCGCTATCACAACCGTAATGCGCAGGCTCAAAGCCCCCCAGCGACGGGAGCAGCTCATTGAGGTGGCCACCCGGATATTCGCCAAGTGGGGATACAGCGCCGCGACCACCGCCGAGATCGCCGACGCCGCCGGCGTCACCGAGCCGATACTCTACCGTCACTTCGCCAGCAAGCAGGACATGTTCGTCGCCATCACCCGCGCCGTGAGCGAGCAAACCCTCCGTCGCTGGCACGAGCTGACCGAGCGCTGCTCGAGTTCCACCGAAAAAATTCGCACCATCGCACGCCAGTTTCCCAATCACATCCGCGCCAGCGAGGATGCCTATCACGTCATTCACGGCGCCCTCGCCACCAACCGCGACCGCAGGGTCCTGGCCGTTATCAAGGAGCACTATTCCGAAATCGAGCGATTTTTCCGCAAGATCATCACCGACGGCCAGAAAGCCGGCGAGTTCAGCAAGGGCCTCGACCCCAACGTCCCTGCATGGCTACTGATCAACATCGGCATCGGCTACGCGATGATCGCGCTGAATATGCATCAGTACGATCACTTCTCGGTGGAAGAGGCGATCGAATTTATTTTGCGGGGATTGAAGAAGTAAAAGAATGTCATTTGTCCGTTGTCATTGGAAAATGCGGCTGGGGGTCGGCCGTTTTTTCTACAAATGACAAATGAGATAGGACATCCCCATAAAACCAGATGGCCCACGAAGTGACTCGCGACGTCACCGCGTGGGCCTTTTTGATCAGCTTTCGCCGACCTTTTCTGGCATCGAACCGATTCTGTAGGCAACCTGCTCCCGGGCCTGGGCCCGCCTCGGTCCGCTCAGCGTGAGACAACAGGGGGCTGCTGTTTCACACAGACGGTATCATCGCGGCTGTTTCCGCCGCGACTGCTTGCCCAATGGGGCAGCATGGCGGTTTCCCGACTGGACGGCCGTGGGTCTCGCTATCCCGAGCCCGTTCCTAGGATCCGCGCCGCTCGGCATTCCGTTACCAGAACACTCGCGGCATGTTGGGCTCGATCTGTCGGGTGTCGGAAGACTCTCTCTCCGCGATCCGCAGATCACTGGCGGCGACTCTAACCCGGATTGCCCCTTGGCGTTTTCGCGCCTCAGTGTCGGGTGGCCTGGTCGCTGGCCGCCGGCTTTCGCCGTGCCCGCAATTGGTTGCTTTGCACGGTCTTTCGCTATTGGGAAGCCGGACTACTTTGTCAGGAGCGTTCTCCTCTTTCGCCGGTCACTTTCATGCCCGACGACGGGAGAGAAATATACGCTGATGCAAGCGAAATCCATCATTTTTTCCAACATCCCAAAACCACTTATCCACCGCCGCGCGCAACTTCTTGTCCCGCAAGCAAAATCGCGGTGCATAAGCCGGTGGATAATCTGATCGCGCAGAAAACCGCGCCGCGCGTTACCATGTTTTTTCCCATGGACATTCCCCCGCAAACCCAGCAGGCGATTTTGATTCTGGCCGCGGACGTGGTCACGCGCCGGCTCGGCGGCGATCCCCGTCCGCTATCGGCAATCGATGACCCGCTGTTTTCCCAACCGGTCGCCGGTTGTTTCGTTTCCCTCCATCGCGCCGATACCCATGCCCTGCGCGGGTGCATCGGCCTACTGGAATCCGGCAAACCGCTGCGCGAAGCCCTGGTTTCCGCCGCCGAATCCGTGCTCGGCGATCCCCGCTTCCTCGCCCAGCCCGTGACGCGCCATGAACTGCCCGAATTGGAAATCGAAGTCACCATCCTCGGCCCGCTGGAGAAGGCGAAATCGCCGTTGGATTTCGAGCCGACGCGGCAGGGGATTTACCTGACCTTGCATGGCCGATCGGGATTGTTCCTGCCCCAGGTCGCTCGCGAAACCGGTTGGACGCGCCAGCAGCTTCTGTCCCGTCTATGCACGGAAAAGCTCGGCCTGCCGGAAAATGACTGGACCGATCCCTCCGCCGCGCTCCACACCTTCACCGCCGACGTGATCGGTCCAAAGCCCGTGATGTGATTGGCCCCAAGCGTGGCCTGCCGACTTCAGTCGGCAGGTTTCTCTCCCCCCAAGAGCGGCAACTGCACCTTCCAATTCCGATCATTCCCATCGTTGATCCCCGGCGCCGACCCGATGAACTGCTTATCAATCTGTTTCACATCCCTCACCGGCGGATCATCCCGCCGAACCAAATCCGGCGAATCCGCTCCATCGTGCCGCCGCAGAACTTTGTAATACTGATCCCGCTGCGCCGGAATCCACCCGGCATCTCGAATCAGCCGGCAAATCTCCCGTTCGCTCAATTTGTACGTCGTCCCCGCGGCGCTGACGACGTTCTCCTCCATCATGACGCTCCCCATGTCGTTGGCCCCGAAGAACATCGCCAGTTGTCCGATCTTCGGTCCCATCGTCACCCAACTGCTCTGCAACGACGCGATATTGTCGAAGTACAACCGCGCAATCGCCAGCATGCGCAAATACTCCTGCGCCCAGCCATCCGCACCACCCGCCCGCGCAGCACATCCGAATGCGTCGATTCATCAAACGGGCCATGAATGTCCGGGTCCCATTCCTGCGCCCGGCCCAGCGGAGTGTTTTCCCGCTGAAACGGCCAGTGGATGAAAGCGGTGTAATTGCCGTGAGCCTGTCGAACGGCCAATTGCCTATTTCCTATTGAATTCAGATCGACAACGGACTTGGCAAAAACGTCGGGACAGCGTCCTTGCACATCTCGGATCACCTGCTCCCTGCTCTTCCCAATAGGCAATTGGCAATGGGCAATAGGCAATGCCCTGGCATAATCCTGCATATCGCGCAATGCCGACATATGCTCGATCCGCTCCCGCACAAACTCGATATGCCCGATCAACATCGTGCAACTGGTGTTCATTCCCTCTTCATGGGCCACGCGCATCACCCGAAGCCAGTCGTCCCCGCTGCACTTTCCGATGCCGATCCGTCGGCGAACGCGATCCCCGAAGATTTCCCCTCCGCCGCCGGGGATCGTATCCAATCCCGACTTGCGAAATCGCCGAATGATCTCCCGCACGTCCATTTGGAAGAATCGCTCGAACTCCACGAATTCCGGCGGCGAAAACGCATGAATGTGGATCGCAGGGAAATTGCTCTTGATATAGCGCAGCAGGCTCCTCGTAATACTCGATCGGCAATCGATCGTTCATCCCGCCCTGCATAAGGATTTGCGTTCCCCCGATCGCAACCAGTTCGGAAACCTTCTTCCCGATCTGCTCGAAGGTCAGCGTGTACGCATCGGCATCGTCATGGTCGCGCCGAAACGCGCAGAACGTGCATTTGGCCGTGCACACGTTCGTGTAATTGATATTCCGGTCGATGACGTAGGTTCGGTAATCTTCGGGATGCAATCGCCGCGACGCCGCCAGGGCCCAGCTTCCCAGGTCCTGCATCGAGGCGTTGTGATAAATCTCCAGCGCCTGAGCATCGCCCAGACGAGTCTTGCCCTCGATCACCGCGTCGATGTCGAACGAAAGGCCACCCATCGCGTTAAAGTGTATGCAACCCGCCCGCTTGCGCCAAAGCCCCTGTCCGAATCCCCACTTCGCGGCGATTATATATCCGATGACCGACGTGGAACTCCTCAACCAGCACCGCCACGGCTCCGACGCCGCCTTCGCCGATCTGGTTCGGCGGCATCTGGGATGGGTCTACGGCCTCGCCCGCCGCCGGCTCCGCGACGCCCACCTGGCCGAGGACGTGGCCCAGGCCGTCTTCGTCCTTCTCCATCGAAAGGCTCCCCAGTTCGCCGCCGACAGCGCCATGATCAGTTGGCTCCACAGAGCCGCCTGGTACGCCTCGGAAACCGCCGCTCGAAGCGAACGCCGCCGCCGCGGCCACGAAGCCGAAGCCGCCATGCTGCGACCAAACACCGTCGATTCGTCCAAGCCCGCCGATTGGCAACAACTCGCCCCTCTGCTGGATCGGTTGATCGACCGGCTCCCCCGCGCCGATCGCGAGGCGATCCTCCTCCGCTATTACCGCGACCTTCCATTCGCCAACGTCGCCGCCCAGATCGGAACCACCCCCGACACAGCCCGCAAGCGCGTCGATCGCGCAATCGAAAAACTTCGCCGCCTCGCCGCCGACCAGGGCATCGCGCTCTCCGCGGCGTCGCTTTCCACTCATCTATTGAACTACGTCAGGATTTCCCCGCCGCCGGGATTGGTCGCGACGGCGACCGTTACCGCCACCGCGCCCGCCGGATCGGCCATGGCCGCTTCCTGCGCCAGCATTGTCAAAGGAGCCACACTCATGATGACATCCACCAAACTCGCGATCGCTGTTTCAGGCGCAGTTCTTCTCCTCGCCAGCATGGTTCTGGGCGCGGTTTGGGCCTTCAACTCCTCCACTTCTGTCCCGCCCCCGATCGCCGCGGCTCCGTCAGTTTCTCATCAGCCGCCGGCCCAGCCCGATGCCAAGCAATCCTTTCCGAGGCGCGCTCCATTCTCCGGAATTCGCTGGCGCAAGGATATTCCTGAAGTCCAGGTGGACGGCGTTTGGTACGAATTGATGGCCCTGAACGACCTGCCGGTCGCGCAAATCTTCGCCTATCAGAAGAGCGCCGGCGACAATGACTGGAAAAAGCATTTCGGCGAGGACACTGGTTGAAACCCTGACCCGCATGGGCCATCAGCCCGGCGACACGATGAACTTGCAGGTGCGCACGCTGGATGCGAACAAAAACGTCACCACGCTCAAAGACGTGCCCAACACCGAGGAGAATCGTCAGCTCCTTATGGTCTGGCCCGCTCCGAATCAGAAGTCGCTCTTCTTCGCCGTTCGCTGGCACGACGCGATCGCTCAGGTCCAAATCAGCGGGACGTGGTACGACCTAGTTTCAATCGATCACGAGCCAGCCGAGAAGATCATCGACTTTGCCAAAGCCACCTACGGCCAGGATTGGCAAAAACAATTTGAAGGAAACCTGATGGATATTCTCACCCGCATGGGCCGGCGGCCGGTCTACACTGCGAATCTTGAATTGCACACCTTGGACAGCGACGAGTTGGTCACGCTCACGATACGCGTTCCCGAGACCCCGCCCAACTAAAGCCCCGGAGGCATTTTGCCGGCATGGTCCTTGCGAATCACGACATACACCTGCTCGCGAGGCAGGTTCGCCGGCTCAAGCCATTCAACCGCAACGGCCGGCCTCTGATGCACCTCATGCAAAATGCTATACCCCAGCGCCGGCAAATCCGAAGGCCCGACATGAAACCACGCCTGCGCGTGCTGGTTGTCCCAAATCCCCACCGAGCCGATCGGCGCGTGCAACAAATCTTCGCACTCCCGCAAACGGTCGCAATCTTTCGGCACGAGATCCCCCGGATTTGCCGGCATGTGCAGACAGACCTGGGCCATCGGATCCCCCAGCACCACCGCTGGCGCTTTCTCCAGCAGCCCGCTGCGGTTAACGAATTCACACGCCTTCTGAAGCGGAAAAATCCTCTGATGCGAAGGCTCAACCACGTAATACCCCAATGCCGTCGCCCCCATCGCGCCAATCGCAACAGCGCCAAAGACCCAACGTCCCCAACCGATTCGTTCCGCGATAACATTCCATCCGCGCAAACAGATGATGGCCGTGATCGGCCCGACGCACGCGAGGATTCGCATCAGCCCGCACGATCCGAACCAGCCTCGCCACCACAGAACGCTGTGCAGGGCGAAAATCAGCAGAAACACCCACACGCAAACGGCAAATTTCCGCCCACGGACGAACCATGCAATCGCCCCCATCAGCCCCAGCGCCGGCCACGGCAGAATATTTTCACGAATCCAACTCGGAGCCGCCAATTCCAAACAAATCAGCGCAACCCCACCAACAACCATCCAACCCCCGTTTAGCTGCGACCCGAAGGGGAGCGCGTTCTCTCCCCCAACCAGCCCGACCAAGAACAGCAACATCAGCACCGGCCCGCAATAAACCGGCCAGCGATTCACATGCGCAAAGAACGGCCCGCGCCCATAAATCCGGATCGAATCCGCCGGCCAGGACCACCACTCCGTGAAAAAGTAGTTCAAATCCCGATGAGCAACCCAGCACGCGAAAAGCCAGCCGATCGTTCCCCACCCCAGCGTCAGCAGCATCGCGCCGCGCCATCTCCACTTCCCTGCATCTTCCGTTCCGATCACCATCGCCGCCCACAGGCGCAAAGAAAAAATCCCTCCGGCCGAACCGTCGGCAAATATCCCATCACCCAACACGATGCCCACGTCCGCCGCGCCAGCCAGAATCGAATCGCGATCACGATCCCCAGCGCCAGCGGCAATTCCGTCATCGTGTCCGCGGCCAGGGTGAACACGAACGGCTGAAAGATCAGCATCGGCCCGGCGAGCCACGCCCGCCTTATTCCCAGATCGTCCGCCAGCCGAATCGTCTGCCACGCGCACGCGATGGAAACGATCGCCGACATCCAGCGCACCGCCAGAATTCCAAATTGGGCCGGAATCACCAGCGGAAGTTTCGATCCCACCCTCGCCCACGAACCGAGCAACTTCGCCGGCTGCCAAAAGCCGTCCCGCGCATTGAGATAGTGCATGATCGCATCGCCGTCGCCCGTCTGCGGAAAGATCACAGCCCAGACCATGAGCAGGGCCAGCAACCCGCCGCATACCAGGAGGGCGTCTCGAATTCTCCCCCGATCCGCGTTGCGCTGTGAATCCCAAACTGATGGCTGGGGCGACTCGGCAATGGACATGGGATTGCTCGGCGTGGAATATCCGCCGCTGGGCGGCATTAGTCAAAACCCCGGTCGCTGGTGAAGACCGGTCGGAGGACCGGTCCGCTCGATTTCGAAAATGAGCCGGCCGGTCCCCCGGTCGGTTATTATTACCCGGATTTTTGGGCACACTCGTCGCGTTTCTGCGTAATAGCTGTTGGGTCACGCTTGGGTTTTGTCTTGACCGATAAAGGACAAGAGAGGATAATGGCTTTCGTGCCGAATTTCCGAATCGATAAGATCGGCGATTTGTGTCGGCAGATGGCGTTCACGCCCCAGAACGTTCGGCTGTCGCAACTCGCGGCAGCAGAACAACTTCTGCTCGATATCGACCCCGCAAAGGCTTATCCCTTTAACTTTGTCATCTACCGAATCACCGGCTACCACCCCACGCGGATCGACCAGGCTTTGCTCACCGGCATGGCCCTTCAGCATGATTTGGGTCTGCTCATCGAGCAGGTCAGCGAATCCCTCGATCTTCGCGAAGCCGAGGCCCCCGAGCCGGTCATGACCATCGAAGATGTCGCCGAACGCTTCAACGTCACCAGCAAGACGATTCAGCGCTGGCGGCGGCGCGGTCTCGCCGCCCGCCGATTCCTCTTTAGCGACGGCAAGCGACGCGTCGGGTTCCTCCTCGGCGCCGTCGAGCGGTTCCTGGCCATCCATCGGGATCAGGTTCTCCGCGCCGGAAATTTCTCCCAGGCCACCGAGCAGGAGAAGGCCCAGGTCACTTCGCCGCGCCCGACGATTGGCCAGCCATTGCCGTTGCTGCGCCAGCGAAATCACCCGTCGGATCGGGCGAAGGCTCAATCGTTCGCCCCTGACCATCTCGCACATCATCCGCGATCACGATCTAGCCTCGCCGCAATCGGCGATTTTCCCGGCCGCGCCGCCGGAATTGTCCCAGGACGACCGCGATGAAATCCTCCGCGCCTATCGCCACGGCTGCGCCGTCGCCTGCCTCGCCAAGCGCTTCTGCCGCACCAAGGCCGCCATCTGCCGCGCCATCGTGGAAGAGCGTTTGGCCCAGCTCTCTCGCCGAAAGGCGCGATTCATCGATGATCCCCTCTATCACCAGGAAAACGCCTCGGCCGTGATCGACCAGATCGTGGCTCAGGAGGAATTGCCTCGCGAGGTCAAAGGCGAAGAAGCCCGCGTGCCGCGCGATTTGCCCCCGTATTTGCAGGGCCTTTATCGCACGCCGCTCCTTACTCCGGCTCGGGAGCGGGCGCTGTTCTTGAAGCTCAATTTTCACAAATACGAATTCGTCACCGCCCGGCGAAAGATCGAGCCGCAGTACGCCCGCGCCCGCGATTTGAACGAGCTGGAATCCATCCGCCGGCGAATCGCCGACGTGAAGAATCAGATCGTCCGCGCCAATCTCCGCCTGGTCGTCAGCGTCGCCCGCAAGCATTTGCGGCCCGGACTCTCGCTCATGGAATTGATCAGCGACGGAAATCTCACGCTCATCCGCACGGTCGATTCGTTCGACTTCCACAAGGGCAATCGCTTCAGCACCTACGCCACGTTCGCACTGATGAAGGGCTTCGCGCGGCAGCGTTCCCGAGATGCTTGCCCGCGGGCACGAGGCGATTGCCGGCGAGGCCGTCCTGGACAATCTGCCGGATCGCCGGCAATTGCGCGCCGCCTCGCAAATCGTCAGCCGCGACGAGGTTCGTCAGCTTCTTTCCCGCCTCGAACCGCGCGAGCGCGACATCATTGCCGCGCATTACGGCCTGACCGAAGGCCAGCCCGCCACCTACGAGCAAGTCGGTTCGCGAATGGGACTTTCCAAGCAGCGCGTTCGCCAGATCGAGCAGGCTGCCCTGGCCAAGCTCCGCGTCGCTCAGCTTTGACCGCTACTTTCGCCCAATCGCTCGACCGTCACTCGCCGATCGCTCTGGCCCACGACTTCAATCGCGACGCGAATCCGCCGGCCCGGCAGGATTTTGGCGATCCGATCCGCCCATTCCACCACAACCACTCCCGGTTGCTCCAATAGCTCCGCGAATCCGATGGATTCGAAATCATCCGCTGAGCCAACGCGATACGCATCGAGATGAAAAACCGTCAGCCGCCCGCCGCGATAGATATTCAGCAGCACAAAGCTCGGGCTGCTGACGGCGCGGGTTTGCCCCGACGGCCACGGCCAGTCCCCGGACGAATTGCGTTTTCCCCGCCCCCAGCGGCCCCTCCAGCGCGACGCAGTCCCCGGCGACGAGCGTCCTGGCCAGTTCGGCGGCGATCGATTCCGTTTGCAGGGCGCTATGGGAGAGATGGATCATCGCAGAAATCAGAGAATGCAACCGCCTTTCTCCATGGCCATTGTACCGTCGAATCAAATGCAACCGCAGAGACGCCGAGACGCCGAGACGCGGAGGAAGACGCGGAGAAAGGGAAATCCAATTTTCTCTGCGTCTGTCTCTGCGCCTCTGCGTCTCCGCGGTTGCATTTTGCCTGTAGCGAGAGTCAGCCAAACCATGGCGGCCAACAGCCGTCGGGCGTAAACTATTGGCTGCTACGCCCCCGTAGCTCAGTTGGATAGAGCGACGCTTTCCTAAAGCGTAGGTCGCAAGTTCGAGCCTTGCCGGGGGTATTTACCGCCACCGTCCAGCCCGGATCATTTTCGCGATCACGCTTTGCAAAACCACCCAAGCTCGGTCCACGTCTCGAACCATTCTTTTACCAACTCGGGATCGGGATCGCTCTCGAATGCGGATTCGATCGCCTTGAGAAGCGTCGTCCCTTTGCTCAGGGAGTTCAGCAGCCGATATGCCTGCTCTTCGATCCGCTTGTAATACCGCGAATTGTCATGCCGGTGCACCACCACGAAAGTCTGCTTCGGGCGCGGAATACGCACGCGGCGTTTGCGGCCGGGCTTTTCGGCGCGTCTTCTTCGATGGCATTGCTCGCATCGCCGCGCAGGCCGCTCTTCTTCAGCCGGATCACGTAATCATCCAGCGGATATTTCAATTTCAATACGGAAATATGCGGCTGAATTGCCAGGCGAAGTTTCGCCGGGTCCTTGCCCAGAAGGTCATCCACCGTCAGGGCCGGGCGAGCAGGGCCGTCGAACGCCTCGACCTGAGCCCATTCGAATCGAGCCATTTCTAACGCCAAGTCGAATCTCGGCGACGCCAGTTCCGGATGTTTCTGAATGAATTGGGGCAAATCCCTGCCCAGGTTGCGCAGCGTGTAGCTGCGTGAAGGATGCTCGGTCAGATAGGCGCAAGCGAGCCGATTGAATTTCGGCCGCCCCAGCACGGCGCGAAGGCCGGGGAAATCGCCGTAGAACGAATCGATCAGCCGGAACCAGTATTGCCTGTTGTAGATTTCGATCCGCTCGAAGCTGCTCAGGCGGTCGTTGGGCTTGATGAATTCGCCGGCGACGATTCGCATATCGCGATCGTCGATCCACTTTCGCCGCATGCGCCACAGCCGCGACAGCGGGCGCATGATCACCGCGCCGGTAAGGCGCTGAAGCTCCCGCAGCTCGCCGAGGGTCTGTGGCATGGTTTCAGGCCGTCGCCAGCGCCGCGGCGTCCTTCCGGTCCTTTACCGCGTTCAGGAATTTCTTCGCCTTCAACGCTTCGCGATGCACTTCCTCGAACGAAGGAATATGCGCATCCCATTCCAGCAGAGTCGAAGTCGGCCCGCACAGGCGCACGGCGTGAGCGTACATCTTCCACACCGGGTCCAGCACCGGATGATCGTGCGTGTCCAGAATGTACTTCTCGTACTTGCTGTGACCCGCGATGTGCATCTGCCCCACACGCCAGTGCGGAACGTTGTTCAGGTAGTCGTATGGATCGAAATTGTGGTTCTTGCTGGAGACGTAAATGTTGTTCACGTCCAGCAGAATCCCGCAGTCGGCCCGTTCCACCACTTCGGTGAGGAACTCCCATTCCGTCATTTCCGAGACGTGGAACTCGGCATAACTGCTGACGTTCTCGACGATGATCGGCACTTCCAGATAGTCCATCACCTCCCGAACGCGCCGGGCCGTGTTCTTCGCCGCGGCAAACGTGTACGGCATCGGCAGCAGATCGTGCGTGTAAGTTCCATCCACGCTGCCCCAGCACAGGTGATCGGAAAGGAACTGCGTTTTGGTGCGCTTGACCAGCTCCTTCAGCCGCCTGAGTTGCCGCCGATCCATGCGATCGGTCGAGCCGAAATAGAGCGACACCCCGTGCTGAATCACCTGGTACTGCTCCAGGATTTGATCGAGCACCTCCAGGGGCCGGCCCGCGTCGCACATGTAGTTTTCGGAAATGATCTCAAACCAATCAACCGTCGGCTTTTTGCTCAGGATGTGCCCGTAATGCGGAATCCGCAGGCCGATGCCGATGCCCAGATCCGTAAATCCATTGAATCGATTGGCTGGCATGAAGAATCTCCGCAGTCGCGGCCAAAATGAAAAAGAGACCCGGCCCGTTTAAGGCCGGATGTCTCGAAAGTCCCAACTTGCGAGGGCGGCAACTAGAACGCGAGTGAAGGCCCGCTGGTATTGCAACCGCCTTTGCCTTTGCAGGTGTTCTTGCCCTTGCACCCCTGGTCGCCGGACTTGCAGCCGCCCTGGCCCTTGCAGTCGTTCTTGCCACTGCAGTCATGCTGCGTCGATGCGCCGTCCAGGCCGCGGGCGTTGACGCCGGCTTTGCCGATCACCGACGCCTTGACCGGGTGAGAGATGCCGGGGGTCGTGGCGGCCGAAGCATGAATCGAGGCTCCACTGATCAATCCCGCAAACGCCGCGGCCGCAAGCAAACCTGTCGAAGATCCCAAAATTCTTGTGCTGCGCTTCATTGTTCTGTCCTTTCTGAATGAACCGTGAGTTCTGACTGCAGAACCATCACGCCTTGGGTGAACGAACGAGCAAACCAACGACCAAAACAGCCGAGTCTCGACGTCGATTGACCTCCTTTCCGTGCTCGCAAAGCCGGATGTTCTCGGGGCGTGCCGCCGGCAAAGCGCGGGATTATAGGCATCATCACTTTCAACAAACCACTGATAATTTTGCGGGGATTTTCCGCGAGGCCCCGGCTCGGGACCAGGTTCATTGCCCTTCCAATCCAATTCTTTAACCGCGGAGATCGCGGAGATCGCCGAGAAGAAAAGCGAGAGGAATTCGGTTTGGCGATTTCCCTCCGCGTCCGTCTCCGCGAACTCCGCGAACTCCGCGGTTAAGTTAAACTTTGAGACTAAAGAGCCTGTCCGATTGTTGAAAGATGCCGCCCTATTTCCCGCCCGGCGGCAACAGGGCGCGGAGTTGCTTGATCTCTTCCTGCAACTTGCGCACGTGAACGACCAGATCGGGGAGCCGGCGCAGGGCCGCCTGTTCGCGCAAACTCTGCCGGTGCGGCAGGGCGGGCATGCCGCTGACGGCCGTGCCGCCCGCGACGTCATTGGCCACCGCGGCGCAGGCCGCCACCATCGCCCCGTCTCCCACGTCCACGTGGTCCCTCAGCGCCGATTGGCCTCCCAAGGTGACGCGCGTCCCCAGCGAGGCGCTGCCGGCCAGGCCCGCCTGCCCGGCGATGACGCTGTGCGGGCCGATCGTGACGTTGTGGGCGATCTGCACCAGGTTGTCGATCTTGGTCCCGCGCCCGATCCGCGTCACGCTGAATTTGGCGCGATCCACGCACACGCACGAGCCGATCTCCACGTCGTCCTCGACGATTACCGTCCCGATCTGCGGTATCTTGACTTGTTGGGCCCCGTCCCAGCGGTAGCCGAAACCGTCCATTCCCAAAACGCTGCCGGCATGAATGACCACCCGCGAGCCGATGCGCACCCGCTCGCGGATCGTCACCTGCGGGAAAACCTCGCAATCCTCGCCGATCTCGACCTCCTCGCCAATGTAAACCAGCGGATGGATGATCGACGCGCGGCCGATGCGAGCGCCGGGACCGATGACGGAAAACGCGCCGATGGAAACGTCCGGCCCGATCTGCGCCGAGGGGTCGATCCTCGCCTGCGGGTCGTTTCCCGGCTTCGGCCGAGCGGCCGGCTGCGCGAACGACGCCAGCACCGCCGCCAGCGCCAAATCCGCGTCCTGAACCGGCAGGACGATGGTGCTCGAGGTCTCGGGAATGTGCACGTTTCTCTGGACCAGCACGGCCGCGGCCCGGGTGGCCTTGAACTGCTTCACGAACGCCTCGGAGCCGAGGAACGAAATGTCCCCGGGACCGGCGTCTGGCAGGGTGGCGATCCCCGTGATCTGCACGTTCCCCGGCGGCGCCGCGCAACCCACCATCCCCGCGATCTCACGCAGCGCGATCGATCGAGAACTCTTGTTCATCGAATCGCTTCCGTCTCTAAGACTCTAAATGGGCGACCGCGATTCCGGGACATCGGCATAACCCGCGGTGCTTTGCACCGCCGCTAACCAGAGTTTGAACTTTCCCTGAATCGCGGTTCCTTATTTAGTGGCTCGTGCTGTACGTCTTGTCCATCGCGATGATCACCTGCTGGGTGATGTCCAGCTTCGGATCATTGAACAGGCTTGTGTGCAGCAGCACCATGTTGAAAAATGCGTTGATGTCCATCTTGTCGGAATCGGCGTTGAAATCGGGGTGCGCACAATTCATCACCAGGGTGATTCCCTGCGCCTGCGCCACCTCGCCGATCGCCTTGAGCACCTTGTCGAACAACTCCTTGTCCGCGATCCGCTGCTTGCGCAAAATTAACCTGCATCGCCTGCATCCACGCCTGCGTGTCGGCGCTGTCTTCCGTCATCTTTTCTATTTTCTTCTCAAATTCATCCGACGTTGGCAGCAGCAGCTTGATCTCGTCCTGCTCGGTTTGCAATTGGCCCTTCTTGACCTGAACCTGGTTGTTCAGCGTATCCCCGTCCTGTTTCATCTTGGCCATAACGTCCTTGTATTCCTGGATCCCCGTCAGGGCCTTTATGGGATCGCATACCGCCACTTTGACCGCCGGCATGTCGTCCGCCCGGGCCGGCGTCGTCCAAAACAGCAACGCCGCCACCGCCAGGACCGCTCCCCCAAACCACGTCATTCTCGCTCTCATATGCATTCCTCTCAGTACGTGAAACCTTGTGACTTGCGAAGCATCGCCCTTTAATTCACCGGCTGAAACCAAAGGAGAAGCTCAACACCTGCAGGTTATCCGTCCGACTCTGAATGATTGGGAACCCGAAGTCAAGCGCCAAGGGCTGCTTTCCCAAAAATGGCAGCACCAGCCGGAATCCGAACCCCACCGACGTGCGGATCACGCCGTAGTGCCAGTCCGGCTCGTAATCCGCCGTATCCACAAACACGACGCCGCGAAGGAAATCCTCAGCCAGCGGGAATTCGTACTGCACGCCGCCGGTCATGTAATAGTCGCCGCCGACGGCATCATCGTATGTCCCGGCCCTCGGGCTGACGCCCCAATACTCGAAGCCGCGTATCGTTCCGATCCCGCCGCCGTAGAACCGCTCGAAGAACGGCGCCTTGCGCGGGTCTTGCCCGGTTTCAGCGCGGACACTAATGACCGAGCGCCGGCCCAGCAGATCCTCGCTCACCTGCTGGTATCCGGTCCAACCGAATTGGACCCGGTCATAATCCACCGTCCCGCCCATGGCGCCGGCGTCGGTGAAGCTCACCCAGGAGTTGGTTCCCTCGTAAGTCACCGGGCCGTGATTCGTCGTGTCCCGTTGGAATTTCGCGGTAACCGTCGTCAGCGTGTGGTGCCCCGCTCCCGCGAGGATTTCCGGCGCCACCGCCGAATACGGAACTTCCAGGTTTTTGATGTCCACGTCCGCCGCTCCGAAACCGACCGAGGCGGAATAGACGTAATTGAACCGATGGCCGAATTGGATCCCGCCCCCGACGCGGTCGTCGTTGTAAACCGGGCGAATATACTGCTGGTAGTAAAGACTGGTTCCAAGGCTATAAGGCTGGTCGAAAAGATACGGCTCGAAGAAGCTGACCGAGGCGTCTGTCGCCTGCGTGCCGGGGTCGAAGCGGACGCTGAAATCCTGCCCGGCGCCAGTGAACGCCCGGTCGCTGAAAAGCTCGCCCCAGCTTGTCGGGACGTTGGTAATGTCGAAGTTCTGCTGCTCGTAGCCCAACTGCCCGCCGAAGCCGCCATTGCTGTTGACTCCGATCCCCGCGCTGATCTGCGCCGTTCGCTGCTCCGTCACGTCCACCAGAAGATCGCGCGTCGCCGGATCGTCGCCCACCGGCGTGATCGACACGCTCTGAAATTCCGGCAACCCCCGCAGCCGGTCTTCCGCGTCCTCAATCCCCGCCGAATCGTATGTCTGTCCCGGCCTCATGTGCAGTTCGCGCAGGATCACCTTGTCCTGCGTCTTGTAGTTGCCCTTGATCAGAATCCGCCCCTGGCGAAACTGCTTGCCTTCCCTGATTTCATACACCAGGCGCACCTTGCCCGGCTCCTTCTCGTAATACGGCTGCGGCGTTATCCGGAGATACTCGGGGTTCGGCTCGATCCCCGGCTGCTCCTCGTAAATGTATCCACCGGCCGCGCTGTATGACTTGACGATCTCGCGCACGTCCCGATCGACGCCGTCCTTGTCATACGCAACGCCCTCCACCGATTTCAGGTTCTTCCGCAGCGTTCCTTCCGAAACGGCCAGATTCCCCTCGAACAGCACCTGATCGATCACGTACCGCACGCCTTCGTCGATCACGAAAGTGACCTGCATGTCCTTCATGTCCGGCGAGCGCGACAGCTTCCGTCCCACGCGCACGTCGAAAAAACCTTTGTCCCGGTAAAACCGCGTCAGGCTCGACAGTGTCCTCGTCCAACTGATCCGGATCGTACAGCCCGGGCCGGAAGATGAAGATGTAGTAGGCGGTCTTGATCTGGTCTTTCAGCTTCCAGGCGCTGAAGCTGTTGTTGCCGATGAAATCGACCTTGCGCACGCGCACCTGCGGGCCCTCGACAATGTTGAACTCCAGCACCCCGCTCTTCTGCAAGTCGCTCGGCGACCAGTTCGCGTGGGCAAACGGGTAATTCTTGTCCCGGTAGAGTTTCTCGATGGATTGCTGCGCCAGATTGACCCGGAATTGATCGATCGCCTCATCCGGCTTCAGGTCCACCACCTCCTGCAACTCATGCGTCGTCACGTTCACGTTCCCGTGGTAGCGGATTTCCTTGATCTGCTTTTGCTCGGTCACGATGAAGATGACAATCACCCCGGTTGCCGTCGGCTGAACGCGCGCCTCCACGTCCGCGAACTTCTTCATCCGGTCGTAGATCCGCTGGTAATCCCCGACGACGGTGGCCGGATCAAACTTGTCCCCCTCCCGCGTCCGCACCAGTTGCAGGATCACCGACGTGCTGACCCGCCGGTTTCCGATCACGCCGCACGGAATCCACCGTGCGCCCGGCATATTGCCCCGCCGCCGCCGCGTCCCGATCCGAGCCGCTCGGCGGCGCATCCCCATGTGCGACGCTCGACCCGAGCCAACCGGCCATTACCATTGCCAGGAATAGCCGGCCCAATTCCCTTCCCATCTGATGAATTCGCACGCGCCGCCCGATCGCCTGTTGTCTTGCTGCCGCGCCACCCCCGGCCGGCGACGGCAGTTTGCCGGAGTGTAACGGTGATCCATCCGATGTCAAAAGCCGCGATTCAGGGACGCTTGGCCCATAATTAGCGGCGGTGCGAAGCATCGCGGGCTTTGCCTTCGCCGCCCAGCCGGTATCATGGATGCGGGTTCTTGGAATTCGAGGCATCGCATTCGCCTGCTCGTCGTCGAGGATTTTCAGCCCCTTCGCGAATCCCTCGTTCAGGGCTTTCGCGAGGCCGGCTATGCCGTCGATGAAGCTACCGACGGCCAAACCGCCCTCTGGCACGCCCGAGCCGGCGAGCACGATGTCATCGTCCTCGACATCATGCTTCCCAAGATCGACGGGCTTGCCGTCCTCCGGCAGCTTCGCGAACAACGCTCTCCTTCCCTGGTCCTCCTGCTCACCGCCAAGGATACCGCCGAGGACAAAATCAACGGCCTGGAACTCGGCGCCGACGACTATCTCGTCAAGCCGTTTTTGTTTGCCGAGCTGCTGGCCCGCGTCAAGGCCCTCGTCCGCCGAAAATACGAAACCAAATCCACCATCCTCCGCATCGCCGACCTCGAGGTGGACACCACCCGCCGCTGCGTCCGCCGCGGAGGAAAGCCCATCGACCTCAGCAGCCGCGAATACGCCCTCCTGGAATTCCTCGCTCATAACACCGACCGGGTCGTCTCCCGAACCGACATCTGGCAGCACGTCTACGATTTCAACGCCTCCCCCGAGAGCAACGTCGTGGACGTCTACATCGGCCTGTTGCGAAAAAAAAATCGAGCGCCCGGCGCGCCTCGCCTCATCCATACCCGCCGCGGCCTGGGATATCTTCTGGCGGAAATGGACCAACGATGATCCGATCGCTCCGCATCCGGCTTTTGATGCACACCTCCCTGGCCGTCGCGGTCATTCTCGGCTCGCTCGGCGCCGCCCTCTATCTCTCCATGCGGCAATCGACCGAGTCCGATTTCAATCTCGCCCTCCTTGCCAAGGGTCGCGCCGTCGCCTCCACCGCCGAGCAACACGGCCAGAAGATCATCTTCGACTTCGCCCCCGAGCAGATGCCTCAGTTCGTCACCTCCGATCGTCCCGACTACTTTCAAGCATGGATCGATCCGGACGTCGTGATCCGCTCCCCCTCACTCGGGCAAAACAACCTTCCTCGCCCACCCCAAAGCGGGCAGGTCGCCTTCGGAGACCTGCTTCTCCCCGATGGCCGCCCCGGCCGCGCCGTCAGCATGTCCTTCGTCACCACCATCGAGCCCAACGCCGAAGGAAATGTCCCGCGGACGGAAAATGCCCGCACCATCGTCCTCAGCGTCGCCACCGAAACCATCGGCCTTCATCGCACCCTGCAAGGCCTCGGTTGGCTCCTGGTCGGATTGTGCTCGCTGGCCGTCGTCGTATCGGGGATTGTTTTGATTTGGGTCGTCGGTCGAGCGGTGCGGCCGGTCGAGCGCATCGCCCGCGACATCGACCAGTTGCGGGAAAGCGATCTTTCCAATCGCCTCCGCTTCAGCGACGTGCCCCTGGAACTCCAACCTGTTGTCGAGAAGCTCAACGGCCTGCTGTCGCGGCTGGACGCCGCCTTCTCTCGCGAAAAGGCTTTCACCGCCGACGTCGCCCATGAGCTTCGCACGCCCCTGACCGCGCTGCTGACCACCTTCGAAGTTTGCCGCTCGCGCCGCGCGACGAGACCGCTTACATGGACGCCATCGACAAGTGCCGCAGCGTCGCCCAGCAGATGCAGGCCATGGTCGAGACCCTCCTCATGCTCGCCCGCGCCGAAGCCGGGCAGCTTTCCCTCAAACTTCAATCCACAGACGCCGCCGATTTGCTCGAAGATTGCTGGGCCCTGTTCAGCCCGCGCGCCGAAGCCCGCCGGCTGAACGTGCTATGGCAAGCCGCCGGCCCGATTCCCATCGAAACCGATCCGGAAAAACTGCGCATCATCCTCCGCAATCTTTTCGACAATGCCGTTTCCTACGCCGATGAGGCCGGCACGCTGCGGGTCTCCGCCACCCTGGCCGCCAATGAATTCCAGGTTGCGGTCGCCAACACCGCCAGCCGCGTCGCCGCCGAGCAGTCGCATCATCTTTTCGAGCGGTTCTGGCGAGGCGATCAGGCCCGTGCCGACGTCGGCATCCACTGCGGCCTGGGGCTGTCTCTCTGCCAGCGCCTCTCTCGGCTTTTGAAGGGCGAAATTGAAGTCCAAACGGCGGAGCGGGGTTGGTTTACGGTCCGGCTCACGCTGCCCACCGGCCGCGTCGAGGAGAAGCGCACGATTCTCCAAGCCCCCTGTCCCGTTTAGCCGCGACCCGAAGGGGAGCGCGTTTTTTGGTTGTTCGACAAATCCCCGACGCCCGTCTATTCCGGCGTGGACGTCCCCACCGGTTGCACGGACGGCGAATGCGACATCGGCCGATTCCTGGGCCGGGCCATCGCGATGCCCAGTACGTCCTGCGAATAACAGCGCAGGATTTCCGCAACCGACAATGCCGACGCGATCGCGCCGCGAGCCGCATGCGGAGCATCCCCGTCGCACAATTCACAAAGCTGGCCAAGCCCGTCGCTCGACAGGTATTTGAGGCATCCGTCCAGCCATTGGCTGATCTTCGAAATGGAATCGTCGTTTCGCCCGAACGTCCGCACGTACGCGATCGCCAGCGGACCCAGCAGCCACGGATAAACCGCTCCCTGATGCTGCGCCCGGTCGCGCGAAACCACGTTCCCGCCGTAGTGACCCACGTACGCCCGATCGCCACGCGAAAGGCTCCGCAAACCCATCGGCGTCAGCAGTTCATCCACCACCAACCCAACCACGTCCTTGCATCGCTCCGGCGAAAGCACCGGGTTGGGCAGGCTGATCGCCAGGATCTGGTTCGGCCGGATCGACGCATCCAATCCATCGTCTTC
Organism: uncultured Phycisphaerales bacterium; assembly: GCA_963783845.1. Classification (GTDB taxonomy): domain Bacteria; phylum Planctomycetota; class Phycisphaerae; order Tepidisphaerales; family Tepidisphaeraceae; genus PALSA-1353. The sequence continues at coordinate 42,700 of CAWAPL010000005.1, forward strand.
CACCACGTCATAACAGCATTTCAACTCGGTGTTCCAGAATCTCCGGTTGAATGACGCCTGGACCCTCCGGGCCAGGGTCTCCCACTCCTGCGCAGCGCCCCCTTGCCCAATCGTGACGCCAGCCCCCGCCATTCGCAGGGCATTGAACCACAGCGCGTTCAATTCAACGGCTCGCCCCCGTCGCGGCGTCATCACCCAATCCCCGACCTTTGCATCCATCCACGAAGTCGCAATGCCCGGCGCACGCGTGCCGACCAATCCATCGGCATCGCAGAAGATTCCCAGACCCGTTCCTTCCCGATACGCCTTGATGATCTTCTCCACCGCGGCAAACAGGGCGCCAATCGCCGGCTCGTCATCGCTCAACTGCGCGTATTCGCACACCGCCTTGATGAACCACAGCGAGGTATCGGCCCCGTTGTACGTCGGCGTCTCGCCGGATTCAGGGAATTCGGTCGGAACCTGCCCGTCCCGAATTTGTCCGGCCAGCGACAGCAGCAGGGATCGCCCCTCGCTGAGCCGTCCCGTCACCAGGAACAGCCCGGTGAATCCCATCAGCGCCGTTCGCCCGTTGGGAGCGCACCCAGGGATATTGCGAGATCACCTGCACCGGCCGTTCCGCGGGTGGCTCGGCAGGCGAACTCACCACGAATGCCCCCGCGGCCTTCAGCAGCGTTTCCAGTTGATCCTCCGCCCCGGACCGCACGATGACCGTTTGCCGATCAAAATCCTCCCTCGCCCGCGCCAGCTCGGCGCACACCTTCGCCGGTTCCACCGGCTCCGTCGAACAGGTCAGGTGAATCGTCTGACCCGGCACCAGCGTCCAGCGGAACGAGCCCGGCAGCCAAAGGTCTTCCAAGCCGCCGTACCCGCGCTCATCCTCCCGCCGATAAATCGTGTTCAGATACCAACGCGGGTCGGCGCGGAATTCCCCGTCGTGGGCCAGGAAAACCTCCGGCGTCCGCGTGCTGGCGGGAATCCGAACCGTCCCGTTGCGCTTCACCTCCGGCGCCAGCCGGCTGTTCCATTGGTACATCAATTCATGAATCCCCCGCATCGCCAGCAGCGCCTTGATCTCCAGCGTCACCGATTTCTCCCCGGTCAGCAGGGAATAGGAAAGACAAACCGTGTTCTGCCCCCGCATCAGGTGCAGCGACTTTTCAATCGTGAACCCATCGCCCTGGTAGGCCCATCGCGGAAACGGATCGACGTTGAACGCCCGCAAATGCTGAAACCCCCGCGGGAAAATCGTCCCCGGATATTCATTGCAGGACAGCGCAAACTCCCCGTGCGATCTCCAGACCGTCTCCTCGACGTGCGCCAGCAGCACCATCCGCCGCACCGGCGGGGCCATCGCCGCCACCAGCAATCCATGATATTTGCGCATGTTCAGACCGCAGAGCGTCGAGCAGGCATATCCGCCCAATCCATTGGTGGCCAACCATTCCCGCCCGATCAGCCCGTCAAAGCTCATGTCCGAGATATTTTGCGAGGACATTGGACTTCCTCCGTGAATCTCCTCCGCCGCGTTCATTATCGCAAGCCGCCGCACAACTGGCAACACAAAACCGAAAGCAACGCGACAATCGCCGCCGAAACCCAGCAAATCCGAAATACCCCCGGCAGGAATCGAACCTGTCAACCGCGAGATTACAAATCTCGTGCTCTGTCCTGTTGAGCTACGGGGGATCGGCCATCCAATGTACGCCTGATATACGGTTTTTCAAAGACGCTATGGAATACCCATGAAATCCCCAGTATCGCCGGAACGCCAACCGCCAAATAGCACCCGAATTGCTCGTATGGCCCCAAACTCGCCCGGTCCACGCCGATTTTCATCATCGCCAAAAGCGGGTCATGGATCAGGTAAACGCTGTACGAGATGGTTCCGATGCCGACCAGCCAGCGTCTTGAGAGGCATTTGAGCAACCAATGTCCGTCCGCCGCCGATGCGAAGATCAGCAGGCAAGCCG
>CAWAPL010000006.1:0-197546 GCA_963783845.1 uncultured Phycisphaerales bacterium
TATTTGTTTTTCTAAAGGCGAAAGGCGCCTTACGGGAACCCCTCCCAATAAACTCCCCATAAATGAAGAAAGGAGGACATTCGGCCCTGCCCCTGACGTTAAAGCTGCCTGGCTACGCCTTGAACCGTTTCCTCATGCCGAACAGGACACAGAGGCCGGAGCGAGCAAGAACAGCGAAGGGGGGGCGGGAACGGAGGAAAGCGAAAAACTGCCAGTATTCGCGGCAGAAAAGGAACTCCAGCTATTGTACCGACCGAGGGGGAATGAGCAACTGATAACTGGCTGCGCCGCGCCATTTGACGCACCAGAACCCGAACCTATATGTTGTATAAGTTTATCTCTACATTTCCATCCTTAAAGACAACCCAGAATAGGAGAGCATCGGCGATGAGCTTGCCGCGGGAGATAGCTGGTTATCGTAAGAAAAAGCACCGGCGGGACTGGTGAAGACATTACCCTCTCCGGGGTTGAGAACAAAAGAGCGCCGGTAACGGGAGTCAGGACCGGCCGCCGCCAACCCGGTTCCTGCAATTGTAATGGAACCTCCCGTCACGGTCAAAGGTCCTGATCCATTGCCCGACGTATCCAACGTTCCGTAAGCCTGGACAGATAAGTCATTACTCATGTAGGTGAAGGTGTAATCGGCAAAAGCCTGACCGCAACCCATAAAGAACAGTGCAACCACAAGCCAAGATACTTTCTTCATGTCGCCCTTCCTTCCGGCTAGCCCGTCCGGCCTCTTCCTGCCCTGCTGTGCCATCCTAATTGTAATGTTATGTATTACATATTGTCAAAGGGAAAAATTGCGCCTCCGAAAAATGCGTACTCCCGATAATCTTCTTGACGTTTTCAGGCGGAATAAATAGGCTTCTGCACACACAATAGACATCAATGACTTCCCGGCACGACGTCGGCATTTGGAGCGGATCACGAAGGCGCGTTGCAGGTGGTAACTGTTGATGGGACAAAGACGCAGACGAAAAATGTAATGGCCATGTGTTACAACCGCGTGGGCATTGCTTAATCAACCATGAGGAGATTTGTGATGAGGCATGTATTGCACGCAGTGGCTGTATGTTTTGTGAGCATGGTGATGGTTTCGTATGCCTTTGGGCAGACCGACAAGCCTGGGTCGAAGACTACCCCGGCATTACTCGCATGCCGGGTATCACATCTCCGACTACAAGGAGTCGCGATTCGATTCCTTTTCCTTCAAGGTTACGGAAGGCGGCAAGGAGAAGGAGCAGCCGGTCGAGGGGCGCCGGTACGACTTCAGGGATGACCGAAAACGCGGCGGCGGCCGGCGCCCTGGAGATAGTGCGCAACTACCAGAACGCCGTGCGTTCTGCCGGGGGACAAGTGCTCCGCGAAGCCGGCCAGGGAACCGATCGCGAAACCACTGTCCGGTTCACCAAGAGCGGCAGCGAGGTATGGTTGGCGGTTCGCGCCATGAGTGGCGTTGACAAAGTTTACCATTTGATTATCATCGAAAAGCAGGCCATGGCGCAAGAGGTGACGGTGGAGCGCAAAGGCACTCGGCCCGCGGCCTTGGCGAGGCAGGCCGGGTTGCCGTCTATGGATCTACTTCGACACGGGGAGGTCGGAGCTGAAACCCGAATCAGGACCCGCGCTCGTCGACGATTGCCAAGCTGCTCGAGCAGAGCCCCTCGCTGAAGGTGTACATCGTCGGGCACACGGACATGGTGGCCGACCTCGCCACGAACATGAGACTGTCGCAGGCGCGGGCCCAGTCGGTGGTGAAGGCCCTGGTCGCCAAGCACGGAATCGCCGGCACACGGCTGATTGCTTTCGGCAACAGCCTTACAGACCCGTTTCAACGCCATTTTCGACGCATGTTCGCCTGCTCAGCCCGCGGCCCGGATCGCCCCTGGCGTCTCCAAGCACCGAGTTTCGCCTGGACGAATTTGAGCACGTCACGTTTCGCACGGTTGACGCGCAGTTGGGCGATCCATACCAATCGCCCGCGAAATATGCAGCCCAACGCGCGGTGGAAGACAGCCGCTCCCGCTCGCAAACCGCGACGGCCGTTGAACCTTTCTTGCCGGTATCGCCGCAGGCGACGCCTCGTCCTTCCGGGGCGATCCCCAGCTTTATTGGCGCCGGACCGCCGGCAGCCAATGCACCGTACACCGGCGACATGTTCTCGGAAATCTCCCGCTATGCGGCGCTGGCGACGGAAATCGCCCGCACGGAAAACATCGACGTGGTCCATGCCCACGATTGGATGACGTTTCCCGCCGGGATGGCCGTTGCCGGACTCAAGGGCGTTCCCCTGATCGTTCACGTTCACAGCACGGAATTCGACCGGTCGGGCTTGCACGTGGATCAGCGCATCTACGACATCGAACGCCGTGGGATGCACAGCGCCATGAAGATCATCGCCGTCAGTTATCTGACCAAGAACCTGATCACTCACCATTACGGCATCGACCCGTCCAAGGTCGAAGTCGTCTACAACGCCATTGAATCCAACGGAACCGGGGACGTCGAAAAGTACAACATTCACAAGGACGAGAAGATCGTCCTGTTCCTCGGCCGAATCACCATGCAGAAGGGTCCGGAATATTTCCTGGCGGCGGCGAAGAAGGTGCTGGAAGTCATGGACAACGTAAAGTTCGTGATGGCGGGATCGGGCGACATGATCCGGCGAACCATCGAGATGGCCGCGGGCATGGGCATCGGGCACAAGGTGCCTGTTCACCGGATTCCTCCGCGGGCCCGACGTCGAAAAGGTATTCAAGATGGCCGACCTTTACGTCATGCCGAGCGTCTCCGAGCCGTTTGGAATCGCCCCCCTGGAGGCGATGAGCCACGACGTGCCGGTCATTATTTCCAAGCAGTCCGGCGTCTCGGAAGTTCTCACCCATGCCCTGAAGGTGGATTTCTGGGACATCAACGAGATGGCCAACAAAATCATCGCGGTTTTGCGTCATCCGCCGCTGGCGACCACGCTGCGCGAGCACGGCAGCTTTGAAGTCCGTCGGCTGAACTGGTCGGACGCGGCCCGCTCCTGCGTCGGCGTTTATGAAGATGCGCGCCATGCCATGAACGGCCGGAAATAGCGATTGAATTCCTCCCCGCGCCAAGGCAACCGTTCAAATCATAAATTGCTTCCAACGGTGTTCGCGGTGATCGCCTTGTTCTTCGGGACGGCGATGGTTTTTCTCACCCCTCCCTTCCAGGTCACCGACGAATTCTGGCATTTTTTTCGCGCCTATCAGGTTTCCCTCGGCCGGTTCGTTGCCCAGAATCAGGACAATACCCAGGGTGGAATGCTGCCGGTCAGCCTGTTGAAGCTGTCCAGCCGTTTCGCCCAACTCCCCTACCATCCGGCCCGGAAAACCTCGCTGGAGGAAATTCTCGATGCAAGGCAAATCCCGCTCGAACCGGAGCGGACGGTTTTCTGCCGCTTTCCAACCTCGGCGAACTATTCGCCGCTGATGTACGCGCCGCAGGCGATTGCCGTCGCGGCCGGACGCTGGATGGGATTGAGGCCGCTGGCTCTTTTCTATTTCGGCCGCGAGGCGAACCTGGTGGCATGGACCATCGCCGGCTGCTTCACCTTGAGCCTTGCGCCGGCGCTGGGGCGAGCGATCCTGCTCTTGATGCTGATGCCGATGTCTCTGGCATCGGCCGCTTCGGTATCGGGCGAAGCGATGACCAATGCGATTTGCCTGCTTTTCACCGCACTGGTTTGGCGGTGCAGCGTGGGCGGCGGCCCAGACGGCGCAAAAATCGACGCCGGGGAAAAGACCGCGATCTTCGCCCTCTCCATCGGCGTGACCCTTTGTAAGTTCGCCTACCTGCCGCTGATCCTGCTGGTCCTGCTGATTCCTCCGTCCCGATTCGGCGGCAAGGAACGCCGCTTCAAATTCGTCGCGGCGCTGATCGCGGTCAACCTTTTCGTGTCCCTTGCCTGGCTGTCTCAAACCGCCGGCACGCGCCTTGTGCTTCGGCCCGATCGGCCGGACGTGAATGTCTCGCGGCAGTTGGCATATGTTGAACAACATCCCATGGCGTTTCTCCCGGCGATAGCGCGTGGGCTGGCAAGCGATGGGCCCTTTCTTCTTCATTCCTTTGTCGGTTACCTGGGATGGCTGGATAATCCGGTCTCGCCAGTGGTCGCCTGGCTCTATTGGCTGGCGCTGATCTTCGCCTGTTGGCCGACGGATGGCGATCCGCCCGCGCCGGCAAGACGGCATCTTGTGCTGATGGCCGCTTCGATTTGCGCCTGCACGCTGATCTTCGCCACGTTCGATTATCTTGGATGGACTCCGGTGGGATCGTCGCGAGTAATCGGCGTCCAGGGCCGATATTTCATACCGCTGGGCGCGGCGATGCTGATTCTGATTTGGGGCGTGATGCGCCGCTTCCCCAGTGCGATTCGGCCGCTGCCCAGCTTGCGGCAATTTGATCTTATCGCGGCAGGCCTTTGCATCTGCGGCGGTTTTTACGCATTATTTCTGGTGTTCACGCGATATTTTCTCGCGAGTTAGCCGAGCATGATCGACCACGCCACGTCCAGCTTGCCGATTCGCCCGCGACCCATCTGGTCCGTGCGCCATCGGATTATTCAAAGTCGTCAAAGCCATTTTTCTCGTTGCCGCGGCGATCTCGGTGTTCAACCTTCTGCACAGAGACATCGGCGACGTGGTCGTCGCCTGGGCCCATCGCATTCACGTCGCGCCGGGAAATCGGCTGCTCGAACGCCTGCTCGAAAAAGCGCTGCCAGTGACCCGGCGTCAACTCATCGTTGCCGGCTCCGTCCTGCTCGCTTATGCGGCGATGTTTCTTGTGGAAGGAATTGGCCTGCTGCTCCTGAAGCATTGGGCCGAGTGGATGACCGTCATCACAACCTCCGGGCTGATCCCCTTTGAAATCTACGAGATCATTCATCACCCGACGTGGCTCAAGGCGGCCGCCATGCTGATCAACGTCGTCGTGGCCGTGTATCTGGCGGCGGACGTGCGGCGAGAGGCAATAGACGCGCATCGCGTGCGGCAGCTCAGCCCCAGTTGAACGCCACGGGCGCCTGAACGTCCGGATGCAGGCTCTGATGCACCGGGCAGGCCCTCGCCGCGTTCTCCAGCTTTTGCCGCTGCTCGGCCGTCAGTTTTAACGGGACATGAATCGTCGTGGCGAGCCGGCCGATGCGCCGAATCGGGGCCGTGACCATTTCCTTGACGACCACCACGCGGGTTCCGGCCAGATCGATCTCCATTCGCTGGGCGGCGATCCCCATGATCGTGATCAGGCAGGAGCCCAGCGCGGCCGCGACCAGGTCCGTCGGCGAAAATGATTCGCCCTTTCCCATGTTGTCTTTCGGGGCGTCGGTCAAGAGCTCCGCGCCGGAATCAACGTGCGTCGCCCTGCATCGCAGCTTGCCTTGGTAAACGATTTGAATCTCGACCATCGGCTTCTCCTGTACGTTTTGCCGCACTTTACCGTGTGAATCTCCACTTTGCACGGGCGAAAAATTTCTCATTTTTCTCCGATTTTTGGCTTGCGATCACATCGGCATTCAAATATTTGAATGGTTTAGTTGTTTCGGGAATCGAATCGGGTTGTCCCGGCGCTCCCGACTTTCCAATTGGCTCTTCTCTGCTAAAGGGAGAATTGATGGCACGAGTTAATCGTACCCGAGGATTCCGCGCCTCTGCGCCGAAGCATATTTCCACCAGCGCGGCCCCGGACCTGACGCCGAAAAAGCGCCGACGCCGCTCGCCAAGCCCCGCGGCGCCATTCAAGGGGATGGAAGCGCTGGAATCCCGACTCATGTTGACCGTGACCCCCAGCATCGCCGGCGGGGGCCATCACCTGCACCGGCACCACCGGCCAAGCCAACGCGATCAGCATAACCCTGACGAACAACGGGAATTCAATGGTCGCGACCGTTGACGGCGTGAGCGCGACCTTCGACGCCTCGGATGTGAACACCCTGGTGATTGACGCGGGCACGCGCAGCGACACGATCAAGGTCGATTCCCACATCATGGTGGAAGAGATCCTTACCGAAGGCCACGGTGCGCCCGCTTCCAGCGCTAACACGGGGACCTCTTCCTCGTCCAGCGGATCGTCCGCGCCATCGAGCGGCAGTTCGGCGCCGGCTCAGGCAGTTCCAGCGGCAACTCCGGAAGTTCCGGCAGCGGATCATCCAGCAGCGGCGGCGGATCATCGAGCAGCGGCAGCGGATCGTCTGGCTCTTCCGGTTCAGGCTCCAGTTCATCCGGTTCCGGTTCATCCGGCTCGGGTTCGTCAAGCTCGTCCGGTTCATCAGGCTCCAGTTCGACTGGCTCCGGTTCGTCAGGCTCCAGTTCATCCGGTTCCGGTTCATCCGGCTCGGGTTCGTCAAGCTCGTCCGGTTCGTCAGGCTCCGGTTCGACTGGCTCTGGTTCGTCCGGTTCTGGTTCATCGGGCTCAGGTTCTTCCGGCTCGTCCGGATCGAGTTCTTCCGGCTCCGGCTCGTCCGGCTCTTCAAGTTCAACCGGCACAGGCACCACGCCTTCTTCGCCGCCGTCGGGCGGCAAGGGTTCCACTTCCGATGGAACCGATGCACAGATCACCTTCACAACCTCTCAAACGTTTTATCAGGGCTTGGGCGTCCAGGTGAACGGGCTTTCGTCAAACCTCGGCTCGGGCAGTCCGATACAAGCCACCTACAATTGGAACTTCGGCGATTCCGCAAGCCAATACAATCAATTGGTCGGCTTCAACGCCGCGCACGTGTACGACAATCCCGGCACGTACACCATCACCTTGAGCCTCACCGACGCCGGCGGGCAGACTTCCGTGGCCACGGCCAACGTCACCGTCCTGTCGAACAGTTCGATGACGACGATCTACGTCTCACCCAGCGGCAACGACGGCAACAGCGGCGCCAGTCCGGATTCGCCGATCCAGAGCATCGCTCAGCTCAACAACATCCTGAGCAGCAACGAGCGGGTTCTGTTCCAGGATGGCGGAACGTACAACCTGGAATCCTCCCTCAGCGTGAACGCCGTCAGCAACGTCGAGATCGGCAGCTACGGCTCGGGCGCGCAGCCCATCCTGATGTATGACGGGCCGGCCGGCGTGTTCGGCGGAATCATCAACGTCACCGGCAGCAACGTCTCGGTCCAAGGACTCACCTTCGATTCCATTTACCAGAACAATATGGATTCGCAGGCCATCTATTCGGCCTTCATGCTCTCGGGCAACAACATCGTTGTTCGCGACAATACTTTCCTCAACGTCCTGGACGATCTGGACATGTCCGGCCAGCCGAACAACGTGCTCGTCCAGAACAATCAGTCTCCGTCCCCGACGGAACTGAACGCCTATTTCGCGTGGATACAGGGCAACGACATCGTGGTGCTGGGCAACACCGTCGCGGCATCCTTCGGCGAGGCGATCGTGCGCGTCGGCGGAGCCACGAACCTTCTGCTCGCCGACAACAATTTAACCAATCTCCCCAACTCCGTTGGCAACGGGATTCCCAAGAATGTCCTGTCGATTCAGGCGGGCGGCTATGTTTATGTTTACGGCAACATCCTCTCCACCGGCCCGGTTGAGGCGGGGCCCCTCGGCACGCCCGCCGCCGATCCCAATGCCGCGATGAACGACGTCGTGTTCGACTCCAACACGGTCATCAACAGCAGCATCCTGCTGACGCCCGGCGTGCAAAACGTCATGGCCAGGAACAACGTGATCGAAGCCGACGGAGACGCCGGGTTCACCATCAGCGCCCAGGAAAACGACGGCGCGTTCAACTGGCAGGTGCAGGACGTTCTACATCGAGCACAACACCGTCACCGAGCCGAGCGTGTGGGGCGGGCTCCTCTCCATCAACGACGGCGAGGCCCAGGGCATTCACATAGATAACAACCTCTTCGTCGATCCCAATTATCAGACCGGCGCCGGGCGGGTTTCATCAAGGTTGACGAGAACGACATGAACAGCTTCGCCGAGATCAAGGACAACGTCTGGTGCATCCCCGCGGAAGTGACGTCCTGGTCCCAGGGCGGATACTTCTTCATCTCGTCGGATCCCAGCTCGCAGAGCGGCTGGCTCACGCCCGCCGAATGGGAAGCCACGGGCATCCCAACCGGCGACGTGTATGAGAACGTCACCCTCGGCAGCACGTTTTCGACCACGATTGACGGCTTCACGGCAGGATCGACCCTGCCAAACTCGTAAGCGGAGAAACGCCGAAAATGAATTGGACCGCATCTGGGCGGTCCAATTTATTTTTTTTGAATTTCCTTGCGCCTTCGCGTTTGTCTTGCACGCCCCGGATGCCGTTCATATACTTCGCTCGCTATCGTGACGTCGCCCTCGTTGGTGCACGGAGCTAAAGGAGTAGCCGCCGACATGCAGGAAACCCTCGAGAAGGTCACCGCCGTATTCAAGAACGTCTTTGACGACGACAGCCTCGTGATTACGCCCCAGACGACGGCGGCGGACATCGAAGGTTGGGACTCGGTCATGCACGTTTCCTTGACGCTGCACATCGAGAAGGCCTTTGGCATTCGGTTCACTTCCAGTCAGATTGCTTCGATGAACAACGTCGGCGACATGGTGGCGATCATTGAAGCCCGCCAGGCGGGCAAGCGCTAGAATAGCAGCGCACAATTGTCCAGCCCCCTTTCGTTTAGCCGCGACCCGAAGGGGAGCGCGTTTTTGCATTGATCGAGAATCGCCCCGAACCATGTTTCACGGCAAAGTACATCACGTCGGCATCATTGTCCCCGACGAGGCGCAGTTGCAGGAGCTTTGCCGCATCTGCGGCGTAACGCCGGGGCGACGTCAATACGTCGCGGAGTACCAGTCCGATTGCATCTTCAGCGAAGGCGGCTGCGGCGTGATCGAGTTCATCATCCCGCGCGGCGGCAAGCTGGCGGCATTCAACAAGGGCTTCGGCGGGCTGCACCATATTGCCATCGAGGTGGAGGACCTGAATGCGGCATCGGCGGCGCTCGCGGCCGACGGGGTTCGGTTGCTGGAGTCGTCGCCCGTCGATGCCGGCGCCCTGCTCATCAACTTTCTCCCGCCGGTTTTTTCGCGCGGCGTGGTCATCGAATATGTCCAGGCAAAAAAACAAGGCGATTCGGCCCCCAATGCCGATGAATCGGAAGTCGCAACGGGCGGCAAGCCATAAACCCCCAAACCCCAGGCGAACAGACCCATGGTCGTCCAAGCCATTGACCAGTCGCGCAAGACCGAAGAGCAGATCCTTGCCGAGTCGCGCGCCCTGCAACGAGCCGGCCGTCCCGCCGACGCCCTGCTGGCGCTGCGCGACGGGCTGCGCCGCGGGTGGCTCTCGGCGCAGGGAATCGAAATGGCCGGGCGCCGGATCGCCAAGCTCCTCGATGAGCGCGGCGAAAAACGCTGCGAGGTTCTGCTTCTGGCCCAATGCACCGGGACATGGCTGAGTTCGTGCCTCACCGCCGCCGGTTGGGCTGGCGGGACCGCCCTGCGCGTGCGCGAAGGGCAATACGACAACGTGATGCAGGAATTGCTCGCCGCCAAGGCCGCCGGCCCCAAGCCCGACGTCGTCGTGCTGCTGCCGTGGAATCAGCGGCTCTTGAGCGACGAGGGCGCATCGACCCAGCAGCGTATTGAAGATGAACTCTCGTTTTGGAAGCAAGCCTGGGAGATCGTGACCAAGGGCCTGGGGGCACGGCTGATCCAGATTGGATTTGATTGGGTCTCTCCCGGCGCCCTCGGTTGCCATTTGTCGGCCAAGGACCAAGGCCCGGTGGAACTGATCCGGCGCGTCGATCAGGCGATTCGCCAGCAGCTTCCAGCCAACGCATTTTTTCTGGATCTCCAGCAGGTTTCCGGCCACGTCGGGCGCGAACGCTTTTACGACCCCCGTCGCTACCATTGGACCAAGCAGCCTTTCAGCGACGATGGAACGGCTCGTCTGGCCCACGAGATTTTCGCGGGCATCCGGGCGCTGATCACCGGGCCGAAGAAAGTCCTGGTACTCGATTTGGACAACACGCTGTGGGGCGGCGTGGTCGGCGAGACCGGGCCGGCCGGCATCGAGGTGGGCGACACTCCCGCGGGCGAGGCGTACCGCGCGTTTCAGAAATATGTCAAGGCGCTGGCTCGCCGCGGATGCGTCCTGGCTGTCTGTTCCAAGAACAACCCGGAAGATGCGCGCGAACCCTTCCGCACCAACGCCGACATGCAACTTGCCCTGGAAGACTTCGGAGCCTTCGAGGCGAGTTGGGATCCCAAGTCCGTCGCCATCGAGCGGATTGCCCAGACGCTCGCCCTGGGATTGGACAGCTTCGTGTTTTTTGACGACAACCCGGCCGAACGGGAACACATGCGCCAGTCCCTGCCGGAGGTCGAGGTGGTGGAAGTTCCCGAAGACCCTTCGGAGTACGTCCGGGCCTTGGAAGCAGGCCGGTGGTTCGAGGCGGTTTCGCTCACCGCGGAGGACCGCGAGCGCAGCGGCCAATATCGCGCCGAGGCCCAGCGGCGCGAAATCAAAACCAATTTCGCCTCGGTGGAGGAATATCAGCTATCGCTGAATATGCTCGGCGACGTGCGGACGATCGACGAGGACGATTTCCCGCGCGTCCTGCAATTGATCGGCAAGACCAATCAGTTCAACCTGACGACCCGCAGGCATACTCCCGAGGCCGTCCGGCAAATCCTCTCCCAGCCGGATTCCGTGGGCATTACGGTTCGGATGAGCGATCGCTTCGGAGACTACGGCCTGATCGCGGTGATCCTGGGCGTGAATGAACCCGGCGGTTCGCAGCGCACGCTCCGGATTGACACTTGGCTGATGAGTTGCCGGGTCATCGGCCGCACCGCCGAGGAGTTCTGCCTCAATGCCCTGCTGGAACGGGCCAAGTCGCTTGGATACCAGCGCCTGCTCGGGCATTATATTCCGACCAAGAAGAACGCCCTGGTGAAGAGCCTCTACCCGCGCCTGGGATTCCGGCTCGTCGAATCGACCGACGGCGGCGCGGCAAGCTACGAAATGAATCTTTCTCAGTACACGCCCGCGAAAACTTTCGTGGCGGCCGGGCGACACGCCTCATGAGCGACTACCTGATCGATCTTGCCAAATGGCCGTTCTGGATGGCGCTGGCGGCGGCGATCCTGTTGGTTGCGCCGCGCGCCCGCGATCAGCATCGGTCCTGGGTCTATGCCCTGCTGAACCTGGGCTTCATCACGCTGCTGGTGGGATGGCGGCTCGGGGGCTGGGTGCTGGCGGGCGCGGTGGCCGCCTGGCTGCTGGCACGCGCGGTGCGCTGATTCGCCGCGGCGCGGCATCTGGGTGGTCCTGGCGATGGGGCTGACCCTCCTCGTGTTCGTCCTGCACAAGCGGCCCGGCTGGTTCACCGTTTTGCGAACCGATGAAATCAATCCGCTGCTGCGGCTGGTCGCGTTTTCGTACATCGCGCTTCGGCTCATCGAGCTTTACCGCGCCATGTACGAGCAGCGCTACGACGCACCCGATCTCGTTTCCATCGTCAACTATCTGATGCCCTTCCAGATGCTGGCCGCCGGACCCATCCAGTCCTACGACGATTTCGTCAGCCAACCCGGCGAGCCGCGCTCGCTGAACGCCCAAGTCACACTATCGGCGGCGCAGCGCGTCGCCTGGGGCGTCTTCAAGAAATTCGTCCTGGCCTTCGCGATCAAGAAACTGTTCCTCACCGACTTCACCGTGCACGGCTTGTACTGGATTCTTGAAGCCCAGATGTTCTTCATCTGGCTGTACCTCGATTTCAGCGCCTACAGCGACATCGCGGTGGGGATCGGCCGCCTGATCGGCGTGCACACGCCCGAAAACTTCAACCGCCCCTATTTTGCCCGCAACATGATCGCCTTCTGGGAACGGTGGCACATCTCCCTGTCTCTCTGGATCCGCCGAAATCTGTTCTTCCCGGTTCAGATCGCCCTCCTTCGCCGCACCGACGGGAAAAAACCGCTCCTGTGCGCCAGCGTCGGATTCGTGGTCGCGTTTCTGCTGTGCGGACTGTGGCACGGGATCGCGTTGAACTTTCTCGTCTGGGGCGCCATGCACGCCTCGGGCCTCGTTCTCGTCAATTACTATCGCGTATTCCTTACCGCGCGATTGGGGTCCAAGGGCGTCAAAGCCTACCTCGCCAATCCGTATATAAAGGCCGCCGCCATGGCCCTGACGTTTGAGTGGGTGGCGATATCCCACCTGACGTTCTTCTATCGCTTTTGACAGAGGTGCAAGATGAAATTGCTTCGTCGCTTGTTGTTTCCGGTCCAAGGCCTCTCGCCGTGGGGATTTTATTTGCGGCTGCTGCTGATCGCGCTGCAATTGCTCCTGGCATACTGCCTGGCAGAGCAGAACAACCCATTCTTCTACCAGGCGTTCTAGAGGAACCTGACATGCAAGCAATTCGGCGACTGCTTCCCGTTGCCCACATCGTGCTGCTTCTGCTGATCGTCATGATTGCGATCAACCAGGCGATGCTCGCCGTCGCCCGCGCCTATCCCGACTGGTTGCCGTACCACATGGAAGGAACCGGGTTCACCGAGGATATCGCTCAACGTGTGGCGGCGGCGGAAGATCAGTATCCGCGCGATGCCGCCCGCGGCCAATATTTGTGCGCCCTGCTTGGTCTTTCCAGCTTTCGCGAAGCGTCCGATCTTCAGTTGATGACCCGGTTGACGGACGATAAATGTCGATTGCTCGGCCTCTGCGGCGCGGGGCCTTCGCTGGAGGACATCGCGGATCAGTCCGCCTCCCTTCGCGACAGCACGCTGCGGCCGGATTTGGTTCTCATCGGCATCAACGAATACCACCAGGCGAAGCCCACCGCCGAGGCGGCCGCGGCAAACGCCCGGCAACGATTGACGTTTCGAGAGGCCCTGATGCGCGGCGACGTGCGCAACATCCTCAAGCCTCTTCGCGACGAGGTCTGGTTCTACCAGAGACGCCAGGAACGTCAGTTTGGAAAGCGAATCCGCCCTCCTCAACGCCAAGGTGAGGATCGTCCATGCGATGGGCGCTCGCATGGAGAACCCCACCACCGATCCATGGCGGGAAATGATTCACCTTGAAGCGCCGGAGCGCGCCACGGAGGCGACGTTCCGAGAGCAGCTTGCCTCTTATGAAAACCGCAAGCTCTTTGACCCGGTCACCTATGATTCGCCGGTGGCCCGCCAGCAACTCGACAGCCTGATTCGACTGATTGGGCAGTTGCAGGCCCGCGGCGCGAGGGTTGTCGTGGTGGTGATGCCGGAGCATTCCGAACTGCGCCGGCGGCGTGCCGCCGATCGCGATGCAGCGGTTGCTCGCAAGTTTGCGGGAGGGGCTGGGCGGAAATGCGCCGCCGGTGTTGAACTTTCGCGACGCCCTCGACGATGACGACTTTTCCGACATCAGCCACGTGAACGTCAATGGCCGGGCGGCTTTCAGCCGGCTTCTGGCGAGCCGAATCGCCGGATTCCTGCCCAATCGCCCGCCGCTGATGGCTGGGCCGGATCACTAAAGGACCGGGCATTTGCCTTGGATTCAAATGAATCGTATATCATCCGGAGTTGGACCGTCCGCGGACGAGCGGCACGGGCCGTGCGCGTTTTCGGACGTGAAGATGGAGCAATCGCGCCGCCAACACGCCTTTTAACACCCACAATCCCCTAAATATGGGCCATTTTTGCTAATCCTCACCGATGTGGTTCGCCCCGCCTCCCGATGCGAATCACATGAAGACGTTCAAAAACAAAAAATCATCGCATGATGGCCTGGAGTTCCTTGAAGGTCGCCGCCTACTCTCCTCAGCCGTCATCGCAGGCGACAATCTCGAATTGACCGGCGATGCAAACCAAAGCAATTCCTTCCTGGTCCGCGCCGCCCCTTGCAACCGTGTTTTGGGATTTTCCAATAACTTCGGCAGAGTCGCTCCACTGTCAACGGTTCAAACAGTCGTAATATATACCGGCAATGAACTGGATACGGTAACGGTCGATGCCGGCGTGACCACGCCGGTGGAGGTTATCAGTCCCACCGGAACGACCACCTGGCTCAAGGCCGGAACCTCAAGTACGTTTGGCGCCGTTGCCGGCGGCGGTTCATCCAATAGCGGCTCGTCTAGTTCCAGCGGCGACTCATCGAGCAGCGGCTCTTCCGCTTCCGGCACCGGATCATCGGGCACGGGCAGTGGCTCCACGGCGCAGGTACCGGCTCCACTGGCACTGGCTCAACAGGCACCGGCTCCACTGGCACAGGCACCGGCTCCACCGGCACGGGCACCGGCTCCTCCGGCACGGGCACCGGCTCCACCGGCACAGGCACTGGCTCCACCGGCACAGGCACCGGCTCCACCGGCACTGGCACTGGCTCAACTGGCACCGGCACTGGCTCAACAGGCACTGGCTCGACCGGCACAGGGAGCGGCTCCAACGGCACGGGTACCGGCTCCACCGGCACTGGCACCGGCTCCACCGGCACGGGGACGGGTTCCACCGGCTCAGGCACCGGCTCGACCGGCACAGGCACCGGCTCTACCGGCACAGGCACCGGCTCAACCGGCACTGGCACCGGCTCCACTGGCACTGGCACCGGCTCCACCGGCACCGGCACTCCGACCACTCCCAGCAATCCCAGCGATCCCGGTACTCCAACGCCGGTCATCACCGTCACCAGTCCATCGACGGTTCTGCCGCAGGAGACCGTGAACGTCCAGGCTGTGGATTCCACCTTCGGCGATGGAACGGTCCTGAACAGCACCATCGCCTGGAACTTTGGCGAGGCGGGTTCGGCCTACAACACTTTGGTTGGCTTCAACGCCGCCCATGCGTATGCCAATTCCGGCACGTACACGATCACTCTGACGATCACCACGCCGGACGGGCATGTCGGCATTGCGACACAGCAGATCACCATCGCGCCGGACAACCGCCCGACGATCTATGTCTCCTCCAACGGCAACGACAGCAACAATGGCCTGTCGGCCGGCACGCCCATTCAGAGCTTGGCGCGGCTGAGCCAGTTGCTCACCAGCAACATGCGGGTCCTGTTCCAAGCCGGCGACACGTTCGACATGAGCGGCGGCAACGGCATCAATGCCGGCGGCCTGTCTCACGTTTACATCGGGTCTTACGGCTCGGGCGCCCAGCCGATCCTCATGTACACCGGGCCGGCCACCCAGACCGCGATGATCGGCATGTCCGGCTCCACCGAAGGCCTGGTCGTGCAGGGTCTGACATTCGACTCGATCTACGCGAACAACCAGGATTCGCAGGCCATCGCCTCGGGGTTCTTCCCGAGCGGCAACGACATCACCATCAGCGACAACACGTTCTTGAATTTGCTGAACGACATGAACATGGCGTCCGGGCCGACGAACGTCCTGGTTCAGGGCAATTCCTCGCCCAACCCGACGGCGCTCAACGCCTATTTCTCCTGGACCCAGGGCAGCGAAATCGTGTTCCTCGGCAACACCGTGGCGGCCTCCTTCGGCGAGGCGATCCTGCGCGTCGGCGGCGCTACCGACCTCCTCATCGCCGACAACAATCTTACCAATCTCCCCAACTCCATTGGCAACGGGATTGCCAAGAATGTCCTGTCGATTCAGGCGGGCGGCAACGTCTATGTTTATGGCAACACGCTTTCGACCGGCCCGGTCGAGGCCGGACCGCTCGGCACGCCCGCCGCCGATCCCAACGCCGCGATGAGCGACGTCGTGTTCGATTCCAACATCGTCCTCAACAGCAGCATCCTGCTCACGCCCGGCGTGCATAACGTCATGGCCCGGAACAACGTGATCGAGGGCAACGGCAATGCCGGGTTCACCATCGATGCTCAGCAGGTCGATGGCGCGTTCAACTGGCAGGTGCAGAACGTCTGGATCGAGAACAACACCGTCACCGAGCCGAGCGTCTGGGGCGGGTTGCTCTCCATCAACGACGGCGAGGCCCAGGGCATTCACGTGGATAACAACCTCTTCGTCG
Source organism: uncultured Phycisphaerales bacterium (assembly GCA_963783845.1). Classification (GTDB taxonomy): domain Bacteria; phylum Planctomycetota; class Phycisphaerae; order Tepidisphaerales; family Tepidisphaeraceae; genus PALSA-1353. Next base: position 15,961 of record CAWAPL010000006.1, read on the forward strand.
ATCCCAACTACGTGACCGGCGCGGGCGCCGGCTTCATCAAGGTTGACGAGAACGACATGAACAGCTTCGCCGAGATCAAGGACAACGTCTGGTCGATCCCCGCGTCGGTGAATTCGTGGGCCCAGGGCGGATACTTCTTCGAATCGTCGGATACCGGCTCGCAGGCCGGCTGGCTCACGCCCGCCGAATGGGAAGCCACCGGCATCCCCACCGGCGACGTGTATGAAAACGTAAATCTGGGCGCGACGTACTCGGTGAACGTGGACGGCTTCACCGCCGGATCCGATCTGCCGACTTCGTAGCGTCACCCATTGCCTCGCCGCAGAATGAACAGGGGATTGATGTTCATCCCCTGTTCATTTTCGTTTGGTTTAGGTTATTGTCGTTCCCCAGTGTCGCTTGTGGCCGAACCTCAAAAAACTCCCGCCGCCTCGCGGCTTCATCGGGTCCTCGACCACCCCGCGCTGGGATGGGCGATCGTGGCGCTCGGCGCCTTTCTGCGAATTCGCCGCTACCTCCAGGACCGGGGGCTGATGCACGATGACGCCCTCCTGGCGAACAACATTTTCTCCAAGAGCTTCGCACAGTTGTTTCGGCCGCTGGACACGGGGGACCAGGCGGCCCCGGTCGGATTCCTGATTCTCCAGAAATGTTCGGTCCTTCTTTTCGGCCACGACGAGCGCGCCTGCGCCTCGTCCCATGCCTCGCCGCGGTGATCGTTTTGCCCCTGTTTTTCCTGACCATTCGAAGAATCGCCGGAAATCCCACCGCCATCATGGCCATTGCCTTTCTCGCACTGGCCGAGCCCCTGGTCCGCTACTGTGCCGAGGCGAAGCAATACTCCACCGACGTTTTGTGGACCACGTTGGTTTTGGCGCTGGCCCTGTCCGCCGACAGCGCCGGTCTCCTTGCGATCCTGGCCGCCGCCGGCGCGATCCTCCTCTGGTTCTCCCATCCACTGCTTTTCGTCCTTGGCGGAATTGGCCTGACGTTGTTCATCAGGCATCTATGCCTTGGAAAGCGCAAATTGGCTCTGGCCGATGCGGCGATGGGAATCCTTTGGCTCGCCAGCTTCGCCGCCAATTACCTTCTGATTTCCCGCTACTACGTCGCCAGCGATTCCCTGCACCTTTATTGGGTGAATCAAAACGCTTTCGCCCCGCCGCCCGACTCCTGGCAAGGCCTTCTCTGGTATCCGAAAACCATCGTCGGCCTTTTCAATTACCCCCTTGGAATCCTGCCCAGCGATCATTCTCCCGGCGCCGCTCGCATCATCGCCTGCGTTGCCGTCGGCATGTTCATGCTCGGCATTATCGTGATGTGGCGGAAATCCCGGCCAATGACCGGATGCCTGGCGGCGACGATCGCGCTCGCCCTGGCCGCTTCGTCGCTCCAGCGCTATCCCTTCGCCGAACGGCTCACGTTGTTCTGCGCGCCGTTGATCGTCCTGCCGCCGGCGTTTGCGATGGGAATCGGCTGGTGGCGGGCCAATCTCGCCCGAGCCGGTTTCTGGCTCGTGATCGGCGTCGTCCTTTTCGTCTATCCCCTCTACATCCAGGCGAAATACGTCGTTCAGCCGGAGGTGAGATACGACGCCAAGTCCGCGATTCAATACGTCAAGGCCCATTGGCAGCCGGGCGACTCGCTCTACCTCCATTGGGGATCGGATGTCCTGGGGAAATATTACCTCAGGGCCGATCCCGCGCTGAGCATCCCCGCCGGCCAACTGGTCACGGGGGTCTATGAAAAAAATCTCACCGCCCGTCCCCAAACCTATGCCGGCGATCTCTTGAAGGTCCGCGGCCGAGCGCGGGTCTGGGTCGTGTTTTCCATGGACCCGGTCAAGGATCGGCCCATGATCGAGGAGATCCTCGACCATCGCGGCAAACTGCTCGATCGCCGGCGATTCAACGGCGGGACAGCAGACTTGTATGATTTGCGCTGAGCGGATCGCCGCTTATCGCAGGTCGTAACACGCGACGTATTCGTCGAAGGGTTTGGCCTCGAACACTCGCTTTCCCATCTCGTCCAGCACCGCCAGCGCCGATTGCTGTGCCGGGGCATCTTCAAACATCACCCACACACGCTTGCCCTTCAAATCCGCGAACTCCTTTTTGTATCCTTCAATCCCGTCAACGTTTTGCTTTCCTCGGATGGCCGGCATGTCCGCGATGCCGAAGCGATCGCGATAATATTCGTAGGGGTAATAGCAAAACTCGTAGACATACAACCGATCGCCCGGCTGACGGTTTGCCGCCACGAGCGACACGACCTTTCGCATGTCGCTGTGCATCCAGGGTTGATGGATGTATTGGCGCGTCTTGTTCAGCGGAGTGATCAGCAGGAATAGCAGCGCGACGATTCCCACGGCCTTTCGCCCGCCTTCAAAAAGATAGGCGAACCCCGCCCCGATGAAAATCGCAATTAACGGGCAGATGAAAAGGATGAGCCGCTCTTTAAACGGGTATTTGTGCGCCAGCGACGCAGCAAGGGCGAAGATCACCGGCATCAGCACGAGCAGGGCCGCCGATTTCCGCCGCCGATACAGCCACCCCACGCCCAGCACGAACACCAGGGCGGATAGTCCCACGAATCCCAGCGAGCAGGGGCTTTCAAATATCGCGAAGAACGTCTCCTTGTACCAAACCAGCGCTTGGATCGACTTGGGAATCGGCGTGAACGCATCCGCCTCGATCCAGAACGACTGCATGAAATCATTGTGGCTCAACCGGTGCAGGACCAGGAGGTAATCGGCCCCGAAGCTGAGAATCCAAACCAGCGCTACCGCCGCCAGATCGAAAATGCCGGACCGCCGCTTGCGGGAGAACCATTCCATCGCCGCCATGACGCCGATCGCGCCGAGCACGAAAACCGCGGGATGGCTGAACCAAACCGCCATCGCGCCGGCGATCGCCAGCGCGATCAGTCCCCTCCTCGACCCGGCCGTTTGCCGCAGCGAATTGCCCACCGCCAGCATCGCCAAAAGCATCAGCGCCACCGTCACGAACACATCGACGGCATACTGCTTGGTATCCGCGGAGTAGTCATATTGCTTCTCGCCCATGGCCACGACGATCAGCGCGATCACCGCAATCGGTCGCGACAGAAATTGCCGGCAGAGCAAATAAAACAGCGGCAGGGTCAGGATCGACGCGACCAGCGGCATCAGACGCAGCGCATATTCATGGCTGCCCAGCAAGCTGACCACCAGCTTTTCCAGCAGCAGAAACCCAACCGGCGCACCCTGATGGTTATCCAGCGGCTTGAGCAGCCCCGCGAAGGAACGATGCACGAGGTTCAGCGCGAGCGCCGCCTCGTCGCGGTACATCGAGCGGTTGTACAAATAAAACCGCAGGCGCATCGCCGCCCCGACGGCCATCACCGCCAGCGCCAGCAGCGTCCACCAGATTTTCGATGCCTTGCCCATCTCGGGCACAGGTGCTTGTTCTTCCACGGCTACACCTCGGGAACCTTATCGGCACTAATCGTACTGCGACTTGGCCCGGCCGCCGGCAAAGTGCGCCGCGAGAAACTCCAGGAACAAGACCCCGACGATCGCCGGACCGGGAGCGATAAATTCCCACCGCCGCGAAATGGCCATTCCGGCAACGGCCGCCGCTATGCTGGCGACGATGGCGACCGCCATGACCACACGCATCGATCGGCTCAAGCGCAATCCGGCCGCGCCCGGCAGCACCAGCAGCGCCGGCACGAGCAGGTTTCCCGACAAACGCATTCCCGCGATGATCACCAGCGCCACCAGAAGGATCAGCAGATAATGCACGAGCCCGACCGGAACTCCCGTCACCTGCGCTAGCTCCGGATCGAAACAATACAGAACGATCTGCCGGTGCAGCGCCACGACGGTGAGGACGATTCCCGCGGATATGGCAACGGCCAGCGCGGCGGCGGCGGTGGACATTCCGCGGGCGCTGCCCAGGAGATAATCCTCCCATCCGCCGGGGCCGCCGCGGCCGAGGTGGGCGTGAATCCCAAACGCGATGAATCCCCAGGCGAGCGTGGCGGCGACAAAAATCCCGATCGCCGCGTCGCCGCTGACGGCGCGTCTTCGGCTGATGGAGGCCACCGCCAGGGCCGTCGCCAACGAAAAAACCGTCGCGATCAGGTAAATCGCCGGGCCGTTGTTCAGCGATGGAAAAGCGATGGACAGCAACACCGCCGTTCCGATCCCCCCGAATCCCGCGTGGGCAATCCCGTCGCCGAGATAAGCCCAGCGGCGAAGCACGACAAAAACCGAAAGCACCGCTCCCGCCACGCCCACCGACGCCGACGCACACGCCGCGCGCAGCATATCCGAGCCGGCGTTAGAATCGCCCAGGATGGCCGCCGCTGGAACCATCATCGCGCCGTTTTCTCCAGGCGAAGCTCCGGCAAATCGACGCCGAACATTTCCCGGGCCAATTCCCCCGGCATGTTGCCCGGAACGTCGTGGTAGTGCAGCGTCACGTTCAGACACGCCAGCCGATCGCAAACCGCCGCCACCGTGCGCAGATCGTGGCTGACCAGGATCACCGTCAGCGACAGCGATTGCTTGAGATCGGCCAGAAACTGGATGAACTGATCCTGCCCGACGCGATCAATCCCGGTGGTCGGCTCGTCGAGCAGCAAAACGTGCGGTTGTGCCGCCAGGGCACGCGCGATGTGTGCGCGCTGAAGTTCCCCGCCGGAGAGCGATCCGATCGGCACGTCGGCCAGTTCCTCGATTCCCACCTTCTCCAAAAGCCATTCGACGCGCTTCAGATCCTCGGCGGTTTCCCTGCCCAGCAGTCCGAGTTTTCCCACCAGCCCCAGGCGCACGAGTTGCCTGACGCTGATGGGGAATCCCTTGGGCGTGCGCGGGGTTTGCGGCAGGGAACCCACTACGTCGCCGCGGCGCACGGCCGCACTCGCCGGCATCCCGCAGATCCGCACGGTTCCGCGCGTTGGCGTGAGCAACCCAAGCAGAAGATTCACCAGCGTGGTCTTTCCCCCGCCGTTGGGGCCGATCAGCCCGACGATGGTGCCGCGAGCCACGGTCATGCTGATGTGTTTCAACACCAGCCGCTGACCGTAGGCGAAATCGACGCCGGATATCTCGACGATTGCTTCGGACACAACCGGGTAAGGATATGCCATCGAGGCGAAAGAGGCGAATGGCGCGCGGAGCCCGTCATCCCACCGGCGATGGAGCCGTCGTCGGCCGCGTGGCCGGCGCGAATGGGCGAGTCTCGACAAACCCCGGATCGAAGTCGATGGTGCAGGAGTCGCTGTAATGGCGGCCGTCACGGATGCCGTCCGCCTCAAAAACATTCTTCCCACGAACCAAAGTCACGTCCGGCCAGACGAAAATGTGATCGGCACTGCCGACCGATCCGAGCGAAACGCCGTTCAGCTTCAGCTCCACCGAATCACAGTTGGAATAGACCTTCACCGGGCCGTGGTCGAAGTTCCGCGGCGTGAAGCGGCGGTCGGTGATGTAAACCATCGGCTCATCCGACCAGTTCGCCTTGTAAAAGTAGAAGGCGTCCTTTTTTATCTTCCGGTCGTAGGTCACCAAACCCTTGTCGTTCCGGCCCAGGTGATCGCCTTCGTGACGGCCATCGGACGCGAAGTCGAACATGCACCACAGAAAAGTGCCCCATAGATACGGCCGCTGGCTCATCGCTTTGTAGGCCGCCTCATGAACCACGCACTGCCATTCCTCCGGATGCCAGAGTCCATCGGTCTTGGGATGACCTGGGCTCAGTTCGTGCTGACTAACGCTGGCGCCCGCGCCGTATTCGCTGATGGCCAGGCCGCGCCCGGGAAGCGCGGAATGCAGCTTGTCCTGGTCCATGGGCCAATTGTCGGGCGACTTTCTGTACCACCCATCGTACATATTGAACCCCAGCACGTCGGTGATCGCATTCAGCGGATGGTCGGGCTTTATGTCCGTCGCCGCGGTCGTCAGCCGGGTGGGATCGAGATCGTGCGCCAGTTTATTCAGCTCGCCGACCAGTTGAATCTCATGGTCCAGCATGATCTTTCCCTTGTCCTCCGATTGATTCTCTTCCTTCTTGTCGCTCAGCTCGTTGAACAAGGACCAGAAGCAGATGGATGGATGGTTGTAGCTCTGCTTGATCAGCTCGCGAAGCTGCTGCTTGGCCGTGTCGTCAAATGCCCCGGTGGGGGTCACGGAATTGACCAGGCACGCCTCGGCCCAGACGACCAGCCCGCCGCGATCGCACAGGTCATAAAACTCCTGCGCCTGCTGATAGTGTGAGAGGCGGACGGCGTTGCATCCCATTTCCATGATGAGGTTGAAATCCTCCTGCTGCTGCGCGGAAGTGATGGCCCATCCCATGTCCAGCCGATCCTGATGCCGATTCACTCCGTGCAGCGGATACGACTTGCCGTTGAGGAGAAAACCCTTGTCCGGATCGATGGCGAAGAAGCGGATCCCCAGCGGCTGAATGACGCGGTCAACGACGTTCGTCGCAACCGCGACCGTGACCCGCACGCGATAGAGGTACGGGTCCTTCCTGCCGTTCCACAAATGCGGGTGATCGATGCTCAGCCATTGGATCACGTCCTCCGAATCGCCCGCGACCACGGGCATCTGCGTGTTGATGCTCTGGATCGTCTTGCCGCCGGCATCCAGCAGGTCGCACGTCACATTCGCGGGCTGATCCACGGCCGTGGAATTGCGCAGCTTGGTGGTGATCTGCACGTCCGCGTGCTCGGCCGAAACGTTGATTTGCCTGAGGTAAACCCCCGGCGAGGCATCGTCCACGGGGCTGATCGAAAACGGGTTGATCGCCAGAAGCTGCACGCCGCGATAAAGGCCGCCGAAGAACGTGAAATCCGCGGAGTTGGGCGGGATGTCTCTATCGACAGCGTTGGTGACGCGCACCGCGATCACGTTGTCGGAGGACGGATTCACCAGCGACGTGATGTCATAACAGAAGGCGGAGAACATGCCCTTGTGCGGGGGCCCGGCCGGCCGGCCGTTGACAAAAACCGCCGCCGCGCTGCTTGCCCCGTCGATTTTCAGGAATAGCGACTTGCCGTGCTCCGCGCTATCCAGCGTCAAATGTCGCCGGTACCACCCCGGCCCGCGATAATAGTCGTTGCCGCCGTCTTCACCGTCGAGATTGTTCCAGGTGTGCGGCAAGGTTACGGATTGCCAGGCTGAATCGTCGAACGTGCTCTGCTCGGCCCCCGGCACGTCGTCACGAATGAACTTCCAATCGGAATTGAGATTGATCGCGGCGCGGGGTTCGACGACGGCTTCGACGCCATTGTCCGTCAATTGCGACGAAGCCCCCGAAGGATTCGTGGAACCGCACGAGCAAAGCAACATCGAGCACGCCATTGCCGCGACGTTGAGCCACCACCATTGATTCCACATGTTCGTTCTCCGTCAGCGAGGGGAATCAATATCCTTCTCCCGTCGCCTCGACGCAAGTCCCGGGGGATTTCCCAATGTTTCCGTTATCGGACACGGCGCCTGCGGTGTTAATCCGCGCATTTTTCGTGTCGATGCTGAGATATCAACATGCCCCACGAAGTTCTATTGATCGACGATTCCAAGGCGATACACGCGCTGGTGCGCTCGCACCTGGCGGATGAGCCGATCACGCTTCGCTCCGCGTACACCGGGCAAGAGGGCCTGGAAGCGGCGCGTCAATCGGGGCCGGAACTCGTTCTGCTCGACGTGGACCTGCCCGACATCGAGGGGATGGAAGTCTGCCGGCAACTCAAGGCCGATCCCGCCACCTCCGCCATCCCGATCATTTTCATGGCGGGCCGGATTTCCCCAGAGGACAGGATTTACAAGCCGGAAACGGGCGCGGCGGATTTCATCTCCAAGCCGTTCAATCCCGCCGAGCTGAAGGCCCGCATCCGCGCCGCCCTGCGAAGCCGGCATCTGTTCGATCTGCTCGAAAACAGGGCCCAGATCGATCTCGTCAGCGAGCTATGGAATCGCGCGTACGCCGAGGATCGGCTCTGCGAGCAGCTTTCTCTCTCGCGCCGCATGGGGCAATCCCTGGCGTGCATCCTGGCGGACATCGATCATTTCGCCGGGATCAACGAATCCTTCGGCCGCACCTTTGGCGACGACGTGATCCGCCAGGTCGCCGAGACCCTCAGCAACGCCATGCGCCTTGAGGACCTGGTCTGTCGCTTCGGCTCGGATGAATTCATCCTCCTCTGCCCCGCCACCAATGCCGGGGATGCCACGTCGCTGGCGGCGCGCTGCCGGCAGGTGATCGACGAGTTGAATCTGTCCTGTCGGAATGCGCCGGTGCACGTCACGTGCAGTTTCGGCGTGTCAGGATATGACGGCGGCAAATTATCGCTGATCGAGGCGGCGGAAAAGGCGGTTCGCGCGGCCCTCACCGCGGGTGGCAACCGCGTGGTTCTCGCCGAGGCGGCGCCCATGCCGGCGGAAAGCGCATCGGTCTGAGCGCCGCTGGCGCCGTCCAAACGGGACGCGCTCCCCTACGCGTCGCGGCTAAACTTGGTCATCCGACGATTTCGATTTTGTCACCCACCCGCAGCGTTTTTTCCGCCTGGCCCGGTGGCACTTTCGTGTTGACGGCCAGGCGGTAAAAGTGGTCGAATCGCGATCTTTCCGCCCAATCGGGAAGCGTCTTTTCCCTCTGCTTGCGAAAAATGACGGCGAAATCCGGAAAGCCCTCACCCGTCCCCGGATCGCGCGGCGGAACGGCACAGCGCCGGCACGGATTGTTGCCGTCCAGCAGGCAATCCCCGATGCGAAATCGCACCACCGATCCCTGTTTCCCGTACAGCCGATCCTCCCAGAACGGCGGACAATCGCCGATCTCCAGGTTCGCCCGAAATCGCAATCTCACCTGCTTAACGTCGAGACCAAACCAACTCGCGACCTCGGCGAGGGTGGCCGTCGAGATCACCGTCGGACCCGGGGAATCCAAATCGTCGGGAAACCCCACGTCCGTGTTGCGGCGGAAGAAAATCGGCATGCCGAAGAATTCCGTCAGCCAGGTTTCGATCTCCTCGACCTTCCCATCGACGCGGAAGGCGGAGGTCAATCCGGTCTCGGCCCGGCCCAGCCGCAGCTCCCCGGTGAAAGGATCAAAGCTCGAGCGGAGTTGATGGACCTTGGCATGGCGCTTTCCGTTGACGAACTTCCCGCCGGCGTCGAACAGCGCAAAGGTTCGGTCCCCTTCCAGGGCGCCGCTTCGCAGGATGCGAGCGTGCTGAAGCGCCCCCGGCTCCAACGATTTCACGGGATAGATTGAAATGCTCGCGAGATGGGGCAAGCAACCTCCCTTCAATCGCCGCGAATTTCAGCATTCCACATGGGCAGCCGCGGTTCGGGGACATCCAGTCCGCGCGTCCCGGCGCCGGGACGCGGCGAACAATCGCGGTTGGCGTTCCGGAATCACGGACCGCATTTTAGCCTATCGAATCGGCTCCCATTCTATGCCACGGCCGGCGCCGGACCATCGGTTGCTCCAAACGCCGGAGCCGCTGCCGGGGCTGGGCCGCTCGGCGCCGTCGTCTTCTCGTCCAGCACCTTTCGGATGCTCTCGAATTCCGTCCTGCTGCGGCTGCGCACAGCCACCAGGATGATGCCCGCTAAAACGTATGCGCCGAAGATATAGGCGAAATAATTGCAGGGATAGGACGGCTCGGGATAGACGGTGCCGACGATCGGCACGATCAGCAGCAGAATCGCCGCGATCGACAGCACCCAGTGGTACGCCTTCACCTCACCGATTTTCTTCAGATAGAAAGGGGCCGCCAGGGAGATCAGCACGTATGCCCCGCAGAATCCCATGGCCCCGAAGAGTCCGGCGTCGTTGAATTCGTCGAACGGCGTGCCGACTCCCAGAGCGTTATACGCTCCGGCATAAACCGCCAGCATGATGATCGTGGGAACGAGGAACTGCAGGAGGGCAAAGGAAGTGATGGCGACGTGGGGTGTCAGATTCAACTTGTGCGAGCTTCCAATGGAGATGGGGAAAATCCCGTATCGCCCCATCGAGAAGAGAATTCGCGAGCCGGAATTCAGGCACGACATCGCCAGAGCGAAGAAGCTGATCATCGCCCCGAAGGAAATCACCACGCCCATCCATTGCACGCCGAGGTTCGCGCTCAACGTTGTCAGCGGCGCATCCAACTGGTCGAGCGTCGGATTGTTGTTGGCCAGCGCATGGGTTTCGGTGTAGGTGATGAAAACGAAGAAGGCGCCGGTGAGCAGAAGGCTGGTGATGACGGCGCGGGGGATGGTGACCAGCGGCTTTTTGGCTTCTTCACCGAAGGCGGTGGCGCATTTCGAAGCCGACGCCGCTGAAGATGGCGACCACCACGCCCAGGCCCAGCAGCCTCATCACGTCCTTTAGCCCCATGCCCGCGAAGGGCGCGAGCTGTGAATGGTCCACCACCCCGGTCTTGGCCAGCGCGAAGATCGCCAGCATCATGATGACCAGCACGGAGAGTCCTTCCATCACCAGCATCAACAGCGCCGATAGCGTGATGTCCTTATACGCCAGGAACCAGGCGAGGCTGACGCAGATTGCAAAGAGCGTGATCCACGGATGAGACAGATATCCGGTTGCGCCGGCCAATGTGAGGAGTTTGGATGCGAAGTGGGTGAATCCCGTCACACCCGCGATGCCGATGAACAGATAGGCCCAGAGGAGGCACCAGCCGGAAACTCCGCCGACTTTCGGTCCCAACCCTTTGACCGTGTATTCGTACATGCTGCCGGCCGAGGTGTACCGCTTCGCGAATTGATTGAGATTCAAGGCCACGAACAACAACATGATGGTGCCGAAGAGATAGCAGAGCCATCCGGCGCCGGCGGCGGTGGCGAACATGAGCGGGACGATCAGCGCCGCGGTCATGCTGGGCGAAATCGAGCGCAACCGCGTGCGCGGAGACCTCCCAGAAGTTCAGCGCGTTTACCTTCAGCTTGGAGTGTGTATTGCGGACGGTTGAGGCATAATCAACGTCGCTCATGGCGGACTCCTGAAAAAAAGTGTGCACGCTGGAGCGCGGTCTGATAGACCGCTGGCACAGTTCCCAGGCTTCCTGTCCGCCGACAGTTCAGTTGTTTCCCCACGCCCGCCGCGGGAGATTTCCCGAGCCTACCCCACAAGCTCGGCCGTCAAGTCCACCGTCTCCCGACGGGGATTCATCGCGATTGGAATCGGGCTGGCGACGAGAATGAGCGAGACATCCGTGCCATCCAGCGCATCGAGCCGATGCGGCAACCGCGCGTCAAAATGAGCCGCGTCCCCCGTGTCGATGACGTACTGCTTCTCGCTCAACGTCAGCCGCAGCCGACCTGACACCACGTAAACCCACTCCTCGCCTTCGTGCTGAAAACGTTCCGTGCCGCTGCGCGTCGCGGAGATCACCAGCCGTATCGGCTCGAGATTGAACCGAGAGGCCGTGGACAGCGGCACATACGAAACGCCGTCGCCGTGGCGGACCGCCGCGTCCTTGCCTCGCACTACGATGCAGGATTCATCCGCCTGCTGGGGACCAAAGAGGCTTCCCATCGGCACGCCATACACGCGGGCCAGCGTCAACACCGCGGCGATCGAGGGTTGGCGATTTCCGCTCTCCAGCCTCGACAAATAGGGCTTGGACAGCCCGCTGCGTTCGGCAAGTTCTTCCAGCGTCCAACCTCGCGCCGATCGCAAGGCAAACAACCGTTCGCCAAGCATCGCCAATTCCGGCGCTTCTTGTCGTTCAGGATCATCTCGCATGGAAACACACCATAATCTATGTGTTGCCTGTAAAGCAACAAAAAAATTGCCTGCTGGTCAAAAAAGTTGCCATAGTTATGAATTAATATGGATAAATACCATAATTTGACAGGTACGACCGGAAATGGCTGGATTCGCGTATTGCCTTGGAGGCAACAAAAAAAACACCTTCACGCCCGCAGCCGCGTCTGGATGTTGTCCAGCACGTTCATGAAATTGATGTAGCTGTCGTACGGACTTTCGTACGGGCTGAAATACTTGTGCACGTCGCCGTCGGCCCAATATTTCGTGCACATGTAATAGAAATGGTCGCTGGTGGTCAGCCGGCGCCAATCCGTCAGAAGCTGTTCGTCGCCCTTTTCCTTCAGCGGCCCTTCCAGCTTGTACAACTCGTGCAGCGCATTGGACTGCATCGCATTGCCCAGCCAAGCCGACAGATCGCGCTCCGTGTCCGCCCACGAAACCATATGCGGGACGTCGATTTCGCCGGAGGAGTCGTATTTGTCGATCACCTGGCTGGGGGTGAGGAAGTTGTTGTCGCGATGTTCCATCACCTTGCCGGGAAGATGCTTCATAAAATCAAAAATCCCGGTGTCGGCCCACTGATGTTCGCCGAAGGTTTCGTAATCCATGAACAAATTGCACAAGAAACCGTTGCCGTTGATCTGGTTGACCCAGGCGGCGAATTTCTCGGCCGTCAGCGGCCACTGCTCCCAGGAACGGTTGGAAAAACGGAACGCGATGTCGTCGCTGAGCCGGTAATTCTTCAGCAGCAGTTTCAATCGCGGGGCGTGGGGGGGGCGATATACAAAATTCGGACTGCGGTAGCCCAGGATATGGTCCGCCCCTTCCGCCAGGATCGCTTCATATCCCATGTGACTCACGAAATGGGCCAGGTCGTTGTTGTAGATCAACTCGGTATTGCGGAAAACCCGCGGTTCCTGCCCGAAAAGGTGCTTGATGAATTGCCGATGCAGCTCCACCTGCGCCCGGAATTCCTCGCGGGAATACAGGAATGCCAGCGAGTGGTAATACGTTTCGTCCAGGAATTCCACGCAGCCCGTCTGGTTCAGTTGATGAAAAGATTCCATCACCTCAGGGACAAACAGTTGAAACTGCTCCAGGCCCGCTCCGGTGATGCAGTACGCGATGCGGAATCGCCCCTCGTGCATGCGGATGGTTTCCAGGAGCGTGCGGTTGGCCGGCAGATAGCACTTGTGCGCCACCTTCCGGCAAATCTCCGCGTTCCTGTGTTCGTCGAAATAATGCCGATCCGTGTCGAACACGCTGTAGCGGCGGAGTCGGAACGGTTGATGCACTTGAAAGTAAAAACAGACCGAAGCCATGTCAGCGCCTTTGGTTTTGAGTTTGGCAGTATACGCGGCGGCGAAAATGAATCCACGCCCGCGCGCACCCTCAATAGAACTCCGCCTCCCCAATTCCGCCTCCCGACCTCCATTTAGCCCCCGGTGATTCACCGGGGGGGTCCGCTCACTGTGGACAATCCCGCCGGAATCGCCACAATACCCGGCCTTCAAACAACAGGAGAGTCATGGCAGAGGATACACAAGATGCAGCAGCGCAGCCCGGCGTTCAGGTCCTTCTCGACGAACGCGAGTTGCGCCAGATTTACAGCAATTCCTACCGCATTCACGCCACCGCCGACGAGGTGATCATCGATCTGGGCTTCAACATGCCCAATCCCAATCCCCAGACCGGCCAGCAACAACTGCTGCTCAAGATCACCGACCGCGTGGTGATGTCTTATCTGAACACCAAGCGCCTCGCCCAATCATTGCAGCAGTTGATTAAGCGTTACGAGCAGCAGTTCGGCGAACTCGTGCCGGCCAGCCAGCGTACGCCGCCCAACCGCTAAGATCTGAAACGGACGCCTTTCACGACGCCAGCCGGGCCGCCGCCGCCGAACGGTCGTTGACCGCCCCGGCCAGTTTCTCGCCCGTCAGCGGATGATTTCCGCTCTGCTGCGCCTCTAGGGCCGCCGCGACCGAACCCAAATAAGCCGCGGCATGCAACGATCCTCCGCACGCCAGCGCCAGGCTTGCCGTCGCCAGCAGCGCGTCCCCGCAACCCAGCGGATCGACCACCCGGTTGGACAGCGCCGGAAGATACTCGCTGGCCAATCGCCCCAACGGCGCATCATTCGCCCGCTCCGGCGGGCTGAACGTCACCAGGCCCTGCTTGCCGAGGGTGATGATGGCCTGCCTTGCCCCCGTCTCGCTGAGCAGCCTCCACGCCGTCGCCCCAAGTCCGCTGGAGAAATCGTGCAGCGTTTCGCGCATCTCCCGCTCCGTCGGGCACAGCAGGTCCACCGATTTGAACCACAGCAGGCTGCTCTGCCGCCCGCTGACATCCGCCGTCAAAATCGGCACCGCTTTTCGCAGCGGCGGCATGATCCGCGTCAGAAGCGACTGCGTGATCAACCCATATCCAAAATCGGCGAATACCACCGCCGCCGCATCCTGCGCCGCCGCCAGGATTCTCTCGCCCACCTCGCCGGCCGCTTGCGAATCGATCGGATCGATCGCCCCCCGGTCCACCTTGAATAGTTTGGTTTGATCCGCCAGATACCGGCTCTTGGTGACCAGATGCCGGCGATGCCCGGAAGATTCGACCGCCAGCCCGCTGGCCTTCAGCCGCATTTCCGTCTGGTGCGATTCCTGATCCCCGCCCAGGCCGGTCACCAAAGTCGCGTTGGCGCCTAGCCCGGTCAGATGCAGTGCGATCACCGCCGCTCCGCCGTCGAAATCCTGGCTCTGGATTTGCCGCAGTGCGATCATCGGCCCCTCGCCCGCGACTCCCGTCGCATCGCAATAGTGGTAACGATCCAGGATGTAGTCCCCCACCACCACCACCTTTTGACCCCGGAATTTCTGCATCACCTTCCCCAGCGATTTGCCCGACAAATCGAATTTCTCCCTGAACCGGAGCACCTTTTCATCCGTGAACGCCTCGCGGTCTTCTAGCGCATGAATCAAAGCCGTTGACGAATAGACCACGTCCCCGCTGGAAAATACAACCCGCCCCCTGTGCCTAGCCACCATCTCCCGCTCCGCCGTGAATCGCGGATCGCGGATTTGCTCGTATTCCTTGCCCTTGACGTAGATATCCGGCTGAAGCTGTTCCAGCAGTTCCACCGCCGTCGGGTGCGCGTTGACGTACACCCAATCGACGCATTCCAGCGCCGCCAGGCTGACGGCCCGCAGATCGTCGGGGATCAGCGGCCGATCCACCCCTTTGCCCACCTGCGAATCCGCACTGACCGTCACCACCAGCTCGTCCCCAAGCGATTTGGCATATTGCAGGTGCTGAATATGCCCCGGATGAATGATGTCGAAACACCCGTGACAATGCACCACAACCCGCCCGGCCTCCCGGGCCTTGCGCCGAAGGGCGGTCAGCCGCTCCAAATTGCAGATTTTTTGATTCGCCGACATGAGACTATTTATCGGACCGAACCCCGAGAGAACTAAACTCCGGGGGTCCGATCGTCCGATAATTCGGTAATGGGTCACTTTTGAATTCAAAGAGCCGGGGCGTGTCGCCCCGGTCCGGGCCGATACGGCCCGGCTCCGTAAGTACATTCACACTGACCCACTACCGATAGTCCGTTTAACTCATGCGACTCAGCTACATCCTGATAACGCGTAATCGCTGTCAGGCGGCGTTGGATATTCTGCGGTCCTTATCCGCCGGCACGCCCCTCCCGGCCGAGCAGTGGGAGGCCTGCTGCATCGACAACGCCTCCACCGACGACACCGCCG
This sequence comes from uncultured Phycisphaerales bacterium, assembly GCA_963783845.1. GTDB lineage: Bacteria > Planctomycetota > Phycisphaerae > Tepidisphaerales > Tepidisphaeraceae > PALSA-1353. The sequence continues at coordinate 31,490 of CAWAPL010000006.1, forward strand.
CCGCCATCCACGCGGAACTGCCCAACGTTCGCCTGTTCTGCAACCGCCTGGATCATGGCCCCGCCGCCGCCAATCAGGCCCTGGCCGCCTGTCGCGGCCGGCTGGTGATCCCGCTCCGCGAAGACGCCTATCCGGCCGACGGCGCCGCGATCCTCTCGCTGCTGTCACATGCGGATTCCGACCCGGCCATCGGCGCCGTCGCAGGCCGGTTGATCCTGCCCGGCGGAAACGCACTCGCCAGCCCACTGCCTTCGCTGCCAACCCCCGGCGCCAGTTGTTTCCGCAAAACCGTTCTCGACCGCATCGGCGGGTTTTCCCCGATGTTCGGCCAGGCCGCGGATTATGATCTGGCTTTCCGCATCTTCGACGCGGGCTTTCGCATCGACAAGCGGGACGACATCCTCTTTCGCAGTCAGGGCGTCGCTGCAAATGATGGCGTCGATCCGTCGCAACTTCGCTTCCGCATCCGCGACCATTTGATCGTCGCCGGCCGCCGCCTGCCCGACCGCCTCGCCCGGATTTACTCTCACGATTGGTGGATGCGCGACAAAGCTCTCGCCGCCCACGCCGGTCACCCCCGCGCCGCCTGGGCCGGGTACTTCTCCGCCTGCCTGGCCAAGCTCGCACAACTCTACACCGCGCCCCAAGCCATTTCTCGCGAGGCTATCGAGGGCCTATTCGAATACCGCCGCCACGCCGTCATGGTCGGCGACTGGGCCCGCCGCAACAGCGTCTGGCGCGTCGTCCTCGCCGATTTCAGCGAAAACATCTGGGCCACTTACAACGCCTGCCGATCCACCGGCCTGCAAATGCGCTGCATCGCCGACAACCATCCCGCCCTGGCAAACCTGAACTATCGCGGCCTGCCCATTGTTCCCGCCAACCGCGCATTCGAAGGCGGCGGCATCGACGGCGTCGTCATCACCCATTCCGATCCCGCTCAGATCGAGGCGAATTTCAAAATCCTCCGCAACCACTTTCACGGCCCGATCCTTCGCCTCACCGAGACTCCGAAACTGGCAACACGCGTTCAGGCCACCGCGGCGTGAAAAAGGGGGTCATAAGCCTTTTTTTTCTGAAAAGGCTTATGACCCGCTTTTTCCGCGCCGCGCGTAAACTTCTCCGAACCATGCCCGACGCACCCCAACGTCCGCTTGCCGAACTCCTCGCCCTGGCCCTTCCCACCGTGGCCCAGATGGCCTCCTACACGGCCATGCAGTTCATCGACACCTGGATTCTCTCCCGGCTCGGGGACGCACCGCCCACTGCCGCGTCCAACAGCGGAATGCTCGCCTTCGCCCCGCTCTCCCTGGGAATGGGAACTCTCGTCATCGTCAACACCCTCGTCAGCCAAAGTTTCGGCTCGCGCGATTTCAAGCAATGCGGCAGATTCCTCTGGCAGGGAATCTGGTTTGGCCTGGTCTTCAGCCTGCTCTTGCAGCCCCTGGCCCTCGTGGCTGGTCCGATCTTCAAAATTTTCCACCATCCCGCGCCCTGGCGGCCATGGAAGCAACCTATTTCCGCATCGTCATGCTGGCGGCCACGGTCAAGCTCGTCTCCACATCCCTCGGCCAATTCTCCCTGGGCGTCAACCGCCCCAACAATCCGCTCTTCGCCGCCATCGTCGGCGTCAGCATCAACGCCTTCGCCGCCTGGTGCATCGTCCTGGGCCATTTCGGATTCCATTCCTGGGGAATCGCCGGGGCCGCGTGGGCCCAAAACCTCGGCTGCGCCTGCGAAATGATCGTCCTCATCATCCTCGTTTTCCAAAAGCAGATCAGAATCCAGTTCAACGCCCTGGATTTTCGTCCGCGCTGGAAAGAGTTCATCACCCTCCTCAAAGTCGGCGTTCCCTCCGGCCTGCAGTGGTTCAGCGATGTCCTCGCCTGGTCGATATTCTGCAACGCGGTGATCGGCCTGATCGGCCCGGCCGCCATGGCCGCCAATGCCTTCATGTTTCGCTATCTGGTTCTCAGCTTTCTGCCCACCGTCGGGCTTTCCGCCGCCGTCACCGCTTTGGTCGGCCGATACATCGGAAGCCGCCGGCCCGACCTCGCCGCTCGCCGCGCTCATCTGGCCTTTGTCGTCGCCCTCACCTACGTGCTGATCTGCGGAATCGCCTTCATCGCCTTCCGCGCAGTCCCTCATGCGATTCTTCACCCCCGACCCCGCCGTCATCAGCATCGGCTCGATCTATCTCGTCTTCGCGGCGATCTACGAGATTTCCGACGCGATGTACATCATCTACACCGGGGCTTTGCGCGGGGCCGGCGATACCTTCGTCCCCACCGTGGTCATGGCCTGCCTTTGCTGGTCGATCAGCGTCTTCGGCGGATATGCGGTGGCACGGTGGATGCCCAGCGCCGGCGCCGCCGGGCCGTGGATCATGGGCTGCATCTACGGCTGGATTCTCGGCCTGTACATGCTTCTGCGCTTCACCGGCGGAAAATGGCGCAGAATTCATCTCCTGCAAAGCGAAATTCCTTTCATTGACCCGCCCGCTTTTTCCGATACAATCCCCGAGATATGCTAAAAGTCGCCCTGATCGGCCGAGTGATTATTATCCCGCGACAACTCGGGTAGGGCCGATCTCTCATCCAGAATTACCAAGCCCTGCCCGACGGCAGGGTTTTTTATTTGACCGTTCTGCTAAACTTCGAGCCGCGCAATGGAAGACAAAAAAAATTACAAAACCACGCTCAACCTACCCCAGACGGCGTTTCCGATGGAGGCCAAGCTCACCGCCAATGAGCCGATCCGCCTGAAGCGCTGGACCGAATCGCGCCTGTACGAAAAGCTGATGCAGCGCCACGCCGACGATCCAAAATGGATTCTGCACGATGGCCCGCCGTTCGCCAACGGCGATATCCACATCGGCCATGTCATCAACAAAACGCTGAAGGATGTCATTCTGCGCTTTCGCTCGATGCAGGGATCCCAAACGCCCTATGTTCCCGGCTGGGATTGCCACGGCTTGCCGATCGAGCACAAAATCCAGCAGGGCCTGGGGCCCAAGCTGCGCGAGATGAGCGTTCTGGAAGTGCGCCGGCTCTGCCACGAGTACGCCGAGAAATACGTCAAAATCCAAAGCGAGCAGTTTCAGCGATTGGGAATCCTCGGCGAGTGGGCCAATCCGTATCTCACCATGGGCCGCGGCTATGAAGCGCAAACTCTGGAGGTCTTCGCGCGTTTCGTCGAGGCCGGCCTGGTGTACAAAAAGCTCAAGCCCGTGCCCTGGTCGATCGAGAACCAAACCGCCCTGGCCGATGCGGAATTGGAGTATCAGGACGTCTCCGACCAAAGCGTGTACGTCGAATTCCCGATCACGGGCCGGCCAGGCGAATATCTCCTCGTCTGGACGACCACGCCCTGGACACTGCCGGCAAACCTCGCCATCGCCGTCAATCCCAAGGTCGAATATTCCTACGTGCGCGTACCGGCGAAACGATCAGTTACGCTGCGCGGTCGTGGCTTCGCAACTGGTTGAGCGCATGTTTGCCCGAGAAGGATTGCGAATCGAAGGGGAGAAAAAGATAACGGGCACGGAACTGAAGGGAACGGTTTACGATCATCCCTTGGCCGACAATCGCAAACGCCATGTCGTCTTGGCCGATTATGTCACCACGACCGACGGAACCGGTCTCGTTCACACCGCTCCGGGCCATGGCGAAGACGACTTTGAAACCGGCCTTCGTGAAAACCTGGAGGTGTACAGTCCCGTTCTCACTAACGGCCGATTCGATAACACCGTCGCGGAATGGATTCGCGGCAAAAAGGTTTGGGAAGCGAATCCGCTGATCGTACAGCATTTGAAAGACGCCGGGCTTCTCTTCGCCCAAGAAACGATCAAGCACAGCTATCCGCACGATTGGCGCAGCAAAAAGCCAATCATTTTCCGCGCGACCGAGCAGTGGTTCATCAACGTCAACGAGCCGTTTCCCGTTTCCGGCGACGCCGGCCGATCTTTGCGCCAGCGCGCATCGGAGGCGGTGAGCGGCAAGATCGATTTCGTCCCGAAATGGGGTCAGACGCGTTTCGCCGGCATGATCGAATCCCGCCCCGATTGGTGCGTGTCGCGCCAGCGGGCCTGGGGCTTGCCCATCCCCGTCTTTTACAACGAGAAGGGCGAAGCGCTTTTGACGCCGCAATCGGTGCGCGCCGTCGCCAAGCGATTCGCCGAAAAGGGCAGCGAAACCTGGTTCACCGATTCGCCGGCCGAACTTCTCGGCGATTTCGATCCGGGCCCCGATTTCCCAAAGGACAAGCTGCGGAAGGAAAAAGACATTCTCGATGTCTGGTTCGAATCCGGCAGCAGTTGGCACGCGGTGCTTCAGCAGCGGAAAGAGTTGCATTTCCCAGCCGATCTCTATCTGGAGGGATCGGACCAGCATCGCGGTTGGTTTCAGCTTTCGCTCCTGCCTAGCCTCGCGGTGACGGGTCAGCCGCCGTTCAAGCAGGTGCTCACCCACGGCTTCGTGGTCAAACCCGATGGGACCAAGGTGAGCAAATCCGACAAGGATTACGTCACCGCCACGCAGGAGATCGACCGGCACGGGGCCGATCTTCTGCGGCTCTGGTGCTGCAGCGTCGATTATCAAAACGACATCCCCGCCAGCCCCGCCGCCATCCGCGAATTCGGCGACAAATACCGCAAAATCCGCAATACCCTGCGTTATCTGCTGTCCAATCTCTACGACTTCGATCCGAAGGCGGATGCCACACCGATCGACACGCACGGGCTGGATGGCTGGGCGTTATACGAACTCGATCAACTCATTCGAGAGTCTAAGAAGGAATACGACGCCTATCAGCTCCATCGCGTTTTTCGCCGCCTGCACGATTTCTGCGCCGTGCAGGTCAGCACCATCTACAGCACGGCGATGAAAGATCGCTTGTATTGCGAACTGCCCAATTCCCCGCTCCGGCGGCGATGCCAGCGTGTGATGTACACAATAGCCGATTCGCTGATTCGGCTGCTGGCGCCGATGCTGGTTTTCACCGCCGACGAGGCGTGGGAACATTTGCCGCACAAGTCCGGTGAAGACGCGAATGCGGAAAGCGTCCATTTGCTCTCCTTGCCGACCTTCGAATTCAAGCCGTCGGACCAGGACATGCAGCGATGGGCCTTGCTCAGGGACGCGCGCGATCAGGCCACGGCCCAGCTTGATGCATTGAAGAAATCGGTCGGCTTGAACAAGGCGCTCGACGCGGAAATGGTTTACCACGCCAATGATGAAACGCGAAAAGCCCTGGAAACTTGCGGCCCGGATTTGGAAGATGTCGTCGGGGCCGGCTGCCACAGTTTTGTGAATAGCCCCGGCGATGCCTGGCGTGTTGAGGTCGTGGATGTGCGCGAAAGGTACAGAGCCTGCGCCCGAAGCTGGAAGCGCCGGCCGGATGTTGGCGAGGATCCGCAGTATCCGGACCTCTCGCGTCGCGACGCCGCGGCCGTGCGGGCATTGGCGACAAAATAAGCCGAAATGGATGGAGCCCCCATCAAACTCGCCGTCCTGATCAGCGGCTCCGGGACCACGCTGCAGAATCTCATCGACCGCATCCGCGCCGGTTCGCTCGATGCGAAAATCGCCGCTGTCATCGCCTCGCGCCCGGGCATCCAGGGAATCGATCGCGCTCGCGCTGCCGCTCTGCCTGTCCACCTCATCGAGCGATCAAAATATCCCGACACCGCCGCATTCAGCCGGGACATCTTCAAAATCTGCACGGACGCCGGCGTCGAGTTGATCTGCCTCGCCGGCTGGCTTTCGCTGCTGGAAATTCCCGAGCCGTTCGCCGGCCGGATCATGAACATTCATCCGGCCCTTCTTCCGAGTTTTGGAGGCAAGGGAATGTACGGCCAGCGCGTACATGAGGCGGTGCTGAATCACGGCTGCAAGGTAAGCGGCTGCACCGTGCATTTCGTCGATCGCGCCTACGACAGCGGCCCGATCATTCTTCAGCGCACCTGCCCGGTGATGGAAAACGACACGCCCCAAACGCTGGCCCATCGCGTTTTTGAAGAGGAGAAGATCGCCTATCCGCAGGCGATTGAGCTTTTACAAACCAACCGTCTGCGCATCGACGGCCGCCGCGTGCGAATTGTGTAGCAATTGTCAATTATCAATTATCAATTATCAATTATCAATTACTGTTTCCCATCCCCCGCCCAACGCCTTGTACAGACTTACCAGATCGAGCGAGATGTCGCTGTCGCTCTGGGCGAGAACATTTTCCGCTTCCAGAAGCGATCGCTGCGCGTCCAGCACCTCAAGAAAATCGATCACGCCCTTCTCATATTGCTGGCGGGCCAGATCGACCGCATCGCGCGAGGCGTCCACCGCGTCGGCCAGCGCTTTGCGGCGAAGCTGCTCCATTCGGTACGACGCCAGCGCATCCTCCACTTCCCGCAGCGCATTGAGAACGGCGGATTGATACGACGTGGCCGCCTGTCGCGTCAGTTCCTTTTGCACCTCCACATTGCTCTTGATTCGCCCGGCGTCGAAAATCGGCCACGACACGCCGGGGCTGAGCGCGAAATACCGGCTGTTCCAGTCCAACAGCGGCTTGATCTGCGAACTGTCCAGACCCAGCGAGCCGGTCAGACTGAATTTCGGGTAGAAATCGGAGGTGGCGACGCCGATGCGGGCGGTGGCCGCGGCCAGTTGCCGCTCGGCCCGGCGGATGTCCGGCCGCCGGCGCACGAGGTCGGCCGGAACGCCGACCGGAACCCGCGGTGGAACCGGCGGAATCGGCGCGGACGTCGATAATTCCGCGAAAAGCGCATCCGGATCGTCCCCCAGCAGAACGCCCAGGGCGTGAATCGACTGGCGGATCGACGCCTCCAGCGCCGGCAGCGTGGCGGCGGTGCTGGCCACCTGGGCGGCCTCGCGGGCAACGTCAAGCTGCGTCGCGAACCCCGCCTGGTATCGCGAGCGCGTCAGCTCCAGCGTGTCCTGCTGATCGTGAAGGTTTTGCCGGGCGATCTGCGCTTCCAATTGCGCGGCCCGAAGCTGAATGTAATCCCTCGCCACTTCCGCCAGCAGCGAAACCTGGATATCGCCACGGTTCTCCATCGCGGCGGCGGTGTCGGCATCGGCAGCTTCATCGGCCCGCCGCTGCCCGCCGAAAACGTCCAACTCCCATGATGCGTCAAAACCCGCCTGATAAAGATCGGTCGTGACGCCGGGAAACCCGCCTTCGCCCAGCGGACTTTCCGGCCCGCCCTGCGGCGCGGATGCCCCGCCGCCGGCGGTCACTTGCGCCGGCGTTGCCACGGGACCCGCGGATGAAATCGCGGGCGTCGCCCCACCGCCGCCGGTGAATGCCGAAGCGGGAATGACCACGTTTTTGCTGCCCCGCGCGTGCTGATATCCGCCGTCCATATTGATCTGCGGCCAAAGCGCCGATCCAACCACGCCGCGCTGCGCCGCGCCTGCCGCAGCCGGGATTCGGCGCTGCGAAGATCGAGGTTGTTTGCCAGCGCCCGGTCGATGAGCGAATTCAACTCCGGATCGTTGAATCCACGCCACCATCGCACCGACATGACCCGGCTGGAGTTGACGGAAGCGGACGGCTGGGTGGCGGCCGATTCGCCGTAGCTCGGGGCGACGGTGATATTCGGCGGATGGTAATCCGGCCCCACTTCGCAGCCGGATAGAACCACCACGGACAGCACGAAGCGAAGTTTGATTCTCTTCATCATGGCAAAGCTCCAAAAGCTCTCTAAACAAGGGGCCGTGATTCAGGGACAGTTCAAAACCATTTAGCGGCGGTGCGAAGCACCGCGGGTTCCGCCATGTCCCAGAATCCCGGTCACCCATTGAGATCAGTGGCCCACCGGGATCTGTGCTCCACGGGGAATCCGTTTCAAAAACACGACCAGTCCGATCATGCAAAACGCGGCCACGCCGAGCGTTTTGAAAACATCGATATAGGAAAGCATCGCGGCCTGATTCTGCACGGTCTCATAGAGAATGGCGACGGCGCGATGTGCCGCGACCACGGGATTCAGCCCCCGATGCACCAGGGTCGTGGCAATGGAATCAATCGTCCGCCGATAGGATGCGGCGTTGAACGTGCTGGCGCTGAGAAGCCGGTTTTGGTGAAACTGCGAGCGGCGGATGAGCAGCGTGTTGGAAAGGGAAACGCCGAAGCTGCCGCCGAGATTGCGGGCCAGATTGATCAGCGCCGAGGCATTGTTGGTTTTGCCCTTCGGCAGGCCGATGTATGCCGCGGTGTTGATCGGAACGAAGAGGAATGCCAGTCCCGTGGCCTGGAAGACGCGGCGCCCCGGCGATCGTGAAGAAAGACGCCTGGGTATCGAAATGGGTCATGTACAGCATCGAGCATCCCTCGATGAACAGGCCGAAGGTGATGAGCCATTTCGGCTGGTAATGGGTGACGAGGTATCCCACCAGGGGCATCATCACCATGACCGCAAATCCGCCGGGTGAAATGACCAGCCCCGCCTGGGTTGCGTCGTAGCCCATCAGCGTTTGCGTGTACTGCGGCAGGAGCTGCGTCGTCCCGAACAGGATGAATCCCACCGCGAACATCACCACGTTGGTGAATCCGAAATTGAACTTCTTGAGCAGCGGAAAATCGACGATTGGGTTTGGGGTGACGAACTCCCAGATGATCGCGCCGAGGATTCCGCAGACGGCCAGCGTCGTGAAAATCAGAATGAAGTGGGAACCGAGCCAGTCGTCTTCCTGGCCTTTATCCAGGACAACCTGAAGCGAGCCCAGGCCGATCGCCACCAGGCCGAAGCCGAGATAATCCACTTTCAGCCCGTGTTTGAGCGTTTCCCGGCGCTCGGCGATGGCCTCGGCGGATTCACGCAGCAGCGCGTAAACGAGAAAAAGGCTGAGAATTCCGACCGGGATGTTGATGAAGAAAATCCATCGCCAGGTATAGTTGTCGGTGATCCACCCGCCCAGCGTGGGACCGATGGCCGGGGCGAAGACGACGGCGATGCCGTAGATGGCGAAGGCTTGTCCGCGCTGGCGCGGCGAAAAGGTGTCGGTGAGGATCGCCTGCTCGCTGGGCTGCAAACCGCCGCCCCCCATGCCCTGCAACACCCGGAAAACGATCAACCACGGCAACGTGGGCGCCAGCCCGCAAAGCAACGAACTCATCGTGAAAATCGCCACGCACGTCATGTAAAAACGCTTGCGGCCCATGACCGAGGAAAGCCACCCGCTGATCGGCAGCACGATCGCGTTGCTCACCAGATAGCTGGTCAGGACCCAGGTGGCCTCGTCCTGGCTGGCGGCCATGCCCCCGGCGATGTGCTGGAGCGAGACGTTGGCGATGCTGGTGTCCAGCACCTCCATGAACGTCGCCATGGAAACGATGACGGCGATGAGCCACGGATTCACGGCGGGTCGCTGGTCAGCCATGGCGATTCATTTGACCTTGATGCTCGGATCGACCGACATCCCCGGGGATAGCAGATGGTTCGGATCGTCGTTCTGGTGGGGATCGAGCACGATCTTGACCGGGACCCGCTGAACGATCTTGACGTAATTCCCCGTGGCGTTCTCCGGCGGCAACAGCGAGAAACGCGAGCCCGTCCCATTTTGAACGCTCTGCACCTTGCCCGTGATCTTCCGCCCGGGAAACGCATCGACGGAAATTTCCACCGGCTGCCCCGGCTCGATGCGATCGAGCTGCGTCTCCTTGAAGTTCGCCACCACCCACACTTCATATTCCACGATTGAGAACATCGGCTGATCGACCTGCACATAGTCCCCTGGATCAACGTTCTTACGGGTGATGACGCCGTCCGTTTCCGCGTAAATCTTGCAATAGCCGACGTTATTTCGAGCCTGCTGCAAAGCGCCTTCGGCCGCTTTCAGATTCCCCTCGGCGGTTTGCACGGCCATCTGGGCGTTGACCACCTCGGCCTTGGCGGCGGTGAGCTTGGCCTTGGCGTCTTCAACCTGCGCCGCGGTGGTGCGCTCGGCCGCGATGGCGTTGTCCATTTGCTGCTTGGAGCGCGCCCGCACGTCCAGCGCCAGGAAACGATTCAAATCGTTCTGCGCATTTTGTGCATTGGCCTGGGCGACGAGAAGTTCCGCCTGCGCTTCGCCGACGTCGGCCTGGCTGACCTGCACCTGTGCCTGGGCTTCCAGCAACTTTCCTTGGGTCGAGGCAAAATTGCCGTCGGCCTGGGCCAGCGCGGCTTCGTAATCGCGCGCATCCAATTCAACCAGAAGATCTCCCTTTTTGACGCGATCGTTATCGTCAACGTAAACGCGCTGAATGATGGCGGAAACTTTCGGGCTGACCGCGATGACCGTGCCTTCGATGAAAGCGTCGTCGGTCGATTCGTATTGCCGCGCGTTCAGCCAATAGATCAGCGCGGCGAGCCCGCCGACGACGACGATCAGCGCGATCAGGATGAACTTGCACGCCGGCCGCTTGCGGACCAGCGTGCCGGCCGCGGATGGCTCCGACGGACCGGGAACTGCGGATCGGCTTTCGTTCACGCGCGTCATATCCGGCTCTGTTGTGTTCGGTACTATAGGGGCAAGGCGACGCTTCCGCCCCAAGAAAATCCGAGATGCCTTCCGGACGCGGAAATCAAATCCGACCCCGGACAGTTTTCATTCCCCTATGCCGGGGCTTTGAGCAAAAGAACCGGGACCTCCACTCGATGCTGCACGCGGCTGGCGGTGGCGCCGAGGAGCAGATCCCCGACCAGTCGGTGGCCGTGCGTGGTCATGGCGATCAGATCGCAGCCGCGCTCCCGCACCCAACGCACGATTTCAGTCACCGGATCGCCGAACGCCAGTTCGGCTTCAACGTTGAATCCTTCGCCGGCCAGTTCGGCGCGGATTTTCTCCAGGTAAGCGCGATCCTCGTCGATCTCCGGGCCGACCGCGTCGGGGCCGTGGGTTCGCGCCGCCCAGCCGTCGGCAACGTGCAGCAGGACGATCCGGCTGTGCATCAGCTTCGCCAGCGGGCGAATATGATCGAGAATAAACCGATCGGTCGGCGTCGCGTCCAGCGTGATGAGAATCTTGTCGTACATTTCAGGGCGCTTCCCTTTTGAAATCCATTATACCGATCGGAAGCGTGCGGCGGAGCGTGCTGACAGGTTGATTTTCTTATCGGGGTGTGCCCGAAGATCCGGCGCCGAAGACCGGCCGGAGGACCGGCCGGCTCACTTTCGAGATTGAGCCGGCCGGTCCTCCGGCCGACCTTTGTTGCCCGGATCTTACGACACGCCCCTCATATCCCCTCGCCCCGGTAATCCGGGGAGAGGGTCAGGGTGAGGGGCGATTCCATTGGCCGTCGTATACAATCCGCCGCATGTGGCAGCGATTTCCACCGCGAATGCGGCGGGCCTTGGTATCGGCGCTGGATGAGGCGGCACGCTCCGGACGGGAAGCCGCCGACGTCGAGGATCTCCTCACCGTGATCGCCGGCGATCGCGAGAGCGCGGGGGCGTATCTGCTGGAACAATGCGGCGTGAACGTGCAGCTTATCCTGAACCGCGACGACGCGCCCTCGCTTGAAAATCCGCCGCCCGGCCAGCGCGCACCGGCGGCTGGATGGTTCGGCCCTGCGAATCCTCCGGGCCGCATCCGTCGAAGCGACCCGATTGCGCCACGCCCATGTCGGGACCGAACATGTCATCGCCGCGCTCGCACAGGCCGGCGATCTGGAGCTGGGAAGAAAGCTGAACGATGCGGGAATGACGCCCGCGCACACCGAAGCCGCCATCCGGCGATGGATCGCCGACGGGATGCCGCGCCGGCGAGGCGGTTGGGGCTTTGCGCGGATACGCCCCGCGGCGCTGGCGGCTGTCGTCCGCCCGCTGCAGAAGGCGGCGCGAATCCCTCGCGTCGCCTGGAACGTTTACGCCAAAAAAAGCCTCGGCCATCCGGGCTTCGTGAAGAATCCCTACCCGCTGTATCGCTGGCTGCGCCAGCGCGATCCGGTCCGGAAAGATCCGCTGGCCCCCGCCTGGGTGCTCACCCGCTATGACGACGTGCTCGAGATGCTCCGCGATCCGCGATTTCGCAAGGACCCGTTCGCTCCCGAGCGCCTGCCCCGGATCGTGCGCAAGCAACTGGACGTCGGCAGCGAGGACACGCGCGTCGAAATCGAAGCCGTGTCGATGCTCTTTCTCGATCCGCCCAGTCACACGCGCGTGCGGGGAATTTTCGCCCGCGCGTTCACGCCGGCGTCGCTCGCCGAGCTGCGTCCCAGGATCGAATTGATCGCCCGCAAACGCATCGATTGCGCCGCCTCCAGCGGAACAATGGATATCGTCGCCGACCTGGCCTATTCCCTGCCCGTGATCGTCATCGCGGAGATGCTGGGGTTTCCCGTTGAGGACTATCCGCGGATCAAGATATGGTCCGACCAACTCGCCGCGGCCCTGTCGTTAAACCCCTCCAGCGACCAACAGGTGAAAGCCAACGAGGCCTGGACGGAAATCCGCGGCTATTTCGACCAGGTCGTGTATCGGTCCAAAGGCAAGCCAAGCAACACGCTTTTGTATCGTCTCCTGCAAGCGGAGAACGAGCCGGACGGACTCAACCGCGAGGAGATTTTTTCCAACTGCGTCTTGCTGCTCTCCGCCGGGCACGAGACCACGACCAACTTGATCGGCAACGGAATGCTGGCGCTCTTGCAAAACCTCGACCAGTGGGAACTGCTGGTTCGCCAGCCGGATTTGGTCGAGTCGGCCGTGGAGGAAATCCTGCGTTACGACAGCCCGGTCCAATGGACGAGCCGGCTGACGGGCGAGGCGATTGAGATGAGCGGCCGGTTGATTCCGCCGGGCGAGATCATTCTGGGATCGCTGGGCGCCGCCAATCGCGATCCCGCTCATTTCACCGACCCCGATCGCCTGGACATTCGGCGAACGGACAACAAGCACCTGGCGTTCGGCTCGGGAATTCATTTCTGTCTGGGCGCGGCCCTGGCGCGGATGGAAATGCAAATCGTTTTGAGGGAGTCTGAGCGGCCGATTCCCCAAAATGAGGCTGGCGACGAAGCGGCTTCAGTGGCTGCAGGGCTTGACGTTTCGCGGGGTGAAAAACCTTCCGGTGATCGTTCGGTAGGCGGCAACCCGCGGTGCTTCGCACCGCCGTTAACTATTGGAGGTTTGCTGGTCGCCGGCAGAATCGTCCTCTTCGAGCGTGATCGATTTCACCACATCCTCGGCGGCGGTTTGCCGATTGACGGCCGCTTTGAGATTGCTCGTCTTGATTCTCGGTTCCTTCTTTTCCTTCACCTTGTTGACCGCCAATTCAACCGGCAGATCGTCGGGAATATAGAGGATGCGCTTGCAACTGGGACAGAAAATCAATTCGTCGCGGCTGTGAAGCTTGTTGTAAACGTCGGTGACCAGGTCCATGTTGCAGGCGGTGCAGGCGTATTCTTCCCGGCGGCGATCCGGTTTGGCCAGCGCGCTCATCGCCTCGCCGTCAAAGCGGTCGGCGAGGCGTTCAAACGCCTCCAGCGCCTTGCGCGGAACCGCCCCGGCCGCCCCGTCACGGATCACTCGCAGCGAATCGATCTCCGCCTGAAGCTGCTTCACGCGCCCGCCAATCTCCCCGCGCATCGCTTGCGCCTTTTCCTTCTCGACTTTAAGCGCGTCGTTCAGCTCCCGCGTCTCGGCCTGGAGCTTCTCCACCGAGGCCATGACGCTGAGCAGTAGCTCCTCGACCTTGGCCTTGTCCAGCTTTTCGGAATTGATCTCGACGAGGAAAGCCTGGTATTCGCGATTGTTCTTCGCGTTCTGCTGCTGAGTTCGAAGTCGCTCGATCTTGGCGTCGCGGGCTTTCACGTCCAGGTCGAATTCGCCGACCTGCCCCTGCTGCTCCTTGAGCGTTGCCTGGCTCAGGCTATGGCGCTCGGAAAGCTCGCTTACTTTTCGCTCCTGAATGCGAACGTTCTTGCTGATGGCTTCGAGCCTTGACTGCCCTTCGCGGAGTTTCTGTTCAGCTTGATACAGTTTCACCAGCGCAATATTCGTTGGACCCATAAGGCAATACCTCTAACAGCTTCGGACCCACCATTATGGCGACAACGGTGCGGATGAAAAGGGGTGAACCGAAAATGGGCCGGGATCGTCGTCAAGCTGAGGCCCTTGGAGTAGAATCCCGCGGTGTCGGCAACGGTTCGCCAAGGCGGCTGATGCTTCATAATCAAAGGGTTATCGTCGTTCTTCCAGCCTATCGCGCCGCCAAAACGGTCGAGCGGACCTACCACGATTTGCCCCTGGACGTGGTGGACCAGGTCCTTCTCGTGGACGATGCCGGCGGGGACGACACCGCCGAAATCTCCCGCCGACTCGGAATCAAGACCATCCTGCACCGCCAGAACCTCGGTTATGGAGCCAACCAGAAGACCTGCTATTTCGAAGCATTGGCCGCCGGCGCCGACATCGTCGTCATGGTTCACCCCGACTACCAATACGACCCGCGCCTGGTGACGGCGATGGCTGGGATGGTCGCCTCCGGAGTTTATGACGCGGTCTTGGGTTCGCGCATCGGCACCGCCAGGAAAGGCGGAATGCCGATCTGGAAGTACGTCGCCAACCGCGTTCTGACCGCCGTCGAAAACCTCCTGCTCGGCACCAAACTGACGGAATTCCACAGCGGCTACCGCGCCTTCTCCAGGAAAGTCATGCAGGCACCTGCCGCTGCTCGCCAATTCCGACGATTTTGTCTTCGACAACCAGATGATCGCCCAGCTCGCGGCGTTCAATTTCACGATCGGCGAGATTTCCTGCCCGACGAAATATTTCAGCGAAGCCAGCTCGATCAATTTTCAGGCGCTCGGTGACCTATGGATTGGGAGTGCTCCGCACGAGCGTGCAGTTCCGGCTCTGGAAATGGGGCCTGATCAAGCCGGCGATCTTCGCGCATGATTCGGCGTCGCGGCTGAGTTCGGCCGAAGGACAATCCCGCCACGCCGCCACCGTCGCGACGTGATGCTCCTGGACCAACTAGAATGCGGAAACGCCGGTAACCCCCCGACTCCAATCCCAGCGCAAAAAAAAGCCCGGCCTCTTCACAGGCCGGGCTTGTGATCTTTGACAAGTGAATAGTCGGAAAACCAATCCGCAGCGTTGCCGCTGTGGATCCCGCCCTTCGACAAGCTCGGGGCGGGCGAGGCTGTGCTGACATTTCTAATCCGAGATCGCTCTCGGACCTGTTCTAAGAATCCCTTAGAAAGGAGGTGATCCAGCCGCAGGTTCCCCTACGGCTACCTTGTTACGACTTAGTCCCAGTCACCGAACCTAGCGTAGACACCTCTGAATCGAGGCGGCTTCGGCTATTTCCGGCTCCCATGACTTGACGGGCGGTGTGTACAAGGCTCAGGAACACATTCACCGCGGCGTAGCTGATCCGCGATTACTAGCGATTCCAGCTTCACGGAGGCGAGTTGCAGCCTCCGATCTGAACTGAGGGGTGATTTCTGCGATTTCCATGAGCTTGCGCTTTAGGTTCGCTTTATGCACCCCATTGTAGCACGTGTGTAGCCCTGGGCATAAAGGCCATGAGGACTTGACGTCATCTCCACCTTCCTCCGGTTTGACACCGGCAGTCCCCTTAGAGTCCCCGGCATAACCCGCTGGTAACTAAGGGCAAAGGTTTCGCTCGTTAAGGGACTTAACCCGACATCTCACGACACGAGCTGACGACAGCCATGCAGCACCTGTACTAGTTGTACCCCGAAGGGCCTACCCTGCTTTCACAGGGATAATCCTAGCATGTCAAACCCAGGTAAGGTTCTGCGCGTTGCTTCGAATTGAACCACATGCTCCACCGCTTGTGTGAGCCCCCGTCAATTCCTTTGAGTTTTAGCCTTGCGACCGTACTTCCCAGGCGGTCCACTTAGCACTTTGGCTTCGACCGCAATACCGTCAGAGGTACTGCGATCTAGTGGACATCGTTTATGGCCAGGACTACCGGGGTATCTAATCCCGTTTGCTCCCCTGGCTTTCGTGTCTCAGTGTCAGCAAACCCCCAGCGAGCTGTTTTCACCATTGGCGTTCCAAATGATATCTACGCATTTCACCGCTCCACCATTTGTTCCGCTCGCCCCTAGGTTGCTCAAGACCGGCAGTATACCAAGCCGTTCCACGGTTGAGCCGTGGGATTTCACAAAGTACTTACCAGTCCACCTACACACGCTTTAAGCCCAGTGATTCCGCCTAACGCTTGGCACCTCTGTCTTACCGCGGCTGCTGGCACAGAGTTAGCCGTGCCTTCCTCTGGGGTTGATCAGAACTTTCTAACCCCTGACAGTGGTTTACATCCCGAAGGACTTCGTCCCACACGCGGCGTCGCTCCGTCACACTTGCGTGCATTGCGGAAGATTCGTTACTGCAGCCCCCCGTAGGAGTCTGGGCAGTGTCTCAGTCCCAATGTGGCCGGCCAACCTCTCAGTCCGGCTACGCGTCGTCGCCTTGGTAGGCCGTTACCCTACCAACTAGCTGATACGATATCGCCCGCTCCCAGAACGGTTGCCCTTTGAGATCCTCTTCATGCGAAAAGGATATGTCATCCGGTATTACCTGCCCTTTCGGGCAGCTATCCCGGAATCCGGGGTACGTTAGCGATACATTACTCACCCGTCCGCCACTGGTGTATTGCTACACCCGTACGACTTGCATGTCTTAGCCACGCCGCCAGCGTTCAGGCTGAGCCAGGATCAAACTCTTCAATTGAATTTCGTGGCACTGGCCGTTCCTGATGCCCGATGTCAAAATCCGCACTTTCATGCGCACTTCCAATCGAGACTGACACTTTCACAACCAGCGTTTATCCTCGAAACGAGTTTGTCCACCGATCGGATCAAGACCGATCCAATCGGCTGTTACTGCCCCGCCCCCGGCAAAGGAGGAAGGGTCAGTCACCCCATTTAGCCCCCGGTGACTCACCGGGGGCCATTTGTGATGAATTGCAAGGCTCAAACATCTTCGATGGCATACTCAAACTTTGATCAAGGAAGATCACTTCGGCGAGGGTCAATCCCTCGCCGTTTGCGTGCACCACAAGGATGTTTGAGATCTGACAAAATTGTCCGGACCACGTTGTACAAAAACGCTTCCGAACTCACATCCTCGCGGCTGTCCGACTATTCACTTGTCAAAGAGCAAATTCGCAAACCATTGCCGTAACTTTCGTTACGGCATTTTCTGCGCCCACGAAAAGCCTTTGAACTTCAGCGGGGAGGCAGATGTTATCGTTTGTTTAGCCGTTGTCAATCCATGTCGCCAAAATTCGCGACCCGCGGTCGGATTGATTCAATCGGCCAAATGCAGGCGCCCTCTGCAACCGCGTGGATCGGCCATGGCCGCACATGCGCCATTTCTCCGCCACCGATTTTGTCAACGTGTTGCAAGGCTGCAACTGGCGGCTCGCGTCGTTCGTGTCGCAGTTCATTCACCGCAACCGACCCAAAGCCGGGGGAAAGGTGATGACCAGAGCATTATTCTCATCCTAACGCCACCCGTCAAGAGGATTTTCCCCGAATTCCCGATTCCGTATCCTCCCCAGAGCCTTCCCCAGGGCCCTCTGTAGCCAATTTCTGAATCTGTTCATCGCTCGCTTCATCCAGCGAAACGCCCGCTTTGCGCGCTTCCTTCCCGCGCAGCACCAGCTTCATCGGGACTTCCGCGTATGGCAGCAATTCCCGAAACCGATTGATCATGAACCGCTGATACGATTCGTCCAGAAACTTCGGATTATTCACGAACAGCACGATCGTCGGCGGGGCCACCAACGTCTGCGTCGCGTAATAAATCCGCGCCTTTCGCCCGCTCGGCGTGCTCGGGTGCCTCTCCGTCAGGATTTGCCGCACCACGCGGTTCAACTGCCCCGTCGTCAGCCGCGTGTTCGTCTGCTTGAACAAAAACTGCGCCTCGTCCACCACCGCCTGCACGTTCCGGCCGTCCTTGGCCGTGATGAACGCGATCGGCGCGTAATCGATGTGCCGCAACTCCTCATCCAGATATTCCCGGAATTCCTCCATCACCTGCGCATCGTCCACCGACCCATCCGCGACTTCCTTGCGAGTCTCCCGCAATTTCTCCAGCGTCAGATCCCATTTGCTCACCACGATCAGCACCGGCTTGAACTGATCCGCGATGTATTTGGCCAGCTTCTTATCCGGCTCGCTCACCGGCTCGGTCCCGTCCACCAGCATCAGCACCACGTCCGCCCGCCGGATCGAACGCTGCGCCCTGTGATAGCTGTAAAACTCGATGTCGTTGGCCACGATCCGCCGCTTCTTCCGCACGCCCGCCGTGTCGATCACGATCAGCGTCTTTCCGTCCTTCTCCACGCGAACGTCGATGCTGTCCCGCGTCGTCCCGGGAATCTCCGAAACAATCACCCGATGCGAATCGCCCTGGTACAGCCCGGCGATGGCATTCACCAAGGTGCTCTTTCCCGAGTTGCGCTTGCCCACAATCGCCAGCATCATCTGCGGCATAGGCATTTCAATCGGCGCATCGGATAGATCGACGTTCTTGGCCACCGCCGCCAGGGCCTGATCCAGGTTCCGCTCGCGCAAAGCCGAAACGCCGATCGGCGTGCCCAGCCCAAGCCGCGCAAAATCACCCAGCCCCGCGTCCGCCGTCGGCCCGTCCGCCTTGTTGGCGATCAGAACCGTTTTAATCCCCCGCCGCCGAAGCAACCCGGCAATCTCCTGGTCCCCCGCCGTCAATCCATCCTGGCAATCGACGATGAACAGCACGAGATCGGCTCGCGACATCGCGATCTCGATCTGTTCCTGAATGTTCTCCGTCAATTGATTCGGATCGACGAACCCGTACCCGCCGGTATCGACAAGTTCGACATATCGCCCATCGACGAACAGCGGAACCGAAACCCGATCGCGCGTCACGCCCGGCGTGTCCTGAACGATACTGATGCGCTTGCCGGCCAGGCTGTTGAGAAGGCTGCTTTTCCCGACGTTGGGCCGGCCAACGATCGCGATGAAGGGCATGGATGGCATAAATGATTCGCAAAAACAGGCCGGCGTTCTCCCGATGCACAGGCCAGTTCAAGCGTTGGCGATGAGAAAAGCAAGCTCGCCGCGATCGATCTTGCGCCAGATCGCCCCGAACGGCGTGGATAATGGCCGAACTATCTCACATCCACAGGCGGGCCGTTCCTTCGCGCCGATTCATACATCGCCTGGACGATCGCCACCGCCTTGCGGGCCTCGGGGCCGTGCGTTTCCGCTTCTTCGCCGCGATCCCAGGCTTCGTACACCGCAAGCATGTTCTTGCCGTGCAAATCCAATCCGATATCGGTCGCGCTCTTTCCGCCGCCGCTGTTGGTGGCTTTCGCCGGATCGAGCCGATCCAGCAGTTCCGCGTCCCCAGCCTGAGGATTTTTGAATTCGAATCGCTTTAATCCATTCTCGCTGATGGCCGAGCCGAACTCTCCGCCGATTTCGATTCGCACTGGCCCGCCCGGCCACATCGCCGTCGTGCTGACGTACGTCCCGTCGGCGCCATTCTCAAACTGCAGCGCGCAGGTGAGCGTGTCTTCCACTTCGATCTTCGGATGAATCCGGCTGGAAGCATACGCGCTAACCGTTTTCACCGGCCCGACGATCCACTGCATCAGATCGACCTGATGAACGCCCTGATTCATCACCGCCCCGCCGCCGTCCAACTTCCACGTCCCCCGCCAGCCGCCCTCTTCATAGTATTGGTCGGTGCGATACCAGGGCGTGAAGACCCCCGCCCAGGCGATCTTGCCGAAGCGCTTCTCCTGCACGGCCTGTCGCAGGGCGCGGTGGGCGTCGTTCCAGCGGTTCTGAAAAACTCCCGCCAGCTTCACGCCCTTCCGTTTCGCGACGGCGATCATTTCGTCGATGCGCTTCGGCTCGATTTCCATCGGCTTTTCGACCAGGACGTTCAACCCATGCTCCATCGCGGCGATGACCGGCCCCTTGTGATCGCCGCTGGGCGTGCAGACGTGCACCGAATCCAGCTTCTCCTTCCGCAGCATCTCGCCAAGATCGGTGTAAATCGGAACGGAAAGTTTGTTCTTATCCAGCGCCTTGCGCCCCTGGTCGCGCTGCAGATCGCAGACCGAAACGAGCCGGCAATTGGGCAGCTTCATCATGGAGCGAACGTGCAGTTCGCCCACCACGCCCGTGCCGACCACCGCGATGCGCCATTGTCGAGACATTACCTGGCCTCCTTGGATTTGCCCCCTTCGATCAACCGCTCCATTTCTGCTACATCCTCACTCGGCAACTTTGGCAGCCGTTTCAACGCTTCCAAAAGCGCCGTCGGCGAGCCAAGCGTTCGCGTCGCTGGTTCCGGGATTTGGATCTCGACGACTTCCCCAACCGGCAACTGCACGGGTTCCTCGGGGATGAATACATTCCCATCAAATCGAGCACGAATCATACGCATATGCAAATTCTATCGCGCGCGGACCCTTCACCGAACATCATGGAACGATTCGTACGAACTTCCGATTCCCCAACTGCAGAACGACCGGCTGATCGAACGAATAATCCCTGGCCGGATCGGTCACTTTCTGCCCGTCGATTTTCACCGCCCCTTCTTTCATCTTTCGCATCGCTTCGCCGTTGGACGCCGCCAACCCCGTCCTGACCAGCAAAGGGGCCAACTTCTGCGGCTCCCGGCCGACGGAAAACTCCGGCATCTCCTCCGGCACGCCGCCGTGCGTCGTCTTGACGAATTCCGCCTCGGCCGCCGTCGCCGCCTGCCCATCGTGCAGCCAGGCGATGATCCATTTCGCCAGCGCCGCCTTCGCGTCGCGCGGACTGGCGGCGATCGCCGCCTTGAACTGCTGGGGCGGAAGATCGCTCAGCAGCGTGTAATAGTTTTCCAGAAGATGATCCGGAAGCCGCATGATCTTCCCGAACATCCCCTCGGGCCCCGACGGCGGATCGGTCACCCCGACGTAATTCCCCTTGCTCTTGGACATTTTCATCTGCCCGTCGGTGCCGACGAGCAGCGGCGTGACCATGACCACCTGCGACTCCTTGCCTTCCTCTTTCTGAAACTCCCGTCCGACAAGGTTGTTGAAGAGCTGATCGCTGCCGCCGATCTCCACGTCCGCGTCGATGATCACGCTGTCCCAGCCCTGCAGCAGCGGATAGAGAAACTCGTGGATGCGAATATCGCCCCCAGCCTGAAAACGTTCCTTGAAACTATCGCGATCCAGCATCTGGGCAACGGATTTACGGCTGGCCAACTTGATCAGATCGATCAGATTCATCGCCCCCAGCCATTCGCCGTTGAATCGCACCTCCAGGCGGTACGGATCGGTCAGAAGAATCTTGCCGATCTGCGAAACGTACGTCTTGGCATTGGCGTCGATCTGCTCTCCGCTGAGGACGGGCCGGGTGGCATTTCGGCCCGAGGGGTCGCCGACGCGAGCCGTGTAATCGCCGATAATGAGCACGGCCTTGTGCCCGAATTCCTGGAACTGCCGGATGACCTTCAGCGGGACCGCATGCCCGAGCGTCACGTCCGGAGCGGTCGGATCCATTCCGAACTTGATGCGAAGCGGTTTTCCCGATTCGGCGCTCCTCGCCAGCTTCCGGCGCAAATCCTCCTCGCTGAGAATTCGCTCGCATCTGCGCGAAAGAAGCCGAATTTGATCGTCAATCGAAACGGGCATTGGCCGGCGAATTGTAAGAAGCACGCGCCAATCGAGCAACGAAAGGCGCCGCATCGTCGTGGATTGCCAAAGTCCGGTGGCGATTGTAGCTTCAGCCTCCATGCGACGAAGCGATGCGCTGCCGGCGTGGAGCTGCGCGGCTGCGGTGGCCATCGCGTTTCTTCTGACCTGGCCCTTCGCCCAGCTTCCTTTCAGCGACGACTGGTCCTACGCCTTCACCGCGCGGCAGTTGGCGCAAACGAGCCACCTGACCTACAACGGCTGGGCCACGGCTGCCATCATCCCCCAGGCCTACTGGGGTGCGCTCATCATCAGAATCTTTGGCTTCTCGTTCAACGCTCTGCGGATTGGCACTCTTCCTTTTGCCATGGCCGCGGCCGCGATCTGCTATCTCCTGGCGCGACGAGCAGCCCTGGCCCCTGGCCCGGCGGTGTTGGCCAGCATGACCATGGCGCTTGGCCCGATGTTCCTCCCGCTGGCGGCGTCGTTCATGAGCGACGTGCCCGGACTCTTATTCATGCTGTTGTCGTTGTATGCGCTCGTTCGCTGCGGGGAATCGACTGCGCCCGTTGGGCAACTGTCATGGCTCGCGATCGGCGTGCTGACGGCGCTATTGGGCGGAATGGACCGGCAGATCGTCTGGATCGTGCCGCTGGCGATTGTGCCATATTTGATGATCGTCCATCGACGCAACGCCGGGTTTCTGGGCGCGGTCGGAGCGGCATGGATCATCGTGCTGCTGGGTGCTGTTGCCACCGAAAGGTGGTTCAACGCTCAGCCGTACGCGGTTCCAGAACCGCCGCTGGGCGAAAGCCTCAGGACGGTTCTAAAAGAACCGCAGCGCCTCTGGCAATCCGTGCTTGCGCTGTGGCTGACGACATCGCTGCTCGCGCTGCCGGCGATGCTGCTCGCCGGGCCCGTTGCCTTGCGAAATCTGTTGGCCCGATGGAAAGGCCCACGCGGTCTGATGGCCCTGGCGCTGATGATGATCATGGCGTTGTTCCTGCTTCGTTTCCCGCGATTTGTTGAAATGCCATGGCTCGGCAACATGCTGACGCCGCAGGGAATTCTTGGAAAGGTCGAACTCCTCGGCCGCCGTCCGACGGTATTGCCGCGATGGTTTCGCCAAGGGATCGGCGCAGTCGTCTGGATCATCACCATAATCATTCTGGCCAATGTCCTCGCCTCGCTGCCGCATACACGCCCAGCGATCGAACGATTCCGCCGGCGTTTTGCCAACCTGCCGCGGGCCGTGCCGTGCATCGCAATTCTCGCGGCGGCTTATACCGTCGCACTTTTATCGTGCGCGGGTCGGGAAATGGTCTTCGACCGCTACACGCTCCCTTTGGCGCCATTCTTGGCCATCGCGATGCTACTGTGGTGGCAAAACGCGCAAATGCAGGCCCGCATTCGCCGTTTGACTTGGCGGGTTGCCGTCACCGTATTGGGCCTCTACACCGTCTTTGCCATTGCCAGCACGCAAGAGGTCTTAGCCCTGGCACGAGCGCGGGTGGAGGCGATGCGCCGCCTGCAGGCCGTCGGCGTTCCGTTCGACAGACGTAGACGACGGCATCGAACAAATGGCCTGGACGCAATTGGAAGTCGTCGGCCACATAAATAACCGCGATATCCGCAACCCGCCGGATGCGTACCAGCACGACGAAGGCTACACGCCCAGCATAAACGCCGTCTTCCAGGTCGAGGCATCGCCTGACCCGCGCGGGTCATCCATTTTGTTCGGAGAAGTGGAGTATTTCTCCCTCCTACCGCCGTTTCACCGGCAGATTTACATCTACCGCGCCCCGCCGCCGGGAAGCCCGCAATAGTCCGAACCAGGCGACGCGCCGGCAAATGCGTGTTCATCCGCCTTTGCGGAACTCAGTCGATCGGCTCCGGAATCGCCGTCTCCATTGGCTTTCGCCACAGCAGATGCAGTCGCCAATGCTCATCGTCCCGATCGGGATAATCCACGCGATAATGCGCCCCGCGGCTCTCGGTGCGCGTGTACGCCGCCGTCGTGATCAGAAAACAAACCGTCAGCATGTTCTGCAATTCCCAGCCGGGAATCGCCTCTTCCCCCATGTCCGCCGGCGCAAAGGTCTTGTCCATCACGTATCGGCTCCAGAACGCGATGATTTCGCGCGTCTCGGCCAGGCGATCGCCGTTGCGCTCGATGGCCGCGTTTCGCCACATGATGCTGCGAAGCGAGCTTTTGACGTCCGTCAGATCCAACTCGGTCTTGGTGGACGGGGCAATGCGATGCTCCAGTTGATGCGGAAATTTCACCTCGTTGGACACGGCCCAGCGCGCCGCGTCGGCCCCGGCGCGAGCCCCGAACGCCAGCCCTTCCAGCAGCGAATTGCTCGCCAGACGGTTCGCCCCGTGCAGCCCGCTGCACCCCGCCTCCCCCACCGCGTAGAGTCCGGCCAAACTTGTCTTGCCCATCAAATCGCAGTGAACCCCGCCGATCATGTAGTGCGTCGCCGGCTGAATGGGAATCAGGTCGCGCGCCGGATTGATGTCGAATTGCCCCAGCATCTGCGACAGTTGCGGGAAGCGTTCCTTGAACGGCTCGGTCGGCAGATGCCGCACGTCCAGATACACGTGCGTGAAATTCGTCTTGCGGATTTGATGCACGATCGCGCGGCTCACTATGTCCCGCGGCGCCAGTTCGCCCGCCGGATCGTAATCCCGCATGAACCGATATCCGTTGCGATCCACCAGATGCGCCCCCTCGCCGCGGACCGCCTCGGTAATCAGGATCCGGCTCGCCCCGGCGACGTACAGCGCCGTCGGATGGAACTGAACCATCTCCATGTCCTTCAGAGTCGCCCCGGCGCGATAGGCCATCGCGTGCCCATCCGCCGTCGCGATCTTCGGATTGGTCGTTTCCCGAAACAACTGCCCCGCCCCTCCGCTGGCGAGGATCGTCCGCTTCGCCCAGATCAGGTTGATCTCGCCCTTGACCATCGCCAGCGCGCCGACGCACTGCCCTCCCTCGGTCAGCAGATCGATCACGAACGACATCTCCGACACGCGGATGTTCTCGCGGCTCTTGACGTTGTTGATCAGGGTCTGGGCGAGTTCCTTGCCGGTGGCGTCCCCATACGCGTGAACGATGCGCGCAAAGCTGTGTCCCCCTTCCAGACCAAACGAAAGCTCCTGCGGATTCCCCGCCTGCCTGTCGAAATGCGCCCCCCAGGAGAACAACTCCAGCACGCGCTGCGGTCCTTCCTCAATGACGATGTGGACCGCCTTCTCGTCACACAACCCCGCCCCGCAGGCGATCGTGTCCCGTGCGTGCGATTCGACGCTGTCCTCCGGCTGAAGGACCGCGGCAATTCCCCCTTGCGCATACCAGGTGTTGGATTGATTGATCGTGTCCTTGGTGAGGACCAGGACATCGGCCCCCTCTTGCGACGCCGCGATGGCCGCGCGCAGGCCGGCGACCCCTCCGCCGATGACCAGCACGTCCGCCACCTGCTGCGCCAGCCGCGAAGCCTTGAACGGGATGAGATAGCGACGTTGCGTGAGGGATTCGAACATGATTCAGATCAACCGGCCGTAAAACGCCTTGGTATCGTAGTCCTGCCGCACCTTGCCGCCCACGGCATCGGTGGAAAACGCCTCCCGCAAACGCGCGATCATTTCCGCGCATCGCGGCTGGCCCGGCAGCGGCAAGTAGGACGAGGACATCGCCCTGGCAATCACTCCATCCAAATCCAGAAGCTGAGGATTGTCGAACGTTTCAACCGCGTAACCGGCCGGCTGAAAGAACTGCGTCATCGCATCCGAACCCGTCGCGGTGATGCTCTGGTGTGCGACGTGATGGAGATCGGTCCCGAATTCCCGCACGATCTCCTCGTACCGATGCGCAAAGCCATTTTCGCCCACCCGCCGCTCGTTCCAGACCAGCACGACCCAGCCGCCCGGACGCAAAATCCGCTTGAATTCCTCCCGGCAGCGGACGCGATCAAACCAATGAAACGCCTGCCCGGCTAGCACGAAATCGACGCCGGCGGTTTCCAAGCCGGTCGCTTCGGCCGTCGCGTTACTGCTGTGAAACTGGGGAGCATCCCCCAGCGCCGCTTCGGCCGCCGCTCGCATCGCGGCGTTGGGTTCGACCGCCGTCACGACGTATCCGCTTCGCACGAACAGTTCGCTCAAAAATCCGGTCCCCGAGCCGATGTCCGCCAGGCGATGCTCCGGGCTCAGCCCGAGTTTACTGCGGCAGAATTGCAAAAGCGCGGGCGGATATTTCGGTCGGGAGCGAACGTAAAACGGGACTCGATCCGAGAATCGGCTCCTGGGGTCGCGTTGCGCCGGCGGCGATTGCACGCTACGCCCCTTCGCGGGTCACGATCTTGTAATCCTCGCGCTCCCCCACGCCACGCGCCGGATAGTCCTTGCGCAGCGGATAGCTTCCAAATCCGTTCCAGGTCAGGATTCGCCGCAGGTCCGGATGCCCCACGAAGATCACGCCGATCATGTCGTACGCCTCGCGTTCCATCCACTCGGCCCCGGACCAGACGCCGGTGACGCTATCGACCTTCAGGCCCGGGTCCCCCTTCTCCAAAATCTCTTCATCGCGCGGAGCGGTTTTCGGCAGCGTCGTCAGCGTCGGATCAAGAAATACCTTCAGCCAAAGACGATTGTTGTGCGGAATGCTGAGCAGACAATAATTGATCGCGAAGCGGTGCTCCGCGCCCGGATAGTTCAGATAATCCACCCCGTTGAGTTCGGCGAGCATATCGTACCGAAGGCTCGGCTCATCCCGCAGGTACGTGCAGACGCGGACAATGTCTTGGCGCGGAACGACGACGGTCACCATGTCGCGCAGCTCCCCGACCAGGAACTTCACTTCCGGAAACGTCGCCTTCAGCGGTTCAAGGGCGGGATGAACAATGGTTCGATGATGCGGCATAGACTCCTTCTCGAAGCCGCACGATTGTTGGATAAGCCGGGCATCGCGTCAAGAATGCGGAAATGCGAATCCTACCGCCCCGCCAATTCGCGCACGGCTGCGGCAACGGCGTCGGCGGCATCGGGACGACCCAACCGCCTCGCGGCCTCCGACATCTTCTCCCGCCGCGGAACTTCGTACAGCAGCGATTCCAAAATCGGCCGCAGCTTGTCCGCGTTCTTCTTCGCTTCCTTCTCATCATCCACCAAAACCGCCGCGCCGGCATCGGCCAGAACCTTGGCGTTGGCGCGTTGATGCAAATCCCTGTGAAACGGATATGGCATCAGGATCGACGGAACCCCGCAGGCGGTCAGTTCCGCGCAACTGCTGGCGCCCGAGCGGCTGACGGCAAGATCCGCCACCGCCCAGACATCCGCCATATCCGGCGTGAAATCGATCACCCGAGCGGCGATGTTCTTCTCGCGGTAGCCGTTGCGCACCGCTTCGCCATGCTCCCGCCCCGCCAGATGCAGGATTTGCCAGCCGTTCAACGTGATGGTTCCGGCCAAGGCCAGCATCGCATCGTTCACGGTCACCGCCCCCTGGCTCGCCCCAGTCACCACCAGCGTGTGAATCCGGGGATCGATCTCCAGCCGAGCGGCGGCCTGTTCGCGCGGCGGAAGTTGCCGGATGGCCTTGCGGATCGGACAGCCGGTTATCCTCACCCGGTCGCGATATTCCCACGGAATCAACTGCCGGGCCTGGGCAAATTGGCAGCAGATCAGCCGGCTGTAACGCATGAGGTACTGATTTGCCTTTCCCGGAATGACATCGGGATTGAGAATGGCCGCGGGAATCCTTCTCTTGGCGGCGCTCTTCACCGCGACGCCCGCGGCGTATCCGCCCAGGCCCACCACCGCCAGCGGCTCGCGCTCCGACAAAACCCGCTGCACCAAATCGCGCGTCTCGCGATACGTGCGAAAGAATTTCAAAACGTCCGCCAATCGCGGCGGCACGATCGGCTGGCCGATGAACTCAAAGCCCGTCGGCTCGAGGATGACCCGATCGATTTCGCGCGTGGTGCATAGAAATAGCGGCCGGACCTGCGGCAAAACCTCACGCAGAGCCTCGGCCACGGCAATGCCGGGGTAGAGATGGCCGCCGGTGCCGCCACCGGCCAGAAGGATCGTCGCTGCCTTAGACATCAAAAGAGATTACGCTGCCGCGAAGAGGATATCGTCCTCTGGCCCCGATGGGAGCTTCGGGAACTTCAAAACGACAACTAATGACGGGTTATTGGACCCGATTCGACGTATCCAGGGCCGATAACGTCAATCCCCGTGCGCTTGCCGCAACCGTGGACTCAGGTGCAGCATGAGCTGAACGCGTTCGATTTCGACGAGCCAATCGGCCAGGGTGGCGCTCAATTCGTCCTTGTCGGGGCCGACGATGCCGGTGGGACAGGATGCGCCCAGGTAACGCTGGGCCAGCGCGATAGCGGTTGATCGTGCGATCGCCATAAACGCCGCAAAGTTCAAAATCCTCGGACAACAGCAGCGCCATCGGCACCCGATCTCCGGCGTTGATGCGGAAGGCCTCGGCCAGATCGCGATGCTCGTCCCGGTCCACAAGCCGCAACGAAATCTTCCCCGGATTGGCCTCGGCGATTCGGGCGATCAGCGGGCACTGCTGGACACAATCCCCGCACCAGATTCCGCTGAGGATCAGCACGTTCATTTCCCGCACGAAGCCGGCCACGAGTTTTTTTTGGGCGTCGGTGAGCTTCGCGGCGTCATACACTTGCTTCCAACGTCGCCATTGCTCGTCCGTGCCGGTTTCGACATACCGATCGTAGGGTAACGCGAGGGCGAACTTGTCCTTGAAATAACCGGCTTCCATAAAGCCATTGTAGGCCGGGACTCATCCCCGGAGCTTTGCACGGACGGAATCGGCCAATTCCTTTTCCATCGCCTCGTCGCGGCCCAGGACGTACCAGTAGCGGCTGGGTACAGTTGCGCCCTCTTCGTTAATGCGCGTCGGGGCTTCGGCCGTCACCGTGAACGCGCCGGCGTACTGCGAGACCGAGGAGAGCCGTCGCTCCGGATGCGACGATTGCTCGATCAGTACCTTCGGACGCGCCACGTACGAACCATCCGGCCTGCGGGACAGACTCGAAACGCACGCTGCGGCGAATCGTTTGCAGCGAATCCAGCATCACGCCGTGCAGCGTCCCCGCGTCGCTCCGCCAAAACTCGAAGAACTGCATGGAAACCATCGGCCAGGTCGTCAGAACGCCTTCGCGATAATCCTCCTGCTCGATTTCGAATTGGTCGTCGCGGAGCGTTTGGCCGCAGGCTGCCCACAGCCGCTGGTAATCCACGCTTGAAACCGAAGCTACCGCGGGTTGATTGAGCCAATAGTCGGCCGTCCCGCGCTCGGCGGGAATGGACGACAGCGCGGGTCGCGTGGACGGGAGTTCCTGCGAATTGCCCGCGCATCCAGCCAGGAGCGATAGCGCCAAAGGCGACAGCGCCGCCAAACTCGTGATGAGCGTGAGTTTCATTTCCATGCCGCGTCCACGACCTGCCCGCCGGCCGGATGATGATCCACCTCGCCGGTCCAGCGCTCCCCGACGGTGTGGATGATGATGCCGTTGACCGTTCCCGGCGTTCCGAGGGCGGCGCCGGCGACGATGACGATGCGGTCCCCGAGCGTGGCGAACTTCCGCTCGCGAACCAGCGCGTCCACGCCGTCCACAAGATCGAGCATTTTTTCCGGCGGAGCCATTTCGTGCGGAATGACCCCGAAATGCAAGGCCATTTTCCGCAGCGCCCGGTGATCGCTGGACAGCGCCACCAGCGGCACGGGAAACCGACCCTTGGAAAAGATGCGGGCGGTGGCCCCGGTCTGGCTCCAGATCACCACGAGCTTGACGTGCAGATCGTTGACGATTTCCAGCACGCCCCGGGCGACCGCCGCGGAAAAACGCAGCGCCGACGATCCCGCCCTGGACACGATCGCCGACGCCGTCGTCGAGCGGATCAGATAATCTTCCGTCACCTCGGCGACGTGAGACATCGTGTGGACCGCGCCCAGGGGATATTTGCCGACGGACGTTTCGCCGCTGAGCATCACCGCGTCGGTCCCGTCGAAAATGGCGTTGGCGACGTCGCTGACCTCGGCCCGCGTGGGGCTGGCCCGCTCGATCATCGACTGCAGCATCTGCGTCGCGACAATCACCGGCTTGCCGGCGCCCTGACAGCGGCGCACCAAATCCTTCTGGATGATCGGGACCTCGGCCACGTCCATTTCCACCCCCAGGTCGCCCCGGGCGATCATCAGTCCGTCCGACGCTTCCAGAATCCCGTCGATGTGCGCAGCGCCTCGCCTTTCTCGATCTTCGCGATGAGATGAATGTCCGCCGACTTGTTGCGCAAATGCTCGCGCAGAAGGAGCAGATCATCGGCCGACCGCACGAACGAAAGAGCCAGATAATCCAGATCGTTTTCGATCGCCCAATCGACGCATTCCCAATCCCGGTTGGTGATGCAGGGAACGTTGACGCTGGTATCGGGCAGATTGATCCCCTTGGAGCTTTTGAGGATCCCGCCGATCGTGCAGTTGCAGCGAAGCTCGGTGAAATTTTTCTCCGTGCAGATGAAGCGAAGCAACCCGTCTTCGATCAGCAGCCGATGGCCCACCTGCACGTCGTCCACGAGGTTGGCATAAATGCTGCTGACGCGGCCGTCTTTCCCGACGCACTGCGCCGCGTTGAATGACCAGTTCATCGCCAACGCCGATGGGCATGCCGTCCAAGCCGTCCTGATGGTCGATCTGACCGAGGCGGATTTTGGGGCCGCACAAATCGCCGAGGACGGCAATGGGCTGGCTCCAGCGTGCCGCGGCCTCGCGGATGTTGCGGAGCATCAGGAGGTGCTTATCCAGATCCCCATGCGAAAAATTGAGCCGGCAAACACCGACGCCGGCCTGGAACAGCGAAAAAAGCGTTTCGACGTCGCCACAGGCGGGACCCAATGTCGCGACGATTTTGGTACGGATCATGTTACTGCTCTTTGAAGCGGGCTATGGGGCGATCATATGCGCCGCCGGCCCCGGCGGTAAAGGGCCATGTGCCCTCCACGAGGTTTTTGCTGCGGCCAAAGATCCGGGCAATAAGAACCGGCCGGAGGACCGGCCGGCTCATTTTCGAAATTGAGCCGGCCGGTCCTCCGGCCGGTCTTCGGTCCCGGAAGTTTGGGCTGCCCCCCGCCCGGGCCCCCAGGGCCTTTCAATTCTCGCCTGATGGACGGTCATCCGCGACGCCAGCCGCAAAATAACATACTGAGAGTCAGCCGACCTGTCCGCTCAGCTTGAGCGTCTCAAAGACTTTTAGAAACGCGTGTCCGTGGCTCGTCCCCGAGAGGTTGCTCAACGCTCCGGTACTACATAGCGGAAGATGATTTCCGGGGAAGAAGTTTCCCACACCACTCGCGGCGACCTGTTCCCAGAACTGATCTGGCAGGCCCCTGCTAGTTCGGCCTTCCCAGTTGCCGTGGTGCAGGAAAACGCCAGACCCCGCAGCCCCGGTTGACGACAACAACGCGATGCCAAACGGTTCCTGATCAATCGCCCCGGCCTTCCGGTCAACTCGAAGCGCATTGCACACAAAGATCACTGTTCCGTGAGCCCCTGTTGAAGTCATCACCACAGCACTATTGCACTTATTCTTGAGAGCCAGCGAGAATATGCCTGGAATTTCCGACTGGGGGACGACCCGATAACCCGGATCATAGTTAACCGAGTTCTTGAGGGCACGAAGTTCACTCTCCAAATTGCCATCAAGCTCGGTCCATGAAGGGTCCACCATGCTCATATCGTCGCGAGGCTATCCAGAATCAAACATGTTTCCGCCATGACGATATCGGACCATCCGACGACGGTTCAACCACATGCTTCAACCCTCCGATGTTTATGAATGATTGCCCACCGACGCGGCGGGGACATCGAGCGT
This sequence comes from uncultured Phycisphaerales bacterium, assembly GCA_963783845.1. Lineage (GTDB taxonomy): Bacteria > Planctomycetota > Phycisphaerae > Tepidisphaerales > Tepidisphaeraceae > PALSA-1353. The sequence goes on from CAWAPL010000006.1 coordinate 63,057, forward strand.
AGAAGACCAACTGAGGGTCACCGAAGCTGGACGGCAAAGCAGATTGAGTGCCCGCGCGTTGTTGAGGACTGACCGATGAGCAATGACGACACCTTGATGCTTCCATTCGACAACGCGGCCCAATCATCACTTTCGTTGGTCGAGCACCAGCCGCAGCTTTCTCTTGATCTTATCGAGGAAATTGAGCGGGCCGTCTTGGACAAGGGAGAACTGTCAAAAAACGAAATCAGAGACGCTTGGGGTATCGATAACGAAGACTACAGCGAACTACAAGAACGCCTACTCGAAAAGAACCAGTCAATACGTAAAGGTCGCCGAAAAATAGGCGGTTTTGTTGTAGGGCCACGGCAAGGAAGACCACCGCGAGAAGATCCTGATGGTGAACTACTGCTGAGAACAGAATGGGAACGGCGGGCAGTCCAGCGCCTGACGGAACTACTCTCTGAAAAGCAACTAAAAGACTTGCTAGGACCACTGGTTCAAGTGATTCGCCGCGCACGCCAGGAAGAAACCGGCGTTGACCGGAATGCCACGAAACCGCAGATGGCAGCAGCGCTCGTGCTTCAACACAAATTTGATCTATTTTGCGAGTCAAATGCCAGAGAATTAATAGCCAGAGCTTGCCGAGTGGATTGCCCCAAGCGATGGCACCCTGGCAAGGACACCGCGATTAACTTCGTAATTCAAACGGGCTTTCCTCGCGACATGGCAGGCATCCCAACGCCGGACATTTTGCCGGATTATGAGTACCTGGAAGGAAGATTCAGGCTTCGTGGTCTGCGCGATTTCCAGATGGAAGTGAAGGACGCGTTGCTGGAGCGTCTTCGGACGCCCGGGGAGCGCGCCATCGTCACATTGCCTACCGGCGCGGGAAAGACTGCGCGTCGCCGTCGAAGCTATCCGCGACTGGTCAACCGCCCGCTACGATATCGTCGCCAAAACCACCAATACAGGCACCATTCTGTGGTTAGCGCATACCGAAGAGTTATGCGAGCAGGCGTACACGTGCTTCAAACAGGTTTGGGAAGCATCGGAAAACCTCTGCCCGCTGTTTTTGGTTCGATTTTGGGGTCGGTACACAGAAGACTTGGCCAGGCACCGCGAAAAGCTGCAACAATCCATGAGCGGACCAAGCGCACTCATTTCGACTCCGCAGCGCATAATCAATCTTCTCGACGGCCACATCCAAGGAAGCGAACCTGTTGTCGAGCATTTGAGGCACGCTCTCGGTCTGCTGCTGGTCGATGAGGCTCATCGCGCCGCCGCTCCCTCTTACCGTCGCATCTTAACCGGTCTCACGGCCGCCGATCTTCCCGTCTCCGTCGTGGGTTTGACAGCCACTCCATTCCGCATGGAATACGTCGAAGATGACCCTGATGAGGGCACGAGGGAGTTAAAGGAGATTTTCGGAAGCTGATTGAACCTTCGAAGACCCTCGGTGTAAATCCTCGACAAAAGCTCCAGGAGATGCGCATTCTGGCGCGACCCGTGCTTGAGACGATCCGGACTCCCACGACGATTCGAATCCCCGACGTGCCGGCCGAAGGCTTACTCTCCGAAGAAGACTCGGAGAGAATTGATCGGGCTATGGCGGTGAAGGCCGATAATGCGACCCGCCGACTGGCGATTCTAAAACGGTTGCTGCCCCTGGCCGAGAAACCAGTTTATTCAATTCTGTACTTTGGTCCGACCGTTCGAGACGCCGAGTGCATGACGTATTTACTTCGTCGGGAAGGTATCACGGCGGCAGTTGTGAGCGGCGACACGCGCGAGGTAACACGCCGTCAGGTTGTGGCTGAGTTCAAAGAAGGAAAGATTAGAGTTCTATGTAACTGCGAAGTGCTAACCACGGGATTCGACGCGCCTCGCGTGACCCATATCGTTATGGCTCGCCCCACGGTGAGCCGTGTCCTTTATGAGCAAATCATTGGGCGGGGTTTGAGAGGGCCCGAGTTTGGAGGGACAGAAACCTGTGTGATTCTGGACTGCGAAGATACGTTCCGGGGAGACCGCCCTCCGCTTGGATATGAATCATTTAGAAGAATTTGGCAGCCCGACTTTCGCTCGGACTAGCGTGCTCAATTGAAATTTGCGGCAGCGACAACGATGCAACCAATCCGCCGACTCGGCTTTCTTCGCGCTTTCTTCGCGATCTTCGGGTCTTCGCGGTGGTTTTCTTTGCCCTGCAAGCGGAGAACTGAAATACCCTCCCGAGCCCCCCTCTGGCATTGACGACGTTGCACGGGTCTTCTAGCATTTGCGGTTGGTTTTTTCGCTTTTTTGGAGCCTGGATGGTCCCTCGACGAAAGACGCGCAAAGTTGTCATCGGTGATAAATCGCATGGTTTCGTCGGCATCGGCGGCGACGCCCCGGTGGCCGTCCAAACCATGACCTCCGGATATACCTGGGAAATCGACAAATGCGTGGCGGAGATCAACAGGATGGCGGCGGCCGGCGCGGATATCGTCCGCGTGGCCGTGCCGGAACGAAAAGACACCTCCGCTCTTGAGGAAATCCTGCCGCGCGTCAGCGTCCCCATCGTCGCGGACGTGCATTTCCATTTTCAGCGGGCCCTGGAAGCCATCGAAGCCGGCATCCACAAAATCCGCCTCAACCCCGGCAATATCAACGACCGCCAGCAGGTCAAGGACGTCATTCAGGCCTGCAAGGCGAAGAAAATCCCCATCCGCATCGGCGTCAATGAAGGCTCCATCATCGAGCGAAAAGACAAGCAAAAGCGCATGAAGGAACTGGGCGGCGTCTTTTCCAATAATAAAAACGGCCATCTCCTGGCGATCATGGTCGCCAAGCTCGAAGAGTATCTCGACATCTTCCATGAAGAGGATTTCCACGACATCGTCATCAGCGCCAAGAGCATCGATCCGGAAGTGGTGATCGACGCCTATCGTGAAATCAGCCAGCGGTTCGACTATCCGCTGCACCTGGGCGTCACCCACGCCGGGCCGAAGGAAACGGGAACGATTCGATCGGTCGTGCCGCTCGGGCATCTGCTGTGCAGCGGAATCGGCGACACGATCCGCATCAGTTATGCCAACGATCCGGTTTACGAAGTCGAAGACGGCCTGGAATTGCTATACGTCCTGGGCCTGCGAACGCGCGTGGCGGCGGAATTGATCGCCTGCCCGACCTGCGGCCGGATTCAGGTGGACCTCTTCAAACTCGTCCAGGACGTGCGCCAGCAATTGGCCAAGGAAATCACCGTGCCGATGAAGGTGGCGGTGATGGGATGCGTCGTGAACGGCCCCGGCGAGTGTGAAGGGGCTGACATCGCCATCTTCGCCGGCGATCGCAAGGGAATCATTTACGTCCAGGGCGAGCGCGTCGCCAACGTGCCGGAGGAACAGATACTCGAGCGGCTCCTGATCGAGTGCCGGGAATTCGAGCGGAAGGTCAAGCGCGGCGAAGCGAAGCTGGGCGAAAAGAAGGTGGACATCCTTCCGCCGGACCCGATCGGCGACCTGGGCAGCGGCTGGGAGAAAATAGAAAAGGATCGCCGCGCCCTTCCGGTAGTGAAATAAGCGCGCCCGGCGCGGCCTGCCGACTTCAGTTGACAGGTGTCTGACAATTCGAGAACACCAACATCAGAGGAGCGCCAATGAAACTCATTTTGCACCTCGTGGTCTTCCTGGCCGGCGCCGGCCTGGGCATTTGGTGGGGAGTGAATCATCCGGCCGAGGCACAAAACATCTCGGCCCGGGAACAAGCTGCGATTTCCAGTGGAAAGATTGAGCTAATGACTAACCTGCTCGGCCGCGGCGTCGTCAAACCTGCGGACACCGCTGAATTCAAGCAAATGCTGAGCGACGAGCAGCAGAAGCTCCAGGATGCCAAATCGAAGCTGGGGAATTGATTGATCGGGATGGAAGAGGCCCAAACCGGGACCCGCTTTTGCTGGTTTATTGATCCTCCAACAAATACCCGCATTTTTGCCGATGGCGCGCGCCGCGAAAAGTGGTATTCTCGCACACCCAACCCAAAGGAGACGATCCCATGAGCAGCACGATGGAAGTCGCGAAAAAACTGGTCGATCTGTGTCGCCAGGGCAAGGCGATGGAAGCGATGGAAACTCTTTACGATCCCAAGATCGTCAGCATCGAGGCGCACGGCGGCCCTTCGATGCCGCAGCGGATGGAAGGTTTGGCGGCGATCAAGGGAAAGGCCGAGTGGTTTGATAAGAACCACCAGATCCACAAGGCCGAAGTAGCCGGCCCCTGGCCGCATGGAGATCGGTTCATCGTGCGCTTCACCTACGAGGTCACGCCGAAATCCGGCCCCATGGCCGGAAAGCGAATAACCCTCGACGAAGCCGCGCTATATACAGCCAAGAACGGAAAGATCGTTCATGAGGAATTCTTCTACGACATGGGCGGATGAGGGAAAATCCGAAACCAGCGTTCGACAGGCTCAGGACGTGAGCCTGTCGAACGCTGGTTTCTGGTTTCTGGTTTCGGATTTCCTTGCTCTCCCCCAATTCCGGACAAGAGTGTAGGCTGATGGGATGCGGCAACCGGCGGAGATCACGGCTTACGTCGCCCTGGGGGCGAATCTCGGCGATCGCGAGCAAAATATCCGCTCCGCTCTTTCCCAGTTGATGCAGACCGACGGAATCTCCATCGTCCGCGTGTCGTCGCTGCTGGATAATCCAGCCGTCGGCGGGCCGCCGAACTCGCCCCCCTTCCTCAACGCGGCTGCCGAACTGAAGACAACGCTCGGCTCGCACGCATTGCTGCATCGACTGCTGGAAATCGAGCGTCAGCTTGGCCGAGTTCGACGCCAGCGGTGGGAGCCGCGCCCGATCGACCTGGACTTGCTGCTCTACGGCGATCAGATCATCAGCAGCCAGGAATTGGTGGTCCCGCATCCGCTGATGCACGAGCGGCGATTCGTCTTGCAGCCGCTGGCCGAAATCGCCCCCGAAGCCGTGCATCCCGTGTTGCAGATGACCATTGCCGGACTGCTGGAAAACCTCCCTCGCGAAGCGCACGCGCGTGGTTTCTGAACCGTCGTTTAGCCGCGACCCGAAGGGGAGCGCGTATTTGGCTGTCGTGGAACCGCGGCCAACTCATTCATCCATCACCCCGAATTCCGCCCCCAGCGGCAGAGGCGCCGGCCGAGCATATCGCGTGATCGGGCGATACGCCTTGCCATCCCGCGATGAATCCAGGAATCCCAGCATGAGATCCAGGACCGCGAATCCCTGCTCGCCGCCGCAGCGCATCGGCCGGCCCTTCCGGATCGCGCCGGCCATGTCCGCCAAGCCCACGGAACGCTCGTATTGATGCGGAAAGATTGGCGGCAGCTCCCGGAAATCCGCATCGTCGTTCTTCCGCAGCTTGACCGAACCGCAAAAGGCGTTGGGGTCCGGGCACAGCAGCGTTCCATCGGTCCCGAAAATCGTGATCGGCGTCTGGCCATCATATTGCGCGAAGCGCGTCGCGAAGCTCGTTACGATCGTTCCCACCGCACCTTGCTCGAACTCGATCGAGCCGGTGATGTGGTCCGGAGTCTGAACGCGAATCTTCTTGCCCTTCTTCGGCTCGCTGAGGATCGTCCGCTCGGAAATCGCCACCGACGCCAGACCCATGATCCGCTTCACCGGGCCCAGGAAATTCAAGAGCGCCGTCAGGTAATACGGACCCATGTCCAGCATCGGCCCGCCGCCGACCTCGTAGTAAAACTCCGGGCTGGGATGCCAGTGTTCGTGACCCGGGCACATCATGTAGGCCGTGAACGCCACGGGCCGGCCGATCAATCCATCGTCGATCGCCTTGCGGGCGGTCTGAAGTCCAAAGCCCATAAACGTATCGGGCGCGCATCCGACCAAAAGTTTCCGCTTCCTGGCCGCACCGAGGATCGCCTTTCCATCCTCGCGTGTGACGGCCAGCGGCTTCTCGACGTAAACGTGTTTCCCCGCCTCCAGCGCCGCCAGCGACACCGGCGCATGCGCCTTGGGAATCGTCAGGTTCAGCACGATGTCGATCGAATCGTCGCTCAGCAGTTCTTCCACCTCCAGAACCCTCGGCACATCGAATTCCGCCGCCCGTTTCTCCGCCGCCCGGCGATCCAAGTCCGCGCAGGCCGCGATCTCCAGGATGGGAAAACTTCGGCTGGTTTGCAGATAGCATCCGCTGATCGCCCCGCAACCGATGACTCCAACTCGAATCCGCCGGCTCATATTCCGCCGATCATACATAAGGGCTTCTAGAAATGGCTATTGCGGGGCTTCGCGGGGATGGTCATTTGTCATTGGCGACGGAATCGGCGGACATGGGGAATCTCTCCTTGGGTTTAAGCGAGATTGCGAACCCGACGCATGCTGCACAGTTCCCTAACAGCAGGTTTATTTCACGGGAAGAATTTAGAGTTTTTTTGGGCGCAGACTATTTACCGCCCGCTTCGCTCGAGAGGGCGGAGAACGCTGAGAAAGCGGCGGAGGCATTTGATTGGAACGGATTCGATGGGATTTTTCGCGCGCGTCTGGCATTCAAATCTTGTCACTTCGATATGGAGTTGGAAATCTCGAATTCTCCCAATTGTTCGCTTCTTTTCTTCGCTGGAAATCAATTGTGGTCAACTGGAATCGATGTATGATCGCGAGCGTACGCCACGGCCGTCTAGGGCCAAACGTCAATGGCGGAATCTCGGCCAATTGCTCATTTTGGCCAGAGGCTATGAGCAAAATGAACTTGTACGGACCGCCGCCTTCTGAGCTAGAGGACATGCCGGAACCGGAGCGGCGCGAATTCTGGGCAAAATGCTGCCGCAAGGCGAGGCAGCATGTTCCCCGAAGCTGGAGGGGCCTCGGCGTAGCCGCCCTCTGTCTTTATTACTTGGCTGTGTTTTCAATCGACCGGTTGCACGGGATGCTACTAATATGGATCGGCAACGTCGTCATGCCAATCGTTTGCCTTTGGTACCCCATTCGCTGCGAAGCGATTCATTATATCTGGAGAGTCAGAGAAGACCTTTGTTCCAACTGCGGCTATAACCTAAGCGCCACTCCGCAACGGTGTCCTGAATGCGGAATGCAACGGACGGGAATGGAATACAAGAAACAGGGACTGGATTTCCTTGAAATCGAAATATACCGGCGAAGATTTCGCAACCTTCCAACTGAAACGTTACGGAGGAGGCTGAAGCCTGAGTTCAACCTTATGGCGGAGGCCCGCATCGCGGCACAAGAGATTCTCGCTTCAACCAGCGGAATTGAGAAAAAACCGGGACGCGAAGGATGATGGATCCAGGCACGGGCAGGAAAGCGGACATTCATAATTGGAGCAATTAAAGAGGACGCGATTCGATTTCGCCATATCGTGTCGGCTGGACACGCGGATTCCGCGTGTGTTGCAGGTTCAGGCAGTTGAACACGTGACAGACCAGACCTCCCGGCGTGGGTCGCGCGAGAACTGGTGAAATCCTGTTTTCCGCGCGGTTCTCCGCGTCTCGAGCGCACTCGCGGGCGGTGAATCTTCAATTTCCCGGCCTAATTCCGGCAAATCTTCCGGGCTGTAGTAATTTCGCGGGGATGTCCGATAATACATACGGAATTCCACGGCAGGGAGGCCGCCGAGTTTGAGCGACGTTTTGGATCAATCTGAAGTCGATGCCCTGCTGGCGGCCGTGGATAACGGCGCGGCTGGGCAGAAGGAACCGGCGGCGGCCGCTGCGGGGGCCAAAAGCAAGGCGCCGCTGGACGTATCGGTTTACGATTTCAAGCGCCCCGAGCGCGTCAGCAAGGACCAGATGCGAGCCCTGTCCGCCCTGCATGAAGGGTTCGGGCGGAACTTCGGGGCGGCTATTTCCGGTTACCTGCGCACCATCGTTGAAGTTTCCGTTGCCCATATCGAACAATTGACCTACAGCGAGTTTATTCACTCGCTGCCGAATCCTACCTGCTTTAATCTCCTCAAGGCTGAGCATCTGGACGGGCAACTTTGTTTGGAGATCAGCCCGCTGATTATTTATCCGATCGTGGATCGGCTGCTGGGGGGGAGCAATGCCGAACTGTTCATCCCGCAGCGGCCGCTCACGCAGATCGAGCAGCGGCTGGTGCAGCGGATCACGGACCGGGCGACGCATCATCTTTCCGAGGCCTGGAGCAATCTCACGCCGGTGACGTTCCGCGTGGAGGATTTCGAGAGCAATCCGCAGCTCGTGCAGATCGTTCCGCCGAACGAAACGGTTGTGGTGGTCGGATTCGAGCTGAAGATGGGTGGCCGGGCTGGGACCATGGCCTTGTGCATACCGTACAACGTGATCGAACCGATCATGGGAATGCTGGCGACGCAGAACTGGTTCAGCTATCACCGCAAGGGTTCGCAGGAAGATCACCTGCGGCGGCTCACGCAGAACGTCAGCAACGCGCCGATCGAGCTTCGGGCCTTTCTGGCGCGGACGACGATCAAGCTGAACGACCTGCTGACGCTTCAGCCCGGGGATTTGATCACCACGGAACGGGAATCAACCGAGGATGTCGTGATTCAGGTGGAGGGTAAGAACAAGTTCCTGGCCCAGTACGGTCAATATCGAGGCAAGCGCGCCATCCGATTGACCAAGATCCTTCAGCAGCCGGTTGAGGTTCCCAGCGAAAAGTCGGCCGCGGGGGAAGGACGATGACCCGAGCCGCGGCCACACGCCCCGCCGCCGCTGATTCCGCCGGCGGCTCCGCCGGCAGGTGGTTGAATGCCTATTTCAAACGCTCGGAGTTGCCGCTGCATAGCCTGGCATTTCTTCTGCCGGCAATGGTGCTGTTTCAGATCGGCACGAGCCTGCACCCCGCCAACCCGATCGCGTTCAGGATGCTGGAGCTGTTTTTTCACCAGCTTGGGGCGACCGGCCGGTTCATTCCGTTCCTCTTCGTGATGGGAATCCTGTTGGTTTGGCATATCGTGCGGAAAGACCCGTGGAAAGTGCGTCTGGAAACGCTGTGGGGGATGCTGCTGGAAAGCTGGATGCTGGCGATTCCGTTGCTGGCGCTGGGGGCTGGGGTGGCGCGGTGGAACATTCACGTCCCGCTGTTCGCCGATGCCAGCCAGTGGCGTGATAACACCGTATTATCATTGGGAGCAGGAATTTATGAGGAATTTGTTTTCCGCCTGGTCCTGATGACGCTGATTTCGATGGTTCTGGCTGACCTGTTGATTGTTCATAAGTCCTTGTCTAATCTACTAATGGTGTTGATTTCGGCAGCGGCATTTTCGCTATACCATTACTTGGGTTCGGAGGCATTTCAACTGCGAAGCTTCATTTTTCGAACAGTTGCGGGAATCTATTTTGCGGGATTGTTTCTCACGCGAGGATTTGGCGTAACGGCTGGATGCCACATAGCTTATGACATAACGATCGTTACAGTGCAGGCATTTGCCCCACATTAACATCCGATTATTTTCAACATTTTCCAGTTTAAGTTTCTATAATATTTCGCGTTCTCGGATTCGAGGCCGGCGATTGTCGCGGCTTAAGAATTCGGTGGATGACCCGCCTTCGTGGGCGGGTCGTGCTTCGCATGGCGGATCAGGATAGCGCAGGCAGGATGCCTGACTTTCCTGAAACTCTCGCCTGTGGCGAGCATGTTAATCCGCACAGATGTAAGGCTCTGGCAAAATGGAACCCTTCGTTCCGTTTGTCAAAACGTGAAGGGGCGATCCCCTTCTGGAAAGAGCAGGGACGCTATGAGTAACCGTACCAAGCAACGTCGAACGGGGGGTTTGACCCTCCTTCTTTACCAGCGCACGCTGCATCCGGAGTTGTTCCGTATCCTGGCGTCGGAGCGGGTGAGCCGCCGCGCCTATGAAGCCGATATCTGGCTGGTGGAAGGCGGGCATGTGATCAGCCTGATCGCGGGGAAGAATACGCTGACCGAGGTGATCGTCACCAAGAGCGAGCCGATGACGGATCGCGGTCTTCTGCTCTCGACCCCGTGCCGAGGCGAGAAGTACCACGAAGACACCTATGGCAACATCCGTTACATGATCAGCACCCAGGAAGAGCAGCTCACCCAGACGCTGTACGATGCCACCAAGCACGAAATCTCTTGCTACGCGGCCAAGCGCGAGCTGATGACGGCGGAGAGCCCCGGCAAGCAGGATTCCGGCGGTTCGCTGAGCGTGCTGGACATCGAGCGGCGCAGCCACGAGTTGCTCGTCCAGAGCTTCCATCTCTTCGATGAGAACCAAATGGTCATCAAGACCCAGGCGATCATCGAAGTGGTCAAGAGCGTTTAGGTTAGCCCGTTGACAATAGGCGAGTGATTTTCGTCATCCGCGGCCGGATGGGGCGGAGTTCCTGCGCCTTTGAACGGCCGCAAAGACCGCCAATCCGATTGCCGCCAGGATGCAAGCGCCCAATAGCCAAAGCGCCCAGGCGAGGAAATCCGTGCCTTCGTCGATTGCCGGCGGGACGGGGCTTGGCGTGACCGCAACGGGCGGCGATTGGGCCACGACCGTTTGCTGGACGTTCAGCGCCGGCAGCAGCACGCTGTCGCCTGGCCCAACAGGCGAACCAAGTATGCCCGCTCCGCCGGTCGGGCGAGGGGCATGGGTTGCGGGGTCGAATCCGCTGTCGCCATAGGTGTAGATGTTGTCGCGATGTTTTCCGCACAGGGGCGAATCCTGGAATTCGACGTGCCCGTCGCCATACAGCACGTTCTGCCCATCCCCGCTGTGGTTGAGCGAGTTACCCTTCCGCAGTTCGGAGGGCGGCATATTGGTCGTCAGCTTCGTCAGGGCATCGCTTCCTGGATTCATGTCCGCCATCACCGCGAAATCAGGCGCAGTTTTGTTCAAATCAAGGTTGTACCCCAGGTCCGCCGCCTGCTTCGAGGAATATGGATTGGCATAGCTGTAGCTCAGGAAGTCCGCGGAGGGGAAATTCGATTTATCGAGCGCGGTGTGGATTCCGCCTCCATATTCGTAAGGTCTCGCCGCCGTCGCTGGGCAGACAAACACGGCGCTGGTGACGTCTTCGTTGCGAAGCAGCAGATAAATCGCGGCGCTGACATCATTGGCATCGGGACCCCGGGCTCCGAAGGGATTGCCATCGTTCACGCCGGTGTACATCGTGGGATGATCCGCTTGAGTTGGATCGTACTTGGTCCTCGGATACGGCCCACGATTGTCGGTGCAATAGAGCAGAATCGCCTGCCCGATCTGGCGCAGATTGCTGGCGCATTTCACCCGCGTTCTGGCGTTGTCCAGTTTTTCCACGGCCGCCAGGGCGAACGCGCCCACCATCAGCATCGCAAAGAGGATCACGATCAGTTCCACCAGGGTGAATCCGTGACGTTTCATGATGTCGCTCCCGCCGCCCTCGTTTGGCGATCGTACTTCGCCTATAAGACGAGGCCAATCGCGTGCCGCGCCCGAGAATCCGCCTTTTATTCCGCCGGCCATGCCGTGCGAGCCGTAAAAATGGCCCAAGCTGCCAATTGGCGGCCCAATTTTTGCTGGCGTCCCCACTTTGAAATGGCGAAAATGAATGGTGGCGCTGTAAAAGGACTCGCTGCAATCGGGAGTTTCTGATGGCCATGGTGACGGTGCAGGTTTGGGATGCCACGGGCAACAAACGCCAGACCGTGGAGATGCCGGCGGATGCGCCGGTGAATCGCCTGCTGGCGGTGCTGCTGGAGAAGATGATGTTCCCGCAATTTGCCCCCGATGGTCAGCCTCTGAGCTACAAATTCCACCACCGCGGGTCGGGAAAGCAATTGCTCGACGAGCAGACGCTGGCGGATGCCGGGGTGAAGGACGGCGACGTTTTGCGCTTGCAGCCCGAAATCACCGCCGGATGAACCTTCCTTTTTGTCCTTCCAACATGGCCGACGAACCGATCCGAATTTCGTGGAGCGATCTGAAGACCTCCAAGGTCGAGAAGCACGTTCACCAGCAACAGGCGATGGTGCGCAATCGCCGTTATGCGCAGATGACCGTGGACGATCTGCGCGTCGAGGCAACGGATCGAGCGTCCATCTGGTACAACTCGATTTTCCTTCTGGCCGCTTTCGGTCTCCTGGGCGGCGTTCTGGCGTGGGCCGGCGTGGCGCTGATGCATCTCAAGCCCGATCTCGTCCAGCAGGCCGATCGGGCCATGACCTATGTCCGGGACATTCGCGCCACCGTGCGATCGTCCCCCAATGGCTATGGCATCACGCCCCGGCAGGCCGAGGCCGCGATCCATAGCATCCTCGTCACCACCGGTAACAATCCCTATCTGGCCATCGAACTCGACGCCTCGCTGAAAGGCGACCAAAAGCAAGCGCGACTCGACGCGATCGCCCGCGCCGATCACTGGAAAGACCTGATCACTCACATCATCGGCTTCGGTCTGTGCGGCTTGTTCATCTCGGTGTGCCTCAGCATCGCCGAACCCGTGATCGACCGGAACGTCCACGCGGCGGTGAAGAACGGGGCGATCGGAGCCGGCCTGGGTTTGCTCGGCGGGCTGGCGGCTTCGCTGGTCGTCGATCGGATCTATCGCGTCATCGGCGGCGCCGAGCATGGCATCCTCCGCCAATACCTCGCCCAATCGATGAGCTGGGCCGTTCTCGGCTGTTTCGTGGCGATCGCGCCCGGCGTGGTGGCCAAGAATCGCAAGCGATTCTACATCGGCGTGGCCGGCGGCGCGCTCGGCGGATTCGTCGGCGGAATTCTGCTCGATCCCTTCTCCCAACTCACCGGCAGCCCCGAGATCGGGCGGCTGGCGGCGATTGGCTGCATCGGCCTGGTCACCGGCGCCGCGACCGGGATCATCGAACGCGCCGCACGCACCGGCTGGCTGCGAGTCACGGCCGGCGTCATCAAGGGAAAGCAGTTCATCCTTTACCGCAACCCGACGTACATCGGCTCGGCTCCGGATTGCCAGATTTATCTTTTCCGCGATCCCAAGGTCGGCCGCCGCCACGCGGCAATTCATCTGCTCAAAGGAAGGATCGAAATCGAAGACCTGCCGCTCGGCGGAGCGACGCTGGTCAACAGCCTGCCGATCACGCGTCGAGAATTACGCCAAGGCGATCAAATCAGCATCGGTGCGACGAAGTTTCTCTTTCAGGAAAAGACGAGGCAGGGGTAGGGCTTGGTGCGCTTCGCTCGATTTTGGCGCCAGGGTTATTTTAGCCGGCCCGCCTGCGGGCCGTGATCGATGCCAATCCGATTGTCAGCAAACGCGGCCCGCAGGCGGGCCGGCTAAAATAAACGGCGGCCTACGCGCGATCGGGGCCTCCGTCAAAAGCGCGCGTGCGATGCCGAGGCGCTGGCGCTGACCCTCGGAAAGATTCCCGCGGGCGATCACTTGTGGCCGGTGGTTCCCGCCGATTGGTCCTGAAGTTCGATCGCCACTCCGTCGATGGTCTGCCCGGCCGTCACATCGATCAGGAAGTCCGGGAGTCGCTTGCCGTTCAGCAGTATCTTTGCGACGCGCTGGCCGGGAGTCTTGGGGTCGAAATACAAGCCTGCCTTGCCAGGCATCACGCCCAGCAGCATGAAGGAGTCGGCGGTGGGGAAGAACATCGGGCTCCGGTTGTACGGACCGTCTCCCGGCTCGTAGAACACGGGGTCTTGATGGCCGATGTAGTCAGGGACATGCCGGTGGGGGAAGCCGCTGTAGGAAGACCCCTGATCCGACTTGCCGACCGTCGCTCCACCAAATGCGGAGTGGGGAACGATCTGGGCCGGGGTTCCGTCGGCACGAACGAACTTGCCCCGGACGGTTGCCCCGCGCGCAGCGCGAAATCCAACTGCGCCGGTGCGGCGCCGGCCGCCAGGTTGATGGTCTTGCGATACCGTACAAAGCCGGCCGGTGTCGCATCCACGTTGACGTTGCAATCGCCTTCTCCCAGCCCTTCGATGCGGTATGTCCCATCCTTACCCGTATACCCCAGAACCCTATCGAACAGCATGTCATTGTGCAGGACAACAATCATGGCATCTGAAATTGGCTTGCCGGTGGTCTTGTCGGTCACTTGGCCCTGCAGGACCAAGCCGCCGGTTTTGCGGAGGTGGATGTCGATGCCGGTGACCTCGCGATCGCTTCCGAAGCGAATCAATTGCGCGGCGGCGCGGGAGAAGACGCCGGGATAATAGCACGGCGGATAGGCGTCATCATGTTTCCAAGCCCCAAAGTCGATCGCCATGACGTAAACCGGGCTGCCATCCAAGCCGTCGAGCGTGTAGCCGCCAGCGAATACCTGAGTCTGACAAGCAATAATAAATCTGGCGCGGTCCGGGTCCGCCTGTTGTTCCCACGCCAGAACGGTCGGGCCACTTCCATCATGAAGGGTGGCGAGGGGCCGTCCGGCCTCATCCAATACCTTTCCAGTAATACGAAATGCAGGCTTCAGTGTGAACAGCAGGCCCTGAAGTTTTTGAGCCGGCTTGAGCTTGAATTCGGGAAACTGCGCCTTGCTTCCGTTGGGGTTGTATTTGCTGACTTGGTAGCCCGGAGCTCCCTGCACCCAAAGCGAGTACGTCCCCGGCGCAATATCCTTGAAGACGAAGGATCCATCGGCGTTCGGCTCGATGCCTATAGAATCGTACCTGTCCTCGGAGAACAGGAGGACATCGCTTTGGGCAATGGGTTGTCCCGTCGCCTCCGCCACGACCTTTCCGACGATGGAGCAGTTTCCACTCGGTCGCCGGCCGCTGGCACCGAGCCTCTCGCCGGAAGGGGCGAAATCGCTGGCCGACGCCTTCGAATTGAGCGGCTGAGCGCCCACGAAAGCATAATCTGCCAATCCCGCCGCCTTGGCTATCGTCGAGACCAGGCGCAGTCTGCCGATAGTCACGTTCTCGTCGGTCGTGGCGATTTCGAGCACGGTGTGGCCGCGATCCGGCAGCTTCTCCAAGAGGTGGGGCAACTGTTCCAGCGTCGTCGGTGCGCCTTGGAAACTGGTGCGATCGGCGGAAATGACCACCCGCACCGGCCGCATCTGCTGCAGGGATGGCCGGGGAGGTCTGACGGCCAGGAGATTTGCGCGGTTATCCCAGAGTTCGTCCGACGATCCCATCGAACCAAGCGGTTGTTCCCCGAGCTTTTCGACGGCTGCGAAGCCGGCGCGGCGGGCGGCGCGAATCGCGGCCTCGGTTGGCGGATTACATTGGGCTAAGGTCACCTGATCCGATGCCTCCGCCAGTTGCAGGCACGTCAGTTGGGGCTTGGCGACCTTCGCAATCGCTGCTGGCAGATCGGCTGTCGTCACCTCCCGGCCTTCAAATGTCATACGGTCCTTGTCAATCACCAGGCGAACGAAAACCTCAGGGGCCGCCGGCAGCGCGGTGGCGGTTTGCGCGGTGGCGGCCGCGGACGCTTGCCCCCACACGGGCGTCAAAGGCAATACCGCCACTAAGCCTGCCACCAGCAGCCAACCTGCCCACGACAAAGACTTGGGCGGCCCTTGGCCCACGATCATGACGATCCTCTTTTCCAGATGGCGTAACTGCCCCATCCCGCTGGCCGCCGGCGGCAGCCCCATTCCAACCCCGGCCAAAAAATCCAGGGTGTCCACCAGCGCCTCGGCATAGGGACGCTGGGCCTGGGGCATCGCCCAGACCACCCAGGCATCGCAGCATTGCTCTTCGTTACGTTCCAGTTCACGCCTCGCCCACCACACCAGCGGATTCCACCAGTACACCGCCATCGCCAGCAGTTCGACCGCTCGCACCCAGTGGTCTCGTCGGCGAAGGTGCGCCAACTCATGGATCAGCAACGTCCTGTGCTGCTCGGCGCTGAGATTGTCCCAAAGCCGTCGCGGCAACAGCAGCCGCGCTTCGCCCAGCCACGGCCAGACCATCGGCCCTATCGTCCCCTCCAGCCAATATCCCCGCGGCGCCTTGCTCAGCCCGAGCCGCACGGCAAGTTGAGCAATCTCCCGCTGCACGTCGGCCTCCACGGCTATCGCCAGCCGCAGCAGCCGATGAAACCGCCCCAGACGCACCATCACAACGGCGATCCACACTGCCGACCCGACCACCGAAAGTCCCAGCAGCACCGGCCCCGGCGACAGGTTCGATAGAATCGACGGCTGTGACGGCGCCGGCGAAGAAGCAGCCGCCGGAGGCGATGGAATACGCCCAATGGTGGCCGGTGTGGACCCGATCGCAGCGGCGTCACCCGCCTGGACATCCGGCTGCCTCATCACGTGCACCGCCACCGGCGGCCGCAGGGGTGCCGGAATCGGCACGCGCCACACCGGCGGCGTCAACAACTTCAGCATCACCAGCACCCACAGCGCATGCGCCAGTGCCGGCCGGCGCAGCCACCCCGCCCCCAGCGCCAGCACCGCCAAACCCGCCGCCAGCACCATATTGCTCAACAGCAGTTGCAGCAGAATGTTCATTTTCGCTCCTTCGCCCCGCCGGGCTTGCGCGCCTTGGCGTCCAGATGGTCGATCAGTTGCCGCAAACCCTGTCGCTCGGCAGCGCTCATCGGCTGGCTCCGCACCAGTTGAATCAGCAACGGGGCCAGCGATCCCTCACACAATCGATCGGCCATCGCCCGCAGCAGCCGCCCGATCAGTTCGTCACGTCCCACGGCCGCGGCAAACCGGGCCGGCAACGTCGCCGGCAAGCGCCGCACATACCCCTTGTCCTGTAGCCGCTCCAACAGCTTCTGTACCGTGGCATATTGCCATGCCTCTCCGCCGGAATAGAGCCGGTTGGCCAACTCCCGGATCATCGCGTCGGGAACCTGCCACAATTCAAAGAGGACCGAGAGCTCGGCGTCGGTGACATGTTGTGGCGTGCGTGGCATGCGTCAGCTCCAAGACGTTATGTCTTTGGACAGGATAAGACACCATGTCTTGGATGTCAAGCAAAAGTACATTTTTAGCCGGCCCGCCTGCGGGCCGCGTTCGACGCCATTCCGATTGTCCGCAAACACGGCCCGCGAGCGGGCCGGCTAAAACGGCCGCTACACCGCCGTCGGCGCCTGCACCTTCAACTGTTGCTGAGCCATCGCGAAATACGCTCCGCGGCGCGCGAGCAGCTCGTCATGTCTGCCGCGCTCGACGATCCGGCCTTCGTCCATCACGAAAATCTGATCGGAATCCATCACCGTGCTGAGGCGATGGCTCACCACAACGATCGTGCGCTGCCGCTTGAGATCTTGCAGCGTCCGCGTGATCAGGGCCTCGTGCTGGGGATCGAGGGCGCTGGTCGGCTCGTCGAAGACCATGATCGGGGCCTCGGTGAGAAGCGCGCGTGCGATGCCGATGCGTTGACGCTGGCCGCCGGAGAGATTCCCGCCGCTTTCGCTGACGACCGTCTGGTATCCCTGCGGCAGCTTTTCGATGAAGGGCGCGGCCCCGGCCAGACGCGCCGCCTCCTCGATCTGCCCTTGCGTCGCCTGCGGCCGGCCGTAGGAAATGTTCTCGGCAACCGTCGTCGGGAGAATCAGGTTTTCCTGCAGCACCAGGGCGACGTGAGCGCGGAGGTGCCCTTGATCTTGACCGTGCGGATGTCGATGTCGTCGAGCGTCAGGGAACCGGAAGTCGGATCGTAAAACCGCGGCAGGAGACTGAGCAGCGTGGTCTTGCCCACTCCGCTGGAGCCGACGAACGCGACCATCTGCCCCGGGCTGATCGTCGCGTCAACGTCAAGCAGCACGGGCTCGCCGGGCCGATACTCAAAGCCGACTTTGCGCAGCATCAGGACGCGCGGCCGCCGCGGCAGGTGCGTGGCATTGGGCGCATCCTTGATGTCGGAATCGCGATCCAGCACGTCGAAAACGCGCTGCACGCTGGCGACTCCGCCCTGAATGCTCGCCCCGCTTCCGCTGATCGACTGCAGCGGGGCGTAAACCTGATTCACGTATCCCAGAAAAATCAGCAGGTCATACGGTGCCAGCCGGCCCAGATGCGCCAGCCAGCCCCCGTACCCGAAGATGGCGGCATATCCCACTCCAAAAATCGTCCCCACGAGCAGCCAGTAATAGGAATCCTGCCACGCCTGGCGAACGTTGGCGCGAATGCTGTCCTGGGCGGTATTGCGGAACCGATCGAACTCGTCGGCCTCGCGCCCGAAGGCCTGAACCAGATTGATCGAAGCCACCGATCGCTGGATCACCGTCGTCAAGCGCATATCGACTTCCTTGGCTTCGAGCCAGCGCTTCTTCAGCGGTCCGGCGAACATTTTTGTCGTCCAAAGAAGCAGCGGCGCAACCGACAGGGTGATCAGCGTCAGAGCCCAGTTCATGGTCAGCATGATCCAAGTCATGAAGATCAGCGTAACGGCGCTGACCACGATGCTGTTGACCAGAACGGTCAGGATCGTTTGAAACCCCGAGGCGTCGTAACTGAGCCGGTAAATCGCATCGCCCTGCGGCTGCGCCTTGTGATACCCGATGCTCAACTGCTGCAATTTTCGGAACAAATCGCATCGGACCCGAAGAAGGCCATGGTAGCCGATGTAGGTGTTGATCAGACGCTGGGCCATCGCCAGAAGTTCCTGAATGATGCGAAGGGCGACGGCCAGGATGGCCAGAAGGACGATCAATCGCACCCGCTCACCGCGGTCGATCCCCAGCGAGTGGGCCAGCCGGAAAAAAGAGCGATAAATCCATTTGGTGCTGGGCGGCCCCATGAAAAGCGAGAGGAGTATCGGGGGCAAAATCGGCTGCAGAACGCCCGCCAACGTGGACAGGCCGATGAGGACCAGCGAACTCAGGATCAGCCCCAGGTCGTCACGGAAGTAGGCGATGGCGCGAAGATAAAATCGCATAAAGCCCGAAACCCGAAACCAGAATCAATGTCCAAAACCAGAATGCCCTAAACGCGAACGGTGTTTGTATCAGTCATTCGGATTTCTGGTTTGACTCGTCATTCTGGGTTCGGGTTTCTGATTTTCCAGATTGGACTTCCCGCCTTACCTTTTTACGCAATCGAAAGCTCGCCATCGTCGTCCAGTTCCGGCCGCCCCGGCGGGCGATCCAGCGGCACGTGCGGCTCCGGTCCCAGCGCCGGCTCGACTTTCTTCCTATCGGCCGCGGGCATGGCTGGAACGGGATAAAATCCGGCTTTTTCGGCGGCGGCGTCAATCAGGCCCAGCACCGGCGCCGAGACGCGACGGCGATTCACCAGATACATCGCCCACCAGGCCACCGGGATCAGCACCGCGGGCCGGCTGAACGGCCAGAGGTGCAGCAGCAGCAATCCCGCCAGCAGCATCGTTCCAACCATCAGCACCTGTCCGAAGCGGCTTTGCCGAAGCTCGACGCGCATGCGCGTCAGCATTCCGATCTCGTTGTGATGTTCCGTCGCGGTGGTCAAACGGACTTTGGCGTATCGGCTGCCGTAAATCTCCATGTCCCAGGCGTGCCAGCCGCTGTCCAGCCGCGCCCGCCAGCCGGCGGCGCTGACTTCGTCGCTAATCTGATTGAGCAGCGGCATGCGGTCGTGACAGTGGCTCCAATAACGCAGCGTCCCCGGCTCGGCCGGATCGAACGGCAATTCCCGCGTGCGTTTATAGCCCTTGGCCTCGCCTTTGAGCACCTTGGCGCGGAGGCGGCAACTGTATCGCGCCCAGCCGCGGGCGATCGGCTGGCGGAAGTGCAGATAAGCGATCAGCGGGCGCGTCAGCCAGTACCGATGCCGCGGCATCGGCGCCTGACATGCCGCCACGATCGCCAACGCCACCGGCGTGAGGAACATCAGCAGGGCGACGAAGAACAGCGGCGCGAACGCCAGCGACAGCAGCAGCGTGAACCCCGCGAGCAGATGCCATTCGATGCTCATCAGCATCATCGCGACGACGGAGGCCGGGCGGCGATAGATCGTCTGGAAAAGTCCGGTTCCGAAAACGCCGTGATAAACCACGTCTCCGCCGATCCTCACGCCGATCTGATCCCCGCCGTAAATCTTGCCGCGCCAATGGCTGGCTCCGAGCGTATTGAAATGATCGGGGTGCTTGTATTTCAGCAGCGCCTCGGCTTCGCCGTAGCCGCGCTGCTGCCTGAGATACGCCCGGACCGTGTTTCGCCGATAATGCCAGACCAGCGCCGAGGGGGAGAAGCCCAGGCTGCCGCCGAGATTCTGAATCCGCCAGATCACGTCCACGTCGTCGCCGGCCGTGCGGAATTGAGTATCGAATCCATTCACCTGCTTAAGGATGGCGGTGTAAAAGGCCATGTTGCAGCCGGGAACGTGCTCGGCGGTTCGGTCGTCGGTCATGACATGGGCCGGCCCGCCGGGAGACAGCCCCACGCATTCCGCGACCCAGGAGCCTTCATCGGGGATGAGGTTCGGCCCGCCCATCCCGGCGTGATTGCTCCGCACCAGGGACAGGGCCAGGTAATAGAGCCAATCCTCATCCGCTTCGCAGTCGCTGTCGGTGTAAACCACGACTTCGCCGCGGGCGGCGTTCATTCCCACGTTGCGGGCGTGGCTCAGGCCCATGTTGCTCTGGCGGATGTTGCGGACCCAGGGAAATCGCCGCAGGATTTCCTGCGTGTTGTCGGTCGATCCATCGTCCACGAAGATCACTTCAAAGTTGGGATATCGCAGCTTCTGCATGGATCGGAGGCAGGATTCCAGGGTGCTGGCGCCGTTGTAGGAGCAGATCACGATGCTGCACATGGGCAGGGCCACGTCCGCCGTCTGCGGAACGCGGCGGAACACGTCGCGCACGGCTGCGAACGCCGGCTTGGGCTGGCGATCGCGGGTCGTCAGGCCGAACGCCCAGTTTTCGATCTGATATCCATGCTGAAACCAATCATCCGTGAAGCTGAAGATGAACGTGCCGGCTAGTCCTTCCTCGAAAACGGCACGGACGTGATTGGTGAGGATTTTCGCCTGGCCCTCGGGGGTGTTTTCCCGCATCGTGTCGACGCCATATTCGCCGAGCATGAGCGGCTTATCACCGGCGACGTTCTGTAGCCGGGCCAGGTAATTGCGGAAAACGCCGTCATCGTGCAGATAAACGTTGAAGCAGACGAAATCGACGCAGCGGGGGTTCACGTATTCCGTCGTCGGATAATTGGCGAAGGTGATGAGGCAATCGGGAGCCTCCTCCTTGGCGATCATCACCAGGTCATCCACGAATTCGACGATTCTTCGCCGCCCGACGTAGCGCACGATGTCGGACGGGATTTCGTTGACCACGCTGATCGCCAGGACGGCCGGATGGTTTCCGCAGGCCCGCGCCGCGCTTCGCACGGCCTCCCGCGCTTGCCGGGTCAATTCCTCGTCTCCGACAAAGGTCAGGTTCTTGGGCCACGCCACGTCCAGGAAAATCTTCAGCCCCATTTCCTGGGCAAGATCCAGGAACCAAGGCGGCGGCGTGTGATAGATTCGCAGGCAGTTGGCGCCGAGTTCAAGCATCTGCTGGAAATCGCGCTGGACCTGCTGGCGACTGGGAAGCGCCAGTCCGTCGGCATCCGGTTTGAACGGGCCGTAGGTGACGCCCTTGACGTAGAATTTTTCATCGCCGAGGCGGAAGAATTTTCCATCGCGCCGGACGCGATTGGTGCGCGGGCGCATCCGCCGGCGTCCGCCGAAAAATCTCGCCAGCGGCAGCGCCGAAGCCGCGACCGGCCTGGAGGAGTTTTGCGAAACGACGACCGACATACCAAAATTCCTGCGCGGCAGTTGATGTACACCCACTGCGCGGCGGAGTAGCATCCGATAGCTCGAATCCGTCGTATGCTATTCTAAGGCAGAGCGGCCACGGGGACCACGCAAATTCATTTCTTCCTAAGCCTTTATTCGTCAGACAATAAGCATTGGGTGAGGTTAGAAAAAGGAACCTACGCCGAATTCAACAGATGGGTCCGATAACAGGGGCCGGAAGATCAGTTTTGGCGGTATGACGACAGTTTGGACGGGAATTCGGCGTTTGACTTCACCTTCCATCCGGATGCCGCTCGACCAGCACGCTGAGCCGTTCGTCCATCGCCTTGCAGGCGGCGAAGGCGTCGAAGCCCTTGATGGAATCCTGAAACGCCACCTCCGCACCGCCGTCCGCTTCGGGATGCAGATGCCAGACATCCTGGATTCGGCTGGCCATGGAATCCGGCGTGCCGTCGAACAGGCAGCTATTGCGAAACTTGCGCGGGATCATCTCGGTATAAACGCCGTCTTCCGGCAGAATCGGCCAGCACCCCGCCGTCAGCGCCCGGACGGCGAACAAATCCACCGGCGCCCAACGCCGCGTGCTCAGGAAAATATCCGCCCTCAGCAGCCCGGTCGTCTGCGCGTATTCATCCCCTTCGTCGATCGCGACGGCGCGAAACTATTCGACAGGTTCTCCAGCGGGCCGACCGTCATCAGCGTGAACCGCTCGCCGCGCATCGACAGCGTGGACAGCCCCAGGTTGAGCAATTCCATGTCGGCGTCGCGCGTGCTCACGAAAATCGTGCGCTGTTGCCGCTTGATCGGATTGGACATCTGGATCGTGCTGGCCAGATGCAAATCAAACGGCGGCGGCATGACCCGCGATTTGGCGAGCATCTCCGGCACGGGATTGCGGCTGGAAAGCTCGGCGTGCCGCTCCACCATCGCCGCCGCCCGGTAGGCGAACAGGTTCAGATGGAATTCGCTGTTGAACCAAAGCTCCAGCGCCGCCTGGGCGGTGTTGAGATTCACCAGATCGTTGGCGGCATTGCCCTGCGGGCCATCGGGGTCCTGAAGCTGATTGTCATGGAAATAAACCACCGACGGCTTGCGCTCCAGATACGGCACGAGACGAATCAGATCCGCCAGATTCAACGCTTCGCTGGTGAAGAGCAGATCCAAACGCCCGGCCCAATGCCGCGACAACTGCTCGGCGAACCAATGCGCGGCCGCGGAGAGCCGCCGCTCGATCCGCCGCGGCGGCAGCTTGAGCAGAGTCCAGCGATGCCGGCTGCATCGCATGACGGTTTCGAGCATCGCCTTGCGCACCCCGCCGTAAAACGGCTCGAGGGCCAGGATGTCCAGTTGGGACGACATACCAGGACAACAGGATAGCGTGGAAAATCCGGAATGACGAGATTCGTCATTTGTCATTCGTCATTTGTCATTAGCTCAATGCGACCCGTAGCGCCCCTGGAGTTCGCAAATGACAAATGACAAATGACAAATGACAAGTGACATCCCTTACAGCCTCTCCCGCAAGAAACCTGCCACCTTCTCCACCCCCACCCTCACCTGGGTCATCGCATCCCGATCCCGAACCGTCACCGTGTTGTCCTGCAACGTCTGGCCATCAATCGTGACGCAGAACGGCGTGCCGATTTCATCCATCCGCGCGTAACGCTTGCCGATGGATTGCTTGGCGTCGTACTCACAAGTGAATTCCGACCGAAGATCGAGATACAGCTTCTCGGCCACCTCCGGCATCCCATCCTTGTTCACCAGCGGGAAAATCCCCACCTTGATCGGAGCGAACTGCGGCTTGAATTTCAGGAACATCTTGCTCGGCCGAGCCTCGTCCGGCGTGAACGCTTCGCACAGCAGCACCAAAACCGCCCGCGTCAGCCCCGAAGCCGGCTCGATCACGTTCGGCACATATCGGCTCTTGGCCTTGATATCCTCAGGACTGGCCCCCTGCTCCTTGAGCTTGAGTTGAAGCTCCTGATCGAAATAGTCCAGCTTCTGCCCCGAATGCTCCTGATGCTGCGTCAGATCAAAACTTCCCCGATGAGCGATGCCCTCCAACTCCCCGAAATCCGGTGCGGTGAAGGGATATTTGTATTCGATGTCCACGGTCATCTTGGAATAATGGCTCAGCTCTTCCTTCTCGTGATCGCGCAAGCGAAGATTCGAATCCGCCACGCCCAGCGAGCGCCACCATTCCATCCGCTTGGCTTTCCAGAATTCGTACCATTTGAGGGCTTCATCGGGATGGCAGAACCATTCCATCTCCATCTGCTCGAACTCGCGCGAGCGGAAAATGAAGTTTCGTGGCGTGACTTCGTTGCGGAAACTCTTGCCGATCTGGGCCACGCCGAACGGGACTTTCACTCGTGTCGTATCTGTGATGTTTTTGAAGTTGAGGTAGATCCCCTGGGCCGTTTCAGGACGAAGGAAGACTTTCACGGGATCGACGGCGCCGACTTCGCTTCCCAGCATTAGGTTGAATTGGCGAGGTTGCGTGAGCGTGCCGATTTTCTGAGTAAAAGGACTTGGTATTGATTCCGGTCTGCTATTCAGCACCTCCACTGGAATTCGCTTCAGCACCCACACTTCTTTGCAAAGCTTTTGTTTTTTGTTGCGAACCATGCAGAGCGCAGTGCCACTTCCGGTATCAAAAAGGTCTCTAACCTCCCCTTCCAGGGGCTCCAACTTTTGGTCCTTACATACGTCGGTAATGAACGCCTCTGCCGCCTCGCCGATCGATGATGCGATCACTGAAAGGTTTGGACGGTATTCGTCGAGATTCATCACGGCCCCGACGTTAACCTTCTGCCAAGGGCCGGTGTTCGCCACATCAGTCTTGATACACCACGCTCCCCAAAGATGGTCCGCGCGGAAACGCTGCTTTGTTTCCTTATCATCGACCATCGGATCGGCAAATCCGGCCGCATGTCCCGACGCCACCCACGTTTTAGGATTCTGAATAATCGCCGAGTCCAACCCAACCATTTCGATGGGATGTCCATCCGGCCCGATCGGCGGACACAGGACCATCTGGTTCCACCACCAGTCGCGGATGTTGTTTTTCAGAAGCACGCCGAGCGGGCCGTAATCCCAGAATCCGTTCAATCCGCCGTAGATTTCGCTGGCTGGATAAATGAAGCCGCGGCGCTTGCAGAGGGAAACGATCTGTTCCATCACCGATGCGTCGGGCATGTCATTTTGTCTGTTACGAAAAGAATATTTAACTGCGGAGATCGCAGAGAGCGCGGAGGCAATTCCTGCACTTCTATTCTCCGCGCTCTCCGCGTGCTCCGCGGTTAAAGCAAATCTCAGGAACCACTGGCGGTTTTCGCCGGCGCGGCTTTGGCGGCGTTCAGCCGCAGCGTCAATCGGCTCCGCCTGCGGGCCGCCGTGTTCTTGTGAATCGTGTGCTTCGCCGACACCTTATCCAGCCGGGACACGGTCTTGCGCAATTCCGTCTCGGCCTTGGCAAGATCGTTGCCGGCCAGCGCGGACAAATAGATCCTGGTCTGATCTTTGATCAGTTCCTTGCGTGCGCGGTTGCGGGCACGGCGTTTGACGCTCTGGCGAACTCGTTTCTTAGCCGACAGTGAATGAGCCACGTAGTATCTCCGAAAACCAGGCAAATCCGATGCGCGCCCCAATTGGCGGCAGGGCGTGGAAGTTTAGTGATTGTCGGGGGTTTGTAAAGAACGTCTCACTGTTTAGCCGGCCCGCCTGCGGGCCGTGGTCCTCGGCCCGCAGGCGGGCCGGCTAAAATCTCGCGCCCGGCCATCACCCCTTCGCCTTCGTGCGGAACAGCAGCCACAGGAAAAACGGCCCGCCCAGCAGCCCCGTCAATACGCCGACCGGCAACAGGTTTGCCAAAAGATTTTCGCCGCTGAGATAACGCGAGAGCGCATCGGCGGCCATGAGCAGAATCGCTCCGATGGCGGTGGCCACCGGCAGCAGCCGGCGCTGATCCGTCCCAACGAGCAGCCGTCCGACGTGCGGGCAAAGCAGGCCAACGAACCCGATCGGGCCGCTGATGGCCACGGCGCCCGCGGTCATCAGCGACGCCGCGATCAGCGCGAGCCATCTCAATCGGTGAATGCGCACGCCCAGTGATTCGGCCTGGCCGTCATCCAGGCCGGCGACGTTCAGTTGTCCGCTGATTTGCAGGAGGATGATCCAGCCGACGGCGATCAGGCCGAAGGCCGCCCAGCGCTGGCCGCGCGTGATCATTTGAATTCCGCCGACGAGGAATCCCATGGGACCGCCGTTGCCCGGCAACTGCTCCACCAGGGCGTTGATGAGCAGAAACAGCGAGCCGTTCACCGCGTTGACGATCACGCCGACGAGAAGCAACGTCACCGGCTCGAGCCTGCCGCGGCGGCCGGCGATTCCCAGGACGATGCCCACGGTCGCCAGGGCCCCAGCGAAGGAGACCGATTGCTGGCTCAGCGGCGCCAGGATTCCCAGCCCCCGGACGATGGAGGCGAAGACCGGAAGTTGCCAGGCGTAGGCCATGAGCGATGCCCCGCTGCTGACGCCGAGGAGATAGGGATCGGCCAGGGGATTTCGCAGGACGGCCTGGTAGGCGACGCCCGCCGCCGCCAGGGCCGCGCCGATCAGCGCCGCATTGAGCGCCGATTCCTGGCGAAATTGCCGAATGCCAAGCGTCGGCCAACCGACGCCGCTCGATCCCAGGGCCACGCAGAGGGCCATCGCGCCGGCCACGCTTGCGGCGCAGAAGAGAAGTGTGAGGATCAGTCTTTGGGCGCTCCAGCGTTTCATCTATTTTCGAGTTCGATTTGCATCTCGGGCCGCTGTTTCGGGATGTAAAATGTCGGCGAATTTCTCCGCGAGTTCGCCGACCCTGAAGCCGGGCAACTCGCCGTACCACTCCGTCAGCACGTAGAGGCGATGATTTTTGACGGCCGGCAGGTCCGGCAGCGCTTCCCAAATCCGATCGCCCTGGCGAACGACCTGCGGCTTGGCATCGCCATCCGGCACAAGGCGAATCACCACCTCCGGAGCCAGGGACATGATCTTCTCGCGATCTACTTCGGGGTACGGCTTGGCCAAAGATTCCGCGGCGTTTTGTCCGCCGGCGATTTGCAACAACTCATCCAAAAACTCGCCCGGCCCGGCGAGGGCAAAGCTCTGGTCGCTGGTGACCACCAGCGCCCGCACGCGCGGCCGGCCCGCGACGCGCAATCGCACCGCATCCAGCCTGGCGTGCAATGCCGCGGCCGCCGTCCGGCCCTGCTCCGGCCGGCCAATCGCGTCAGCCAGGGTCATCATACCCTGGGCGATCTCTTCGATCGTGTCCAGTTTCAGGTTCACGATCTTGATCCCCATGTCGGCGCATTTCTGCTGGATATACGGCGGCACACGATCCTGGGCATATTGCAGCAGCAGAACGTTTGCCCCCAGACCAGCCAGCTTCTCCCAATTGATATTCTGGTAATCGCCGATGCGCGGCTTGCCGGCGGTTCCCTCGCGGTCGTCGTCGAAGTTGCTGACGCCGACGAGGCAGTCGCCCGCCCCGATGCCGATCACCAAATCCGTCCCGGCCGGGGTGATCGATGCAATCGCCACACCGCCGGCCGGAGCAGGGGCATCGGATTTGGCGGGATTGCCTCTGTTCCCCTCTCCCGGTACTCCGGGAGAGGGATAGGGTGAGGGCTGTTTTGGGCTTTCAAACGCCGGTTTAACCGCGCCAAGACCCTCACCCCAACCCTCTCCCGGAGTACCGGGAGAGGGGGAGATGCCAAATGCGGTAGTCCTGCCCGCCGGCGCGACATGATTTGTCTTTGGACCCCATCGACCCACGAGCACGATCCCCCCCACCGCCAGCACCGCCGCGGCCATCATGCCCAGAATTCGAGTTTGACCCATGCCGCGCGGATGGTAGATTTGTTGAAAATACCTGTCAAACTACGCCGCCGTGAACCAACCCCGGCGCAGCTAGTCAGACCATCCGGGCCGATGTAACCCGCACGGAGGCTTCTATGCCAGAGACGGACAATTTTCTCAATCGTATCGGACGGCTATTCAAACGCGCGCCCAGGAGCAACGGCTCGGACGGCCAGGACGGCCAGACGCCTGGCGCTCAGGGCGTCACGGTCCAAACGCATCCCCTGATCCGCTCGCCGTGGAAAAGAAATACCGCCGCCATCGCACAACTTCAGGATGGATTTCATTCCCTCACGGACCTGATGGACGAAATCCGCCAGAACATGGTGGCCCAGGGCCGGCGGCAGGATGAGTTGATCACCTACCTCTCCGCACTGCCGAAGCTGCTGGAAACGATTCCCGAGAACAACCGCATCCAGGCCGAGACGCTCAAGGCCGTGCACGAACAGCTTCAGCGCCACGCGGACCAGGAGCAAACCCTGGGAGAGATTCTGGAAAAGCTGACGGAATCCGGCGGCGATCAGAAGGATCTGCTCGAAGGCCTGCGCGAGCGCGTCGATACGCTGAGCCATCAGGACCAGACCATGGCCGAGAACATGCATTCGGTGAGCGTGGCGCTGGAACAGACGAGCCGGCATTCGGCGGTGGGGACGCAGGTGCTGGAAAGCCTACGGGAGAACATGAGATCGCGCGACGGCGAATTGCAGCGAGTCATTCAGCGGCAGAACATGCGTTTCACGACGCTGCTGGTGGTGGCGATTTGCGTATCGATCGCTGCCCTGGCCGCGGTGTTCGTGATGGGATACACGATGACGCATGGAGGGATGAAATAGTTTCCCGCCCTCTCGCCAACTTTCGGCCGGCGGGCCTGGTCGCCCTTAATCCATAAACAATGCCGGTGAGAGCTTGAAGTGCGCGGCCAGGATTTTGGCGTGGTCCCACGTCAGCCCGCGCTGGCCGCTGAGAATCTTCGATCCCATGGTCGGATGAATTCCGAGCAGCCGAGCCAGATCGGAGCCTGACATGCTCGACTCGCCCAGGACGTGCTTGAGCATTTGAGTTCCACTCAGGTCCGAGAGATTCAGGGCGTGGCGTTTGGCCTCGTAGGTCTCGACGAGTTCGAGCAGTGTTTCCAGATAATCCGCCTGGCCGCGCGAAAGCGGCTCGATCCGCATAAGGGAATCGATCATGGCAACGACGTTTCCATGCTGCACGTCATCGCGGATCGTCATGGGCGGCATCAGTCGAACGAGTTCGGTAAACGTTCCGGGCAGACGCTGGGGCTTTCGGTTCTTAGTCTTGAGCTTCATGGATTATTCTTTCCATTTGCCTTTATCGTACTCCGCGTGCGTTAACACGCAGCGGATGTTAATCAGTCGCCATTCATACCTGATGCGCGTGATGAGTCGGAATTTATTGCCGCAAATATTGAACACGGTGAGGATCCCGGTTGTAGCGGTTTTGACGCCATCTGCATGAGGATAGACTTTCCAGAACGTCTTCCAGGCTTTGCCAATCGGCCGCCAGCGCTGTCTTGAACCATGCTCTGAGGGGGTCACTGGCGTCAGGATGCCTTTGCCAAAAGCCCTGCAGCGTCCTTTGACTGATCACCCTCACGCTTGAGACATTTTGTCTTAAAACATCTGAAAAGTCAAATATGCGCGTGTTGTTTCTTTATCGCAGCGCATCGGATAGCGCCTCGACGACATCCCGCGCCAGCACGCTTCGTCGTCCCAGCTTTTTCCCGGCGATCTCGCCGGCGCAGTCCATGCAGATGCACCGCTGCGCACGCGGCGCCGAAGCGGTCCATTCCTTGGCCGATCAGCGAAGCCAGGATTCCGCTCAGCACGTCCCCGGCCCCGGCCTTGGACAACGAACTGTCGCCCGTGTGGTTGATGTACACATTCTTCGCGTCGGTCACGACCGTGCGATGACCCTTAAGCACCAATACCTGCCCAAGCGCCTTGGCCGCTTCGGCAGCGATCGCGATTCGGCCCTTATCGTCATCCGGGACTTCATGACGGCCGATGAGTTTCGCCAGCCGCTTCATCTCGCCGGGATGCGGCGTCAGCACGGCTTTTGCCGCGAAGGATTTCGGCCATGCCCCTAGCGACGCGAGATAATTCAAGGCATCGGCGTCCACCACCATCGGCTTATTCAGGCGAAACAGCAGATCGAGCCGTCGGCCGATCGAGCGTGATTGGCCCAGGCCGGGGCCTATCGCCAGGACATCCGCCTTGTCCGCGGCTTCGAGCAATCTGTCGTTCGAGGCCTTCGTTTCATCCAGCGACAGACCGATCAATTCCGGCACAACCGACAGCGCGATCGCCAGCACGGGCGCGGGCAGGGCGATCTGCACCAATCCGCTGCCCATGCGCAGCGCAGCGCCGCCGGCCATGACCGGGGCGCCGATCATCTCCAGATTGCCCCCGACGATCAGCACGCGGCCAAACAGGCCCTTCTGACCCGACACGGGGCGATATGGCAGCGGTGGTGGCCCCTTAATTCGACGCATGGCTGAATTGGCTGTGTGGAATGGCATCGAGATCCAATGGGCTTGTTCGCCCGGCCGAGAGCAGCACGTCCGCCAGGGCGGCGATCATGGCGGCATTATCGGTGCAATATTGCATCGGAGGAAAGAAAACCGGAAGGGGAAATTTCGCCATCGCGTTTCGCAAAGCGCTGTTGGCCGACACGCCGCCGCCGATGACGACGCTACGGGCGGAGCATTGCCGCGCCGCCCGGCGGATTTTCTCCACCAACACATCGACGCAAGCCGCCTGAAACGACGCGGCCACGTCGCAAATCTCCTCGGGCGTGAGATTCAACGGCTCGCGCCCTGGTATCCGCGCACATGATACAGCACCGATGTCTTGAGCCCGCTGAAGGAAAAATCGAGCGATTGACCCTTGAGCCGGCTCCGCGGAAATCGGATCGCGGCCGGGTTGCCCCGCTGGGCAAGCTCGTCGATGATCGGGCCGCCCGGATAACCCAGCCCGAGGATCGCCGCCACCTTGTCATAGGCCTCGCCGACGGCGTCGTCCAGCGTCGAGCCGATCAGCTCCACGTCGAGAAAATCGCCGATTCGATAAAGCACCGTGTGGCCGCCGCTGCAAACCAGCCCCACGGCCGGCATTGGAATCCGGGCATCGGTCTCGAGCCGCACGCTGTACAGATGAGCGTGGACATGATCGACGCCGACCAGCGGCTTGCCCAGCGCCCACGCCAGGGTTTTCGCAGCGGTCACTCCGATCAGCAGCGATCCGATTAACCCCGGCCGATGGGCAACGGCAACGGCCTCCACGTCCGCGAGCTTCACGCCGGCGCCCTCCAGGGCTTGGGCAATCACCGGCAGAATATTTTCGATGTGAGCCCGACTGGCGATTTCCGGCACCACTCCGCGATAGCGGGCGTGCAAATCGACCTGGCTGGCGACCACGTTGCCGCGGACGCGCGTGCCGTCGGCAACGATCGCCGCGGCCGTCTCGTCACAGGTGGTTTCGATTCCGAGGATAAGCATGTTCAGGTTAAAATCAGAAATCCGAAACCAGAATGACGAATCAAATCCGAAACCAGAATGACTGAAACGGTCTTTGTTTCGGGTTTCTGGTTTTGGTCATTGATTCGTCATTCTGGTTTCTGGTTTCGGGTTTTCATCCGGCTGCGTCGTCGCGTGCTTGTTGGCGTCCAGAATCACCAGCCCCACCATCGTCGTCAGGGCCTGCTGAAATTGCGGATCGATCGGCGCGGTCGTCGGCTGCGTCGCGGGCATCGTCGCCGCCGGGTGGTAACGGATCGCTTCCTGCCGTTCCATAAGGTCTTCGATTGCCGTCTCGCCCTGTTCATCGACGGGCACGACGATCTGCGGATCGACGCCCCAATCCTTCGAATCCTTTTTGCGGCTCACCAGCCGGCCGCTCGGCAAATACCAATGCGCGACCGTTATCTTCAGCGTGCCGTCATCGCTTCCCAGGTCAATCACGCGCTGCACGGATCCTTTGCCGAATGTCCGCTGGCCCAGCACCAGGGCCCGGTGATTGTCCTTGAGGCTTCCCGCGACGATCTCGGCCGCGCTGGCCGAGCGGTCGTTCACCAGCACGATCATCGGGAAATACGGCAGCGTCGTCGCCTGGGAACTGGCCCGATCGACTTCCTCGGGCGAATTTCGCCCGCGCGTCGTGACGATCACGCCGTCCTTGATGAACAGGTTCACCACCTTGATCGCCTGCTGAAGCTGCCCGCCGGGATTGAAACGCAGGTCCAGGATCAACCCCTGCATTCCCGCGGCAATCAGGCCGGCCCCGCCTTTGGGGCCCATCAGAACGTTCTTCAATTCATCGAACGTATTCTCGTCGAACTGCGTGACGCGCAGGTAGGCGATCCTGGGATTCTGCGAAACGAGATAATTCCACGAATCATCGCGATTGCGGTCGTGGCCCTTGACCGTCGGAAGCACGATCTGCCGCCGTTTCAAGGTGAAATCGATCATCTGCCCATGGCGGTCCATGGTCAACGTGACCGAGGAACCGACGGGGCCGGACACCCGCTTGACAACGTCGTCGATGGCCAGACCGGCGATCGGCTTGCCATCGACCTTGACGATGATGTCCCCCGCGTCGATGCCGGCGCGGTCGGCGGGGCCTCCTTCAATCGGGGAGGAGACCTCCATTTTCCCGCCGATCTCGTGCAGCGAGATGCCGACTCCGCTGAACGTTCCGCCCAGCTCCTTGTCGAACTCGGCCTCGTGGTCGGGGGGAATGTAAACGGTGTACGGATCGTCCAGCGCGTCGAGCATGCCATCGACGGCCTTTTCCTTCAGCAGCGAATCATCCACGGGATCGACGTAATTCTCCACGACCTGCCGATGGATCTCGACCAGGGTGCGCATCCAGGCGTATTCATCGTCGCGCTGGCCGAGCGTTCCCGGCAACTCAAACGCCAGGATCGCCATCAGAATAATGCTGACCAGCCACGCCAGCCGTTCTCGTTTCATGCTCATCATCCTGTTTCTCGCTTGCGCGTCGGTTGTACCTCAGCGATGAACGGATGGGAATGGGGCGCCACTCATTCGAAAAAATCGGCCGGAGGACCGGCCGGCTCAACTCCGAAATCGAGCCGGCTGGTCCTCCAGCCGATCTTCGACAAGAATTTGTGCCGACGAAGCATAACCCGCACCGGCCGTGGCCAATTCATCTCCGCGCCGCTAAACTTGCCGGACCGGCGGTCAGACGAGTCCAACGAAGCCGGCGTTTCGCCGCCTTTATGTCCGACCCTGACACCCCGACAAATCTGGCGTACGAGCAACCGGATGATCAGCGGCCGGCCTCGGCGACCGCTCCGCGGGAGACTCTCGACTCCGCTGCAAGACCAGGCCGACACGATCCCTACGCCGCCCTGCGATATCGTGACTTCTGCTTTTTTCTGATCGGCTGGGTCGTTTCGGTCGTCGGAAGCCAGGTTCTGGAACTCGCCGTCGGTTCGGGCAGCTTTATCAGCGAACCGGCAGCGCGATGACGCTTGGCTGGGTCGGCCTGATCAGCGCGATCCCGATCATTCTCTTTGCCCTGCCGGCGGGACATCTGGCGGACCGCTTCGACCGCCGCAGGATCATGCTGAGCACTCAGGTGCTGTCGAGTTCCTGCGCGATCGCCCTGGGAATCCTGGCGCACTATCACGGCCCGCTGGCGGCGGTGTATTCCGTCCTCTTTCTGGGCGCGGTCGGCAAAGCGCTGGGCTGGCCCGCTCGATCGGCGCTGCTGCCCTCGCTGGTGCCGACCGAAATCTTCGCCAACGCCATCGCCTGGAACACCAGCGGATTCCAGGTCGCCGCGACGACGGGACCGGCCCTGGGCGGACTGATCCTGGCATGGAACCACACCGCCGCCTATTTTGTCGCCGCCGGCTGTGGCGTGGTCTATATCCTCATGATCCTCCCCATGCGCACTCGCCGCGCGCAACTCATCTGGAGCCGGCGACGCTGAAAAGCCTGGCGGCCGGAATCCGATTCGTCGTCGATACGCAAATCATCCTCGCCATCATCACGCTCGATCTGTTCGCGGTCCTGCTGGGCGGGGCAACGTACATCCTTCCGATATTTGCCCAGAACATTCTTCACGTCGGGGCCACGGGCTTCGGATGGCTGCGCGCTTCCCCGGCCCTGGGCGCTCTGCTCGGGGCGATTTTGATGGCCCACCTTCCCCCCCTGAAACGCGCCGGCCGCGCCATGCTCCTCGCGGTTGCCGGTTTCGGTTTGGCGACCATCGTCTTCGGATTTTCCACAAGTTTCTGGCTCTCGATCGCGATGCTTTTTCTCACCGGCGCATTCGACAACGTGTCGGTGATGGTCCGCCACACGCTCGTGCAACTCCTGACGCCCGACCCCATGCGCGGGCGGGTCTCCGCCGTCAACAACATCTTCATCGGCTCGAGCAACGAAATCGGCGGATTCGAAAGCGGGCTGACCGCGCGGATTTTCGGCCCCGTCGTGTCGGTCGTTGGCGGCGGGATCGGAACGCTCGTCGTCGTGCTGGCGACCACGGTGATCTGGCCGCGGGTGCGAAGATTCGGATCACTGGTCGAGGCGCGGCCGGAGACGCCGGAAACCGGAAACCCGAAATCAGCGTGACGACTCCAGCGCATTTTCCCCTCGCCCCATGTACTCATGGGGAGAGGGTCAGGGTGAGGGGTATCTTCGCAGCCTCGGACACGGCCCCTCACCCTAGCCCTCTCTCCGGAGTACCGGGGAGACGGGAAAGAGGGGAACATCATTCTGGTTTCGGATTTGATTCGTCATTCTGGTTTCTGGTTTCGGGTTTTCTGCCATACTATCTTGCCTATGAACGCCAACGAACGCATCAACGGTTTCCTTGTCCTGCGTGTCACGCGGCTGGAGAATCTCCGCGGCACGAGCTACGAACTCCTCCACGAGCCCAGCGGCGCCCGCATCCTGCACCTTCACAATGACGATGCCGAGAACCTGTTTTCGGTTACGTTCCCCACCCCGCCGCCGGACGACACCGGCGTGCCTCATATCCTCGAGCACAGCGTCTTGGCCGGCTCGCGCAGATACCGCGTCAAGGACCCGTTCTTCGAGATGGTCAAGTGCAGCATGGCCACGTTCATCAATGCCATGACCGGCAGCGATTACACGGTCTATCCCGTCGCCAGCAACGTGCGGCAGGATTTTTACAATCTCGCCGAGGTCTATTGGGACGCCGTCTTCCATCCCCTGCTGACCGAAAAGACCTTCCAGCGCGAGGGACATCACCTCGAATTCGCCGACAAAGGGGACATGGCCAGCGACCTGATCGTCAAGGGAATCGTTTACAACGAGATGAAGGGGGCGCGATCCAGCCCCGAAGCCAGAGTCAGCGACCTGATCGAAAAGAAGCTCTGGCCGGATACGCCCTACGGCAAAGATTCCGGCGGCGACCCGGAAAAAATCCCAGATCTCACCTGGCAGGGTCTGCGCGAATTCCATCGCCGATTCTATTCTCCGGCCAACGCGTTCATCTTCCTCTACGGCGACATTCCGACGGCGGATCACCTGGAATTTCTGCGTCCCCGGCTCACCGAACTGGCCGGCGCGGACATCCACGTCCAATTGCCGTCCCAGCCGCGCTGGACGCAGCCGCGCCTCGTCAAGGATGTTTACCCCGTCGCCCCCACGGATGAAACGGCGGGAAAAACGTTCATCATCCTCAACTGGCTCACCGGGTCGGGCATCGACGCCGGCGAAGTGTTCGCTTTCAGCGCCCTGGAGCGAATCCTGCTAGGCAACCAATCCGCGCCGCTGCGTAAGGCGCTGATCGAGTCAAAGCTCGGCGAAGACCTCTCCCACAGCGGCTTTTGGACCAATGGCATCGACACGTCCTTTCACGTCGGGCTCAAAGGCAGCGAAGCCGACCGGGCCGAACGCGTGCTCAAACTCGTGCTCGATACCCTCGGCGAAGTCGCCGATCGCGGCGTTTCGCGAGAGCAGTTCGACTCCGCCTTGCAGCAATTGGCGTATCGCTATCTCGAGATCGTCCCGTCTTATCCTCTGCACCTGATGGGTTACGTCACGAGCATGTGGTTGTATGGCGCCGATCCCCTGACGCTTTTGCACGCCGAGAAGCACATTCAGAAATTGAAGGACGATTTCGCGGCCGGCCCGCGGATGTTCAGCGATCTGATCCGGCGCAAGCTGGTGGACAATCCACACCGCCTGATGCTGGTCGTTCAGCCGGACCGGGACGTTCAGCGCCGCAAGGACGCGGACTTCGCCGTGAAGATGAAAAAGTTGAAGGAGTCGATGACGCCGGCCAAGTTGGAGCGGGTCCGCGAAAATCAGCAGGAATTGGATGCCCTGCTGGATGAGCCGAATTCGCCGGAGGCCATCGCGTCCCTGCCGCAGCTTCGCGTGATCGACTTGCCCCCCAAGCCGCGACACATCCGCACCGGCGTCGAGACCCTTCCCGGCGGCGGGGTGCTGCTGAACAACGATGTCTTTGCCAACGGCGTGAATTATCTCCAGGTGAGTTTCGACCTGACGGGCCTGTCTCCGGAACTTTATCCTTATCTGCCGCTGTTCGGCGATTGCGTGCACAAGATGGGGGCGGCCGGGCAGGATTACGCGGCAATCGCCCAGCGCGTTGCCGCGTTCACCGGCGGGGTCGGTTTCTCCGTCGGAGTCAGCACAAGCGTGGACGATCCGGACAAAATCGTTCGGCAAGCCACGTTCACCACGAAATTCCTCGACGACAAGGCCCCTGACGCCCTGTCGCTTCTGCGCGATCTGATTTTCGAGATCGATCCGCGCGACGTGCCGCGGCTCAAGGATGTCCTGCTGCAATCCCGCGCCAGTCAGCGGATGCGGCCGACCAGCGACGGCATGGGCCTGGCCCTCCGCCACGCCGCCCGCGGGATCAATCTCGAAGGTCATCTCAACGAGCTTCTCGGCGGCGTGCCGCAGGTTCATCTCTTCGAGAAGATCACCGAAGCGTCGCCCGATCCGTTGCTGGAACGCATCGACGCGATTCGGAAGTTCCTCCTGAACCCCGCTCGGATGAACGTGAGCTTCACCGGCGCGGACAAGCCGGCCGATCTTGTGCGCCATCGCCTGGCGGATTGGAGCGCGGCCATGCAGCGCCGGCCGATCCGGGAAATCGATCCGGATTTCCGACCGTGGACCTCCCCGCCGCGCGAGGGTCTGGCCGCTCCGATGAACGTCGCCTATTGCACGATGGCAATGCCGACGCGGCACATCTCGCACCCGGACGGCCCCCGCCTAGCCGTGGCCGTGCGCCTTCTGAGCCTCGGCTATGTGCTGGAAGAAGTCCGTTTCAAAGGCACGGCATACGGCGGCGGCTGCGGATACAACGGCGCCGGAGCGGTCTGGACATTCCAATCCTATCGCGATCCGTGGATCAACCGCACGCTGGACGTTTATTCGGCTTCACTCCAGCACGTCAGGGACGCCAACTGGTCGCAGGCCGATGTCGATCGCGCCATCATCGGAACGGCCAAGGAAGGCGAGCGGCCCATTCGACCGCCGCAATCGGTCGGCACGGCCCTGTGGCGATATCTCATCGGCGACACGCCCGAGCGGCGCGACGCCCGCCACGCCGCCATCCTCGGCGTCACCCTCGCCGACGTGCGACGCGTGCTCGTCGAACAATTCGAATCGAATTTCAACAAGGCCTCGGTCTGCGTCACATCCAGCCGCGTGAAATTAGAGGAGGCCAACAGCCAGCGGCCCGATCAAAAGCTGGAAATCAGCGATATTCTCAGCGGCATGCCGACTTAAGTCGGCATGTCACGCGGGAATGTTCACGACCCGCCTTTTCACTCGTCATCCGGTTCGTCGGCTCCAGCGCGTGAAATATTCGCGCCGAACGATTAGTGTTGACCACCATGGCCGACCAATCCATCGGAATCTGCCTGCTGGGCTGCGGAACCATCGGGACCGGCGTGGTTCGCATCATTCATGAGCAGGGCGAACTCATCGCCAACCGCACCGGGCTGAATCTGGAGCTGCGCCATGTCGTGGACCTCGATCCGGCCCGGCGCCGACGTTTGCGAAAGTTCCCTTTCATCCCGATGCCCAAGCGGCCATCGATGATCCCCGCACGGACGTGGTCATCGAATTGATCGGAGGCACGGAAATCGCCGGCAAATTCGTCGAGCGCGCCCTGCGCCTCGGAAAGCCCGTGGTCACCGCCAACAAGAGTTTGCTCGCGCTCAGGGCGCGCAGTTATTTGCCCTGGCCAGGAGACACAACGCGTGCATCGGCTTTGAAGCAAGCTGCGGCGGCGGCATTCCCATCATCGCCGCCCTGACCCGCGACCTCATCGCCAACCGCATCGACGCCCTGACCGGCATCGTCAACGGGCACCTGCAATTTCATCCTCACGCAGATGACCCGCAACGGCTGGTCCTATGCCCAGGCGCTGGGCGAAGCGCAAAAGCTCGGATTTGCCGAGGCGAATCCAACCATGGACGTATCCGGCCGCGACGCCGCCCAAAAGCTGTCGATCCTTGCCAGCCTCGCATTCAATGTTCAGGTCAAGGAGGAAAGCATCTACCTCGAGGGCATCGACAAGCTTCAGGATGCCGAGATCAAATTCGCCGGCGAACTTGGATACGTGGTGAAACTTCTGGCGATAGCCCGGCGGATCGGGACGAAGATATCGCTCCGCGTTCATCCGACGCTGGTGAAGCGCGATGATGTGCTTGCCGACGTGGGCGGCAGCTTTAACGCGATCAGCGTCTATGGCCATGCCTTGGGCCACGCGCTGTTCTACGGCCAAGGCGCGGGCCAGATGCCCACGGCCAGCGCCGTCGTGGCTGATGTGATCAACATCGCGCTGGGCGTCACGCCGCTGGCATTTCGGCAATTGAAGATTTTCCCCGACCATATCCCCCCCGCCGACGTATTGGCCGCGGAGGAGTTCACGAGTCGGTATTATTTTCGGCTGATGGCTCGAGATGAGCCGGGCGTGCTGGCCCAAGTCACGCGAATTCTCGGTGAAAAAGGGATCAGTCTTTCAGCGATCCTCCAGCACGAGGCCAATGATGGTCAGATCGTGCCGGTGGTGATCACCACGCACCTGGCCCGCGAAGGATCGGTCCAGGCGGCGCTGAAGGAGATCGACAAGCTACAGGCGATCGCCCCGCCGACGGTTTGTTTGCGGATCCTGGATCAGCCGAAGGAATTCGCGGGTTGACGTGCCGGAATGCCAAGCTTGCCTTATAATTACCCTAAATGGACGCACTAATACTGAAAGACGTTCGTTGCTTCGCGGATCCGGCTCCGGTGCCGCTCAGACCGTTAACTTTGCTGGTCGGGGAGAATAGCTCGGGTAAATCCACATTTCTCGCG
The DNA here is from genome assembly GCA_963783845.1 of uncultured Phycisphaerales bacterium. Lineage (GTDB taxonomy): Bacteria > Planctomycetota > Phycisphaerae > Tepidisphaerales > Tepidisphaeraceae > PALSA-1353. The sequence goes on from CAWAPL010000006.1 coordinate 101,903, forward strand.
GCAACGCGTTTGGCGTGGCAACTGGCCGCGAGGATTGACACACCAGATTTCAACGCGGAACCTTTTGCTTGGGGTGCCTTTGACCAGATCGCCAACTATCGCGGTGGACGGGCTGGCCGCGCCCAAGAATTCACTATTGGACTAGAGGTCGAGATCGCAGATCAGCTTCCGTCCTCAGTGGGAAACCGTCTACCAGGACAGCTAAGAATCTGCGGAACGTTCGGAAATAGCAGCTCCCAGCCATTTCTGCGCAAATGGATTGCAACCGCCGGGCCGTACTCATTTGCATTTGAGCAGGAAGACGGCGCAAGCGGGATTGCCATTAGGCTTTCTTTTCCCGGCGGAACCACCGCCATTGCGCCCGAGCAAGGGGCTCTACCGCCGGAGTTGCTAGGGGAAATTAATTTTCTGATCCATATGGTGCTGGCAGGGCATCGCCAAAAGGATGCAGGACTAGGCGTCACTGGAGATATGCCATCCGACGAACATCGTCGGTTCCTCACGAGAATATTTGGAGATATAAGACGATTGTTGCCAGAGGCTGTACACGCATTGGCTCCTATTCGAACAGAACCGAAGCGCACCTATGAGCCCACGAAAGATTCGCCGCGGCCCTCCGGTGGTCACGTCCCAATGATCTTGGCGAAGACCTACGGGGGCAATGCTTGGCGTGGAATGAAAGAATCGCTCGAACGGTTCGGAGATGCCTCCGGACTATTTCACGGCCTGGATGTAAGGCGGCTGGGGCGGCAAGAAAGCAGTCCGTTCCAAATTCTAATTAAGATCGCCGGACCTGCGTTCAATTTGGTCGATGTCGGGTACGGCGTCAGTCAAGCGTTGCCCATAGTGGTGGACCTTGTGCAGGGCAAGAAGGGACAGATGTTCCTCATTCAGCAACCTGAGGTCCATTTGCATCCGCGAGCCCAGGCCGAAATGGGCACACTTCTAGCGCAATTGGTCAAAACTGATAAAAAGCGCATCATTGCCGAAACGCACAGCGATTACCTTATTGACCGTGTGCGCATGGACGTGCGAGACGGAAGAGTTTTGCGGCCGGACGATGTAGGCGTCCTTTATTTTGAGCGCGGCCGCTCGGGCGTCGAGATTCATCATATGACAATAGACGAATCCGGAAATCTCGAAGGCGCCCCCCCCTCGTATCGACGCTTCTTTCTCGAAGAGGAGAGACGGTTCCTAGTCCCGAGTGCATAATGTGCCTAATTGTCGATGCCGACGTTGCAAAACGATTCTTTGGTAAACCGCCCCATGCCGAAGCCCTGCCAGCTTTTGACTGGATCGCAAAGGGCAATGGCTGCCTAGTTTACGGCGGTAAGCTGCTGAATGAGTTGCAAAGAATTACGGAGGCAACACGCTCTCTTCGTGCGTTTTCACAGGCCGGCAAAGCGCGTTGGGTACCTGATGCAGACATCGATGAAGCCGCAGGACGGTTGCGTAAGCGACGCCGCTGTATCTCGAATGACCTGCACATTGTCGCGCTCGCGCTTATTAGCGGCGCGCGATTGCTTTATTCCCACGATCATAATCTTCACCGAGATTTTAAGAACCCTCTCGTGGTGAACAATCCGCGCGGCCAGATATATACCAATCCTGACCATACGAATTTGCTGCGCCACAGCGCATCGTGCGGTCGTGGAGGTCGTTGACGGTTAAGAAATTAAAATGAAATACGCCATTATCATCCCGGACGGAGCGGCCGATGAGCCGCTGAAAGAACTGGGCGGCAAAACCCCGCTGGAGGCGGCCGATATTCCCAACATGGACCGCATCGCCATGGAAGGCCGGCAGGGAATTGCGCGGACCGTGCCCGAGGGTTTTGAAAGCGGCAGCGATGTCGCGACCCTGTGCCTGCTGGGATACGACCCGAAGGTCTATCACACCGGCCGGGCCCCGCTGGAGGCCGCGGCACTGCACATTCCGCTATCCCCCTCGGATTGGGTTTTTCGCTGCAATCTCGTGACCGTCGTTGACGGCATCATGAAGGACCACTCGGCCGGCGGGATCACCGATGCCGAGGCCAGGCGATTGATCGCCGATCTCGCGAATCACCTGAAATTGCCCGGCTTTGAATTTCACGCGGGCGTGAGCTATCGGAATCTGCTGGTGTATCGCGGGCGGGAGGAATTCGAGTTGACCACGCGGCCGCCGCATGAAATCCCCGAGGAGCCGATCGCCAATCATCTTCCCAAGGGCAAGGGCAGTGAAATCCTTCGGCGGATCATGGAGCAATCCGCGCGGTTTTTCGCCGATCACAACGTCAACCGGGCGCACCGGCAAGCCGGGCGAAATCCGGCGACGCAGGTTTGGCTCTGGGGTCAGGGGCATGCCCCGAACATGCCGAAGTTCAAGGACAAATTCGGCGTGGATGGCGGCTGCATGATCACGGGCGTCGATCTTCTGCGCGGGCTGGCGGTGCTGCTCGGCTGGGATATTCACGAGGTGGAAGGCATGACCAGCTATCACGATACCAACTATGCGGGGCAGGGTCGGGAGACGGCCAGGATGCTCGACAAATACGATCTGGTTTTCAGCCACGTCGAGGCGCCGGACGAGGCCAGCCATCAGGCGGATTGGAAGACGAAGGTTCAGGCGATCGAGCACATCGACAAATTCATCGTCGGCCCGGTATTGGAGAAGTTGAAGACGTTTCCCGAGTGGCGAATCCTGGTCATGCCGGACCATCCGACGAACATCGCGACGCGAAAGCATGGATACGCCCCGACGCTTTTCGCGATGGCCGGCAGCGGCGTGAAATGCGTCAATCCCGCGAGCTACAGCGAGAAGCACGCAAAAGACGGCGGACTGTTCATCCAAAAGGGCCACGAATTGATGGAGTATTTCCTGCGCGGCGCGGATCGTTGATTTCCGGCTAGCGAAGGCGAGGCGGACAAACATGCCCTTGGACGACACGGCCGGCCTGCGCCGGATCATCCTAAGAATCATGCTGGGAGCGCTGGCGGTCTCGGCCGGGCTCGCGGTGCTCGGTGTCCTCATCAAATCGGACACCGAACTTTCGTTCCGCATGATCGGCACCGGCGTTGCCGCGACCATCACCTCGGCCCTCCTGCTGGCTTCGTGCAAATCTTTGGATTCGGAAAAATATCGCCGGACGGGCCTCTTGGTGATGGCCCTGATCCTTGCGGAATTCATGCTTGTGCTGATTGCACTGTGGGATCCGCTGCGGATGACCGGGACGTTCCGCAGCGAAGAATTCCTCGCCATTACCGCGGCGATATTCCCCGTCGCCTGGGTTCCGGGCGCGATGTTCTTTCATGTCCGCCAGCTTCGGGGCGGGCGATTGGCCGGTCTGCTCGGAATGGCTGCGAGCGGCCTGGCGCTGGTCTTTTTCGTGTTCGGCACCTGGGGCGAAGGAACGCGAACATGGGGCCCGCCGATGAACTGGATGTACTGGGAAACCGGCTGGGCGTGCTGGTTTTTCGCTTTCGCATCCGCGGCCTGCACGGGCGGCGTCGGGGTCGATCACAGACATTGGCGATGGATCGGCCTGGCCGCCGCGGTCCTGTCTTTTGCGCTGGGCTTGCATGATATTTGGCACAACCGGCAGACGGTCTCCACCCTGTTCACCGTCTCGACGACGCTGGCCATCCTCATCGGCCACGCGAACTTGGTCTGGCTATGCAAACTGAACCCGGGACAGCGTCCGCTACGATGGCTGACGACGATCTCCGCGTGGACCGCAGGGGCAACGTTTGACTACGCGATCGTCGAGAACCTGAACGAGGACCTGATCTGGCGAATCGCCATGGCGGCAGGGATTTGCGGCGGATGCGGGACGGTGGCGGTTGCGATCGTCGCGGCGTTCAACCGCCGGACCGCCCCCCCGCCCCACCGGCGAATTGGGCGCAAAGAAACTAGACCTGATCTGCCCGGTGTGCGGCAGGAAACAAACCGTGCCGATCAACGATGGCGTCGGCGAAATCGCCTGCGCCGGCTGCGGCTTGATCGTCTCCATTCGCATGCGCGTGCCGCGTTGTCCCACCTGCGATTACATGCTACTGATGCTCCACACCGACCGCTGCCCGGAATGCGGCACACGCATCCTAGCCCCCGTCTCGTCCGTGCAATTGCATGTTTAACGGCGACGGAAACCGGCGGCGAGGAACGAAGCGTCCCACCTTCCGGCAATAATCCAGATACGCCTGGCCATGGACGCGGGCGAGGTATTGCTCCTCGCGGCGGACCTCGAATTGGAGCAGCAGAATGTGCGCGATCGCCACGGCAAACAAGAGAGGGATCGGATCAGCGGCGACGGTCGCCAACATCAGGGCCGATGACAGGGCGTAAATCGGATGGCGGATGTACGCGTATGGCCCGGTGACGATCAGCGAGGTCTTCTCGGCGGGATCGATTCCCATCCGCCATGAGGAGCCCATTTGTTTCCAGCATATCCAGGTGAGAACGAGGGAGCTTGCGGCAACGGCGACGGCAGCCCATTCCAACGGCGGAAGGTCGAAAAGCGGCCGCAACAGCCAGAAGCGCGTTTGAATAGACGGCCCGAGCAGCGGAAGAAGAATCCACAGAAAGACGACGGGAAACCAGAGCGTCCGCGTCAACCCTCCGCGGATTCCGGGTGGAATTGCGTTTGCCGAATGCTCTGCTCTCCGGCGGATTTTCCGCATGAGGCGCAGCACGCGCGCCCGAATACGTCGCGACGATCAGGCCAACCAGCAGGGCGGGAAGATTGCCGGGCGTCACGTGCCGCCCCCGGAGTGCCCCAATGCGATCTCGACGGTTCCGGCGATAATCGCTAGCAGCTTTCCGCGCTGGCGGACCATCAGTCGGCCGGCCCGGTCAACGCCTTCGCATCTCCCGACGATGGCCGGCTCGCCGGGGCCGCCGGTGATCGTGACCATTTTGCCGGCAAGCGCATCGTGATGCGCATACTCGCGGGCAAAATCCGAAAACGGCAGCTCGAGCCTTCGGCGAATCTCGCGATGCAGTTTGGCGGCCAGCGCGATCAGGACATCGGTCCTGTCGAACGATCGGCCGGCGATGCAAAGCAGGGAGGTGATCCGCCGTTGCAGCGCCCGGGGCGCGTGGGCGGGATCGACGTTCACGTTCAGGCCGATGCCGATGAGGTCCACGTTGCTGACTCGCTCGCAGAGGAGTCCGGCAAGTTTCTGGCCATCGTGCAAAACGTCATTGGGCCATTTGAGTTGGATATTCCGCTCGCCGGTGAGTTGCACGCAGGCGGCGCGCACGGCCAGTCCGGCGATCAGCGGGAGTTCCTGCGGCGGGACGCGATCGCGCATGGGAAGAGCGAAGGTGACGGTGAGCGCGCCGGGGTTGGACCACCAGGAATTGGCGCCGCGTCCGCGGCCGGCGATTTGGCGGCCGGTCAGGACGGCCGCGGGGGCATAGAGCCGGCCCTGGCGGCGCAGTACCGCCGCGTGATCGCTCGTGCTGCGCAGGCGAGGATACCAATGAAGACGGAAGGGTCGAAGCTCCGACTTCAGACGGGCAAGGTTGAATGAAATGTCATTCGTCATTTGTCAGTTGTCATTTGTCATTGGCCCCTTCATTCTGTAGCGGACGTCCCTGCGCACAAGTGACAATTGTCAATTGACAATTCCTCAGCCTTCAAGCACGACCAACAGGTCGCCCGCGCCGATGACCGAACCCTGCTTGACCAGCACGTCACCGACCGAGGCGTTGCGCGGGCTGTAGACGGCCGTCTCCATCTTCATCGCTTCAATCGAAAGCAACCGATCGCCCGCCTTGACCGCCTGGCCCTTGATGACGGCCACGCTGGAAACCTTTCCGGGCATGGGGGCGCCAACGTGATTGGGATTGTCCGCGTGGGCCTTGGGATGCCGGGGCACCTTGGCTTCCCGCGAACGATCGGTGACGACGACCTCCCGCGGCTGGCCGTTGAGTTCAAAAAAGACCGTTCGCGTCCCATCGGGGCGGGCTTCGCCGCTGGTCAGATACTTGACGATCAGCATTTTTCCCGGCTCGATATCGACGGAAATCTCCTCGCCGCTTTGCAGGCCGTAGAAGAACGCGTGCGTCGGAAGGACCGAGGTGTTGTCGTATTCGCGCACGTGCTTCTGAAAATCCAGGAAAACCTGCGGATAGAGCAGATAGGAGAGCACGTCCACGTCGCGCACCTCGCCGGCCACCTTGCCTTCAATTTCCTTCCGCGCTTTTTCAAAATCGGCGCGGCCAAGCCTTGCTCCGGGGCGGCCCTTGATCGGCTCGGCGCCGGAAGTGTCGAGAATGATCTTTTGCAGGGCCTTGGGCCATCCGCCTTCGGGGAAACCGATCGCGCCCTGCATCATCTCCACCACGCTCTTAGGAAAATGGAGCTTTTTGCCGGGATTCAGGACATCCAGCGCACTGAGGCCATTGGTCACCATGAACAGGGCCATGTCGCCGACGACTTTGCTCGAAGGCGTCACTTTTACGATGTCGCCGAAGAGTTGGTTGACCTGCGCGTAGGTGTCGGCGATCTGGTTCCAGCGGTCTTCCAGGCCGAGGCTCTTGGCCTGCTGGCGAAGATTGGTGAATTGCCCGCCGGGCATTTCGTGGTGATAGACGTGGGCGGTGCCGGCCTTGAGGCCCTCCTCGAACGGATAGTATTGCTCGCGGGCCACTTCCCAATAGTCGGCCAGGCGATTCAGGGCTTCGAGATTCAGCCCGCTTTCGCGCGGAGTGTGCTGCAGGGCCGCGACCAGGGAATTGAGGTTGGGCTGGCTGGTCGTACCGCTCATGCTGGCGATGGCGGCATCGACGATGTCCACGCCGGCATCGCTGGCCCGCAGAACGCTCCCGGCGTTGATCCCGCTGGTGTCGTGCGTATGGAAATGGATCGGAACGTCCACCTCGTCGCGAAGCGCCTTGACCAGGGCATGCGCGGCGTACGGCTTGCACAAACCGGCCATGTCCTTGATCCCCAGGACGTGCGTGCCCATCCGCACCAGTTCCTTGGCCATCTTCACGTAATACTTCAGCCCGTACTTGGACCGTTTGGGATCGAGAATGTCGCCGGTGTAACAAATCGCCGCCTCGCAGACGGCATTGGTTTTTTCGCGGACGGCGTCCATGGCCACCGTCATGTTTTGCGTCCAATTCAGCGAATCAAAGATGCGGAAGACGTCGATTCCGTGATCGGCGGCGCGAATGACGAATTCGGTCACGACGTTGTCGGGGTAGTTCGTGTATCCGACGGCGTTGCTGGCGCGGAGCAACATCTGAAACAGGATGTTGGGCACGCGGGCACGCAGCTCGTCGAGGCGGTCCCAGGGGTCTTCCTGGAGGAATCGCATGGAGGTGTCGAACGTGGCCCCGCCCCACATTTCCAGGCTGAAAAGCTGCGGAGCCAGGTGGGCCACGGCCCCGGCGACGGCGAGCATGTCATGCGTCCGGACTCGCGTGGCGAGGAGCGATTGATGCGCGTCCCGGAACGTGGTGTCGGTGAAGAACAGGCGTTTCTGCCGGCGCACCCACTGGGCAAACGCTTCGGGCCCGAGTTGCTGGAGCTTCTGCCGCGTTCCATCGGGCGGGGGGACGCTGCGGAGATATTCCGGAACCGGCGGATCGACGAAATCACGCTTGGGGTCCATCCTTCCCCGCACATCCGCGCGGCCGTTGACGATCACGTCGCCGAGATAGCTGAGGATTTTCGTCGCCCGGTCGCGCTTGGCGCGGAAGCGGAAAAGTTCCGGCGAAGAGTCGATGAAGGTGGTGGTCGCCTCACCCTTGAGGAACGTCGGGTGCTGGATGAGGTTTTCGAGGAAGGAAATGTTGCTCTTGACCCCGCGAACGCGGAATTCGCTCAGCGAGCGAACCATGCGGTGCGCCGCCTCTTGGAACGACAGGCCGGAGGCGGTGAGCTTCACCAGCAGGGAATCGAAATAGGGCGTGATGACCGCCCCGCTGAAGGCCGTGCCGCCGTCGAGCCGGATGCCGAATCCGGCGGCCGAGCGGTAGGTGGACAATCGGCCGTAATCCGGGATGAAATGGTTCTGCGGGTCTTCGGTGGTGATGCGGCATTGGATTGCGAAGCCGCGAGGTTCGATCTTGTCCTGGGCGGGGATATTGATCGGCGGCTCGTGGAGCTTGTGCCCGCCGGCGATGAGAATCTGGCTCTTGACGATGTCGAATCCTGTGACCACCTCGGTGACGGTGTGCTCGACCTGAATCCGGGGATTGACCTCGATGAAAAAGAACTGCTCGCGATCGAGATCGAGGAGGAACTCGACGGTTCCGGCGTTGCGGTAGTTGGCGGCGGCGCACAATCGCACGGCGGAATCGCACATTCGCTGCCGTAGAGCGCGGGGAAGGTTGATGCTCGGAGCGATCTCGACCACCTTCTGATGCCGGCGCTGCACCGAGCAATCGCGCTCCCACAGGTGGACGATGTTCCCGTGATGATCGCCGAGGATTTGCACTTCGACGTGCTTGGCGCGGCGGATGTAGCGCTCGATGAAAACGTCGGACCGGCCGAAGGCGCTGCCGGCTTCTCGCTGGGCCTCTTCGAGGCGCGGCATGAGTTGGTCGGACTTTTCGACGACGCGCATACCCCGGCCGCCGCCGCCGAAGCTGGCCTTGATCATCAGGGGAAAGCCGATTTCCTTTGCCGCGGCGCGAATCTCGGCCGGGTCGGTCAGGGCGTGGTCGGTTCCGGGGATGGTGGGGACGCCGGTTTGCTGGGCGAGTTTCTTGGCGGCGGTTTTGTCGCCGAAAATCTTGAGCAGCGCCGGCGTGGGGCCAATGAAGGCGATCTCGTTGTCCACGCACGCCTGGGCCAGCTCGGAATTCTCCGCCAAAAAGCCGTAGCCGGGATGCATGGCGTCAACGCGATTGGCCTTGGCAACGTCGATCAGGGCCTGAATATTGAGATAACCCTTGACCGGCTCGCCGCCGTGCGGGGGCCCGATCTGGTATGCTTCGTCGGCTTTGAAACGATGGAGCGAAAAGCGGTCTTCATAGGTGAAAACCGCGACGGTGGCGAGTTGCAGTTCCGTGGCCGCGCGAAACACGCGGATGGCGATCTCACTGCGGTTGGCGACGAGCAATTTGCGCATGCACGGGTTCCAGCTCTTCCAAGGCCCAAGGCGCGGGGAAAATCCGGCGGTATTGTGGGCAGAAGCGCTCGATTTGCAAGCGGGTGATGGCGATGGCGGATGACCTGAATCAATGGGTGCTGGAGGCGGCGGGCCGGCCGCGCATGCGCGAGGAAGTGCGCCGCCTTTATGCCGAATTGCAGCTTCGGATCGACCAGCGGCGGCCTCGGTGCGTGATGTCCGGCCGATGCTGCCGGTTCGACGAATACGGGCATCGGCTCTATGCGACGACGATGGAGTTGGCGGCGTTCGTGGCGGAGTTGGCCGATGTGCCGGCGATCCCTCGGACGACCGCGGGTGCGGGACTGTGCGCGTTCCAATCCGGCAAAATCTGCCGGGTGCATTCGATCCGGCCTCTGGGCTGCCGGGTATTTTTCTGCGACCCCACCAGCACCGAGTGGCAAGAAGGCGTTTACGAGGAGTTTCACGGCCGGCTCAAGGGCACCTGCATGGGGAGATGTCGATACCCTATGCGTATGTGGAGTGGCGGTTTGCGTGCCAGGCGCTGGGATTTCAGTTGTAAACGTCAAATCCTTTTGACAATTGCTTCGATCGGCCGTTAAACTGATTTCAGCCGGAACGTTATGAAACCATTTTTTGTGAGGAAGGCGAGGTCATGAAGCTGCTCACCGGTTTGTCATTATTGGTGGCGGGAATCGCTTTGGCGGGCTGTTCGGCGAATACGCCCGCGTATTCCGCCAAGGAACGCTTTGCCCAGATGCATCGGAACAATACGTTTGAGGCCGAGGCGATCAACGACGACATCGACAACCTGATGCTGTTTCGTCCGAGCAATCAGGAATCGATCTGGAACGTGTATCATCGGGACTAATGGGCGGTGTTTTGGCCGCCGCGCCGGACTTCCGTGGCCCGATTTCCGTGGCCGGGATAATACAATCGGCTCCGCCAGCGCTTCCTTGCCCTGGCGGAGCCTTTTTGTTTAGTGACGTGGGGCAATTCGAAATGGGGAACCGCGATTCTGGGAGATCGGCGTAACCCGCGGTGCTTCGCACCGCCGCTAAATATGTTTGCTTCGCCCCTGAATCACGGGCCCTTGTTCAGGAGACCATCCGCAAGCGGGGCGTCCTTCGAGTCCACGAAGCGATGCGCGTGCCTCGGTTTTTTGCCCCTTCCAGGTGTTCCAGGTATTGCTTGAGGGCTGCTTCGTCGAATTGCAACAGGAATTCGACAGACGCCGTGGTATTGTATTGGCGAATGTCGTCGATGAGTTGACGTTTGTTCATGGCAGACATACTTTCAAAAAGGGCCGTGGAAAATGCCGGACGGACCGGCTGATAACGTGATCGGTCCGGCGGCCGTTTTCACTTGAAACTAGCGCGCATGACTCAGACGAATTCGCCATCAACCCGAACCGAAGGCGCGGCCCCGTGCGACCCGGCTGCCGACACCGACCCCCTGCTGCACCTGCACAAGATGTCCACGACCGCCGGCGTGGGGGCCGGGGATTACGTCGCCGTCAACGTCACCTCGGTCGTCGCGGTTGTGTTCGGTTTGGCCAGCCTCCTGGCGATGGCCACTCCGGTTCTATTGGTATTCCCCATCGTGGGCGTCATTCTTGGCCTGATCGCCCTCCGGCAAATCGTCAACAGCAACGGCACTCAGACTGGTAAGGGTCTGGCCATAGTGGCCCTGGCCCTCTCGGGAATCATCACCGCGACGATTTTCGGCGTTCAGGGAATCCAAGCCCTCCATCGACGGGCAGATCAGCGGGCCGTGGCGGACCTGGCCCAGAAATACGGCCAGCTCATCTCGCAGGACAAGTTTGAGGATGCGTATGACTTGTTCGATTCCGACTTCAAGAATCGGGTGAGCAAACAGGCATTCATCGTCCATCTGACCAGCATTCAGCACCAACCCGAGCTTCCGCCCATCGACGGCATTGAGTGGAATGGCCGGGCCGAATTCCATTCCGGTGATGACGGTTCGCAGACGGCCGATGCCGGCCTCAAGGTTTACTACAAGGGCATTGAAGGCGACGGGGGGCGGCTGGCGGCACACTTCCGCGAGTCAAACGGCGGCCCTTGGCTGATCGACAACATCCCCGATCAATTCCCGCCAATCAAATCCGGTCCGTCGGGGCAATAGCCCGTGTGTGAGAAGCGTGTCCCGCGCGTGGGCCGCCCGACCGGGGCAAGGCCCGCCGTCATTCAAGCGCGTTTGTGTTTTCGTCCGATAAAGCAATCAGCGGGGATACTCCGTCAGCGGCTCACTCGCCGCGGGATTCCTGCCGATACCGCCGAGGGGCGCGCGTACGCTTTTGTTGCGCCCTCGGAGGCTTACAATGATTCATTGGCAATGGAAAATCCTTCGGTGGCTGCTCGCCGGCGGGGCATTTCTGTCGGTCCTTAACCTGTCAGGCTGCACGTCGGGCGACAAGCCCGCCGCCGCCGCCGCGCCCAGCCTGGCCGGCGTAACGCCGGCGGGATCGGCCAACATCGCCATGGCCGCCGATTCGTCGGTTCTGGCCCCCGTTTCCACTAGCGATACGGCAGCCACCACGGCGCCAAACGTCAACGTCTTCGGCGAATTTGACGGCGTGCAACACGGTCCGGCCAAGCCCCACGGCAACGGCGGGTTCGAGGAACAGACGTACCTGGACGAGGGGTTCGACAGCGACGTCAGCCTCGATCCCACCGGAAAGTGGATGGTCTTCACCAGCACCCGCGACAGCGATCACCCCAATATTTATCTGCAGCGCGTTCGACGGCGTGTCGGTCATCCAACTGACCAACGACGAGGCGGAATATGCCTCGCCCGCCTTCAGCCCCGACGGCAAGCAAATCGCCTTCTGCTCCACCCGCGCCGGCGAATGGGACATCTACACCATGGACGCCGACGGAAAGAACGTCGTTCAGGTGACGAATGATCCCATGCAGCACATTCATCCCAGCTTCAGCCCGGACGGGACGCGGCTGGTGTATTGCTGCCTCGGCGGCAAGAGCGGGCAGTGGGAACTGTGGACGGTTGACCTGACGACTTCCGAAAAGCGGATGATCGGCTTCGGATTGTTCCCGACGTGGTGCCCGGCGAAAAACGTGGATCGCATCGCGTTTCAGCGGGCGCGGCAACGAGGAAGCCGGTGGTTCAGCCTCTGGACCCTCGATTTGACGGACGGCGAGTCGCGCCGGGTGACCGAGGTGGCGGCCAGTTCCAACGCGGCCATCGTCTGCCCCACCTGGAGCCCCGACGGCAAGCAAATCGCCTTTGCCACGATCGCCGAGCCTAACAACTCGACCGGCGCAAAGCCGCTTGGCCAGCAGGACATCTGGACGGTCAGCAGCGACGGTTCCGGCCGCCATCGAGTAACCGATGGCGTCGGCCTGAACCTCGGCCCGTGCTGGGCGGCGAACAATCGAATATTCTTCGTGAGCGATCGGGGCGGCGCGGAATGCATCTGGTCGGCCCAGGCGGACGCAACGGGCGAACCGTCGCCGGTTGCCAGCCAGCCCCCTGGGAACTTTCAGGATAAATCGGCCGAAAAACCCAACGGTCAGGATGCCGTGGGATCGACCGCCGGCGATTGATCGCTTGCGGAGGGCTGGCCCTTCCGCTGCGGAGGGCTGGCCCTTCCGCTGCGGAGGGCTGGCCCTTCCGCCTGCGGCTTCAAGGATGAGGCGATGAAAAAATTTGGAATCGGCCTGCTGATGATCCTCGCGTCGGCGATAGCGCCCGGATGCGGCCATCAACCCAAGCCGTATGGCGAAGAACAACAGTTGTTTTTGCCCGGAGAGCACCGCCTGGCCTGGGCGATCGCCCCGACCATTAACATCAGCGGGCAAAGCCCGATCGATCCGCTTTTGCAGAGCGATCTGGTGTATCAGCAATTTCAGCAGGTCCACGGCCTGACGGTGATTCCCGTCGATCGGGTCGTTGAGGCGTACGCCAGCCTCAAGATCAATCGGGTCGAATCGGAACGGCAGGCCTACGCGGTCTGCCAGATCCTGGGGTGTGACGGGCTGGTGATACCGACGGTGACGGCATACGACCCGTACGATCCGCCGATATTTGGAGCGTCGCTGCAATTGTTCGTGAAACCGGGAACGTTCAACCGGCTTCCGAAAGTGGACCCGCGGGCGCTGGAACGGAGCGCGACGGCGTCGGCCCTGCCGCCGATGCCCGCTGCGAAGGATATGACCCAGGTGGTGGACCTTTACGATGCCTCCGACGGAACGGTGCGTGACCGGATCGCCGCCTATGCCAAGGGGCGCACCGATCCCAACGGCCCGCTCAGCAGCGACGAGATCACGGTCGAGATGGATCGTTATTGCGGGTTCGTCTACCACGAACTGCTGAGCACGATGCTCCAGAACATACAGGACGCCAACGCGCAATGACCCCCAACAAAGCCCACGGCGCGGCCGTGGGGGCGAATTGCCAACTACGTCCAATAAGGAGTCCTGATGAACAGCCTGAAGACCCTAAGCCTGCTAAAAGGCCGCCACCGCTTCTTCTTTCGTTATGAAGCGGGGCAGGAAGCAAAGGTGCTGGATTCCCTGGTGGAGATGGTGAATCGCCGGGACCTTTGCTTCGATTGGTTCGACGCCGCGATCCTCTCTCATCAACTTGGCCAGCATTTGGCAAAAGAATTAAAGGCCTTTTTGCCGAAAAAGGTTGCATAAGGATTATCGGGTCGTCAAGGAGGACGGCCAACCGTGAGACGGTTTAGATCTCACAGTGAGACGGGGACCGTCTCACCAGCGGGCCACCGGAAGTTGCCGGGCGGTGGCAGATATCTCGTGCCCGAGTCCTCGCCCAAGTAACCGGTTTTATGAACCTCACGAACGAAACGTCCGTCTCCGCTATTGCGCCACGCGCATTAGTGCAGGAAAAGAATTTCTCCCCACTGGTCCGCCAGTTTCTCGACTACCTCAAGCTCGAGAAGCACTTCAGCGATTACACCGTCAAAAGCTACGGCGCGGACCTGATTCAATTCGCCCAGTTTCTGGGCGGGGAAATCGGCCGCGGCGAACGCCAGCCCGCCGCGGGGCAGAATACCGATGAGCGCCAGGTCAAATGCGACGCCCTGACGATTCGAGAATTCCTCAACTATCTCTACGGCCAGAACTACACCAAGAGCACGACGGCCCGGAAGCTGGCGACGCTGCGCAGCTTCTACAAGTTCCTGATCCGACGGAGCATCGTCAGCGTGAATCCGCTGTCCACGATTCGAACGCCCAAGCAGGAAAAACGCCTGCCCAAATGCCTCGACCTCGAGCAGGTGCAGAAGCTGCTCGAAGCGCCAGGCGACGCCGATCTGCTCAGCGCCCGCGACAAGGCCATGCTCGAAGTCCTCTACAGCAGCGGCATCCGCGTCAGCGAACTGGTTGACCTGGAAATCGCCGACCTCGATTTGCAGGAAGGCGTTCTGCGCGTTCGCGGCAAGGGACGCAAGGACCGCCTGACGCCGATCGGCAGCCAGGCGATCAAGGCGATCCAGCGGTATTTCGAGCTTCGGTCGGCCGATTCCCGCTGCCAGAGTTCGCACGCCCACCGGGTATTCCTCAACAAGCACGGCGAATCGCTCTCCACGCGGTCGGTGCGGCGGAAACTCGATAAGTATCTCCTCTCGGCCGGCCTCGACCCCGGCATCAGCCCGCACACCCTGCGGCACAGCTTCGCGACGCATCTGCTCAACAACGGCGCGGACCTGCGAAGCGTGCAGGAACTATTGGGTCACCAAAGCCTCAGCACCACGCAGATCTACACTCATCTGACGACGCAGCGGATGAAAGAGGTGTACGATCAGGCCCACCCGCGGGCGGGCGAAGCGACGATCCCGCATCCCTCCTCGACGGAGAAGCCGGCTACGCCGTATTATCCGTCCAAGGTAGGATAGAATATTCACCGAGCAAAAAGAAAGAGCCGCCTCCGGGCGGCTTTTTCATGCGCGAAGGGTTGTTAGAACGCATCCGCAACCAGATTCGTTCGCTGCTCGAACCACGCTGCCCGCCACGGCGGCATATCTCGCCAGGTTGCCGTCGCCCACAATCCCAGGCGCTTGCGCCTCGCCTGGCTCTCGGCCTGCTCGACGGCCCCATGAAACGCAAAGGGCGTCCGCCGGTCATCCAGCGCCAGCCCCTCGGCCACCAACTCAGGGCTGAGCGGCTGCAATTCATCGGTGAAAACGTAAGCCAGCAGTCGGTCCTGGTGATCGCGAGTCTGAGTGGGTTCCAGGAGCAGAATCAATTTTCGCCCAGCTAAAAGTGAATTCAGCCGCCGCGCCGAGAGGCGATCCCACCGGGCCGTGAACGAAGTAATGCCCAGGAGCCGGACCGGCGTGACGGAGCCGCCGCGCTCGTCGCGAATGGCAATCGACTCGCCGTCGATCGCGCCGGCGAACGCAAATTGATGCCGATCAAAGCGAAGCCAGTCGTCGCCGCGGCGGTTTTGTGCACGGAGATGGTCCAGCAGACTTGAGAGAAGAATCAGGCCGAAGACGGCCGCCGACACGATGCGCCATCGTCGCCTCATGCGCAGTCGCGACGCCGCGGTGGACGCATCCCATTTGGCGATGGAAATGCCCATGACTGCGCGACGATAACTGGCGCGAAGGCGGATGGCAAATCGGGAAACCAGAAATCCGAAACCAGAATGACGAATCAAATCAGAAACCAGAATGACCGAATGAATTGCAACGGGCCCTGCTCTTGGTTTCGGATTTCAGTCATTCGGATTTGATTCGTCATTCTGGTTTCTGGTTTCGGATTTCGAACTTACTTCGCCTTTCCCAGCTCAAACGCATCATGCACGATTTGAAGCGCCCGGTTCGCCTCTTCCTTGCCGATGATGCAACTGATCTTGATCTCGCTGGTGGTGATGTTCTGAATGTTGATCTTCGCGTCGGCCAGGGCTTTGAACATCCGCTGGGCCACGCCGGTGTGCACTTTCATTCCCGCGCCGACGGCGCTGACCTTGGCCAACCCATCCTGGTAAATCGGCGAGGTTTTCCCGCCAAGTTCCTTGAGCACGCGATCCACGACGGGCTTGATTTCATGCAAATCGCCGTGTTCGACGGTGAAGCTGATGTTGGCGGTGTTGTCGTCCATGACGTTTTGGATGATGTCGTCAACGACGATGTTGGCGGCGGCGATGTCGCCGAAGATCTTCGCGGCCGCGCCGGGGCGGTCGGGGACGTTTTTCACCGTCACGCGGATGAGGTCCGTCTTCAGCGCCACGCCCGATACCACGATGTGTTCCATGTGAGGGGTCTCCGCCACAATCCACGTGCCTTGGTTCTCGTTCTGGCTGTTGCGCACGTGGATCGGTACGTTGTATTTCTTGGCAAACTCCACGGCCCGCGTCTGCAAGACGCTGGCGCCCAGACCGGCCAACTCCAGCATCTCATCGTAGCTGATCCGGTCGATCTTGCGGGCATTTGTGACGATCCGCGGGTCGGCGGTGAAGATGCCGTTGACATCCGTGTAGTTTTCACAGGCGTCGGCTTGCAGCACGGCGCCGACCGCCACGAGCGTGGCGTTGCTCCCCCCGCGCCCCAGGGTCGTGTAATCCCCCTCGGGGGTCACGCCTTGAAAACCGGCGATGATGACGATCTTCCCAGCCGAAAGCTGGTCGAAAATCCGCTGCTTGTTAATCGATTGAATCCGGGCCTTGCTGAAGGCGTTGTCGGTAATCAGTCCGATCTGACCGCCGGTGAAGCTGATCGCCTCGTGCCCCTGCGCGTGGATCGCCATGGCCATCAATGCGATCGTCACCTGCTCGCCCGTGGCCAGAAGCTGATCCATCTCCCGCTTGGGCGGATTCTCGCAAATCTGCCGGGCCAGGGCGATCAGCGCGTCGGTCGAATCCCCCATGGCCGAGACGACGACGCAGACCTGGTTGCCCTTTTGCTTTTCAGCGATGGCCCGCAGCGCCGCCTGATGGATTTTCCGCGCATCAGCGACGCTGGAGCCGCCGAATTTCTGAACGATTAGCGCCATGGGCGATCCACTGTTCCTCCGCCTTGCAAACGGGATGGCGGATTATAGAGATAGACCGCGAAGACTCAACGGCCCGGGGTTGGGGGAACCAGGGGCTTGAGCAAGTTGACGAGTTCCGGGATGTGATTCTTGGCAACGCGCCAAACTCGTTCATCGTCGATTTCACCGTATTCGTGCGCGAGCACATGTCGCTGCAACATGATGGCCTGCCAAGGAATGTCGGGATGCTGCGCCTTTAATGTCTTCGAAACGCCCGCGCCGCCTCGCCGATGATTTCTATGGATCGTTCCACGGCCCTGCGAAGCATGAGTTGGCCGCGATAATCCTCCAGCGTCACGCCTGAGACGAATTCCTGGATCTGCCGGGCCGCTTCCAGCATGTCCCACAACAGAGCCGGATCTCGGTCTTCAGGCGGCATAGATGACCCGCTGGGTATTCAAAATGCTTCTCCGCCGGAACGGATTGCGGATCGCCCGTTTTTCCAGCAAGTCAACGCGGCGGCCAAGCAACTCTTTCAATTCATCCCGCATTTGGACCCACTCCACAAGACTCCACTGTGCATCGGGGCGAAAAGTGATCAGTACGTCCACATCACTGTCCGGTCGGAAGTCAGGACGCAGAATCGATCCAAACAACGATAATTCGAGGATTCCCCATCTCTGGCAAAACTTCGGAATTTCTTCCCATGTCGCGCCCAAGCGTTGTTCCCATATCGGTCCCGGGGGCATTGAATGGCCCAATCCTTGCATTCGGGGTATTGTCTCAGATCGGGCAGTTCGGTCAACGAGTGCCGAAGACACCCATTTCTCCGTCGGGATCAGCCCAGAACCCTTAAACTCCTTCCTCAGCCTCGTAAACGGGATCGATGATTATGAGGATAGGCTGCAAAGACCCTGCGTTAGCTGATGCTCGGTTGCCTCGCTTCCAATAGGGTGCGCTTCATGTATATTAAACGAATGGTCTCAACGCGCTTGCGGTTCCTTTCCTGCCTGGCGATTTCCCTGATTTGTTGTGTCCCCATTCGAGCCTTGGCGTCCGGGGGAACGTACCCAATGCTCGAAGCGACCTTTGAGTTGCCGCAGGTCCAGGGCAATCCGTTCGACTTCACACAAAACGACGTGAGGGTCACTTTCGTCAATCCGGACGGAAGCCAACTGACGCTTCCGGCATTCTTCGACGGCGGCCAAACGTGGCGCGTGCGTCACACGCCCACTTTGCCGGGCAAGTACGCCATCCGGTCCGTGACGCTCAATGGCCACGACGCACAGCCGCAAAACCTCCAGCCGAGCGCATTTGACGTAAGCGGCACGCCCAGGCCGGGATTTGTTCGGCAGGATCCGAGCAACAAAATGCGGTTCATCCTGGATGACGGATCGCCGTATTATCCCGTGGGTTACGACCTCTGCTGGCACACTCCGGGCGCACCACCGCTGAGCGAATCCATCGCGCGCATGGGCAAGGCCGGCGTGAACTGGACCCGCGTCTGGATGTGTAACTGGGACGGCAAGAACCTGGACTGGGCCCAGGCCCCGCCAAACAGCCCAAGCTCGGATACCTGAGCCTCCCCACCGCCAAAACCTGGGATCAGATCGTCAGCGCAGCCGA
This sequence comes from uncultured Phycisphaerales bacterium, assembly GCA_963783845.1. GTDB lineage: Bacteria > Planctomycetota > Phycisphaerae > Tepidisphaerales > Tepidisphaeraceae > PALSA-1353. The sequence continues at coordinate 120,573 of CAWAPL010000006.1, forward strand.
CGCCGCGGATGTCCATTTTCATCTCGTCCTTCAACACCATGGCCAATACAGCACGCTGGCTAACCCGAACTGGCAGGAAAATCCCTGGAACAAGGCAAACGGCGGATGGCTCGACAGCCCCGAGGAATTCTTCACCGATCCCAAGGCCATCGCCCTCACGAGAAGTAAATACCGTTACATCATCGCCCGCTGGGGCTATTCCCCGGCCGTCATGGCCTGGGAGCTGTTCAACGAAGTGGAAAACACCAACGCGTTCCAGACCAAACTCGACGATGTCGTCGCCTGGCACGTCGCAATGGCCAAGTTCGTGCGCGAGCAGGATCCGTATCACCACCTGGTCACAATCGGCTATGAAAGAACCGATCCGAAGCTCTGGCCGGTCATGGATCATTTCCAGTTGCACATCTATCCCCCGGACATTCTCTCGGCCATCGCGGTCCTGGATGACGATCACTTCCCCCGGGCGTATTTCTACGGCGAATTCGGCGCCCGAGGGGATTTTCATCCCGGAACCGGCGATGTGCTTCACCGCGGCCTTTGGGGAAGCCTGATGAGCGGTTCCAGCGCAGCCGCCGAATACTGGGACTGGAACGTGGTGGAAGCCAACAGCCTGTTGTTCCACTACACGGCGGCGCAAAAGTTCATCAATCAATCGGGCCTGCTGAATCAGCAGGACATGAAGCCGATCGAGGTCGTCGCCGAGACTCCATATCGCGGGCCGCTGCGATTCGGACCCGGCACGAGCTGGGCGCCGGCCCGGGTGACGGACTACACGATCAAACCCAGCGGGTTCGTCGAAGGAATCGGCGGGATGTCGTCCTTTCTCCAAGGCACCGGTACGCCCAACTACGCGATGTTTCCGTTCGCCCTGCTCCACGTCGATTACCCGGCGGCGGGAACCTTCTCCGTTCGCGTTGACGAGACAGCGCCTGATGGCGCTCGACTGGAAGCGGAAGTGGACGGCAACCTGGCTGGCACGCTCGATCTCGGGGCGGCGCCGCCTCCGCGACCGGGGCCCGATGGTAAAATCTCGCCTCCCGGCACGTCCCATCCCAACGCAGCGTTGGAGATCCCCATTCCCCAGGGAGAGCACACCATCCGCCTGCAGAACACCGGCCCCGATTGGGCCCATCTCAGCGAATTCGTCCTGAACCCCTACGCGCCCGAGTTGGGCGTTCTGGCCAAGAGCGGGCGAGACCTGACCGTCCTCTGGGTCTGCAATCGCATTTCGGACAGCGGCCAGGTGGTTTCGGGCACGCTGCAGGTCCCGGGATTGGCCGCGGGTTCGTATCATGTCGCCTGGATGGACACGCGCACCGGAACGATCGTCTCTGAGGAGACGCTGGCGGCAACGGGAGCCGGGCCGCTGATGCTGACCACGCCGCCGGTTTGGAAGGATATCGCAGCCTGGATCAAACGCGTCGAGTGACCTGTGGTTCGCCGCGCAATAGAAACCACATCAGCGCGGTGAGGGACAAACCATCCTTGATCGCGCCGTCGCGGACCATCACGGCAATCTCCCGCGGATCGAACCATCCCAGACGAATCACTTCGTTGGCATCCTGAATGTCGCTGCGGCGCATCAGCTTGCGGGCAACGCAAACGTGAAATACATGCTTGCATAATCCGTTGATGGGAAAATAATTCCCGAGGTATTCAAAGGTCTCGGCGCCGTGGCCAGTTTCTTCGAGCAATTCGCGGGCGGCGGCGGATTCAGCGGTGTCGCCCGTTTCGAACCGGCCGGCCGGAACCTCCCAGCCCGTCGTTTCCGTGATGAATCGGTGGTGTTCGATCAGAAGGATGCGGCCATCGTCGCCGACGGGAACCACGCCAACCGCCGGAGCGGGAACTTCAACGACGTGGTGTCCGTCAATGACGGACCCATCCGGCAGGCGGACGTCGTCCCGGTGCACGCGGACCCACGGACTGTCGTAAACCGTAACACGACGAAGCACTTGCCAACGCGGATTCTCCATGCCGCGCGATCATCCAATGCCGCGACCGGACACGCAAGACGGGACCATTGACAATCCACCCGTCGTCGGCTCTAATACTCGCACTATGCAATTGGCGATCCTCGCATCTCGACTTGCCCTGGCCCTTCCGGGCCTTGCTTGCGCACGATCGTAGGAAGCCTGATCCATCACCATCGAATGAATAAGGCCCTACGATCCGTATCGTAGGGTTTTTTTGTTGGTTGTTTTTTGAGTTTTTCGAAGGAGACGCTTATGGACACCGTGCGAATTTTCGACACAACGCTGCGCGACGGAGAGCAATCTCCCGGCGCCACTCTCACCCGCGTTGAAAAGCTCGAGATCGCCCGCCTCCTCGAGGCCATGGGCGTCGATATCATCGAGGCGGGCTTCCCCATCAGCTCCAACGGCGACTTCGAATCCGTCCGCGCCATCGCCTCGGAAATCGGCAAAAGCGTGGTCTGCGGCCTGGCCCGCTGCACGCCCGGCGACATCCAACGGGCCGGCGAAGCCGTCCAGCCCGCGGCGATGAAGCGCATCCACGTCTTTTGCGCCACCAGCAAAATCCACCGCGAGCACAAGCTCAAAATGGGACGGGAGCAGATCATCAAGCTCAGCGTCGAATCCGTCCGGCAAGCCCGCTCTTATACCGACGACGTGGAATTCTCTCCGGAGGATGCCAGCCGGACCGAGCTGGAATTCCTGGAGGAGATTGTGCACGCCGTCGTCGAAGCCGGAGCATCGACGGTGAATCTCCCCGACACCGTCGGCTATGCCACGCCCACGGCTTACGGCCGGATTTTTTCGCATCTGCTGGCAAAACTCCCGGTGATCCGGGAGAAAAACGTCGTCCTGTCCTGCCATTGCCACGACGATTTGGGCCTGGCGGTGGCGAATTCTCTGGCGGCCATCGAAAACGGAGCGCCGCCAGGCCGAATGCACCGTCAACGGCATCGGCGAGCGCGCCGGCAACGCGGCCATGGAGGAGATCATCATGGCCCTGCGCACGCGCCACGATTATTACAAGGCAACTACTCGCATCGACTCGGCCAAGATTTATTCCATCAGCCGCATGGTCAGCACCCTGACCGGCCTGGTCGTGCCGCGCAACAAGGCGATCGTCGGTGAAAACGCCTTTGCGCACGAGGCCGGCATTCATCAGGACGGCGTGCTGAAAAAACGCGAGACCTACGAGATCATGGACCCCGCCGCCGTCGGAATTCCCAAGACGTTGCTGGTCCTGGGCAAGCATTCCGGGCGGCACGCATTCCGCGAACGGGTGATCTTCCTGGGCTACACGCTCGGCGACGAGCAGTTGCAGGCCGCGTTCGAAAAGTTTAAGGCCTTGGCGGATAAGAAAAAGGAAGTCTTCGACGAAGACATCGAGGCGCTGGTGGACGATCAATTGAATCTGCACAGCGATCTCTGGGAATTGGTGGGCCTCCAAGTGACGGCCGGCGGCAAGACCACCCCCACCGCCACGGTGACCCTGCGCGACAGCTCGGGCCAGACGGTGCAGGACGCCAGCATCGGCGACGGGCCGGTCGATGCGATTTATTCCGCGATCCAGCGCCTGACGGGCATCAAGATGGCGTTGACGGATTATCGCATCCGCTCGATCACCAAGGGAACCGAAGCCCTCGGCGAAGCCCACGTGGAACTGGAACACAGCGGCCGCAAGATCCGCGGCCGGGGCCTCAGCACGGACATTCTCGAAGCCAGCGCCCTGGCGTACCTGGCGGCGATCAACCGCTTGCGCAGCCTGAGCAATCGCGAGAAGCCGGCTGCGCAGGATTCGCCCGTGCAATCTCCCGATCGAGCGCAGCCGACGCCCCGGATTTGATCTTTGGGCCAAGGCTGCTATTCTCGGCCGGAAACATCGGCAGGACCGTCGGTTGGCGAAAAATCGAACGGGGTGTAGCTCAGCTTGGTAGAGCGCTTGGTTCGGGACCAAGAGGTCGCAGGTTCAAATCCTGTCACCCCGATTTTTCGCGTAGCGAAAAATAGACCAGGAGAGAGTAGCAAGTAGACAGTAGAGAAGGCCAAAGGCGAATTGCACGCCCTATTGCGCCAATAGGCCTAACGGCCTCTCCTTCGGTCTACGTTCTACTCTCTACTTTCTTCGGGCACGATCTGGGGATGCCCTTCGCCTTTGCGAAATTACGGGACTATCGGAAGGCTGTCGCGTTTGCCGATCGTGTTGGGGGGGGGATTCAAAGGGAGAGATTCAAATGGGTTGGACGTTAATGCCACGAAGTTAAGCCGGTAGCGGACGCATAATTTGCGATAAGCTGCGCTTCTACGAGTTGCACAAGGATGAGCCTGCCGCAAGCGATAATATAAATTCGTGGCATTAGGGTCGGGAGGCTTTGATTTATCTGGATTGACGCCGACATGGATGCCGAGGCAAGGCATTCCCGTCCCGAGCAGACGCCATCCGCGATCGCGCCGCGGAGCTTCCACCCCAAGGATTGTTTTCACGCGATGATCCTATCGCGCAAGCCGCCGTAAGCTATCGTGCGAACAAATTCCGGCAAAAACCGTTCGTGCCGAAGGCCCAGCGGAACCGCGCTGAACGTCATCGAGCAATCGAAGGCAATCGCGATTCAGCTTCACCTGGCCCGGAGGCGAAGTCGCGGCCTGCCAATCCGGTGAATACGCCGCCGATCGGGAAGGCGATCACGTCATCCACTGCAAAGTTGAGCGGCCAACTTAGTGCTATTATCGTCGCGTTCCCCTCTTGGCGAACAATATCCCGAACATATTGCAGGTCGCGACACGTGTTTTCCTATCGCGGAGAACGGGCGCTTCCGTGAAATCATAAGACCTTCCTCCGCCCCATCTTCGTGCATCTGATTTCCGTCCGCAAAAACATTTTCCACATTTTGTCCACGTGCCCTGGCAGCTCACAAACCGAATGTTTCCCGCGTTGCTCATTCTGATCGCGACGCGCCCCGCGTTTGCTGATCTAAAACCGCACCGCCGTTGGCGCGTAGGCGCATCGCGCACTTTTTGCTCAAACGCCTCTTTCAATCCATTCCTATAGGGAATTAATTCAGCGATCCATTTTTTATTTTGAAAATTAAAGTTGACTTGCTCGCGCGATAATATTATCCTCACACGAGTCGATGCTCGGACGTTACGAACGTCGAAGTTCATTCATCTCTTTTTTTGTGAGGGCAGCAGTCATGCTTACGAAACTCACGAAACTCGAAAACAAGCCAGTCGATATCGCAGCGGTCAATGTCCACTCGCGGGCGCGGTTGGGGCATTGCATTTCTTCCGGGGTAGCCGTGCGGCTCGTGGTGGAACTGGCGGCCACGCGGCTTCGGATGGCGTGCGCAGCCTGCAACCTGCAATCCTTGCGGATTTGGCGCAAGCGAGAGCTTTTGCCGGTGGACCGCCTGCTTTTGCGGGCGAATCACTTCCTCCCGTTATTGTGCCTGTGAAATAACAAATTCGCGAGGTTTCCTTACTTGGCGGAAATTCACCTCGTGGGCTGTACGTCCATTGCAGATAGTGATTTGCGCTCGAACGATTCCACAAATGGCCATCCAGAAGTCCGCAACTTGCAAGTCGATGCGCGGCCATGCGCCGCAATCCCGCGACGGCATTGCGCGGCCACGGCGACGCTGTTGCCGGCTCGGCATGAGCGGCGCGATAAATCGGGGATCGAGCATTAAAGACGCCATTGTTTCGTCCGGCATCCTTTGGTTGTTTTCGTTACAGCGAAGATCAGCGCCGTCGCGTGGCGGCGTTGACTGATGCTGGGAGGAGAATGCCGTGTCACGTCTTTGGATTCATCGCGATCCGCAGGAGTGGACAGTCGTCCTGCTGGATCACGATCCATTTGAATTAACCGCTGACCCACTCGGCGCGATTGTCCCGAGCACGCAGGATGCCCCCGCGGTGCTGGCGCAAGTTTGACGACGACAAAAGCCAATGGGCACTGATCGTCCGCCCCGGCGAAGAAGAAATCGTCCACGTCAACGGGGACCGAGTGATGCTGGGTATCCGTGCGTTGCGGGATCGCGACGCGATACAGATCGGCGGCGGGGAAAGGATTTATTTTCGACGGAATCGGTTCCTGTCGTCGCGCCCTACCCGCAAGGGAAAGCCACGGTGCCGTGCGCGCGTTGCGGAACGGCCATCAAGCCCGGCGATCTTTGGGTCAAGTGCCCTAAATGTGGGGCCCATTTTCACCAGGGCGCGGAAATTCCTTGCTGGCTATACACCGATAGCTGCGTCTGCGGCCAGCCGACCGCGCTGAACGAAGAGAACTGCTGGCGACCCGACGAGCCTTGAAATGACTGAAACAAGCGAACATTCCGCGGCCCCGGGGAGCGTCGCCGTGATCGGCGCGGGAAACATCGGGCCCCACCTCATTCCGCATCTGGCTCGCCTTCCGGACGTACGGCGGCTGGTCATCGTAGATCCCGATTCCGTCCGCGCGGAAAACACCTCTCAGGAATACTCGCACAGGGACATTGGCCAAAAGAAGGCGATTGCCTCGGCGCGGCGCGCGGCGTATTCGCCGGGACGGCCAACTGCAAGTCGAGGCGATCGTCGCTCGCGTGGAGAATGTCCCCTGGGGACGCATTCGCGCCGACGTGATATGCATGTGTGTCGATTCGCGGCTGTCCCGCTCGTCCATCAATCAGATTGCGTGGCGGCTGGGTGTTCCTTCGATCGACGCGGGCATTCAGCCCCAGGGATCGCTGCGCGCGTGGAAGCGCATATCCCCAGCTTCGAGGCGCCCTGCCTGGAATGTAGTTGGAGTAGGAGAGATCGGGAACTGATCGGCGAGTCTTACTCCTGTGATGGTCGCCTCAGGGAGCCCGCGCCGACCGGAGCGTCATCCGCTCTGGGCGGTTTGGCGGCTTCCTTGCAGGCGATGGAATGCCAGAAGATTCTCAACCGAACGATCGATCAATCTCTGGCGGGCAGGCAGGTGATCATCGAAGCGGGCTTTCACCACTATTACGTGAACGTGCTGCGCCGCAATCCGGCCTGTGGCTTTGATCACCAGGTATGGGCAATCCAAAAGGCGCCGGATTCGGTACAAACGGTCGGCGATCTTGTTGAGCATGGCCGTAAGCTTTTCGGGGGAAGCTTCCGGCCGGTATGGGTTTGGAGCGCAGGTCGTGGGTGACGCGCCTGGTCTGTCCCCGATGCGGGCAGCAGGCGCGCGCGCTCCGCCTGCAAGGCAGGATTGGACCGAAGCTGCGACGCTGCGCACGATGTGGCGGCGAAATGCAGCCCATCGGGTTTCACCTGCGGCCATATCTTGAACTGCGTTCTGCCAGCGATCGTTTCCTCGCTCGCCCGCTGCGGCGCCTCGGCCTCCGCGCGGGTGATGTCCTGACGCTCAGGGGCGTCAACGGACTGCACCAACAGATCGAACTTAGCCTCACCGACGAGTCAGGAGGGAATTGATCATGGACAGGGTTCTGAACCTATTCCTGGGCAAGCAGTTGGAAGAGGGGATGGCCCTCGCCGCGGCGAGCGACCTGTTTGAATTGCAGCCCTTGCGCAGCGGCGACGGACCGCCGCAACACTACATCGCTCGATTTCGCTGCCATGGATTCGTGGAGAATCAAGGCCAGATCTCCAAAGCCGACCGCTTTGACGTGGGTATCTATTTTCCCGACCACTACCTGCGCGAGGCAAATACCGTTGAGGTACTCACCTGGCTACATCCCGCCAACGTCATTCACCCGAATATTCGCCCGCCGTTCATTTGTGTGGGGGAGCGTTTTATGCGCCCTGGAACGAAGTTGGTTGAAATCCTTTACCAAGTCCACGCGATCATAACGTACGCCAAATGGGCTGCGCATTCGCCGCTCAACGAGTCCGCCGCCCAATGGGCGAGGCTGAATCAGCACCTTCTCCCCGCGGACAACCGGCCGCTGAAAAGGCGGCCGTTGGCCCTCCAGATCAGCCTGAGCGCGCTGGGGAGGGAACCATGATCGCTTCGATGCAGGAGCAATTGCGCGGCGCGGTAGCCGCCGCCCTCGGCGAAACCGCCGTCGAGGCGGCTGAAGATGGCTTCGGATGCTGGCGCGTTCGCTTTGCCGACGGCTTTCAAGTAACCGCCACTCTCGACAACGAGTGGCTCCAGCTGCGCGCTCCATTCGCCCAGGACCACATCCACGGCGCGGCTATCCCACGTTGCGCCTGGGAAGTGTTGTTGCGAAACAGCCTCCTGCCAGGCGCCGCAAAACTCGTGACCGTCCCTGATCGCGCGCTCATACAGGCCACGTTGGAAATGCCCTTGGATCTCGAAGCGACGCCGGGTGCGCCAATGGCCGGCGATCCGTCGGACAAAGCGCGAAAGCGCAACTTAGCCTGTCCATCGACGATCTAAGGCAGGCGACGCGTCAACATCGGATTCGCGATCAGCGCACGGCGAGCCGTAGCAAGGTGTCAAAATCTCCGGACCTGTCGGCACTGTGTATTGCCGCGGGATGGCCATTCAATCGCCGCAACGAAGGCCGAATCACGGTGCAACTGGAGGCTGGCGACTGTTACACCCAAGCCATTCTCGGCGGTGACGACGGCCTGCGCGCCACCGTGAACCTGCACCGCACGGAGCAATCATTGTCCGCGTCCTCGCGCCGGGCCATCGCCGTCATGCTTCTGCAACTCGGCGGAACGGTCCGCGCCGTCAGGCCAGCCGTTCGTTCAGAGTCCGGCCACGAAATCCCCGTTTTACAGGCTTATCTGGGGCCTAATCCCACGGCACGACAATTGGATCACGTCCTGGCGGCGCTTTCCGTTGCCGCCGGCATGTGCCAGCGCGAGGTGGTTTTGCTTTCCGATGAACAGATTTCCAGTCGGTACTTGTCGGTTCGCGGATGTTCCGCGACTGGCGCGGTGCCGGAGTAATCAGGAGCTTGTTTGACAAAGGAGAAGCCACATGAGTGTCGCCACGAACACATTGAGTTTTGAAGTCCGGGACATTTCCGGCCAGAAATCGGCGACGGTGAACGACTGTCCCGTGGACGCCTCCATAAGCGAGGTAATTCCATCGCTCCTTGCGTTAATGGATCTCCCGCAAAACGACTCGTCCGGACCGATCAGCCATAGCCTGCGCCGGGACAGCGACGGCGCGATTCTTCACGATGCGGACGTCGTGGGAGAGGTCATCCAGCCGGGCGGACGCCTGGTACTGCAGCCGAGCGTGGACGCGGGATGCGGAGTCTGACGGCGCCGAATCGTTTCCCCGGCGGAATCCGCGATTCCGCCGGGGATTTGGCGATGCCCGGCTTCACGTTGTCTTGAAGGTTCCTATGCACGACCATCCGTATCAATATGCGCTGGAATTGTGGCGCAAGGCGCCCGGCGGCGTTCTCGGACGCATCCCCATTGAGGTCGATTGGGTCCCCGTTCGAGAAGCGCTGGTCCTTGATCTGCTGCGTCGCGGCGCCACTCAGCAGCCGGGCGGATTGCCGGCAATGACAGTCGAACCGATCTGGGAGGAGCGAACCGGACCGCCCGCGATAATCGGTTTTCGCGCCGTTTTGACCGTCGCGGGGGCCGAAGCATCCCGGATTTTCGCGATCACCTACTTCCGAGCGCAGGCGCAACAGGCTGCCTGTCGTTTCGTCGAAAAAGGCCAGTTGAAGGAAGGAGAAGACTTCGAGTATTGCGTGCTGGCAATTCCACGGCGGCCCGGGGCTCAAACGCCCGCGCGTTTTTCGATCACGCAACGGGAAATTCCGCTGCCGATCAAACCGGCGAGTATCGAACGTCTCATGGGCGGCGCGATTCTGTTCGGCACGGAGAATTCCCATGACCTGCCGGTATTCTTCCATTGGCGCGTCCTCGAAGAGGCTTCGATCCGGACGCGCAGGGCCGGCTCCATGGAAACCGGAGGCGTCCTCATCGGCCACGTCTGCCGTGATGCCGATCTCCCCGAACTATTTCTGGAAATCACCGCACTGATTCCCGCACGGGCTAAAGGGGAATTGACCCGGCTTTCGTTCACGCCAGACACCTGGACGGCTGTGCAGGCAGCCGTCGATCGCCGAAATCGCGAGGAAATCTGGCTGGGCTGGTTTCATAGCCACAGCTTTTACCGGCAGCGTCAGGACAAGACAAAAGTCCGGGAAGCCTCCGCGCGGCGAACAGCCACGCCCTTCCTCAGCGAAGAAGACTGCCGCCTCCACCGCGTCTGTTTCCCGCGAGCGTATGGCATCGCCCTGCTGGTCACGGATTGCCCGCGGAGCGGCATGTCGTGGACCACGTTCGGCTGGCGCTGTGGAGATCTGGCGCCGGGCCTTCCACGTCATTCACGCGCCTCTTCCCGCAGGATTTGAAACCCAAGGAGAAAACAATGAAGCGAACCGAGAACCCCTTGTGCAATGACCTGGCCGTCAAATTGGCGGCCACCGGTGAGGCGCCCCGGACCTGGCGCAAAAACTGCAACTCGTCCATGTGGTTCAGCAATTGCCCCCTGAAGCCGCCGACGCCGTCTTCATCGATCTTCTGAAGGCGATCGATCGCTATGGATGCGGCATACAACGTGCCGGCGCGCTCACCGCCGACCTGCGTCAGAAAATCGATCAACTCATCGGCAAGCTCTGGTATCCGGCGATCTTCATGGGCCACCTGGGCGATCCCTCGGAACGTCGCATCCTCGTGCAGAATGGTAATACGCAGCGCGTCGTGGGGGTGGCCGACGAAGTGCCGGTCGAGTCCTTGGTCAAAGGCTGCGAGGTAATGCTGAATCAGCAACAAACCGCCGTGGTGGCCAAGAGCGCCCGCGGATTGCCGCGGACCGGCGAAATCGGCACCGTGGTCGAGAAAACTCCGCACGGTTCGCTCATCCTCGCAGTCACGAAGAGGAGGTCGAGGTGGAGTTGGCGGCGGCGCTGGAAAATGTCGCGCTGGCGCCCGGAGACCGCGTGCGCTGGAATCCGTCGGCTTGGATCGCTTTCGAAAGGGTCGAGCAGGGGCAGAATCCGCGCTTCATGCTCGGCGAAACGCCGGATGTCAGCCTGGACGCGGTGGGGGGACAGCAGGAAAACCTCGACAAGCTGCTCACGGTCCTGTCGGCCGTTCTGGTCGCCCCCGACAAGGCGGCCGATTACGGCGTGACCGGCCGCTGCAGCGTCCTCATCACCGGACCCTCGGGTTGTGGAAAGACGTTGATGGTCCGAGCCGCCGTTTCCGACATCGCGCAGGACCGGGCAACGCGCCAAGTTCTATGTCGTCAAGCCGGCGGAGTGGGAAAGCTCGCTCGTCGGCGCCAGTGAAAAGAACGTGAGGGACCTCTTTGCTTCACTGCGCGAAGCGGCGAAGGACGGCTCGCTGGTCGTCCTGTTTATGGACGAGGTCGATTGCGTGGGCCGTCATCGTGGCAATTTCCAAGGCCATTATTCGGACAAGACGCTCAATGCGCTCCTGGCCGAGTTGGATGGATTTACCGGGCGAGAAGGAATTGCCGTGGTGGCCACCACCAATCGTAAGGACTTGATCGACAGCGCCCTTTTGCAGCGACTGAGCGATCAGGAGGTCAGTGTCCGTTCCCCCGACATCAACGCGGCAAAATCAATATTTTCCATCCATCTGCGGCCGACGATTCCCTTCAGCCCAAACGGCGACGCGGCGATGCTGACGCGCCAGGAGATCATCGAAACGGCGTTGTCGCGAATTTACAGCCCGAATTCCTGCTACGCCGAACTCTGCCGAATCAAGTTCCGCGATGGCAAGACGCGGACCGTCTCCGCCAGAGATTTCGCCAGCGGAAGGCTTTTTGAACAAATTTGTCGCGCTGCCCGCCTGTCCGCCTACCAGCGCGAACTCCGCACCGGTCAGCGCGGCCTTCAGGTGTGCGACATCGAGGACGCCGTCGCCGCGGCGATGGAGAAGGTGTCAACCAACCTCACGATTCACAGCGTCCGCAACCAATTGCCGGATCTGCCCACCGATGTGGACGTGGTTGCCGTCGAGCGTCTGGTCCGCAAGGTGACGCGCCCGCATCGTCTCTTGAACGTGCCGGTGGACTGAAGGCGAATTGAATTCCGGTTCAAAGGTGAAACATGTCCGATTTTCACGCCGACGCCAATGATCGTGTGGCGCCCAAACTTTGCGGCGCCGACATCGAGCTGGGCAACATGATCGTGGGAGGTGCTTCGGATCGCGCGGCCGGTACCGCGGGTGAGGCGGCCCGCGCCCTGCTTGACGAGATCTCCGGATTCAGCCGTGCCTCGGCCCGGGGTTATTACGCGCCATCCTACGGCGACAGCGCGTGGCCGCCGCAGGCGGGCGGCCGGTACGGCAACTCTTTCATGCAGGACCGCGACGGCGGGCGCTTTGGGCGGGAATCCGGGTATCAGGAATATGCACAGGACCGCGGGCGCAAATTCCTGGCCGCGAATGGTGGTTGTGCCTATATCGACCTCGATCACCTGGAAATCTGTCTTCCGGAAGTAATCAGCGCCTTTGACCACCTCGCCGCCTTCGGCGCCATGCTGCGGATTGCCCGCGAGGCGATGGTCCGCGCCAACGACCGCATGCCCGCCGGCCAAATCATCAAGGTCCTGGTGAACAACAGCAATGGCCATGGCAACAGCTACGGTTCGCATCTGAATTTCCTGACGACCCGCGAATGCTGGAACAATATCTTCAACCGCCGAATGCATTACCTCCTCTTCCTCGCCTCCTTTCAGTGCGCCAGCATCGTTCTGACAGGCGCCGGGAAAGTCGGATCGGAAATCCTCGGCCGGCCGGCGCGCTATCAGATCGCGGCGCGGGCGGACTTTTACGAGGTCGCTCACCGGACCCCAAACGACTTTTCATCGGCCGATTTGCAATTCCCGTGACGAAGCTCTCGCCGGAGCGTCCGGCGGCGGCCGCGGGAATGAACGACTGGCCCGTCTCCATTCGATCTTTTTCGATAACACGCTTTGCCAAACGTCGAGCCTTCTCAAAGTTGGATTGACTCAGATCGTTCTCTGCATGATCGAGCAGGAACAAGTCCCGGTGCAGTTTCTGCTGGACGATCCTGTGGAATCCCTGCATCGATGGAGTCGCGATCCCGAGTTGAGGGCGAAGAACCGCCTGATCGACGGCTCCGAATACACCGCCGTCGAGCTGCTGGAAGCCATCTTCGAGAAGGCCAGGCGTTTTGTCGATGCCGGCAGGGCAGATGGGCTTGTGAGCGACGTTGGCCGGATCATGGCGATCTGGGGCGAATGTTTGGGGAGGGTGCGTCAGCGCGATTTCGACTATCTCGCCGGGCGCATTGATTGGATCGCCAAAATGTCCCTCCTGGAACGAACCGCCGCCAAACGCCGGCTCAACTGGGAATCGCCGGCGATGAAATATCTCGACCATTTGTACTCGTCCCTGGATCCCGGCGAGGGTTTGTATTGGGCGCTGGAACGGGCCGGCGCCGTTGAGAAACTCGTCGGCGACGGACAGATCGAGCGATTCGTACACGAGCCCCCCGACGACACCCGCGCCTGGCTGCGGGCGTACGTACTCCGACACGCCGAGTCCGGCCTGCTCGATGACGTGGACTGGGACATGGTCCGTATATGCCGGAAAAGCGTCTCCCCAGCCGGTTGGACATCCTACCACTATCCCGAATTCCCGATGGCCAGCCCCCTCCGATTCACCCGTCAGGAATGCGAGGAAATCCTCCAGTCCGCGCCGTCATTCGTTCAACGGCTTGCGGGCATTGGGCTTGGAACGCGAGATCGGCTCCGATTCCACGCCGGGATCGACCACCGCGGCAATCGTTCAACCTAAGCAAATCACGCCGGCTGTGCCCGGCAAACCTTTAACAGGAGAATGAATATGGAAGCGCAACAGACCTTGCATCGGACCGCACGACAGGACAATTCCACGGATTCTTCAGGTCCATCAGCCGGGCTGTCGGAGATCCAGGCCAGTTGCCGGCGACTGGCCGACGCCGCCGACGCCGAAATCGAACGGGCGCTTAACGGCGGCGGCGTCGATGCCGAGGAGTTCCTTCGATCGACGCAGCAACTGCGCGGAGGGCAGTAGCGTGCCCGCCACTCATCTCATGGGCTTCGAGCAGGAAATGGCCTTGTGCGCGACGAAGTCGCGCGGCGCCAGCCCCGACACTGAAACGCTCCTGACCAGCCTGAGCGCGATCGCCGAGGAATCGCTGGTCCACCTCCGCGGTCTAGGGGAGGGAGGAATTTTTCTCGCCAACGGCGGTCGTCTCTATGTCAACTGCCTGAAATATGAATATGCCGGACCGGAATGCAGCCATCCCGATGAGATCGTAAAATATCTTCTCGCCGGCGAGCGCATCCTCGCCGGGCTGGCGAGCGAATTGGCGCGAAGAATCGGACTGGACGACGCCGCCCTTTATCGTTGCAACGTCGATTACACCGGCGCTTCGACCTGGGGCGCGCATGAAAGCTATTTAACGCGATCGGAACCTTCAAGACTCGCCGGCGACCTGATCCCTTTTCTCGTGGCCAGAGTGGTCACCGCCGGCGCCGGTGGATTTCGTCCCCTGACCCGGACCGGATGCTCTTTCACTCTCTCGCCGCGCGCCTGGCACATCAGCGTTCCCATGTCGCAATCGAGCACGGGCGCCCACGAGCGAGGGATTTTTCATGTCAAGGATGAAACCCTCTCCTCCGCCGGTTATCACAGGCTCCACGTTCTTGTGGGCGACGCGCTCTGCAGCCAACGGCAAAATTGGCTCAAATTCGCGGCCACGTCGATTGTCGTGGCCCTGGCCGATGCGGGGCTCCAACCCGGTCGCGACGTGACGCTCTGCGCGCCCGTTGACGCCCTCAGGGAATTCGCCTCCGATACAACCTGCACGGTGAAAGCCACAACGCGCTCGGGCCGTGAGATGAGCGCCGCCGATATCCAGCGGCACTATCTCGAACTGGCGCGACATCACCTGCACGCGGATTGGATGCCCTCGTGGGCGCCCGAGGCAGTCGAAAAATGGGACGCGATGCTCCGCCGGCTTGAAGGGGCCCCCGACAGCGTGGCGACCTGTTTGGACTGGGGAATAAAATACCGCGTCTTTCAATCACATATCGAGAAGAGAGGCTTTAGCCGCCAGGGGATTCGCCGGTGGACGCACCTGACCGATCTTCTTCGCCGCTGCATCGATGCTTTGCCGCGGGCGCCGCGCAATCCCGACCGATTTGCCGATTGTGTGTTGAATCCGCGCGGGCTCCTACGGAAGATCGTCGCGAATCTCACCCCCCACTTGCCATCTCGCGCCATGGATTGGAGCCAATTGGAGGACTATCTCAAATTGAGATCGGAACTCTTCGCCCTGGATTTCAAATTCGGACGGCTGGGCGACAAGGGAATTTTCAATTGTCTCGATCGTGCCGGCGTTCTCGACCATGGGATTGCCGGTCTCGACGACGCCCAGATCGACAATGCCGCGGCCAATCCGCCACGGATCGGGCGAGCAAAGCTCAGAGGCGAGGCGATCCGGCGGCTTCACAAAAAACCCGCTCGCGGCGCTTCCAATTGGATGACCGTTTACGACGGCACGAGCGAGATGGTCTTGAACTTGAGCGATCCGTTCGTGGCGGAAGAACATTGGTCCAGGAAGTCGAATCGAAATCCCATGGAAGATTCGCCGTTCTGACCGAGCCCGCGAACAGTCTTAGCCGAAGAGGTCGTTATGAGATCGGCGCCATCAGTGCGTCGCATTGCCAAAGTTACGCTCCAACGGGACGAGTCCTTGGGGTCAGGTTGTGTCCTTGATCTTTGGGATCAAGGCGTCGGCGGGCACGAATCCTGCGCCGCCGCGGTGGCTCGACTCATTGTCGCGCAACCCGAACGGGTCAGTGCTTTTGCCGGTCCGACCATCGTGGAAAGTTCCCTTCGAGGGGCCCTGATCGAGGAACTGGCCAGCGCCAAGCCGTCGAATGCCGCATTCTGGCTTTCGGCGATCGCCCAGTTTCTGGATTGGAAAGGGCGCAGCGGCGAGGCCGCTGACGTCTATCGCGAAACGCTCGACCGTCTCAAGAAAACTCACGGGCCCGATCACGCCGAAACCCTGGCCGTGTTTAATGAACTGGATCGGCTTCTTCGGCGTATGGGAAGAGAAAAAGAGGCCTGCCGGATTGGTCATGAATTGCGCGTTGCGCCTCTGCTGGCCAGGAACGACGAGGGCAGCCTGCTTGCTCTTCGCGACCTCGCATTTAACGCGCTGGCATCCGGATGCTTAGCCGAGGCGGAAGCCATTTACCGGCATCTGCTGGTCCGCAATTTCGAGCCCGCCGGAACACATTGCCACCTGGCGCGCGTCCTGCTCGCTCTCGGGTGCGACGCCGACGCCACGGCGGAAGTGAACAGCGCCCTGGAGTGCCTCCCCACGGGCGAGCCGTACATCATCGCCCGAATCCTTTTCCTCAAAGCGCTGCTCGCCACCCTCGCCGGGCAGGACGCCCAAACGCCCCTGACAAGGCTCAAGGAGATCCTGCGGCAAAACCCAGGGGCAAGGCATCCCTGGCTGATGGCGCCGGTCTGGGACCTGGTTCAACCCATGTTGACGCCCCAATCGTACGCATCCTTCACCCGCCTGGCGGCGGAAATGTCAGGCAATCCCGCCGAATGAACATCATCCCTGAGTAAGCCTATGTCACCTGAAACGCTACTCACCGAATTGCGCGGCCGCGGCATTCGCGTCGAGCACCCCGACGGCGATACAGTCATTCTCCGGCATCTGCCCCTCCGCGGATTCAACAAGGCCGCCACCAATCTCCTTCTCAAGCGGCCAGGCGCCGATCGGCAATTCGTCGCGCTGGTCGATCAGGACCTGGAATATCTCGGATCCGAGAATTCCATCAAGGCCGCGTTCGCCCAGCCGCCGGTACAGGGCGGATGGCGTCCCCTGGTCGTCGATGTAAGCCCGGAACTTGATGTCGCCATCGGCCGGGCCTTGCGCATCATCGGATTTCCCTGGTCGCCGCGGCGCGATCAGCCGGTCCACAAACCCGCGCCGCGCCCAATCGCGGGCCGGCTTCTTTCGCGCTTCGGCCGACCGATTTCCACCGATGAATCTCACTCGACGATCGGCAGACAAGAGCAGATCGAACAGATTCTCTCCTGCCTGCGCCGGCGCGATCCCTGCCTGCCGCTGATCGTTGGCCCATGCGGCGCCGGCAAGACCAACCTCCTGTTGGGTCTCTTCCAACAGTGGTCACGTTCTTCGCACGCTGCCATCATCAACCTGGACCTGATCGGCTTCGTTTCCACCATCCCCGCTCAAGAGCGAGCCAAATGCTTTGGCGAACTGCTCAACGAACTGATCGAGTCCGAGGCGATCGCCGCCATCGAGCATATCGAGTTGGCCGGCGACGAAATCTATTGCGGCCGGTTGCTCCTGAGCCAGTCGCTGGATCGAGGCGCTCGCCTGATCGGAACGACCACCCGAAACTGGCTGCGACATTTCAAGGCCGATCCGCTGGCGCGGCGCGTCCAGCTCGTGGAATTGACCGACCTCACGCACGAGGAGTTGGTTGCGATTCTACTGGAGAGACGGCGGGCCTATGCGGTGGAAATCGACTCGATCTGTGCCACGGTCGCCGTGAGGGCGTCCAGCGTCTTGCCCGGCGAATATCCCGCCAAGGCGATTTCCCTGTTGGACGCCGCCGCCGCGCGGGCCGCCATGAGCGGGGCGAAGGTGCTTGGCCCAGACGACATCTACGCCGCCGCCGACCGCGTTCGGCCGATCCCCGACCCGGAGGATTCGGATTAGCCGGAAGCGCCTGGCGAAACGATTCGAGTTGGAAAGCTACTGACGGGCGACGAACTGCAACCGACAATTCGCGATCGTCATCGCGAGCGATTGGAAGCGCGGTGTTAAGGAAACTGGCCCCGGGTGTGGCGACCGCTTGGCATTTTCCGCCGGCCAAACATCCCGGCGGTGATCGGGATCGGTCATACCGGCGATCGGGATCTGGAGTGACAAGACACCAGGTGAACTTTTCCTCGTTTTTTGCGCAGAAATGAAGGGTGTTGTGTCCAGCCCGCTCTCGACCCATGATTGCAGCTTGAGGCTACCCTTATATGCCCTACGATCTCTTCGTCAGCTACTCGCGGCGCGACAACGAACGTGGGCGGGTGACCGCGCTCAAGGCGCAAATCGAATCCTCCTTCTGCGCGTTTGGGGGCGCGATTTGCGGGTGTTCTTCGACACGCACGAGATTGCCGGCATGGATGACTGGCGGCAGAAGATTCAGCGCAGCCTGCGTGAATCGCAGGTATTCCTCGCCGTGCTCTCGCCCCATTACCTCGCCAGCCCCTACTGCCGCTGGGAATGGGAAGACTACGTCCGCTACGAAGCCATGCGCCAATGCCTCGGCGAAGGCGTCGCGCCCGTCTATTTCGTCACGCTGCCCGACGCCGCCGATCCGAAAACCGACCAGACCATCGCGCGCTGGGTTGACGAGATTCAGCGCCGCCAGACCTTCGATCTGCGCCCTGGCACGACGCGGGCGAACAAGCGTTGCAGCAAGCGCACGTCCGGCGGACGCTAGAACAACTCCACGCCTCTGTCCGCGAGCGATTGAACCGCGCCGAACGTTCTCGCAGTTCCCCCAACAATCTCATCAAACACAACCCGGCGTTCGTCGGTCGCGTGACGGAACTCACCGCTTTGCGCAATGCGCTCACGAAGAACAAACTCGGTGTCGTCGGCGCACGCGAAGGGCAAATGCAAGGCCGCGCGACGGTGCAGGGACTGGGCGGCATGGGCAAGAGCGAGTTGGCGCTGGCTTACGCGCACGCATTCGCGTGGGATTATCCCGGTGGCCGCTGGCAAATCCCCTGCGAACACCTGAGCGACTTGCGTGTGGCGCTGATGCATCTGGCCAACGCCAACGCGTTGAGATTTGAATTCACCGAGGACGAAAAGAAAAACATCGCCCTCGCCTTCGAACGGGTGCTGCGGGAACTGAATCGGTGCGAACGTTGCCTGCTCATTCTGGACAACGTCAACGACCCCAATTTGCTCCAACCCGAATACTTGGACAGGCTGCCGCGCGACGGGCGCGTGGATCTCATCGCCACGACGCGGCTTGCCCCGCGCGCCATCCCAGGCTCGGCGCAGGAGCAGAGCTTCATCGCGGTGGACGAATTGCCGGAGGAAGACGCGCTGGCGCTGATGCGCAGTCACCAACCCGAAGGCCGTTTCGCCAGCCAGCAGGAAGATGACCGGGCACGGGCCATCGTGCGACTACTGCGGGGATTCACGCTGGCGGTGGAGACGGCAGCCATTTATCTTGGCGCGACACCGCACCGGACGCCTGCCGGCGATTCCGCGAACGGCTCTCGCCAGATTTGCTGCGGGAAAGCGAGACCGCCGCCACCGACCCCGCCGTGGCCGTGCGCCACCGAGTGCGTTCGCTGGAAGAAACGCTCGCGTTCACGCTGCAAACGCTCACACCGGAAGCGCTGCACTTGCTGGGCATTGCATCGCTCTTGCCAGCCGACCAAATCGCAATGCCGTGGCTTAAGACCATCGGCGCGGAAAAGTTTCCCGTGTTCAAGGCTGAAACGGCCAATCCTAATTCCGGGTTTCGCCAAGCCGAGGAACTGCTCTTGGGTCTGCGCTTATTCCAGTCAGCAGGAGTACTGGATGATGATGGACGACTGCTGGTGGTTAGGACGCATCGACTAGTGCAAGAGTTGGTCGTGCAGCGAAAAGGATTCGAGCGGGAGCAGGTGTTGCAGAAACTGGTAGGGCTTGCCGAGTTGCGCTCCGAGTTTCTAAGAGAAGGCTGGGTGGAACAGCACAACCGTTGGGAAGTCAGGCCTCTTGAGGCGTGTGCGTGGAAGTGGTTGCTAAGACCAACTGCGACGGTGTGCAATTTTAGCGACTGCGTCGCACTAATCCTCCACCACCTCGGACAGTATCCTGACGCAAAGCGGCTAATGTTGAATGTGATTAAGAACACCGAGCGCATCTCTGGGGCGTGGAGCAAGGACGTTTCAGCACAACTTTCCACTCTGGCGCTCATTGAGCGGGACTCTGACAATCTTGCAGAGGCACGCAGATATGCGATCAAGGCTCTAGAAATTGATGAAAGTCTTTTTCCGCCAAATCACGCGCGGCTTGCCGCACGCTATTCCGACCTTGGCATAGTCGAACACCTACTCGGGAATCATGAAACCGCAAGAGAGCTTCTTCAACGCTGTGTTTCGATTGCAACGAAGGTGTATCCTAATTCTCATCCACAGGTGGCAGTATGTCTATCCCACTTGGCTTTGGCCGAGAGCATTCGGGGGGACCACAACCGAGCATGTGAACTGTTACGACGGGCACTTCAGATCGAGGAGCAATGCTACCCCCCTATGCATCCTTCTATTGCTTATCGTTGCTCAAACCTTTCGGCCGTTGAGGAAGCTCTGGGGCACTTCCACGAAGCCAAACGGTTAATGGAGCGTGCGGTCGTCATTGAGGAGGCACTCTATCCTCAGGATCACCCCACTTTGGCGATCAGCTACTGTAATCTGGCTGCTTTGGAAATCCGCATGGAAAACTTCATGGCTGCCGCAACATTGCTTAGGAAAGCTGGACCGATTGCCCTTGAAAAACTTGGGCGTACACATCGCTGCACCGAGATGATACATGATGCGGTCCCACTGATCGAGAGGCGTTTGGAGCAAGACAACAACGACCCAAATGCTTGAAAGGGAGCGACCTGCTATGATTGACCTTACCATAATGAAGAAGATTCAAGAGGCGCAGCAGTTCATTGCAAATGGCGACCGACGAGAGGCCATCAATGCAATTGACCAGCTTGCAGCGAGGTTCTCGCAGGCCAGCCCCAAGATGAACACAATTGAAAGGCTGTCAATGATTGGCGGTATGGCAGATCTCTACAGTCAGGTTGGCGAGGCTGCCAAAGAGATTCCCTTGTGGGAGCAGTTGTGCGGGCTCGCGGAAAACGATCTTATCCGGTTAGGCGTGATGGCGTCCTCAGAGGATCTGCTCAGAACTGGCTTTGACTTCCTTCGGCTAGGTCGCGCTTACCGGAGGCAAGGGCGAACCTCGGATGCCAAGCGACGGTTTGAGCAAGCGGCGGGACCTCTCCGTGAACTGGGGATTAGCATTAATGTAGATCAACTGCTCAGGTGTGACAAGACAGTCTTTGTAGGCGAGCATAATGGCCAACGCCTTTTTGTAACCTGAGGGTCTCATGTCTTCCTCTTAGGAAACCGTCCGTGTCTTCAACAAGATCACCTTCCGCGACATGCACGGGGAGCGCGACCATCGCACGAGAAAAGGCCGATTTACTCGTGGCAATCGTGGCTGCACTCAATGAGCCGGGCAAGGTCGCCGATCTTGAACGATTCGACCTATGGCGAAATGCCGCTGCCGTACCACTGGGTGCACCTTGGCCAGACGAGGCTCAGAGGAGTTAATCGTCTGATCAACGCGTCATCAGCGCCTTCAGGCTCGTCCGCCAGGCGTTACTGACGCTTGCTCGCGATGTGTCCTGAGCTTCATCATCCGCCCTGCGGGTGACGAGTTTCATCACCATCGTGCCGAGGCGGGAATCGGCCAGCCGGCGAAAAATCAGGTCTTTCGCGTCCGGTTCGGAGACGGCCAATTCACTGACCAATCCCACGCCAAAGCCGGCGCGGACGTAATCCAGGATCGTCAGCCAGCCGCCGATTTCGATGCGGTATTCGACTTTGTTTGCCCAGTTTTGGCGGTGGATCAGCGGATCGAGGACTTTCCGGGTGCGGGAATCGGGCTCGGGGAGGATCAGCGGGAACTCGGCCAGGGCCGACAGCGGCAGCGGCTTGTGCCGCGGAAGTTTTTTGAATTTGGCGGACCATGGGCTGCTTTTGGCGCAGGCCAGGCAGTAACCCGATCGGCGGATGGGTTCGATGCGCAGGCGCGTGCCGCGGGCCAGTTCCTTGATCTCACGGTTGTCGCGGCTGACCAGGGCCATGTCGATGGCGCCGCTGGCGACGCCGGCGATGCGTTGCTCGGCCCGCATGGTCGAGACGCGAATCTGGGTATCCAGATGCCCTTTGCGGAAGCGTTGCAGCGCCCGGCGTACGAGGAACGACCCGGCCGTCTGGCCGCAGGCGAAACGCAGAACGCTGGTTGGAGTCGGGCGCATCGCGTTCGTATAGTCATTAAGATCGTGGTAGCGGTGCAGCAGATCCTGAACGACGGGCAGAACCCGGCGTCCCTCATCGGTCAGCAGCCAGGTCTTTCCCGCGCGACGAAGCCATGGGCGATTGAGAATACCGTTGACGTGCTGGAGGAACGCCAGCCGTTTGGACATGCTCGGCTGGTTGATGTGCAAAGCCCGCGCGGCCTGCGCCGCGTCGCCGTCGAGCCGGATCACGGTCACGAATGTCTCCAGCAGATCGATCGAAAGCTGCACCGTCGGCCGCAAACTCATGTCCTCAGGTTATGGGACGCGCAGGATGCCCTCCCCGTTACAAAGAAGATCGGCGCGGGCGGCAGTAAGTCATAAGGAAACGAGAAGAATTCGAACCGACCCCAACGGCGGGCGCGGGTTATCTCGTGTTCAGGCTGCTTTCGGCGTCAAAATGCCATGGGATTGCTTTCATATGGCCTTTCAAATAATCGAAATCGGGCGAGAATCTGTGCGCCTTGCTAATCTTTCGAATCGCCGGAGTGACTCCAATAGCTGCTGCGCTGAAGAGTCACGTCAACATCTTGGCGTGATGCTGAACTGACCATTTGAGCCACGCCAACGCCAGCGAACAAACTGTTCCTCTCCTACGCCCGCAAGGACGATGACCCGTTTGTTGAGCGACTGTATCACGACCTGAAAAATCAGGGATTTGAGGTCTGGCGGGATCGGGCATCCATGCCAAATTGGGGATGGATTTTTATCCGGGAAATTGAAAACGCGATGCCCTGGAGGAGCGTGGTCTTGTCAATATGGTAACATGTCCTGATGTCTCGAACGCGCGTGAAGATTTGCGGGGTTTGCCGAAGCCAGGACGCCGCGGCCGCGGCTCGGGCTGGGGCCGATGCCGTTGGGATTGTTTTTGATCCAGCCTCCAGACGCCGCGTTTCCATTGATGAGGCGATCGAAATCGTCGCCGCGACTGCCCCGTTCGTCATGCCCATCGGGCTTTTCGTCAATGCTACGGCCGACGAGATCCGCCGGATTTTCAGCCGCGTTTCGGTGGTGGCGGTTCAGTTGCACGGAGAGGAACCGCCGGAACTTGTCGCCGAATTGAAACCGATCAAGATCATCAAAGCGATTCATCTGGCGGCGGGGGACGTTGCTGTGCTCGACCGCTCGGCGCGGCGATCCGCGATCTGAAGCTGACGAACCTGATTGGCATCCTGCTGGAGACGGCAACCCCGGGAGCGGCGCGCGGCGGAACGGGCGTGGCCAACGATTTTCCCGCCCTGCACGCGATGCAGGCGGCCGGTCAATTCGCCGGACTGCCGCCCATCATCGCCGCGGGCGGGCTTACGCCGGCGAACGTGGGCGAGGTGGTCCGGCTCATGCGGCCATTCGCCGTGGATGTGAGCAGCGGCGTCGAATCCGCCCCGCGGGAAAAATCCTCCGAAAAAATGCAGGCATTCGTTGGCGCCGTCCGCGCGGCCGACGGCGGGTGAGCATCATGTCCTCGACAGATCTCATCGCCGAGCTTCGATCGCTGCTCTCGGGCGCCGCGGTGGTTTCCGATCCGTCGGAATTGCTCGTGTACGAGAGCGACGGATTCACGATCGCCAAGGCCCGGCCCCGCGCGGTCGTGTTTCCCACCAGCACCGCCGAGGTGATCCGAGTCGTGAAACTCCTGAATCGCCACGATGCCCAGATCGTGCCGCGGGGATCGGGCACGGGCCTGGCCGGCGGATGCGTGGCATTCGACGGCGGCGTGATCGTCTCCACTTCGCGGATGAACCGGATTCTGCGAATCGATATCGAGAATCGAATCGCGCACGTGCAGGCGGGCGTGCGGAATACCCAGCTTTCCGAAGCCGCCTGGTCCCTCCCGGGAGGCGAGGGCTTGCATTTCGCCCCCGATCCATCGAGCCAGCGCGCCAGCACGATCGGCGGCAACGCCGCCGCCAACGCCGGGGGAATCCACACCCTCAAGGATTTCGTTTCGTCGAATCACGTGTTCGGCGTGGAGATGGTGCTGGCCGACGGCACGATCCTTCAAACCGGCGGTGAAAACGGCTCGAGCGAGCGCGGGCCGATCGATCTGGTCGGATTGATCTGCGGCAGCGAGGGCACGCTCGGGATCATCACGTCGCTGTGGGTGCGCCTTGCTCCCAGGCCCCTGGCCTTTCGCACCATCGTGGGAACGTTCGCTTCATCGAGCGACGCATCGTCGGCCGTGGCGGAAATCATTGCCACGGGCCTGCTGCCGGCCGCGATGGAGATGATGGATGGCCAGATGGTGCGCGTCGCGGAAGAGGCGTTCGATTTTGGCTTGCCCGCCAATGCCCAGGCCCTGTTGCTGACGGAAATCGACGGGATCGACGCATTGCTCGACGAGCAGGCCGAGAGGATCGTCCAGATTCACCGGAAATATAATGCCATCACGGTCCAAAGCAGCGGGGACGCCGAGCGGCGGCAGTATTTGTGGAAGGTGCGAAAGGGCGCCTTCGGAGCCATCGGCAGGATCAGCCGGAGCTATTGCACCCAGGACGCCTGCGTTCCCCGGAGCATGCTGGTCGAGGTGCTGCGGCGGATCGACGAGATCGGCCGCGAGCACGGGATGCGAATCACCAATGTCTTTCATGCTGGCGACGGCAACGTGCATCCGATCTTCCTGTACGACGACCGCGACGAGGACCAGGTGCAGAACACATTGCGGGCGGCCCAGAAAGTGCTGCAATTCTGCGTGGACGTCGGCGGCACGATCACCGGCGAACATGGCGTCGGGGTCGAGAAGATTCACCTGATGCCGTATTTGTTCGACGAGCCGACGATGAATCTTTTTTCGCGCATCAAGAACGCGTTCGATCCGCAGGAGCGCATCAATCCGGGAAAAATGGTTCCCAGCGAAAAGGTAAAGGTCCGGCTGCTCAAACCCGGCAGAAAAGTGCCGCAGTGAGCGCTGCGACGCGTGCCGCTTTTTATTCCTGAGGTTTGATTTAACCGCGGAGTGCGCGGAGATCGCGGAGAAAGACGGGGAGAAGGTTTTTTAGCCCCAGATATAAATCAGATGCAAACAGATTAGAGCCGGCAATCGAGACCGAGTGGCGTTGTATTGCTGTTTTATTTGTGTGCATCCGATCTCTGCGGCAAAAAACTTCTCGGCATTTGTCTCAGCGAACTCCGCGGTTAAACAGCTCTTCGGAAAGATCGTGGCGTTTGGGCCTGAGGCTGCGGCGGGTAAGATACGGCCATGGAGACGCCACGATCGCGGCAGCGGCGAACGCTTCACTTCACCGCGATTGACGACATCATGCGGGATGCCGAAAAACTCGCCGCCGCCGAGCGCAAAGGCCAGTTGCGGCAACTGGGAAACTGGACGCTCGGCCAGGCTTGCGGACATCTCGCCGCCTGGATCAATTTCGGATTTGACGGCCTGCCCGCGAAGATTCCGTGGATCATTCGCTTTTTCGCGAGGCCGGCGCGAAAGCGGTACATCTACAAGCCGATGAACCCCGGCGGGCGACTGCCCAAAATTGCCGGCGGAACGCTGGCGACGGACGTCCTCCCCACGGCCGAGGGCCTCTCCCGCCTCAGGCTCGCTTGCAATCGATTGAATGCGGAGGCGCCCCAATTGCCGAATCCGGTCTTCGGCAAGCTGAAACCCGACGAATGGCGAAACCTGCACATGCGTCACGCGGAATTGCATTTGTCCTTTCTACGGCCTGATTGAAAATGACAGAACAGAATTCTCCTCCATCCCTCAATATTCTGGTCGTTGATGACGAGATCAATGTGCGCAAAACCCTGGCCATCAGCCTGGAAACCGACGGATATTCCGTGACGGCGGTGAGCAACGCCCGCGATGCGGTGGCCGAGGCGGCCAAGCAATCCTTCGACCTGGCCTTTGTCGATCTGCGTCTTGGGGCCGATCTGGGAACGGACCTGATCCCGCAATTGCTGAAGCAAAGTCCGTGGATGCGCGTCGTCATCATCACGGCGCACGGCTCGATCGATAATGCGGTGGAGACGATGAAGCGCGGGGCGGCAGATTACCTGACCAAGCCCTTCACGCCCGCCCAGGTGAAACTGGTCGTCGAGCGCGTGGCGCGGCTGCGGGCGCTGGAGCAGCAAGTCGCCGGACTGGAGGAAATCGTCGGTCAATCGTGCACAGACGTGAGCCTCAAGAGCAACGATCCCGCCATGCAACGGGCGATCAACCTCGCCCGCCAGGTTGCGCCAAGCGACACGACCGTTCTGATCCGCGGCGAAAGCGGAACCGGAAAAGGGGTTTTAGCCAGGGCCATCCATGGTTGGAGCAATCGCGCAAAAAAGCCGATGGCGACCATCTCCTGCCCAACGCTTTCCCCGCAGCTTCTGGAAAGCGAGTCGTTCGGACACGCCCGGGGCTCCTTCACCGGCGCGATTCGCGACAATCCGGGCCGGATCGCCGGCTCCGAGGGCGGCACGCTGTTGCTCGACGAGATCGGGGATTTGCCGCTTCCGCTCCAGCCCAAGCTGCTGCGGTTCCTGCAGGACCGCGAATACGAGCGTGTGGGCGAATCGCAAACGCGCCGAGCGGACGTGCGCGTCATCGCAGCCACGCACGTCGATCTCGAAGCGGCCGTCGCGGGTGGAAAATTCCGCGAGGATTTGCTGTATCGCATCAAGGTCATCCAGTTGGATTTGCCGCCGCTGCGGGATCGGACCGAGGACGTGGCCGCGTTTGCCGAGCGGTTTCTCGCGGAATTGCGCGGCGGCAAGCTCATCTCCGGATTCACGCCAGATGCGATGGCGGCGCCTGTGCGCGTACCGATGGCCGGGCAACATTCGCGAGTTGCATAACGTCATCGAACGGGCGCTGTTCCTGTGCCAGGACGATCGCGTCGGCGTCGAACATCTGCCCACCGAAGTCACCGGCGGAAAGCCCGCGCCTGCCGGCGTGGGTGATTCCATTTCCCTGGATCAGCTTGAAGAGACGCACGTCCGCCGGGTCCTGGCCAAGGCCAAAAGCCTCGATGAGGCGGCGAGGATTCTGGACATCGACGTGGCCACGCTTTGGCGCAAGCGTCAGAAATACGGGATATAGGTGGTGTCCGTTTCAACGCTCTGAAAAACGGCCGGAGGACCGGCCGGCTCAATTTCGAAACTGAGCCGGCCGGTCCTCCGGCCGGTCTTCGACCCGGAAGTGCTACGCCCCTGTTGACACGCTTTACGAGGCGGAGCGGCGGACCTAGGATGTCTCGATCATGGAACCGCCCCTACCCGCCTCCATCGGGCGGCTTGTTGCTGTGCGCCAACTGAAGGAAGTTGCAAACGTCCTGCGCGACCAGCGCGCCGCCGCGGTATCGGGACTCTGGGGCGCCAGCGTCGCCGCCGTCATCGCCGCGATCCGCGCCGAGGCCGAATCGCCCTACCCTGCTGGTCTGCGGACACCTCGACGAGGCCGAGGATTTGGCCGATGACATCGAGCTTTTCTCCGGCCGGCGCCCGGAAATCCTCCCGGCCCTGGAACTGGCCGCCAGCCTCGGTCGCGCCAGCGAGGAGCAGGTTTCCAATCGACTTCGACTCATCGCCCGCCTCGCCGCCAGCAGTGGAAGTTGGACCGATTCCGGCGTGCTCATCGCGTCCATTCAGTCCCTCATGCAATCCGTCCCCTCGCCGGGGCAATTGCAACAACTGATGCTTTCGCTGCAGACCGGGCAAAAGCTCGAGCCCGAGAAACTGATCGTCTGGCTGGCCGAACACGGCTACAGCCGCCTCGAACAGGTCGAAGTCCCCGGCGATTTCGCGGTGCGCGGCGGAATTATCGACATTTATTTGCCGGGGATTTTCGCACAGGCCGGCGAGCAATTCGGCCTCACCGTCCGGGTCGATTTCTTCGACGACAAAATCGAATCCATCCGCAGATTCGATCTGGACTCCCTGGGCTCCGGCGAGGCAATGCCATCCGTTTCCGTCATCGACATCAAGGGCCAGTTGCCGGAAACCGGGGAATCGACCAGCCTGTTCAGCTATTTGCCCTCTGGCGGAATCGTCGCGTTGTGGGCGCCGCTCGAAATCGTCGAGCAATCCAAGAGCTATCTCGATCGTTTGCCCGAGGTGAAGGGAATTTATCCGCTGGGCGCGGTCCTCCAACTGGCGTCGCAGTTCACACGCGTCGAACTGAGCCAGTTCGATCAGCAGGCGATGATGATCGAGGAGAGCGCCCTCACATTCGCCTGCCGGTCGCTTCGCTGCAGAGATTCGAGACCGAAGCCAAGAAGGCGATCAAGGAACTGGGCGAGGTCGCCGAGACGCATGATGTCTCCATCTTCTGTGAGAATGACGGAGAGCGGCAACGCTTCAAGGAGTTGATCGAAGCGGAAGTCCCCGGCCTGAGCGACAGGATCGAAGCGTTCGTCGGCTACCTGCATCGTGGATTCGTATGGGATTACGGCGGAACCCGGAAGCCCGCGGCATTCCTGGGACATCACGAGCTGTTTCACCGTTACGAGCAGCGGCGGCGCGTGGGCAAAGTCATCGCCTCGCGGCCCGTCGATTCATTCCTCGACCTGAACGAGGGGGATTACGTCGTCCACGTCGCCCACGGGATCGCCAAATTCACCGGCATGCACGCGATGACCCGGGACGGCAAGAGCGAGGAATATCTGACGCTGCGATTCGCCGACAGCGCGGTCCTGCACGTTCCGGCGGCGCGGATCAACCTGGTGCAGAAATACGTCGGCGGGTTTCACGGGCATCCGCGGCTTTCGCGCCTGGGCAGCGGCGTCTGGGAAAAGCAGAAGGCGAAAGTCTCCGAAGCGGTCATGGACATGGCCGCCGATCTGCTCGACGTGCAGGCCGCCCGCGCCGCCCAGGAAGGCGTCGCCTATCCGCCCGATACCGAATGGCAAAGAGAATTCGAGGCGGAATTCCCATACGAGCCGACCGCCGACCAGATCGCCGGGTCGGAGGAAATCAAGCAGGACATGCGAAAACCCCGCCCGATGGACCGCCTGCTCTGCGGAGACGTTGGATACGGCAAGACCGAGCTGGCCATGCGGGCCGCGTTCAAGGCGGTGGAATACGGCAAGCAGGTGGCGATCCTGGTTCCGACCACCGTGCTGGCCGAACAGCACGAGCGATCCTTCCGCGAGCGAATGGCGGATTATCCGTTCCACATCGAATCCATCAGCCGGTTCAAAAGCCCAAAGGAGCAAAAGGAAGCCGTGCGCCGCACCGCCGCCGGGGAAATCGACATCCTCATCGGCACGCACCGGCTCCTGAGCAAGGACGTGAGGTTCGCCGATCTCGGGCTGGTGGTGATCGACGAGGAGCAGCGATTCGGTGTGACGCATAAGGAGCGATTGAAGCAGATGCGACGAACGGTGGATGTCCTGACGATGTCAGCCACGCCGATCCCGAGGACGCTGCACATGAGCATGCTGGGCCTGCGGGACATCAGCTCGCTGACGACCGCCCCGCAGGACCGCCGCAGCATCGTCACCGAGGTCATCGCCTACGACAAACAGCGGATTCAGCAGGCCATCGTCCGCGAACTGAATCGCGAGGGTCAGGTCTATTTCGTGCACAACCGCGTGTACAACATCGCCGAGGCCGCCGATGAGATTCTCAAGCTCGTGCCCGACGCCCGGATCATCATCGGCCACGGCCAGATGGCCGAGGGGGAGTTGGAAGAGGTGATGCTGAAATTCATCCGGCACGAAGCGGATGTCCTGGTTTGCACGACGATTATCGAAAGCGGATTGGACATTCCCAACGCCAACACGATTTTCATCAACCAGGCCGACCGATTTGGCTTGAGCGAGTTGCACCAACTTCGGGGGCGGGTCGGGCGATACAAGAACCGCGCCTATTGCTATCTATTGTTGCCGACGGACCGGCCCGTGACGCCGGTCGCCGCCAAGAGATTGAAGGCGATCGAGGAGTACAGCCATCTGGGCGCCGGCTTCAAGATCGCCATGCGCGATCTGGAAATTCGCGGCGCCGGGAACATCCTCGGCCCGGAGCAGAGCGGGCACATCTCCACCGTCGGATACGAAATGTATTGCCAACTGCTGGAAGAGGCGACGCGGCAACTCAAAAACGAGCCGAAGCCGACCAGGCCCGAGGCGCATGTGGACATCGGCGTCTCGGCGCTGGTCCCCAAGCAATGGATCGCCGCCGATCGCCAGCGAATGGATGTCTATCGACGATTGACGCGATGCACGTCTCTGGAAATGCTGAACCTGCTGGAGCAGGATTTGACCGACGCCTTCGGCCCGCCGCCGCGTCCGGCGGTGCTGCTCATGGCATTGACGGAATTGCGTCTGCTGGCCGGAATTTTCGGGATCGAAAGCATCATCAAGAAGGACCCGGACGTGGTGCTGACGGTGCGCAACGCCACGCGAGCGCAGGCCGGCCTGACCGGCGCTCCTGGATCGCTTCGGGTAATCGACGAGAAAACCGTTTACCTGCGCATGGCCAAGGGTTTTTTGGAATCCGATACCCTGCTGATGATTCTGCGGAATTTGCTAAAGGCAGCCTATGAACGCGACGCTCATTCCGAAGCAGACTCAGCCGCTCCTGCGGCTGCCCTCAAAACCTAATCATCAACCCAAAGACGCCGGCAAACCTTCATCACCGAGGAATGTCTATTGACCAGGTCCGCCGCGCTGGCGGATAATTCCAAAAACCGAAAGGGGCGTTATGCGAACGTTAACCGTGCGCAGCATTGGCTTTGTGATCGGACTTTTCCTCTCCAGCGCCGTGGCATCCGCCCAGTGGGCGGAATACACGCTCGGCGCGGGCTATTCCCATATCCATACCGGAACCAGTCCTGGTCTGTTCTACAATAAGGATGGAGCGTACCTAGACGCGGATTTCGCCTGGCACGTTCCCTACCCCGGCTCACCGGTTCTCCTGGGCTTCGGCCTCACGGGCACTGGCTATTGGGACACCCAGGACGTGAATGATCTGAACGGCAACAACTTTTTTGGAAACAGAGACCTCGGCTCCGATCTGGAGAATTACGAGATCGAGCCGCGTCTCACCCTGGACCTGCCGGTTCCCGGCACGCTTATATTCATCAAGCCCCGAATCGGCGCCGGGCTGCTGATTAACAACTATGCCATTGACCAGTTTGCCCAGCAGAGCAACAACTTTGCCGTCATCGACACGGCCTATCACACGGGGGCGGCTTTTGAAATCCGTCCGGCAGTCCAAGCCGGACTCGCCTGGGGCCCCGCCGCCGCCGGGGTGGAGCTCTCCTATATGGCCGCCTGGGGAGATTTCGGCGCTCTGGGAGACCGCGCCCAGGAATTTCGCGCCGGCGCGTTCATCACGCTTCGATTTTGAGCCGGATGTTTAGCCGGCCCGGCCGCGGGCCGCTTTTCACCGACAATCGCCATCCAACGCGGCCTTTCCCCGCCGTCGCCGCGGCGATAAACTGATCCCGTGCTTACCCTCCTGGTATTGCAGGGACCGGACAAGGGGCGGCGATTTGAGTTGCCGGACGCTCCGGTATTGATCGGCCGCGACAGCCGCCAGTTGCCCATCACCGACAACACCGTCAGCCGCCAGCACGCCGAACTCCTGCCCAATGAAGGCGAGTGGGTTTTGCGCGACATGGGCAGCGCCAACGGCAGCTACATCAATGGCACGCGCGTGAACAACCGGTTCTCGCTGAAACTGGGCGACCAGATTCGCGTCGGCCGGACGCTGATGGTTTTCGGCGCCCAGCCGGGCGTGACGCGATCCAGCGGCGGCAACGTCGCCCTCACCGGCGTCGAAGCGGGGATGGACAGCTCCATCATGCACACCGTCCCGTCAAACGAGGACTCCATGGTCCTGGCGGTTCCGGAGCCCGCCGCCGTCGCCATGACCAATCTGAAAATCCTCTATCAGCTCGGCGCGGCGCTGGGGAGCAGCTTCGGCGTGGACCAGGTGCTGGAAGTGGTCATGGACCTGGTTTTCGAGCACGTCAAGGCGGACCACGGAATCATTTTCCTATACGACGAAAAGAAGGCCGAACTGATCCCCAAAGTCGTCCGCACGCGCGAAGATGAACCCCCAAAATCCAAGGCCAACGAAGAGGACGCCCGCATCGCAGTCGAATCCGATCATAAGCCGGTCCCGGAAAAGATTCACGCGTCGCGCACGATCATCAATCACGTGATCAGCAGCGGCGAAGGGGTTCTTTCGAGCAACGCCATGGCCGACCGTCGTTTCTCCTCGGGCAAAAGCGTTCACAACCTGGGCATCCGCAGCGCGCTGTGCGTTCCGATCAAGGCCAGCAAATTGTCCGGCAAAAGCCAGGAAGAAATCATCGGGGTCATTTACGTCGACAGCTCGGTCCGGAATTACACGTATGCTCCGGACCAGCTTCGGCTGCTGACGGCGATCGGGATGCAGGCCGGGCTGGCCGCGACCAACGCCAAGCTGTATCAGGCGGGACTCCAGGGGGAACGTCTGGCGGCCATCGGGGAAACCACCGCCGCCTTGTCCCATTCGATCAAGAACATTCTGCAGGCGCTGCGCGGCGGCGCGGACGTGGTGGAAATGGGCCTTCGCGCCGGGAATCTCCCGCAGGCCGCCAAGGGCTGGCGCGTCGTCGATCGAAACCTCGAGAAAATCTACAACCTGACGATGAATCTGCTGGCCTACAGCCGACCGCGCGAACCGAAGATGGAGCAGATCAACCCCAAGGTCCTGATCGAGGAGTGCCTGGAGTTGGTCGCCACCGCCGCCAACGACAAAGGCGTCATGGCCGTCGCCGATGTCGAGCCGAATCATCCCGCCTTCCCCGCCGACCCCGACGGCCTTCATCAGGTGCTGATGAACCTTCTGAACAACGCTCTCGACGCGGTCGAGCCGAACAAGGGCCTCATCCGCGTCGTTTGCCGTTACGACAGCGAAAACCGCGAATCCGTCATCGAAGTCATCGACAACGGCGTGGGCATCCCGCCCAACCTAATGAACCACATGTTCGAGTTGTTCCATTCGACCAAGGGGAATCGCGGCACGGGCCTGGGCCTGGCCGTAGCCAAGAAAATCGTCGATGAGCATGATGGTACGATCAGCCTGAAAAGCGCCCTGGGCGAAGGCACCACCTTCACTATTCGCCTGCCGGTTTACTCACCCGCCATGGGCGATTCGTCCCACACGCACGGCCCGGCGAGATAAGAGATACCGCCAATCATCCCATTTAGCCCGGCGTGAACACGCGCCGGGCCATCGGCTCCCGCGCCCGCAGGCCCAGCAGTTCCAGAAGCGCCGCATCGGCATCGTAATTCGGCGACGGCGCCGCCTTGGTGAGCATCTGCCCGTTGTCGCTGGAGAAAATGGAATTGGCTCCGGCCAGGAAGCAAAGCGCCTGATCGCTCACCGACAACTTGGCCCGCCCCGCCGACAGCCGCACCACCGACGCCGGCATCAGCAGCCGCGCCAGCGCGATCATCCGAACCGCTTGGGAAATCGGCACGTCCGGCCGATCCGCCAGCGGCGTGCCCTGAACCTTCGCCAGAATATTGATCGGCACCGATTCCGGATGCGGCCGCATCGTCGCCAGAGTTTGCAGCATCGAGAGACGATCCTCCATCGTCTCACCCATCCCGATGATTCCGCCCGAGCAAACCGTCACGCTGGTCTTGCGAACCTGCTCGATGGTCTTGAGCCGATCGGCGAACTTGCGCGTGGTGATGATCGTCTCGTAGAACCGCTGGGACGTGTCGATATTGTGGTTGTACGCGTAAAGCCCGGCTTCTTCGAGTCGTCTGGCCTGATGCTCGTTCAGCATCCCCAGCGTGCAGCAGACTTCCAAACCAAGATCGCTCACGCCGCGCACCATTTCCAGCACGCGATCAAATTGTTGGTTGTCCTTGACCTCGCGCTAAGCTGCCCCGAGACAAACGCGGCTCGCGCCGGCCTCCTTGTGCGCTGCGCGCTTTCCAGGACCTCCTCCAGCCCCATCAGCGCCGTCGCGGGAATGTCCGTCTCGTATCGGGAGGATTGCGCAATACTGCGCAATCTTCCGGGCAGGCCCCGGTTTTGATCGATATCAGTTTGCAGACCTGAACTTCCCTCGCGTCGTGATATCGGCGATGAACCTCCGCCGCCTGGAACACCAGGTCCAACAGCCCCGTCTCCGCCAAGGCGCGGATCTGCCCCTCGGTCCAGTCGTGACGAATCTCTCCGGGCATGTGTGTCGGGCGAGACGGCATTATCGAAACGCATCCATCACGGGACGCGCCGCCCGCGGAATCAGCGACCGCGTGTTGGGATCATACGTCAAAATGACGATCAGCCCCGTGCGGTTATCGAGAATGTACAGTCCTTCCCCGCCCCCCTGCACGCGGGCCGTCACCGCTTGATAGTCGTGGCTGTTGACCGCCACGTCGGCCTTGGCCGCGGGGGCCACAAAAATGGCGATCATCAGCGCGACCGCCAGAACCGTCAGAACGCAAATGGCTATTAGTTTTCGGTCCATGTTGACCTCTTTGAATCCGTTGAGTTGGGGCAGTCAGCGTTGCACGGCGGCGCCGTAGATGCGATTGAGATCGATCTCCGGCATCGTCTGGAGCATTCGGCTCGATTCATCGTAGGCCATCGCTCCAAGCCGGCCGTTGGTCGAATCGATGATATAAACCAGCGCCGTCGGCCCGCCGTTCACCTCGCCGGGGATCAGCAGATAATCCGCCGGACGATGAATCTGCGCCTGGGCCGTGCTGAGCAGGTCGAATTGCCCCGCAAACAGCAGCAGCAGGATCGCGTTCAGGCCGACCAAGCCCCACAAGACCGTCGATTTCATCGATGCCTCCCGTTGATGGTTGATCCCCTGACGGTTAATCCAGGTGTGAACGCCTGGCATTCTTAAACAGCCCGCCCAGGCCGATAAGGCCCAGCCCGACAAACAAAAAATAAGTCAGCGCCGTTCCACTGCTATCGAGCGTCACCGTCTGGGGATAATTATCGAGCCGTCCGTCATAACTTTTCGGCGCGGCGTCGTCCGCCATCGCCGAAAGCGGCGCCGTTGCCACCATCAGCAGGAAAATAAAGAGGGCCAACTTTCGCCGCATACGAATCATCATAACCAGGTTTCCAGCGGCCGGGCAAGCGAGCGAAATTCCTGGGCCGGCAAACAGACGGTTTCCCACTTGGCCGAGCGCCGCCTCATGTGCGCCCGGTACTCCGCCAAATCGATCCCCATGATCAGATACCACTTGTCGCGATGGTGGAACATGCCGTCTCGGGCGTTCAGCGGCGGATCGATCCAATAGATGAACATCAGCACGGCCTTGAACCCCTCCCCGAAGACCTGTTCCCATTCCATCAGGTCGTTGACATCGTGCTCGGTTGCCCAGGTCTCGAACCCGGCCCGCTCGGAGCGATTGCGGCGGCTTCTTCCTTTCACGTCGATCAGCAAATTCGGCCCATTTTTGCTGTAAACCACAAAATCAAAGGATTTGAGCCGGGCATTGGCAAACAAAGCCCGCTTGGCCTCGTCCACCGCGACGTACGGGATGCCGCGCTCTCGCAGACACGCCTCAAACGCCGCTTCGTAATGTACACTGCGATCCGCCACGGACGGCAATTCTAGCGGAATCCCTTTCCTTGGCTACAGTTGTCGGATGCGCATCATCGCCGGCGAATTCCGAAGTCGAAAGCTGCTCGCCCCCGCGGGCCGCGTCACCCGCCCCATCACTGATCGCGTCAAGCAATCCGTGTTCGACATCGTCTCGCCCTGGCTGGCCAACGCCGTAATCTACGACCTCTTCGCCGGCACCGGCAGCTTGGGCCTGGAAAGTCTCAGCCGCGGCGCAGCCTCGGTAACTTTCTTCGAATCCGACCGATCGGCCCTGGATCGCCTGCAAAAGAACATCGCGAGCTTGGCCGTGCAGGGCCGTTGCAAAATCATTCGCGCCGATTTGTTCAGTTGGTTCGCCTCCGCCCCCGAGCCCGCTCGCCGTGCCGATCTTGTTTTCCTCGACCCGCCCTACGCCTTCTTGACCAGCCGAGCCGCTGAGTTGACAACCCTGTCCGCTCAGATCGCGGCCAAGCATCTTTCGCCGAAGGGATTGGTCGTTTCCCGCCACGATGTTGGCGACCGCCTGGATCTGCCGGCAATGGTTCGGGTGGATATCCGCGACTACGGCTCAATGCGCGTGCAGTTCCTGACGAAGGCCGAAAGCTAACCCCCGCTGAGATGCGGCTGAGCGTGATGGGAATCCGCCAGCCGAAGCGCTGTCGCCGGTATAGCTGTCACCTGAATAGGTGATTTGCGGTAACCCCCTCTCCGCGCGTTATATTTCAACACGTCAGTATTGGCGTCCCAGAAGCATGCGTTCGTTTTTGTCGTTTTTTGGGAAGATGTTGGCGCATCTCTTCGGGGGCGTGTGCCGGTCGGGCGAAAAGGAGACTGAACGACCTCAGGTGCATTCACATCTCGCAAACTCAGGCGGTGGGTGTTCCACCGCGTTTCATGGTCACATTTATCCCGGAGCTTAGGACTGGGAAAGGAGAGGAAAATCATGTTTCGAGAAATTCTACGTGAAAAAAAGGGTTCGCGTCATAGTTCGTCCCCGTTGGTCCCTGCCGTAATACTTGGCCTGCTCTTAAGCGCTGGCTTGGTGCGCGGACAATCGATTATCGATCCCACTGTTATCCAAAATGCTACCAGTATCAGCCTGACGCCCGGTGCCCAAACTTACATCTACGGCCAGGTCACCGGCGGCGGACTGCCTGCCAACCCGCTTGCAAACGGCACCGGCCCAACGGTCATGGACGCGAACGGAAATTTATCGGTTGGCTTGGCGGTCAGCAGCCAAGCGACCAATAGCTTCACGACCGACAGCGGCTATTACGCAATCAGCGGCGTGGGCGTTTCAGGCTACACAGACATGCAGGCCCTCTACGCTCAAAATGTCATATCCGGTCCCGGAGACGTTGGTCCCGGCTACGCCACGATGATCTCCCTAAATTTTACCCTAACCGAACCGGCTCTGGTTGTGGCCATGGCACTGGGCAGCAGCCAGCAATCCCTCAGTTTCCAAGGACCGAGTGATCTGGTGACGGACTATGCGGCGTCGAGCGCTCCGCTGGCGGCGGGTATCGCCCATGCGTACCTCGATCCCGGTGGCTATACCATCGAGGCCGACCCGTCTGTCACAGCCTATGGCCAGACACTCAACAACATGGCGGACCTATTAGGCGTCTATGTCTTTACGGTTCCAGAGCCAGGAAGCATCAGTTTGGTGGTGCTGGGGATTGTTGGACTGGGTATGCGGCGGCGACGAACGACTTAGAAAAAAAAGGCATAATCCATTTATACTGGCTTATGCCCCATTTTTTTCACGCACCAGCTAAGACGTGCGCTCAACCACCCAGCGCTCGCCGCTGATGCTCCATCACGGCGCGGCAGCCCTCGGTCGCCAGATCTAGCATTTCATCCATGCGCCCGCGATCGAATCCTCGTCCGTTTTCGGCACTGGCTTGGATTTCGACGAATTTCCCCGCCGCGGTGTAGGCGATGTTCATGTCCACCTCGGCGCGCGAATCATCCTCGTAATCCAGATCGAGCAGCACCTCTCCATCCACCAGACCCACGCTGATCGCGGCGAGTTGATTCTCCACCGCCGAGGCCGGGTTGTAGAGCGATGCGTCATATCGCGTCAATGTGGCGCCGCTGGGATCGGTTGTGCTCTTGCCGAGCATCCTTGGCATCGGCATGGACGGGGGCAATTTCGCCACCGCATCGCGCAGGGCCACGTACGCCGCCGAGATGCAGGCCGTGCGGGTTCCGCCATCGGCCTGGAGTGACCTGGCAATCCACGGCCAGGGTGTGCGGGCCGATCTTGGTCAAGTCGATGGCGGCCCGGAGGGAGCGTCCGATAAGCCGCTGAATTTCCGTCCCGCGGGAATCGGTGTGGCCGATTTTCGGCCAGGGTTTGCGTTGCGGCGTGGAACCGGGCAGCATCACGTACTCGGCCGTCACCCAACCACCCGCACGCCGTTCGTCAAACCAAGGCGGCAAATCGGCCGCGATGGACACGGTGCAGAGCACCACGGTCTTTCCCTGGCTCCAGAGGACCGATCCGGCCGGGGCGTCGGTGAACTGCCGCCGAATCGAAATTGCGCGAAGCTCATCCGCCCTGCGGCCATCCGATCGCATGCGATTCAAGGCTACCTCCGCCCCTTCCATTTGCAACGCGCAAAAAGTGCCGATGGGGCTGCCGCGAAGAATCGGCCGGAGGACCGGCCGGCTCAATCCCGAGGCGGAGCCGGCCGGTCGTCCGGATGGGTTTTCGGCATTCGGAAGCTTGGGCACACCCCCCAAATCCTTCATGCTCCAACCCGTCCAGTTCCGATAATTCCGAGGATGAGCAACTCCGAAAGCTCACAAGCCGGGTGGGTTGGAACGGCTCACAGACTCCGCAAAGTGCGCGAAGCCTGTCTCATGTTCCTGGACCGCTGGGCCGTAGCGCAACTTCTGGCCGACGCGCCGGCCTTGGATCGCGTGGCCGACGACCTGGAATCCCAAATTGAAGCAGCTATTGCCGATCCCAAGAACAGGAACTGGTCGGTCTTATATCGCGGAAGCGTTTTGGACGATTGAAAGACCATGGGCACGATCACATCCAACGTCGGTCTGATCAGCGGGATCAACACCGGCGCAATTATTGACGCCCTGATCTCCATGGATTCGGCCCCAAACCAGTTGCTCCAAACCCAAATCACTTCCGCGCAGAATCAGGAGAAGGCCTATCAAACGCTCGAAACACAGTTGAGCGGAATGCAGCAGATCGGGCAAAGCCTGGCCCTGCCGCAGACCTTTCAGAACGCCACCACCAACAGCAGCAATCCCAATGTCCTGACCGCCACCGCGGCGGTGGGGGCGGCGGTCGGCAGCTATCAGTTTCAGGTCGCGCAGCTTGTCAGCACCCAGCAGAGCATCAGCAGCGGATTCTCCGATACCAGTTCCGCCCCCGTGGGCGCGGGCACGATCACGCTGGAAGAGGGCGGCGGAGAAGCCTACTCCCAGACCGCCCTTTCGCAGCTCAACGGCGGCGCCGGCGTTTCGCCCGGACAGTTCCGCATCACCGACGCCAGCGGCAATTCCACCGTCATTGACACTTCCAACAACGTCACCCTCGATGACGTGATCAACCAGATCAATAACGCCGTGGGCGTCAGCGTCCACGCCGCCGTCACCGATCGGGGCCTGGCCATCACCGACCAAAGCGGCGGCTCCGGCACGCTGACGATTCAGGACCTGAGCGGTGGAACGGCCGCGCAATCCCTCGGCATCGCCGGGTCCGCCAGCGGTAAAACTCTCACCGGCTCCAACATCAACTTCATCAGCACGAGCACGACGCTGGCGCAGCTCAACGACGGCAACGGCGTTGCCACCACCACCGCCGGGCAGAATGATTTCACCGTCACCGTCAGCGATGGCACGCAGATCAACGTTTCCCTCAACGGAGCGAAAACCATCGGCGACGTGATCGACGACGTCAACACCGTGGGCGGATCGAAGCTCAGCGCTTCCATCAATGCCGCCGGCAACGGCATCACTCTGACCGACAGCAGCGGCGGAGGCGGCGCGCTCACCGTTACGCCGGATAACGGCTCCGAAGCCGCCGCCGATCTCGGCCTCACCGGCGGCGCCAGCGGAAACACGATTCAGGGCTCGCCGCTGCTTGCGGGGCTCGATTCCGTCCTGGTCAGTTCCCTCAAGGGCGGCTCCGGAATTCCGCTGGGAACCATTTCCATCACCGACCGCGCCGGCCACGCGGGCTCGATCAACCTCTCCGGTGCAACCTCCCTCAGCGACATCATCAGCGCGATTAATAACAATGCCTCCGGCGTGAAAGTCACCGCCTCGCTCAACGCATCCGGAACCGGATTGCAAATCGCGGACAACAGCGGCGGGACCGGCAACCTCGTTATCGGCGACGTGAATTCCACCACCGCGGCCGCGCTGGGAATCGCCGGCACGTTCGCCCCCAGCACTCAAACCGTCGATGGCGGAAATCTCCAGCGGCAATACGTCTCGCTCAATACGCGGCTCAGCAGCTACAACGGCGGCGCGGGCGTCGCGCTCGGGCAGTTCCAGATCCAGAATTCAGCCGGAAAGGCCACTGTCATCGACCTCACTCAGGGAACGTACAACACCATCGGCGACGTGATCAACGCGATCAATTCCAAGAACGCCGGCGTGACCGCTTCGATCAACGCCAACGGAAACGGCATTCTGCTCACCGACACCGCGGGGGGATCGGGAAAAATGACCGTTTCCGACCTCGCCGGCGGAACCACCGCCGCCAACCTCAACATCGCCGGCGCCGCCACCGGAACGACGCTCGACGGTGCGCTGCAGAAAACCATCACCGTCACCAGCACCGACACGCTTTCCTCCGTTCAGGGCAAGATCAACCAGCTCGGCTTCGGCGTCACCGCCAACATCATCAATGATGGCTCAAGCACCTCGCCCAACCGCCTTTCCCTCACGGCCGTCAATTCGGGCCAGGCTGGACGCGTCCTCATCGACAGCGGCACAACCAATCTGGGCATTGCGCAACCTCGTCAATGCCCAGGATGCCGCCGTCTTCTACGGAGGAACGGGCGGCACGCAGCCGTTGCTCATCACCTCCAACACGAACCAGCT
Source organism: uncultured Phycisphaerales bacterium (assembly GCA_963783845.1). GTDB lineage: Bacteria > Planctomycetota > Phycisphaerae > Tepidisphaerales > Tepidisphaeraceae > PALSA-1353. The sequence continues at coordinate 161,282 of CAWAPL010000006.1, forward strand.
CACGAACATCATCAAGGGCGTGACCGTCAGTCTTGTCGGCGCCAGCAGCAGCCCCGTCACCCTCAGCGTCGCGCCCGACCCGAGCAACGTCGTCGGACAACTCCAGAATTTCGTCAGCGATTTCAATTCCCTCGTCGGCACGATCACCACCGACACGCAGTACGACGCGACCAACAACGCCGGCGGAATTCTCCTCGGCGACGCCACCACCCAGCAGGCGCAAGATGCCATCTACAACATGATCACCACCGTCGTCCAGGGCGCCGGGCAATACAAGGACCTGGCGGACATCGGCATCACCGTCAACGCCACCGGCGACACCAGCAGCGGCACGACCCTCAGTTTTGATCAGAGCACGTTCGAGACCGCCTTCGCCAACGACCCCACCGCCGTTCAGAACCTCTTCAGCGACGCCACCATCGGACTTGGAAACGTCATCTCCAACTCGATGGACGCCCTGACCGATCCGGTCAACGGCTCGATCACGCTGCAAACCAACACCCTCAATACCCAGATCAGCCAATACCAGGACCAGATCAACGAACTCAACACCATCCTCGCCGAGAAGAAAACGCAGTTGCAGAACGAGTTCAACAGCATGGAGAGCACGCTTGCCACGCTGCAAAGCCAGGGGCGCTCCTCACCGCCCTCAGCAATCTCAAGGTCTCATCCGGAACGTCGAGTTCCAGCGGCGTCAGTTCAATCGGATCGGGCGCCAGTTCGTCCGATTCTTCCAGCAGTGGATGATCGTCTGAGCGCGCACTATGAACCCAAACCCCCAATCCCAAAAATATTTGCGCACGAAGGTGCTCACCGCCACGGCCGAGCAATTGCAGCTCATGCTGTTCGACGGCGCCATCCGATTCAGCGAGCAGGCCCGCGCCGCCCTCCAGAACAAAAACTACGAACAGAGCTATCTGCTTCTCACCAAGGCGTCGGCCATCGTCAACCAGTTGATTTGTGCACTCAGAGCGGACGTTTTGCCCGATCTATGCAAAAAGCTGAAGGGTCTTTACGCGTATGCATACCGAAAGCTGGTCGATGCCAACTTAAATCATCACGTGGAATCCCTGGACGAGGCGATCGGAATCCTGAAATACCAGCGGGAAACCTGGGTCATGCTTCTGGACCAGGTGACCAAAACCAGGGCCGCCGCCGCCGCGTCGCATATCCAGGTTCCCGGCCCCGATCCCCGCATGGAAGCCCGCATCAGCATGCAGGGTTGAACCGCGAGCGGGTCAATTGGTCAGCCAGCGGTAGAACCGCATCGCATTTTTCGTTGTCAACTCGTCCAGTCCTTGCGGGCTGATCTTCCGTGCCGCCGCCAGGACCGCCGCCGTGTGAACCACCAGCGCCGGCTCATTGATTTTCTGTCTTCTCATCGGCTCCGGGCTGAGATACGGCGCGTCGGTTTCCACCAGGATCCGATCGGCCGGCGCCTCCGCCGCGATCTCGCAGCACTCCTGCCCGTTGCGAAACGTCAGCACTCCGGTGAATCCAGTCAGATGCCCGGCATCCCAAATCCGCCGCGCCTCCTGCCGGTTTCCCGTGAAACAGTGAAACACCGCCCGCACACCCGGAAACGCAGCGAGAATCGAAAGGCAATCATCCACCGCTTCCCGGCAATGAATCACCACCGGCAAATTCGCATTCCGCGCGAGTTCGAGCTGCGCCTGGAAATACCTGGCCTGAAGCTCCCGGCCCGCAAACTGGTGGTGATAGTCCAGCCCCATTTCCCCGAGCGCCGCCACCGCCGGCGAATCAACGTATCGGCGCAAGCGTTGCAAGGAATCGAATTCGATCTCGTGACAGTGATTCGGATGCGCCCCCACCGCACAGCGAATATTCGGCCGCCCGACGGTCACGGCCAGCGCCGCCTCCCAGTCCGCCGGATGCGTGCCGATCGTCACGATGTCGCTCACCCCCGCCGCCGCCGCCCGCTCCAAGACGGCCGAGAGCTGCTCGAACAGCCGAGGATCCGTCAAATGGCAATGCGAGTCGATCATGGCGCAACGCCAATTTCCGCACTCCCCCACAATTAGCGGCGATGCGCAGCATCGCGGGCTTCCCTAAAACGTCGCCTCGAACGCATCGGGCGTATGGCGAATCTGCGGGTCCCGCCCGCTGGGCCAGACTATGGCAACAACGTCAAATCGCGCCGGCGGTTGCGGCGTGCCGTAGCGCGACAGGTAGAATTTCGCCGCCTTCGTCAACTGATGCCGCTTGAGATTGTTCACCTGCTCCTCCGGCGTCGGATCGTCATACGCCCGCGTTTTCACTTCCACGAACACCAGCGTTTTCCCGTCGCGCGCGATGATGTCCACTTCCCCCACCTCGCACCGGAAGTTCCTCTCGATGATTCTGTATCCCTGATCGCGCAGATGCTTGGCCGCCACGTTCTCCCCGCGCTGTCCCAGCGCATCGCGCGGCGGAGCGGGCGTGAACCTCTTGGTCAGCCACTCAAACATGCCAAGGGATTATGCTCGCCGGAGATTTCCCCGCAACCCCAATTCAAATGCAACCGCAGAGACGCAGAGGCCCAGAGACAGACGCAGAGAAACTCAATGTCGTCTTCTCTGCGTCCGGCTCCGCGTCTCTGCGTCTCTGCGGTCCAATTGTTTTCTTTACGTCGCCCCCGACGCGGCCAACTCCGGCTTGTCCGTCCCCTTGCCGCCATCGTCCTTCTTGCCCGTCTTTCGCTTTTCCGTCAGACGAGTCGCTTTGCCCACGCGACCGCGCAGGTAGAACAGCTTCGCCCGACGGGATTCGCCGCTGCGCTTGACGATCACGCGCGAAATGAACGGCGAATGCAGCGGAAAAATCCGCTCCACGCCTTCGTTGTTCACGATTCGCCTCACCGTGAACGTCTCGTTCGTCCCGGCCCCCTTCTTCATGATCACCACCCCGCTGAAGACCTGAATGCGCTCCTTCTCGCCTTCGATGATCCGAGTCGCCACGTCCACCGTGTCGCCCACCGCGAACTGCGGAACTTCCTTCTTAAGATACGGCTGCTCCACGAGTTGAAGATACTTGTTCGTCATGACCGACTCCGATCCACCGCTTCATGCGGAATGCTGTTTCTTACGTACACCTATCGGCTCGGCTTTGCCGCGAGCCTCGCTAAATACGCCTGCCACAAATCCGGGCGGCGCAGTTTCGTTCGCTCCTGCCGTTGCGCGAGCCGCCATTTGGCGATCTCGGCATGATTGCCGCCAAGCAGGACATCCGGCGCCGCCATGCCCCGGAATTCCCGCGGCCGGGTGTACTGCGGATATTCCAGCAGCCCATCGGCGAATGTTTCGTCGGCCGCCCCATCCTCGGCCCCGAGCGCGCCGGGCAAAAGCCGAACCACCGCGTCCACCACCACCATCGCCGCCAACTCCCCGCCGCTCAGGATGTAATCGCCGATGCTGATCTCCATCGGCGACAAGCCCTGCGCGATCCTCTCGTCAAAACCTTCGTAATGACCCGCGATAAGCAGCAGCCGATCCTTCGCGGCCAATTCCTTGGCCACGCCCTGATCGAACAAGCGTCCTTGCGGGGTCAGCAGAACGCGAACGCACTTGGCCGGATCCTGCCGCTCGATCGATTCGACGGCATCAAACAAGGTCTGGCACATCATCACCATCCCCGGACCGCCGCCGAACGGTTTGTCGTCCACCGAATTATGCGCGTCGGTGGCAAAATCGCGGATGTTCGTCAGGTGATAGCTGACCAGTCCTTTCTGCGCGGCCCGCTTGGGAATGCTCGTGCCCAGCACCGCGTTAAACATCTCCGGAAACAGCGTGAGAATGTCAATCCGCACGACACCCTCTTCGCAAGGCCAGTTGCCGCAAAACTACTTGGCCGCCGCTTCCTGCTTCTCCTGTTTCGCCTCGGCGGCCGGCGCCGCAGCCGGCGCTTCAACAGCCGGTGCTTCCTTCTTGGCCGCGGCCTGTTTCTTCGGCGTCTCGGCGACGACCGGCTTGGGCTTCCCCGGCTTGGGCAGCCGCAACTGCTTGTGATCCAACCCGCTCCTTTTCAGCAGCGACGAAACGGTCTCGGACGGAACCGCGCCCACATCCAGCCAATGCTTGCACCGATCCAGCTTGGCCACGAACTGCTTGGCCACGTCCTTGGTTCGCGGATCGTAAAATCCAAGCTCTTCAATGACGCGGCCATCGCGTGGCGAGCGCGAATCGATGGCACTGAGCCGAAAAAACGCCAGATTGCTCCGGCCCATCCGCTTCAATCTCAACTTGACTGACATGAACGCTTCTCCAGAAACCGTAAATTGTTGCGAATTGGTGAGTATAGCAAAGGGCGCCCGGATGGCAAGGTCGGCTGGAACCGCTTTGACGTTGGGGGGTGGGGAAATACAATTCGCCTCCTTGTCTGCTGATCCGCGCATTCTCCTTGACTACCAATCGCCATCGCCAAAGTCTGGGCGGATTCTCCGATGGTTGGGCGGGCTGGTCATCGTGACGTTCGATGGCTTTGTGTATTGGATTTGACGTTTACCGCGAGTTTTATCTGCGGGGACCGGATCATCTCAACCAATCGTATCGGCTATGGGATGCGCTGATCAGGAACGGAGCCGCTCCTGGACGCGGCGTGTTCTTGAAATTCAAGAATTTCCCGGTAACGGCTGCGGGGTTTACGACGAATATTTATTTTCGCGCGGCGTATGTGCTGTATCCCCGGCCGGTCCTGGTCGCGGAGCCGGGAGTTGTGGTGAACAAACCGTTGCAGCTTTTGGAGGCCAATTCTCTTCCCGACGAGCGCACGCTGCGGGATCGCGGCGTGGCATCGATCATCGTCGTGGATTTCGATCCGGTGAGAATGCAGCCGTTCGTCGCGGGGGTGAAGTGGTTGGGCCGGTGAGCGATGAGCGCGTGGCTTTGACGCCATGGGATGTGGAAATACAATTCGTCTCCTTGCCCATCGACCCCCACATTCTCATCGACAACCTATCGCCGTCGCCAACGTCTGGTTGGATTCTACGATCGTTGGGCGGGCTCGTCATCGCGACGTCATTGGGGTTGTGCATTGGCGCTGACGTTAAACGCGTGTTCTTTGCGCGTTGGCCCGCTCGCCTCAACCAGCAGTGCCAGCAATGGGATGCTCTGTTCAGGAGCCGAACCCCGCCGCGGCGCGGCGTGTTCCTGAAGTTTATCGGTTTCCCCAAAGGCGCGGGCGGATTTACTTCCAAGGTATATTTCCGCGCGGTGTATGTGCTGTATCCCCGGCCGGTGCTGGTCGCCCAGCCGCGAGTTGTCGTGAACAACACGACGCAGCTTTTGCAGGGTAATTCCGTTCCGGATGAGCGCTCGCTACGGGATCGCGGCGTCGGATCGATTGTTGACTTGGAGCTTGTGGGAATGCAGCCGGTGATCAGGCGGGTGAAATGGCTGACGGAATGAGCTATACATGGTGCGGCCTTTATCTCTGCTGCCTGGCGGTGGCTGGGTACCCGGTCATCGCGGGGTTGGCGCGGGGACGCTCGCGCTTGGAAACATTGGGACTCAGCGCCTGCATGGGGCCGGGGCTGATCGCGATCTGCCTGATCTTCCTGTCGATGCTGGGCGTAAGGCCGGGGCGGGCGGAAATCCTGGCGCTGACCGGCGCCTGCGCAGCCGCGGGGATATTCCTTTGGCGAAGGAATCGCCGCAAAGATCCGCTTGAAGAAGGTGGGCCGGTCTTCAGATTTTGGACGGTCGTTTGCTTGGCGGCGATCGCCTATGGATTGTGCGCCGTGGTGATCGACACCGTGGGTTATCCGGTCATCGAATGGGACGCGTTTGCGATCTGGCAACTGAAGGCTCAGGTGCTGACGCTGCTGCCGCTCCATCCGCGGCCGGCTTATTTCTCGGATTTGAATCTCAGCTATAGCCATCTGCGCTATCCGCTCCTGGCGCCGATGATGTCCGCCGGTGCGCACGCCATGACGGGCCGGCTCGATGATTTGAGCAAGACGATCGCGTTGCTCCTGTATCCGGGTATGGGCCTGGTGGTCTTCACGGCGGTGCGGCGAATCAATGGAACGACCGCCGCCCTGACCGCGACGGCGCTCCTGGCGTGTCTCGAGCCGATGCTCCGCTACGGCGGGTCGGGCACGGCTGAAATGGCCATCACCGCGTTCTACGCCTGCGCGTTGCTGTGCATTCTCCGCTGGCGAGAAACCGGACGCTGGGGATATTTGCTCCTGTGCGCGCTGTTCAGCGCGTGGATGGCGTGGACGAAGAACGAGGGGCTGGCGCTGGCGGCGATCAACGCCGTGGTCCTGGCGGGAATCAAAGCCCCCGGGCCGCGCCGCCGAGCCGTCACCGCCGCGGCGATCTTCGCGCTGATTGTCGCGGCCATCTATTTGCCCTGGCTGATCTTCTCCTGGGGCCTGCCCCGAACCGATGAGGATTATCTCGCCAACCTGAACCTCCACGCGGTCCTCTCCAATGCCGGCCGCTTGCCCGCGATCCTGGGCGCACTCGGCCTGGAAATGGTGAACTGGCAGAACTGGGGACTCTTCTGGCTGGTCACGGCCATCCTGGCGATCGTGCAACGGCGCCGGTTCGCAAACCCCGCCGCGGCGATCGTCGGCACGCTGCTGGTGCTTCATCTGCTGGCCTATCTTCCGCCGCTGATGGTGGTGATGGACCTGGAACCTCGACGAGTTGCTCGCGGTGACGACGGATCGACTGCTGATGCACGCGGCGCCGGCGGCTGCGATATTGATCGGCCTGCTTTTGCCGAACTGGGCCGGCGGAACCGAGAGAAATCCGGCGACGAAAAATTACCTGGAAAATGCTTAACGCCAATTTCCGGGCCCGCCCATGGAACGTAAATCAGTGGGTATCGCCGCCGATCACTTTTTCGTGCGCGCCTTTGAGAAGCTGATCGATGTCGCCGGGCCAGTGATCGTGGGGAAGCTGCTCGACTTGAGAATAGTAATATTCGGCGGCGGCGAAATCCGCGCGATGCTCGGCGTCCAAGCCATTGCCGCGAAGTTGCATGGCCAGCGTGTCCAGATCACCGCCGGCGGATTGGCGGAGTTTCTGGCTGGTCGCGGCCGCGGCGGCGGTGTCGGCGTCATTCGGCCCCGGCAGGACGATGTTCGTGGCAACTGAAGGGGACGGGGACGGCGAATCATGAGCCGGCTGGACGACCGACGCGGGCTGCCCGTTCGGCGCGGGCTGCTCCGCCGGCGCAGGCCTGGGCACGGGTGGAAGATTGTAGGACAAGGCCGGGACATCGCCGGGTTGCTTCGCCGCCGTCGCCGCTGGAGTCGTAATCGGAGGTGAATCAATCGGCGGAGGCATCATCCACGTCGGGGTCTGGGAGGACAGCGTCTTTGGCGGCGGCGAATCGATGGCATGCGTGTCCGTCGTAGCGCCGGCCGGTGGAGAAGCATCCTGAACCCAATCGACGATGCGCTGGCGAAGGGAAGGCACGTAATAGAACGTCGCGGCGGTCCCGCCGAAAATCATGAACATGGCGGCGACGGCCATCACCCGCTTGCCTACCCCGCTGCCGCGGCGACGCGGGCCGGGGACGTCCATCGTCGGATCGTACTGAAGGCTGAATGCGGCGGCGAGTTCCCTGGCGCTGAGCACACCCTCCTGCGGCCGCTGCCGCGGCCGGGATTGCATCTCCGACGCAGCGCTGCCCGGCGACGGAAGCTCGGCCAATTCGGCCATGGTTTCGGCCGCGGAGGGAAGCTGCGTCTGCGATCTGGCTGCGCGAAGCGGATCGGCTTGGGCTTCGGCGGCCGCGCGCATGGGCTCTTCGCGCGGGGTCTCCGCACGAGGCTGCTCAGCCGGGGTCGGCGGTCGCGGCGATTTCACCTCCCGATACACGGGCTTGGCGGCTTGAGCCTCGTGTTCCAGCAAGGCGTCGGGATTGGGCGGAAGTTCCTGCGAGCGCGAGCAGCGCGCACAAAACGCGGAGGGTGCCTTTGCACTTCCCCGCCGCAGGAATAGCACAGGCCGAATTCCCGGCTGATGCCCTTCACGTGCGCGGCGAATCGCCAGAGCTGATAGGTCGTCGGACCGCGAACGACGGAACGGGGAGTGATCTGGCCTTTTTTGATCAGGGCCAGGAGCGTGCTGCACTTCATCCCCGGCGCCGACGGATTGCGTGACTGCATCACGTACCAAGGCCCGACTCGCGCCCGGGTGGCCTGGCGCGTCATCGCGGAGTTTTCCATCTTGCAGCGGGCGCACGGCCCCTCGCTTTTCTCCGAGATGGCGCCGCAAAACGGGCAAACCGACATCACGGGCGCCTGCGGCTTGGCGACCTCAGGCTGAGCGATTCAACTCATTCGGAATGGTATCGAATGACCGTGTCATTATGCTTGTTAAAGCCTCTGCCAGAACACGTTAGCGACCACGCCGAGTCATAAACCGCGCAGAGGCGCATTCCCGAGCGAGCAAATGGTTGCGGTCAGGTTAGCGTAAAGCCGGCCGGGCGTCCACTGCATTTGGGCTCGCTTCCAGAAAATTTCAGTGGGCAACTTTTCGCACGGCCTTTTGGAACGCGACCACCGATAAATTCAGGAGATATCGACCGCCACCTTCGGGAAATCCACTTCAATCTGGTTCAGATTGTTGAAATAATTTGTAAAGACGTTCAGCGCCACGTTGGCCACCACCTCGGCGATATCCCCATCGTCCAGCCCGGCCGAACGGGCGGAACTGATATCGGCATCGGAAACATTCCCCTTTGTTGCGGCGACCTTCTGGGCAAGAACGACGGCGGCGTTGGTTTTACGATCGGCCGCATGGCCAAGCCGGGCATCGTGAATGGCCGAGTCATCCAGCCCGGCCCCTTTTCCCAAAACGGTGTGGGCGGAGAGGCAATACTCGCAGTGGTTGAACTGGGAAACGGCCAGGGCGATGGATTCCCGGGTCTTTTGTTCGAGTTTGCCCTCCCGCAAGGCCCCGCTGAATTTGAGGAACCCATCCAGCACGGCCGGGCTGTTGGCCATCGTGCGGAAGATGTTCAGGAGCATCTTTTTGGATTCAAGCTCAGCCATCATGGGCTGGCTCTTGGCCGGGGCTTGGGATTTTTCGAGCTTTTTGAGACGCGGCATCGAATGACCTTCCTTTCAGCTTAAGAGTTATGGTCTAAGGGTAGCCATCGGCAAGAGAACGTGTCAATTCGCTAACCGCGAATTGTATCCATCGTGATGGATTGAAGGCCCGGCCCGAGCCGGCTCTGCAGCGAATTGGTGTCCCAGATCGTCACAAAAGCCCCTGAAATATTTTATTTTGCCCGCGGGACATCCATCAGTGTTGGATGGTTCGCAGGCCATTCGAGCGTCGAAGTCGGTGAACATAAACGATCCCTAGCTGATGGCTCGCACGGAGCGAGGCTTGATGGAACAAAAGTGTGGTCCCTCTATCAGAGTGTCCCGGAGGTGAAAGGTTTGGACGTGTTTTTGAAAAATCCGGGGATTTTTTAAAATATTTTTTCGGGCGTTGAAACGCGGACGCCGCAGGTAACCGCGAACAGAAAAAAGGGGGTCATAAGCCTTTTTATAAAAAGGCTTATGACCCCCTTTTTGAAATGCCGGTGGGCGGCCGCCTTTACTTTCCCACGGGGAGGTTTAGCTTGACCGCGATGCCCGTGTGTCTGCGATGCGGATATGACTTGCGGGCGACGCCGCCGGAGGCGCCTTGTCCGGAATGCGGCCTGGCGGCGCATCGGTCAGTCTTCGAGCATTCACATCCCGACGACTGCCCGCCGAGGTGGGTGGCGATGATCGCGGCGGCGTCGGTGCTGCTGCTGATTTCGTATGCGGGGTTCGGACTGTTTCTGGTTGTTGAACTGAGTGGGCCGCTGCGCGGTCTTTGGGGGGATGTTCTTTTTTACGGATTGCAGGTGCTGGCAGTCTTGCATGCCGCGGCGAATTCTTTGCTCGCGCGATGATAGGCGAGGGGCTTCGAAGGGAATATGGCGGGTGCATCGCCGGCTGCTGTGGATCGTGCCGCTGCTTCCCATCGCGGGGCTTGCTGTAATCCTCCTATACAGTCGGCAGTTCATGCTGCGGTTTTTGTTCCCACGAACGCTGTGGTGGGTTGGTGGAATGGAAGATCTTTCGTACTGGCTGGTGATGGCCGCGGCGTTATGCCCGGCAATCACTTTTTTTCGGCTTCGATGGCTGGCGCTGCGATTGTCGCGGCCGCGGTTGGCGGAGCATGTGACCATCGTGGCCGTGGGATGCACCGCTTCATTCGTGCTGGTGATGGTTTGTGCCTTTGCCGGGTGGGATGAGATTCGGCGTGCGGATATCTATTTCTTCTTGCTGATGGTGCTGCCGTGGGCGCTTGTGGCATTGTTTAACCTATGGGCGGTCTTGCTGCTGTTTGTCGTATCGCAACGGTTTTTGCGGTCGGCCCGCGAGGCCCGGGCGCGGTGGCGGGCGGCGGATGCGGCGCGCGTGGAATCGTGAATGGCCACATGGTTGCTCCGCGGGCAGGCGAAAAAAGGGGGTCATAAGCCTTTTTAGAAAAAAGGCTTATGACCCCCTTTTTCCATTTTTGAATGGAAAACGCGCTCCCCTTCGGCTCGCGGCTAAACGAGCGATGAGCGCCTGATCGCGGCTTTCGCCGGCGACGGCGGCGGGACAGCGGCCGATCCCTCTGATAATATCTCTCGGGCATGGGCAATCTGCTATTTCGAACCGCGGGCGAATCGCATGGCAAGGCTCTGGTTGCGCTGATCGAGGGAATGCCGGAAGGGGTGGCCATCGATCAGGCATTTATTGATGGCGAACTGCGCCGCAGGCAGGGCGGATATGGTCGCGGGGGACGGCAGAAGATCGAAGCCGATCATGCGGAATTTCTGAGCGGCGTGCGGATGGGCAAAACCATCGGGTCACCGATTGCCATTCAGATTGCTAATAAGGATTCGCGGCTGGACGATCCGGCGGCGACGCCGCCATTGCATCGCCCGCGGCCGGGTCATGCGGACTTGGCGGGATCGGTGAAATGGCTGACGACGGATTGCCGGTTGACCTTGGAGCGGGCGAGTGCGCGGGAGACGGCGGCACGCGTGTCGGCTGGGGCGGTGGCTCGTTGCCTCTTGCGCGAATTCGGGATTGAAGTGTTTGGATTCGTCCGGGCTGTCGGGTCGGCCGCGGGGAAGTTTGAAGTCACCGAGCAGAATTGGCGGGAATTGCTGAAGGCTCGTGATGCGTCGGAGGTTTATTGCCCCGACGCGGCGGCGGATGCGGCCATGCGGCATTTCATCAACGATCAGAAAATGGCCAGGGATACCGCCGGCGGAATTGTCGAGGCGCACGTGTTCGGCTGCCCGATCGGATTGGGAAGCTGCATGACCTGGGACGGGCGGCTGGACGGGCGGATCGCGGCGGCGGTGGCCAGCATTCAGGCGTTCAAGGGAGTGGAGTTCGGACTTGGGTTCGAGGCGACCAGAAGGCCGGGGTCGCTCGTGCATGATGAGATTGGGTTTGATCCGAGCAAAAAGGAGACGCCGGGATTGGGGTTCGTGCGCGGGGGAATAATGCCGGGGGATTGGAAGGCGGGATGACCAACGGCAAGCCGGTGGTGGTGCGCGGGGCGATGAAGCCGATCAGCACGCTGGGCAAGCCGCTGATGAGCGTGGACCTGAACACGAAACAGCCGGCGGAGGCGGGATGGGAGCGGTCGGACATTTCGGCGATCGGCGCGGCTTCGGTGGTGATGGAGAATTCAATTGCCTTCGAGATTGCCCGGGCGCTGCTGGAGAAATTCGGCGGCGATTCCGTGCGGGAAATCCGGGCGAATTATGAGAGCTATCTGGCGATGGCGAGGAGATTGCCGCTGACGTGAAGCGAGGGAATTGGACCGCAGAGACGCCGAGGCCGCAGAGACAAACGCAGAGAAGAGTTTTGGCTGGAGATGAGATTGTGTGCGCGGAGTTGAATCTCCGGTCTTGCTCCGCGTCTCAACGTCTCTGCGGTTGCCTTTATTCGGATTTCTGGCTTTTGATTTCCGCGGCGGCTTTGGCGGCGAAGTATTTCTTGGCTTCGCCGACGAGATAGAAACTGCCGGTGATGCAGATCAGGTCTTCCTTGGTCACGGCGCGGTTGGCGATGCTGAGCGCTTCCTCCAGGTTTTCCGCGACCTGGGCCATCTTGCCGTAGAGTTCAACGTATTGGAAGGCGAGTTCGTGGGGGTCGGCGGAGCGAACGCTGTTGATGCGCGTGAAAATGACCTTGTCGGCGCCGCCGGTGATGCGCTCGAGCATGCCGGGAACGTCCTTGTCGCCGCAACAGCCGAAGATGACGACCATGGAGTCGTAGGGAATGTGCTGTCCGATGGCTTTCATGGCTGCGTCGAGGCTGGCGGCATTGTGTGCGCCGTCCACGATGACCCGCGGGGTTTGGCTGAGCATCTCCATCCGGCCGGGGATGGTGACTTTGGAAAGGCCTTCCATGGCGCGGGAGTCGTTGATGGCGATGCCGCGGGATTTGAGACGGTCCACGACCGCCAGCGCGAGCCCGCAGTTGATGGCCTGATGCTCGCCGATGAGCGGCACGGCCAAGTGCTCGAATTTGCTGTTGGGCGTGGTCAGGCAAACGCGGTTATGCGGGCCGAGCATCCGGCTGGACTCGAAGCGGTAACTGAATTCGATCGTCTGGCCGGTGAAATCGAGGGGAGCACCGACCTTTTCGGCGATCTTCCTCATGGCGGCCTCGGCTTGCGGGGTCCTGGGCGACGCTGACGGCGGGGATTCCGTGCTTGAAGATGCCCGCCTTTTCGGTTGCGATATGACCAAGCGTGGGGCCAAGCTGGGCCATGTGATCGTGGCTGATGCTGGTGATGGCGGTGACTTCGGGTCGAATGACGTTGGTGCTGTCGAGGCGACCGCCCAGGCCCGCTTCGACAACGGCGATGTCCACCTTGTTGTCGGCGAAATATTTGAACGCGATGGCGGTGAGGACGTCGAAATAAGTCGGCGTCGGCTTAAGGCGGTTGACCATGGGCTCCACCAGGCGGACGAGTCGGGCGAAATTGGCCTGGGGGATCATGGCGCCGTCGATGACGATGCGTTCGCGAACGTCAACAAGATGGGGGCTGGTGTAGAGACCGACCTTGTAGCTGTTGGCGACAAGCATGGCGGAGATCATCGCGCAAGTGCTGCCCTTGCCTTTTGTTCCGGCAACGTGGACCGAGCGGAAATGATCCTGGGGATTGCCCAGCTTTTTAAGCAATGCCCGCATGCGGTCGAGGTTGAAATTGTCGTGGTTATAGCGAACGATGCGCAGGCGCTCGTAATCGCTGAGCGTGGAAAGAAATCGTAAAGCCTTGCTATAGCTGATGATAGGTGCAGACTTCACCGGCGGCTCGTGGGCACGGGTCTTTCTCAGGTCGATCATGACCGGCTTGCGGTCCTTGCCTACCATCCGCCGAGCCGTGGCTTTGTGAGCGCGGATTTTTCGCCGGATTTTTTCGCGGATGGCCATTATGACTGATATTATCAGGATACTTGCAGCGTTTCAACTTTGCCTGCAAGCTCATGCGAATTATTCACTTAACATCAATTACCCCCTGTCCTTATAGACGTTGAAGTTAGGTGTTATTAACTCGCGCGTATGCAGTATCTTGTCGAATCGGTATTCTGGGCAATTGGTCGATTGGAGCTTGATTGCGTTCTGTCGTAAATCAGATTCGGTCCGTTGCGTTCGTGAGCCTGGGTTGCCCTAAAAACCTGGTGGATAGCGAACGAATGTTGGGGCAGCTGGCCAACGACGGGCTGACGGTAACGGCGGATGCGGCCCAGGCCGATGCGATCGTCATCAACACCTGCGGATTTCTGGAAGCATCGAAAACCGAATCGCTCCAGGAAATCCGTCAGGCGATCAAGCTGAAGGAAAACGGCAAGTGCAAGCGAGTGGTGGTGGCCGGTTGCTTGGTGCAGCGGCATAAGACGCAACTGCTGGCGGAGGCGCCGGGGATCGACCGGCTGGTGGGCGTGTTCGATCGGGAACACATCGTTCAGGCCGTGCGCGGGGCGGAGAATCCGCGGCAGCGGGATGGACACTTTCTGGGCAAATATCACGACCTGTCGCGCCGGCTGGCGGCGGAGGCGAAATTGGATGCCGATGCGCCGCAGACCAAGGTCTCGCGATTGCCGGTGTTCGAGGACGATCGGGCGCGGCTGCGGCTGACGCCGAGGCATTATGCTTTTCTGCGCGTCAGCGAGGGGTGCAACCAGGGATGCGCGTTCTGCACGATTCCGTCGATCCGCGGGCCAATGCGTTCCAAGCCGATCGAGCACATCCTGGCCGAGGCGCGCGAGCTGGCGGCGGATGGGGCGGTGGAATTGAATCTCATCGGGCAGGATACGACCAGCTACGGAACGGACATCGGATATGCACCCGGGCTGGCGGGGTTGCTGAAAACGCTGGACAGGGAGTTGAAGGACGTGCACTGGCTGCGGCTGATGTACGCCTATCCATCGTGCTTCGGCGACGAGATGATCCGGCGCTGGCGGATTGCGATCGCGTGGTGAAATACATCGACATGCCGCTGCAGCACATCAACGACCAGATGCTGGCGACGATGAAGTGCCGGGTGACCAGGCGCCAGATCGAGATTCTGCTGGAGAAGTTGAGGAATTGGGTTCCGGGCGTGGCGATCCGCACGACGTTCATCGCCGGCTCGCCGGGCGAGACCGAGGCGCAGCACCGGGAATTGGTGCAATTCGTGCGGGATTTTGGGTTCGACATGATGGGCGTATTCCCCTACAGCGCCGAGGCCGGCACGCCGATGGGACGGATGGACGGGCAGGTGCCCCGAAGAAATCAAAGCGGCCCGGCTGGAGGAACTGATGCTGACGCAGCAGCAGATCGCCTTCGCCAAGGCGAAGCAGAGGATCGGGCGGAGCGTGGAGGTACTGATCGATCGAGTTGATTCCACGTCTAAAAAGAGCTGGATCGGAAGAACGAGCGGGCAGGCGCCGGACATTGATTCGGTGACGGTGGTGCATGGGGATCAGCTTCATGCCGGAAAGCTGGTCACGGCAAAAATGACGGGGGCGAACGGTTACGATTCGGTGGCGGAGATTCCGCGGAAGAAGTCGCGCAGTCTGCAAGTGGTGGGATGAATTGGTTTGGACAGCTCTGGGCCAAAAAACGGGACAGCTCTGAATTTCCACGGCATCCGCAAATTCAGAGCTGTCCCGTTTTTTCCGAAGTCAAGTGGTCGGATGAATCGGATTGTTGTCGCGCGTGGCGCATCCGGGGATAATGTGCGCAAATGTCGGGGTATTATGAATCCTCATACGTTTCCAGACCGGGAATTCTGACGGCCGTGGGGGTCGGCAGCATTATCATGGCATCCTTCTCGCTGATTGTGGATTGCGGGGGTTTGGGATTCGCCAATATTGTCTCGCAGTTGGCGGCGACACGCTCCAGGGTGTCTGCCCTGAATTCAGCCCCCCCGCCAATGTTTGCCCCGGCAATCGCCCAGTATGTCGCGCCCGACGGGCTGTCCGCCGGCCAGCGCAAGATCGTGATCGACGCGCTTTGTCAGGTTCGGCCGCTTTCGGACGCGCGGCAAAGGCAATTGGATGGGCTGCTGGCGGATGTGGGACAGCAGGTGATCCAGTTGTCGGCGGACAATCTGACGACGGACCGTGTCGTGGCATACGTGACGGAAGTGCGAGACATTCCGAGTGGACCCGGCCGGCCGGCGGATGATTTGTTCATCCTGGGCAGCGGCCGATTGCAGATTTCCGATCAGAGCGCGGTTTTTTTCGCCGGCAACAGCCCGTCGGGCATTCGATCGCAGGGTGGAAGCTACACCGATTCATCGGGGACGCACATGGCGTCGGGGCAGATCGCCGCGGTTGTGGCTCGCGTGCAGAGCCTGTGCGGACAGGGACAGGCGATGAATTTTGCCCAGATCAAGGCGCTGGAAGGCGAGTTGGAATCGCCGGCCCAGACGCTGATTGTGCCAAGCCCGTCGGTGGCCGAGGCGGCGGAGCAGGTGCGGTCGGTGCAGGCGATGGGCGACGGAACGATCGCCCTGACCACGAACAGCGCGTCGATGAGTTTCGGACCGACGGGCCAGCCGTTTCCGGGAATGACGTCCGCTTCGCAGATGACCTGGACGCCGCCAGCCGTGGCGAATCGGTACGCGACGCTGCTGGTGCTGGATGCGATCCTGAGCCTAGCGTGGGCGGGATATCTCCTGGCCTGCGGCATCGTGGTTTTGAGAAATCTGCCCGTGTCGCGAGGGATGATCCTGGGGTATGCGATCGGCAAGATGCCGCTGGCGGCGTTGTCGTGCGTTTCGATCTATCGGGTGACGCTGGCGCTGAGCGCGCGTTCGCCGGATGCCCAATCGACGGCTTTCGCCTGGATGACGATCCTTGGGGCCGTTGGAATCGTTTATCCGATCGTGCTGCTGATCGTGATGAATTTGAAATCGGTGCGGGAATTCCTGGCCGCGCCGACGGTGGCCCGAATTTTTTGAACGGACGTTATTGCTGGCGGAGCGCTATTTCTGCCGGAAGACGATTCGGCCGCGAGTCAGATCGTAGGGGGATAGTTCAACCCTGACCTTGTCGCCGGGAAGGATGCGGATGAAATGCTTTCGCATTTTGCCGGAGACATGGCCGAGGATTTCGCGCGACGCCCCGCCTTGATCGAGGCGCAGCTTGAACATCGCATTGGGCAACGCGGTCGTGACGGTGGCTTCAACTTCAATGGGCTCGGATTTGGCCACGGCTGTCGTCTCCAGGTTGGGGGTATGGTAGCGGTTTGGTGCGGCGGGAACAAGAACACTCGATCGGCGGGGTTTGTCAGGGTGAGGCGCGCATTTGTGGTCTTTATGGCAAAATGCTGGGACAAGGAGGTCCCAATGGACTGGAACAAGCTTTCGGATGATGAGCGATTGATTGCCGAACAGGCGGTGGCGACGTATCGGGCGGTGAAGCTGGCGGGCCAGCAGGCACCGCATGGGAAAGGGTTGGCCTGTTTGGAACAGGCCGTTCGCCAGCACGGGGACGAATTGCTGCGGAACACCTTGCAGCGCGTGATCAATGCCCAGGACGAGGCGCAAAAAAAGGGGTCTCGCGATTGTGTTGCTCCTGCGGCGGCAAAGCCAAATTCAAACGTGTCTCGCCCAAGTGCGTGCTGACGACGGTGGGCGAGATGAGGGTGAGCCGTCGTTACTACGCCTGCCCGGAATGCGGGCGGACGCAGACGCCGCTGGATGCGTGGGCGGGCATCGGCAGTCGGATGGCCAGCGAACACGCGCGGCGTGTGATCGCGGTGGCCGGGAGCACCTGGTCGTTTGAACAAGCGTCGGCGAAGCTGCTGGAATTGTGCCGGATGCGGGTCAGCAACGACACGATCCGGGCCGAGTGTGATGAGGAAGGCGAGCGTGCCGGCCGATGGGTGCGGTCGGAACCCGTTTCCGCCCAGAGCATGGCCAAGGCCGCCGGAGAGTTGGAATTCAGCAGCGACGGGATGAAGATTAATACCACCGGCGGCTGGGCGGAGATGCGTCTGAGCGTGCTGGACAAGCGTGAATCCGGCGAGGCGGTCGGCCCGGAACAGTGGGCCGACCGTGTGCTGCCGGAGCCGACGGCGCGTCTGGCGTGGTGCCAGATCGCGCCCTGCCGATTGATCGGAGCGCGCTGGGCGACGATGTTCAAGCATTTGGCCGTCGACAAAGAGGCGTCGCTGAGCGTGATCGCCGACGGGGCCAAGTGGATCTGGGAACAGGCGGGGGTTCGTCTGCCCACGGCCAATACCCGTTGGGTGGTGGACGTATACCATGTCAGCGAGCATCTGCATGACTGCGGCAAACAAATGCTGGGCGAGGGTCCGGCGGTGCGCCTGGGCGGATGAAAAACTGGCATTGCTACTCAAGCAAAACGGACCCGCCTTGGTCCGGCACATTGAGGAACTGATTGCCGAGTCACCCGGGACACGTCGCCAAGCGTTGAAGAAACTGCTGGGTTACTTGACGGACAACATGGATCGCATGTGGTACGGCCCGCGCCTGGCCGCCGGTCGTCCGATCGGCAGCGGCTTGATCGAAGGCGGCTGCAAGACGATCCTGGGTGCTCGGCTAAAATTGAACATGCCCGGTGGTCGCCGCGTCGAGCCGAACGGATAGGCAGTCTGCGTTGTTTGCAGTACAGCGATCTGTGGGACAGCTATTGGGACGCCCGTGCCGCTTAAGGACCACAAAGATCAGTCAGACCCGTTTGTCACGGAAAGCCTATGGTTGTGAGCGCTGGCCTAGAGGAGCGCCGACGAAAGCCTCGTTTGAGGCATGTCTTTGGGGATATGGAATTCTTGCACGATTCTTGACGTTCTGGGAGGGAGAGCCAGGGCTGGCGCGATTGGCGCTCGACATGTGTACTATCTGTTCGCTCCATCCGGCGATTTGGCCCGCCATTCCGTCGCCTGTAAGATATGCAGTCATATGCACGGAGTCGGTACCACAAAGGAAATGGCTAATGGCAAGAAGTGGCACCAATAGTGAGGCGGAGGGGTCCGCGTGGAACAACGGCCATCGACCCAAGCTAAAGACGGTAATGGCCAGCGGTGCGCCCACGGAGTATTTTCGGGCAAAGCACGGCGCAATTTTCCTCGGCGACTCCCTTAAGGTACTGGAACGACACGTAAAATCGAAATCGGTTGATCTGATTATGACAAGCCCGCCGTTTGGGCTGGTGCGAAAGAAGGACTACGGCAATGTCGATTCTCACAAGTATCTCGATTGGTTCCGGCCGTTCGGCCGAGCGTTCAAGCGTGTTCTAAAAGATAGCGGGTCGCTGGTGATCGACATTGGGGGTGCATGGATTCCAGGCCAGCCGACCCGCAGCCTATATCATTACGAATTGCTCATTATGCTCTGCCGAGAGGTCGGTTTTCATCTTGCGCAGGATTTCTTTTGGTGGAGTCCATCCAAGCTCCCCACTCCGGCCGAATGGGTGAACATCCGTCGCATTCGAGTGAAGGATGCAATCAATTGTGTTTGGTGGCTGTCGCCAACACCTTGGCCAAAGGCGAGCAATCGGCGTGTACTTGCACCGTACAGCGACGCAATGAAAGGTCTATTGAAAAACGGCTACAAGGCAATGCTGCGGCCCAGCGGCCATGACATAAGCGAAAAGTTTTCGATTGACAACGGCGCAGCGATTCCACCCAACCTCATCGCTCTGCCCAATACAGAAAGCAATTCGCACTATCTCCGCTACTGCAAGGAGCGCAAGCTGGTGCCGCACTCCGCAAGATATCCGGCCGCACTGCCTGAATACTTCATTAGGATGCTGACGGACAAAGGGGATTTCGTCTTAGACCCGTTCGCCGGTAGCTGTGTCACGGGTGAAGTGGCCGAGCGGCTCAAACGAAAATGGCTGTGCTGCGAGTTGCTGGAGGATTACGCAAAAGGCGCAGTGGGAAGGTTTGATAGACTATCACCTGCTGAGTCGCAAGGTGCACTGTTTACTGGAATCGCCAAACCGGATGAAACGTGTTACAAGGTCTACCATCCTGCTGCGATGTGGTCAGACGATGAAGACGAGCCATTACGGCTGGACGGTGGCAAATCCAGGCCGGTCACCGGGGTGAAGGTAAAGGTCGAGAGGCAAATGGGCGGGTACAAGAATGCCAGCACTTAGCCCTAGAGAATTGGTCGAGGCAATAAACGATGCCATCCAACAGTCGGGCTATTCTGCTGTCCTCACCAGTCCAGTACGGGCGCACCCTCGACAGTTTATCATAACCTCGCCCGACGGTGATAGTACCTCTCTATGGGTGTATGCATGGACGCTCACGTTTGGCGGTCGGCCAAGTTTGCCGGATGAATACCGTATACAAATGACTACGGTATCGTCCCCGCTGGCCAAGAACCCGAACGGGTTAACCATTCTAATCGGCTATGAACCGAATTCCGGCATGTTTGGCGGGCTTGATCTTAGCCGGCACGCCACTTTCACTTCTGGCTCGCCCTCCGTACAAATCGACGTTAACGCGGTGCGCGACGCCTTGCAGCACGGCCTTACTTTTAACCGTAAGACTAACGATGAAATCGCGGTCGGCATCCGGCCCGATCAACTCGTCAGCTACGCTTTCAATGCTGAGCACCTGCATCGCTACGGCAAGCAACCAGAAACCTTCCGGTTGCTCACACGGGCCAGCACGCTCAAGGCAATCACCACGGCTGAAATCGAGGCGCTTCCGGAACCTCGCAGGTTAATCGTGCAGGCAATTAGGCGACTCTCTAGAAAGGCGAATTTCCGCCAACAGGTTCTATACGCCTATGGAAATCGGTGTTCGGTCACACGGGCGCAGCTTCGGTTGGTCAACGCTGCACATATTCTGCCGGTTGGTGCGCCTGAGAGCAGCGACCACGTAACCAATGGGTTGGCACTTTCGCCAACGTACCACCGGGCATACGATAATGGCCTAATTTACCTTGATGACAGTTACCACATGCGGCTGAATCTATCGCGGTTGGCAGAGCTTGAAGCCCTCCGATTGGACGGTGGTATTGATGGTTTCCGAACATCGCTAGGCAAGATTCTCCTGCCGCCGGATCGCTTGCAGTGGCCGAAACTGGATTTCATCCGGCGGGCAAACACCTTCCGGCTGATCTGCTAATGCTGCAGCGCCACTTCATTCGAGCCGGCAACACCGCGTGAGAATCGGCGATGGCCGTATTGGGGGGAACGCGTCCAATGCCCGAAGTTCGGGGGAGGCCCCGGGAGACATTGGTTTCACGCGTGCCGGGTCGATGCTAATATTAAGTTCTGGTATGGCAAAGCGAGACTATTACGACGTGCTGGGCGTGGGGCGGACGGCGTCGGGGGATGAGATCAAGGCCGCGTTCCGTAAATTGGCGCGAAAGTTCCATCCCGATGCCACCAAGAACGATCCGAAATCAACCGAGCGGTTCAAGGAAGCACAGGAGGCGTACGAAGTCCTTTCCGATGCGGCCAAGCGAAAAAACTATGACGAGTTCGGCCATGCGGGGGTGGGGGCCACGCCGGGGGCGGGTGGAGATCCGTTTGAGGCGTTTCGGCGTGCGCAGGCGGGGGGCCGCTCGTGGCAAGGCGGGCCGGGCGTCAGCGTCGAGGATTTCGATCTGGGCGGCGGGGATTTTGGAAGCGTATTCGAGCAGTTCTTCGGCGGCGGGCGCGGTCGGGGTGGGGGAGGCCGAGGCCGAACCCGGGCCCAGCCGCAGCGCGGGCAGGCACCTGGAACATCCCGTCACGCTCAGTTTCGAGCAGGCGGCGCGCGGGACGCATTTGCCGCTGCAAATCAACCGGGACGGGAAGATCGAGACGATCGACATTCACATTCCCGCGGGCGTGAAAGACGGCAGCCGCGTGCGGGTGAAGGGGCGCGGCCACCCCGGAATTGGCGAGCCGGGCGATTTGTTCATCATCACGCATGTGACGCCGCATGCTTATTTCCGGCGCGAGGGACTGGACGTGTATCTGGATTGCCCGATCAGCATGTACGAGGCGGCCGAGGGAGCGAAGGTTGACGTGCCGACGCTGGAAGGTCGGCGAACGCTGACGATTCCGCCGAACACCAGCGGCGGCGTGAAGCTGCGAATCAAAGGCCACGGCATCCAGCGTGGCGAGGAAAAAGGGGATCAGATCGTGGTGACCAAGATCGTGATGCCGAAGCAATTGGACAAGGAGGACCACGAGGCCATCGGGCGCCTCGCGGCCAAACATCCGGTGAATGCGCGGGCGGACGTGGGGTGGTGAATGGAAGGGGAAAGGCACGAAGGCACGGTCTTCGACAAGCTCAGACCCCGAGCCTGTCGAGGGGAGGCACGGAGGCACGAAGGAAGATCGGTGTGGGCCTTTGTGGCGTTTCTGGGTCTGTTCTGCATTTTGCTGGTGCTGGTGACCAAGCTGTATCTGCTGCGGGCGCTGGCGGATTTCAATGGGGCCGACGAACGCGGGCGGAAAATCATCGCCCTGCATGCAATGCTGCTGATGTCGCTGCTGCTGGTGATTCTGGCCTTGAGTCTGGTCTTGATCTTCCGGATCGGACGATATTTCTTCCCGCAGCGGTATAAGGCGCGGGACAAGACGAAGTACACCGATGCCTGGGCGGAAGCGGGCAAGCGAATGCGCCCGCCGGAGCCGTAAGCGATTTGCTCGCCCATCTCACATGCCAGTGCCGGGAGCTCCGCATGTACATGCGGTGCTTCGAGGACGGTGGCGCGTACTCAACCCGAAACTCGTATTACAATACGGCCGTGCTGCTCCGCCTTTTTCAGGACGTGGCGAACTTTATCTACCCGCCGTGCTGCGTCTGCTGCCGGTCGGCGACGAATGAATCCGCGTTTTGCGGCAAATGCGGGGAGGAACTTTCCGCGCTGGCGGCGGGGCCGGCGTGTGATTGCTGCGGGGCGCCGCTTCCGGCGGGCAGCGCCTGTCCTCGCTGCCGTGGCGCGGGAATCCATCCCTTCGGCAAAATCGTCGCCCTGGGACCGTTCCGCGATCCGCTGCGCAAAATAATCCACGGGATGAAATATCATTACCGCTGGCCCGTCGCCGAAATCCTGGCCGATCAAATGTTGGCCCAGGAGCGCATTCGCCAACTCCTGGACGAAACGGACGTGCTGGTCCCGATTCCGCTGCACTGGTCGCGGCAGATTTGGCGCGGTTACAACCAGGCGGATTGCCTGGCGCGCCGGCTGGCCGGTTACCGCGGCTCACTGCGCGTTGTTTACCCAATCGTCCGCTTGAAAAACACCGCGACGCAAACGAGGGTCCACTCCTTGGCCGACCGCGCTGCCAATCTGCGCCACGCCTTCGGGCTGATCGATTCGAAATCCATTCACGGGAAGCGCACCACGCTGGTGGATGACGTCATCACGACGGCCTCGACGCTGAAAGAGGCCGCGCGAGCGATGGCCCAGGCCGCTCCCGCGACGATCAACGGCCTGTCGCTGGCGATAGCCGACCCGAGGCGGCGGGATTTTCAGGTGGTGTGAATTTGCATGGGTGTGACCTAATATCCGGATCCCGAAGACCGGCCGGAGGACCGGCCGGCTCAGTTTCGAAATTGAGCCGGCCGGTCCTCCGGCCGATTTTATGCCCGAACCCTGGACGCCGCCCGTTGCATTGCCCCCCCGCCCGTGCGCCGATAGCATGAACCGCCCGTATGTCCAGCAGTCACTCCGCGCAAGGGCTTGGGCTATCGGCCAAGGCTCGCCGCACCGGCGAGCAGCCGATCAGCTATCTCATGGCCGCCGTCCAGGCCGATCCGAATCTGATCAATTTCGCCGCCGGGCTGGTCGATCCGCTTACGCTTCCGGTGCAGGAGACGCGGCAAATCGTGCAGAATATTTTCGCCGACGATCGCCGCGCCCGCGCATCGCTGCAATACGACACCACGCAAGGTTTGGCATCCCTGCGACGTGCCGCGCTGGCTCACCTGGAGAAGCTCGAACAAAAACCGGCCGCGGAATTTGCCCTGAGCGAGCGCGAGATCGTCGTCACCACCGGGTCGCAGCAGGCGCTGTACCTGATCGGCGACGTGCTGATCGATCCCGGCGACATCGTCATCGCCGCCAATCCGTGCTATTTCGTTTACACCGGCACGCTGGCTTCGCTGGGGGCGACGGTATTGCCCGTTCCCATGACCGAGGACGGGATCGACGTGGACGCGATCGAGAAACTTCTTGCCCGGCTGGAGCGCGAGAATCGGCTGGAGCGGGTCAAGCTGATATACGTCACCAGCTATTATCAGAATCCGACGGGCCTGACGCTGTGCGCCGCCGGGCGGCCTCGGCTGCTGGAAATCGCCAGGCGGTTCAGCCGGCGGCAGCGGATTCTCATCCTCGAAGACGCGGCTTATCGGGAACTGCGATATGACGGCCCGGCATTGCCGTCGATCAAATCGCTCGACCGCGACAATCGTCACACGGTCCTCGCGCAGACGTTCAGCAAGCCGTTCGCGCCGGGGCTGAAGACCGGATACACCGCCATGCCCGCGGATTTGATGGAGGCCGTCCTGCATCAGAAGGGGAATCACGATTTCGGCTCGTCAAGCCTCAACCAACACATCGCGGTGGAGGCGATGACCAGCGGGTTGTACGACCGGCACGTGCGCCGCCTGTGCGACAGCTATCGCGCCAAGCGCGATGCGATGCTGGATTCGTTGCGCCGGCATGTCCCCGCTTCGGCCGGCATTTCCTGGACGCATCCAGCCGGCGGACTTTACATCTGGGTCACGCTGCCGGCGGGAACGGATTCGTCGCGCGGCTCGGCGCTGTTCCAGCGGTGCGTCGAAAACGGCGTTCTTTACGTCCCGGGCGATTATTGCTTCCAGTGCGACGAAAACGGGTTAACGCCGCGTAACCACTTGCGTTTGAGCTTCGGGCAGGTCGCCCCCGACCGGATCGATCCCGGGATCCAGCGCATTGCGCAGGCCATCGTTTCCATCCTCGATCGGCCCGGCCGAGCCGTTGGCGCCGCGTTAAATTCACCCGCATGAGCAAAACGCTCTTCTGGTACATCTTCGGCAGCCTTCTCCGCGTGTTTCTCATGACGACCGGCGCGCTGGCGGGAATCATGAGCTTCGCGGTGTTGCTGCGTCCGCTGACGGAAAACGGCCTGGATTTCGGGCAGGTGAACCGGCTTTTGCTCTATTCCATGCCGGCGGTCTGCGCCTATTCCTTGCCGGTCTCGGCCCTGTTCGCCACGACGATGATTTACGGCCGGTTTTCCGCCGACAACGAACTGACCGCCATGCGGGCGTCGGGGATCAGCTATTTTTCCGCGCGGCGGTTTTCCGTCGCGCTGCCGGCGCTGGTTCTGGGGCTGGTGGTCGCGGTGATCAGCCTGGTGATGCTCTGCTTCATCGTCCCGGTTTATTCGCTGAAGGTGGAGGAGGTGATCTACTCCAACATCGCGCGGGTGATCGCCAACCGGATCCAGCGGACGCACGCGCTGGAATTCCAAAGCGCCGACGAAACGTCGTTCAACGTGTACGCGGACGATGCGCTGCTGGTCCCCGCGGACCCGATGCATCCGGCGCGGCAGCGCGTCGAGTTGTTTGGCCCGGCGTGGATGACTTCCCAGCGGCTGCTGACCGATGTGTGGATCGCCATTCCCAAGGATTTCTGGATGGCTCGCAGCGCCCTGGTTTCCATCGACCGCGTCTCGCCGTCTCAGCCTTCCATGGTCACGATCTCGCTCGTGGACGGGATCAAGTTTCCGAGGGAGTTTTTCGGGAACGTGCAGGTCGGGGTGGGCAGCAGCGGGTTTGGGCCGTTTGAAATCCCTTCGCTCATCAGTGAAAACGTCAAGTTCCTGAACGTTTCGCGGCTGGCCCAGCTTGCCGAGGCCCGGGCCAGAGCCAAAACGTGCAGACCATCGTGCGGGCCTTGATTCGCCGCGAGCAGAATCAGGAATACTTAAATCAGGTGGCGGCGGGGATCGACCATCATGCGGCGGACGGCACATCGTCATATCTTTTCGCCAATGACGCCCCGGAGGGCGATACGTTTCAAATCGGCGCGCAGGACGTGACGTGCAGATGGGATGGCCTGGACCTGGTGCTCACCGCGCCCGGTGCCGCCGATGCCCGAACCGCCTGGTTGATCCAGAGCCACGGCTCGCAGCAGACGCTGGCCGCCCACGCGAAGGAAATCCATATCCGCGTTCAACCGAATTCGAGCGGGCAATCCGCCACGGGTCCGCCGGCGGATCGAATGAACGTGAACCTCGAGCTTTTCAACGTGATGCTGGAAACGCCGGGCGGCGTGCGAACGCCGCGGGGCGGCTTTCGCGCACGTTTTCCGTGCCGATGCCCGATTCGATCCGCGCCATCGGCAAAAAGTCGCTGGCGGATTTTCTGCGCGACCCGGTGTCGGATGCGGGCGATCCCCCGACTGGCGAGCGGCCCTGGCGGCTGCATCAGTCGGACCTGTTTATCCTGCACCACGAGCAAATCTGCGCCAACAACGCCGCGCAGCGAGCTTCACGGCCGCGCCAGCTTCGCGGTGAGTTGCCTGAGCCTGGTGATGGTGGGCTGCGCCCTGGGCGTGACGTTTCGCAGCGGGAATTTCCTCAACGCCTTCGCCGCCAGTTTTGTCCCCGCCCTGCTCTGCATCACCTTGATCATCAGCGGGCAGCAATCGGCGACGCACGTGCCGTTCACGACCGGGGCGGCTTTCAAGGGCCCGCTGCCGACGGCGCTGGTGTTTATCTGGATGGGAAACGTGGCCGTTCTGTTTGCCGCGATTTGGCTGACGGTCAGGCTTCAACGACGATGAGCCTCGGTACGCCCCTTCAAACGCCCACGCCTTCGAGTCCGGCCGCTCGCCGCGACTCCCCGCTTTGGCTGCCGCCCCGCGGAGTGGCGGCGTTGTTTCTATTCTGGCTGCTGAGCCGCTGGGCCGTTGCCGCTCTGCGCGAACTGGTTCCCGACGAGGCGTACTATTGGGTCTGGTCCCGGCATCTGGCGGCCTCCTATCTCGATCATCCGCCGATCATCGCGTACCTGATCCGGCTGGGAACGATACTGCTTGGCGGCACGGAGTTGGGAGTGCGCTGCCTGATGGGGGTGATGACGGCGGGAACCGTGCTCATTCTCACCATGGCGGCGCGGCGCGTCGTCGGCAATGCTCGCGCGGCCAGCTTTGTTCCCATCGCCCTGTTGCTTAGCCCGATGATCGCGGTGGTCGGCTCGGTCGCCACGCCGGATACGCCGGCTTGCTTCTTTCAAAGCGCTGCGCTCGCGACCGTGCTGGGAATCTTCGCTGGGAGTCCGGGCCAGGGCCGGCGCGGATTGCGATGGCTGACGTTTGGAATCCTCATGGGTTTGGCGCTGGATTCCAAATACACCAGCGTTCTGCTCGGCGTCGCGGTTTTTCTGGCGCTGATTTCCTGCCCCGAAGGCCGCCGGCATTTTCTGACGCCCTGGCCGTGGCTGGCTGCAATCCTCGCCGCCGCGGTCTTCAGCCCCGTCATCTTCTGGAATGCCCGAAATCATTGGGCGTCATTTCAATTCCAGATTCGGCACGGCATCACCTCGGGAGATTCGGCGGTCGGGCGGAACCTGCTGAATTACGCCGGCGGGCAAATCGCGATCTGCACTCCCGTCCTTCTGGGAGTTTGCCTCGCCGGCCTGGCGATTTACTGGCGGCGGAAAAACAATCCCATGCCGATTCGCATTCTGCTGTTTGCCGCGACCGTGCCGCTGTTATTTTTCGGCTGGTCGGCAACGCATCGCCGCGTCGAGGCGAACTGGCCGATGTTCGCCTATTTCCCCGCGATCGTTCTTTTTGCGCGATATTTGGCCGAGAACTGGAGCCGGCCCCGCGTGTTCTGGGCCGAGCTTGCCATAATAGTTGCGTTCGTCGCCACCGTCGCCATCCACTGCCCTGAACTGGTTTGGAAGCTATCGCCGAAGATCGGAACTCCGCAGTGGGACAACCTATTCGGCTGGCGCGATCTGGCGACGAGGGAGGTCGAGCCGTTGCTGCTCGATTCGCCGGTCTTCGCGGCCGATTACGCCTATGCGGCCGAACTGTCGTTCTATCTACCAAATCAGCCGGAGGTTCGCCCGCTGGCCGATCCAACGCGCGCCACGGCCTTTGATTTCTTCGGCGATCAGGCCTCGCCGCAGTCGTTTGCGCACGTGGTGTTGGTTCGCCGATTGCCCAAAGGGTACGATCCGCCGCCGCCGTGGCCCGCGCTGGGGCCGGATTTCACCATCTCCAGCCTCAGCGATCCGAGCGAATACCGATATGGCCGGCAAATCCGCCGCAGTCTGATCGAAGTTCTCGTGCGCGGAAAACCATGAAGATCATTGACCGCTACGTCCTGGGCCTGTTCGTCAGGAACTACCTGATCAGCTTCATGGTGCTGATCGGGATGTACGTCGCGTTGGACATGGTGTTCAACTTCGCGAACCTGACCCAGACCTTGCCGTGGGAGCAGAACATCACGCTGGGCCGGATCGTTTACGACATCGCGGATTTCTATTTCTACAAGGCTTTTTTCTTTTTCGTGCATTTGTCCGGGATGATCGCGGTGGTGGCGGCGGCGTTCACCGTGGTGCGCCTGAGCCGGTTCAATGAGATGACGGCGTTGCTGGCCGCGGGGACGCCGCTGTATCGCATCGTCATGCCCGTGATCCTCGCCGGGGTTGTGCTCAACGTGATTCTGCTGCCCATCGATCAGGAGGTGATCATCCCGAGAATGATCCCCAAGCTGATGCGGGATCACGGCGACGTTCACGAGGCGACGATCAAGCAGTTTCCGGTTCACATGATGGAAGACACCCGCGGCGGTCTGTTCAACGCGTCGCTGTATTCGCCGCCCACGGCCAATTCGCCGGCCAGAATAGAGTATCTGGACATCATCGAGCGCGACGCCGATTTGCGTCCCATCTCGCATTTGTACGCCGACGCGGCCGTCTGGAACGCCCGCTTGAAACAATGGGATCTGACCAACGGATTCAGCGTTCCCATGGCTCCGCCGAGGGAGCAGATGTTCCTCGCCCACGCGATTCCGGTTTCCACGTACCGAACGACGATGACCCCCGACGAAATTTCGCTGAATCTGGGAAAGGATTACATTCAGCTTCTGTCGCTTCAGAAGATCAATCAATTGCTGAGCCTCAAGCGCTACGGAACGATCGATCTGCTGCGGGCCAAACATCTTCGCGTCGCGGAATGGCTGCTGAACGTATTTCTGCTGCTGCTGGCGATATCGACGGTGCTGACGCGCGAGCCGGGCAAGCTGAAATCGTCGGCCTTCCGCTGTCTGCTGCTGACGGGCCTGTGCATGGGCAGCGTATTCGTGACCTACCAAATGGCCGCCAGTCCGCCGACTCCGGATCTGGTGAATCTATGGCCGGCGCTGATGGCGTGGATGCCGATCTTTATTTTTGGTCCGCTGTCGATCTTCCTGATGGCCCAGATCAAGACGTAGGAATTGTCGTTTGTCATTTGTCACGGGTCATTTGTGAAAATGCGTTTACAAATGAGGCTCCACCCCCAGAGGGGGTGGTATCAGGAAGGCCCCTCAAAGGGGCCGAAGGAATGTGATCCAAGTTTGTCGCCATGTTTCGTTTTTTTCCCCTCGCCCCGGTACTCCGGGGAGAGGGTTAGGGTGAGGGGCTGTGTTCGACTTTCGAGAATCGCCCCTCACCCTAACCCTCTCCCCATGAGTACATGGGGCGAGGGGAAAAATTGCTGGAACGGCAGAGCCACACAGGGTCGCACGGCCAGAGGCCGTGGTTTCAACCTTTAATGACAAATGACCAATGACAAGTGACAACACCGCATTTTATCGGACGCCAAAGAATCCGGTCCGACCCATTTGCCTTGCGCCCAATTGAATCGTACATCATTTCTGTCAGGCGCACGCAACGGCAAGCTCGGCCTGATTTGAGCCGGCTTGACGGGCCTGACGCGACGCTTCCTTCCCACTTTCTGGCGATGCCGGCCGCGGAAACGCGGCCGGCATTTCTTTGCGCCTTGTTGGAATGGGCGAATCTGCTATAGTCCTCCCCCTTTCATGGATCGGAGATGTCTGAAATGGCTTTGACCCTTCAACCCGGCAAATCGGTGCGCGTCACCATCAGCAAAACCATCACCCGCGCGGCGGCCAGGAAGACGCTGGAACGCCTGTTCATGCGCGACAAGACCGTCAGCGGTCCGATCGAGGATCGAAGCCGGAATTTCAAGGAACTCCCCAGACGCCGCGGCGGATGCATCTGGACCAAGCGGCCCAATAAGGTTCATCCGGGATTGGAAAAAGGCGCATCGGCTACGATGACCACCACGCCGCAGAACATTCGCGATCTTCGCAGCGTTGAGGCGTTCATCGAAGTGAATTGACCCCCCCCGCAATGCCGCGGCGCCTGGGAACGCGGCGATCAGGATTTTTCGCACTTGGCGGCGTTGACGCCCTCTTCGCTGAGGTACCGCTCGATGTGCCGGTCGAGGTCGCTTTGTGCGCCGGCAGCTCGCCTGCTGAACGCGATCGACCATTTCGTCGGCCCAGTTTTCCTCCTCGACCTGTTCCGCGATGAACCATTGCAGCAGCGACCTGGGCCGGATAATCCTGCTGAGCCAGCGCGGCGGAGTAGCAGGCGTTGATGCCGACGGTGTTCTCCCGCTCCATCGCCTGGGCATGGCGGGCGACTTCCAGGAGGTCCGAAAAATTGGATTTCGGAGCGGGCAGGGCCGTCGGCGCCGGCGAGACGCCGCGGTCCAGAAGGTGCCGAATGAATTTCTGCGCGTGCTCGCGTTCCTCGGCCGCCTGCGTGGAAAAATAGCGGGCAAAACCCTTGAGGTTCTGCGCGTCGCACCAGACGCCCAGGGCCAGGTAGGAATGGGCGGCGCCCAATTCCTGGTTGATCTGCCGCTGAAGTTCGGTCACGACCAGGGGTTTAATGGCGATTCCGGGCATGGATCAAGGTCTCCTTTGGCTGAACGATAGCGGGGATTTACGCCGCCGGCTTCCAGCCGTTTTATCGTTGACCATCCTCTCCGCCGCTTGCGTTTGCCGCAAGCTCACCGTTGCATGCCTCTCGAAATCGCGTGAACCACGATCAATACGCCTGGGCAAACAGGACGCGCGAACCCGTCGGCTCGCCGCTGTAAATGCACTTGCCGCTCCTGGCCGCGTCTTCGCTGAGAATGCAGCGAACGGTCGCCTTGGTTTGCTCCTTGATCTTGGCCTCATTGGCGCGATCGGGCTTGAACCAGGCTCGGACGAATCCCCCCTGCTCGGCGAGGATTTTTTTCATCTCGTCAAAACTGCCGGCCTCCCGCGTGTTCTGGTCGCGATGTTCTTTTGCCTTTTGGAACATGGCCGCCTGGATTTGATCCATTTTCTGACGGAGCCAAGGCCCGGAAATCTCCGCAATCGGCACGGATAATTTCTCGCGATCCAGGCGTCGCTTGAGGACGACCGTTTCGGCCGCCACGTCGCGCGGGCCGATTTCGATGCGCAGCGGCACGCCGCGCTGCTCCCAGTGATATTGCTTGTCGCCGGGGCGGGCGTCGCGCCAGTCCACCACGATCTTCTGGCCGGTGAGCTTGTCGAAGAAACAGCTCCTGATCCCATCGGGCGACGGCCTGCTCGCCGCGGCGGAAACTTCCTCCGCTCCGGCCAGGGCGGCGATGACCTTGCCCGCGAAATCGGCGACCGCCTTCCGTTCGTCTTCGGTCTTGAAAATCGGCACGATGGCGACAACCGTCGGGGCGGCCGCGGGCGGGAGGACCAACCCCTCGTCGTCGCTGTGGGCCATGATCATGGCGCCGATCAGGCGCGTGCTCACGCCCCAACTGGTGGTGTATGCGAATTCGGTTTTCTGGTCGCGGCCAAGGAATTTGATGTCAAACGCCTTGGAAAAGTTCTGGGCCATGTAATGGCTGGTGCCGCATTGCAGGGCCTTGCCGTCCTGCATCAGGGCTTCGATGGCGTAGGTGGCGTCGGCGCCGGGGAATTTTTCGGCGTCGGTCTTGCGCCCCTTGACGACGGGAATGGCCAGGAATTTCTCGGCGAAATCGGCGTAGACGTCCAACATGCGCATCGTTTCTTGCGCGCTTCGGTTTCGGTCTCGTGGGCGGTGTGGCCTTCCTGCCAGAGAAATTCCGCCGTCCGCAGAAACAGCCGCGTGCGCAATTCCCACCGCATCACGTTGCACCATTGATTGATCAGCAGCGGCAAATCGCGGTAGCTTTGCACCCATTGCGAGTACATGTAGCCGATCACGGTCTCGCTGGTCGGGCGGACAATCAGCGGCTCCTCCAACTTGCCGCCGGGCTGCAATCCCTTCTCGCCCTTCTCCAGCTTGGAATGGGTCACGACGGCGCATTCCATGGCGAAGCCTTCGACGTGCTCGGCCTCCTTGGCCAGAAAGCTCTGCGGAATCAGCAGCGGGAAATACGCGTTGACGTGCCCGGTCTCCTTGAATCTCCGGTCCAGATCGCGCTGGATGGCTTCCCAGATGGCGTACCCCTCGGGGCGGATGACCATGCAACCCTTGACCGGAGCGTAATCCGCCAGTTGCGCGGCCTTGATCACGTCGAGATACCACTGGGAGTAATCTGCGCTGCGGGCTTTGATGTTTTTGGCCATGGGAATGGTTGTTAGAAAAAATCGTTATGCATACTGGAGGGGGCCCTGCCGACTAAAGTCGGCAGGCTTTTAATGCGGCATCGGGAACATCTCACAAAACTCGGCCACTTGCTTGCGAATCTTTTCCAGCGTCGCCGGCTCGGATTTGGCGACCAGGGCGGCGTCGAGAAAATCGGCGACCTTGGCCATGTCCGGCTCCTTCAATCCGCGCGTCGTCACCGCCGGCGTGCCGAGGCGCAGGCCGCTGGTGACTTTCGGCGGACGCGGGTCGCTGGGAACTCCATTTTTGTTGGTGATGATGCCGGCGGCTTCCAGGGCCTTCGCGGCATCGGCGCCGGTGAGGGCTTCGTTTCGCGCCCGCAGATCGATCAGCATCAGATGGTTGTCGGTTCCGCCGCTTACCAGCCGATATCCGCGCTGTTGCAGGGCGGCGGCCAGGGCCTTGGCATTTTTGATGATCTGTCCGCAATAGGTTTTGAACTCCGGGCGCAGGGCTTCGCCAAAGGCGACGGCCTTGGCGGCGATGACGTGCATGAGCGGCCCGCCCTGGCTGCCGGGAAAGACGCTGCGATTGATCGCCTTGGCCAGTTCCGGGTCATTGGTCAGGATCAAACCGCCGCGGGGGCCACGAAGGGTTTTGTGCGTGGTCGTGGTCACGACATGCGCGTGGGGAAACGGCGAGGGATGCGTCCCGGTCGCCACGAGCCCGGCGATGTGGGCGATGTCCGCCATCAGCATCGCCCCCACCTCGTCGGCGATCTCTCGGAATTTGGCAAAGTCGATCGTCCGAGCGTAGGCGCTGTATCCGCAAAGAATCATCTTCGGCTTCAGTTCCCTGGCCTTGGCGCGGACGTTGTTGAAATCGATCTGCTCGGTCTTGGGATCAAGCTCATAATGGTCCGGCTTGTAGAAGATCGCCGACGTGTTGAGCTTCATACCGTGGCTGAGGTGTCCGCCGCTGGCGAGGTTGAGCGAGATATAACGATCCCCCGGCTGCATCATGGCCATGAAGGCGGCGAGGTTGGCGTTGGCGCCGCTGTGGGGCTGGACGTTGGCGAAGGCGCAGCCGAACAATTGCCTGGCCCGCTCGATCGCGAGGTTTTCGATTTGGTCATAGAAGCCGCATCCGCCGTAGTAGCGAGCGCCGGGATATCCCTCGGCGTATTTGTTGGTCAGCACGGAGCCGGCGGCTTCCATCACCGCGGGCGAAACGTGGTTCTCGCTGGCGATCAGCTCGAGGGTGGATTCCTGCCGCTGCCGCTCGAGGCGGATCAATTCGGCGATCTGCGGGTCGGTTTGGGCCAAACTCATGTCGGTTGCCTTTCGAATCAAAGACCGCCGCGGATTTTAGCGATTTCGGATCGATACTCCATTCGCTCCGGCGCGGCTTGTTGCGAACGTTCGGCAAAGGGATGTAGAATTCATGCCAGACTAACTTCCATGGAGGTAGCCATGTTTCCTCGTCGCCTCGCCGCCCTCGCCGCTTCGCTGCTTTTCCTGACGTTCGGTTTGGGTTGTTACACCACGAAAACCCCTCTCGGCTCCGCGGCCAGCGCCACCGTCGATCGCGCGTATGTCGGCGACTTTACGATGGCGGACAAGGACAAGACCGACTCCATCGTCATTCGCAACCTCGACAACACGCAATACTTTGTGGAATACTCCGAGACCGGGGGGAACGCCTGGAAACCGATGCGCATGGTTGGATACACGGCCGACGTGAACGGGGTCACATTCGCCAACTTGCGCACGCTAAGCGACGACGGATCGATCGACGACAAATTCATGGTCATGCGCGTGTCGTTGTCGCCGGATCATGCGAAGCTGTCGCTGCGGAACCTGAAGGATGATTTCTTCACGGGCAAGGACGTCAGTTCATCGGACGCGCCGGAAAAAGTGATCGGAGCCAATCTGGACAACGAGAAGATGTACGATGGCGAAGCGGCCGTGTTCACGCGCGCGGTGCCGACAACGCAACCGTAAGCGCGTGTCCATTTCCCGTCGTCACGGGGCGACATACTGGACCTCTGCGGTGGCCAGCACATCTTTACGGAATTGGCCGCTAAGAAATCCGGGCGTGTTCAGATCGACGTTGCGTCCCAAAAGTTGCGAAAGCTCCCGTTCCATTTCGAAGAATTGCAAGCCGTACGCGCTCCCGGCTCGAATTCCACGAGCACATCCACGTCACTATCGGGTCGAAAATCATCCCGCAATATGGAGCCGAAAAAGCTGAGCCGGAGAATTCGGTGGCGGCGACAGAATTGCGCCACCGCCTCCCGCGGCAGTTTGATTCGGGTTGACGACAAAGTCGAGGTCATCTCTCTCTGCGCGATGGAACCGACGGCAGATGATATGCCGAACCTATACCCGATGCTTCAACCGCAATGAATTCTCCACGGCCGGGCGGCCGATGGGGTAATACTGGAATCCCGCCTCGCGCATGATGTCGCGATGCAGGCAGTTGCGGCCGTCGAAGATCACCGGAATGCTCATCGTCGCGGCGATCTTGCGGAACGGCAGCGTCGTGTATTGCGGCCAATCGGTCAGCAGGGCCACGGCATCGGCGCCGAGCGCAGGAAACGGGGTCCACGCTCCATTCCACCTCGTCCTTGAAGATCTGCTTCATGTTCTCCATGGCCTTGGGATCGGTGGCCTTGACGTGAGCCCCCTTGTCCAGGAGATGGCGGATCACGTCCAGGGCGGGGGATTCGCGAATGTCGTCGGTGTCGGCTTTGAATGCCAGGCCCCAGACGGCGATCTTCGCCCCGGCGAGCGGCCGGTCGAGTTTCTGCTCCATCTTCTCGACAAATCGCCGTTTCTGGCCCTTGTTGATGGCTTGAATCGTCTTCACAAAGAGGTTCTCGTGACCGACGGCGCGGGAGATATGCTCGAGGGCGGCCACGTCCTTGGGGAAGCAGCTTCCGCCGAAGCCGCACCCGTGCGCAAAAATGCCGGGCCGATTCGGCTGTCGCTGCCGATGCCCTTGCGCACGTCCTCGATATCCGCGCCGTAACCCTCGCACAGGATGGTCATCTCGTTCATGAACGAGATTCGGGCGGCGAGCATTGCGTTGGCGGAATATTTCGTCAGCTCGGCGGATTCCCAATTCATCGTCATGAACTTCTCTTCGTGCTTGACCAGCGGGTCGTACAACCGGCGCATGATGCGGAAGGCCTCGGGCGACTCGCCGCCGATCACTATGCGGTCGGGCTCGAGACAGTCCTTCACCGCGCTGCCTTCGCGCAGGAATTCGGGGTTGCTCACCACCTGCACGTGGGCCCGCGTCTGCTCCTTGAGAAAATTGTAGAGCTTGCGATTGGTGCCGGCCGGGACGGTCGATTTGACCACGATGGTCACCAGGTAGTCGTTGCTGTATTCCGCCAGCGCATTGCATACTTCCTTGCCGGCCGCTTCAAGATCACTCATCTCCACCGTTCCATCGGGCTTGGACGGCGTGCCGACGCAGAGGAACACCACCTCCGCTTCTTTCACGGCCGTCTTCACGTTATCGGTGAATTGCAGTTGGCCCGAGGCGTAATGTTCCTGCATCAGTTCGTGCAGGCCCGGCTCGAAGATGGGGCAATGCCCATCAAGAAGGGTTTTGAGCTTCTTGGCGTCCTTTTCCACGCCGCGGACCGTGTGACCGATACTCGCAAGACAGGTCCCGGTGACCAGGCCGACGTATCCGCATCCAATCGTTGTTACATCCATTGAATTTCACCTCACGAAACGGCTGAAGAATCGCCTACCGAAATACCATGATACAATTCGCGTTCCCACTGTAACATGAAATCGGACAGACGGTGTTACACCTTGCTGAATTCGGCGGTGAAACCCTCGCCGGTCCTGGGTGGTAAATGCCGTGGAATCAGCGGGTTATGGGACGGCGAGCGGTCAAATGCCGCTGGATGGGTCCGACTCCGGCGGCGGAGTTTGATCGGAACCATTTGCATCGTTGCCAGCGTCTTGCCGCTTTTCGTGCACCAGCCCCATCTTGTACGCCGCCACGATGATGGATCCAAAGATGACCAGATAAAGCGCGGTGGCGTAGCGCGTCCGCATCACCGCAATCATCATTCCCAGCAGACAGAAGGCGAAGGCCAACCCGTAGCTTATCATGACCGTTTGGCGAATGGTAAATCCCCGGGCGACAAGTTGGTGATGGAAATGTGTCTGTCGG
>CAWAPL010000007.1:0-202524 GCA_963783845.1 uncultured Phycisphaerales bacterium
CATTTGTGGTCTTTATGGCAAAATGCTGGGACAAGGAGATCCCAATGGACTGGAACAAGCTTTCGGATGATGAGCGATTGATTGCCGAACAGGCGGTGGCGACGTATCGGGCGGTGAAGCTGGCGGGCCAGCAGGCACCGCATGGGAAAGGGTTGGCCTGTTTGGAACAGGCCGTTCGCCAGCACGGGGACGAATTGCTGCGGAACACCTTGCAGCGCGTGATCAATGCCCAGGACAAGGCGCAAAAAAAGGGGTCTCGCGATTGTGTTGCTCCTGCGGCGGCAAAGCCAAATTCAAACGTGTCTCGCCCAAGTGCGTGCTGACGACGGTGGGCGAGATGAGGGTGAGCCGTCGTTACTACGCCTGCCCGGAATGCGGGCGGACGCAGACGCCGCTGGATGCGTGGGCGGGCATCGGCAGTCGGATGGCCAGCGAACACGCGCGGCGGTGATCGCGGTGGCCGGGAGCACCTGGTCGTTTGAACAAGCGTCGGCGAAGCTGCTGGAATTGTGCCGGATGCGGGTCAGCAACGACACGATCCGGGCCGAGTGTGATGAGGAAGGCGAGCGTGCCGGCCGATGGGTGCGGTCGGAACCCGTTTCCGCCCAGAGCATGGCCAAGGCCGCCGGAGAGTTGGAATTCAGCAGCGACGGGATGAAGATTAATACCACCGGCGGCTGGGCGGAGATGCGTCTGAGCGTGCTGGACAAGCGTGAATCCGGCGAGGCGGTCGGCCCGGAACAGTGGGCCGACCGTGTGCTGCCGGAGCCGACGGCGCGTCTGGCGTGGTGCCAGATCGCGCCCTGCCGATTGATCGGAGCGCGCTGGGCGACGATGTTCAAGCATTTGGCCGTCAACAAAGAGGCGTCGCTGAGCGTGATCGCCGACGGGGCCAAGTGGATCTGGGAACAGGCGGGGGTTCGTCTGCCCACGGCCAATACCCGTTGGGTGGTGGACGTATACCATGTCAGCGAGCATCTGCATGACTGCGGCAAACAAATGCTGGGCGAGGGTCCGGCGGCGCGCCTGGGCGGATGAAAAACTGGCATTGCTACTCAAGCAAAACGGACCCGCCTTGGTCCGGCACATTGAGGAACTGATTGCCGAGTCACCCGGGACACGTCGCCAAGCGTTGAAGAAACTGCTGGGTTACTTGACGGACAACATGGATCGCATGTGGTACGGCCCGCGCCTGGCCGCCGGTCGTCCGATCGGCAGCGGCTTGATCGAAGGCGGCTGCAAGACGATCCTGGGTGCTCGGCTAAAATTGAACAGCGCCCGGTGGTCGCCGCGTCGAGCCGAACGGATAGGCAGTCTGCGTTGTTTGCAGTACAGCGATCTGTGGGACAGCTATTGGGACGCCCGTGCCGCTTAAGGACCACAAAGATCAGTCAGACCCCAGGAATGGTTGGCAGTAGGGGTGGGAATGAAACCGGGACGTGCACTAATGCCACGAAGTTAAGTCGCAACGCAATATTTCTCCCGGAGTTGTGATTTGAGGATCGCACGCGGCTGGGTCATGTACGGAAACTGTTTCTTCGGGCGTTTCAGCACGCGGGGCTCCAGACGGCCTGGACGAACCGGGTTGACGATCAAGTCTGGACATCGATCGATGTCGCCCAGGCGCAACCACGCAAGCGTGTCGGCAAAGCTCAGACGATTGACGTGGACTCCTTGCCGCCGCGCCGCTTTCAGCATCAGCAAACGGATCAGGTTGTACACCAGCAGGAAGATCAGTCGCTCCTTTCGCACGCCCTGAAGCGTCTTGCACTTCAGCACGTCCATTCCCAGCGTGATCTTCAAATGACGGATGTTGGTTTCGATCATCCAGCGCGTCAGCGCAGCTCGATCAGTTCGTCGGCGGGATAAGCTTGCTCGTCCAGGAGCGTGGTGACGATCGTCACCGTGATGGGCCGAAAGCCGTTGCGTTGGACGGTGCGGCGAATCTCCCGCACGAGGATGGACTCCGGGAGTTCGGACCACTGCTGGTCACTCATCCATGCCGGCTTTTCCACCGGCTTGAAATATTCGACGAGTTGGTCGTCCGCGGAGGCTTTGCCTTCCGCCCGGCCGAGCGTTTTGACGATGCGGGATCGCGGCTTGCCGACCTGCTGGGCGGCGCCGCCCTTGCGGGGACGGGCCTGTTCTCGCCGCGGATTGAAATCGACAATGCGCCGGTGATGGACGGGCCCCACGAAGTGCAGATTCGCCTGTAATAACAGGGCCAGGTGCGCCCATCCGCTGAACGCGTCATCTCCCAGCAGCACATCCCCGGCCTGCGGATGCCCGTGCATCGCCGGGGTCTGCGAGATATCGGAAGTGTGCATCGGCGAGTCGATGCAATCGATCAACAGGCCGCTGCGGTGGTCCATCAAGAGCAGCAGGTGGGACATCGGGAACCCCAGGCCCTCCCGGCAGCCCGAGGGAATGCCGTAGTGCGCACGCAACTCGGGCGCATCCGGCATCGAATCGCTGGTGCCGTCCACGACGTGAACGCGATGCCCGCGCCAGCGGTACGATTCATCGCCAAGGTCGTCGGTGTCATCCAGTTCGCGACGCGCCTGGTCCACGATCGAACGATGGACGCTCTGAATCAACTCCACGGGCAAGCGTGCCCGCGCCTGACACCAGGCGGAATCGGAAAAATTCTCGTCGGCCAGATGACGCACCGCCGAACAGGCGACATTGCCGTGGGCGACCTGCTGAACAAACCACCGAAGCGTGTTGCCGGGCGTGAGCGTGGTGTTGCGGAAGAGATGGTCCTGAGCCAGCGCCAGTTGATTGATCCGCTGCGGCAGGAGAAGATCGTCCGTGCCATTGCGAACGTGACAGAGGGCGAGATCGAACGCAGCCATCCGTGGCCTCCTGTTGAAGAGTGATGTCGTTGAACAACACCATTCTCTCAGAAGGCCGCGGCTGGCGCGAGCGATATAAGGCGCGCCAGGGCGCGGACTTACGAACTATCTTCGTGGCATTAGGGACGTGCACGCCAAAAGGGGGTCATAAGCCTTTTCGCTGGAAGTCGGACGCGAAAAAGGGGGTCATAAGCCTTTTTTCGGTGGCCCATCCATGATAGCATCCCTTCATGGCACGCAAGCCTCGTTTCTCTCCGGGTGGGCTGGCTTATCACGTCATGAACCGCACCTGGGGAAAGATCGAGTTGTTCCAGGACGCGGCGGATTATGAAGCATTTGAGCGTGTGCTGGCTGAGGCCGCGGCGCGGGAAAAGACGATGCGAGTCTGCGCCTATTGTCTGATGCCCAATCACTTTCATCTCGTGCTCTGGCCGAAAGTGGACGGGCAGTTGTCGCGATTCATGCAGTGGTTGACGATGACGCACGCGCAGCGATGGCATTGCGCATCGCCAGAGCGGCGGGCGAGGGCATCTGTACCAGAGCCGATTCAAAAGTTTTCCCATCCAGGAGGATTGGCATTTTTTGAGCGTTTGCCGGTATGTGGAGCGGAATGCGCTGGGGGCGGGCCTGGCGAAGCGTGCGCAGGATTGGCCATGGGGTTCGCTTTGGGTTCGAGGGAAGAATTCAGGGCCGATGGCGGAGTTTCTGGCGGTTTGGCCGGTGCCGATGCCGCGGGATTGGATCAAGCGGGTGAACCGGCCGCAGGATGAGAAGGAACTGGCGGCGCTGCATCGTTCGCGCGATCGTGGGCGTCCATACGGAGGGACCGATTGGGCAAGCGCAACGGCCCGGCGGCTGGGGGTGGAGAGTTCGTTGCGACCGATCGGCCGGCCGAAGAAGACCGGCGGCGGCGCCAGGCAGGCAAAATAGGCTTATGTCCTGCTCTGTCTCGATCCTCTGAAATGTTCGGCGCTTGCTCGGGTAGCGCTGGCGCGACGGACACGTTACATCCTGCGGGATGTTGACCTGCAAATCGCCACGGAGGGTGATGCAATGGGCCCATGGGCTTGCCAAACGCTTCCTTCCAGACCCGCGCTCGAAATTCAGCCGCAGGGACTTCACGCGGCCACAGCTTTTCGCTTGTCTGGTTCTGCGGGAACATCAGAAAAAGAGCTATCGCGGTGTCGAGGCGTTGCTGGAAGATTGTCCGGATTGGCGTGCGGACATCGGCCTGCGGCGCACGCCGGATCACAACACGCTGTGCCGCGCCTTCAAGCATCTGGTCAAACCGGGACTGATCGATCGGATGTTGGACCAGGTGGTTCTATGGGCCGAGCGGCGGCGAATGATCAAAGGCCGGGTCAAGCCGCTGGCGATCGACAGCAGCCTGTTCGAGTCGCGCCACGTCAGCCGACACTTCGAGAAGCGGTGCCGGGAGACGGCCCGCAAAAACCACCGAAAACGCCTGAAAATCCAAGCGAATCTGCGCCGCTCAAGGGCCGTCAAACGCCTGCCCAAGCTGTCCTTGGCGGTGGCCAGTTCGTGCCACCTGATCCTCGCCGCCCGCGCCACCACCGGCGGCGGCGCCGATCATCCGCACTTCGAGCCGGTGTTGTTCGACGCCTGGCGGCGGGCCAACGTGCGGATCGTGGTCGCCGACGCCGGCTAC
Organism: uncultured Phycisphaerales bacterium; assembly: GCA_963783845.1. Lineage (GTDB taxonomy): Bacteria > Planctomycetota > Phycisphaerae > Tepidisphaerales > Tepidisphaeraceae > PALSA-1353. The sequence goes on from CAWAPL010000007.1 coordinate 4,525, forward strand.
GATTCCGAATCCAACCATTGCCTCGCGCGTCAGGACATGGGCGTGCGTTCGATCATCCCACCCAACACCGGCCGCCCGGGCAAAAGTCCGCCGACGGCACGCCATCGCCGCAACATGTGCCATCGCTTCAAACGCAAGGCGGACCAGAAACTGTACGGACAACGATGGCAAGCCGAAACGGTGAATTCCATGATCAAGCGGAACCTGGGCTCGGCCTTGCGAGCGAAAACCGCTCGGCGACGAACGCGCGAACTGCTGCTGCGCGTCGTCACCCACGACTTGATGATCGTTCAGCAATGTTGAGGATCGAGACAGAGCACTTATGACCCCCTTTTTGTGGAAAAGGCTTATGACCCCCTTTTTGCGTGGAATAAATCTCGCTTAGGGATTACCCTCCGGGATATGGAAAGCGGTAGTAACGACGCCAATAAGGATGCCAATCCGCCGCCCAACGATCTCGGGACGTATGCGCAGCAGTTTCAGCATCAGCCTGTTTCGGCGCGCGTTCCGGAGAAGTTGGCGCGGGGCGATCACCACCGGCGTGCTGGTCCTGGATGGCCCGCATGAATTCGTGCTGGATTTTTTGCAAAGCCTGACCCGGCCGTATCAGATCGTCGCGCGGGTGGTTGTCGTGCCGCGTGTCATGGAGCAAATCGTCACCGGCGCGAGCGACAACCTGGCGAAATATACCGAGACGTATGGCCCGCCGCCGGCGATGCCCAAGCCGCCGCAGCGGCGGCCGACGATTGCCGAGATTTACGAGAATTTCAAACTTTCCGACGAACTCATGAGCGGGGCGTATGCCAACAGCATGATGATCGGGCATTCACCGGCCGAGTTTTTCTTTGATTTCATCACCGGGTTTTACCCGACGGCGGCGGTCTCGTCGCGGATTTTGACGGCCGCTCCGCATATGCCGCGGATCGTGGACACTTTGAAAATGGCCTTGCAGCAATACCGCAATCGGTATTCTCCGCCTTCGCCATGAAACCCCGGATGTACATCCGGGGCTTGGCCGTTATCATTGTGGAATCGTGAGCAAGCGCATCGCAATTCTGGGCTCCACCGGGTCAATCGGATGCAGCACGCTGGAGGTGATCCGGCATCTTGGGCCCCCCTACCGGGCAACGGCGCTGGGGGCGCATCGGCAAGCGGAAAAACTGGCGGCGCAGGCGAAGGAATTTTCGCCCGCGGCGGTGGCGCTGGCTGATGAATCGCGAGCCGATGACCTGCGGCGATTGCTCGGTCCCGGCGGACCAAAATCTTCGTCGGCGAAAGCGGGATGGTCGATCTGGCTCGCGACGACGACGTGGACGTTGTCGTGGCCGCGGTGGTTGGGGCGGCCGGGTTGCCAGCGGCGCTGGCAGCGGTGCGGGCGGGGAAGAAGCTGGCGCTGGCGAACAAGGAAGCCCTGGTGGTCGCCGGCTCTTTGCTGATTCCCGAGGCCCGTCGCCGGGGCGTTGCGCTGCTGCCTGTCGATTCGGAACATTCGGCGATCTTCCAGGCGATGGCCTGCGGGCGAGGGCGCGAGGTTCGGCGGGTGATCCTCACGGCCAGCGGCGGGCCGTTCCGCAATGCGCCCCTCGAAGCCATCCACAACGCGACGCCGGCCGATGCGCTGAACCATCCGACCTGGCGCATGGGGGGCAAGATCACCATCGATTCGGCGACGATGTTCAACAAAGCGCTGGAATTGATCGAGGCGTGCTGGCTGTTCGATCTTCGGCCGCAGCAGGTGCAGATCGTGGTGCATCCGGAGTCGATCATTCACTCGATGGTGGAGTTCATCGACGGGTCGGTGATCGCGGAGCTTTCCCCGCCGGACATGCGGACGCCGATACAATATGCCCTGACCTATCCGGAGCGAGCCAATGGGTGCAGCCGGCGGATGGACTGGACGAAGGTGCAGGCGCTGCATTTCGAGCCGCCGGATTTTGAAAAATTCCCGGCGCTGACGCTGGCGTATCAGGTGGCGGAGGCGGGTGGGACGTCCGGAGCGGTGTTAAACGCGGCAAACGAGGCGGCCGTTGCCGCCTTTATGGCCGGGAAAATCGCCTTTGGCGAGATTTGCCGGGTTGTTGAACTTACAATCTCGCAACATCGTATTCAGACCAGCCCAACTCTGGACGATTTGCTCGAAGCGGACCGTTGGGCTCGCCAGTGTGCGGAGGCTTCTATCGCGGCGGGCGGTGCCGCGCGTATCGCTGACGCCGGCACAACGGGCGCGTGCGCTCCCTTGTCTTAAATTGGATGGGCTATTTTCATGGCTGTTCTTCACAACGCGATGGATTATCTGCTGCTGGCGCTGGGGCTGGGCTTCGTCATCTTCTTTCATGAGCTCGGCCATTTTCTCGCCGCCAAATATTGCGACGTGAAGGTGGAGCAGTTTGCCATCGGCTTCGGCCCGGCCGTTCTCGCGTGGCGGAAGGGTCTGGGATTTCATCGGGGAACGACGACGCCGGTTTATGACAGGATTATTGAAGAGCATTTCAACGCCGGGAAACCAGACTCCGAAGGAGCTTGAATATAAGTCGCCGATATCGGAGGCTCAGGCCAGGGCCATCGGCGCCAAGCTGGGGATTGGGGAGACGGAATATCGGCTGAATTGGGTTCCGCTGGGTGGGTACGTGAAGATGCTGGGTCAGGACGACCTGAGGCCGGGGGCGACGGCTGAAGATCCGCGTGCGTACAACAGGAAGTCGGTCGGGGCGCGGATGCTGATCGTTTCGGCGGGCGTAATCATGAACGTGATCCTTGCGGCGATCGGGTTCATGATCGTGTTCATGATAGGGTATCCAGTCCCGCCGGCGACGGTGGGCGGGGTGGTGTCGATGAGCCCCGCGGCCCGGGCGACGCGGGCGGATGGAACGCTCGTCGGGCTTCAGCCGGGCGACAAGATCGTCAAGTACAACGACAAGTGGATGTACGGCGATTACAGCCGGATTCAACTGGACGTCGCCCTCACGCACGACGGCACGCGCGTGCCGATCCTCGTGGAGCATGTGGATGGCCGGGAGGAAACGCTTTACGCCACGCCCGTAAAACCCGGCGACGACAAGGGGCTGGTGGAGCTGGGGATCACTCAGCCGTTCGCCATGGCCGCGATGGACGCCGATCCGGAAGGTCCGCCGGATTACTCCATGCTGGCCAAGACGGATCTGCCGGATCTCAGCGAGTTGCGGCCTGGGGATGTCATCACGCAAATCGCCGCTCAGGCTGTGAACGCGAACGGGGATGCCGCCATGGCGCAGCTTTACGCGGCGATGGAAGCGTCGAATGGCCGGCCGGTGGTTCTGACGGTGAAATCGCCCGACGGAAAGATTTCGCGGCGGACGGTGACGCCGCATTTTGCCGGACCGATGGGCGGGGAAGAATTGAATTTCCTGGGCCTGGTTCCGCGGGCGATGGTTGTGGGTTTGGTCGATACCTCGCCGGCATTGGGCAAGATTCGGCCGGGCGACACGATTCTGGCGGTGGATGGCGGCACGGACCATCTTCAGAATCCCACGCTGGAGCAGATCAGGAGCACGCTCTCGGCCGCGGGCGACAAGGAAATGAAGATATCGCTGACGGTGCTCGATCCCGGAAAATCCAAGCCGAGGTTGGTCGAGGATTTGAGCGCATTTCGCATCCCCAACAGCGGCGGACGGATGGGGCTGGGAATCGGACTCGGCTGTGACGAGATGCACCTGGTGGTGGCCCAGACGCAGCCCAACAGCCCCGCGGCCGGCAAGATCCCGGCGGGGGCGACCCTGACCGCCATTGATGGCCAACCGATCAGCAATTGGTTCCAAGTCCGGCGGGCGATCGCTTCTGCCGAGGCGGGGGCGAGCATTTCCATCACCTTCGTTCCCGCGGACAAGGATGCCAAGCCGGCGGTGGCGAAAATCGAACTGCAGCAGCCGGACATCGACCTGGCGAAGCAGGTGACCTTGACGCAATACCTGGCGCTTCGGCAGATGGTCAGCCCGCTGCACACGCACAATCCGCTGGTGGCGCTGAAATGGGGCGTGATCGAAACTCACGATTTGGTGCTGGAGTTTTATGTCACGCTGCAACGAATGCTGACGCGGGACGTGGCCCTGTCGAACGTCATGGGGCCGGTGGGCATGGCTCACCTTGGCGCTCAGGTCGCCAGCCGCGGACCGGCATGGCTGCTTTGGTTCCTGGCCAATATCAGCGCGAACCTGGCGGTGGTGAATTTCCTGCCGATTCCGATCGTGGACGGCGGACTGTTCACGCTGCTGATCCTGGAAAAGATTCAGGGCAAGTCGCTGTCGGCCGAGGCGCAGAGAATCGTGCAGATGGTGGGGCTGATGCTGATCCTGGGCGTGTTCCTGATGGTCACCTATCAGGACATCGCGCGGATGTGGGGGTATTGAGACTTCAGATCGCCGGGCAATCAGATCGCTTGCCGGGGGCGCACCGGCCGGCGAAGTCCAACGCCGGACAATAGCAAGATAATCCCCACCACCGAAGCCGGCTCGGGGACGGTCGTGACCAGAATCTGGCGGTCAGCGGCGTCGTAAATCGTGGTGGTGGCCTGACCCGGCGTGTCGATCGGCGATGGGGAGGCTTCCACCATTCGATTCACCGCGTCGTAGATATAGGTTGTGGCCCGGCCGCCGTCCTCGGTGGTAATGGCCAGCGCTCGGTCCGCGGAGTCGTAAATTGTGGAATCGGCCGTGCCCGGCGTCGTGATCGTGTCAGGGTTTTGAACGGTCCGGTTAACCGCGTCGTAGGCGTACGTGGTCGTGTTGCCGAGGCTGGATTCGGATTCGTCGATCTGGTTGTTTGCCGAATCATAGGCCGACGTTGTGACATTGCCGGTGGTATTGATGGTATCGCTGTTCTGGATCGTGCGGCTCTGCGCGTCGTAGGTATAGGTGGTGGTGTTGCCCATGCTATCGACGGTGACGTCGAGTTGCCGATCCACCGAATCATAGGTGGTGCTCGTGGCGTTTCCGCCGGTGCTGATATCGTCGCTGGCCTGCAAAGCCCGGCTGGTGGCGTCATAGGCGTAGGTCGTGGTGTTGCCGCCGCTGTCGGTCGAGACATCAATTTGATTGTTCACCGAGTCGTAGGCCATTCCCGTCGCGGCGCCGCCGGCGCTAATTGTGTCGCTGGGAACGACGGTTCGGCTGACGGCGTCGTAGGCGTAGACGGTCGTTACCCCGCCGTTGGTGGCGGCAAGATCAAACTGGCCGTCCGCCGAGTCATACGCGCTTGCGACAACCGCACCCGGCGTGGTGAAAGTGCCGACCTCGGATATGGAACCAAGGTTGCTCACGTCGTAGACGTAAGTCGTACTGGTTTGAGCGTGCGAAGTTGCCGCCGGCAAAAGGAAACTCAAGCCCACGGCAGCGGCAATTAACGATAAGGCTCGCGAAAATGCCGGAAATGACCGCGACATGATTCTCCCTTCGCGTGAACCTCGATGGAACAAAATGCGGCAGAAGTGTACCTGAATGCGACCACAACGCAAGAAATTTCCGGGCTACAATTGGTCCGGGGCGCGCCAGGGCGCCTCATTGCGGCGGCTGAACCCGCACTTCGCGATCCACCGTGAAAACCCGATGAGTCAGCGCATCCACGAACGTCACCCGCGCCAGCAATTTGTCATGCGACGGAGCGGTCTGCCACGGGCAGGACAGCACGTAGGTGTACAGCCACCCGCTGCCGTACCAATCCGCCTTGGCCGCCTGCAAATCGAATTCCCATTGTCCAATCCGGTTGGTGGCCCCCAGGGCCGGATCGAACAACTCGACATGAAACGTTCCGGCCGCTTTGATCTCGTCCCCCTGGCCGTCGATCGGGACGACGTAAACCTTCAGCATCGTATCGCCCGGCCGATTGGGATCGGGATGATATCCGCCGGTCAGGCGGCCGAATTGCAACCCCGCCGTCGTGAACAATTCGTCCAATTCGTCCTGGGGTAGAATCGGCACGGTGGTGGCGCGGCTTTGCAGACCCCGGATCGTCGCCTCGTCGGCATCGTGGCGACGCTGAAGCTCGTCGATTCTCCCCGAAAGCTGCTGGTTTTGCTTTCGCAGCTCGATGTTCACCTTGCTGGGGCCCCCCCTGGCAACCGGCCAACAGCAAGAGACCCCCGCCGAGCATGGCCGCCAGAATGGGCCTAATCCTTGTCCTCATCCGAATCCTCGTCATGATTGGCGGCGACCACGATCTCCGGAACCCGGTCCCACACCCGATCGGCGCAGCCGTATTCCACCGCCTCTTCGGCGAACAACCATTTGTTCCGGTCGAAGTCGCGGTGAATCTGCTCCTGCGTCTTTCCCGTGTACTGGGCCATCAGCTTGTACAGCCGATCGCGCAATCGCAGCATGTGTTGCGCTTCGATACCCAAATCCGTCGCCGGTCCCTGCAAGACCCCGCCGATCAGCGGCTGATGGAGCATGACCTGGCTGTTGGCCAGGACGGCGCGTTTGCCGTGCGTGCCGGCCGCCAGCAGGCAGGCGCCCATGCTCGCCGCCATGCCGATGCACGTCGTCGCCACGTCGCACCGCAGGAAGCGCATCGTGTCGATGATGCCCAATCCCGCCGAGACGCTCCCGCCCGGCGAGTTGATGTAAAGCTGAATGTCCGTCTTCGGATCGTCGTTGGACAGAAACAAAAGCTGGGCGATGATCGCGTTGGCCACTTCATCCGTCACCGCGCCGCCGATAATGATGATCCGGTCCTTCAGCAGCCTGGAATAAATGTCGTAGGCCCGTTCGCCGCGCCCCGATTTCTCGATGACAATGGGGATCAAGGTGTTATCACTCATCTCGTTTTCTCGTTTCTCTGCACGTCCACTATATTTTCGGCTTGTTGCCATCGCTGGCGGCCACGGCGGCGGGAGAATCCTCTCCCAAGACCTCGTCGCAGATGCCGTACTTCACCGCCTGCTGGGCGTCGAAGAACCGGTCGCGCTCGCTGTCCTCGCGGATGCGCTCGATCGTCTGGCCCGTGCAACGCGCCATGATGGAAATCAAAGTCTCCTTGGTCTTGAGGATTTCATCGGCTTGAATCTGAATGTCCGCCGCCTGCCCGTACACCCCGCCAAACGGCTGGTGGATCATGACCTTCGCATTCGGCAAAATAAATCGCTTGCTCTTCTTTCCGGCCATGAAAACGATCGCGCCGCCGCTTTCGGCCCGGCCGATGCAGTACGTCGCGACCTCGCAGGTGAGGAATTTCATGATGTCGTAAATCGCCAGCGTGTCGTCCACCACGCCGCCGGGGCTGTTGATGTACAGATTGATGTCCTGATCCCGTTTGACGCTCTGCAGGTAGAGCATCTGCATCATGATTCTGCTGGCGCTGACGTGATTGATCTCGCCGACGAGGAACAGCACCCGGTTTTCCAGGAGCATCTCCTCCAGCGTCATCTCGCGATATCGGTTGTATCCGCCCTGCGCGCCGGGCATGGCGACGGGCATGGACACCGGAATGGCGCGGGGATCGGAGCCAAGATATTTCGCGGCCCGATCCAAAAGTCGCCCATCCAGATTCTTATCTTCAAGGTTCGGCATTCGTCTCCTCAAATCTTGCAAGCGCTGGCGATGGTATGCAGTCGGCGCGGCAGCGTCAATCAACCTCCTTTCGATTGCCGGTGGTCGGCGCGAGCGGAATTACTGCGGCGAAAGACCGGCTGGAGGACCAGCCGGCTCAATTTCGAAAATGAGCCGGCCGGTCCTCCGGCCGCTCTTAGGCGCGAAAGGGGTCCCCTTATGAACACGATAACCCGCGCTCATCGCCCCTCGCGGAATCGGCAAACCACGTCATACAGCTTTCCGCCATGCCGGGCCGCGACGGCGGAGTCCTTGATCATCGCGAAACTCACGGCGTCACAGCAGAATTCCGCGTCGAGGTTGCTTTCAACGCCCCGGCCCATTCCCTCCAGGATGACCAGGTCGGCATCGGCGGCGGACGCGTTCAACTCCGGGCTGATCGCGCCCAGATCGATCAGCGGCTCGCCGGTCCCGGTGCTGATCAGATCGATCGGCAGATCCGCGAGGGTGGGCTCGGCGCGGAGAATTTTCGGCCACCAGGCGCGAACGTCGGCGAGGGTCATGTCGTTGAGCGTGGGCCGCTGGTTGGCCGCCAGCACGATGCGGGTGCCGCGCTGCCCCAACCAGCGGATCATCGGCACAACGCCAAGCACGAAATCGCTCCCGGCGTTGTCCACGAAGAAGACCGCTTTGCGATGGATCGGCCCGTCGAGCAGCCGCCGCGCGAGCCGATCGTAATCGTCAATAAGCCAGGGCCGCGGGACGATTTTTCCTCGCGTGTCAAAAAAATCGGGACTGGAGTTGAGAAACGTTTTAGCGGTGGCATCGGCGCCCATGTCGAAGATGTTTCCCGCGAACAGTCCGAGAACCAGCGTCTGGAATTGTCCGGCCGGCGGCAGAGAATCGATCTGCCGGCAAATGCCCGGCAGCAGCGGAAGCATTTTTTCGTTCTCGCGGTTTTTCAATTCGGCGAACGGATCGACAAAACCCCATCGCCGAAGAAATTCATCCCGCCAAGTATCGAGCGTCAGAATCGTGACCCGGCCAAACCGCGGCGGGTCGGCCGCGAAGGCGTCGAACCTCGCGAAAAACTCCCGGCGGCAATTCTCCGCCCGCTGAAGCGGGGCGGTTTCGGTCTGCGCGGCTTTGGCGGCCGATTCGACGCCCAGCTTGAGGATCGTGTTCAAATGCCGCTTAAAGAATTCCACCCAATGCCGCCGCCCCGCGTCGTCGCTCGTCAAATCCCAGGAGCACGCGACATATTTCGCCGCGTCCGCCAACTTGCAAAATGGGACGGCCGAGGAATCGGAGTCGCCGGAATTCGACAGGCTGGAGTTGGACATGCTACGGCTGCCGCGTTTCACCACGCATACGCTTCGGGGGCTTCGCCGCCGGGGCCGGGCCAGATTTCGTTCAGCCGGCGATGGACTTCCTCGTCGATCTCGATCTCCAGCGCCGCCAGGGAACCGGTCAACTGATCCATCGTTCGCGGGCCGATGATCGGCGCGGTCACTGCCGGGTTCGCCAGCAGCCAGGCCAGCGCCAAGTCCGCCGGCTTCTGTCTGATTTCCCTGCAGAAATCCTCCCAGGATTCCAATTGCGGCCGAATCTTGTCGATCCGCTTCTGGACCTGATCGCCGGTGCGCCGCCCATGTTCCGACTTCTGCAACACTCCGCCGAGCATCCCGCCGTCCAGCGGACTCCACGGGATCACGCCCAGGCCATAGGCCCGGCAGGCGGGCAGAACTTCCAGCTCGACGGTCCTTGCCGCCAGGCTGTACTTGCTCTGCTCGCAAACCAGCCCCAAAAGACCGTGCCGGCTTGCCGTCTCGCACCCCTGGGCGATATGCCAGGCGGCGAAATTGCTGCTGCCCACGTAGAGGATTTTGCCCTGCTGCACGAGGACACCCATGGCCTGCCAGATTTCATCCCACGGCGTCTCGCGGGATACGTGGTGCATCTGATAGAGATCGACGTAGTCGGTTTTCAACCTCCGCAGGCTGCTGTCGCAGGCGCGGCGAATCTTCACGGCGCTGAGCCCGCGTTTCATGGTCAGATCCTTGGGGTCGCCGTCCATGTCTCCGAAAACCTTCGTCGCCAGAATGGTCTTTTCGCGCCGCCCGCCGCCCTGGGCGAACCACGCGCCGATGATTTTTTCGGTGACCCCTTCCCCCTTCTTCCAGCCGTACACGTCGGCCGTATCGAAAAAATTAATCCCCAAATCCAGGGCCTTGTCCATGATGGCATGGCTTTCGGGCTCCGGCGTATGCGGGCCGAAGTTCATCGTCCCCAGACAGAGGCGGGAAACCTTCAAACCGGTTCGACCCAGCGTTGTGTATTGCATGTGTAATCTCGGGAAAAAATGTCAGTGGTCATTTGTCATTGGTCATTCGCATATGTTGTAGTACCAACCGTCGCTTTCGACAAATAGCACCGAACTAATGACAAATGACGCCAATAAAAACAGCGGCTGGCCACCCCTCCGGCAGCCGCCGCTGTTAAACAGTAACTTTTTGGCCAACATCCGCTTTGACCGCGATCATGGCGACCACGATAGCGGAAACCGCATCCCATCGATCGCCAGATACACCGCGATCCGTGCGAGCACGCCTGCGGAATTGATTGATCCTCGCGCCGCGTGGAAGGGACGCCGAACGCGACGTTTATCGCCTATTCGAAGCCGCGAGTTTAGCGGCATCGTCCCGGCATGTCGAGAACTATTTTCATCTGCGCCAGGAAAAAGCGAAAAATAACCGAGTCTTATTGTCTCTCGCCGCCCGCTGACACTGCTTGCGGGAATCGAGTCTTGAAAAATCTGCATCGCCAGGACTGCGGTCGGTTCAATCGAAGCAGCCTGAACCCCCAGTTTACCGCTCACTTGCTCGATTTGATCCATTTTTCGGTTTCATGCTCGCCAGCACACCGTTGTTCGGGATGGAGATCAGTTCCCGGTTGGATCCTCGACCCTGCCGAGGAATAACACCACTCCGCTGGCTCGATCGCGAATGATGAATAGAAATGGGTGATCGGCCGTGAAGGTCATCCGCGGCAATATCACGGCGGTTGGCCTCATCGTGATCCCGGTTGCCGCTGCCGCTTCGGTTCCCTGCTCGTCCACTGAAACATATGCCTTGTGCTCAACGTCCGAGATGAACAAATCCGCCGTGCCGTCGATCCCCGAAAAATCCGCCTGGTTTGGCGTGAACGCCGCGGGCATCCCCATCTCCTCCAGCTTCGGCGCAAGACCGAACTGAGCGGAGAATTTGAATTTGGGGATGGCCACCTCAACGAGCCCATGGTCCAGCCCGCCAACCACTTCAGCCAGGAAATCCGCGGAAAGACCCGACTCCAGTTTGCCCAAACCGCCAACCGAACGCGGCAGGAGAATCAGCATTGCGATCTTCTCGCCCTTGTATGGCAATTCGATCGCCTGGAACTGATCGTTCTGCGAAAAACCGAAAAATCCTGTCTCTCGCATCATCGGCCTGGGCTGCGGATTGGCCTGCCCGGCGACGTGGAAATCAGCCTGGCGCGTGAAGCTCGGCAAAAACGGGGACCGCCAATCCGCCTTGAAATAAATCGCGTTGGCCAGCACCATCCGCGTGCCCGTATGTAAAGACCCCGGCGAAACAAGCTCGGAAATCTTCCCGGCGGTCTGGCGGGCGACCCAGTCATTGATGACTCCGCTGGCGCGTTGCGGATCGCGGAAATCAATTCCCGAGACAACCGTGCGATAATCGCCGTGCAGCAGGTTCTGGAAAGCCGGCAGGCAATGGGTTCCCTCGCGGGCCCACAGCGCGCTGGCGATGTGAAGCTGAAAATCCTGATCCGAGTTCTGAAGCGGCCCCAGCAAAAGCGCCTCGGCCGCGTGAGCCTCCGGGGACGAAACATCCGCCACGCCCAAGACCGCGGACATCTGTCCGGCGGTTTCGCCGCGCGCCCCGGCGGCGGTCATCATCAGCGCCGCGTGGACGCTCAGCGGGGAATAAACCAGATTCCCCCGTCCGGCTGAAAGCCGCCCATACAAATCCGTCGCAAAGCGATCCACCGCCTCCGCCGCGGCGGACGGCCGCGTCGCCGGCAGGTCCTCCGCCAGCACCAATGACCCGCCGTTCACCAGGGCAAAAACCCCAGCCAGCAACACGATCGCCCGCATGATTCTCCTGTCTTGCCCTGTCGCGACATTACCTTGGACGCGCCGGCGGTCAAATTGGACGAGGAAAAATCCCGCTTTTCGGTTTCTCCCGCCCCCGAAGCGGTTATAAGATATGGATTACGGGAAATCGTATGTTCCCCCTCGCCCCATGTACTCGTGGGGAGAGGGTTGGGGTGAGGGGCGATTCCGGCGCCGCCCCTCACCCTGACCCTCTCCCCGGATTACCGGGGAGAGGGGATAAGCAAGTTGCGATTGCCCTGATATGGATTGAGTCTGATTGGAGGCGTCCTATGCGCATGGCCGTGGGCTTGGGGGGGGTGCTGGTGACCATCGGGGTCATCGCCTGGATCATGGGTAAGGTCATTCTTCCCTACGATCAGGCTTCGACGCACGCGTACCAGCAAGCGCAGGTGACCCTCAACCAAATTTCGGGACGGGACGAAAATGGCGCCAACATCGAGACGACCTATTCAGTCTTTGCCGATACGCGCAATGACGGGAAACTGCACGGACCTCCAGGTTACACAACTGACCCCCGACAGCCCGCTGACCCATTTTTTCGGTCTCCAAAAGGATGACGTGATTATCGCCTGCATCGATGGGCACACCGTCCGAACCGACATCAATGGACTGAACGATGAACGGGCCGGGAAGGACGCCATCTGGGACGCCTACACCACGCAGGGTCAATTGGTCGTCCAGCGGGGAGATCGGCAACTCACGCTTCCAATTGCCAAAACCCAGCCGGCCCCGAATCGGCCGGCGCCGTCGCCGACCGCCCAGAGCCCCAACGCGCAGCGAACCGAGCAACAGCAAGAGGGAAAATCCAACAACGGCAGCGAGAGCGGCTCCATGGACGAAATCCGCCAGCGGCTCCACGCCTTGCCGACCTATTGAAATCTTTGACGGCTCTTCCCATCTTCATGAGCCAGGCAACGCGCTCCAACAGTCCAACCCCGGCTCAAGCGGCGAATCGGCCGAGGCCCATTTTCCCGCTCGTCGTCTGTATGTTGTTGCTCGGCGGCTTTGCAGCCACGGCTTGGCTGGCATCCCTGCACGAGTCCGCCACGACCGATGAGCCGGTCTCCTTGTTCAGCGCCTGGGCTTGCACTCAACTTCACGATTTCCGCTGCGATCCGGAGAATCCGCCGCTGTGGAAATACTACGTCGGCGTCGCAGTGCGCGGCGATGACTGGAAAACGCAGCTTCAATCGCCGCGGTGGCGGCAAATGCTGGAGGATTCGCACGCCCAAGGGCCGCTGGCTTCCGAAGCGCTCTATTCCACGCCGGGAGTCGATGCCGACGCCCTGCTCCGCGACGGACGTGCCAGGATGATTCTCCTCGGCGTCGTTCTGGGGGCGATGATCGGCTGGTGGGCCTGGCGCGTCGCCGGGCCCTTGGCGGCCATCGTCGCGACGGCGTTCTTCTGCCTCGATCCCAATTTCCTGGCACACGCCCCTCTGATCAAGAACGACGTCGCGGTTACCCTCGCGTTCCTCTGGCTGATGGCGATGGCATGGCTGGTGGGCGAGCGCGCGACGTTTTTTCGTCTGGCCTTGTTGGCGCTGGCATTGGCCGCAACGGTCATGACGAAATTCTCAGGCCTGCTCGCCATCCCGATATTGGGCGTGCTCCTTTTGCTTCGTTCGATTCTTCCGGCGCCGTGGTCCATCGGCCCGTGGAACGCCCGGTCGCGCCGGCGTCGCATGGCGGCGGCAACAGCCATCTTTCTTTGCTCGCTGCTGGCCACCTGGGGATTCACCTGGGCCTGCTATGATTTCCGCTTCACTCCGACCAACGATCCGGGTGAATCGTTCGATCTTCATCGGCAACTCGAAACCTGCGCGGCGCACGAACGCCTCGCCCAAAGCTCCGACCCCTTCAACGTTCCCAGCCAGGTCGTGCAGGAATTCGTCAGCACCTGGAAACCGCCGGCTTCGGTCCGACTTCTGCTCGCGGCCAATTCCCATCGGCTGCTGCCGCAGAGTTGCCTCAGCGGCTTGCTCGGAGTATTCGCCTGGTCACGCGGAAGGGTGGCCTTTTTGTGCGGAGAGTCCTCCGTTGTCGGGTGGTGGCGCTACTTTCCCCTGGCCATGTCGTTCAAAACGCCGGTGGCCACTCTCCTCGGAGTTGCGATCGCGCTGATCCTTTTCGCCGCCCAAAGACGCCGGCTCAACTCCGCGGGCGGCTGGACGCTGGCGGTCGCCGCCATCCCACCGCTGCTTTATTTGTCCTACGCGATGAGTTCCAGGGTCGATGTCGGCATTCGCCACGTTTTCCCGGTCTATCCCTTTCTATTCATCCTTCTCGGCGCGGCCGCATCACTGGCGCATGCGCGTTTCGGCAAGTCAGCCGCCGTGATCGCGGCCGTGCTGGTGCTCGCCCTGGCGACCGAGACTTACAGTGCGTTCCCGAATTTCATTCCATTTTTCAATTTCGCGGCGGGCGGCTCGCGGGGCGGCCTGCGGCTGCTCAGCGAATCCAACATCGACTGGGGACAGGACGCTTCCGGACCTTGCCCAGTGGCAACAGCACAACCCCGACCATCAGATCTATCTCTGCTATTGGGGAAGCGCCGACCCGCGTTATTACGGCATCCATTACGTGAACCTGCAGGCCAGCGACGCCCCAGCCGACCAGGCCCTCCCAACGCGCCTGTCCCCGGTGTACGTTTTCAGCGCGGTCGCATTGACCCAGCCCGGATTCCGCAAACTCTACAAGCCGCTTCTCGACTCCCTTCAGAAGCACGCGCCTGTAAGCATTCTCGATGGATCGCTCTATATCTATTCCGAAGGGCAATAAAGCCCAGGGATGGCCATCCCTGGGCTTTTGGGGGAGCGGGCAACGCCGATCACTCCGCTTTGAATTCCAGGTTGTCCATCGCGGCGCTGCCGCTGAAGCGAACTTGGGCGATCGGCGTTCCCGCCGGAACTTCGAACGCCAACCACACGTCCACCGGCCGTCCTTTGCCCGCCTCGATGGATTGCAGGTGATTCCTGTCGTCGAAATTCATCTGGTAATTGCAAACGAAGTAATGATCCGCGCGCACCTGCACTCTCGCCCAGGCGCCGACGCATGGGTAGGTATGCCCCGTCGCATCCGCCAGGGCGAAATCCGACAACCGCCTGCTCCACGCCCACATCTCGCTTGCCGATCCCGTCGTCGGCGCCGTGCAATGCACCTGCACCAGGACGTTGTTCGGATCCACCGCCAACTCCTGGATGTTGTCATCGATCGGCGTGCCGAGTTGCTTGATCGGCGTGTCGCTGGTGACGCTGAGCTTGTGCCATTGCCGATGCAGCAATTCCCCGGCCACCCCGCTGGATAGTTGGACCGTTCCGCTGTCGTTGCCGGTGTGGGCATTAATCGGCGCGGCCAACTTGTTGGAGGATTTCATTTCCACAAAGCTCAACCCTGAGTCGCCCAGGAGATGCCCGCCGGCGGCGGCCCCATTTTCACCCGACGACGGATTCCGCGGATTCTCGCCTGCGGGCGCGGGAATTTCAGCCGCTGCGCCGCTCCAAATCCCCGCGGTCTTGTCCAGCGCGGCCTTCACCAGGGCCTTGCGAATCAGCGGGGCCTTGTCCGGATTGGGCGGCGGTCCGAATTCAACCGTCATGCCGGACAGATCAATGATGCTGTAGCGCTTGAATTCGACGAAAGTTCCCTGGCTCAGGTGGAACGGCGGCTTGGATTCCTCGCCGCTCGTGACGTGATCGCGATCGACGACGAAAACAAAATCGAAGGTGTGCGACCCGAGGGCCATGTCAGCGATGAGAAAATCATCCGGTCTGCACGCCACCGCCACGCCCTTCCCGTCCAGCGTCGCCACCGGATAGTAATCCTTGAACTCGATGCCGCTTTCCGGCTCGCCGGCGACCAGGCGCACCGCGCCCGCCGAAAATCGCAGAAGGTGGTCGGCCTCGTCGGCCAAATCTCTCCCGGACACCGTCATCCGCACAACCAGCACAATCTGGTCCGGTTCGGTCTTGACGGTTGGATCACTCACTTGCAGATCGCCGCGCATCTCCTGAGACTCGCCGTCGATCTGCGGCAGAGCCCGAAGAGGCATATAAACACCGCTGACATTCACGGCGTGATTCTGCTCCGTCGTCAAGGCGGTGTGCCGCGCGCCCGTCTGAATCCCCAGCCGCTGGCCGTACAACTCGTCCAGCAAATCCGGATGCACCGCGGTGAACGACTGATCCGTCCCCAGAGAGCCCTGCCCCGTCACCTTGCTTTCAAGGCCCACCACCAGATCGTCCTGCCTGAACCACAGATGGTCGGCATTATCGGGGTCCAGTTTATCGACGGTGACAACGTCCTGGAGGCTGATGTCCTGCATCTGGCCCATGCGGCCCATGAACTGGCCCGTTTTGTCGGCGGTGTCAAACCGGGAATACATGCCGATTGTGGTCCCAAACGGCAAAGCCTCCGCCGCGACCGCCACAACGCCCGTGCTCAGGAGCCCGGCGATAATCCCCATCACCGCCGCCCCGACTTTCTCCACAATGAACGGCAGGCGAACGTTGCCGGGAATCAATGAATCGCATATCAGCCGCGGCACGAAATAGGTCACGGCGAAAAGCACGACCATCGAGATCGACGCGGCCTGATCGTAAAACTTGATGTTGAACAGCAGCGGAGCGACCTGCTCGTACCACCCCAGCGCCACAACCGCGGCGATGGCAACGAGGATCGCGGAAATCGTGGCGCTGAAGAAACCCTGCACGTAATGGAAGAACGCCACGATCAGGCAAAGGGCGAAAAGGATCAGGCTGAAAACCATAACTTAACTCGCTGAACGTCGTTTTGGCCGGGCACGCAAAGGGTCCGCGGCGATTCAAGGTCCGGCGGGCCGAGGCTGCGGCGAGCGCCCGTGCGCCGATGGACCGCCGTCGCGGGGCGGCGCGGCGCCGCGCGGAGGCGAACCGCCGGGCGGCACGGGCGGAGACCCGCCCCGCGACCGATGGCCCGATCCGCCCGATTCCGAATCCGACTTAAGCACCCGCAGCACTTCCTCCACGCTCGTCTCCCCCGCCTGCACCTGCGCCAGCGCCATTTCCTGCAGCAGCCGGCCCCGCTGCTTTCGCTGCGCCTGCTTGATCTGGTTGTCCGCTCCGCCGGCTTTGATCACGCTGCGAATCTCGTCGTCGATGGTCATCACCTCATAAATCCCGAACCGCCCGTGGAACGCCAGATCGTTGCAGAACGTGCAGGGGACCAGGTTGCCCTTGGCGTCGCGCATCGGCTCCTTTCGGGCCTGATACAGCTTGCCCACCACGTCCGGGTTCATGTTGAGCTTCTTCAGCGTGTTGGGATCGGGCGTGTATCCAACTTTGCAAGCCGAGCAAAGCCGCCGCACCAGCCGACCCGCGACGATCATTTTCAGGTTCTTCATCGCCAGGGCATCGTCGCCGACGAGCTTGCGCCACTGCTTCAGGGCATCCAGGGTGCTGCCGGCCCGCAATCCGACGTAAACCCGGCGCGGTTCGGCGGCGAATTTCGCCAGGTCCGCGGCGCTGCGCGACTCTTCCAGCGAACTCACCATCAGCACGTCCGGTTCCTGGCTGACGACCCAGTTGACGAGCTTGGCCTCCTCGGCGGGCGAGGCATTGGCGGGCAGCGCGTTCTGGGTGACGCCCTCCATGTCAAATTCCGGCGCACGCTCGATGGTGTGGACGTGAAACAGAAATGCATCGTGGTTCCGAACCATGGCATAGCACAGGCTCGTCAAACCCTGCCCGCGCGGGGCGGCGAGCAAAACCAGCCCGCCACCCTCCCGATTGGCGCCAATCGTCGCAAGCTGCTCCTCGCTGAAACCCATCGTCTCCAGCTTGAAATCCTGCCGGTCCTTCGGATTGGTGATCAGTTTCAGCGATTCCCCCGCCGCACTGCCCAGCGAGGTGATCTGAATCGTATATTTCTTCCCGTCCATCAGGGCTCGAAACGTGCCCGTCTGCGGCTTGCGACGCTCGTTCATGTCCAGCCGCGCCATGTGCTTGAGGTGCTGGACCGCGGCCCCGGCGTGATTCCGGTCCATCGACTCGCCGCTATATTTCATCCCATCCACGTAATAGTTGACCACCGGCGGCTCCCCGGCGATCAGATCCAGATGCTCCGCCCCAACCCGCAGCGGCTTGGTCAGAAAAAGCTGTGCTGATTCGTATTGAAGATACTCGGGCGTATCGGCGAGCGGCGGCGGCTCGGCCACGCCGTCCTTGTCCATGATCAGCACCTGGCCCATGACGGCTTTGACCTGTTTCTTCTTCCCCGTTTTGATCAGGCCGCTCCACCAATCGGTGAACTGCGTTGTCAAATCGCCAAGCCCGATGGTGCGCGACCGCATCGCCAGATAGGCGCCGATGTCCGCCGCGAACAGACCGCCCAGGACGCCCATCGCCGGTCCAAAACCCGGCAATAAAAAGAACAGGAGGTAACCCCCGATAAGCCCCGCCATCATAATGCTGTTGACCAGCTCGCGCGGCAGGCGCGCCCCCACCGCGTCCTTGTCAATCCAGGTCAGCAGCTTCGCCCAGACGATCAGGAGAAGCAGGATGATCCCGACCTTCCACGGGTTGACGTACCCCCCGGTTTGAATCGCGGCCAGAGCGGCTTGCGGCATCGACGTTCCTCGCACCAATGTATTCATCTCGCGACACCGGCTCCGCCCGGGACGCTCATAGGCCAATGATTGTACGGCCAGAGGACGTTCAGTTCCAAACCCTCGCCGAGTCGTCATTCAGGCGTGCCCGAACTTCCGAATGACCAAGACCGGCTGGAGGACCAGCCGGCTCAATTTCGAGGCTGAGCCGGCCGGTCCTCCGGCCGGTCTTCCACGCCCAAAAGTTTGGGCACGCCCTCCTATTCCAACGGCAGCGGCCCGGCGGCATCGGGCTTGGCGGGGGCCGGCGGCGAACCCGGCGCTTTACCCGCCGGATCATCTATCGTGAAAACCGTCGGCTCCTTCTCATCGCGATCCGCACGGCGCTGGGCCGCCGCCTGGGCCGCATGAATCTTCTGCTTCGCCTCCTCGCTCAGGGGAATGATGATTTCCTTTTCCGTTTCGCCGCGGCGAAGTAACCTCGATCACGTCGCCGCCCAGTTCGCGAAGCGTCAATCCACCCGTCGAGAGGATCAGCATCCCGATGGCGACGATCTGGGTAAAAGCCGTCAGCACGTAAAAGACGGCCCGGGGAGCGGGCGCGGTCTCCGGGAACATATGCGCCACCGCGTCGAAAAAAATGATCGCCACCGTCGAGATCACCGCGGCGTAATACTGGTTCTTGTTTTTCACCAGCGAGGGTATCGCCAGACAAACGAAAATGAACGCCACGACCGCGGTGGTCACGCCCTGCATAAATGGAAAGATATCATTTCCCGTCGGTCGCAACCACCTCGAAAGCCTTGTCTGCCCAACTGATCGGCGTGGCCGAGGGATCGAGAACATCCATCGGATTGAGGACGCGGATTGAAGGCAAGACATTCGACGTCAGGCGCGCCCGCTCATCCAAAAGAACGATATGCCAGCGAAACAGATTCACCGGCGGCAGGCAATAGGGCGCCGGCTCATTGGTGAGGTAAAGGGTGGGCGGCTCGCGCGAATCCGTCAGCAGGGCGGCGATCGCCGCGCCGGAGCGCATTCGCGAATCATCCGGCAAGGAGTCTCGCCAAAATCCACGCTCGTAGGCGAATGAATAGACGCAAGTGCAAGCCACGAGCAGCGCCCCCGCAACCGCCCGGCCGGCGACGGGCCGTATTAACCGACCCACAGCCAGAAAAACCGCCAGCATCAGCGCCGCATCACTGAACAATGCAAAGCGCGCATATTCTCCCGGCTTATTCCAGGCATAAAACGCAAACTGCACGAACAGCAGCACCCCCATTGCAGCGATCAACCCACCATTCCGCCGCCAAATAAATGGCAGGCCAATCACGCCGGCAATCGCCAGCGGCCAGGACATTCCCAGCGCCACCAGTCGGGCGGCGTTAACCAGACTCGGCCACATCGGCCCCCGCGTGTACATCGCGCGGGTGTTGGCAAAATTCGATTCCAGCACCGCTCGATTGTGAGCCAGATGAATCGCGACGTACGGATTGGAGGCAAAATACACGCCGGCTGCGATGATAATCCCGACGTAGCAAACAGCCGCGAGCCGCCCCGCACGATCGCGCCGCCCCAGCGACATCAAGGGCAGAACTGCCAGACCCACAATGCCCGACAGGACCATCCCGGCAGCCGCCCCACAGGCGACGGCCGTCCAGACGATCCATTTCCACCGCCCGGTCTCGACATATCTCTCCGCGGCCAGCACCGCCAGCAGCAAAATGGCCGTCCCGGCAAGATGCGGCTTGGCCTCATGAGCCAAGTCCACCACCACCGGCATGGAGACGAAGCAGATCGCCGCCGCGGCCGGAAGGAGCCATCCTCCCGCTCCCCGCCGAACGAGGGCAAACACCGCCAGCATCGCCACCAGTCCCCACGCCGCCGAATACGCCCGGGCCAGGATGTAAAACCGTCCGAAGGCCTCCGGCGCATCGAGGTAATACGCCCGGTCGCCGCTGATCGTCACAAGGTTGAACAGGGAAGCGACTTTGAGGATCGCCCCAACCGGATAAATCCACAGCCCGCCGTATTGATACAGTTTCGGATCAAAATCCATTTCACCCGGATGCATCATCGCCAAGGAGCGGAAGGTGATCATTTCATCCGGCTGGTAGCTGTACAGCCGATATCGCCGCAAAATCCTGGCGCGGCTCACGGCATCGCGCTGCATCGCATCGGCCAGGCCCGGGAAATGCGCTTCGTTGTACGCCTTGAGATATTCGCTGACCGCCCGCTGCGCTTCGACGGCCTCGTTGCCCGCGGCGTCTATCTTGGCATCGTCGGCGCTCGCTTGGCGGGCCTCGGCAAACCGGCGATCGGCCGCGTCGGCCGCCGCCACCAACGCGGCCAATTGCCGATCGCCCTGCTTTACGAGTTCTTCAACCGTCGCGCCGTGGAGGTTCTCGAGGAGCGTCACCGGCCGCGAGCGGTCGCTTATGGGGTGCAGCGCCACGTCCGCGGCGAGATTGCCGCCTTGGTCCCAATCCCCGGCCAGACGGTCGATGCCGGCCCCGGTGAGACGATAGGCGTTGAGTGAATTCGTCTCAGAATCCGCTCCGGAGCCAAAGAGGATGGGATCGATCCGATGGGACGGCAAACCCCAATTGATCCCAACCCCGAATACCCCGATCGACACCAAGAGCAACCCCCCGACGACCCATTTCCGCGCGGTGGATTCGTCCATGTCGGTCAGAGTGTAGGGAAAAAAGGCTGCTTGACCAATTTCCGTCGCTTCCTTACGTTACCGCCCGTTTTTTGGACCGCGCCGACTTGCGGGCGAATTCACCTTGTGCAGAATATCACAAAGTCTCCCGCGGAGCGTTTGATGGCCAAGCAGGATGACTCCAATATGGCCAAGCTGGCGTCGCTTGGATTGGAAATCGGCGTTGGAGCCGGGCTGGGAGCGGTGATCGGAATCTGGGTGGATCGCAAATTTCACAGCGACCCCTGGGGAGTCCTGATCGGAACGATTTTAGGTTTCTCAGCCGGCATGTATATGTTGATCAAGGCCGCCATCAAGGCGAACAGGGATTAGCCGGACAATCGCCGGCGGCCAAAAGAAATGAAATCTCTCCTGCTCATGATCCTGGTAGTTGCAACGGTTCTCGGCGCGGCGGCGTCGGCGCTGACGACGTTCGGCGCGCGAATCAACGCCATCGATCCGCTTGCCGCCGGAGCCATCGCCGCCGCCGCGGGCCTGATGGGCCTGGTTCCGATTCTCGTTGGCCGGCGCAGGGATCCGGTCGGAATCTTTCAGCTCGCATTGGTCGGAACGGTGCTTCACCTGCTCACCGCCATCGCATCGACCGCCGCCGCCGTGGCAATCCACCTCGTCGCGGTTCGAATGCCGTTCATGTCTTGGCTACTGGTCGGATACTGGACCTCTCTGATCGCTCTGGTGTGGCAACTGCGGCGTTTGCTCCTGAGAGCGGCCGGGATCGGCCGGAACGGGACCACCGCATGACCGCCATTCTTGCCATGGATCCGCTGGAGCACGTCGTCTCCCATCCGATGTTCGGGGAACATCTGACGTGGTTCACCAATCAGAGCTTCATGGCCCTGGTGGTCGGCGCGCTGATGCTCCTGATTTTTCCGGCGCTGTTTCCCAGGCCCGACAGCTCCGCCCCGACCGGCGCGAGAAATTTCTTCGAATCGATCCTGGAATTTCTCCGGGTCGAGGTTTTTCGCCCGGCGCTGAAGGAGCACACCGACAAGTTCGTCCCGTTCCTCTGGACGGTCTTTTTCTTCATCGGATTCTGCAATGTCCTCGGGTGCATCCCAACCGCGGATTTCTTCTATCTCGTCACCGGCGGGCACGTGGAGCATCTCGGCGGCACCGCCACCGGGTCGATTAACACCACCGCGACCCTCGCCATCTGCGCGTTTTTCTTCATCCATTTTCACGGGATCGACACGCTGGCTCGTTCGCTCATGGACGGCACGTATGGCAAACCTGGCCATCACCAGGAACACAGCAGCAACGGCCATCCCCCTCATGAAGCATCACAGGACCTGGAACACATGCGCGGCGAGGCCCTGCCCGCCGACGTGCCCGCCGATCCCAAGGCCCTGGTGAGCCCGACCCGGCACTACCACGACGATGAGTTTCCCATCGGTCCTCACGAGGAGTCCGCGGCGAAGCAATACGACGAGCAACACAAAAAAATCTCCCCGGCGATGGCGATCCTGCTGGCGATTCCGCTTTATCTTTGGAATTTCGCTCCCCATCCGTTCAAGCCCGGACCCGGAGAGTCCAAGGCGAAATGGTTCATGGACGTCCCCTTCTTCCTTTTCCTTTTGGTGCTCGAATTAGTGGGAGCCCTGGTCAAGCCGTTCGCGCTCTGCATGCGTTTGTTCGCGAACATGGTGGCCGGCCACACGGTGCTGGCGGTCTTGATCAGTCTGATCGTGGCATTGCCGTCGATATGGGGACAACTGGCGGCCGGCGTGCCGATCGGGCTGATGAATTTGGCGATCCAGTTTCTGGAACTTTTCGTGGCCATTTTGCAGGCGTACATCTTTACCTTTTTGACGACGCTGTTTCTGGCCAGCGCGGTGGCGCCTGAACATTAGAGATTTGAAATCTCAAATTTGAGATTTGAAATCGCGAGTTTGAAATTTGAAATCTCAAATTTGAAATTTTCAACGGACCTCCCCGGTTCAGCCGACGACCGGGCCTTCCCAAACAAAACGTCGGCAACCATTCGGTCCGGGCTGGACCCGGAAAGGAGATCGTGATGCAGCTATTGAGTATTTTGGCGCAAGCGGCGCCGGTGGTAACCGACAAGGGGGTCGGGATCGGCGGCGCGGTCATTGGATTCGGGCTGGCCGCCATCGGCGCCGGCCGCGGCATCGGCCAGATTGGCGGGCAGGCCTGCGAAGGCATCGCCCGGCAACCCGAAGCCGCGGGCCGCATCGGCACGAACATGCTGATCGCCGCCGCGCTCGTCGAAGGCGTCGCTTTCGGAGCCATCGTCTTCGGATACCTGCTCGCGCACAATCTTTAACCCCCTGTTGCCGGGTTTAACCCCTCGGCGACAGCTTCTCTGCGAATCGAGGCGATATGCCAGCGACGTTCCTTCTCTGCGACGGCGATTTGATTGACCCGAACCTGGGCTCGGCGGTCTGGATTCTGGCCATCTTCCTCGTCGTGGCCTTCATTCTTTACAAGACGGCGTGGAAGAACGTGCTGGTGAGCCTCAAGGCCCGCGAGGAGCGCATCCGCAAGGACATCGCCGACGCCGAAGCCGCCCGCGTCAAGGCCCAGGCCACGCTAAGCCAATACGATGCCCGGCTCGGCGAGGCCGAGCAGAAAGTCCGCGCCATCTTGAATCAAGCCGCCGCCGACGCGGAAAAGATCGCCACCGGCATCCGCATGAAGGCCCAGCAGGACGTTGAGGAGGCCAAGGAACTCGCCACCAAGGAAATCGAGGCGGCCAAGCACGCGGTGCTGACCGAAATCTACGAGCAGACGGCGAACCTCGCCACCAGCATTGCCGAGAAGATCATTCGCCGGAATCTCAATCCCGACGATCAGCGCGAGCTGGTCAAGCAGAGCCTCGAGCAGCTTCAGAACGTGGATCGAAACTGATGGGCAATGAGAACCACCATTCTCCGCTGGCGATCGCGTATGCCCAGGCGCTGCTCGAGCTGGCCAACGAATCGAACAGCACGGCGGCGGTCGGCGAGGAGCTGCGCCCTGCGGGAACTGATCGCCACGAATCCGTCGTTCGCGCAGGTGCTGTCCGATCCGGCGATCAGCACCGAAGAGCGCGGCGGGCTTCTGCACCGAGTGTTCGACGGACACGCTTCCACGCTCATTCTGCATTTTCTGGGCCTGGTCAATGAAAAAGGCCGGCTCAATCTGCTTCCCGCCATCGCCGGGGCGTTCGACGAGCTGTTCGACCTGCAGCAGGGCAAGGTGGAGGTGGACGCGACCGTGGCCCAGGCGCTCGGCGACGAGCAGTTGGAGACGGTTCGTCAAAGGATCAGCCAGGCCCTGAAGCGCAACGCCGTGCTGCGTCAGTATGTCGATCCGCAGATCATCGGGGGACTCGTGCTGCGCGTGCGGGACCAACTCATCGACGGCAGCGTCCGTGCCCAATTGGCCGCCATGCGGCAAAGGCTCCTGGAAGCCCGTCCGGTTTAGAAAGAGAGCAAATTGAAATGGCCATCAACGTCGCGGAAATCACCAGTATCCTCAAGAAGGAAATCGCCGGCTTTGAACAGCGGCTGCAGATCAATGATGTCGGCACGGTCATCGAAGTCGGCGACGGCATCGCCCGCATCTACGGACTGCGCAACGCGATGGCCGGCGAATTGCTCGAATTCCAGAACGGAGCCATGGGCCAGGTCTTCAACCTCGAAGAGGATTCCATCGGCTCGGTGGTCTTCGGCGATTACCTGGGCATCCGCGAGGGTTATTCGGTCAAGAGCACCGGGCGATTGCTGGAAGTCCCCGTCGGCGACGCGGTGGTCGGCCGCGTCGTCAACCCGCTGGGTGAGGCGCTGGACGGCGGGGCGCCGATCGCCTCCAGTGAATCCCGCAAGCTCGACATCGTCGCCCCCGGCATCGCCGAGCGCCAGCCGGTCAAGGAGCCGATTCAGACCGGCATCAAGGCCATCGACAGCATGATCCCCATCGGCCGCGGGCAGCGCGAACTGATCATCGGCGATCGCAAGACCGGCAAGACGGCCATCGCCCTGGACACGATCATCAATCAAAGAGGCGCCGGGGTGAAATGCTTCTACGTCGCGATCGGGCAGAAGGAATCGTCCGTCGCCCAGGTGGTGGACGTGCTGAAGGCGCACGGGGCGATGGAATATACGACCGTTGTCGTGGCCGGCGCCGCCGACCCGGCGCCGCTGCAATATATCGCCCCCTACGCCGGCTGCGCCATGGCCGAGTATTTCATGTGGAAAGGCCAGGCCACGCTGTGCGTTTACGACGACCTGTCCAAACAGGCGGCCGCGTATCGGCAGCTTTCGCTGCTCTTGCGCCGGCCCCCCGGCCGCGAGGCGTATCCCGGCGACGTCTTCTACCTCCACAGCCGATTGCTGGAACGCGCCGTGAAGCTCAGCGCCGATAAAGGGGGCGGAAGCCTCACCGCCCTGCCGATCATCGAAACCCAGGAAGGCGAGGTTTCCGCCTACATTCCCACCAACGTCATCAGCATCACCGACGGGCAGATTTATCTGGAGCCCGATCTGTTTTTCGCCGGCGTTCGCCCGGCCATCAACGTCGGCATCAGCGTCTCGCGCGTCGGCGGAAACGCCCAGACCAAGGCCATGAAGAAGATCGCCGGTTCGCTGCGGCTGGACCTGGCGGCCTACC
Organism: uncultured Phycisphaerales bacterium; assembly: GCA_963783845.1. Lineage (GTDB taxonomy): Bacteria > Planctomycetota > Phycisphaerae > Tepidisphaerales > Tepidisphaeraceae > PALSA-1353. Next base: position 30,135 of record CAWAPL010000007.1, read on the forward strand.
GCGAGCTGGAGGCTTTCGCACAGCTCGGCACGGAACTGGATAAGGCCACGCAGGCCCAATTGGACCGCGGTTCGCGCCTGGTCGAGATCCTCAAGCAGCCGCAATACAAGCCCTTCCCTCTGGAAAAGGAGGTCATGGTCATCTACGCCGGCACGCAGGGATTCCTCGACGACGTTCCCATCGGGCGAATTCAGGAATTCCAAATCGCCTTCCTTGACTACGTCGATTCCAGCGCCGTGGACCTGCGCAACCAGCTCGCCGACAAAAAGGATTTGACCGGCGACCTCGAGGCCAAGCTGAAGCAAACCCTCGGCGATTTCAAATCGAGAATATGGAAGAAATAGCTGAAGCAGGCGAGCGGGACGTTAACGCCAGTTGCCGTGCAATCGAGCGTCGTCAACCCTGTCTCTGCCTGCTATAATCCCCGGTATGACCGTTCAAACCTTTCGCGAGATTCTCGGCCGTCGTCCTTTTCAGCCGGTGAAGGTTACGCTGTCCAGCGGAGACTCTTACGAAATCCGCCATCCCGAGATGGCGCTGCTCACCCGTACGAGCCTTCTGGTCGGCGTGGAACTTTCGCCCGACGGGGTGCCGGCGGAATTTAAAATCCTTTCGCTGCTCCATGTGACGGCCATCGAGCCGGTTTCGGGAAAGGCGGCATAGACTCGCATCCAATCCCAAGCCAAGGTCAAGCAACCGCTCCGCGATTTCAAATCGAAAATTTGGAAGAAATAAGGCCCTGGAATTAGGGTTGCTGTCAGGGCCTATAATGTCTTTGTGACATACCCCGATAGTACGGAATTCGGGTACGCCGCGTAGAGTCTGCCCGGTTTCAAATGATTAACACGGTTTTATCAACTGAAATGCGGGAAATGCAGAATAACGCCGCTGTTTTAGCGTATAGAGAGCTATGGAGGACTTTGTGTCCATGTCCAGGAACGTTCTGAAGCCTTGGAATTTCTCCCCTGCGTGGGGGAAAACATCCGCCATGAGCAGCCAGTCAATGGAACATCCCCAAAGCGCAGCCCCACGCAGCCTCTACGGCTACGAGGTCATCGACTTTCTCGGCGAAGGCGCCGGCAGCATGATATACGCCGCGAGCGACCCGGTGACCAACCAGATATACGCCCTCAAGCACGTCGCGGTCAAAACGGTGAAGGATGGGCGATTTGTCGAGCAACTGATCAACGAATATGAAATCGGGGTGAGGACCAATCATCCCCTGCTGCGCCGCTGCGTCGATTTGAAATTGACCAAGACCCTTTTGCGCAAGGTCACCGATGCGGTTCTGGTGATGGAATTGGTCGAGGGAACAAGCTGCGAAATCCGCCCCCCGACCGATTTGGCTTTGCTGGTGGACGTCTTCCACCAAACCGCCACCGCCCTGGGGGCGCTGCACCAGTTGAATTTCGTCCACTGCGACCTCAAGCCGAATAACATTCTGGTGACGGTGGACGGCCGGGTGAAGGTCATCGACCTGGGCCAGGCCTGTCCGATCGGATCGGTCAAGAAACGGATTCAGGGCACGCCGGATTTCATCTCTCCGGAGCAGGTTCGCTGCGAGCCGGTGACGATCCAGACCGACGTGTACAATCTGGGCGCGACGTTCTATTGGATGCTGAGCGGCGCCAAGCTGCCGACGCTCTTCACGGTGAAGAAGGCGCGGAACAGCTTCCTGGTCGCCGATGCGATCCCCCAGCCGTCTCAACTGAACCCCAAGGCCCCGGAGAATCTGTCCAATCTGGTCATGGAATGCGTGCGGATCACGCCCGCCAAGCGCCCGGCCACTATGCAGGAGCTTTGCCAGCGGCTGGAGATCATCCGCCTCACCCTGCGCGACGCCGATGCCTCATCCGCGATCGAGGCCCAATCGCCGGGCAACGCGGTTCCCGGCAATGAACGCGCCGGCAATTCTTAATCCGACGAGTCGATTGCGAGTATATTTGTCGGCAACCCTTCAAAGGCCGCTTTGATGCCGCAGGCTAATGTCGATCAGCTTATTCAGGTTGCGGTTGAGCATCACCAGGCCGGGCGGCTCGCCGACGCCGAAGCGATCTACCGCCAAATCCTCGCCCAGGTTCCCGATCACCCCGATGCGCTGCATCTGCTGGGTGTATTGGCCGGCCAGACCGGGCGATTGGATGTCGCGATCGATCTGATCTCGCGGGCGATCGCTCTGAATCCCGGGGCGGCGATCTATTATTGCAATCTATCCAACGTCTATCGTCGGGCTGGGAATCCCCATCAAGCGATCGCCCACGCCAGGCGGGCAATCCAACTCGATCCAAAAAACGTCCATGCCCTTCACAACCTGGGCGCGGCGTTGATCGATGCCGGCCGGCCCGATGAAGCGATTTCCGGTTGCCGCCGCGTGCTGGAATTGAGTCCCGATTTCGTCGAGGCCCACAACAACCTCGGCAACGCGCTTCGCGCCAAAGGTCAACTGGATGCCGCCATTGCCGCCTATCGACGCGCCATCGCACTGAGGCCCGATTATGCGGAGGCCCACAACAATCTCGGCGTCACGTTGAACGATCAGAAGCATTTTGAAGATGCGATCGCCGCCTTCCGCCGCGCGATCGAGTCCAAGCCGGATTATGCCGATGGCCACTACAACCTCGGCAGCGTCTTGAAAGAGAGAGGCGGTTTCGACGAAGCGATTTCCGAATTACGTCGCGCCATTGAACTGAATCCGCGAATCGTGAAAGCACACGTCAATCTGGGCGCCGTCCTCGCCGAGCGAGACCGGCTTGACGAGGCGATCTCCTCCTATCACCGCGCCATCGAACTCGACCCAGATAACGCCCTGGCCAACGGCAACCTCGGCGACGCCCTGATGAAAAAGGGACTCTTCGACCAAGCGCTCGCGGCGCTGGATCGAGCGATTCAACTCGATCCCGATCTCCCATTGGCACATTTCAATCGCGCGCTCGTAGCGCTGATGCGGGGCGACTTCCAGCGCGGTTGGCCGGAATACCAGTGGCGGGCGCGGGCCCAGCCCCCGTTCATGTTTCCCCCCGACGACCTTCCGCGGACCGAGTGGAACGGCTGCGAACTTCAAGGCCGGAGCATTCTTCTCCATGCCGAGCAGGGGCTTGGAGACACGCTGCAATTCGTTCGATATGTGCCGCTGGTCGCCGCCCGCGGCGGACGCATTGTTCTCGCCTGCCAGCGGGAACTGGTCCGTCTCTTCGATGGTTTGCCCGGCGTCGAACGGATTATGACTTTCGGCGATCCGGTGTCGCAATTCGACTTCCACTGCCCGCTACTGAACCTTCCCCTGGCGTTTTCCACGGACCTCAATTCGATTCCCGCCCAGACGCCATACTTGCGCCCCGACCCCAAACTGGCGGATCGTTGGAAACTGAAGATCGACGCCCGGCCGCCCCGGCTGAAAGTCGGTCTGGTTTGGGCCGGCGGTTCCGGTCACAAGCTCAATCGCCTGCGTTCGATCGCGTTGCCGCGGCTTGCTCCGCTGGCGGATGTCTCCGGAGTTCAATTCTTCAGCCTTCAAAAAGGCCCTGCCGCCGGTCAACCGCGGCCGCCGGGATTGAATATGTTCGATTGGACGGGCGAGCTTCACGATTTCGCCGACACCGCCGGCCTGCTCGCCAATCTCGATCTGGTCATCACCGTGGACACGGCGGTGGCCCATTTGGCCGGCGCGATGGGAATTCGGACCTGGGTATTGCTTCCCGTTGTTCCGGATTGGCGCTGGATGCTGAATCGCGAGGATTCACCCTGGTATCCGACCCTGCGCCTATTCCGCCAAAAATCCCGCGGCGATTGGGCCGGCGTTATTCAGGCCGTTGCACAGGCGCTGAAAGCCAGGGCAACCGCTTTCTAACAGGCAAGTCTTCTGTCCCCTCTCCCGGTACTCCGGGAGAGGGTTAGGGTGAGGGCCATTGCGCGAAAGACCCTCACCCCTGCCCTCTCCCGGAGTACCGGGAGAGGGGGGAATGGGAGAACGCGGTTGCCCTGCCCTGAAAACGCTAGTGATGCCGCCCCAGCCCTCCCAACCCCTGCAACAGCCCGTTGATCACCGCCTTCTGCGCGCCCTTCTTGATCGTCTGGGCTATCGCGTCTCCCAGCTCGAGCTTCGGATGGTTCATGTCCCCTTTCAGCGGCACGATCACCTGGTCCGGCACGTATCCGCGGACGTTGGCGGGAACCAATCGGGCAAACAGCGCCGACGGAATGTACGCCGTCATCGGCGCGAACTGCTCCGTCGCCAGGATCACCACCCCCGCGATCCGCAGCGGCTTGTCCCCGTCGATCATCATCGTCATGTCTTCGGTCGCGCGGCCGTTTTGGATCTTCACGTCCGCGTTGTTGATTTCCGCCGACACCGATGAATTGCCGAACACCGCCAGCAGTTCGCTTCCGATCTGCAACTGCCGCACCGAGTACTGCACTTCAACAATTCCCTGATTCTGCGGCGAGGACTGCATGAGCAGCCCGCTCAGCGGGCACCTTCTCAACCTGCAGCCCCCACACACCCACCAGCCCGCGCGATTGATTCGCCCCCACAAACGCCGGATTGTTCAGGAACTTCCCGAAGAACGTCTTCGACATCGCCGGATTGATCGACACGTCCTTCAGAAAATAGTGCGGCTGCGCCGGATCGATCTGCATCGTCAGCAGCATCGGATCGCTCCGCAGGTCCACGCTCAGCACGCCGATGTCCAGCGTTCCTTGGTTGCAGGTCGCGGGCTTGGGAGCGTTGCTCCCTTCCGGCTGATCGGGATAGACCGTCCGCAGCACCCCGCCGCTGAGGTAAAGCGGCAGATCCAGGTTCTGGATCGTGATCCCCTGCGTCGAGAGGCTGTCCACGGTGACGTACCCCCCGACGTTGATCATCGCGATCGCCTGATTGAACGGCTTGTCGGCCGGATAGCTTCCGGAAATCGTAAACGTCCGCTGCTGCTGCCCGGTGACGGTCAAATCCGCCAGGGATTGCTGCTGGCTCGGCGACAAGAGCGGCTTGACGATGCTCCACAACTTCGCCAGGTCATAATTCGCCTGGATCTGCACGCGATCGTCGTCGGGGATTTGCCGCCGCAGCGGCACGTCGTTGACGGTTCCGCTGATCTGCACGGCCAGCGCCTTGGTCGATTCGAGCGAAACGGAAATCGGGTTGGCCCGATCGATGATGACCGAATAAGTCCCGAAATCCACGTCGAATCCGTTATGAATGGCGATCTTGTCCTCGGAGAATGCAAGCTGCGGCCCGGCGGCGGGCTGTCCCTTCGCTGCCGGCGGCGTATTGAAAGCCTGGAATTGCGTGATCGCCCCGCCGCCCAGCACGTGCAGCCGCGGGTGGGCCGGGCCCTTGGCCACCGATTCGTCGAAATGGTAGTGGCCCTTATACGGATACGCGTTCGCCGGCGCCGCGGTGAAAACTTCCGCCAGCCGCGCCGCCGGCTCGATGTCCCCATCCACCGAGATTCCCCCCTGCACCAGCATCGTCGCCTGATTGCCCAATCCGCTGGCCACGATCGGCTTGCCGCCCGCCAGAGCGATCTTCGTCATCCCCAGGTCCGCCGACAACGCCGTCACGGACATTTGCGCCACCTGCGCAAGAAGCGGCATCTGGCTGCTGGCATCCGGCAGCGTGTCCACTTCCGCCGACAACTGCGCGGTGATATCGCTCGGCCAGCCGTAGCTCTGGGTATCCGTGGTCAGCACCAGACCGTGCACCAGCGCCTGAGAGACGTTGGCGACGGTCGCGTCACCCTGCCGCGAGACGTTCACCTTCAGCGTCGCCGTTCCGCCGGTGATCCGGGCCGGAAGCGCATAGACCACGACGGTCTTCTCGCCGGCTTTCGGCGGCGGCGGTTGAAGCAGGTTCGCCACCCCATCCACCTTCACCAGATCCAGATCGTCCACCTCGATATCCAAAGATTGAACCTTGTTAAACAACCCCGTCGGAACCAGCACGTTCCCCTCTCGCGTCAGCAAGGCAATCTGTCCGTTGGTGACGCTGATTTTCTTGGCGAAGGAAGTTTCCAGAATCAGCGACGCATCGTGCACGGCGGAAAAATCACTCGCCAGCGTCGCCCCAGCCGTCAAATGAATCGTCTCGTTGTTCAAGATTTGGCCGACCGTGAGGGAATTGACCGAGATATCCGCCGACGCCGTGGTTGCATCGCCGGATCGCTGGAAGCGGATCGCGCCGCTGACCTGCCCGCCGGCAAGCTGATTCAGCGAAGCCATTTGCTCCGGCGGCAAAACCAGCGACGCCATGTTGATCAGCTTCGGCAAATCCGCCTGCGCAAGCTGGACCGATCCCGATGCCGCGATCGTTCCCGCCGGGGACAGCGCCACGTCCAGCGGCGAGCGCGGATCGCCCTCGATCTTGAGTTGATCGCCCATCTGCAGCGAGAGGGTCTGCAAATTGGCGTGGATGCCGCCGCTTAGCGACACCGATCCGCCGATCACCGCCGAGAGCGTCTGGTTCTCGATCGGCTTGCTTCCCTTCTGCTCCAGCGAAAGATTCGCGATCGAGACCGTTAGCGGCTTGGAGATGGTGAAAGTCGTCCCGTCATACGATCCGGTCATCGAAGCCGATAATCTTCCCGACGTGCAGAGAAGAAGATTTTGCGCGACCAGTTGCACGATCGACGGCTGCGTCGCCGCCGTTGCCGCGGGCGGCTGGGGAACCACCAGCGGAACCAGCGGCCCAAACGCCGATTGCAGCCCCGCCAAATCACCCTGGCATTTGCTCAGTTCGATTCGCGACAGTTCAATCGAACCGCCGCCGGGCAGCTTCGCCGTTCCCGTTGGCGAATCCGGACTGGCGATCGCCACCATCGCATCGGCCGAAAGCTGCGAAGTGAAAAGCGGGTTCTCGCTCGGCCCGATCGTGATCGTCTCGCTCAGGCCCTTTACCGTCGCGATGCTCTGATCGCTCACCGAGCCGGAGCCGGAAACGACCAGCGACATCGCCGGAACGTGCACCGTCTGCACCGTCCCCAGGTCATCCGCCACGGTCAAATCCGTCGGCTGAACCTGAATTTGCAGCGGCTGGGAAAACCCAAACCCGCCCTGATCGAATTCCCCCTTGCCGGAGATCGTCACACTGCCCGATTCGATCCGATCTGAATTATCCGCCAACCTCTGAACGAGGTTCGGCTGCACACCCGACTTGGGTCCGGGCACGAACAACGACAGCGCTCCGCCGAATTCCTCCTGCGCAGGCGGCAGGTCGATGCTTCCCTGTGAAATGGCGAACGACGGAACGCTCACGCCGAATTTCCCGCCGACCTTGGCTTCGCCGCCGGCCTGGAAATTAATCGCCGGCGATTGGATCGAGATCGCCAGATCGTGCACGGCCTGCACGAATTGCGCCGACGTATGGTGCAGGTTCCCGCCGATCGTCGCGGTGAGCTTCGGCTCATGGATCTGCCGGTGGCCGGGGATGTCGATGCCAACATTGGTCGCGCTGAAATCCGCGCCGACGACAACTTGGCTGTCCGCCGCCGTCAGATCGCCATCCGTGTGCGCATGGAACGCAACCGTGCCGCCGAGTGTTGCGTGCGATCCGGCCGGAACGTGCAGCATCGAATCCAGATCGACAATCTGGTTCAACTGCTGCTGGAGGTTATTCAAATCGCTCGTCCCCTGAAAACTGGTTTTCCCAAGCGTTTCGCCCCCGCCGCCCATGCTCGCGAACGCGCTGGCGAAACTCAGCTTGATATTGCGCAGGTCCGGCGCGCTGCCGCCCACCGCCGTGACCCCCGCCGACATGTCGATGTTGCTCAACTGAACCGGATGTCCGCCATTGGTCCCGCTGAAATCCTTCAAATGCGTTTGGGTCGCGATCACGGCCTGACCATTGGCCAGCGTGAGCGTCGTTTCGTGCGTCAATCGTCCGCCGCTCAGACTCGTGCCCGGTTCCAAGTCGATGAAATGCGGAGCCTGGCTCACGAGGTTCGCGACGTTTAAGTCGGCGGAGATTTTTACCTCGCCCGTTCCCGCGATTGCGACCGTCTCCGTCGTCGATAGCTTCCCACTCGTCAGATGCGCCGCGATCGCCTTGAACACATCCGCGGTTTGCAGCAACGAATCCTGCGTCACGTCCGCGTGCACGTTGATCTGATCGGCCTGGGTCGATCCGCTCGGCTGGGCCGTGATCGGCATGTCCAGCTTGATGGCCGCGTTCTGCCCGCCGGTGGAAACCACCGAAGCCTTCAATCCAAACTGAACACTCTGAAACCCAACGGTATCCCCGGCCAGTTGCTTGCCCCCGGCCGACAAATCAGCCAGCGAGATCCCCACGTCCGCCGTGACGTGATCCAGCGTGTCAACCGTCGCCGTGATCTTGCCGTTCATCTTTCCGGTCACGTTCAGATTCAAGTGATACGCCTGCAGAACATCCGAGACCGCGGCCAAATCCCCATTCGCCAATTCGATCGTCTGATTCGCCGCGAGGTGATCGACGGCGACCAGGTTGTTCTGGATCGCCGATAGCGTCCCGGACACCTTCACCTTCACGAGATTCTTTTCCTGGAGTTGCAGGCCGAGCTCCACGCTGTCTTCGATGGGTTGGTTGATGTCCTTGATGGTGATCGTCGCGGCCAGCGGATTCTGCGGATCCAATCCCACGGTGACCTTGTCCGGATCGTCCTGGAAAGTCCCCGTGATCTGCTTGAGATGAATCACGCCCTTGATGTTGGGCAGCTTGGAAGGCTGATTGTTCGGCGGCTTGTTGCTCGGCTTGATCGCCTGGAGGATGTTGAAATTTCCATCGCGATCGATGATCGCGTTTACGTCCACTCCACTGACGGTCACGTCCCCCAGGTCGATGTTGCCCGTCGCCGCCTTCAAAAACGACAGCGGCGTGCTGATTTCCGCGGCCGACACCAAATGCTTGTTATCCGCATCGGTCAGCTCCACTCCTTCAATGCGGATTCCGCTGGTCCAGCCGAACGACCAGTCCTTGATCTGCAGCTTGCCGTTCAACGCCAGGCTGTTGATCTGCCCGACAACGATCTCGCGCACGAAGCCCATGGAGATGATCGTTGGCGCCAGGATCACCAGAACGATGATGAGCACGAGCACCGCCCCCAAGGTTTTCAGCAGCCGATGGCGTTTTTTCCTCTTCGGTTTCGCGCCCTCGATTGGCTGATCCCCCGCCGGTTGCCCGGGACTTTTGGCGGCTGGATCTTTCGGATCGCCGGCGCCAGATTGCTTTTGTGTCATGTTTATCTTTCCAATGGCGTAACAAGGACCATCCCCAGCTTATCCAGAATAGACACCGGCGGCGCGATTTGGCTTGGCAATGCCGCGATCGTCGGCGTCAAGTCATTCCCCGCGCTCGCAGGCATATTCTGCAACGGAGCGGCGCTGCCGACAAACCCCGATCCGCCCTTCTGATACTGAAATCCCCGAACCGCAGCCGAGCCCAGAAGGCTCGTATCCACGTTCAACGAGACGTATTTCCGGTCGTCCGACCTCACCGCCTGGCCGGCACTCTCATTCACCCCCACCACCAGCGTGCCGATCTGCAGGTCGAGCGTCGTTCCCGCCGCGTAATAAAACGGCACGGACGGCGAATCATCCGCCGCCGCTCGGCCCGCGCACGCCATCAGTATCAATGCCAAAATTAAATGCAACCGCGGAGACGCAGAGTCGCGGAGCAAGACGCAGAGAAAACGATATGGGATTTCTCCGCGTGCATCTCCGCGTCTCTGCGTCTCTGCGGTTGCATTGGTTGCATTGGATGCATTTCCTTGGCGTCCTGGTGTCTTGGCGGTTAACATTCGGCCCGCTTTCAAGGTCATTTGGAACATTCTAATGCAATCCACCAGTCGCAAGAAGGCCCTAATTTCCGGCATCACCGGACAGGACGGTTCTTATCTCGCCGAATTGCTCCTCTCCAAGGGTTACAACGTCCACGGCATCGTCCGCCGAAGCAGACTCGTTCAACACCGATCGCATCGGCCATCTGTATCGCGACCCGCACGATCCGAACGCCCGGCTTTTCCTCCACTACGGCGACCTCGTCGATGGAACCGGCCTTCGCGAAATTCTCACCCGCGTCCGGCCGGATGAAGTTTACAATCTCGGGGCCCAATCGCACGTCCGCGTCAGCTTCGATCAGCCCGTTTACACCGTCGCCGTCGATGCCCTGGGCACGATGAGCTTCCTCGAGGCAATTCGCGACACTCACCTGCCGATCCATTTCTACCAGGCCTCCAGCAGCGAAATGTACGGCAAAGTCGTGCAGACCCCGCAGAACGAATCCACGCCTTTCTATCCCCGCAGCCCATACGCTTGCGCGAAGGTTTACAGCTTCTGGCAAACCATAAATTACCGCGAGAGCTACAACATGTTCGCCTGCAACGGAATCCTGTTCAACCACGAAAGCCCGCGCCGCGGCGAAACGTTCGTCACCCGCAAGATCACCCGCGCCGCCACGCGCATCAAGGAGGGGCTTCAGCAAAAGCTCTTTCTCGGAAATCTCGACGCCAAGCGCGACTGGGGCTTCGCCGGCGATTACGTCGAGGCGATGTGGCTCATGCTCCAGCAGGACCAGCCCGTCGATTTCGTCATCGCCACCGGCGAATCCCACAGCGTCCGCGAGTTTCTCGACGAGGTATTCGGCTATCTCGAGATGGATTGGCACAAATGCGTCGAGGTCGATCCGCGCTATTTCCGCCCCGCCGAGGTGGACAGGCTCCAGGGCGACCCCGCCAAGGCCCATCGGCTTCTATCCTGGAAGCCCAAAGTAACTTTCAAAGCCCTGGCCCGCATGATGACCGAAGCCGATTGGCAACTGGCCCGGAGCGAAAAAGTCCTGGCCGAAGAACGTAAGAAGGGTGAGCGGTGCGTCAACCGCGCACTACCCTAAGGACTGCGGATGGCGGGACGTCCACAATAAAATATCATCCTGCGTTGATCCGAGAGGACCGGCGGCGGAGGATGAGCGACCCTGCGGCACCGGCCAGCAGCACGGCGGACGAGGGTTCGGGAACTGGGGCGAAGGCGATGAACTGTGCATTCGGGATGCCGGTTGCAAAGGGACTCACTGCAAGGCCGTCCGGGCTGATCTGGCTGATCTGGCTCGTCCTGAAGTCCGCCGCGTAAAGATCGCCGCTACCATCAAAGGCCAGACCTTCAGGGCCGGAGCCGGTGGGCAGGGTCGCAAAGAGGCTCACCACGCCACCAGCAGTGATCTTGCTGATCTGGTCTGAGTCGTAATCCGCCGCGTAAAGATTGCCGCTGGCATCAAAGGCAAGACCAAGAGGATCGGAACCGCCCGGCAGGGTCGCAAAGGGGCTCACCACGCCGCCGGGGGTAATCATGCTGATTTGGTTAGACGCGCTATCCGCCACGTAGAGGTTGCCGCTGTCGTCAAACGCCAGACCGGATGGCGTGGCGCCGGGCAGGGTCGCAAAGGGGCTCACCACGCCGCCCGGGGTGATCTTGTCGATCTTGTCCGTGATGGTCTCCGTGACAAACAGGTTGCCGCTGCCATCAAAAGCAAAACCGGTGGGTTCGGAGCCGCCTGGAACGGTTGCAAAGAGACTCACCAAGTCGCCGGGGGTGATCTTGCTGATCTGATTGGTGGCATGGTCGGCTGCGTAAAGGTTGCCGCTACCATCAAAGGCCAGACCGTTGGGATCGGAGCCGATGGGTAGGGTCGCATAAGGACTCACCACGCCAGCGGAGTCAACTTGGACAATGCCTTGGCTGCCGGTGGAGACGTACATCGTTGCGGCGCGGGCTTCGGGGAGCGCAAGTGTGGCCGCAACACCCACGAACACGATAGAAAATCGTCTAATCAACATGACTCCGTCTCCTTTGGAAACGAATCAACAAAATCCCTTGCTCCAAGCCGTCGCTTCCCGTCACCGCCCGCCGTCGGAATTTGCCTCTGCCTAGCAGTTACTAAGAAGGAGACGTTTGCGACCTAGCCGCGCGCGGCCCGGCGAGTGCGGCGCAGAAGCAGACACACCGGCACAGCCAGAGCCAGACCCACCGGCTCGGGAACGGGTTCCACTCCTTCAACCGCTTCCACGTCCAGACCGATGCCCGTGCCATACTCCGGCTGCGTGTAAGTCGGATCGTCGAGAATGTCATCCGCCAGCGCCAGCCGGAACGAATCACCCTGTGCCAAGTCAAACGTGATGGGGATATGCGACGGCATGGTGGGTTCGTCGGCAAAGAGCTGGGAAAGAAACGAGTCGCTCAGGGGAACGTCAAGCATCGCCCCGCCGCTGGATGGAACGTTGATGCTGAAATCACCCAGCGAGATTCCGTCAATGGAGATGCCAACCGGCTGAGAAATGCTTCCCTCGGAAATCGCCAGGAAAAAGTCGGGCTGCTCCGCGCGGAAAAGGCCGGGGGTGGACTGCGTGACGCCTTCGTGCAGATCCGACCAGAATCCGGGATCCATCCCAATGTTCAGTTGAATCCCCCCGCCCGTGGGTGGAGGGGCAATCTCCTCGCCCTGCTTGGGTGTGGCCGGGATCGCCCCCGGTGCGGGAGTGACGTTCTTCTCGGTGGCGTAACCATGCCCCTCCAGCAATATGTTGGTCGTCACGTTTGACTTATTAGCGTCGATCGCGGTCTGGAGGTTGGCCAGGCCGGCCTTAAAACTCGTAAGCGTGCCGTCGCCGGCGATCGTAATCTTATTCGTCGTGCTGGGATTCTGGTCGTAAAGATAGTAGCTGGTCGTGGTGACCAGCGGCTTAAACGCCAGATAAGGTTGATCCGGCAAATCCGTATGCAGACGAGCCATGTTCCCGGCAAAGACCATCGCCAGGCTGCTGGCGCCGGCGTTGATGTTCGTCGCCGCGTTTCCGCCATTGCCCGTGACCAGTTGCGGCGTCCCACCGACCGCCGTGTCCACCGCCATGTTGTTCTTCGCCGAATCATGGATTTGTTGAACGGTTGACACCCCGGTGCGGAGTTGCTTGGTGGCGTATGCGGTGTAGCTGTAATAAAAACTGTCGTCCACAACGTCATCGCTGGTATCATGCTTCGGCAAGCGGCCCGGTGGGTTCTTGTTCGCCGTGCTCCATCCGTCCGTGGTGTTTTGGTCCACCGTCGTGGCCGTGCTGACGACGTAGGGAACCGTCTTCAGCCCACTGGCGGCGTTGGCCAGCCCTCCGGATTTACATGTGGCCGTAAACACATTGAGCTGTTTCGCGTTGGACAGATACTGGTTGAACAGAGCGACAATTCTCGTCCAGGATAGCTTCGCGGTATCCGTTGGCTGATCCTTCTCGAACGTGTAACCGCTGTCCTCTATGGTCACGTCCGCTCGGGCGCGAAGCTGCCACCCGAACACAGCCAATCCCAGGCACAATGAAAGAAGCAGCCGACGCCGAGTGAAAATTGCGGTTCTCATGCACCCTCCCGAGAAAAGGGCTTTACGCATTGACGTGTCCTTCCCTTAAGGCCACGGCCGCATATTATTATGGGACGATATCCGCCACAAGGAAAATATCGGAATTTTTCGGCGATGCCGTGCAGGGTTAGCCGGGAGTGCTGTCGAGCCAGGGACTTGCGACATGAACCTCTCCATCAACGATCGAATCGTGCTGACCGGCGGCGGCGGATTTTTGGGCATGGTTGTCGCAGAAAAGCTGCGCGCTCGCGGATACCAAAACCTCTTCGTTCCCCGCCGAAACGATTTCGATCTCACCTCCGAGGCCGATGTGCAGCGCCTCTACCGCGAATTTCGCCCCGACGTGGTGATGCACCTGGCGGCCGAAGTCGGCGGCATCGGCGCCAACCGCGACAACCCCGGCCGATTCTTCTTCGCCAACCTCGCCATGGGCCTGCACCTCATCGAACAGGCTCGCATCCACGCGATCAAGAAATTCGTCCAGATCGGCACGATCTGCGCCTATCCGAAATTCACCCCCGTCCCCTTCCGCGAAGCCGACCTATGGAACGGCTATCCCGAAGAAACCAACGCCCCCTACGGCATCGCCAAAAAATCGCTGCTAGTCATGTGCCAAGCCTACCGCCAGCAATATGGCCTGAACGCGATCTATCTATTACCGGTGAATCTCTACGGCCCGCGCGACAACTTCGATCTTCATTCCAGCCATGTCATCCCCGCCCTGATCCGCAAATGCGTCGAAGCCAGATTAGCCGGCCAAAACCAGATCACCGCCTGGGGCACAGGCTCCGCCAGCCGGGAATTCCTGTACGTCGAGGACTGCGCCGAGGCCATCGTCCTTTCGCTTGAAAAATACGATTCCCCAGACCCGATGAACCTAGGCAGCGGCCGCGAAATCACGATCAAAGCGTTAACGGAACTAATCGCCCGCCTGAGCAATTTCACCGGCCAAATCATCTGGGACCCAACCAAGCCGGACGGCCAGCCGCGGCGATGCCTGGACGTAACACGCGCCAAGCAAGCGATCGGCTTCACCGCCCAGACAACCTTGGAAACCGGCCTGCAAAGAACAATCGCATGGTTCGAATCCCATCGCGGCGAATTGACCGAACGAAACTATGCCCCTCAGACAACGTAGAATTCAGAGCTGTCCCGTTCTAATTTCGTTTTAATCTCCCCCTATCCGCGGGAACACCACTCCCATTGCAATCTCTTGCCCATTTGCATCCGCCAAAATTTTTCCCCCTTCCCACCCCCAAACCAGGCACAAAACTTTCACCTCCCAGCTAGAGATGTAGAGGGACCCCCATTCTTACTCCAAACCCCGTTCTCGCCCATTCCCCCGCTCCGCTTTCGCGGCTCCCGGAGATAGTCCGTGAATTCCCCGCCCAGGCCCAGCGGTCTTTCAGCCTCGATCCCACCGATGACGACCAGCGCGACTTCGACCGCCTGATGAATCTCATCCGATCCCTCGGCGGCCGGGTGACCCCGCGCCAACTCATGCAATGCTCCCGTCGCTTCCGAGCCTCGGTCAACATCGCGACTTCTTTCCTCCAAAGCCTGGTCGACGCCGGCCTGGGCCAGATCACCTGGCCGCGCAAAAACGGCCGCCCTTCGATGCTTTTTCAACTCACTGTCTCTGGTAACGGTAACGAAACCCCCGGCCACACCCCCGAAAACGAGGCTTTTGTTACCGCCGCCTCCGACCCAAAACCACCTCCGTAGCTTTCCAATGACCAATGACCAATGACCACTACTGTCCGGCTAACTTTTCGAGCATGTGGAATATGGCCTTGTTTTACCGTGCTGAAACAATATCGACCGTCGTAATCGATTTGAACGTCGATCGGCCTGATTCCGCCGTCGCCGGGGCGTTAGGCTCCCGCGATGAATTTCGGACGCGCCTTGTTCGCCCAGATGATCGACCATCTTTCCATCCACGAGTTCCGCAAATGTGTCGCCCGCTATCGCGGCAATCATCGCGTGCGACGCTTCTCCTGTTGGGATCAGTTCCTCTCCATGGCCTTCGCACAATTCACCTTCCGCGAAAGCTTGCGCGACATCGTCGCCTGCCTGGGGTCGCTCGGATCGGCTCGCTATCACCTGGGCTTTCGCGGCGGCATCTCGCGCAGCACCCTGGCCGACGCCAACGAGGCGCGCGACTGGCGAATCTTCGCGGACTTCGCCCAAACGTTGATCCCCCAAGCCCGGCGGCTCTATCGCGATCACGACCTGGGCGTCAACGTCAACGGCAACTTGTATGCCCTGGACGCGACGATCATCGACGTCTGCATGGGCCTGTTTCCCTGGGCCGTTTTCAAGAGAACCCAGCACGCGATCAAGCTGCACACGCAGATGGACCTGCGCGGCAATATCCCCAGTTTCCTGCGGATTTCCGCGGCGAAAACCCACGATGTCAACTTCCTGGATCATCTGGTGATCGAGCCGGGCGCCTTCTACGTGATGGATCGCGGCTATATGGATTTTGCCCGGCTTCACCGCTTCACGATGCATGCCGCCTTCTTCGTGACCCGGGCCAAAAAGAACTTGCGATTCCGGCGCATCGCATCCGCCCCCGCAGCCCCGGACCAAGGCATCCTCTGCGATCAAACCATCCGATTGATCTGGTTCTATACCCGCAAGGGATATCCCCAACCGCTGCGGCGCATCCGCTTTTACGATGCCGAGCGGAACCGGCGGCTGACGTTCCTCACCAACAACTTTGTGCTTCCGGCCCGCACGATCGCCGATCTGTACCGCCTCCGCTGGCAGATCGAATTGTTCTTCAAATGGATCAAACAGCATTTGCGGATCAAGGCGTTTTTCGGCACCAGCGCCAATGCCGTCAAGACGCAGATCTGGATTGCGGTGACGGTGTACCTGCTGATCGCCATCGTCCGCAAACGCCTCGGCGTGGAGGCGAGCCTGCACGAAATGACACAAATCCTGAGCGTGTCGATCTTCGAGAAAACCCCCATAAACCAGGCGTTTTCGCCAGAAGGCATGAATCTGTTGAAATTCGAGAATCACAAGCAGATGAACCTATTCGAGTTATGACCGGACAGTAGTGACCAATGACCAATGACAATACCCCCATGACCGCCTCCGAGCCCAACCCGACCCAACAAATGCTCGACGGACAAATAAAACGGGACAGCTCTGAATTAAATCCACGGCATCGACAGACCTGGAGCGAACTACCGGTGACGACAACCCTTGGCCTATCCCGCCCGTCGTCCTGAGCCATTCCTTCGCGGCCTGATCCCTTCTTGGATACCGGTGACGAGCAATAAATCCAACCGCACGCTGGAATCATCAGGCAGGCCGATCCATATAATCCGGCCCGATGGCGTTTGGCCGAGGTTCTCGGGATGCATCACGTCATAAGATAGTCCATCGGCCGTCAGAATTCGGAACGGCTGGAACGGCTTTTTCTCCCTCAGCCGCTGGATTTCCTGAATCGTCATGCGGTCATTATACCGAAGGTTCGATAATTGTTGCCATTACCCGAACCGTCCCGTAAAACTTACGGCAAGTCCCTTTTCGACAATTGGAGACGCTGCCGATTTCGGACGATGCACAGAGGTAACCATGGCCAATCTGAATGACAAAGTCGTTGTTTGCGGAGCCGGGGGATTCATCGGCGGTCACCTGGTGGGCGATCTGCTGGCCAAGGGACACAAAAATATCCGGGCCGTCGATATCAAGCCGTTTGACGAGTGGTATCAGCGTTTCCCGGATGCGGAAAACCTCCAACTCGATTTGCAGATCAAGGAAGCGTGCTACAAGTCGCTGGCCGGCGCGAAAATCGTTTACAACCTGGCCGCGGACATGGGCGGGATGGGATTCATTGAAAACAACCGCTGCCTGTGCATGCTCAGCGTGCTGATCAACACGCATCTGTGCATGGCCGCCCGGGATTGCGGCGTGGATCGCTATTTCTATGCCTCCAGCGCCTGCGTTTACAACGCCGACAAGCAGCGCGATGTCAACGTCACCGCGCTGAAGGAAGAGGATGCCTATCCTGGCCAGCCCGAGGACGGCTACGGCTGGGAAAAACTCTTCAGCGAGCGGATGTGCCGGCACTTCCGGGAGGATTTCGGGCTCAAGACGCGCGTGGCCCGATTTCACAATGTTTACGGCCCGCACGGCACGTACGACGGCGGCCGCGAAAAGGCCCCCGCCGCCATCAGCCGAAAAGTCATCGATGCCAAGCTCTCGGGAAAACATGCCATCGAAATCTGGGGCGACGGACACCAGACCCGATCGTTCATGTACATCACCGATTGCCTCAAGGGCATGCAGGACATTCTCTGGAGCGAGATCATCGAGCCGATCAATCTCGGCAGCAACGAGCTGGTTTCCATCAACCAGCTCGTGGACATCGTTGAAGACATCGCGGGCATCAAGCTGAAACGCAGCTACAATCTCAATGCCCCCA
The DNA here is from genome assembly GCA_963783845.1 of uncultured Phycisphaerales bacterium. Lineage (GTDB taxonomy): Bacteria > Planctomycetota > Phycisphaerae > Tepidisphaerales > Tepidisphaeraceae > PALSA-1353. The sequence goes on from CAWAPL010000007.1 coordinate 47,936, forward strand.
AGGGCGTCAACGGCCGAAACAGCGACAACACGCTGATCAAAAAGCTCCTGGGTTGGGAGCCGAACACCAAGCTGCGCGTCGGCATGGAAAAAACCTATCGCTGGATTTACGATCAGATGGCCGGCAAACGTCAATCCGCCTGAGCCGCGATATCAAGCGATCAATGCCTCCCATCCCGGTGAAGCGCAAGACGGTGCTGATCGTCAGCCAGGTCTTCGTCCCCGACCCCGCCAGCGTGGGCCAGCACATGGCCGACGTGGCCGTTGAACTGGCCCGGCGCGGTCACGCCAGCGGGAAATATGACCTCCGCGTTTACGCTTCGGCCCGAGGCTACGAAGACCCGAGCGTTCAGTATCCCCGCCGGGAGACGATCGGCTGCGCGGACGTTCGCCGGTTCCCCTTCGCATCCTTCGGAAAGAAGTCGATGCCGCTCCGCGTCCTGGGCACGGCGGTGTTCATGATCCAGGCGTTCCTCGCGGCCCTGTGTGCGCCGCGGCTGGCGGGCATTTTCTTCAGCACCTCGCCGCCGCTGATCGGCCTGCCGCTGAGCATCGTGGCCGCGTTCCGCCGTGTTCCGGTTGTTTATTGGGCCATGGACCTCAACCCCGACCAACTCGTCGCCCTCGGTAAGCTGAAGGAGACCGACTGGATTTGCCGCTTGCTCGAGGCCGCCAACAAATTCATCCTCCGGCGAAGCTCCCTGGTCATCGCCTTAGACCGTTTCATGGCCTACCGCCTGGCCAAATGCGGAATCCCCCGGCTGAAAATATGCGTCTTGCCCCCGTGGCCGCATGAGACGCACGCCGATGATTCGTCGATTCCCGCGCACAATCCGTTCCGAACGCGCCACAATCTCGCCGGCAAATTCATCATCATGTACAGCGGGAATCACAGCCCGAGCAACCCGCTGACCACGATCCTCAACGCCATCGTGCGCCTCAAGGCCGAACCGGACATTCGTTTCCTGTTCGTCGGCGGCGGCAGCGCCAAGCGACAGGTCGAGGATTACATTCGCAATCACGAACTGGCCAACGCCATTTCGCTCCCCTATCAACCGCTGGCGGATCTGAAACATTCGCTTTCCGCCGCGGACGTTCACATCGTGTCCCTCGGCGAGGAGATGGTCGGCATCATCCATCCCTGCAAGATATACGGGGCGATGGCAGCGGCCCGGCCGATTCTTTTCCTCGGACCGCGCCCCTCGCACATCAGCGATCTGCTGGATCAGCACGACATCGGCATCCAGATCCGCCACGGCAACGTCGCCGGCGCGGTCGATGCCATCCGCCGATTTCATGGGATGTCATCCGCCCAGTTGCAATCCATGGGCCGGACCGCTCAGACGGTGCTGAGGCAATCCCTGAGCCAGGACCTGATATGCGGCCGCGTCTGCGACGCCGTCGAGCAGGTGATTCGAATCAAGCGATAGAAATGCAACCAGGAGGCGGTTGTATTTCCTCTCTCGCTCACGCTAGACTCCCGGCCATGCGACGCTGGCTCCTGGTTCTCTCGGTCATCGCCCTGCTATCGGCGGCCATCGGTTGCGAACGAACGGTGCGCGAGCCGGGCGAACCGGAACATGGCGGCACGTTTCTGTACGGCACGCCGTCCACAACCTCTCCTTAGCGATGATTCGATAGATTGATTGTCTCCACGTCCAATCCCGGGATGTTCAAGAGATGGCGCTCAAGCCGCCTGGCTCTGGGACTCCGGCTGAATATCGCGGGCAAACTCGGTGGCCGCTTGACGCAACACGATCCACGACGGTTCGCTCTCGGCGGAGTGCAACAGCTTGGCGGCTTGCGGAACCACGTCCTTCAGTCCTGCCGCCGCCGCCTTGCCAAGTAGCAATTGCGCAACTTCCTTGACCTGCTCGCGGTCCTGGCGCTCGATTGCCTGCTCGATCTGGGCAATCTCGTCGGGAAGCTCTTGGTGGAATTTCTGGGCTTGGGCCGCGCGGCTGGCCGCGGCGGCGGAGGCGCCCTCCGTGAGCGCGGGCGCCGGAACAACCGGGACAACCTTTAGATAGCGGCCCATCGCCTTGAGCAGCTTTTCCATCTGAATGGGTTTGGCCACGAATTCATTACACCCGGCGTTCAGGCACTTGGAGCGGTCGCGATCCATGGCATTTGCGGTCAGCGCGATGATCGGACCACGGTATCCCTTGCTGCGAAGCTGGAGCGTGGCGGTGAAGCCGTCCATCACCGGCATCTGCACGTCCATCAGGATCAAGTCGAAAGGAGTGCCGCGTGCGGCTGCCGCCAGCACTTTGTCGCAGGCGACTTGACCATCGGGAGCGATCTCGAGCTTCAATCCGGTTTCACCCAGTTTGGCCACGATCAGGGCTTGGTTGTCGATGCCGTCTTCCGCCACCAGCACCGATCCGCTGATGCGGACGTTCGGCCCGGTGAAGTTGTCTTGCCCGTTCATCGCCTCCTCGGGGCGCTCGTAGATCGCCGCGCCCACCAGTGAGTCGGCCGCAACCGTAACCGTGAACGTGCTTCCGCGCCCCGGCTCGCTGCTGAGCGCGATCCCCCCGCCCAGCACCGGGCAAAATGCCGCGAGATCGCCAGCCCCAGCCCGGATCCCCCGTATTGCCGGGTTATGGTTGCGTCACCCTGCACGAACGGCTGGAACAGCGACGCCTGCTGCTGCGGCGCGATGCCAATTCCTGTGTCCGTGATTTTCACCTCAAGCAGTGGATTCACGGCGTGCAGTGATGGCTTGATCGATACGGCCAGGCGCACGCCGCCTTCCTTCGTGAACTTGATGGCGTTGGCGATCAGGTTGATCAACACCTGGCGCAGCCGCGTCGGGTCGGTCCGGATCATTTTCGGGATGGGCGCCTCGAAGTTCACCTCCAGCGTCAGGCCCTTTTCGGCGGCGCGATGACTCAGCATCGAACAGACATCGCCGACAACTCGCGCGGGACAGCACAGAATCCGTTCGACGGACATCTTTCCCGCTTCGATCTTGGATAAATCCAGGATGTCGTTGATCAGAGTCAGCAGGTGCTCGCCGTTTCGGCGAATGACTCGGGCATCAGCCAGTCGCTGCTGGTCGGTTCGCTCCGAGTTCAGCGACAGCTCCGCAAAGCCGTTGATGGCCGTGAGCGGCGTGCGAATCTCGTGGCTGATGTTCGCAAAGAACATCGACTTGAATCGATTGGCGGCCTCGGCGGCGTCCTTGGCGAGCCTCGTCTGCTCCTGGGCTTGCGCCCTCTGGGCGTCCATCCGCGATAATCTCTTCAGGTTAAGGCAGACGATCACCCCAAACACCACTGTCACCGAATAGACGAACAGAATGAGACAGGTTTCCAATTCATACCATCCGCGATGCACTCCGAAGATCAGCACCCACCAGAGCAAGGCTGGGGTGACCACGCACGCGGGAAGCAGCCGCCGGGCCACCGCGCGCGTCATCTGGTTCTGCTCGCCCTTTGATCTGTTTAATGGGTCGCCGGCCGCTCTGACGCCTCGCTGCGCAAGCTCGGAAATGTCCGGAGCGAGGTAATCCATTGGTGTGTTCTGTTCCATATCGGTTCCGATTTTCCGTTGAGGTATCCGGCGCGCAACCGCATCCGTAGAATCGTCCTGGAGCCGCCGTGCGTTTAGAATGATTGTGGGAATTGCAACAGATCAGCGGCGGGATCAGCTTTCGTTACCGGACGAAGGCCAACAATAGCCAGGCGGCGAGCTGCTGAACTGGGCGGCCATGATTCCTCGGCGCGGAGAAAGAACATCGCCATCTTCAATTCATCGATAAGCACTTCTTAAAGGCGGCGACAGAATCGGGAGATCGAAGCGGTGCAGCTCCCATGTCACTTCTTTGCCTTCTTCTTCGGAAAGGGCTATCGCCGCCGCACCCCCGCAAAAAATGTCCCCACTAATTTTCTGAGCCGCTCTGGACGATACCGCGCCCCCGCCCGCAGCGCTTTCTCGCTCCACTGCGCATAAGACTCCTCATCATCCACCAGCCGTTCAATCCACTTCAGCCACTCCTGAACCTCCTGGGCCGTGGCCACCACTCGCGATAGCGGCATCATCTCTTTGGGTAGCGGCAGGACAATCCCCCCTTCTCCAACCGTCTCAGGCAATCCGCCGCGGTCAGACACAAGTGCCGGTATCCCATTCACCATAGCTTCAGCCGCCACACGTCCCGCCGTCTCTTCCAATAGGCTGGGCACCAAAAGCACCCTCGTCACTGCGTAAATGTCCCGAGGCTTGGCGACCCCTTGCGATAGCATCAAACTTTCATGTCGCGAAAGCTCAAAACCGGCGGTCCGCCCCGCCGCAATCAACTGCCCGCCAATGCCCCGCGATTCCACCACCAGGACCGGAATATCCGGCCTCTTCACGCCCAGTTCCTCCACGAGCCGCGCAAAAAAAACAGCCCCTTCTCCGGCGATGGATTGATCGAGGTAATAAATAACCGCTCCTGCTGTTGCGCGACCACGTCCTCCCACTCCATCGGCACCGGAATTGGCGTGCTCTCCAGCCCCACCTCGCGCCGGTACTTGGCCGTGCAAAACTCACTGGGTGTAAACACCGCATCCACGTCCTTAAACGCTCCCGGCACCAGATATCCCCAATTCCTCAGGCCGAAGACCACAACACACCTTCGTTTCCGCGCTATCCGTCGGCGCGAAAGGGCTTCGCGGGTTCCTCCAAAAGTCACCACCACATCGATCCGCTGCTTCCGTAATGTTTGTTCGTACAGGCTGTCGAATATCCCGCGGTAAAGTTTCTCCCATTCCCGCGGGCCGACTTTCCCCACGTCCAAAACGCAATGCTTTACGCCTCGATGCTCATACCGCCAGGTTCGACGCCCCCGAAAATCTTTTTCCTCCGGTCTAAGCCCGAGTTGTCGAAAGTGCTCCTCTAAATCCAAACCTCCCCTTTTTTCGCTCGCGGAAGTCCCCAGCGCAAACACCTCCCACTGCTGGGCATCCGCCGCCAGCATCTCCACCGTCCCCAGCATCGACCGCGCCGCCCCGCTCGCCGGATCCCCTGGCAATTGTCCCAAGTGAAGCAAAACCCTTCGCTTACCCATACCCTCAGCCTCTGGCGGTTACGTCAGCGTTTCTCCGGGAAAGGTTGATCCGGCGCAAGAAAAAGGGCCAGCCTGATTCCACTCAGGCCGGCCCGCATTACGTTACCGCCACGTCCATGATTTGTCAGGCCCGCCGCCGACGACGCGTCAACAGCCCAATTGCCCCCACTCCCACCACGCCCAGGCTCGCCGGTTCCGGAACCTCGCTCAAGTCAATCGATGCTCCCTCAGGCACGCTGATGGAGAGCTCTGCGGTACTGGACTCGTTTGTCCAGCTAACTTCCAACTCCGTCGACCATTTGCTGTCGAAGGTCGTGGAGGTGACCGGCGCGAGCAAAGTTCCCTGGATCTGGTCGGCGATGCCTCCGGAATAGCCGGAACTGCTCGACACATCGAGCGGTATGCCCCCGATGTCGTTATCTAATGCCCATGAGACAGTACCGCTACCGCTCCCATATGGGTCGATGCTGAAATCGTAATTGATTTCAACGGCGCTGGCGTTCAGCGGGAACGCCGAGGTGTCCAAAGTTCCCGTCCACTCCAAGTTCAAAGAGGTGGCATCAGCGGCCTGGTAAGTTCCGCCAGAAATGGAGATTGGGGCCGTAGTGAAAAGGCTCAGATCCGTCGCGGTTGCCGTCGCCCCGCAACCGCTGCTCACAGTAAAATCGGCAATGGAACCGCTGTACGAAGTAAAATAGGTCAACCCGCTGTAGAACGAATACGGCTCTGCCGCAATGGAAACCCCCGTCATCGCCGCGTTCGCCAACGGTACGATCACCAGGGCCCCCAAAGCCGCCGGTTTGCTGGAAATAAGGGCTTTCGCTCGCTCCAAAAGAGTCGACATGGCTGCTCTCCCTTCAATAAAAAAGCACGAGGGCGTCTCTCAATGCAGCGCAACATGCGCTATCGATTCCGCTCGGACCCAAACGGGTTGCCAATCTCGGACCGGGTAACAATGCTTTGCGATCATCAGGTCGTTGAAGATCCGAAATGACCACGGTCGGATCGACGTTATCCCGTCAGGGACGCAATAGTCTAACGACCAGCGCCGGCCAAACACAATAAAAAAACCGTCTTAAAGTGATTTGCCCCTAATGATGAGCAATGAACGGGGAATTGTCGAAATCCCCCTGAAAACCGGCCTGGTTGCTCTTCGCGTGCCTCATGTTTTGCGTATATCGCTTCCACTTTTGCGACACGATGTTGGCCACTGGAATTACGCCATAGCCAACCAGCTTTCGACGTCGCTCATCAGCGTAGCCGATCGGTTCGTCAGCAGTTGAGTCATATATCGCTGCGGAACTGCACCCCGCGGATGAGCATTTTGTAAAGACGGCGGAAGCAGCGTCTGAAACAGGCGGTGCAGAATCAGGCGCCGCATCTGCTCACAAGGCATTGCAGGATGTCGCACGATGTTCCGGCTCAGATTCCACAGACACCCCATCTGCCGGAGCTTGCGATTCTGTGCGAGATGATGTGACGCAGTGCGAAGAAGTGAAAATGGGCGATACAGGGCTCGAACCTGCGACCTCACGGGTGTGATCCGTGCGCTCTGGCCAACTGAGCTAATCGCCCTTGGTTTTTCGTAATCGTATCGCTCCGCTGGCGGTTCTTCAAGCTGCATCGGATTGCGGCGCCCCGCGGCGCTGGATATATAGCCCCTCATGCATGATCCACGCATCGACAAGCTGGCCAAGATGTTGATCGATTATTCCTGCGCCGTGAAAAAGGGGGAGAAAATTCTGATCGAGGCGATCGACGTGCCGCACGCGTTCAGCGCCGCGCTGATCCGCCATGCCAGGGCGGCCGGCGGACATCCGCTGGTGATGCTCAAGAGCAATGAGATCAACCGGGCGCTGATGCTCGACGGCCATCCGGAACAATGGGAACTCATCGCCCGCGTCGAAAAGCTGCAGATGCAAAACGTGCAGTGCTATATCGGGGCGCGCGGCAGTCCGAATGTTTCGGAGCTTTCCGACGTCCCCGCGGAGAAGCAAAAACTCTACGAGTTGACGGTCTGGGAAAAGGTCCATCGTGACGTGCGGATCAAAAAAACGCGCTGGTGTGTTTTGCGCTGGCCGCACCCGTCGATGGCCCAGATGGCGGAGATGAGCACCGAGGCGTTCGAGGATTTTTATTTCAACGTCTGCACGCTCGATTACGCGAAGATGAGCCGGGCCATGCAGCCGCTGAAGAAGCTGATGGAGAAAACCGATCGCGTGCGCCTCAAGGGGCCGGGCGAAACGGACCTGACTTTCAGCATCAAAAACATTCCGGCGATCTGCTGCGACGGGCGGGTGAATATTCCCGATGGGGAGGTTTTCACCGCGCCGGTGCGGAAGAGCGCCAGTGGCGTGATTCGCTTCAACTGCCCCACCATCTACCGCGGCACGACGCACAACGACGTTCGCCTGGTCTTCCGGGACGGAAGAATCGTGGAAGCTTCCAGCACCGCGACCGACAAGCTCAACGAAGTTTTGGATACCGATGCCGGAGCGCGATATGTGGGCGAATTCGCCATCGGCTTCAATCCCCATTGCGTGAAGGCGATGAAGGACATTCTTTTCGACGAGAAGATCGCCGGGAGCATTCATTTCACGCCCGGCGCGTGCTACGACGAAGCCAGCAATGGCAACAAGAGCGCGATTCACTGGGACCTGGTGATGCGACAAACCCCCGAAGCCGGCGGCGGGGAAATGTGGTTCGACGACAAGTTGATCCGCAAGGACGGGCGGTTTGTGGTGAAGGAACTGCGGGGGCTGAATCCGGAGAGGCTGAAGTAGAGGAAACTTGAGGTCATCCACGAAGCAAGCGATCCAATTCGTTCCGTAAGGTGGGCAAATTGCTCTGCACGATGTCCCAAGTTTTCTCGTGGTCGATTGTGCTGTAGCCGTGGATCAACACATTGCGGAAGCTGATGATCTTGCGATGCTCGCTGATTTGCTCGGCAACTTTTAGGTCCGCCTTGTACAGTTGGGACAACGCTTCACCGATAAGTTCAAAGCCTCGTTCAATCGACCAGCGAAGTTGTTTGTCGGCGACATAATCAGGGAGCGCGCGGTTGCGCGTGAACGCGGCAATGCCCTCCGCCGCGTCCCGCATATCCTCAAGAAGCTTTCGCGATTGCGGCGACATAGACCGGTTGGCGGTGCGCGTCGGCGAGTTCAAGAAAATAAGGATTGGTGACAGCCTTCCGTTCGACGAGGTCGATCTTTCTATCAAACAGATCTTCCAGGCCATGAAGCAGGCCAAAGTAACGATCTGAAGACCCCTTCCACCCCAAATCTTCGAACTCAACAAAAAAATCCAAATCACTGTCGTCGGCGTCGAAATCTTCCCGCGCCCGGAGCCGAACAGGTCCAGCCGTTTGATGCGGTACTGGCGGCAAAGCGATTCGATTTCAAAGCGATTTTGTTCGATGAGGTCAAGCATTTAATCCAGCCGTATTATACCTGATCGGCGCCAGGAAAGCCCCTCGTTTACGGACGATGCTGCAGAGGGAATGTGCCTGAGGATCCCGTATTTCCCGTTGACCACTTGACATCCGATGTCGTATTTTCTACCGTATTGACATGCCGGTGATGCCATGACCCTGCATGATGTCGTGATGGATGGAAGAAAATACGTGATGATCCCCCGTGATGAGTGGGATCGCTTCGCCAAGCACCTTCCCGATCCTGATCTGCTTCCCGGGCCGCCTCCCAATGCCGACGGCAGCTTTTCCCCCGATCAGGTACGGGTGATGCTCTGCAACAAGGTCATCCTGCTGCGAAAGAAGGCCAAACTGACCCAGGCCCAACTGGCCAAGCGGGCGGGAATCCGAGTCGAGACGATCAGCCGTCTGGAATCCGGCAAACATATTCCGTCCGTTCGCACTCTGGAGAAGATCGAAGCGGCCATCGGCACCATATCCAGGAACTGACTTGCGCTGTAGAAATGCCCGGTTTTCCAGCCTGTTTCCCGGCGGGACACCGGCAAAATGAGAGGCTTTCTACAGAGCAGCCCTGCATGATTCCCCTGACCCCCCTGCCGATCGACGCGCATCTGCCGGAGATTGTTCGGCGACTTCGAGAGGCGAAGTCGCTCGTGATTGTCGCCGAGCCGGGGGCCGGGAAGACGACGCGCGTGCCGCCGGCGATTTTGCGCTCCCGGATTCTGCCCGCGGAGCATCCGAATCTGGTGATGCTGCAGCCGCGGCGGGTGGCGGCGCGGGCGGCGGCTCAGCGGATTGCCGAGGAGAACGGTTGGGAAATCGGCGGGGAAGTGGGGTATCAAATCCGGTTTGAAAAACGGATCGGAAAAACAACTCGGCTTCGCGTGCTGACCGAGGGCATCCTTACGCGGCAGATGCTCGACGATCCGTTTCTCGAGGGCGTCGGGGCGGTTGTGCTCGACGAATTCCATGAGCGCTCGCTGCACATCGATCTGGCCATCGCCATGCTGCGGGAAATGCAGCAGACGGTTCGGCCTGATTTGCTGCTGATCGTGATGTCGGCGACTTTGGAGGCGGAGACGGCTGCGCGATTCTTGGGGGATTGTCCGGTGGTGCGGGTTCCGGGGCGGACGTTCGCGGTGGAGATTGAATATCGATCGAGCGGCTCGGCGGCGATGGCGGATCGCGTGGCGGCGGCGGTCGAGGATGTGATCGGGCGCGCGGAATCGGGCGGAGACGTGCTGGTGTTTTTGCCCGGGCGCAGGAAATCGGGCGCGTCGGGCGCCTGCTGGAGTCGGTGGCCGAGCGATGCGATCTGGCGATCTTCCCGCTGCATGGAAGTCTGCCGGCCGAGCGGCAGACGCTGGCGCTCAGGCCGTGCGGCCGGCAGAAATCATCCTGTTGACCAACATTGCCGAGACGTTGCTGACGATTGAAGGAGTGCGGTGGGTGATTGACGGCGGATGGGCACGCGTGCCGGCGTTTGATCCACGGCGCGGGCTGGATCGGCTGGAGCTGAAGCGGATCAGCAAGGCGTCGGCGACGCAGTGCGCTGGGCGGGCCGGACGCACCGGGCCGGGAACGTGCCTGCGATTGTGGTCGGCCAAGCAGCAGGCGGAGTTGGATGAATTTGAATTGCCGGAGATCATGCGCGTGGACCTGGCCGGCGCGGTGCTGGATTTGCACGCCTGGGGGAAGGCGGATGCGGCGGCGTTTGGGTGGTTCGAGCGGCCGCCGGTTGCGGCGCTGGAATCGGCCCAGCGACTGCTGGAGATGCTTGGGGCTCTCGACGGAGGAAGCGTGACGCCGCTCGGGAAACGCTTGATCTCGCTGCCGCTGCATCCGCGGATCGGACGGCTGCTGTGCGCCGCGGCGGAGGCCGGATGCACGGAGGAAGGCGCGACCCTGGCCGCTTTGCTCTGCGAGCGGGATATTCGCCGTCCGGATTTCAGCCAGCCGATGCATTCCCGCGGGCCGGCGACGCAGGGGGACAGCGATCTGCTGATTCGAATGCAGGATTTGGCCGAGGCCCAGCGGCATCGCTTCGCGGCGCATCTGGGCGATCGCGGGATCGATCCGATCGCGGCACGGCAGGTGGCGCAGGTGAGGGATGAGTTGCGGCGGATCAGCAGGCGGCTGGACGACATGCATCCGAAACGGCCGTCGGATGAGACGCTGCTGAAGCTGCTGCTTTGGGCGTATCCCGATCGCGTTTGCCGCCGTCGGGCCGGGGACCGGGCCGCGGCGGCGATGACGGGCGGGGGCGGGGTGCGGCTGGATGCGGAATCGGTCGTGAGGCAATCGGAATTATTCCTGGCCCTCGATGCGCGGGACGATCCGCGCTCTGCAACGCGCAAGTGCTGGTGCGCATCGCTAGCGCGATTCGTCAAGAGTGGCTTTTGGAAATGTTTCCACAATCGATTTCGCGCCAGCGCACGACGGTGTTCGATGAGCGGCGCAAGCGAGTCATGGGGCGCGGCGTGGTTCGGTATCGCGACCTGGTTCTTTCCGAGGAAAGCGATGCGCCGGTCGAGGGCTCGGGTGAAACGCTGGCGGCGGCGCTGCGGCCGCGGGCGGCGGAGTTTTTCGGGAACGATCCGCGGGCGGCGAATTTCCTGGCGCGGGTTGGGCTGTTGCGAAAATGGATGCCGGAGCATCCGTGGCCGGCTTTTGATGAAAATGATTTGGGCGATGTGCTGGCGGAATTGTGCGCCGGAAAGAAGAGCGTCGAGGAAATCGAGCGTCTGCCGCTGGCCGATGCGCTGGAGGCGCGGCTGGGATTCCCGCTGGATCGCGTGCTGCGGGAGCAGGCGCCGGAGGCGATCGAAGTGCCGAGCGGGAGCCGGATTCGGCTGGAATATGGGGCGAATCAGCCGCCGGTGCTGAAGGTTCGGCTTCAAGAGGTTTTTTCCTGCGCCAGACGCCGCTCCTCGCCGCCGGGCGCGTGGCGGTGGTGCTGCATCTGCTGGGGCCGAATTACCAGCCGGTGCAGATTACGGGGGACCTTAAGAGCTTTTGGGCGACGACCTATTTTCAGGTTCGCAAGGATTTGCGCGTGCGCTATCCGAAGCATTCCTGGCCGGACGATCCGCTGAGCGCCAGGCCGCAGGCCAAGGGCGGGCGGCGAAGGAATTAAATGCAACCGCAGAGGCGATTCAGACGCTGAGGAAGACGCGTAGAAATCTCAAATTTCAAATCAAAAATGTTTTTGACTTCTCGGCGTCCGTCTCCGCGTCTCAGCGTCTCTGCGGTTGCATTTGGAATTTACCTTGCGCACCAATGCCGCCACATCTGTCGATAGGCCATTTCCATATCATGCGCGAATCGGCGGTTGTCCATCAGCGGTGATTGCCGCATTCGCTGGCGAAGGGTGGAGCGAAGATCGGCTCGTCGCGGCGCATCCGCAGCCAGCGCCTGCGGCGACGTTCAACGAATTGCTCGGGATCGCGGGCCGTCAAGTCGCTCAGGCCGAGGTTCATCAAAATGCTCATTCCAGCGCGTCCGGCGGCGGTTTTGCCGGCGAGCGTCACCACCGGCACGCCCATCCAGAGCGCGTCGCAGGTCGTGGTGATCCCGTTGTATGGCAGCGGGTCGAGACAAACGTCGATTTTGTCGTAGAGGCGCAGATATTCCTCACGGCCGCAGCGAGCCGCAAACTCCAGCCGCCGCGGCGCGATATTCAGCGATCGATAGAGGTCCAGAATTCTTTGGCGATGATTCTCGCCGATCACTTGCAGCAGCAATTGGGAATCCGGCACGGCTTGCATGACCCGAGCCCAAAGGCGCAGGAGCGGCTCGTTGAGCTTGCAGGGATTGTTGAGCGATCCGAACCGAACGGGGCCCGGGCCTTTCGCGGGGCTTGGCGGAATGTCGGTGAGCGGGTCATAGCAGCACCAGGATTTGGGCAGGCGGATCGATTGCTCGCGATAACACGATTCGTCCTCACCCGGCGGATCAATCCACGGGTCGGTGACGCGGAAATCCATGGCGTCGAGGCCGGTGCCGCCGGGATAAGCCAGCCACGCCACCTGCACCGGAGCGGGTTTGCGGGCAAATGCCAGGGCCCGGTTGCGAGCCATGTGCATCGTCAGATCGACAAGGATGTCGATGCGATCGCGGCGGATTCGATCGGCGAGTTCGGCATCGGTCAGCCCGAGGCAATCATGCCAACCACAGGCGCAGCGGCGCAATCGCTGGGTGACGGCATCCGGCCGAACGACTGCGGCATAGCAATGCAACTCGAACTGCGCGGGATCGTGCGATTCCAGAAGCGGCACGACGAAGAACGATTCGGCGTGGGCATGAAAGCTGGGCGAGACGTAACCGACGCGGATTTTGCGATCGGGGGAGCGATCGTTTTCGTGGGGAACGGCGAATTGTTGCACGGGCATCGCGTGCAGATGGTTCCAGCGGCGTTGTTCCTCGAACAGGGCTCGCGCATCGCAATCGGGGAGAAATTGCATGGTGTAAACCTTGTTGCTGTGGAAGGCCGGTTCGTCGGGCTTCACAGCCAAGGCGCGGTCGAATGAGGCGATGGCCTCGGCGACGCAGCCGTCATCTTTCAGCGCGTTGCCGAGGAGATTGTGGGCGCCGATCATGTTGGGAGACAATTCGAGCGCTTGGCGGGCGGATGCGATGGCTTCGGCGACGCGCGACCAATCCAGGAAAACAGCGGCGAGGTTCATGTGCCCCGCGGCGAGGTTGGGCGAAATAGCCAAGGCACGGCGAGCGGCGTCGGCGGCCTCTTCCAGACGGCCATAATCGCGAAGCGCCTTGGCGCGATTGCTCCATGCCGCCGCATAATCCGGCCGCAATGCGATGGCCTTGTCGAGCGCCGCAATCGCTTCGTCAAATCGACCGCGACGGGACAGGCCCAGACCCAGATTGTTGTAAAGCTCCGGCATGTCCGGCTTGAGCGCGATCGCCATTTCGTATTCCGCGATGGCTTCGTCGAACCGATCCATGTCGCACAGAACGTTCCCGAGAACGCCGCTGGCCTCGACGTAATCCGGCTGAATCGCTAGCGCTTTTCTGCAGCAGTCAAATGCTTCAGGGAGCCGGCCGCCGGCGTGCAGAGCGTTGGCCAGATTGGACCAGGCGCCGGCGAATTCGGGCTGAATCTCGACGGCGCGCTCGTAGGCGGCGATCGCCTCATCGACCCGGTGTGCCGTGAACAGGACGCTGCCGAGATCGTTCAGCGCCTGGGCATTGCTCGGCTGAAGCGCCGCGGCCTGCTGGTGAGCGGCGATCGCCTCGTCCAAACGGTTTGCGGCAACCAGGACTCGCGCAAGATTGGAGTGATAGCTGGCGCCGGCGGGATACAGTGCGATGGCCCGGCGAATCAAGTCGATCGCCGGCTGATGCTGCCCGCGCTGAAAGAGGAGAACGCCCAAGAGGTGCAGCGCATCGGGGCACTTGGGATCCTGCTCCAAAATCTGGCGATAGACTTTTTCAGCCTTGTCGAGGCGGCCGGCCTTTTGGAACTGCGCGCGGCGGCGAGCGCTTGCTGGAGGGTCATCGTGGGCATGGGCGTCGTTGTATTCTAAAGCAGCGGCGAAAGCAGCGACACCGCGCGGTCGGTGAGTTCTTTGGCCATCGGCCGGCGCTGCCAATCGGTTAACGTCAATGAAATGGACTGCGAAAGGTATTGGTTCTGAATCTCCCGGAGCCGCTCGGTGATTGCCTTGCCATAGAGCAGGACGCTTAGCTCGAAATTCAGGGTGAAGCTGCGGACATCGAGATTGGCCGAGCCAAAGAGGGCGAAGGCGTCGTCCACGGTAGTCGTCTTGGCGTGAAGCAACGCGGGCCGATAGAGATGGATCTCCACGCCGGAGCGGAGGAGCGAGAGGTAATGCGCCCTGCCGGCTGCGGCGGTGAAAAAATGATCGGCGGTTTGGGGAACGATGAGCTTCACGGACACCCCGCGATCGGCGGCCATCATCAGCGACAGGAGCGTCGTTTCATCGGGAACGAAGTAGGGAGTGGTGAGTATCAATTCACGGCGGGAGCTTTGGATGGCCGCCAGAAGCAGCCGGCGATAGGTTTCATCGGGCTCGGTCGGTCCGGTCGGGACCACCTGGGCCAGCACTTCTTCGGAGGATCCATTCGCGGATTGGACGCGAGCCGGGTCGGGATACGGGATTTCGATTTCCCGGCCGGTTTCAAAGGCCCAGTCCTCGGCAAAGATGGAGGCCAACTCGCCGACGATCGGTCCGGCGAATCGAGCGGTAAGGTCGATCCACGGATTGCCGCGGCGGCCACCGTAGTCGGGATTGATGAGATTGTGACTTCCGGCAAAGGCGATGCGGCCGTCGATGATCGCCAGCTTGCGATGATTGCGCAGGTCCATCCGGGCCATGCGCCGGCGGAAGGGCGCGACGGACAGCGCGGGAACGACCTCGACGCCGGCGGCGATCAACTTTGGCCCCAGGCCGTCCCGGTGGAAAAACCCGCGTGACGCCAGGGCGTCGGCCAGCACTCGGCAGTGAACGCCGCGCCGAGCCGCCTCGATCAGAGCGTCCGCGACTGCGCCGGCGGTGCGATCGGAGGCGAAGATGTAGTAGAGCAGGTGCACGTGCTGCTGAGCCGCGGCGATGTCCGCAATCAGACGCTGAAGGAATTGGGCGGCATCGGGGAGGAATTCGAGTTGATTGCCGCCCAGCACGGGCAGACCACTGATCTTCTGGGCCTGGAGCACGATGGGTTGATAGGACGGCGGGGCATCGGGCCGGGTCTGATGGGGCAGGCGGCCGGGATGACGGGCGGGATCCCGGAAGTGGGCGGTGATCTCGCGATAGCGCTCGATCCGGTGCGGGCCCAGGCGGCTTTCGCCGACGAGCAAGTACAGAAGCAGCCCGATGTACGGGTGCAGAAAGACGATGCCGAGCCACGCCACCGAAGCGCCCGGCGCGAATTGCCGCCGGAGGACCACGGTCACCATCATCACGCGGATTCCCCAGCCGATCAGGGCGTAGACGAGGTAAAAGATGAACCATGCCATCGTGTGGAATGATGAGATTACCCGGTGCGGGGGCCGTGACAAGGCTTGCCGCGACGCGCCGCTAATCAAAGGCGGCTCTTCGGCAAACGGGTTTCGTTTCATGTAAAATGATCTCCGCGCCATTATGATTGCTCGGACCGCCCGCACATTGCTTGCCGTCGCCGCCGTCGCCATTGTCTTGTGGTCCTTTTTCGACGTGTGCCGGCGAATCATCGCGCGGCATCGAGACGACCGGCCCATCACGCTGACGGTGTTGCATTGGGGGGCGCCGTCGGAAGATAAAATTGTTGCCGACATCGTGGCGGTTTATCAGCGCGCCCATCCCAACGTGCGCATCATCCGCATGAATCCAGGCGATCCGGATACGACCGGGGACAAGCTCAAGACGATGCTGGCCGCGGGGCAGCCGCCGGACGTGTTCTATCTGCAGCCGAGTCTGTTGCCGGAATTCGCGACGCTCAAGATCATCCGGCCGCTCGACGGGTTCGTCGCCAGGGAAAACAAGGCGTGGATGGACGACTTCGTGCCGGTAGTGCTCAACGCGTATCGGTACGACGCATCCACGGGGGCGGTGGGACACGGGCCGCTTTTTGCCCTGCCGAAAGATTTCACCACCACGGGCTTCTACATCAACGTCAACCTGTTCGAGGCGGCCGGCATCGACTGGCACGACATTCAGAAACACGGGTGGACCTGGGACCGCTTTGCCGTGGAGATGAGGAAGATCAACGCGCTGCGGAATCGGCCGGAATACAAGGGTCGCGAGATTTACGGCACGTACCTGTGGATCTGGGGCGATACGCTGCGGGACATTCTCTGGACGTTCGGCGGGGATTTTTTCCACGCCGACGCCAAGGGCAATCCGCTGTTTCGCCAGGTGGCGCTGGACACGCCCGAAGCACAAGCCGCCCTGAAGTTCATCCGCAAATTGCGATTGGAAGACCAAACCTGTTACAACCCGACGGGGATGGCCAAGGACGGCTCGCAGGAGTTCATGAACGGGAATATCGGGTGCGTCGGTCCGGTGGGCGTGTGGTTGGCGCCGACGTACAAGACGATCACGGATTTCAAATGGGACGTGGTCCCGGCGCCGTATGAGACGGCTCCGGCGTCGGTGATCTTCATGGCCGGCTGGACGATGAGCAGCCAATGCCGCGAGCCGGACGCTGCGTACGAATTGATTCGCTTCCTGTGCGGCCGGGAAGGGCAATTGCTGGCGGCCAAGATGGGATTGGCGATCCCGTCGCGACGGAGCGCGATTCCGACGTTTCTCAACCCCCCGCCGCCGGACGACCCGCGCGAGACGCCGATCCCGCCGTACGACCGGCAGGTGTTCATCAACGCGATCGCGCACGCTCGAATTCAGCAGTTGCCGTTGCAGACCGAGTGGGACCATATCCTCACCGATGGCGACTCTCTGGCGATCCAGCTCGGCCTGGAAAGCACGGAGACGGCGGCAAAACAGGTGCAACGGCGCTGGCTGGACGAGCTGGACTCGCCGACGCGCAGCGACGCCGGTGGATTGATGCCCTGGGCGCGAATCGTTGGGATCACGGCCGCGGCGCTGGCGACGGCGGCCTTCGGATTATGGCTGAAGGCGCGGCGGGAGAAACTGGGCTCGCTGGACCTGGCGCAGGAGCGCGCGGCTGGATGTTCATCGCGCCCTGGGTGCTCGGTTTTTTGGCCCTGACCCTGGGGCCGATGGTTCTCTCGTTCCTGCTGGCATTCACCCGCTGGACGGGGCTGACGCCGCTGAGCGGCGCGACGTTCGTCGGCGGGGCAAACTTCACGCAACTCTTCACGCAGGATGCGACGTTTCCCATTTCGCTGAAAGTAACGTTTTATTTCGTGCTCCTGGCGGTGCCGGCAACGCAAATCGCCGGCCTGGCGGTGGCGCTGCTCATGAACGCGCGCGTGCGCGGGATCACGATCTTTCGGACGATCTATTTCGTGCCCTCGGTCGTGTCGGGCGTCGCGCTGGCGGTGCTCTGGCTGCAAGTGTTCAACAACGAATATGGAATCGTCAATCACTTTCTGCGCCCGCTGCTTCATCCGCTGCATTTGTCGCCGCCGAATTGGTTCGGCATGGATCTCTCCACCAACCCTCCGACGAACGACGCGATGCGGTGGGCGGTGCCCGCGCTGACGATCATGAGCCTTTGGGGAGTCGGGGCGGGAATGATCATCTATCTCGCGGGATTGAAAGGCATCCCGGATTCGCTGTACGAAGCGGCTCGTCTCGACGGGGCCGGGCCGTGGCGCCGGCTCTGGAATGTCACCTTGCCGATGCTCTCTCCGCTGATCTTTTACAACGTCGTGATGGGCATCATCGCCAGCTTTCAGATTTTTACCCAGGTCTACGTGATGACGGGGGCGGACAGCTCAACCCGCGGCGGGCCGGATAACGCGACGCTCTTTTACGTGCTGAGCCTGTATCGGCAGGCGTTTGAATTTCACCACATGGGCTATGCCAGCGCGATGGCTTGGGTGCTGTTCGTGATCGTGCTGCTGACGACGATGCTGATTTTCCGGGCATCGCGCAAGCTGGTTTACTACGAGGGGCTGAAGACGTGACCCAATCGTCGCAAACAACCGAATCGGCCGCGGAACCGTTGGCGGCGCATCGCAGGCATCGTCACGCCGGGGCAATTTCGCCCGGCCAGCGGCTTGCGGTCTATGCGACGCTGGTGCTGGGTTCGATCGGCTTCCTGCTGCCGTTCTACTTCATCGTCAACGGCTCGTTGAAGACCAACCCGCAAGTGGAGGCGGGCAACTTTATTTCGCCGCCGAAGAACCTTGCGGATATTCAGTGGTCGAATTATCCCGACGCCCTGGCCGCCGACCGCATGAACTTCTGGCCCGCGCTGGCCAATACGGTGGTGATCACCACGCTGAGCATGGCGGGGCAGATTATCAGTTGCTCGCTGGTGGGGTTTGGGTTTGCCCGGTTTCGATTTCGCGGCCGAGCGATCCTGTTCGCGGTCATGCTCAGCACGATGATGCTGCCGGCCCAGGTGACCATGATTCCGGTCTTTATCCTCTTCCGCTCGCTGGGAATGATCGACAGCTTCTGGCCGCTGGTGATCCCGGCGTGGCTGGCCAGCCCGTTCTTCGTCTTCATGTTCCGCCAGTTCTTTTCGCAGATTCCCGAGGAACTGGTTGAAGCGGCCCGCATGGACGGGGCCAGCCATTGGCGCGTCTATTGGCAACTCATGCTCCCGCTCAGCGGGCCGGTCATCGCCATCGTGGCGATTTATACGTTCCTGGGGGCGTGGAACGATTTTCTCGCGCCGCTGATTTATCTCAACAGCACCGAAAATCGAACGCTTGCGCTGGCCCTCAACGGGTTTAAGGGCCAGTTCGGGGCCATGGAAGCGCACCATCTGATGGCCGCCAGCGTCGTCTGCATGTTGCCGTGCATCGTGCTGTTCTTCGCGGCGCAGAGATATTTTGTTCAGAGCGTAACGATGACCGGATTGAAGGGGTGAGGGGTTGTTCGCATTTCCATTCTTCCCGGCCGCGGCGATCCCCGCTTTCACGCGATCCCGCGCAATGCCCCGCTCAAATTGGTTGAATACGAGCAAAAATCATGTTCGCGCTCGGCTCCATGTGTTACAATCCGGTGATGAGCACCACGTTAATACGCACGCGTGCGCTGAGTTCATCCTCTTCCCGCCGGCGGAAGTTGGTCAGGCAAGTGCGCGGGAAGTATGCCCACGTCCGAACGAGCAGCGCGTCCTTCGCAGCCGGCAAGCAGCGTGAGATTTCCAAAGAGGCCAAGCGGCCATGAACCGTGTTATTGACGCCTGCGCGATGATCGCATTTCTGAGGGACGAGCCTGGGGCGGAATTCGTGGCGATGGTTCTCACCCACCCCACCGACCGGTGTTTCGCACATGCGGTGAACCTTTGCGAGGTGTATTACGACTTTCTCCGAAGCTCTGATGTTCGGACGGCGCGTGCCGCGATTTACGATCTCGGACGGGCCGGCGTTCGCACGCGTCGTGATATGAGCAAGGCCTTTTGGCAAAGAATTGGGGAATTGAAAGGCACCATTCGAAGAATCTCGCTGGCCGACTGTTTCGTACTGGCTCTGTCTGAAAAGCTCCTCGGGGACGTGGTCACGTCCGACCACGGCGAATTTGAGCCGCTCGTCGCGGCCAAGCTCGCGCGAGTCACCTTCATTCGCTGAAATGGAATTCGCAATGCCCCCACATCGAACGCCAAATGCCGATTGAAAGACGGGGATACTGAACTTACATTCGGCGTTTGGCGATGAACGCCGTTCGGCAGCGAGACCTTATGGCATCCACTGACAATGATGAGGCGGCGGACCGGGCACATTTGCTGGCGCGACTGGTCAGCGACGTGCGAACGGCGCGGGCGGCCGGCAAATCGGTGGACGATGAGTTGATCATTGCCGCCAATCCGAATCTGATGCCGGAGTTGCGGGAGGAATTGCAGAAGCTGGGGAAGGTTCAGCCCGGCAGGACAACGACAAGGACGGGTACGTCGGGGCCGTTTCCCGTGGACCCGTCGGCCACGCGATTGCCGGGATCCGACGTGCCGACGACGACTGCACCGTCGGTCGAGGTGCCGGGTTACACCGTGCTGAAAGAGCTGGGCCGCGGCGGACAGGCCGTGGTGTTTCTGGCGCTGCAACTCAGCACGGGCCGGAAAGTCGCGGTAAAAGTCACCTACGAGGGCCCGCTGGCCGACGAGCGATCCCAGGCTCGCTTCAATCGCGAAGTGCGGGCGCTGGCGGCGCTGCAGCACCCCAATATCGTCGCGATCCTGGACACCGGCCGCACCGCCGACGGCAACCGTTACATCGCCATGGACTACATTGCCGGCTGCTCGCTCGACGAGTACATGAAGTACCGGCATAAAAAGGACCCGACGGATCCGAGCAAGCTGCTGCGGATGTTTCTGAAGATTTGCGGGGCGATGAACGTCGCGCATTCGCAGAGCATCATTCATCGCGATCTGAAGCCGACCAATATCCGCGTAGATGAACGGGGCGAGCCGCATATTCTGGATTTCGGTCTGGCCCGGACGATGATGGACCGGTTCATCGTCGGAAGCGATCGTCCGGTCAGCATCACCGGGGAATTCCTGGGGAGCATTCCATGGTGCAGCCCGGAACAGGCCGAGGGCAATCCCGACAAGATCGACATCCGGACGGATGTGTACAGCCTGGGGGTCATTCTCTATCAAATGATCACCGGCGGACACTTCCCCTACGAAGTGGTGGGCAACATCCGGGACGTGCTGAACAACATTCTGACCGCGGCCCCGACGCCGCCGAGCAAGGCCGCTCATTCCTTCCTGTCCAAGCAACCCCGCGCCTCGCAAGCGCTGCCCAGGCATGGCCCGTCGATTGTCAACGAGGCCTTGGAAAAGGTGGTGCTGAAGGCGCTGGCCAAAAAGCCGGAGCAGCGCTACCAATCGGCCGGCGAATTCGGGCGCGATATCGCCAATTATCTGGCCGGGGAAAGAACCGGCAGCCGGGAAGTCGCGGTCAGGAAGGATGCCGACAAGCCCGTGGCACGAAGAAGTGGACTGCTGGTTGCAACGGTTTGCGTCGTGGCAGGCATGCTGGTTTGTGCGGCGGGATATGCAGGATGGCGTTTCTGGCGACCAAGGCCGGCGCCGATTACGGTGCTGTCGGCGTCAGTCGTAACGGCGCCGGTTGCCGCCCCGGTGGTCCAGGCGAACCTCGATCGCGACGGACGGCCGCCGACGGTGCTCCACGGCAGGTGTCGGCTGGACGGCGAGGATCTTTGCCTGACGCCGATCGGCCCGGCTGACGCGGTGTTTCTGATTGGCAGCCCCAAATGGTCCATCTATGACCTGACGTTCAAGGCGATCACGAACGGCCAAGGCGGGTTTAACGTCTTGTTCCACTGGACCGCCCCGGGGAATTTCTACGTGTTTTGTCCAGCCCGCCCCAACAACAGGTTTGCCGATCTGTACAGAAGGCGGGAAACCATTTTCCAACGAGCCGCCGGGCAACTGCGATTCGGGAGATTGGAACCAGACCGCTGGTACGAAATCCGCCTGGAAGTTCGCGGCTCCTTCTATCACTGCTACGTTGACGGCAAGGAATGGTTTCAGGCCCAGGACGACAGCTTCACGCACGGAAAAGTCGGCCTGGGAGTTTGGAACCCGAGCAATCGGTTTCGAGATATAAAGGTGACGGCTCCCAATGGAACGGTCATGTGGAGCGGGCCGCCGGACTTGAGCGACCTTCCTCGATATGCCCTGGAACGGGCCAACTTACCCATCGCTCCCTTGCCGCGGATTGATTTGCTGCAGCAGGCCGAGCCCCAGCGCGACACCCTGGCCGGCCATTGGACGATTCTCCAGGGATCGTTGGTCAGCGCGGCCGGGGCCGCGGCGCAGATTGAATTCCCCTACTCGCCGGCGGGTGATTACGATTTTCGCGTCGATTGTTTGCGGAGCGCCGGCGAATCGCCGATATCGCTGATTTTCCCGATCGGCGGCCGGATGTGCGATTGGTTCGTGTTTGGAAACAGGCCGTCGGCGACGGATTTCGGCACGGTCAATGGCGATGGTCTTGATAGCAACCATGCGACGAATCCCTTCACGCGAATGCCGCTGGAGAACAATCAGCGGCACACCCTGATCGTGTCGGTGCGAGGCCGTCTGGCCATCGGGTACGTTGACGGAGCGCAAATGGGCGTCCTGCACTCGGACGAAGAGCGCGTCACGTTGGACCCGTCGATGGCGCCGCCGCGCGGGAATCGGCTGGGACTCCGGATCGGCGGCGACGCGGTGACGGTGGAGTCGGCGGACGTTCTTCCGCTGGCCAATGCAACCGCGCCGGCGCCGGTGACGCGTGCATCTGGATCGGAGCCTACGGCGAATTAATCACGATCCGTATAGGGCTTCAGTTTAGGGGAATAGCGGGGTTCCAGGCCAATGGGCGCGGTAAGGCATTCGCAATGTGGATTGACGCGTATGCTTCGAATTCTTGGAATTCCGCGAAACGCGGATATATTGGCGCCGTTGGCTGATAGCCGAGGATTTCCAGATCGCCGGAAGTGGTCGGAACGGTCAAGGAGGATGCAGCTTGGGAGCCGCACAGGCGAACAATATTGGGGTTTGGGGCAATGACCTGGAAGCGGGAGATCGTTTCGAAGTGCGGGTCCATTCCGCCGCTGATGGATCGGTGCGGTTGGTCGTTCCGCCGGAGATGCTCGATCCCGCGGCAGCTTTGAAAGTGCTGGAAGACGATGCGGGTCGCCCTGTCCCCTTTGTCCCGCTGACCGATGGGGACGCCATCGAACTTCCCGGCCAATTCGGCCAAGTCGCCGCGGAAGCGGGGGTTGAAGCGGTCTGGCTCGAATACCTTTCCACCAACCGGTACCGGCTCATCGTCGAGCGGGATTCGCCGAGCCGCCAGGCTTCCTCGCCCGCCGCAAGCCGGATGACCGCCGTTCAAGGCGGGGAAATCGACTTCGAATCAACCGACCTCGACCTGCTGCGACGTCCCGCGACTCAAATGACGCCGCTGGATTTCGACCTGGGCCTGCGCCGCCCGATTGGCAAGCCATCCCGGCTTCGATCGGCTCATCGCCCTGCCCATGGTGCGCGAAATGGATTTGCTCGAGCATCAGACCCGCACGGCGATGACCGTGCTGCGACGGCTGCGCGGCCGGGCGATGCTTTGCGACGAGGTGGGCCTCGGCAAAACCATTGAAGCCGGCCTGGTGCTGTCCGAACTGCTGATGCGCGGCCTGGTGCGCTCGGTGCTGGTGCTGACTCCGCCATCGTTGATCACGCAATGGCAAGGCGAAATGCGGCGGAAGTTCGGCATCGACCTGGTCAGCCACGACAATCCCGCGTTCCGCCAGCGCGGGGCAGGCGCGTGGACGAGCCACGACCGCGTGATCGTCTCGCAGCACACCGCCAAGCGGGAGCCGCATCGCTCGGCGATCCTCGGCCGCAAATGGGACATGGTGATCGTGGACGAGGCTCATCACCTGCGGAACCGGACCACGGCCATCTGGAAATTCGCCAGCGAGATTCAAAAGCAATTCATTCTTCTGCTGACCGCAACCCCGGTCCAGAACAATCTGGAGGAATTGTTCAACCTCGTCACGCTGCTCGAGCCGGGCCTGCTGAGCACGCAACGGAATTTCTCCCGGCGATTTATTTCCAAAGGGGACAAGCTGACTCCGAAAAACGTGGACGAGCTTCACTCCCTTTTAAGCGAAGTGATGATCCGCAATCGCCGCAGCACCGTCGCTCTGCAATTCACGCGGCGTTACGCCCGCACCGAGTCGGTCGCGCTGACGCTGGGTGAGCGCGCCCTCTATGATGCCGCCGCCGCCATGGTTCGCGACCAATTGAACGCCGAAACAAAAGCCTCCGCCATCAACCGCATGACGCTGATCACCCTGCAGATGGCCCTGGGCAGCTCCACCGCCGCGGCCGGCTCAATGCTCGAAAACCTGCTGGATAAACCCATTCTGCCGATCGCGCAGCGGCAAGCGCTCAGGGATTTGTCGGATCAGGCGTCGGTTCAGGGCCACAGCGCCAAGGCGGACCGCTTGCTTGGGCTGCTGGATGAATTCCCCGACAAACTGGTCGTTTTCACCCAGTTCCGCGCAACTCAGGAAATGCTGCGGCGGGTTCTCGCCGATGCCGGTCACGACGCGGCGATATTCCACGGCGGCTTGTCGCGGCTGGAAAAGGAATCGGCCATCGAGCATTTTCGCGAATCGGCGAGACTGCTGATCTGCACCGAATCCGGCAGCGAGGGCAGAAATCTTCAATTCGCGCATGGCCTGTGCAACTTCGATTTGCCTTGGAATCCGATGAAGATCGAACAGCGGATCGGCCGCCTGAGCCGAATCGGACAAAAACGCGATGTCCACGTATTCAATTTCGTGGCCGCGGGAACCGTCGAGGCGGCCGTCCTCCATCTGCTGGAAGCCAAGCTCAACATGTTTGAACTGGTGATCGGCGAAGTGGACATGATCCTGGGCAACCTCGACGACGAAAAGGAATTTGAGGGCACTGATCGCCGACGAGTGGGCCGCCGCCGCCAACGCCGATGAGTTCGCGGCGCGGATGGAGGTGCTGGGCAACCGTCTGCTGGCGGCCAAGGCGGCTTACTTCCGGCAGCGGTCGCAGGATGAAAAACTATTCGGCAATCGTTTCGCTCCGGAGGGATGAGCAAATGGCTCGCGCGATTCAAGAGCCGATTTCGCCCCTCGAACAGTTCGTTCGGGACTATGTGGAAGCGCGCAACGGAGCCTGGGACGAAATTGAGCCGCAGGTCTATGACCTTCTCATCGGACCGGACATCATCCAGGTGGCTTTCGACCCCGAAGCCCTGCCGGAGCATGGCGACGCCCAACTGGCCAGTTTGGGATCGCCGCTCTTGGATCGGCTGCTGGGCGACGCCGCGGAAAGATGGAGTTCCTCCCGGTTTTATCGCATCGGGCTGAACCTCCATCCGTACGGCTTGGAATCGCGCCTGCGGCGCGCGATCTCCCTGCCGCAGGACGCTTCCATGACAATCGAAAGGATTCGGGCCGTGAATTGCCCGCAGGCCCTTTTCTGGTTCAAGGTGACCTTTGCCAGCGATCAGAAGGAGGAGGAGATTCTGCCGATTGGGATCGACCTGCACTATTTGAGGGAGGTCAGGCACCTGGAATTCCCGCTGGCATCCAACCGTCTGTCCGAAGAGCCCGAGACGCATCTTCCGGAAGCGCCTCATGCCAGTCTGACCGCCGGACACCGGGTCGCGCGGAGGCAGGTGGCCCCCACCGCGGCGTCGCTGGCCAACACCCGCCGCCGGGAATGGACCAGCCGTGTCGAAAAGCAAATCGCCCGGATGTCCGCGTATTATGCCCAGCTCCGCCGCGAAGCCGATGAGCACGCCGCCCGCGCCGCCGATCCCGCCCGCGCCGCCACGCGACGTGAGGCCATCGATCGCGAGGAACGATTGCGCATCGCCGAGTTGCGGCAGAAATCGGCCCTTCACGTGCGAGTCAAGCTTGCAAGTCTGATGGTCGTCCAGCAGCCGAAATTGCTCATCTCCACGGCCATCTTCGATAGACATCGCCCCGTGGGCCGGCTGGAGGTCGTATCGGGCCCCGCTATCCGAGGCCATCGAAGCGGTTCCATGTCCCGCGTGCGGCCAACCGACTTTCGCCCTGCGAACTCAACGCAATGGGCTCCGTTGCGCGAATTGCGCCGGCTCGTGAATACACCCCAATACAGCCTGTGGCTTGGCTTGTTCCCAAATAGTGACATAAAGGGGTCATGTCCTGGAATCATTTTTTCAAGAATCCTTGGCGCCGCAGTTCCGCCGTCAGATGGTGTAGGGTTGGATTTTTCTCCTTCAGCTTGCGTGCCTGCTGTTCAGCCAGGCTGGATTGATCGGCGCCGGAAAGCGCCTCGCGGAGATCGGCCAGCAGCAGGGCAATCTGGTGGTAGACGTCGATGCTTCGCCCCTTTACGAGTTCCTCGGTTTTGCGGAGGGTTCGCGCGGGATCGGCAGCCATGTCGGCGAGTTTCTTTGCCCGCTTACGAGCGGCCCCGTCGGCGCGCTTGCGATCCATTTCGTGCTGGATTCCCTCCGCCGCCGCCTTTATCTCCGCAATCGTTCGGTCCAGGCGGATGGTGGGCCAGGACGGCGTGCCACGGCTCTTCCGATACTCCGCAACGATCTCGCTTCGCACGGCCGCGCGAGGATCCTCCATCAATTCACGGAGCCACGCGGCTTTGGTCGCTTCCGGCTGGAGTTGCAGCCATGCCGCGTAGTCCTTATCGGAATCCGCGCGCTGCGGCAGCGGCGGGCTGTTCCGGGCAGCCGCGTCAATTAACGCCTCGCTGAGACCGTACAATTCCGTCAATGCCCGCTGCGCATCCGTGAGCTTGTCCAGGCCGGCAGGAACCGGAGCGTCCTTCTCCTCGTCGGGATCGTGATTACCGTCAGACGCGGCGGCCAAATGGGCCAGGTAGAGCGGCCGCAAATCGCCGTCGAGGATTTCCGCGCGCAGCGGAAGCAGGCGATCCAGAAAACCCTCCAATTCCGATAAATCATCCAGTTCGCCCGCTTCGAAATACGGCTCAACGCAGAGTATGCCTCCCCGGCCTTGTTTGTCTTTCAAGAAGTGTAGCGAGTCTTCTTCGAAGTATGGCTCGGCCGCCTTGGCGTCCGGCAGGCCGTTTGGAAACCGGATCATCAGATTGCGAACCCCGAAATTCGCATAGTGAAAATGGAAATCATAACCGCGGCGCAGCATCTCGACCGCGTTTCCATGGAAGTCGCCAAAATCATATTCATTCTCGAACGACCAGGAAGTAATTTCGGCTCGCGACGACTGTTTCCGCATGAATTTGAGATTCGTTTCACCCACCGGAGCGTCGATCGCTCGGAAGACAACGTATTGGTATTCGCTCATGCGCTGTTTCCTTGATTCGACGGGGCGGCCGACGGGTAGAACCGTGCGACGGGCAAGTACCCGCCGTCAATCCCACACAATCAAAAGCCGCAAGTGGAAATTCCGCCCGCACCTCATGGCTCGATTGCTTCGATTAGAGGGAACCGCCGGTTTTCAAGCCAATGGGCGCGGTAGGATTCGAACCTACGAAGGCAGAGCCATCAGATTTACAGTCTGACCCGTTTGTCCACTTCGGTACACGCCCTCAATTCATTTTGCCGCGTGTTTTGCGCGGGGCGGAATTATCGCCGACGCCGCGGAAGGTTGCAAACTACGGTTTTGGCGGTGCATCATTTCGCGAAATCGAAGTCGATCGTGAAGTCGTCGGCGGGCTGAGCGCTGTTGAATGGACCGGGAAACATCCTCGCAACTGGCTAGGAAGCAACTGATCGTGGCCGGAATCACGACGCGGGCATCATAAGTCAATGGATCGCAAATCCTAATGAGCTTCGGTGACGACCAAAGCGGTCGTCATGGCTTCGGGAGGCAAATCCTTGACTTTGAAGAGCGAGCCCTCTTCAACCTCCACCTGCTCGGGAAGGAGCAAGGCTCGGGTCTGATAATCATGGCCGATCTGGTGAAACTCGACCTCGTAGGCAACCGATGGGGCAAACCAAGTGCTGCGTACGACGCCAACTTCGCCGCGGATCAGGGCCAATTCCGGGATGTCCGCCGTGAGGCGAACAAAATCATCGATATGCGGCGACCTCATGACATCCTCCGTGAACGTTCGATAAAATCCCCTCCCGGCCTGTACAATCCCATTCGTGAACTCGTCCCCTCGTTACACCTAAAATAGACCTTTTTTTCCGCATTGCAACTTTTTGCCGGAAAAATCTTCCCAGATTAACGTCAATGGAGCGACAAGCGAACAAGATCGTGGCCAGGCAGAGGTGTGCAATTGCCCGCGCTTTGCTCAGTTGGTATGAGGGGAATCGGCGTGATTTGCCTTGGCGGCCGCCTATTGGAAGCAGATCAGGCCCCGACCCCTATGCCGTCCTGGTTAGTGAGTTCATGCTTCAGCAGACCCAGGTGGCGACGGTCACGCCGTATTTCCTTCGGTTCGTGAAGGCCCTTCCGACCATCCGCGAGCTTGCGGCGGCGCCGCAGCAGCAAATCCTCCGCCTCTGGCAAGGATTGGGATATTACTCCAGAGCGAGAAACCTTCGCTCGGCGGCGAGAATGATTGTGACCGAGTTTGGCGGGCGCATCCCCTGTTCGGTGCAGGAGTTAATGAGCCTGCCCGGTGTTGGTAGATATACCGCCGGCGCGGTGGCGTCGATCGCATTCGACCGGCCGGCCCCAATTCTGGATGGCAACGTCGCCAGGGTGCTGTGCCGATTGGAAAAAATCCAATCCGATCCGAGAGCGCCAAGACGCGGAAGATGCTTTGGCGGCGAGCGGAAGAAATCCTTCCACGAAAATCGGCCGGGAATTTCAATTCGGCACTGATGGAATTAGGGGCGACGGTTTGCACGCCGAGGATGCCAAGATGTCCGGTCTGTCCGCTGCGACGATTCTGTCGGGCGGCTGAGGCGGGTTTGCAGGACGCGATTCCCCAGCCGCGCAGGTCCAGGCCGACCCCTCTGCTCATGCGCTGGACGATCTTCCTGTCCAGGGCCAATCGCTGGCTGATCGAGCGCCGGCCGGACAAAGGCCGCTGGGCGGGTTTGTGGCAGTTTCCGACGATCGAGGCGATGGATGGCCAACCCGTTGCGGCGAAGATTGGGCGCCGGATGGGTGTGCCGATTCGCGGACTGCGCGAGGTCGGTCGGTTGCGCCATGCGCTGACGCATCGGCGATACATCTTCAACGTCTTCGCCGCCACGGCCACGGGCAACGGAACAATCCGATCCGTGGCGATGCGCCGGTGGGTCAGCCTTGGCGAACTTGCGAAGTATCCGCTGTCGCGGCCACAGGCGAAGATTGCAGAAATGATTTCCCGCCTGTAACGAGCGTGGTTTGGCCCGCGCTGGTTATTACGTTGCAAGAGCGCCGCATTGCAGGGCGGCCGCCAGTTGCTCGAGCACGAGCGAGACGTTGACGTTGGCTGCCAGATATTTTCGGCGCGGGCGATTGCATCGATCGCATCGCAAGCGTGGTCGAGAAAATCTCCATCGCCGGCGGGCCGAAGCCGCTGACGAACACGCCGCGCGGCGACGGAGAGATAAACGCCCAGGCCCGCGCGGACGGCTGAATCCTTGCTCGCCAGTTCGTCGCGTTCCAGGGCTTTGGCCGCGTAGGCGTCGGCGCCCTTGCGAAGCAGATCGGCCAAATCGGCGCTCGCGCCTGCGAGGATGGAATCCATGGACTCGGCGACGGCCGAGGCGTAGCCCAGGAGGCCGTCTTCGATCCAGCGCAGGGCAACGCCGAGCGAGCCGTCGGAAAAATCAGCCGCGGTGGCGGCCGTCGTTGCGTCGATGCCGCGGCGCTGCAGATGCGACATAACCAGCGGCGCGGGCAACGATGCGAAGCGGTGCGTTTGGCACCGGCTGCGGATCGTCGGCAAAAGGTCGCCGGCGTGAGTGCTCAGCAGGACGATCAGGCAGCGGCCGGCGGGCTCCTCGAGCGTTTTGAGCAGCGCGTTCTGAGCGGCATCGGTCATCAACTCCGCCTGCTCGACGACAAAAACCTTCCCGCGGCCCAGGACCGTTTTTCGGCCCGCCGGCTCGGCCAAATCGTACCGAATCACGTTGATCGACAGTTGGGTCGCCTTGCTCGATCCGCTCTTGTCGTGCAGGCGGGCCAGGTCTTTTGTGATGACGTGATAATCGGGATGAATTCCGGTGGCG
Source organism: uncultured Phycisphaerales bacterium (assembly GCA_963783845.1). Classification (GTDB taxonomy): domain Bacteria; phylum Planctomycetota; class Phycisphaerae; order Tepidisphaerales; family Tepidisphaeraceae; genus PALSA-1353. The sequence goes on from CAWAPL010000007.1 coordinate 77,698, forward strand.
ATGGCCCGGCAGCTCCGGCATTCCCCGCAGGCGTCATCGGAACCGGGTTGCTGGCAGAGAAATAGCGCAGCCAGGGCCGCGGCGGTTGTGGCCTTTCCCACGCCCTCAGGGCCGGCGAAGATCAGGCCGTGCGGCAACCGGTCCGCCGCCACCGCCGCCCGGAGCGATCCGATCACCCCATCCTGTCCGAAGATGTCGTTCAATCGCGCCATGGATTTTCATTGGAGCGAAGCCAGCCGGCGCATGACGTCGGCATGGACTTGCTCGACCTCCCGTGTCGCATCGACGACGTGATACTTGCGGCGATCCTTCTTCGCTTGCCGCAGATAATTCTGCCTCACCATCTCGTGATACTCCAGCGAACGCCGTTCGATGCGGTCTTTCTCCGCTCCGGCGACCGGATCGTCCGGAAACAACGTGAACTTCGGACGCGTCCGGGCGCTGCTCACCGCCACCGGCAGGTCGAAAACGATCGTCAAATCCGGCCAATGTTCGTGCACGGCGGTCCGCCCGACGGCCAGAATCTCCGCCTCCGTCAGCCCATCGCCGCCGAGCTGATACGCCAGGGTGCTGGAAACGAAGCGGTCGGAAATCACGCACGTGCCAGCTTGCAGGGCCGGGAGAATCACCTGGCCCATCATCTGGGCGCGAGCGGCCATGAACAGCAGCATCTCGCAGCGCGGGGCCATTTCCGTGTTCTGCGGATCGAGCAGGATTCCCCGGATCATCTCGCCGATGCGCGTCGTGCCCGGATCGCGCACCAGAAGGGTCTGCACGCCCGCTTTCTCAATCGCGCCCGCGCCAGTTGCGCCTGCGTGCTCTTGCCGCAGCCTTCGTTGCCGTCGAAGACGATGAATTTTCCTCGCAGGTGGAGCATGGAGATTGGAAAGTCAGAAATCAGAATCCCGAATGTCGAATCCGCTCTGATTTCGAGTTTACTTCAGTTGCCGTCATTTATCGAATTGACCAGGTTGCGCATCAGTTTTTCCACGGCCGAGGGTTGGTTGGCCCGTATGGTCAGGTCCCACGCGAGATTCCATCGCGTGGAGACGGGCGAAAAACCCATCGCCTCCAGACGCTTGGTCATGTCGGACATGTGCGCGGCGCCGTAGAAAATGGCCAGGTTCTTCTTTCCCGCGACCATCGAGTCGCCAAGCGCCTTCAACGCGGCTTTGTTGCGCTCGGTGACCAAAACGCTGCCGCCGGGACCGTCAAGTCCCATCGCCGAAAGATCCATCTGCCCAAGTTGCCGGGCGATAACCACCTTCATCTGTCGTTCGGCGTCCGGACGGGTCAGCACCGCGATCAGATCAACGTCGGCATCATCCTCCGCCGCCGGCTGCGTCGCCGGCCCTTCGGTAAACGCTCTTATGATCTGCCGGAGCATGATCTGCTCGAACGATTCGCCGCGCTCGGCCTGCATTTTCTCGAATGTCTCGCGGTCCAGGTCCGCGTGGACGAAATTGGCGGCCGTGTAATCAATGTCGTCGAGTTGGAAATCAAGATCGAGGAAATCCTTCAGGAACACCTGGAATTCGCTGATGGGGTTGTCGGATTTTTCGGCGTCGCCGGGCACGGGCGGGGCCGCATTTTGCGATTTGACCAATTCGTACAAAACGGCATCGTAACCCTTGAAATCACGATTCAGCCCGTCGTAATAGGATTTCTCGCCGATGTGCACCGCCGCGATGAGATGGACCACCACGCCCGCGGGATTGCGGAAGGCCACGTCGGCGGTTTGCAGCGATCCCCCGCCGTGGCCGTCATCGACGAAACGCATGAATGAATCGGGAACGGCCGGCTGCGTGCTGGGCTCGGCGCCGAGGCAAGGAACGACGGCCAGAAGAGCAACGAGAGTCAAAAATCGCGGACGGCGGCGAGAAAACATGCGCGGCTCCTGTGATTCGGTGGACCATGGGAAGTATATCCCACATGCGCGGCAAAGCCTATTGCGTTTCGGCCTGGACCCGGAGTCTTTCAATTTACAATTGAGCCCGGCGGAGAAGGCCACCGCGAGGATAAGAATCAAATGCAACCGCGGAGACGCTGAGACGCGGAGGAAGACGCGGAGAAATCAAAAATCGGGTTTGAAATTTGAAATTATCATTTCAAATCTCTCCGCGTCCATCTCCGCGTCTCAGCGTCTCTGCGGTTGCATTTTTGATTGCGGCCAGAGGCGACGCTGCGGTCGCCTTGGCTCCAGGCGCAGGCCCAATCCTTGACCACTTTCGGCGATGGTCTTAGAGTCCCGTGCATGGCTGAGGACGCTATTTCGGAAAACAAGGAGCGGTTCGCGCAGTCTCTTCGGGGCCGGAGAGAAGGTGCGCGGTTCGGGCTCCCGGTCGCGTGAACCTGATCGGGGAACATACGGATTATAATGATGGGTTCGTCTTTCCCATGGCCATCGAGCCGCAGGTCATCGTCATATGCCGATCCAGGAAAGATGAAATCGTCAAAGTGGCCTCGACGGTGTTTCCCAACGAGTTTGTGGAGTTTTCGCTTCAGAAGACAATCGAGCGCGGCAAGCCAAGCTGGGGGAATTACGTCCGCGGCGTTGCGGCGGAACTGATGGCGGCGGGCATCCCGCTGTCGGGCATGGACGCGCTGATCTGCAATTCGTTGCCGGTCGGCGGCGGGCTTTCCAGCAGCGCCGCGATCGAGGTCTCGGTGGCCAAGTCGCTTCTTCTGCTCGCCGGGCTGGCCATCGAGCCGGACCGGCTGGCGCTGATCTGTCAGAAGGCCGAGCACGAGTTCGCGCAGGTCCCTTGCGGCATCATGGATCAGATGGTCGTGACCTCCGCCAGGATCGGACAAGCCATGCTCCTGGACTGCCGGGATTTCACCAAGCAGTTTGTCCCGATCGAGCCCAAGGAATTGCGCGTCGTGATCGTCAACAGCATGGTCAAGCACGATCTGGGGGACAGCGAATACGTGATGCGCCGGCGGCAATGCGAGGAAGGCGTGGAGATTTTCAAGCGCGACCATCCGACCTTCAAGGCCCTGCGGGACGTGACGATGCAGCAGGTCGAGGCGGCCAAGGGGCGATTGAGCGAGGTGATTTATCGGCGCTGCCGGCACGTGGTCGGTGAAAATCTGCGGGCCATCGAAATGGCCCAGAAGCTGCTGATGCAGCATTACGACGAGGCCGGGGAACTGATGGTAAAGAGCCACAATTCGCTGCGCGATGATTACGAAGTCAGCTGTCCCGAACTGGATTTTCTGGTTGAGCAGACGCTGAAGGTCAAGGGCGTGTACGGAGCGAGGATGACCGGAGGAGGATTTGGCGGTTGCATCGTGGCGCTCGTGCGGCCGCGGTCGGTCGAGGCGCTCAGCGAACATCTCCACAAGACTTACACCGCCAAATTCGATCGCCAGCCGAACGTCTTCGTGACCACCGCGACCGCGGGGGCTTCGGTGCTGGAATAGGGATGGCCATCCATGCCCGGCGTCCGTGAAACATTTTTGAAGCTCTGCCGGCGCGATGCACCTCACCCGCGACGAGGCCCGCGAAATCTTCCTGCACATCATGTCCGGACAAGCCCCCGATGCCCAGATCGGCGGGCTGCTGGTCGGGCTGGCCGCCAAGGGAACCACCGTGGAAGAGTTGGTCGGCGCCGCCACGGTCATGCGCGAGAAAATCATTCCCGTGGACTGCGACGCCGCCGGCGTGGTCCTCGACACCTGCGGCACCGGCGGGGACATCCGACATACGTTCAATATCTCGACGGCCGCGGCCCTGATCGCCGCCGGGGCCGGCGTCAAGGTCGTCAAGCATGGCAACCGCGCCGCGTCCGGCCGCTCCGGCGCTGCGGACGTGCTCGAAAAGCTCGGGCTGAAACTCGAGACCTCGCCGGAGAATCTGCGGCGATGTCTGGATCGGGCCAATATCTGTTTTGCCTTCGCCCGCGCCCATCATCCGGCCATGAAATTCGTCGCCGAGGCCCGCAAGGCCCTGGGGATTCCGACCATCTTCAATTTGCTCGGGCCCCTGACCAATCCGGGGCGGGCGAGACATCAACTGCTGGGCGTCTTCGCGCCGGAGTTGACGGACCGGCTGGCGATGGTGCTGCGGGAATTGGGCAGCGCCCGGGCCTGGGTCGTGCACGCCGATGATGGAATGGACGAAATTTCCACGCTGGGCCCGACTCGCATCAGCGAGTGCGCGAAAAACACATTCGCTCCTGGACGCTGGATCCGAAGGACGTGGGGATCGAATATGCCCGCCTGTCGGATTTGCAGGTGGAGAGCATCGACGCGGCGGCCGATGCCCTGACGGGAGTTTTGCGCGGCAAGACCGGGCCGATGCGCGACATCGCGCTGCTGAACGGCGCGGCGGCGCTGGTGGTCGCGGAGAAGGCCAAGGATTTGAAGGAGGGTTTCGCCTTGGCGCGGGAATCGGTGGATGCGGGGAAAGCCGTCAGGGTCCTGGAACTGCTTGTCGCGGAATCGAAAGGCGGATAGCGACGAACACCTCATCCGTCCAAATGGTATATCATTGCGCAGGCGGTGCCGTATGGTCATGACGCGAAAAGCTCTCCAGGAAAAGCGCGAAGCGATTCTGGAAATCGCTCGCCGATACGGAGCATCCGATATTCGCATCTTCGGCTCCGTTGCCCGCGGTGATGCCACCGACGCGTTCGGATGTGGATTTGATCGTCCGTTTCGATCCTGGTCGGACGCTGCTGGATCATGGTGGTCTGGTTATGGATTTGCGGGAGTTGTTGGGCATGCGGGTGGACGTGATCGACGAGGATGGCATTGCGCCCCCGATTCCGCCAGCACGTCATGGCGGAGGCGGTTCCGTTATGAGACCCCACGGGGTGCTAACGCGATCGGATTGGCATAAAATATCAGGTATGAGAGTCGCAGTGGGCCTTATCCTCGGCACGTGCGTTTTGGCCTGGGCCATTCCCGCCGCTCGGGCGGCCGACGGACCTGCCGCCGGCGCCCCGGCGGCGGATCGCAAAACCGTTGTCATCACGTTGGCTGGGGAAATCGACGACTACAATCGCGATCAACTTTTTCGCCGGTTTGATGACGCCAAAAAGCTCGGGGCCAAGGTCGTCATTCTCAACATCGATACCTATGGCGGGCTGCTGACTTCGGGATTGGAAATCTCGCGCTTCGTCAAGCGGCAGGAGGATTTGCACGTCGTGGCGTATGTGAAGGACAAGGCGATTTCGGCCGGGGCGATGATCGCCATGGCTTGCGATGAAATCGTCGTGAGCGATTCGGCCACGCTGGGGGATTGGCGCCGATCGTCTTCGGGCCCGAGGGCGTGGATGCCATGCCCGCCGCGGAGCGGGCCAAGGCCGAAGCGCCGGTGCTGACGGATTTCAACGAAAGCGCGCTGAGAAACCATCGCGATCCGCTGCTGGCGGCGGCGATGGTGGATGTGGCGCGCGTGGTGTATTGGATTCAGAACGATAAGGGCCAGCGGCGATTTGTGGACCAGAAGGAATACGACGAGCTGACGGCGACCAAGAAATGGTACTCCGTGCCGGGCGAGGCTTGCCCGATCGTCGGGCCCAGCACGTTGCTGACGGTCGATAGCGATCAGGCGGTGCGCTATGGGCTGGCCAGCGCGAAGTTCTCGACTCTGGAGGCGATGGCTCAGGCGCGGAACTACGATGTCGTCGCGGATTTCACGCCCGGCTGGGGCGAGCAGGCCGTCGAGTTTCTCAGCGGCGCGGTGGTGCGCGGAATTCTGATCGTCGTGTTTTTGCAGTGTCTGTACATCGTGCTGCACGCTCCGGGACATGGCGTGGCCGAGGTGTGCGGGCTGATTGCCCTGGTGCTGATGCTGGGGGTCCCGCTGCTCACCGGATATGCGCAATGGTGGGAAATTCTGGTGATTTTCCTGGGGCTGGCGCTGGTGTCGCTGGAGATCGCCCTGCCCGGTCATTTTTTCCCGGGGATCACCGGCGGCATTCTCGTGGTCTTTGGATTGGTGATGACGTTCGTCCCGGCGGGCTTCGGCGGCCCATCGATCCTGCCGAATCAAACGAATTGGCCGCTGATGGAGAAGGGAATCATTGTCGTCGCCGCGGCAATGGCCTCGTCGGTGTTCATGTGGTTCTGGCTGAGTCGATTTCTGCCGAAGGTGCCGCTGCTCAATCGGCTGATTCTGACGGCGACATCGGGAAACCGGCCGGCGGCGCCGGGAGCAACCCCAACGGTTTCCGATCCTTGGCCCCCGCCGGGGGCCGTGGGAAAGGCGCTTTCGGAATTGCGGCCCGGAGGTTCGGCGGAATTTTTCGATCCTTCGATATCCGACAAGCGAATCGCCTTCGTCGTGTGCGAAACGGGATATGTGCCGGCGGGTACGGAGATCGTGGTTCGCCAAGTCGATGGTCCGAGTATTGTCGTGAGGAAAAAGGAATAGGGGCCGGACCGCCAAACGCGGGTGGAATCCGCTTGCAATATTTTTTCGCTGAGTGCAGAATCCTTGCACTTGAATCGCCTCGCTTCCATTTTGCTGTTGGTTTGCTTCCTGGGCTTGGGGACCGGGGCGCTGAATTATCTGCACGAATTGCAGCACGGCGCGAGGATGCCGTGGCGGACGCCAAGGCCAAGGCCGAGGGCCGGCCGATCTTCCCGCATCACCACGACGAATCGAATTGCGATACCTGCGCTCAACTGCACCTGCAGTTTGTTTTCATTCGGTGGGTGCCGACGCTGATTTGCCTCGGTCTTTTCGTCGCCTTTCTGACGCAGTTGGATGCGCCGCTGATCTCCCGGCCCGCGCCGGTGCGGATCGATTGCCGCGGCCCGCCCGAAGTCTGATCCTCTTTTCTTCTTATTGACTCGCACTCGAGGCGATGGTGCGCTTGCCGCGCGCCCTCCCGGGTGCGGCAAACAATTCCCGAGCACTGAGGAATCAGAAACATGCCAAACCATAACGGCCTGTGGGCCGTGCTGGCGCTTGCCCTTGGCTTTGCCATCGGCGGCAGCGCGCTCGCCTCGCCCACAACCCAATCTGTGAACGATTCAACAAACCTGTCAGCGCCCCCGCCGCTGCCGGCCCTGCCGGCGCCGATGCGAAGTCCGACAACGGAGCCGATCGCGACTCCGCTGCCGGCCACGCTGCCTTCGCCGCAGGCGATCGCGCCGCCGTCCACAGCCCCGTCGCCGGCTGCGGCGCCAAACCCCGCTGCCAGACAACTGGCCAAGGTCGTGGTCACATCCGACCTGGATTTGTCGCGCGACCAAATCGCGCCCAGTCTCGGCGCGACGACGTACACCCAGGGGCCAAACCAGATCGAAGCGATTCCCGAGGGAAATAACGCCACGTTCCAGCAGGTGCTTTTGCGAGACCCCGGCGTGGTGATGGATTCCTTCGGCCAGGAACACGTCCGCGGCGAGCACGCCAACACGACTTACCGGGTGGACGGCGTTCTGCTTCCCCAGCCGATCAACACCTTCGGCCAGGAATTGGACACCCACATGATCGAGTCGGTGACGTTGATCGATGGAAGCCTCCCGGCACAGTTTGGGTTTCACACGGCCGGAATCATCGACGTGACCAGCAAGTCCGGCCAGGCCCTGCAGGGCGGCGAAGTTTCGGTTTATGGCGGCGGGTACGACACGTTCGAGCCGTCGGTCGATCTGGGATGGACGGAGGGGAGATGGGATAACTTTGTATCCGCGTCGTACAAAAGCAGCAGCGACGGCATTGAGAATCCCACCCCCAGCTTCAGGCCCATCCATGACGACACCGAGCAGGAGAAGCTGTTTGTTTACTCGACCTATCACATCGACGACACGAGCCGGTTGAGCTTTATCGTCAACGGATCGAACGCGGATTTTCAAATCCCCAATACTCCAGACGTGCCGCCGGCGTTTTCGATCGGAAACCTTTCCACGTTTGATTCCGCCGACGAAGATGAAAACCAGAACGAGCAGGAATATTACGGCGTGGTTTCCTATCAAAAGAGCGTCGATCAATTCTCGCTCCTGGCATCGGCGTTCTATCGCTACGGCCAGATTCACTTCACCCCCGATCCGATCGGCGATCTGCTCCTGCAGGGCGTCGCCGGAGAAATTCTCGATTCCTATACAACGAGCGGGCTGCAGGTGGACAGCTCCTACATCCTCAACGATCAGCACACCCTTCGCGGTGGGTTGATCGCGGATTACACGGTGGAACGGAACAACACGAACACCGGCGTGTTCGCGGTCGATCCCATTACCGGAGCGGTGTCCACGACGCCTGACTTCATTTCGGACGACACGCGAAACAACGCCCTGGAAGCGGGAATGTATCTCCAGGATGAATGGAAGCTCACGCCGGACCTCACGCTGAACTACGGCGGTCGCTTCGATGAATTCGCGGCGAATTTCGACAACGAAGCGCAACTCAGCCCCCGGGTCAACCTGGTATGGAAGGCGACGAAGACCACGACGGCGCACATTGGTTATTCGCGGTTTTTCGTGCCGCCGCCCGTGCAATACGTGCCCCCGAGCACCCTTGCCAAATTCGCCAATACAACCAACGCCCCGCCGAATACCATCGACGGCGCTCCCAAGGTCGAGCGGTCGAACTATTACGACGTGGGCATCTCGCAGCAGATCACCGAGCCGTGGCAGGTGAACGTGGACGCATTCTACAAACAGGCGAAGAACCTCATTGACCTTGGGCAGTTCGGAGACGCGGTGATTCTCACGCCGTACAACTACCAGCGGGGCCTGGTGTACGGACCGGAGGTCAGCAGCACGTACAAGCTGGGCGGCTTCTCGGCGTTCGGGAACTTCGCCTATGTCTTCACGCACGGCCAAGACATCATTTCACAGCAGTTCACGGTCGACAACGATGAACTGGCGTACATCCAATCAAATCCGATTCCGCTCGACCACCAATCCCTGTACACCGCATCCGCGGGGGTTTCGTATCAGTTGAAGGACGACGAGGTTTATTTGGATATCCTGTACGGCTCCGGCTTGCGGTCCGGATTCGCCAATTCACAGGCGGAACCGCAGTATTACCCCGTCAACGTCGGATACGAGCACGCTTTCCACCCCAACGGCTCGCGCCACGAGATCGTCAAGCTTCGCTTCGACGTGATCAATCTGCTTGATGAAAGCTATCAAATCCGCAGCGGCACGGGGATCGGCGTCGCCGCGCCGCAGTACGGACAGCGCCGGACTTTCTACGCGGGCCTGGCTTACGATTTTTGATGGAGGCATGCTTTTGAGCGACCCATCGAATTCATTTCCCCACGTCAAAGAACACACGGCGGGCCTGGTGCCCGTGGCCACGATGGTCTTGTGGTGCGCGTGCCTAGTTGTCGGGGTGATCGGATTGCGGACGTCGCTCCGTCGGACGGCGCCGGCGGTGGAGTTGCCGCCGGTTGACGCGGAACTTTTGAATGTGGAGGCGATTCATCGGCTTCCGACGGTGCAGGAAACTCCACCGTCGGGGCCGCCTCCGCGCGCGGAAACATCCGCCCCGCCGCGGCAGCCGATCGTGGCCGCCCCCAGCCCGGCCATCGCTTTCGCCCAACCCGTGAACACGCCGGTTCATGCCGTGGAGACTCCGCCTCCGGTCTCCACCCAGCCGTCGATCATTCAACTCACCTTCGGCGAGGGCGAAGGTCGGCAGCCCCCGCCGGAGTACCCCCCGGAAGCCGTTTTCGCCGGCCAGGAGGGAACGGTTGTAGTCCGGTTGACGGTCGGCGAAGACGGCCGCGTATCGGATGCCACGGCCAGTTCGCCGTGCCCCTGGCCCCTGCTGAACAGCGCCGCGGTCCGGGCGGTGCGAAGCATTTGGCGTTTTCGGAGAGGGCCCGTTCGGTCCTATGAAGTTTCAATTCAGTTTCTACTGAATCGGCATGAATGAGGAGCAGCGATATGAACCTTTCCCTGGCAAACATCATTGTGGATTATTTTCACGAGGGCGGCCCGATCATGTGGCCGATCCTCCTGGCATTTCTGGCGGCCGTGACCGTCGTCATCGAGCGGGCGCTGTGGTGGTGGAGCCTCTGGCGGCGAACGCAATCGAAGGTCATGGACCAAAGCTTCGACGCCATCGCTTCCGGAGATTTTGAAAAATCGCTCGCGCTCACCGACGATCCAAATGATCCATTTCTCCAGACCATCCATGAGGGCCTGGTCAACGCGCACAGCTCAATGCTGGGCGCGATGCAGTCTGCGCATCGAAGGAATTGGAATCCGGCGAGCGCCGCCAATGGGTGCTGGGCACGCTCATCACGCTCGCGCCCCTGCTCGGCCTGCTCGGCACGATCACCGGCATCATGCGGTCATTCAACTTCGTCGGCGAGGAGCAGCTTGCCCCCACGAAAGTCAGCGGCGGCATCGCCGAAGCCCTGATCGCCACCGCCTGCGGCCTTTCAATCGCCATCCTCTGCCTGCTTCCCTACAACTATTTCAATCGCCAGCTTGCCCATTTCCGCGCCGGCCTGGAACGCACCATCAACCACGTCGAACTGCTCGTGGAATCGGCCAAACATCACGGGCATGATCTCGAGCAATTCGCCGGCCGCCGCGCCACCGCCGGCCGAATCGAGGCCAAGGAGGCCGCCAATGCCCGTTAAGCTCGATATGAAACTCCCCTCGGACCATGCCGAGGCCAGGATCGAAATCATCCCCCTGATCGACATCATGTTCTTTCTGCTCGCCGCGTTCATGCTCGTCAGCCTGAGCATGGTGAACCTCAAGACCGTGAAGGTGAATCTGCCCACGGCCACGTCCGCGACCAATGAACCCAAGCGCGATTTCGTCGATATTTCCGTGGACAAGGCCGGATCGGCTTATCTGAACAAGCAAGCGGTTGACGACAATCAACTCATCGGCGCCCTGGCGGGATACCGAAAGGCGAATCCCGATTTGAGGATCATCATCAGCGCCGATACCGAGGCCCGGCATGGCGACGTGATTCACGTGCTCGATCTGGTTCGGCTTGCGGGCATCGAGAAAGTCGCGTTTGAGATTCGACCGCCTGGAAACGGGGCGATGCCATGAACCGATTTTTCTTGATTTTCAACTTTCTGGGCGTGGCCGTGCTGTGCGTGCTGTGCGCCGCCCAATGGCAAGCAAACAGCCGGCTGGAAAACAACGTCGAGCGACTCGACAAAACGCGGATCGAGCAATCCGCGAAAATCGCGGAGCAGGCGACGACGCTGAAGGACGACGCGGCCGACCTCAACGACTTGCGCCAGCGGCTGTCGATGTCGGAATCGGAACTGAAGGGCGCCGTGGCCGAGCGGGATCGTTTCGCGGCCGAGGGCAGGCAACTCAAGGCGGCTCTGGACAAGTGGATGGCCGCCGTCGCCGCGCGCGATGCCGCGCTCAGGCAAGCCGGCGATCAAATCCAAAAGCTCTCGACTGAGCGAAACGACGCGGTGCAGAAGTTCAACGACCTTGCCGGAAAATACAATGCGCTCGTATCCAGTGGCAAATGACGTCAAATCTGGAAGTCCGGGACAAAACCGCCGCTGGAGCGGGAGCGGCGATCGCGGTATTTCAACTTCGGCGGATCGGCGCTGACCTGGTTGAATTTCGGCACGCTGGCGGTGATGAAGACGTTGCCGCCGATGGTGCAGCCTTCGCCAATGACGGTTTCGCCGCCGAGGATTGTCGCCCCCGAATAGATCGTGACGTTATCGTGAATGGTCGGATGCCGTTTGCGGCCGCGCACGACCTGGCCGAACGCCGGGGCGAGGGCGCCCAGCGTCACGCCCTGGTAGATTTTCACGTTGTCGCCAATTTCCGTGGTCTCGCCGATGACCACGCCCGTGCCGTGATCGATGAAAAATCCTCGGCCCAGGATCGCCCCGGGATGGATGTCGATCCCCGTCAGACTATGCGCATGCTCGGTCATGATGCGGGGGAGCAGGGGCACCTCGAGCTTGTGAAACTCGTGCGCCAATCGCTGGACCGTGATCGCCATCACCCCCGGATAGCAGAAAATCGTTTCATCGGTGCTTTGAGCGGCGGGGTCGCTATCGAAAGCCGCCTGCACGTCGGCGGCGAGCATTTCGCGGATCGCGGGGAGGCGATCCAAAAACACTCCCACGATTCTCGCAGCCTCCCGATCGCATTCGTCGCATCGGTCGCCGCTGCGATCCGAAGCCGGAATTTGCTGCTTGTACCGCAGGCAGCAGCGCACCTGTTCGTACAGCGAGTCGGTCAGTTCGCCAACCAATTCCCCTATCCGTTCCGTCACATTTTGATTCGTCAGCCCCTGCTTTCCGTAATAGCCGGGGTAAATGATTTGCCGGAGCAACTCGATGGCCTTGATGATCGCATCGCGGCTCGGCAGGAAGACCCGATTCAGGTGTTGCATGCGCGGCTCGCCGATGATGCTTTTGACAAGCCCATCGACGACGGCGGCCTGGCGTTTGTCGAGTTCGCTACGATGCATAGTTGATGTCATTTGTCATTTGTCACTTGTCATTAGCCTCAGCCATTTCACGAATGACCAATGACAAATGACAATTGACACCCCCAGCATATCCCTTGCGATACAGGCGGGCAAATTCATAATGCCGCGAAGATGGAAACGGAATTGATGATCGGGATTTCCGGCCTGCGCGGAACCATCGGCGGCTCGCTGACGCCGGCGGTGGTTTCTCGAATGGCCGCGGCGCTGGCGGCTTTCCTGAAAAGCCGGGGAGAGCCGTCTGGGCGATTCAAGGTCGTTTTCGGCCGCGACAGCCGACCCAGCGGAACCTGGGTTCGCGACGCCGCCGTTGCCGCCTTGGTCGCCAGCGGAATCGAAGTCGTCGATCTGGACATCGTCACCACGCCCGGCGTGGCGATGATGGTGCGGCATCTGAATGCCGACGCGGGCATCATCGCCACCGCATCTCACAATCCGATCGAGTGGAACGGCCTGAAGTTTGTCAACCGCGACGCGGTTGCTCCGCCGGCTCTGGAAGCACAGGCGATCTTGGACTTTTACCGCGATAGCCGCTGCGCAGTACGTGCCCGTCGAGGAGCTGATCGTGCCGCGGCACGACACGCAGACCCATGCCCTGCACGTCAAGCGCGTTTTGGAACACGTGGACGTGCTGGGCATTTCTTCCAAGCGGTACAAGGTCGTCTTGGACAGCGTCAATGGGGCCGGCTGTGTTGCCACCGCCACGCTGCTCAGCAAGCTGGGGTGTCAGCTCGTTCATCTCAACGGCTCTCCCGACGGGCGGTTTCCGCATGAGCCGGAGCCTACTGAAAAGAATCTGGTGTCTTTGTCGGAAGAAGTTCGGCGGCATCACGCCGCGGTGGGTTTCGCACAGGACCCGGATGCCGATCGGCTGGCGATTGTTGACGAGGCCGGGGCCTACGTCGGCGAGGAATATTCGCTGGCGCTGTGCGCCAAATGGCTCCTGTCGCGCCGGCCGGGGGTGACGGTGACCAATTTGTCCTCCAGCCGGATGCTGGACGACATCGCCGCCGCCTGCAACAGCCAGGTGATCCGCACTCCTGTCGGCGAGGCGAACGTCGTCCAGGCGATGCTTGCCCACAACGCGGTGATCGGCGGTGAAGGCAACGGCGGCGTGATCGACCCGCGAATCGTTCCCGGCCGCGACAGCCTCGTCGGCATGGCTTACGTTCTCCAACTCATGGCCGCGACCAACCTCTCCATCAGCCAGCTTGTCGCCCAGATTCCGCGCTACACAATCGTCAAAATCAAGTTCCCATGCCGGCGTGAAGAGGCGAACCGGGTGGTCGCCGCCCTGAAGGGCCGATTTGCTTCGGAGAAAATCGACGCTCAGGACGGCATCCGCATCGATTGGCCGCGGGCTTGGCTGCACGCCCGGCCCAGCAATACCGAGCCGATCATGCGAATTATTGCTGAAGCTCCGGACCGTTCCGCGGCCGAAAAATTGATTGCCGACGCTCAGTCGGTAGTGCAGGAAACGCTCGCGCATCCCCAGTTGCACAAAACGTCGCCGCCCGGTTAATTTGACACGGCGTTGAGACGAAAATAAAAGGAAAACCGGGCTGCTCTCCCTCTCCACGAAAGGTCTGCAAATATGTTTTTTGCTTCGCCCCTGAAACGGCGTTTGCTCGCCCACCTTGTCGGCGCCGCCCTGCTGCTGGCGCTGTTTTTCCGGCCCTGTCGCTGGCCAGCGATGTCAGCCTGAAAATCCCCGACCTCAACAACGCCAGATTCTTCAACAATTCCATCGGCGGCCACACCCTGCTGAGCTGGGGCATGGCGATCTGCGGGCTGGGGTTCCTGTTTGGTTTGGTCATTTACCGCAGGCTTCAGGCGTTGCCCGTGCACTCGTCGATGCGCGAGGTTTCCGAAACGATTTACGCAACCTGCAAGACGTATCTGAAAACACAGCTTAAATTCATCCTGCTGCTGGAAGTGTTCATCGGCGCGATCCTGATCATTTATTTCGGCTGGCTGGCGACCGACGAAGCGGGTAAACACTACACTCCGCTGGAAGTCGGCATCATTCTCCTGTTCAGCCTGATCGGGATCGCCGGCAGCGTCTCGGTTGCGTGGTTCGGAATCCGCATCAACACCTTCGCCAACAGCCGAACCGCCCTGGCATCCCTCGCCGGCAAGCCGTATCCGGTTTACGCCATTCCGATCCAGGCGGGCATGAGCGTCGGCATGGTTTTGATCAGCGTCGAGCTGGTCATGATGCTGGTGATCCTGCTGTTTATTCCGCGCGATTACGCCGGTCCGTGCTTCATTGGTTTCGCGGTGGGCGAATCGCTCGGGGCCGCGGCCCTACGCGTCGCCGGGGGAATTTTCACCAAGATCGCCGACATCGGCGCCGACCTCATGAAGATCGTCTTCAACGTCAAGGAAGACGATGCCCGAAACCCCGGCGTGATCGCCGACTGCACCGGCGACAACGCCGGCGACAGCGTCGGTCCCACCGCCGACGGATTCGAGACCTACGGCGTGACCGGCGTCGCGCTCATCACCTTCATCCTTCTCGCCTGCTCCGAGTCGATTCAATCCCAACTCCTGGTTTGGATCTTCGCGATGCGCCTGGTGATGCTCCTGACCAGCGGCGTGGCGTACCTTCTCAATGGGACCATCGCCCGCGCAAAATATCTCCATGCGGATGAAATGAATTTCGAGGCCCCGCTCACCGGCCTGATCTTCCTGACCAGCATCATCTCCATCGGGACGACGTACCTGGCCAGCTATTTCCTGCTCAAGGGCAACCCGTCGATCAATCCGACGATCTGGTGGAAACTCTCCACGATCATCACCTGCGGCACCGCGGCCGGCGCGCTCATCCCAGAATTCACGAAAATCTTCACCAGCACCAACAGCCGGCACGTCCGGGAGATCGTCGATGCCAGCCGCGAAGGCGGGGCATCGCTCAACATCCTCAGCGGTTTGGTGGCGGGGGATTTCTCGGCGTTTTGGATGGGGGGCCTCATCGCCGGCCTGATGGCCGTCGCCTATGCGGTTGCATCCTGGGGAGGCGCCGCGGGCGTGGAATCGCTGCTCAATACCGGCGCCGGGGCCGCCGTTGCCGTCTTCGCTTTCGGTCTCGTTGCCTTCGGATTTCTCGGCATGGGGCCCGTGACCATCGCCGTTGACAGCTACGGGCCCGTCACCGACAACGCCCAGAGCGTTTACGAGCTGAGCCTGATTGAAACCCTTCCCAATATCAGGTCCGAACTGAAGCGCGATTACGACATCGACGTTGATTTCGAGCACTCCAAGCTCCTGCTGGAAAAAAACGACGGGGCCGGCAACACCTTCAAGGCCACCGCCAAGCCCGTCCTCATCGGAACCGCCGTCGTCGGCGCAACCACGCTGATCTTTTCCATCATCATGATGCTGACCAACGGCCTGACCAATACCGCCGCGATTGCAAATCTCTCCATCCTCCATGCGCCGTTTCTCCTCGGCTTGATCGTCGGCGGAGCGGAAATTTATTGGTTCACCGGCGCCAGCATGCAGGCCGTCGTCACCGGTGCTTACCGCGCCGTCGAATTCATCAAACGCAACATGAAGCTCGAAGGCGCCGCCAAGGCCTCCACCGAAGATTCAAAGAAAGTCGTTGAAATCTGCACGCGATATGCCCAGGCGGGAATGCTCAACATCTTCCTGGCCGTCTTCTTCCTGACCCTCGGCTTCGCCTGCGTCGAGCCGTTTTTCTTCATCGGCTTCCTGATCTCCATGGCCACCTTCGGACTCTTCCAGGCCATCTTCATGGCCAACGCCGGCGGCGCCTGGGACAACGCCAAGAAGGTCGTGGAAGTTGAGCTTCGCCAGAAGGGGACAGCACTTCACGCCGCGACCGTTGTCGGCGACACCGTCGGCGATCCGTTCAAGGACACCAGTTCGGTGGCGATGAATCCGATCATCAAGTTCACGACTCTCTTCGGATTGCTGGCCGTCGAGTTGGCGGTGAAGCTGGCGCCCACGACCAAGTTGATTCTCGCGCTGGTGTTTCTGACCATCGCGCTGTCGTTCGTATATCGCTCGTTCTACGGCATGCGAATCCGCAGCGGCTCGCCGGCAAAAGCCGGCCCCGAGCCGGCGCCGCGCGTCCTGCCGGCCAAGCAACTGGGTTGACTTCGCCTATCCACGTCGTCGCAATCGGTCAAGTTTGCCCTGCTTATGCGGCGCGTCCGAATAACTCGCCGTTTTTTAGACCGCAGGATTTGGTCCGTCGCCGGCCGTATCGAATGTCATTGGCAACAGGAGAAGCCAATGAAAATCGAGCGGCCCAAGGAGCCGGTGAAACCGGAAACGACCAAGAGCGTGCGGGAAGAGCTTGCGCCTCGGGCCGAGCCGGTGAAAGTTGTGCCGCAAACCGACTGCCCCTGCGATCCTTTTGAGGAGATTCTTGAGGCTTATACGCGCAACCCCGAGCGATGGGACGGCCTGGAATAAACGATTTGCTAAAAGCCTACGCCAGCGATCCCTTCGTGCTGGGTACGTCGGGATTGCGCGGATCCAACGTCACCGCCTGCCGCAGCGCCTTGGCCGTCGCCTTGAAAATCGACTCGGCTATATGGTGATTGTTCGTCCCGTATGCCACGTTGATGTGCAGGTTCAGTTTCCCGTTGATCGCCATCGCTTTGAAGAATTCCGCGACTAATTCCACCGGGAAAGTTCCGATCGTGCCGCCGGCATATGTCGCCTTGTAAACGAACGCCGGCCGGCCCGACAGGTCGATCGCCACCTGCGCCAGCGTTTCGTCCATCGGCACGATCGCCCAGCCATAACGCTGGATTCCGCGCTTCTCGCCCAGGGCCTTGTCCAGCGCCTGACCCAACACGATGCCCACGTCCTCCACCGTATGATGCGCGTCAACCTGCAAATCGCCCTCGGCGTGAAGGGTCAGATCGATCAAGCTGTGACGGCCGAGCAGATCGAGCATGTGATCGAAAAATCCCACGCCGGTCTCGGCCGACGTTTTGCCCGTGCCGTCGAGGTTGATGGAGAGTTTGACCTTGGTCTCTTTGGTTTGCCGGGATATTTCCGCCGTCCGATCCATATGAGCGCCAATTCTCAGCACAAAAGAATCGAAATGCAACGCCGCCCCTTTAGCGGAATGTCTCGATCCCCCATTTAGCCCCCGGCGATTCGCCGGGGGGGCAGAATCTCACGCCGCCTTCCCCGCGGCGCTCAGCATCTTCACCCCCGCGAGTAGCGCATTGTTCTCGTGGCTCTGGCCGATCGTGATGCGAATCTTGTCCTGCAAACCCGGCAAATCGAAATAGCGCACCAAAATCCCCTGCTGCTTCAGGCCCAGATACATTTCCTTGCCCCGGCCGGTTGGGACCGCCGCGAGGATGAAATTCGCCTGGCTCGGCAGCACCGTCCAGCCGAGTTGCCTCAACTCGCTGCTGAGCCGCGTCCGCTCGGATTTGATGTTTTCCCAGGTGCTCCTGGCGTAAGCCTGGTCTTCGATGGCGGCCGTGGCGGCGATGATCGAGAGCGCATCGCAGTTGTAGCTGTCCTTCACCTTCATCATCTGCGCGATCACCGCCGGCTGGGCAATCGCATAGCCGAAGCGAAGTCCGGCCAGGGAATATGCCTTGCTCAGCGTCCGCGTGATCAGCAGGTTGGGGAATTGCCGAACCAGGGCCACGCAATTGTCGTCGGAGAAATCGGCATAGGCTTCGTCCACCAGAATCAGCGCGGAAAAGTTCCGGGCAAGTTCCGCGACTTTCAGCGGTGAAACGAACGTGCCGCTGGGAGCGTTGGGGTTGGCCAGATAAATCGCCTGGGCCCCGCTGCCGGCCAGGGCCTCGATCGGCAGCGACCAATCCCGTTCCCACGGAATCGCCATCGCCTTGGCGTCTTGCAGACGGGCCAGCACCGGATACAGCGAGTAGCTCGGATCGGGAAACGCCAGCATTCCGCCCGGCGGAACGAAGCATCGCGTGGCGATCGTCAGGATATCGTCGCTGCCGTTGCCCGCAACGATGTGCTCGCGGCTCAGCCCATGCAACTTGGCGGCCGCATCGCGAAACACGTCGGCCGTTGGATTGGGGTATCGCCGCAGCGTTTCCGCGCTGATGCCGGCGATCGCCTGCAAGACGCGATCGCTCGGCTGATACGGATTCTCGTTGGTGTTCAGTTTGACGACGCGCTCCCCCGCCGCCGGTTGTTCGCCCGGCTCGTATCCCTCCATCTCGCGCACGCATGTCCGGACCAATTGCGGAGCCATGGGGGGAATTATAGACGCTTGCGGAGAATTGGAAAGGAATGCCGATCGCCAAACGCCAAATGCCGAATTGATGTTCATTATGTCCTGTTCGGAAACAATCCGGCGGCCTGCCGACTTCAGTCGGCAGGCTCGTCCCCGCACCGCGATTGCGACGGTTCACGGGCACGGCTATGTTACGAGTGATGCGTCACTACGAAGTCCTGCTCCTTCCCGGCCTGCTGTTGCTGGATTATCTACTCACCGTGCTGGGAGCGCATTGGAGTGAGCGAAGATATCGGCTGCACTTCAAGTTGCCGCATTACGAACTAAATCCGATGTGGCAAAAAAGCATCGCTCAAAAACGCTGGTTCAATTCAAAATTTCTCATTGTGCTGGCGCTCATTACCATCCTTTCGGTGCTATGGCTGCAATTCTGGACCGATCAGAATCCCGGGTTTGAATTCGCGCTCGGCTTCGCGTTGGTTTTGCAGGCCACCGTCGTTGGAGCGCATCTCTCCAATCTGCTCCTCTTCCGACATTTGGACAGGTACCCCGATGATGTCTCCGGCGAGATCAATCTGCGCAACGCTGGGTGTTGGTCGTCAGCCAGTATCGGCTGTTCCTGGTGCTGTTGCCGCTCGTCGCCATTGCGGCGTTTTCCGGCTCGACGTTCGTCTATGGCGGAATGTGCGGTGTCATCGCTTTCATGCTGATACACTTTAGGTGGCGATGGCGATCCGCCGCGCGGCAAGGAGCGTCCCGCGCAAGGCCCGAGCGCTTGATCACAGCGTCCTTGCGGAACCGCGCTACCCGCTCCTCAGTTCGATACTTTTGGCATGGCCCTCCAGCCCTTCCGCTTTCGCCAGCGTTATGATCGCCGCCGCATCGGCACGCAGACCGTCGGGTTCGTACCGCTCGATGCTGGATCGCTTGAGGAATTCGTACACGCTGATGCCACTGGAGAAACGGGCCGTCGTGTTGGTCGGCAGACAGTGACTCGGGCCGGCGACATAATCTCCGGCGGCCACGGCTGAATACGGGCCTACGAATATCGCCCCGGCATTCCGCAGCTTTTCCACCACCGCCCGATCGTCGCGCGTCTGCACGCTCACGTGCTCGGCCGCGAAGCGGTCCGCCAGGGAAATCAATTGATCCATCGATTCGCCGAGGATGATCGCGCTGTGATTTTTCAGCGCCTTTTCGGCTGCGGCGCGGCGGGGCAGCGTGGATATCTGCTTTTCGACCTCATTGCAAACGCTCTCAGCCAATGATCGGCTCGCCGTCAATAGAAAGCTGCTACCCGGATCGTGCTCGGCCTGGGCGAGCAGATCGGCGGCGATGAATTCCGCTCTGCCGGAATCGTCCGCGATCGTCAGAATTTCGCTCGGACCAAGGAACCCGTCGATTCCCACGCACCCGGCCAGCGCCCGCTTGGCGAGTTGAACGTAAACGTTTCCGGGACCGACGATCTTGTCCACCCGTGGAATGGTGGCCGTGCCGAACGCCATCGCCGCGATCGCCGCCGCCCCGCCGGCCCGATAGACATCCGTCAGTTTCAACTCGTGACACGCCGCCAGCACCAGATCGCTGCGGCCATATTTGCTCGGCGGAGAACAGACGACGATCCGGCCGACGCCCGCGACCTGGGCCGGGACCGCCAGCATGATCAGGCTCGACGGATACGCCGCCTTCCCGCCCGGGAAGTACAGTCCGGCCGATTCGAGCGGCGTGAATCGCAAACCCAATTCCACGCCCGGCCTCCGCAGCGGCGGCGGTTCCTTCGGCATGACATGCGTTTGATATTCGCGCACTTGGGCAATGGATCGTCGAATCGCTGCCAACTGATCCCGCGGCACTCGCCCCGCCGCTTCCGCCATCTCCTTTTGCGTGACGCGAATCTGCGACGCGGAAAAATCCGGATCGTCGAACTCCCGGCAACTGGCCACGAGGGCCTCATCGCCTCGCTTGGCGACATCCTCCAGGATTCTCTGCACCGACGCGGCCTGTTTCGCGCGCTCGCCGCCGCCGACCGCAAACGCCACTGGATCCAGCGCAAGCTCACGCAGCAGCGAATCCACGCGGCTCTTGTCCTTGGCAATATTCAGATTCAGAATCGGAATCATGGGAGGATTCTAGGGGGAAAACCGGAAATCCGAAACCAGAATGACGAATCAAGCCCGAAACCAGAAACTCGAAGCGGTCTTCATTCGGTCCCCGTGCGCACGGGATCTCCGACATTCTGGTTTCGGATTTGATTCGTCATTCTGGTTTCGGATTTCTGGTTTCAGCCAGTCACCCAGCAAGCAGCGACGTGCCCCGCTTTCCCATTCTTGGCTTCCAACGGCGGGGTTTGCGCGGCGCATTTGCTCAAAACGCGGAACTTCTCGCCGCCGCTTTCCACCTCCATGACGCCGCCATAATCCAGCACGCGCAGAGAGATCGTCCCACCCAGGCCGCGCTGGACCACCGAAACCCTCGCGCTCGGATCGGCCGCGCCCTTCGCGGCCGCCTCGCGCGTCAGTTGGCAGCGCGGATGGAAAGGGCATCCCGCCGGCGGATCGGCCGGCGACGGAACTTCTCCGCCCAGGACGATTCGGTCGCGCTTTCGCCGCGGGTCCGGCTCCGGGACGGCCGACAACAATGCCGTCGTGTACGGATGCTTTGGATTGGCATACAACTCGCGCGCGTCGGCTTTTTCCACGATTCGGCCCAGATACATCACCGCCACCTCGTCGGAAAAATGTTCCACCACCGCCAAATTGTGGGCGATGAACAGGTACGCCATGTTTCGCTCGGCCCGGAGATCGGCCAGGAGATTCAAAATCTGGCTCTGAATGGAAACGTCCAGTGCCGACACCGGCTCGTCGCAGACGATGAAATCCGGAGAAAGCGCGATCGCCCGGGCGATGCCGATCCTTTGCCTCTGGCCGCCGGAAAACTCATGCGGGAATTTGCCGGCATCGTTTTCATCCAGGCCCACGCGCTGGAGCAGAGAGGCGACCCGCTTTCGCCTTTTCTCGCCGCGGGCGATTCCGTGGACCTCGATCGGCTCGCCGATGATGTTGCCGATTCGCATGCGCGGATTGAGGCTGCCGATGGGGTCCTGGAAAATAATCTGCATCCGGCTTCGCAGGCGCCGGAGTTTCTCGCCGCGGTAGGCCAGGAAATCTTCGCCCCTGTACGCAACCTCGCCCGAGGTGGGCGGGATGAGCCGCAGGATCGAGCGGCCGACGGTGGTCTTGCCGCATCCCGATTCGCCAACGAGCCCCAAAGTTTTCCCCGGCTGGATATCGAAGCTGACGCCATCGACGGCCTTGATCCATCCCACGGTCCGCGAAAGCACGCCGCGCTTGATCGGGAAATACGTTTTCAAATCGCGCACCTGCAATAGCGGGGTGTCCTGGCTCATCGGAACACCTCGGCCCGGCGCGAATCCGTGTTCGGCGGCGTGATGGGCTTGGCGGCGAAATCCCGGATGTGATGGCACGCCGCCCAATGTTGCGCGGCGATCTCGCGCAGCGCCGGCTCCGTGCCGGCACATAGCGCGTCGCCATTCATCCGCGGGCATCTCGGATGAAATTTGCACCCCGACGGAAATCGCCGCGGGCTTGGGACCGATCCGGCGATCGTTTGCAGCCGATCCTGCACGTGCCCCAATCTCGGAATTGCGCGGAAAAGCCCCTCCGTGTACGGATGTTTCGGCGAATCGAACAGATCGTCCACGGCCGCGCATTCCACCACCCGGCTGGCATACATCACCGCGACGGCGTCGGCGTTTTCGGCCACCACCCCCAGATCGTGCGTGATCAGCATCACCGCCATCCCCCGCTCGTGCTGCAATTCCCGCAGCAATTCCAGGATCTGAGCCTGGATCGTCACGTCCAGGGCGGTGGTCGGCTCGTCGGCGATCAGCAATTTTGGCCGGCATGACAAGGCCATCGCGATCATGATTCGCTGCCGCATCCCGCCGGAAAGACGGTGCGGATATTCGTGCAATCGCTTGTGCGGATCGGCGATCCCGACATCGTGCATCGATTGCTCGGCAATTTCATACGCCTCCTTGGTCCCGACTTTTTGGTGAAGCTGGACCGCTTCGACGATCTGCTCCCCCACCGTGAAGACGGGATTAAGCGAAGTCATCGGCTCCTGAAAGATCATCGCGATGTCTTTCCCGCGCACGGCCTGCATCTGTTTTTCCGAGCGCGGAAGCAGGTCCTTGCCCTCGAAGAGGATTTGGCCGCCGAGCACTTTCCCCGGCGGGCTGGGGATCAGTCGAAGAATCGACAGTGCGGTGACGCTTTTTCCGCATCCGCTTTCGCCGACCAGCGCGACGGTCTGGCCGGGATAAATGGAGAGCGAGACATCCTGCACGGGGCGGATTTCGCCGCCTTCGGTGTCGAACGCGACGGTCAGGTTGCGAAGTTCGAGCAGCGGGTTGGACATCATCTCATCGCTTGCAGTTTTGGATCGAGGGCGTCGCGAATTGCCTCGCCCAGCAGGTTATACGCAAACACCGTCAGGAATATCGCCAGCCCGGGATACATCGCGATCCACCATACAAACGAGCCGCCCACTCCAAGGGATTGATTGAGCATCTGGCCCCAACTTGGCTGATCGACGGGCCCAAGGCCTAGAAAGCTGAGAATGCTCTCGAAAAGGATCGCGCTGGCGATCCCGAAGCTGGAGGTGACCAGAATCGGCGAGATGCCGTTGGGGAGCAGATGACGAAAAAGAATGGACCGCAGGGGCAATCCAACGGCGACGGCCGCGTGAACGAAATCCTGCTTGCGGAGGCGCAGGAATTCGGCGCGGATGAAGCGCGCCTCGTCGGTCCATCCGGTCAGGCCGATGATGACCATGATCATGATCAGGCTCCGCCCGAAAAATGCGACGAAGGTAATCAGCAGGAAGAGCACGGGGATCGCCTCGAAGATTTCGATCAGGCGCATGCCGAGGATGTCCGTTCGCCCGACGAAATAGCCCATCAATCCGCCGATGAAGACGCCGATCACGACGGATATACCGGTGGAAACCAATCCGATGGAGAGTGCGGTGCGTGTGGCATGTATCATGCGGCTCAGAACGTCGCCACCGTTTATTTCCGTTCCGAGTGGATGCGCCGAACTCGGCGGCTGCAAGACCTGGTCGGGATCGTCGCGCTCGTAATCGTTGGCGGAATAGGGGAGCGGGGCCATCAACTTGTATTGCACCCGCCCCTCCCGGGCGAGGTCTCGAAATTCCTGCCAATCGACCGTGGCCGGCGGTCGAATAAAAATCGAGGTGATTACAATCGCAGCGGTCAGAACCATTACCACGCCTACCGCTCGCCTCGCCGATGAAATTCGCTTCATCCGCCAGGCGACAAGCACGGCGACCGTCAGCACGAGCAGCGTCACGTCCGTCGGCGAGAGATGATGAATCATCGGCGAGGACAACCGCCCATCCACTTTGACAAGAAACGGCTCGGTGTTGGCGAGCAGCGGCGCGAAGACGGCGACAAAAATCAAAACGATGATCCAGGCCAATCCCGCCTTCGCCCCGCTCCGCCGCCATGTTTGGCGAAGCACCTGCGCCCAAAACGATCCCCGTTGTCCCGCCTCGGGCTCCGCGGCGGAGATCGAAGCATTTGGCAAGGCTCCGGCCGTCATGAGGATTCCTCCTCGAAGCTCACCCGCGGATCGGCGATGGCGTATGCGATGTCACCCAGCAAAAAGCTGACCAGACCAAGTATCGACGCGACGAGGGTGATGGAGAGGACCATTTCCTTGTCCTTGTCGAACACCGCGTCAACGCCGAGTTTTCCCATGCCGGGAATCGCGAAAATTGTTTCGACGATGATCGACCCGCTGATGAGGACCGGAATGAGCGCGGCGGAATAGGTGATAAGCGGCAGCAGGCTGTTTCGCAGGACGTGGCGGTAAAGCACCTGGCGTTCGCCGACGCCCTTGGCCCGCGCGGTGCGGACGAAATCGGAGTTCATGTATTCCAGCGAGGCCGCCCGCGTCAGCTTGGATGTGAATGCAAACCCCGCGTAGAGCAGACAGATGACCGGCAGCACCAAGTGCCAGGCGGTATCGAGCAGCCAGCCCCGATGAAATCCCCCGACTAACGTCGGCAGAAAGTTCATCTCGTCGTCGCGAAGATCGTGCAGTCCTCCCGCGGGAAACCAGTGCAACATGTTTCTATTGGCGAGATACCCCAAAAGCAGAACGCCGGCCCAAATCTGCGGCACCGACCAGAGCCCCAGGAAAACCGATCCCCCCACCACGTCGGCGACGCCGCCCCGATGCTGCGCGGCCTTCAGACCCGTCCAGAGCGAAATCCCCAGCATGAGCGGCAACGTGATCCCGTTGAGCAGGAGCGTTATCGGCAAACTTTCCTCAATCATGTCCAGCACCGGGCGGCGAACGATGATGCTTTCCCCCAGGTCCGGCGTTTTGAAACCAAAGCGAAATGATCCGGGCCAACCGTCTCCGACCGGCTTGACTCCTAGAAAAGAGACTTTGTTCAGCCAGGTCAGATACTGGACCGGCAGCGGCTTATTGAGACCGAATTTTTGCTCGTAATATTTCTCGACGGCCGCGCAGGCGCGGGGATCGAGGCCCCCTTCGCGCGAGACCATCAGCGAGCGCAACCCGCCGGGAGAGCAAACCATCACCGCGAACGTCACGAGCGTTATCCCCAGCAGCGTGGGAATCATCAGCAACAGGCGGCGGAGGATGTAACTTCCCATGGGGACACCGGATTATTTGTATTTCTGCTGCGCCGTCGGGACGTACCAGGGAACGGGCATCGCCCAATACTGCACCAGATTCAGCCCGGTGGGCGCCGTGTGCACGTTCTGAATCCGCTTGTCGAACAGCCGAATCAATTTCTGGTTAATCAGAAACGTGTACGGCTGATCGTCATGGAGGATGCGGTCGCACTCGTGCCATTTTCCGCGCGTTGGGCATCGTCAAGGGTGAACTCGGCATCCTGGAGGGCCGCGTCAAAATGGGGGTTAGCATAGGAGACGAAATTATCGCCCCGGTCCTTGATCTGGCTGGAATCGAACATCTGCTGAATGTCGTCCTCCATCGAGCCGGCGCCCCAAGCCAAGCAGATGGCGTCGAATCCGCGCGACTTCATCCTCTGATCCATGACCGTCCAATCGACAGGATCGAGGTCCGCGTCGATCCCGGCGCGGGCGTAACAATCCTTGATGAATTGCATCATGCGGTCAACGGTTGGACTCTTGGCCGGATAGGTGCATTTGAACGAGAACGGCTTGCCGTTGGGCAGCGTCATGACGCCATTGCCGGCACGGTCCTCTATGCCGGCTTCCTTGAGCAGCGACTTGGCCTTGTCGGGGTCGTATGTCCAATCAACCAGCGCCGGGTCGTGCTGCGGGCTCTTGGCCTCAAACGGTCCCGGCGCGGGCACTGCAAAGCCGCGGAAAATCGTTTTGCAGATCCCCTCCCGGTCGGTCAGCAGGGTCATGGCCTGGCGAACCCGCTTGTCGGCGAACACGGTCGGCCTACCGTCCCGCACCTGGTTCCAGCCGATGAAGTCATAGCCGCTCAATGGCGAGTCATAAGTCAGCAGTTGGCTGCGATCCATATATTCGGGCTTATTCTTGACCAGCAGGTACTGCTCGGGGAAGAGACCCACGATGTCCAGCTCGCCATTGCCGTACATGACGAGATTCGTCGTGTCATTTTCCACCTGATAAAAAACCATGCGGTCGAAGGAAGGGGCAAGCCCCCAATAGCGCTCGTTGCGAAACAATTCAATCTTGCCCGTCGTCGGCTTCCAATCCGTTGGGCTGGGCAGCCGATATGGGCCCGTGCCGATGAGCAGTCCGACGCTGTCGTTGAACTGCTCGGGGGTGTACTGGCTATAGAATTGTTTGGAAAGAATGTTGAGCCCCACCGCGGTGATGAAGCTTTGGTAATACGGCACTTTGAAGTTGAAGACGACCTCGTCATCGCTGACTTTCTTGACGGATTTCACACGTCGGAGAAAGCTGCGGTCGGTCGGGGCATCGACCTTGGGGTTCATAATCCAGTCGTAAGTGAAAACAACGTCGTCGGCGGTGAAGGGCGAACCGTCGGAGAATGTAACGCCATGGCGAAGCTTGAAATCGATGATAACAGCCGGCGGACACTCGGGAGCGGCGCCGATGTCCTCTTCGCTGACGCCGGAACTCTTATGCGCATCGACGTATTGCCGCCACGCCTTGGAGTTATCCGTGAACGACCAACTCGTCGCCAAAAGTGGCTCGAATTTGAGCGTGTCGGTATCCAAATAGGCGAGGGTTTCCATGACCCTGGCCTGGATGACCCATGCGTATTCGTCGCCTTCGATCAGGGGAGTGACCTTGCCAACACCGGCCGCGAAATTCTGCACGAGCCAATCGCCTTGATCGTATTTGCCCTGGTCTCGCAGCGCTCGCAGCGACGCAAACGGATCCGCGCCCTGGTTTTGTTCGGATAAGGATGGCCGAGACGTGGACGCCGAAGCTCCTCCCCATTGCAGGTCGCGATGGATCGCCTCCAATTCCTGAAGCTGGTCATGCCCCTGCTGCTGCAAATCGCGGAGAAGCTGGTACTGGCGATCGTACTGCTTCATCGCCAGTGCAAGCATGATGATGACGACGACAACCAGGAGAAACAGAAAAAAGTCTTTGAAGCCGAACCGATTTTCCATGTCGTCTCACAAGATTTCAGATGCGCGACGCCTCCGATTTCGGATCAAACGCATCGCGGAGTCCGTCGCCGACGAAATTCAACGCCAGCAGCGTCACGCCAAGCAGCGTACACGGAAATAACAGCAGCCACCAGCATGATGCCACCGGCGCCAGCGCCAGGCCAAGACCGTCGCTGGCGAGCGATCCCCACGTGGGCAGCGGCTTTTGAATTCCGATGCCCAGGAAGCTCAGCAGCGACTCCTGCAGGATCGCCTGCGGGACCGTCAACGTCGCGTAGACCGTGATCGGGCCGATGAGATTCGGCAGCAGATGCCGCAGGAAAATCCGGTGCTGCGGGACGCCGGCGGCGCGGGCCGCCTCGATGAACGGCAACGTTCGCAGCGACAAAACCTGCCCGCGAATCACCCGCGCCATCGTCAGCCAACTGACGAGTCCGATCGACAAGAAAAGCACCACGAGGTTGGCGGCGGCGCTCGACCTCAGGATTTTTCCCAGCGGCGATTCCAGCGCGATTTTGAACAGGATCACCAGCAGGATGTACGGCAGCGCATAGAGGACATCGACGACGCGCATCAGCAGTGAATCGAGCCAGCCCCCGCGATAACCGGCCAGGATGCCGACGGTGACTCCCAGGACGACGCTGATGCCCGCCGCCGCCAGGCCGATCGTCAGGCTGATCACTCCGCCGGCGAGACATTGGCCGAGCAGGCTTTGGCCGAGCTTGCTGGTTCCGAACCACATCCAGGGAGCGTGCAGTTGCGGCGGAAGCAGGGCTGAATCGGTGTGCTGGCGGTCGTAGTAAAAGTTGGACGAGGGGTGCAGGGTCCAGGGGAGCGTCGCGATGCAAGTGCCTAATAACAGCGACAGAATGAGACCGCCGATTCTGATCCGGCCGCGTTGGAGTTCGCTCCTCATTCCGGCCTCGCAGTGACTTCGATGCGCGGGTCGATCACCGCATATCCGATGTCCACGAGCAGATTCAGCGTCAGCAGGAACGCCGCGTACACCAGCACCGTGCCCAGGATCAGCGTCTGATCGCGATTCTTCACGCCATTGACGAAATGCTGCCCCAGGCCGGGGATGTTGAAAACGGTTTCGACCACGAACGACCCGGTCATGGCGTAGGCGGTGGCGGGACCGAGGTAGGTGAAGACCGGGAGAAACGCGGTTCGAAATGCGTGCTTCCATACGACCGCGCGCTTGGGTAATCCCTTGGCCCGGGCGGTGCGGACGAAATCGTGGCCGAGGGTGTCGAGCATCGACACGCGGGTGAGGCGGGCGATGTAGGCCATCGGCATCAGGGCCAACGCCACGGCCGGGAGAATCATGTCCCGGAATTGGCCCCACCCGCCGCTGGGGAGCCAATGTAGTCCATCGGAAAAAATGACGATCAGCATCCCCGCAACGACAAACGGCGGAAGGCTGATGCCCACCAGCGCGACCGACAGGCTCAGGACATCGAGGATTCCGCCGCGATGCAGCGCTGCCGTGACGCCCGCCGCGCTGCCGAACACCAGCGCGATGAGGATCGCGAGCAATCCCAGCGAAATGGATACCGGAAGCGAGCCGCGCAGAACGTCGTTGACCGTCCAGCCTTCATACGAGAGGCTCGGGCCGAAATCACCGTGCGCCACGATCCGCCAGGGATAATAGGCCAGGAACTTCTCCCAGCTCTGGGCGTGGAAGCGGGCCTTGAGATCATTTTTCGCCGCCTCGCTCAGGGCGCGGTCGTTGTTTCCATACGGCGAACCCGGCGCCAGCCAGACCAGGGCGAATGTCACGAGATAGACCACCGCCAGAATCAGGGGCAACTGCACGATTCGCCAGACGATGAATCGAGTCATTGGGAACTTTTGCCGCCGTTTTAACGGACCACGTACACCGATTGGAACATGATCATCGCATTGGCTGCCAGCGGAAGCCCATGGACCTCATCGCGGAACATGTAGGCGTTGACGTAAGTGTACAACGGAATGATCGGGGCTTCGCTGAGCAGAATTCCTTCCGCCCGGCTGAGCAGCGCCAGCCGCCGATGCGGGTCGGTTTCTCTCTGCGCTTCAGCGCAGAGGCGGTCATATCGCGGGCTGTTCCATTTGGAATCGTTGTCATCGCTGTCCGATTTGTATTTGTCCGTGAACGTCGTTGGATCGTCGTAATCTCCATACCAGCTCGCCCGCGCCACCGCGTATTGCTGCGAGTGCAGTTTCTCGCCGAATATCTTCACCTCCACGCCCTGGAGATCCATTTGGATGCCAAGATTGCTCAGCCATTGGCGGCGGATGATCTGGGCCACGTCCGCGTGAATGCTTTCGGTGTTGTACAGAATCGACAGATGCGGAAAGCCCTCTCCCCCTGGATACCCCGCCTCGGCGAGGAGCTTCCGGGCCTGGGGCACGTCATACGGCAATCCCGGCGGCGAAATATATCCCTCGAATACGTGCTGCGGAATGTACGTGAACGATATCGGCTGCCCGAGGCGGCCGACGTTCCGCACGATCGGTTCGCGATCGATCGCCATCGCCAGCGCCCGCCGAACCCGGACATCCGATAGCGGATTGGGCCGGCCATCCGGTAATCTCGGCAAACAATTCAGGGAATAAAAATAGGTCCCGAACGCGGGAAAAACGTGCAGATCGCTTCCCCCGCCATGGGCCAGAATCTCGCCGCCAGATCGGAGTCCACTTCCGACACCCAATCGACTTCGCCGCGCTCGTAGGTGCGAAACGCGGCCGTTCCGTCCTCGGCGTAGATCTGATCGATCACCCGGCTCTTCACGTTCGCGCGGTTCCAGTAGAAATCCGACGCCACCATTCGCAAACGCCGCTTGAACGTCCATTCCGCCAGGCGATACGGTCCGTTGCTGACCAGATGGGGCGGACGCGTGAAATTCAGGTTGTAGTGCAAGCCGTCGGGTTCCAAAAACGCCCGCATCGAAGGCTCGTGCATCGGGTAATACGGCGGGAACGCCAGCAGCGCCGGAAAGAACGGCAGGGGATCGGCCAGCGTGATGACCAGCGTCCGGTCGTCCAGCGCCTTTTCGCCGACCGTCGCGAAATCCGGCGCCGCGGCCGCCCGGTCACCCTTCTGGCGAGCCGCCAGATACTCCGCGAAATCCGAAGAGTATTGCCTGGCCCCGCGAACGTAGAAATGCAAATAGGTGTACTCGCCGGGCGTTTCCAGGAATCGCCGCCACGCGAAAAGAAAATCCCGCGCTTTGACGGGATCGCCGTTGGACCAGCGGGCATCGGGCCGAATGTGAATCGTCCAAACCGTGCCCGTTGGATCGACCTGTGCGCGGTCGGCGCAGCCGAGGATCGGTTTGAAGGTAACGGGATCGGGCGTGTAGAGGCCTTCCCACAGAGCGTAGGCGATGCGGATGTCCTGCATCCAGCTCATGCCGTTGGGATCAAGGCACTTGTTGTCGCCGCGATTGATGAAGGCGAAATCGGCCCGCCGGCGATCCCCGGCTTCGTTGGACCAAAAGACCGCCGCCGCGACAAGCCCGGCCAGAATCACCGGGATCGAAAGCAGGCGAATCATTGTTGGGCTTCAGAAGCAGCCGCCGAGCCTGAATTGCCCGCGGCGCTCTTGGGAGTGCCGATCGTCGGCGGCGCCGTGAGGTTCGAGAAATTCGGATTCTGTTGAAAGGCCGGGTAAACCGCGCTGCACGCGTCGCGAATCACGTTCGGGGGAGCGGCGACACCCAATTTGTTCACCCCGATCCCCGCCGTCCGCAAAGGGTCATCGTTCAGGGTCGTCCCCAATTCCTGGATCCACCGGCCCTCCTCCACCAACGCCCCAATGAGATCGTCATTCAAATTCGCGGCACGACCCGCCGCCCGTTGACTTGCCAGAGATACGAAATCCGATGCCTGCTGAGCGGCTTGAAGCTGTTGAGCGGTGGTCATCGCATTCCAAACGTCCGGGCTTCCCAGCGTCAGATAGGATGCATAGGTATCGGCCAACGGCCAGTCCGGAACTCCCGAATTTTCGTAAATTTTGAGTCTGACCTCCTGCAATTTCAGATTGGCATCGACCAGCACCGACAGCACCGCCGGCGTCGGAAACAAACCAGACGGCCAGGTGTACAGTTTGGGGTTGATCGCCTGATTGGCGTCCTCGGCCAGCATTCCGGAAATCGGCCCGTCCGGGTGGGCCGCGACGGCATCGATGACGGCGGCGAGAATCTCATCCCGGGGTCCGGCGTTGAAGGCCGCGTCCTGCACCCCCAACGGTAAGATCGCCCCCGCCGCCTTTTCACCCCACAAAACCACCGCGAGAGATTTATCCTTCAGCAACTTCACGACCGAAGGCGCCAGCTTTGCACTCTTGCTCCCCGGCAGCGATTTGATCACGATCCCGATATTCAGCCGCGTATTCACCGGCGTACTCGGCGAGTTCAGAACACCCATAAATGCAGTATTCAGCTCCGCTTGCATAGGCTTCCTGGTATGCAGGCGAATGGCCCCGCCGGCGTTGCCTTGTAACTGCATCTCGTCGATGAGCCATTGCCGAACCATGCTCACCATCGCGGGATCGGACGGATTCTGCGCCAGCTTGGCGACCTCGTCGGTAACCTTCTGCGTGATCTCGGCAATCTCCGCGGGGTTCGTCGCCAGATTCAGGTCTGTCTTTGATGTGTCCGAAATTCCCGGATCGGCGGCAACGGGACTCACTTCACCCATCGTTCGGCAGCACGTAAGGCCGATCAGGACAATCAGATAAACACCAAAACATCGATTCATGCCAAGGGTACTCCGACGAGGGTTCTGGCCAGAACACGAACCGTAACCGCCGGTAATTTAAGTGTCAAGGAAGAGACAGAAGACGCTGATTTTGGCGGCGGGGCAAGCCCAATCCCCCGTCAGATTATAACGGTCTGCCAATTGTGTTACCTTTTACCCCGGCCGGATACTTACATGGGAACAACAAGTTTGTGAAGCCGTAACCGCGCCATGCACGCCATCGAACTGGAGAATGTGACCAAGACGTTCGGCGCCCATACCGCCGTCGATGGGCTGTCGCTGCGCGTGCCGGTGGGAAGCGTTTACGGATTCATAGGCCCCAACGGCTCGGGGAAAACAACCACCCTGCGGATGATCATGCACATCATCCACGCGGACCGCGGGCGAATCGACGTGCTTGGCGAGCAAACCTGCGCCGCCGCCAATGATCGCGTCGGTTATCTGCCGGAGGAACGCGGGCTTTACCGGCAGATGAAAGTCGCCGAACTCCTTCGCTTTCATTCGCAACTGAAGGGTCACCGGGCCACGCGGTTCGAAATCAATCGCTGGCTCGAGCGGATGCAGCTTTCCGACTGGGCCGATCGCAAGGTCGAGG
This sequence comes from uncultured Phycisphaerales bacterium, assembly GCA_963783845.1. Classification (GTDB taxonomy): domain Bacteria; phylum Planctomycetota; class Phycisphaerae; order Tepidisphaerales; family Tepidisphaeraceae; genus PALSA-1353. The sequence continues at coordinate 110,335 of CAWAPL010000007.1, forward strand.
CCCTCTCCAAGGGAATGAGCCAAAAAGTGCAGTTCATCGCCACGGTGATCGCCCAGCCGCAACTGCTGCTTCTGGACGAGCCGTTCAGCGGCCTCGACCCCATCAACGCCGACGTGCTGCGCGACATTCTGCTGGAGCTCGTGCGAGCGGGGACGACCGTGCTTTTCTCGACGCACGACATGTCCGTGGCCGAGTCGTTTTGCGACTGGATCATGATGATTTACAAGGGGCGGAAGGTGCTGGACGGGACGCTGCGGCAGATTCAGCAGGAACGTGGCGGCGACGTGCTGCGCGTGCGGCTCGAATGGCCGAACCGATCGGACCGCCGGCTCAGCGACCTCCCCGGCGTCGCCAAGGTGACGGACTTGGGAAACATGCAGGAGCTTGCCCTCCTGCCCGGCGCCGATCGGCAGCGGATCTTGGAACTGCTGATGCAACGCGGAAAAGTCGAGCATTTCGAGCTTACGCGGCCCAGCCTGAGGGATATCTTCCTTCAAATCGCCGACGGGGGTGATTCGTGAACGGCCGAAAGACCCGGATCATCGCCTCCCGCGAATATTTCGCCGCCGTGCGCAGCAAGTCGTTCCTCATCACCCTGGTGGTTCTCCCGGTCCTGATGTGCGGCGGCCTGATCGCGCAGAAAATCGGGCAGAAAATCGGGGACACTTCCACCTATCACGTCGCGGTCATGGACTGTTCGCCGGGCGTCTGTCTTAACGGCGCGATTGCCCAGGCGGTGCGGCGCCACAACGAGCACGAGATTTTCGACGGCTCCGGCCGCCAGGTGCTCGCAAGATTCGTGCTGGAGTCCGTGCCGCCGGTGGACTGGGGCGATTCAACGGCCCTGGACCGCGTGCGTCTGAGCTTGTCCAATCGCGTCCGCGCCGGCCAGTTGCTGGCGTTTGTGGAAATCGGTCCACGGGTGCTGAGTCCCGCCAAGTCCGGCGGCGGCGACGCGGCCACCATCCGCTATTCCACCAACCGGCCGACCTACACGGATTTCCTCTCCCTGCTGCGAAGCGCCTTGCCCTCGGCCGTCATTCAAAAAAGAGTCGCCGGCGCCGGCGCGGAATATCAAAAACTTCAATCTCTTCTTTCGCCCCCATTGGTCTTGGAGTGCGGTCTGGCCGAGAGCAGCAACGGAAAGATCAAATATCAGTCGCAATCGGGTCTGATCGTCACCGTCGCCGTTCCCATCGTGATGATCATGCTGATATTCATTGTGACGTTGATGGGAACCAGCCCGATCGCCGCAAACGTCGTGGAGGAGAAGCAACTCCGCATCGCCGAGGTGTTGCTCGGCAGCGTCACGCCGTTTGAGTTGATGATCGGAAAGCTCCTGGGCGGGGTGGGCGTCTCCCTGACCCTGGCCGCGATTTTCTTCGGCGGCGGATACTATCTCGCCTATTCATTTGGTATGTCCGGTTATGTTTCCGGGCAATCCATCGCCTGGTTTTTCTTCTTCACCATCGTGGGAACGTTCATGTACGCCTCGCTGTTTGCCGCGGCCGGCGCGGCTTGCTCCAACGTCAAGGAAGTGCAGAGCTTTATCATGCCCGTGATGCTGTTTATCGCTCTGCCGATGTTCGTGCTGGGTCCGGTGCTCCAGAACCCGTCGGCGGCGCTGGCGATGACGTTGTCGTTCTTCCCGATGTCGGCGCCAATGGTGATGATGATGCGCCTGACCATTCCGCCGGGCGTCCCCGTGTGGCAGCCCATTGTCGCCGCGGCGTCGGCTCTGGCGGCGACGGTTGGATTCGTCTGGGCAGCGGGGCGAATCTTCCGGGTTGGCATTCTCATGCAGGGCAAGGGCGCCAACTACGCCGCCGTGATGCGATGGATTTTTCGCGGTTGAATTCCAGGCCGTGGTCAGGTTTCAGAACGCCGACGGTATCGCTCTACTGATAGAAACTCGGCAAACTATTGATCCTTCAGCACTTATCAATCTCCAGACGATCGTCAATTTCGCGTTGAGCACGGCAAGACAGCGGTAAAATCGCTATGGACTTGAACCCGCCGCCGGGTAGAATCCTCGCCCAGTAAGTTTGCTGAAAGAGACACGGTAGCCACATTCCCCGTCTACTGCTCCTCGATCGCCTGCCTACTTTCCGGATCGGAACAGCGGTCCCTTTCATTCTCGCCCTGAAAGAAAAATCCCGGGCGATTGCGTTTGTCTGGAGACCCCAATGGGTAACAAGTTATACGTCGGGAATCTGAGCTACAGCATAACCGCGTCGCAATTGGAAGAACTGTTCGGCAAGCATGGCACGGTTACGTCGGCTGAGGTCATCAGCGACCGCGACACCGGCCGCAGCAAAGGCTTTGGTTTCGTGGAAATGGGCAACGACCAGGAAGCCCAGGCGGCCATTACCGCCTTGAACGGCACGCAAATGGATGGCCGGGCGCTGACCGTCAATGAAGCCAAGCCTCGCGCCGAGCGCCCCCATGGCGGTGGCGGTGGCGGTGGTCGCGGTGGATATGGTGGCGGTGGCGGTGGCCGCGGCGGCAAGGGCGGCGGCAGCGGTTTTGGCCGCAGCCGGTACTGATTGTTGATAAGGTGAAAACAAGTGCGGGGCCGCATCGGCGGCCCCGCTTTTTTTATCTCACCAGCCCCGCCAAACGGGCGGATTCATACCCCGGATCATCCGACCGCTCCGCCGGCAGGCGCCCATTTCTTCGCCGCCAGCGTCGCCATCGCCTGCACCGCCCCGTCCAGCTTTTCATCCGTCTCGGTCGTCGAAAGCGTCACCCGCAGCGCCTTGCGATTCCATCCCAGCATGTGCTTGTAATGCGGCGGCGCCTCGGCCGCTTCCCCAACTCCCAGCGGTTCGATTTTCAGTTTTGTCCCCGTGCCCGTCACCGCATACGTTTGAGCAACCGAAGTCTTGGCCAATATCTTGGCCTTGACGGCCTCGGCGAGCATGTCGGGCATATAAATCCTGAGCATGCCGTCGAGCGGATCCTCCAATGCAAAAACCTGCATTCGGTATTTGCCGTCGGCGATGAAGAATCTCCAGGTGTTGTTGCCCGCCGACTGCATGGATAGCGGAGCGAGTTCGCCAAGGATTCCGGCCACTCTCCGCCACAGCGCGCATGCGCGACCGTGGCCTCCGCGTCGCACAGAGCCAGATGCTTCTCGATCTTGGCTCGTTCCTTGACTCCGACCCGCTCCAGCACCGGCTCGAATTTTCTTGTAAGGGTTGTCATTGGTTTTTCCAGGCCATTGTTTTCCGCCACCCGCCGAACGAAACGAACGCCCGAGGGTGCGCTGAGGATTATACACCAGATTGTCCTGCTTTGATATAGACGTGCGATCGCGTCAAGATGGTTCAGCGGAACAGGCCAACTTCAATGAGCCGGCGCGTGCTGGGCGTGATTGGGAACTTCGGAATTGGCCATTTCAAGGACGCCATCGGCTTGTTCCTGGGCGTGAATGCACGGAAATGTTGGCCACCCGGTTCAATCGCACTGGACGATTGACCGATAAGAGTGTATCCTAAGTATATCCTTACGGAGCCCGCTTATGGCAAGCATGGAGAAGGTCAGCAAGGTCGCTCGTTGGGGGAACAGCCTGGGATTCCGAATTCCACAAGAGGGCGTGGAGCAACTCAAGCTGAAGGAGGGGGAATCGGTGAACGTGCGCGTCAAAGGCGATACGATTACGATCCGCCGAGCCAAGGCCCGGAAAAAATGGACAGAAAAAGAGTTGCTAAAGGGCGTCACACCCGCGATCTGCGGGCCCGATTTGATGCCTGATCGAGCCGGCAGGGAACTGATTTGAGCAAACAAACCTACCACCCCGAGCGGGGCGACATCGTCCATCTGAATCTTTCCCCTTCGGCCGGTCACGAACTAACCGGCGCTCATTTCGCGCTGATCATCAGCACCAGCCGTTTTTCCAAGGCCACCGGCTTTGCGATCATGGTGCCCGGAACCACCAAGTGCCATGCCGAGCAAAGATTGGCCGGCCAGCAACTCATGGCAAAGCTGCCTCCGATACCGGCGCTTTCACAGGAAGGTTGGCTCTATCCGCACCAAGTGAAGTCGCTCGATTACCGCGATTGCGGCGTATCGTTCGTGGCCAAGCTCGACGACGATGATTTCCTGATTGACGTGATGGAGCGAGTGCGGGCATTCGTTGATCCCGACTCGACCATTTAAGCCGAACCAGTGGCTTGTCTCATGGCCCTTTTGTTGGTCCCACAATCGGCCCGCCGCCACCGGCGGCCCCTTCAACGCTGTTATTGACATTTATATCATAGATTGTACGATTATGACATGGAAGTGGAACTCACCGCTGATGCGGTGGAGCAGCTCGGCAAATTGCCCAGCCCCATCGTAGGTCGCGTCGATACGGTGGTGAGTCGTTTGCGAGATTGGCCGAACGTAAGCGGCGTCAAGCGATTGACGGGAAATCTGAAAGGCAATTTCCGCGTTCGTACCGGCGACTATCGGGTCATCTTCCGGTTGGATGGACGGCGGATCGTAATCTGGCGCATCGCCAACCGTCGCGACGTGTATGAGGATTAGTCATACCGGCATATTTGACGCACACGATCAGGAGACAGTCATGACCGTCCAAACTCTTACAATTTCAGGCAAACGATTTGCCGTGATTCCATTGCGCGACTTTGAGGCGTTGCAAAAACGTGCAGCCGCTCAAATGCTTCCGAAGCTCCCCGATCCGCTGGCCAATGGAAACTACCCGGCCGCCGAGACGATTCGCGTCATTTATGCTCGCAGGCTGATCCAGGAGCGCGAATCGGCCGGCCTGTCTCAATCGGAATTGGCCAGACGAGCGGGCCTCCGTCCGGAAACCATCAATCGCCTCGAAAAAGGGAAGCACAGCCCGGACACCGCCACCCTCGCCAAGATCACCAAGGCGCTTCGGGCGGCTGGAGTGAGAATCTAATGGGCTGCGCATTGATGATCCAGAACAAGGAACCCTAATTGAAAGGACTTGGTTGGATGCACACGGCACTTCGAAGTGCTTGCGAAGCTTTCATGGCGGACGACCAACTGTTTTGGCTTCTTGCCGGTATGACCGATGTCAGTTGCGAGACCGGCACTAATCAAAGGTATCAGCGCGCCGTAACAACGCTTGTGCATGCCGGTTTTTCCGACTTGATAATCGACAAACTACTTAAAGGTGTAAATGGCAATCTCGCCGCCATCATTGAATCGCGATACCCCACAGTCGCACCTGTCGCAATCAACCGTCAACGGGGTACAATACGGCCAGACATCTGGTTTGGAGAACGAAGTATTTCTAGTGAAACGATTTCGGAGGTTAAAGCTCTTCACGATTGGACTATTCTGCAATTTTACGGTCACAAAGGCGGGCACGGCGTCGCAGATGACGCGGATAAGCTGCGTGTCATTCGCGCCGAACCTTTCCAAGGTCGTCTATTCCAAGCGGTGTTCTTCCTTCAGTTGCCCAATTACTCTTATTGTTCCGGAAAGAGCTACGGTCAGAGGCACGATTGCCGCGAAAGTTATTTGAAGTTGCATGGCATTCAGGAACAGTATCGCCATTTGCGCCGGCATTTGACGCAGGAACCGGCTTGGCCCGAAAAAGGGCCTGAGATCGTTCCACTCGGCCTGCCCGACAAATCCACCTGCAGTTGCATCGAGCAATGGATGAGACAAGTGTTTCTGCCGGACAATCCATCCTGGAGATTTGTTGCCGCAGAACAACTGGCCAATGCCGCCGTTGGCTGTGCGATATGGGAATACTAAGCGCAGAAATCCCAGAAAGTGGAGAGTAGACCGGGGAGAGCGGTTGTTCGACCATCGACAACCATCTGATGCCGTCAGCTTATCCTCCCTGCTCTACCTTCCACTCTCTCCTGCTCTCCCCTCTATTGCCGCTACGCGGCAATGGGCCCGAGACGATTCGAACGTCCGACCTCGTCCTTATCAGGGACGCGCTCTAACCAACTGAGCTACGAGCCCGCCATCTACCGGGGATCGCGATTCTATGACCCCCCTACCCCCTGTCAATCTCGCTTGACCGCCGTATCCTCCGCGAGAATGATGGACTGACTTGCAGGGAGGTCTATGGCCGGCTTTTCAGTGGTTCTTTTAACGGCGATTCCGAGCGGCCTCGGCGCCGACGCGGCGGGGGCTTTCGTCAAGGTCGATGGCCGCGAATCCCTCCTCCGTTCCGTCGAAATGTTCCTCAACCGAGACAACGTCAAGCAGATTCACCTTGTCGTGGCCGACGACAAGATCGAGGAGGCCAAGAAAAAATACGGGGCGCATCTGAGCTTCTCCGGCGTCAAGCTCATCGCCGGCGGACAACAGTGGATGGATCAGCTTGCCCTGGCCGCGGAACGAATCTCGGCCGATTGCTCGCATGTCATCCTGCACGATGCGGCCAGGCCGGCGGTCGCGTATGGCGACATCGACGCTCTGATGGCTGAAGCGGAAAAGCATCCCGTTGCGGTCCTGACCACGCCGATCCGTGCCGGTTTGATCGAGACCGAGGAATCGGGCAAGCCGCTGGCGTTTCGCGCGCCGCAGCGATTCGTGCAAGTCGTCACGCCCTGGGCCTTGCGAAAGGACAAATTCGCGGAAATGGCCAAGAACAAGCGCGAGCCGATCGCGGCGGAGGTGTGGTTCGTGCGGTCTTCACCCTTGAATATTCGCGTCAGCGCCCCTGCCGATGCCGCGCTGGCCAAGGTCATGATCGCCATGTTGCCCAAGCCCAAGATCAAGGGGCCGGATAATCCCTTCGAAGAAGCTCAGTGGTAATGGAGATCGCCCCGCATGAAGACCATCATCCTCCTGTTCATTTCCAACACGTTCATGACCACCGCCTGGTACGGACATCTGAAATTTGAAAAGTCCGCGTTGTGGAAGGTCGTCCTCGTCAGTTGGCTGATCGCGTTCTTTGAATACTGTTTTCAGGTGCCGGCCAACCGCATCGGCAACCTCGAGGGATGGTCCGGCTATCAACTGAAGATCGTTCAGGAGGCCATCACCCTGGTGGTGTTCGTCGCCTTCGCCACGGTTTATCTGAAGGAAACGCTTCGATGGAATTACCTGGTTGGATTTCTGCTGGTTCTGGCGGGAGTGTTCTGCGTCTTCCATAAGTGGACCGCGTGAGGGAAAACCGCGTCACCTCGGATCGGCGGCAATCCGGCCCCGACCAAATGACTTAATCCAATGACTTATATGCATCGTGATTATTCGGTGCGCTTGCTCGTTTAGCGGCCCCGCTTGCGGGGCGCGCTGCCGCGGTCTACGTCGCGCGACGATCATTCACGAACCGTATCAATCCAATGATGAAGCGGAACTGGCATTTCCCCGGCACCATTTCCGCCAAGCCTCGCGAAATGCCGATTCTACGCCTTGCGTGAATTTCCGGCCATCCATCAACGGTGAATCAAGCATGCGCCGCGGCAGGGTGCGACGCAGCTCCGCGATGCGATCGACGTCGCGGGCGAGTTCGCCAGCTATTTTGACGAATTGTTCGTCATCCCTTCCTGCCAATTGCGTCAGATGCAGGTTGGACAACTGACTCCACCCCGCCCGACCGACGGCTGTCCGGCCGATGCGGCTCACGACCGGCACACCCATCCAAAGGGCATCGAGGTTGGTTGTGTGGCCGTTATAAGGCAGCGTGTCCAGGCCGATATCGATGCGGTGATAAGTGCGCAAATATTCCGAACGAGGCTGCCTCGGCACAAATTCCACCCTCTCCGCGCCAACGCCCAGTCGATCGAGCGCCCGCCGGCGTGCGCTTTCCTTCCGGCGCCAGCAGCAGCAAACGCGAGCTTCGATTGTTGCTTAGAACTCGGGCCCACAACCCAAGCAGCATTTCGTTCACCTTCGAGAAGTTGTTCAGGCAGCCGAAGGTTACGAACCCCTTCTCCAGGCACGGCGGCGCATTTACCGCGGGTTCGCTGCTGAGAGGATCGTAACACCAGAACGTGTCCGGAAGGCGAATGGACTTTTCGGCGTAATGCGCATCGGTTTCCCCAGGCGCGTCCAGATACGGATCGGTCAGGCGATAATCCATCGTCGCCATCCCCGTCGTTCCCGGATAGCCGAGCCAGGTCATTTGCACCGGCGCGGGCTTGCGCGCGAAGACCATCAGCCGGTTGCCGTCCGTATGAACTTTCAGATCGACCAGAATGTCGATCTGGTCCTCGCGAACCATTGCCGCGACTTCGGCGTCCGTCCGCCCCACGGTACTCCGCCAGCATTGAACCTGATCCCGCATCTGTTCGGTCACCCGGTCGGAAACAGCCCCTTGGTCGTAACAGAACAGCATAAATTGCCGCCGATCATGGTGACGAAACAGCGGCAGCAGAAAGAAGGCCGAGGCGTGATGGTGATAGTCCGCCGAGACGTAGCCGATCCGCAACGGCCGATCGGCATCGCGGCTATTCTTGTGGGGCTGGATCAGATGCCGAAGCGGCTGGCAATGGCGCTCGTCCCACTGTCGGGCTTCGCGAAGCATTGCGCCGGCGTCACAGGCGGGATGAAAGTTCATGGCAAAGATGAGATTGCTATGGGGCGCGGGATCGTCAGGCGCAAGCTGAATCGCGCGGCGCATGGCCCCCAACGCTTGGTCCTGTCGCCCCAAATAATTCAGCGTGATGCCGGCGTTGGAATAGAACGCGGCGTTTTCGGGTTGAGTCTTCAAGGCCTCCCAATAGGCGTCCAGGGCCTGGTCCGGCTGATCGAGTTGCGTGAGCGCGGCGCCAAGGCAATTCGCCGCCGCCGCGTCGCCCGGCCGAAGCTCAAGCACTCGCCGCAAAGCCGCGACCGCTTCTTCCATCCGTCCCATTCGCGTCAGCACGGCGCCGACGTTGTAGATCGCTTCGGCGAAATCCGGCTTCAGCGCCAGCGCCGCGCCGAACGCCGCCAGCGCTTCCTCGAACTGGCCCTGCTCCGAAAGGATGCTGCCCAGATTGACGTGAGCCTCCGCAAAGTCCGGCTTCAGCGCCAGCGCCTGGCGATATGCCGCCACCGCTTCGGGCAACCGGCCGGATTGATGCAGTTTCACTGCCAGGCTGAACGTTTCAGCAGCCGTCATGTCTTTTGTCCAATCTACCCAAACGTCACTTCGAGGCCCCGGCGCACCATCGCCGCCAGGCGTCTCGATACGCCGCCTCGACATTCCGCGCAAAGCGCGGCGCATCCGTCAGCGGCGACGCCTGCATCCGCGGGCGAAGCGTTTTACGCAATCCGCTCAAACGCGGAAGATCGCCGGCCAAGGCCACGGCGAGATTTACATATTCTTCGGGATTGAATGCGACCAGGTCGGCAAGGTCAACGTTGTGAAGAATACTGCGGCCGCCGCGACCCACCGGGGTGTGGCCCGACAACGTGATCACCGCAACGCCCATCCACAGGGCGTCGCACGTGGTGATCCCGCCGTTGTACGGAAACGTGTCCAGGGCGATGTCGATTCGATGATACGTGCGCATGTACGGATCCCAGGTTTGCCGATCGACGAACTCCACTCGATCCGGCGCGACGCCCCGGCGATCGAAACGCGCGCGGGTCGCGCTGAGATACTCTCCCCGCGGCGCATGAATCAGCAGCCGCGAGAGCGGCGTTCGCTTGAGGATTTCGCACCACAGGTCCATCGCCGCCGACGAAACCTTGGCGAATTGGTTCATCGAGCCGAAGGTGACGTGATGGTTCCGCTCCGCCGGCAGGTCCGACGGTTCGGGCGCCGCCCCGCCGGGAGCGTAACACCAGTACGTTTCCGGCAGGCGAATGGTTTGTTCGCTGTAACAACTCAAATCCTGTTCCGGCGGATCGAGTTGCCAATCGGAGAAGCGATAGTGCATCGCCTCGACCCCGCTGGTGCCGCAATATCCCAGGTAGGTGATCTGAACCGGGGCCGGCGACATCGCGAACGTGCGCAGCCGATTGCCCGCCGTGTGCAGCGACAGGTCGATCAGAACGTCGATTCCATCGGCTCGGATTTGCTCCGCCAGACGTTCATCGCTCAGCGGCGCGACCTCGCGCCATTGATCGCTGCAAGCGCGCAACTGCTCGGTCATCGCATCGGGGCGCGTGACGCTGCTGTAGCAAAAAACCTCGAAATGCTCCCGATCGTGCTGCCGCAACAGCGGCAGCAGGTTCCAGCCGACGACGTGCCGGCGAAAATCCGGCGAAACGTAACCGATTCGCAAGCGGCGATCGGCATCACGGCTGTTGTTGTGCGGCCGGATCAGATGCCGCAGCGGCTGGCCGTGGCGCTCATCCCATTGCCGGGCTTCGCGGAGGATTGCCGCCGAGTCGCAATCGGGATGGAAATTCATGGTGAAGATAAGGTTGCTGTTGGCGATGGCATGGTTTGGATCAAGCTCCATGGCGCGACGGTGCGCCTGCATCGACTCTTCCACTCGCGCCATCCTGGACAAAATGTTCCCCAGGTTGGTGTAAGCGTCGGCATCGCCGCCTTTCGCGGCCACGGCCCGCTGTAAGGCCTTCAGCGCCTCGTCGGTGCGACCCAGGTCCCTCAGCGAATTGCTCAGGTTATTCAACGTGTCAGCGGAATCCGGCTTGACGGCCAGCGCCTGGTTCAGAACTTCCACCGATTCCAGCAGGCGGCCGCGATCTGCCAGAACCAGCCCCAGGTGGTTGAGCGCCTCGAGGAAATCCGGCCGAATCGCCACCGCCCGGCGCCAGGCGGCCTCGGCCGGATCGATCCGCCCCATCGCTTTCAGCGCAATGCCCGCGTTGTAATAGACCGTCGCGTTTTCCGGCTCAATCTTCAGCGCTCGCCAGTACGCATCCAGGGCTTCATCGAGCCGGCCCAATATCCCCAGCGCAACCCCCAGGCTGTTCAGGCATTCAACCTGGTTCGGCGCCAGCGCGAGCGACTTTTGAAAAGCGGCAACCGCTTCCGCCGGGCGATTCAACTGCGACAGCGCCACTCCCAGATTGAATTGTCCCGACGCCGAATCCGGCTGAAGCGCCAGCCCCTGGCGATACAACCGTTCCGCGTCGGCAAGCCGGCCGGATTGGTGGAGTTGCAATGCGCGAGCCAAGACATCGTCGATCGACATGCGGCCATTATACGGCTACGACTTGGCGCACCAGCGCCGCCACGCCTGGCGATACGCCGCCTCAACATGGTGCGCGAAGCGCGGCGCGTCCATCAGCGGCGAAGCCTTGATCCGATCCCGCAAGGTGCGCCGCAGTTCGCTCAACTTCGGAACATCGCCGGCCAATTCCTCCGCCAGACGCACGTATTGATCCGGGTCCTTCGCGACCAGATCGGCCAGACCCAGGTTGCACAGAATGCTTCGCCCCGCCCGGCCCACGGCGGTCGCGCCCGACAAACTCACCACCGGCACGCCCATCCACAGCGTGTCGCACGTCGTTATCCCGCCGTTATAGGGGAACGGGTCCAGACCAATGTCGATTCGATGGTACGTGCGCGTGTACTGGTCCCAGCTTTGGCGGCCGACAAACTCGACCCGATCCGATGAGATGCCGTGCCGTTCCAGATGTTCCGAGACGCGTCCCAGGTGCTTTCCCGCCAGGGCGTGAACCAGCAGTCGCGAATGCTGCACCCGCTTGAGGATCTCGCACCACAATTCCAGCGCGGCCGACGAAACCTTGGCAAATTGGTTCATGCAGCCGAAGGTGACGTGACCGTTGCCCAGAACCGGCGGCGGCGACGGCTCGGGCGCCAGGCCGCCGGGCGCGTAACACCAATACGTCTCGGGCAGGCGAATCGTTTGTTCGCTGTAGCAACACAAATCCATTTGCGGCGGATCAAGATGCGGATCGGAAAGACGGAAGCGCATCGCGTCGATTCCGCTGGTGCCGCAATAGCCTAGGTAGGTGATTTGCACCGGCGCCGGCTCCATCGCAAAGACGCGCAGCCGATTGCCCGACGAATGCAGAGACAGGTCGATCAGCACGTCGATTCGATCGTCCCGAACGAGTGCCGCCAAGGGCTCGTCGCCGAGCGGCGACGCGTCGCGCCAATGGTTGCCGTGGGCCCGCAATTGCTCGGTCATCGCATCCGCTTGAATGACGCTGCTGTAGCAAAACACCTCGACTTGCCCGGGATCGTGGTGACGCAGAAGAGGCAGCAGATTCCAGCCGACGACGTGCTCGCGGAAATCCGCCGACACGTATCCCACGCGCATTCGCCGATTCCCCTCGCGCGTGTTTTCATGAGGCCGAATTAAATGCCCCAGCGGTTTGGCGTGGCGCTCGTTCCATTGCCTCGCTTCGCGCAGGATTGCCGCCGCATCAAAGCGGGGATCGAAATTCATCGCAAAAACAAGGTTGCTTTGGGCCGTGGGATTTTGACGATCGAGTTCAACCGCCCGACGATACGCCTGTAACGATTCCTCCACGCGACCCATGACCAGCAGGACATTGCCCAGAGTGTTGTACGCATTGGCATGGTCCGGCGCAATCGCCACGGCGCGTTGCAAAACCTCAAACGCCTCCTCAATTCGACCCAGGTCCTTCAAAGACTTGCCCAGCGTGTTCAGGGCCTCAACGACATCCGGCCTGATGGCCAATGCCCGCTTCAAAACCGTGACTGCTTCCTCCAAACGTCCCCCCTCCGCCAGAATCGCCCCCAGGTTGACGAGGGCTTCGGCGAAGTCGGGCTTTAGCGCCAAGGCGCGGCGAAGGGCCGCCTCCGCTTCGTTTCTTTTCCCCAAAGTTTTGAGCGCAACCGCGGCGTTGTAGTAAACCGTGGCGTTCTGGGGCTGAATCGTTAGCGCCCGATGGTACGCCGCCAGCGCTTCCTCGAACTGCCCCAGGTCCGAAAGGGCGCTGCCCAGATTGCTGTATGCTTCGGCAAAATCCGGCTTGAGCGCCAGCGCCTGGCGATAAGCCGCCACCGCTTCGGGAAAACGGCCGGATTGATGCAGTTGCACTGCCAGGCTGAACGCTTCAGCGGCGGTCATATCTCATTTCCAATCTGCGCGAATTTCACGTCGAGGCCCCGGCGCACCGGCGCCGCCAAACCTCCCGATACGCCGCCTCCACCTCTCGGGCAAATCCCGGTCCGTCCATCAGCGGCGATTTTCCCATCCGCTGCCGCAGCGTGCCGCGAAGCTCCCGCAGCCGCGACTCATTCCCCGCCAGCCTCGCCGCAATCGCGATATACTCTTCCGGCCGAGCGGCGATCAATTCCCCAAGTCCCACGCTCGTCAATAAGCTCGCCCCCACACGGGCCACGTGCGTCACTCCCGCCAGCGTCACAACCGGAACGCCCATCCATAACGCCTCGCACGTCGTCGTCGTCCCGTGATACGGAAACGTGTCCAGCGCGACATCGACCTGGGCGTACTTCCGCAAATGCGCCGCCAAATCATCCTCAAACCCGGCCAGGTCCAATCGCTCAGCATCGATCCCCCGCCGCTCGAACTCCTGGCGCGTCCGCTGGCGGGTCAGGCGGTCGGACAGGGCACGGTCCTTCAGCAGCAGCCGGGAACCGGACACGATCTTCAGAATCTCCGCCCACAAATCCAACGTCTTCGCCGTCGCCTTGGTGAACTTATTGAACGAGGCGAAACAAAACGGATGTCCCTGAGTAAACGGCGGCGGCGCAACCTCCGGCGCCTCCGCCGGCGGCGCGTAACACCAGTTTGTCCTCGGCAGCCGCAACAGCTTCTCCGTGTAAAAATCCTCCGTCGTGCCCGGCGGGTCGGCGACCCCATCGGTCAGTCGATAATCCATCGTTGCCAATCCCGTCGTGCCCGGATAGCCCAGATAAGATATTTGAATCGGCGCCGGCTTCCGCGCAAAGACCAGAAGGCGGTTGCGCGCGGTGAAGCCCATCAAGTCCACGAGAATGTCGATCCCCTGCCCGCGAATCATCTCGGCCAGCGATTCGTCCCTGACGCTGGCGATTTCGTGCCATTGGTCGGCGCACTCGCGCAGCAGCGCCGTTGTCGAATCGGCGTTTCGAACGTCGCTGTAGCAGACGATCTCGAAATTCCCGTGATCCTGGTTTTGAAACAGGGGCTCGAGAAATCTGCTGACCGAGTGCTCGCGAAAATCGGCCGAGACATACCCGATGCGGAGCCTCCGCTGGGGATCCCGGCTGTTGGCGTATGGGGCGATGGCTTTCCGCAGCGGCTCGGCGTGTCGCGAGTCCCATCCCCGCGCTTCCGCCAGGGTGACGGCGCCCTCGCCGCCGTGCAAATACTGCATGCTGTAAACCATATTCCCGTGAATCTCCGATTCGCCCGGGTCAAGATCGACCGCCCGGCGCAACGTTTCCAGGCCCTCGTCGAGCCGCCCTATGTTCATCAGCGCCAGAGCCAGGCCGTTATGGACGGCCGCCACCTTCGGATTGATCCCCATCGCCCGCTGAAAAACCTCGATGGCTTCCTCATGACGGTTCAGCAAATTCAGCGTGTTGCCGAGATTGTTGTAAGCCGCGAAAAAATCGGCGTCGATGGCGATCGCTTGGCGAAAAAACCCCACCGCCTCCTCGGAGTTTCTCCCCGCGCTCAGAGCCAGGCCAAGGCCGTTGGCCGAGTTTGCATCGTCCGGCTTGAGCGTCAGCGCCAGTCGGAAGGCGGCCGCGGCTTCTTCGTATCGGTCCATCTTGAGCAAAATCCTCCCCATCCGATGGTGGGCCTCGGCCAGCCCAGGCTTGCCGGCCACCGCGCGACCAAACGCCGCCAGCGATTCTTCCCAACGCTGCAATTCGCCCAGCGCCAGACCGAGGTTGTAATGTGCTTCGGCGGAATCAGGCTTCAGCGCCAGCGCCTGGCGGAAGGCCGCCATGGCTTGGTCATGCCGGCCCTGGCTTGCCAGCACCACCCCCAGATTGACGTGGAACTCGGCGATTTGTGGTTTTGACGAGATGCTTCTTCGCATCAGGTCGGCGGCGAGTTCGCTTCGCCCCGTTTTCTGGGCGACCAGACCCAAAAGATGAAGCGCTTCAGGATGCTGCGGCTGCTGGGCCAGAACCTGGCGATACAATCCCTCCGCCTCGGCAAGCCGGCCGGCTCGATGCAATTGAAGCGCCTGACCCAGAACCTGCTCGATGCTCATGCGGCCATTATACGGCTGGAGCGTGTCGTGAACCCCCGACACGCCTGTATTCGCGTTTTGCGTCATGCCATCAGCCAAAAAACGACGCCCTGTCATGGTGGCGAAATCGGACGCCCCATGCAAAAAGGCGCGTTCTTCCGAGCTTTTCTTAGGGTAATCCAATCTTAACCTCCTCATAATATAGGGTGGCCTGCGGCAATGTGTCGCATCAAAATGACCTGTTTTTATTTTGACAAGCAACGCCCGACAATCTAGCATGGTCGTTTTGGAGGCCATGGGGCGGGTCAAGTCATTCCGCCCGTGAGCCTCGCGAAATTGTTCTGGGAAGCCCTTGGAGGGTTAAAATGCGTAAAGTTTCCTGGGTTTCGGCCGTTATCGCGGTAGCGGCATTTTCTATTTCCGGGCGCGAACTGCCCTCGCAAACATCGTGAGTTGGAGTTGCACCAACGACGAGGATGGTGCGATCAATTGTGTTGCCGGCAATTGGCAGAATCCCAGTCAAGGCCTTTATGACATGACCATTAGCGGCGACCAGTTCTGGGGACCGGGCGACATGTGGGGAACGTTCACGACCGATGAATCCGGCGACCCGGCGCTTTTCATCACCAACTCGATTAGCAACGATTCTGCCGAAGCGTGGTCGGGATACGAGGCGGACGTGGCAATGTCCAGTGACTTCACGCTGAGCCTTGACTCGGTCACTGCGCCGCCTGGTTGGTCGGTCACGCTGCTCACTCCGGTTACGTACAACGCCATCGAGGGCATGTGGGTCGGCAGCATTTTCATGTCAGGCACTCCCACGATACCGCCGCTACCGAGTCCTGGATCGACGCTCGATTTTCAATACTTGATGAGTTTCAGCGGCTCTGACTCGTTTACGTTCCACGAGACGTTGACGCCGACGGAGGTGCCGGAGCCGGCAAGTCTGGGTCTTCTGGCCTTCTGCGGCATCGGCCTGCTGGGCCGCCGTCATCGCAAGAACTGAATCGGCTTCCCTTCAACCTCGCAAACCGCGCCGGCTGGACCATGTCCAGCCGGTTGTTTTTTCCCGCCGAACCAAAACAGTTTAGCCGCGACCCGAAGGGGAGCGCGTTCTTTCGATCTTCGAGATTCGCGGCCGTCTTCTTACGCCTGCATCCCATGGCGTCCATCGGCCGGCCACCACCAGCCCAGGTTCGGATCGTGGGCGACTGAAATTTTGATCCCGAGCCAGGCGGCGCAGGTGGCGGCGGCGTGATGGGCCTGCTCCGGCGAGTCAAACACCTCCTCGATGCTCTTGTGGTTCCGCGGATTTCCCCACGCCTGGAGAAAACTCCCAACAGTGTGAAGATGCAAAATGTGCTGAAGCGGCAATGCGATCTCCGATCGCATGATGTCCAACAGGGGAAGATCAAGAATTGGATTGCGTGCCATGAGTGGGCCTCCATTCCCGTTTTTACTTCAACCGGCATCCGTGTCGGGGAAGATGTCCGCGGCACAACGGCGCCGCGAGTTCCGCAACCTACCTCCGGAATCCGCAATGTCAACCGTTGCTCCAAAACAAGTCACAAAAAAAACGCTCCCGCGCCGGATTTCGTTATGGACCCAAGGCCGTATATCCTTCTTGCAATACAGATGGCCTCGGCATCCCCGATCCCCGCGACGCCTTCCCATGGAATCCCGACGCTGGATTTGAATCGCGCCCCCTTTCGCCATTGGGCACGGCTGCTGCTCGCCGGTTTTTTCCTCGCGTTTCTGCTCCTTCTCTTTGCCGGAACCTGGCTCCATTGGGATCCCATCGAATCCCGCGAAAACCGCAACATGGCCATTGCCCCGGGTTGGCCGCATACCTTCGAGGATGCCAAGACCTTCTCGCAGCGATTCATGGTCTTCTATCGCGACCATTTTGGATTCCGCAACAGCCTGATCCGCGGCGTGGCCATGGGCGAATTCCACGGCGGGCTGGGACCGGAAATCAACAATCGCATCATCGTCGGCAAGGAGGGCTGGCTCTTTTATTCCAAGGATGAAAAGTACCTCGCCGACCGCGGGCTCGATCCCTTTTCGGATGCCGACCTGAACGCCTGGCAGGAACTGCTGGAAAAACGCCGCAAATGGTTCACCGATCACGGCTATCCGTTTCTCGTGGTCATCCCGCCCGACAAGCAAACCATCTATCCCGAATTTCTCCCCGACCGGTTCGCCAAGCCTCCCACGCCGTCTCGACTCGATCAGCTCATCTCGCGTCTTCGCCAAACACATTCGCCGGTGCAAATCCTCGATCTGCGGCCGGCACTTTGGGAAGCCAAGCGACATCGTCAGATTTACTTCAAGACCGACTCGCATTGGAATGACTACGGCGCCTACACCGCTTATCGCGTCATTCTCGATGCGGTCCAGCGGACGCTGCCGAACAGAAAACTGATCCCGCAGACCCTCGCGGATTTCGTCACGGTCAGCGCAACCCACTCCGGCGATCTGGCCCAGGACCTGGATTTGTATTTCGAATACCACGAGCAAACGACGCTGCTGGTTCGCGGCGATCTCTACGCCGACCCGGATCGGCTCAAGACCCTGTTTGCGCACACCTACACCGATGGACCGGACCGGCACGCTCCGCGGCTGCTGATGTACAACGATTCGTTCGCGGCTTCGCTCATGCAATTCCTCGCCCCGAATTTCAGCCGTGCCTTTTACGCCTGGAACGCCTGGACCAGCACGGTGAACCCCGCCCCGACGATTGAGCAAAAGCCCAACGTCGTCATCAACGAATTCGTTGAACGCAAGCTTTACGAGCCCGTCCCGATCGATTCCGAGGAAATCCGCGACGAAAGGCTTCGATAGATGGCCAGCGCCATATTGCTCCGCGGGCACTCAACCCGTACCATGTTTGGTTCGCCTGTCGGCGGACGGTCCGCCGCGGGTGACGAGATATCGTTCCTTCCGGCATCGCGTGGATGCCGGCGGCTTTTTCTTGGCCACGCATAACAAGGCATGGGCGAGCCTCACGCTCGCCGCATTTGGTTGATATGGTCGATTACAATCTGATTAATTCGCTGGGAAATATTGATGCGGACGTCGATTTGGCCGTGATGACGGCGCTGGGCGATGCCGCCACCGATTTGTCGAAACTGGTTGCATCGGATGAGGTTCAGGATTTCACCCCGGGGGCCATTCTCAAGGGAAAAGTTTCCAGCGCTTCCGGCGATGGGTTCGTCGTGGAACTGGGCCTCAAGAGCGAGGGAGTTCTCGATCGTTCCGAGTTCGATGAGCCGGACAACGTGAAGGTCGGCGACGAGGTGCGCGTCCTTCTGGAAGACGTCGAAGGCGACACCGGCCTGGTCAGGATCAGCAAGCGCAAGGCCGATCGGATCATCAATTGGGAAACGATCATGAAGTCCAAGAAGGAGGGGAATCCCGTTTCCGGAAAGGTGACCAAGAAGATCAAGGGCGGCTTGCTCGTGGACATCGGCGTGCCCGTGTTCCTCCCGGCGAGCCAGGTGGACATTCGCAGGCCCGGCGAGATTTCAGACTGGATCGGCCGCACCATCGACGCGGTGATCCTCAAGATCGACGAGGAGCGGCGGAACATCGTCATCTCCCGCCGAAAAATGATCGAGCAGCAGCGCGAGGAACTCAAGCGAAAGACCCTGGACGGCCTGACCGTCGGCGAAGTCCGCAAGGGCGTCGTCAAGAACATCGCGGATTTCGGCGCCTTCATCGATCTGGGCGGCATCGACGGCCTGCTTCACATCACCGATATGAGCTGGGGCAGGATCAATCATCCCAGCGAAGTCCTCAAAATCGACCAGGAAATCGAGATCAAGGTCCTTTCCATCGACAAGGAAAAGGAAAAAATCGCCCTGGGCCTGAAGCAGAAGGAAGCCAGCCCCTGGGAGAACATCGAGCAGCGTTATCCCGTCGGCAGCGTTCACGAGGCGGAAGTGGTCAACATCATGTCCTACGGCGCGTTCTGCAAATTGCAGGAGGGCGTCGAGGGCCTGGTGCACATCAGCGAGATGTCCTGGACCAAGCGCATCAACCATCCCAGCGAAGTCGTCACCCAGAGCCAGCACGTCAAGGTGAAGGTCCTGGAGATCAACAAGGACAAGCAGGAAATCTCCCTGGGCATGAAGCAGGTCGAGGAAAACCCCTGGGAGCGCGTGGCCGAGAAATATCCCCCGGGCTCCGTCGTCGAGGGCAAGGTCCGCAACATCGCCAACTACGGCGCGTTCGTCGAAATCGAGGAGGGCATCGACGGCTTGCTGCACGTTTCGGATCTGTCCTGGACCAAAAAGATCGGCCATCCCAGCGAAGTTCTCAAGAAAAGCGAAACGATCCGCGCCGTCGTTTTGTCGGTCGATCAAGAGAAGCAGCGCATCGCCCTGGGCCTGAAACAGATGCAGGAAGACCCGTGGACGACCGTGATCCCGGCCAACTACCAGCCGGGAATGGTCGTCAAGGGCCACGTCACGAAGATCGCCAATTTCGGCGTATTCGTCGAACTGGAGCCGGGCTTGGAAGGGCTGTTGCACATCTCCGAGATTTCCGATCAGAAGGTGGAGAAGCCCGAGGACATGCTGAAGGTTGGGCAGGAACTCGAAGTGAAGATTCTCCGCGTGGACAGCGAGGAGCGGAAGATCGGCCTGTCGCTCAAGCGGGCACAGTGGGCCCAGGAGGAAGAGGCTCGCGAGAACGCCCGCCTGGAACGGGCCGAAAAGCGCGGCCTGCGCGGCGGCCTCGAAGGCGGCGAACAAACCCGCGGCCTCGGCGACATCGAAGTCGACCGCGAGTAGGCGCGCCCGCGGACCCCCCAATATTGTTTAGCCGCGACCCGAAGGGGAGCGCGTCCTTTGTACGTTCGACAATCCCAGCCGCCATTTAAGGCGCGAGTTCCGCTACGGCGGCCAATAACCTTCGCGATTCCCTTTTTACCCCAGTCCGGAAATATCTCCGCCCCAATTGCACCTCGATGGCAAATCATTGTCCCTGCCGGACATTCGCCCGTTTATAGATCAAAAGTCGCTCCTGATTGGGACCGATAGGATTCTCGGGCCTTTGGAGTCGCCCCCTCATTACATTATGCCCATTGCCGCCGTCCAATCCGGGTTACAACTTTATCTGCGGCAGATCAACCAGTCTCCCCTGCTCACCGCCGATGAGGAAAAGGAACTGGGCCGGCGAATCGTCGGCGAAAACGACCCCGTCGCCCGCGAGCAGATGGTCCGCGCCAACCTGCGACTGGTCGTCAACATCGCCAAGCATTATGTCAACCGCGGTCTGTCCCTCCCCGATTTGATCGAAGAGGGAAACATCGGTCTCCTCAAGGCCGTCGAAGGCTTCGATCCGGAAAACGGCTCCCGCTTCAGCACGTACGCCAGTTGGTGGATCAAGCAGGCCATCAAGCGGGCCCTCATCAATAGCGTTCAGCCGATCCATATCCCCGCCTACATGATCGAGATGATGTCCAAGGTCAAGCAGGCGGTTCGCGAGTTGGAGGACCAGCTTGGCCGGCTGCCGAATATTGAGGAGCTGTCCAAGCATATGAAGATGCCGGCGAAGAAGTTGAGGATCATCCGCAAGGCGCAGAAGGCGTATAACTCTCCGACGCAATCGGGCAGCGCCGACGGCGAAGTGACCATCAACGAGCTTGTCGCCGACACGAACAATCCTCCTCCCGACGAAATCGTCCGCGACGAAGACGAGCTGCGACAGACTCGCCGAGTTGATGGAGGGAATGGACGTCCGAGCCGTCAGAATCCTCAAATTGCGATATGGCCTGGACGGCGACGACCCCATGACGCTCAAGGAAATCGGCCAGCGCGTCGGCCTGACGCGCGAGCGCGTTCGCCAGATCGAGCACGAAGCCCTGATGAAGCTTCGCGATGCGATGCTGGTCAATGTGTAATTGTCAATTGATAATTGATAATTGACAATTGAGAATCGGCCGTTTGCCATGAAACACCTGCTCAGACGATGCGTTGTCTTTCTGTGGAGGAAGATCGTTCCCAGGCGGGCGCGGAATTCGCTTCGTCTGTGGCTGATGCTGGAGATGCCGGACCGGGCGCCGCAATTGATCGGGGAATTCGGCGGCGGGCCTGTCGTCGTGCTCGCCCCCCACATGGACGATGAAATCATCGGTCCCGGCGGCACGGTGGCGCGGCACGTGCTCGCAAATTCCCCGGTAATCTTTGTGTTCATGACCGACGGCATGGCCGGCGATCCGCAACGCCTCGATTTATCTTCAAAGCAGCAGCTTGCCCAGCAGCGCAAGGACGAAAGCCGCCGGGCGGCCGAAATCCTCGGCGTACGCGATCTGGTCTTTCTTGACGGACCCGATGGCGCGCTGGCGGACACTCCGGAAATGATCGCCGACCTGGAGAAAGTTCTGGCCCAGTGCAAGCCGGCGATCATCTATTGCCCCTCGGTGACGGACTGCCATCCCGATCATTGGGCGACGAATCGCGTTCTGCGAAAAGCGCTCGACCGATTGCCCCCAGCCTCGACTCGCCATCTGCTCATTCGCGGATACGAAATCTGGACCCCTCTGCCGGCCAACCGCATGGTGGACATCACCGAAGTAGCCGACAAAAAGAAAAGAGCCATCGACCAGTTTGTCTCGCAGACCCGGCTGGTCGATTATTCGCGCGCGATTCTGGGGCTCAATCAATACCGGTCGATGATGCACCTCTCCGGGCGCGGCTGGGCCGAAGCGTTCCTGGAAACAACCTGCGATGAATATCGCCAATTGTTCGATCGGATGAGTTTGGCGACCCCGTCCGCGTCGGCTCCCGCATTCGTTTAGCCGCCGCGGCCTCGCGGCGCAATTACCCCTCACCGCCGCTGCCGCGTGAAGTACCGCACGCTCAGATTCACCAGGAAAATCAGGGCGATCAGCACCAGAATGCCCGACCAGGCCTGCGATTGCGCTTCCGGCGACGGCTCGTTGGACAATTCGTAGATCCGCAGCGTCAGCGAGGGAAACGGCTGGCTGGGATTGTGCACCAGGTACGGGCTGCCCACCGCCGTAAACAGCAGCGGCGCCGTTTCGCCGGCCACGCGGGCGATCGCCAGCATCGCCCCGGTGACCAGGCTGCCCGTGGCCGAGGGAATCACCACCCGCAGGATCGTTCCCGCCTTGGTCGCGCCCAGAGCGATCGACGCCTCGCGATAACTGCCCGGAACCAGGCGCAGCATCTCTTCCGTCGTCCGCGCGACAATGGGAATCATGATGAACGCCAGCGCCGCCGCCCCAGCCCATCCGCTGTAGCTCCCCGCCGGAACCACGATCAGCTCATAGCCCAAAATCCCCACCACGATGCTCGGCACTCCCGCCAGCACGTCCGACACAAATCGCACCGGCGCCGCCAGGAGCGATTTCTCTTCATATTCCGACAGAAACACCCCCGCCAACAGGCCGATGGGAATCCCCGCCAAGCTCGCCAGGGCAACCAATATGATCGTTCCGTCGATGCTGTTGCGCATTCCCGGCGGGTCGCTCTGCGGCAAATTCACGAAGAACCGCCAATTCAGCGAATGCAACCCGATGATCAGAAGATACCCCGTGATCAGAACCAGCGCCGCCACGATCAAAACCGCGCACGCGGTGCAGACGCCATACATGATTTGGCTGGTGGCCTTGGCCTGGGCGATCTTGAAGTTTGCCATGGCTTCACTCGCTAAATGCAAGTCCATGATTCCGGGATAGTAACCCAATGTTTAGCGGCGTCGCTTGCGACGCGCGTTATTCTCGAAGTCCCAGAATCGCGGTCGCCCATTTAGTGCGCCGCGGACGTTCGGACCGATTTACCGACCACCAGATATCGGGCGATGATGTTGAACGCCAGCGACATGATCAGCAGGATCAGCGCCAACTCCATCAGCGCTCCGCGATGCAGGTCGTTGGTCGCCGCTTCGGGGAATTCACCCGCCAGCGTGGATGCCATCGTCGTTCCCGCCGTGAACGGCGAGGCCGCAATCGTCGCGGCGCTGCCCATCACCATCAGCACCGCCATCGTCTCCCCCGACGCCCGGGCCAATCCCAGTATCACCGCCCCGAACAGCGCGCTGCGGCTGTATTTCAGCATCTCCCGGCAACTCTGCCACCACGTCGCCCCTAGTGCGATCGTCCCTTCGATCTGGGCCGGCGGGACATTCCGCAAAACATCCCGGCTGATCGCCGTGATGATCGGAATGATCATGATCCCCAGAACGATCCCCGCCACGAAAACGTCCCTGCCCGTCGTTGGAATCGGAACCGATTTCCCGTCGATTTGCTGCTCGGCCAGCCAGTGCAGTCCCGAGATATGCATGAACAGCCGGGACAAGCGGCTTTCG
Source organism: uncultured Phycisphaerales bacterium (assembly GCA_963783845.1). GTDB lineage: Bacteria > Planctomycetota > Phycisphaerae > Tepidisphaerales > Tepidisphaeraceae > PALSA-1353. The sequence goes on from CAWAPL010000007.1 coordinate 133,666, forward strand.
ATTCCCGCGGGCATCGGCAAAAACCCCGCCACTGTTGCCCACCGCGCCGGACCGCCCATCCATGGACCCAGCACGAACATGCCCCACAGCCCGTAGGCGATGCTGGGGATGGCCGCCAGGAATTCAATGAGGAACGAAACCGGCATGATCAGCCAGAGCGGCGCGATCCGCACCAGGAACAGCGCCGACCCCAGGCTCAGCGGAACCGCCAGGATCAGCGCGATCAGCGCCGTCTGAGCCGTTCCCGTCACCGGCGCCAGCGCCCCGAAGCGCGGCGGGGCGTAATGATCCACAACCTTCATCCCCGTCCGATCATCGCGGATCGGCTTGCCCCGCGCATCCAGCTTCAACACCGCCAGCGGATTCGGCCGCCAGGCGCTGGTGGTCAGGAACTCCATCCCAAAGCGCCGCATGCTCGGAACCGCCGCCGCGAATAGCACCACCAATAGCGCCCCCAGCATCAAAAGAATGACCAATGCGCTGCCGGTGGCGGCACAGCGCATGACCGGTTCGCCATAGGAGCGGCCCTTCCGCGTCATGGACTCGGGATCAAATTCAACTACCGCGGTCATCTTTTATTTTGGCGGATGCAGCGCTTGGCCGTTGAAGGTGATGGTCTCGATCGCCCGCTCCACGCGCTGCTGTACGCCCGAACTCAGCGGTGCGTACGTCAACTCCGACGCCTTGGATTGTCCATCATGCGTGGCGTACCAGAAAAAGTCCACGATCGCCTGCGCCTTGGCCTGGTCCTTCAAATAGCCCAGGTCCTGGTAACAGATCAAATAGGTGAACGAAGCGATTGGATACACATCGTCGCCGTCCCGGCTCCAAAGACGAACGGCCAATGTTTTATCCTCATCCATGGCCTTGACGGCCCCTTCGCCGGCCGCGGAAACGCTCTCGGGCGAAGCCTTGATGAACTTGCCGTTATTGTTCTCAAGAAGCGCAAACGGAATGTGCTGGGCCAAGGCGTAATTCAACTCGATGTATCCCAGAGCCCCGTCGGTCTTTTGCACCGCCTGGGTCACGCCGGCATTTCCCGACCCGCCCTGCCCGTTCGGCCAGTTCACCGTTTTGCCAAAGCCCACCCGAGTCTGAAAATCATCGCTTTGCGTCGAGAGGAAACTGCTGAAAACGTAATTCGTCCCGCTCCCGTCGCTGCGGTGAACCGTGGTGATGTCCGCTGCCGGCAAGGCCATATCCGGATTCAGCGCCGCAATCGCCGGATCGTTCCACTTGGTGATCTTGCCGAGAAAAATGTCCGCGACGACCGGCCCGCTGAGCTTCAAATCGCCGCTGACGCCCGGAAGGTTATAAGCCAGCACCACCGCCCCGGCCACCGAGGGAATCTCCACGACATCCCCGCTGGCCGCTTGAGCTTTCTTCATTTCTTCCGCATTCATCGGAGCGTCCGATCCGGCGAAATCGAACGTCTTATCCAGAAGTCCCCCGATGCCGGCCCCCGAACCCTTGGCCGCATACGCGATCTTGATGTCGCTATGCACCTGCCCGAAATCCTTGATCCACTCCTGATAGATCGGATTGGGGAAGGTCGCCCCGCCGGCCTGGATTTGCACATCCGCCGCCGCGATGCCCACGCCTATCATCAGAATTGCCGCACCTGCTTGCAAGAATCGAAACATGATGTCGTCTCCTCGTTTGAACCCCCCCCGCGCGGCCGATGCTAGGAGCGAATTATTAACGAACGATTAAGCCACCCGCAAAATGACCGCGGCATCCAGCGTGGCCGCAATACAAATGCAACCCCGATGTAATCGGGACCTACGGCCGCTGAGACACGCCATGCGCGGCTATCCCTAATTACCACCATGTGGTATGATGCCGCACATGGCGATCCTGGCCTTTCGCAACCGGGCCACCGAGGACATCAACTACGGACGTCGAAGCAAGGTGGCCCTGCGGCTGCTGCCGCCACACTTGCACGAGAAGGCCCGCGTGAAGCTGGCGCGCCTGCATGCGGCGGACACGCTTGAAGACCTGGCCGAATTGCCGGGGAACCGGTTGGAAAGATTGACCGGCGATCGCGCCGGGCGGCACAGCATCCGCGTTTATGACCAGTACCGCATTTGCTTTCACTGGTCGGATCCGGGCGCTGACTCGGTGGAGATCGTTGACTATCATTAATGGCAGGAGATGACCATGCCCCATACGATCGCTGTCCATCCGGGCGCCGTGCTGGCCGATGAGTTGGAGGAACGCTGGATCGCGCAGTCCGCCCTGGCCACCCATATCGGCGTGTTGAGTAAGACCGTCAACGAGATTTGCCGGGGCAAGCGCGGCATCAGTGCCGAAATGGCGGTGAAACTCTCCTTGGCGTTGGGCGCCAGCCCGCAGTTTTGGCTCAATTTGCAGAAGAATTGGGAACTCAGCCAAGTCAATCGCCGGACCATGCGGCGGATCAAGCCCATCGCGGCTTGACGTGCAAGTGATGCAAACCGTGAAGCCGCTCACGTGCCGGTTTCACATTCAAACAGCCGAACGAGGTGCGAACAATATGAAAAAGCGGGCAACGACCAAGGGCGAATCCCCTTCTCGGCTGATCGACGCGAGGATCAAGGAACTGGACGACTGGAGGGGCAAGACGCTCTCCCATGTCCGCGCTCTCATCAAGCAGGCTGACCCTGAGGTGGTCGAGCAGTGGAAGTGGAGCGGCGTTCCGGTTTGGTCTCACGATGGACAGATCTGCACCGGCGAGACGTACAAGAGCGTCGTGAAGCTCACTTTCCTCAAGGGCGCTTCGCTCAAGGGCACCTTCCAGACTTTTCAACTCCAGCCTTGAAGGCAACGCCAGGCGGGCTATCGATTTCCATGAGGGTGAGAAAATAGATGAGGATGCCTTCAAGACGCTCATACGCGCCGCCGCAGCCCTGAACAGCTCATCGGCCCGATAGTCGAAAAAGGGGACATACATAATATCGAGGCGATCCACGGCAGACAGCGTAAATTAAATATGTCCCCTTTTCCGAAGGCGGTCACGGTCACGGAAAGAGCCGCGGATGTCCCGGTCACGGTCATAGGGGATGGCACGGTCAAAGTCGGCGTCGCTACGCAATTGCATGAGTCCGAATCCGCTAGGTCACCCTAGCCAGAGCCCTCAACGCTATCCAAAGAAGTCCACAGGCAAGGACACAAACTGTCGCGTTGAGGACTAAACACACCAACGCCAACATACGCCCGCGTCGATAGATGCACCCTATAAATCCAAAGACCGCACCAGCGCCGGAACACACTATTATCAACAGGTTGTAGTCAAGATGGTTGTTAAAACCAATCGATATCAGCATCAGCACTATGATTGTGATGGAGAGGATGAGGGCGCATAGGGAAATTATGCCGAATAGCTTACCTACCTTGGGGAACCAGGGTTCTCGGACGCCGTAGTCTAAGGGCAGGAGCGATTTGGCCATTTGTCCTCCATAGATCGCTCTCATCCACCTGTGATCTGGATGAGGCCTGACAGAGCATAGAAGGTACCGGATATCCCAGAAAGCGCGTCATCGAGGACATAGGAAAGGTGAAAAAGGTGACATCCACCGTTTCTCAAACCGCCGCCAACAAAATTCCCGATTTCAGTCGGCTATTGCTTCTCCACCTGTCCGGCGAATTCAGCGGCGATTTTCAGCATCGCTTCGTCCTCCTCATCCCATTCCCGGTCGCGGCGGGAATAGACGCGCTTCATGATCTCCCTCGCCTTTTCCATGTTGAAAGGCGCTTGTCCGGCATCGGTCCAGAACGTGAAGCTGGGAATAAAATGCGGCGGCAAAGCGCTGGCGGCCAGAAGGCTGCAATATCCGATGTAGCTTCCGGTCATGAGCCGCGTGCCGATGGCGGTTTTGGTGTGATCGCCGATCATCGAACCCAGGAATCTGCGATCGGTTTCGATTTCCTTGTTCCCGATGCGCATCTTGATCGGGCCGTAGGTGTTTTTCAGGTTGCTCGTGGTGGTGCCGGCTCCCAGGTTCACCCACTGGCCGACGTAGCTGTGGCCGACAAACCCGTAGTGGGCCTTGTTGCTGTATCCCATCAAAATGCTGGCGGCCACTTCCCCGCCGATCTTGCACATCGGGCCGATGCTCGTCGCGGAATAAATGTAAGATTGCGGCAAAACCGTCGAATAGCGACCGATGTAAACCGGGCCTTCCAGCACGCTATTGGCGCCGATCGATGCTCCGACATCGATCACCACCGGACCTTTGCTGGCATCCAGAACGACACCGGGAGAAATCTTCGCCTGCGGGCTGACGATCACGTCCTCACCAGCGATGATGTGATATTTCCCCGTCGGCGGGCGCGGCCGATTTTTCATCTGAACCGCATCGGCAACGATCGCCTCCTCGTTCCAGTGAACCAGGTCCCAGATATATTCCGGCGTTCGCGTCTGATCGGCCCATTGCGGAAGATCCAGCAGGCTAAGCCAGCGGTCGCTCCGCGTCATGGCATCTTGGGCTGAAAGGCCGGGCATCTTCGCATACGCCTGCCTCACCAGGTTCCCGTCATCGACGGTAACCATCGGATCGGTCGTGCGGGGAAACTGGCTCAGGTGCAACGTCCGCCCGCTGGTGATGAAGGCCGGCTCGTCATCCAGCGGCGTGTTGATCGACGCGGGAATCGAGAGCTTCGGCAGCACGTGCTTGTGGCAATAGCTCACGAGTTCCGGCCGGACCCAGAGGGTGACCCTCAGCGGCTGAGTGTGCCGAATTTGTTTTTCCAGGAGAGTGCTTGTGCCGCAGAGCAGGGTGAAAACCGGCCGGTTGATCGACAGCGGAGCCATCGATCCCCAGCGCGAGCCTTCAACGACCACCAGATGCATGGCTGGAATGATACCCAACAGCGCATAAGAGATGAACTAAACTGCGCAATCCCGGCGGCGCGGGCGCTTCAGCGTTGAGCGGTCTGCAGATGAACAACCGGCGTGGTCGCGGAAGAAAGTGAATTCGACCCCGCCTGTGAGGCTTGTGCGCCTACGGTCTGAATCCTGTTGTCTTGAGCGGCGTTGCTATCTGCACCCTGGAACACGAGTACGCCGATACACGTTACAAAAACCGCGGTTGCCGACAAAACCCCCAACTGAACTAGACGTCGTTGTGAGATCATTTGCTCCAACCTCCGCAACCCCTTTTCCCATTTTTGTGTTAGGTGAAAGCGCCGAATTGTGGTATGCCGGCCACTCTCGTCCTCCACCCTATATCTATAAATCAAAACGCGAAAAACGCAACAAAAACCATGTCATTTTTCGCTCAAAAATCCGCGGTCATTTACGTCCGTTTTCTGTCAAATCGATCAAATGCAATGTGTCGTAAAGCATTTTCATAAATGGCGTTGCGACCGACGCACCGCGTGCCGCTTGCAGAGGATTACCAATAATCGCCTCGATTTCCATCGGCCGGCCCATTATCCGGTCAATTTGCATGCTGGTTTTATACGCTCCCATTGTTTGTGTATGCTGAATTTTCTCTTCAATGGCCGTTAAGCTGAAGCGAACGCCGAGGGGCTCAGAGGCGGCGATCACCTCCTGCATCAGACGTTGCACGAGCCGTAATCCGTACTGGTTTCCGATGATTTGATCGGTCGTCAGATTCAGAGCCGCTCCCAGACCGTTAAACGGCACGTTCCACACCAGCTTATCCCAGCGCCCGAACGTCAAATCATCGAGCACCTCGCACTTCACCCCGCTGGAGTTGAACAGATCGGCGATTTGTTCGGCGCGCGGGCTGACGATCCCAAACGGCTCGCCCAGACGAATCACGCCATGATCGGTGTGAAGAATCTCGCCCGGATTCGGCCGGTTGATGCAAACGAACGCCATCCCGCCAAGGATTCGTTCCCGGCCAAACAGCTCTGCCAGAAGCTCCTCGTTTCCCAGGCCATTCTGCAACGTCAGGATGACCGAATCCGGCTTGAGGACGGGACCAGCCAATTCGCGAAGCTGGCCGTTGGCGGTCGTCTTGAGCGTAACTATCACCAGATCGGCTTTGGGCATTTGCCGCGGATCGTCGTAGGCGTTGATCTGACTCGGCCGCAGCGAGAAATCCCCGTCCAGGCTGCGAATGGTCATGCCCGAGGTGCGAATGTGACGGCAATCCGCGCGGGTCAGCAGGTGAACCTGATGCCCGTGCTGGGCAAGCCGCGCGCCGTAATAGCCCCCCACCGCCCCCGCCCCGATGACGGCGATGACCGGATCGGACAGGCTCATGGCAATTTCTCCCGCTCGGCAACGATCGCGGCGACAAGGCCGTCGATGTCGAATTTCCTCGCCTCGGCCGCCGGTTCAAGGCCCGCTTCGCGCAGAGTTCGCGTGGTGACAGGGCCGATGCTGGCCAGCTTTGCCCGGCCAAGTTTCCGCCGGTAATCCGCTCCGAGCAGATCGACAAAATTCCTTACGGTGCTGCTGCTCGTGAACGTAATCCAGTTGATTCCGCCGCCTTCCAGCGCCTCGGGCAAACCCGCGGGCAATTCCTTCGCCGAGCGAGTCTCGTACAGCGGGACATCCAACACGTCCGCGGCCCCGCCCTGGACAAGCCGCTCGCGCAAGAGCGGCCGGGCGATATCCGCTCGCAGCAGCAGAAACCGCCGACCCGCGATGGCATTCCGCTCCGCGAGTTCATCGGCCAATGCTTCGGCCACGAATGTCTTAGGACACAAATCGACTTTCAGGCAGAGATCGCGCTGGATCGCCTGGGCGGTGGCGTCGCCGATGGCGGCGATTTTCGCGTTGGCGAATATGCGGGCGTCGAGTCCGAGGGCCAGCAATCGCCGCCGCGCCGCGGACACGCCATTGGCGCTGGTGAAGCAGACCCAATCAAAACTCCCGGCCGATTCGATGGCCGCATCCGCCGCCTTCAGGTCCGCCGGTTCATGCAACTCGATCGTCGGCGCTTCGATCACCGCGGCCCCCAATTCCTCCAGGCGTTGCGAAAGCTCGCTCACCTGCTGGCGAGATCGTGTGACCACCACGGTCTGGCCAAACAGGACGCGCTTTTCAAACCACGAAAGCGCCTTTCGCAATTCGACGACTTTGCCGATGACCGTCATCGCCGGCGGATGCAGATTTGCCTCGGCCACGTCCTGCGCCAGACGCGACACGGTGGATACGACCGTTTTTTGCGAGGGCAACGTGCCCGATTGGATCGTCGCGGCCGGCGTGTCCGGAGCCATGCCGCTTTCGATCAATCGCCCGCAAATCCGCGCCAGGGATTTCACGCCCATGTAAAACGCGATGCAGGGCAGCCTGGCGATGACATCCCATTGAATGTCGCCGGCGACGCCGGACTCGCGGGCATGGGCCTGCTCGTCGCGGTATTCGTCTTCCTTCTCATGGCCCGTAATAAAAGTGAAACTCGAATTGAAATCACGATGCGTCACGGGAATGCCGGCATACGCCGGCGCGGCGATGGCCGCAGTTATGCCGGGAACGACCTCGAATGGAATCCCCGCCTCGGCCAGCGCCTGGCATTCCTCCCCACCCCGGCCGAAAACGAATGGATCTCCCCCCTTGAGCCGAACCACGCGTTTCCCGGCCCGCGCCCGCTCGATCAGCAGGGCGTTAATCTGTTCCTGCGGCATCGAATGTGCCGAGGCTTTCTTCCCGACATAAACAGCCTCGGCCCCGGGGCAATAACTCAGCAGTCGCGGGTTGGACAGCAAATCGTAAACGACGACATCCGCTTGTTCCAATAATCTCGCCCCGCGCACGGTAATCAGCCCGGGGTCTCCCGGTCCGGCACCCACCAGATACACGATTCCAGGCGATTCGGGCGTTTTCACGATGCCGCCTATTCTCCAAGCAAGATAGATAACCTTTTCCGCCTATCTGGCCGATGAGCCTACAGGATTTTTGATGTTGACGCAGCAGCGTGGCTCGTCAGCGGTCCGGAAAAAAACAGGAGCGTCGCCATGGTTGCACTGCTGAAAATGCCTGCCTATCTGTCGGAAGAGACGTGGGCGGAGCGGCGGATGTTCCCCCGCAAGGAATTTCACGCAACCGTTCGCGGGCACCGGCTCGATCACACCATCGAAGCCCGCCAGATGCCCCGACTCAGTCTCATGCTCCGGGATTTGTCCCTGGGCGGCCTCTCGGCCATTTCCGATCGGCCCCTGAGCCGAGGCGAACATCTCACAGTCAACTTCCCGAAAGAGGGCATGCTGCGCGGCTGGGATGCCTTCGGCCGTGTCCTTCGCTGCGATCCCAGCGGCATGGGATATCGCGTCGCGCTGGAATTCGATCCGCTTCCCGCGGCGTGAGCAGATTTCCCATTTCCTATTTCCTATTGAATGAAACCGCAATCGCGCGTTCCCTCTTCCAATAGGCAATTGGAAATAGGCAATCGTCCCTTACAATCCTTCCATGGCCGAATCGCGGCATCATTTCAATCCCGATGATTTCCAGATGTCCATCGGCGATCATCTGGAAGAGCTGCGCCGCCGAATCCTCCTGGGTTTGTTCGGCCTGATCCCGGCGGCTTTGGTTTGCCTCATCTTCGGACAGCAAATCCTGGCCCTGCTCTGCCGGCCGCTGACCACCGCACTTCAGAAATATGACATCAGCCCGCAGTTGTACACCGACGAGCTGGCCGATGGGTTCATGGTCTACATCAAACTCAGCCTGATCACCGCCGTTGCCATCGCCGGGCCGTGGATCATCTATCAGCTCTGGCAATTTGTCAGCGCCGGGCTCTATCCCGCCGAGCGCCGCTACGTCACGAAATACGTTCCGCTCAGCATCGCGCTGCTGTTCTGCGGATTGGCCTTCGTCTATTTCCTGGTCCTTCCGCTGTCCCTGCAATTTTTCATCAGCTTCACCGCCGACCTGCCGCTGCGGATGCCGCTGGTGAATCAAGCCCACGCCACGGCCGCGACCCAGCCGACGTTCGTCCAGGCCGTCGCCGGCAATCCCAGCCATCCCGCCGATCTGCAAATGTGGTTCGACACCACCCAGAACCGCCTCAAAATGTTCATCGGCAGCAAGGTCCGCGTGATTCCCTTCGGCCCGGACAATCTCGTCGGGACGCATTTCACACTGCCCGATTATCTCAATTTAGTTTTGCAGCTTCTGCTGACGTTCGGCCTGGCGTTTCAATTGCCCCTGGTGGTCATGGCCCTGGCCCGCATCGGCATCGTCGAGGTCTCAACGCTCAGGAAACTGCGGCGTTATATCTACCTGGGCCTTTCCATGCTCGCCGCCGCGCTCGCCCCCGGCGACGTTGTCACCGCCACCATCGCCCTGCTTGTGCCGCTGATTCTGTTGTACGAGCTGGGGATTTTCCTGGCGAAGATGCAACCGAAGAAGCCTACGTAATGTGACGAGTGATTCCGAACCTCTTGGCGGAGGTACTCTGGCGCAGCCCTCACACCGCCCTGCGGCGGCGCATCACCAGGCTGGCGGCGCCGAGCAGCAGCGATATTGAGGCCGGCTCGGGTACTTGGCCCGTCGTTACGATGAAATGTTTCTTGTCGATTTCGGCGAGATTCACAATCGAGTCGGTGTCGGCGCCGGTGTCGGCGAACAATTGATCGTCCAAGGCGACGGACACGCCGGTAACGTTACCGGTCAGGTCGGCGGCCGCCAGCGCCGCGTCTAGGTTGAAGCCGGCGGTGATGTCCCAGAGACCGTTGCCGCTGCCGCCGTCCGACGCGATGGTGACCTCGCCTGTGCCTGTCGTCGTAAGAGCCGGGGCATTTTGCACGCTGATATCTTCCGTAAAGGTCGGGGTCACGATGATCGGGTTAGCCAGCGGAACGTCGTTGACGGACGTGATTCGCAGATCGTTGAACAACAGGGTTGCCTCGACCGTGGCTTCTGATTCTGAGCCCATGACGTTCCAGGCGCCGCCCTCGTCGAACGTCAGCGAATGAATCGTCCCTGACGGAGAGGTGGGGGCGATGTCCATGATCAGCTTGCCATCCTGAAACTCAAACTCCCCGTCGGCAACCAACGCCGAGAAGGTGAGGGCCGGGAAAGCCAAGTTGTCGCTGATTGGAGGAGACAGGACTGGAGCGCCGAACAATCCGGTCGGCGTCGAATTCACCGGAGGGGGCCCGATGATTTGGGAATCAAATTCGTTGATGTTCGTGTAGCTGATATTCGGACCGATCTGACTTGTGTAGAGGGACGCATGGGCCGCGCTGGCCAGAACGAGCAGGGAGACGGAACCCAATAGCGCTGGCGATGAACGATGCAAGGTAAACATGGTGTGTTTCGCCTCCGATCTCGAGCTGACAATCTGTGGCTAAACCCGGCCCAATTTCGCCGCTTGAAGAAGGTTTTTCGCCATTCCGCCGTATAAGCAACAATCAATAAAAACGCTGTCGCATCTTTCTCCAGGAAGCCGACAGGCGATTCGTTCAACGGGTGCGCACAAACCCCTGTAGAACAAAGATTAACTTAGATCAAACTCGCCAGCGATCAAGTTAAATTTGCACAATTTTTTCAATAATCTGCTTACCCAAAAGCGACTTCTGTAGATTAATATACGACATAACCGACCCGGATTTCGCGATTGGGCATCTTGGGGTTCTATTTTGATATCGGCATCGCGAAGGCCCGTCGTCATGAACTTCGGGAAAGGTCCGCCTGCAAAGCCGAAAAAGCACCAGGCGGCTCGACGGCCGGGAAGGACCCCATTTGACAGAAACTTGATGTGGGGGTGCGGGGGAAACGAAAAAGGGGAACGCCGCTTTGACCTTGGCGGCGTCCCCGTGCGTTTTTGCAGATCGGATTTTTTCCGGCGCTCGATTTTACGGCAACGAAATCGTCTGACCCACGCGCAGGGCGCTGGGGGTCAGGCCGGGGTTGGCATCGGCAATCTCACGCCACTTCTTGCCGTCGCCGTAGTGCGTCGCGGCAATCTGCCAGAGCGTGTCCCCTTTTTTGATCGTGTATGTATTGCTCGACGCTGCGCTGGCCACCGGCGTGGAAGTTGACAGGGCAGGATCAGGCGCCGCAATCGGGGCCGGCGCGGAATAAGCCACCGGCGCCGGGGCCGGGGCAACGTTCAACGCCGCGGAATCCGTTGTCGCCGGCTTGGGCTGCTGCTGGCATCCGGCGGCGATCAATACGGACAGGGCAATCGCGGAAATTGTGATTTTCACGTTGGACTCCTTGCTCAATTGACTCTCACGGCCAGGCCACCATCGGACCTGGACCGTCCACGGTTTTATCGGACGAATGCGATCTCCAACATTAAAATCATTCGTTGCGATAGGCGGCGACCGCCTTATCATCCAGGACATGCTTCGCGGGCTGCTGGTCCTTGCCTTGGTTATGATCGCCGTCGCCCTGGTTTTCGCCGGGGCGGCGATCGTCGTCATGGCCGTGATGCTTCTTCGCCCGCCCCGAATGAAGGATGCCAGGGCTATTTTTCTGCTTCAGCGCCTTTCCCCCGCCGACCTGGGAATGGAATTTGAAGAGGTCTCATTCCAGGTGATCGATCAATCCAACGGAGGGAAACTGACGATCGCCGGCTGGTGGATTGACAATCCCGATGCTCGCGGCCGATGCGCCGTGATTCTGCACGGATATTCCGATGCCAAGGTCGGCGGCATCGCCTGGGCGCCGCTGCTGCGAGAGCTGGGCTTTGCGATCCTGGCGATCGATCTGCGCGCCCACGGTGAAAGCGGCGGCGATTACTCCACGGCCGGATACTGGGAGCGCCACGATGTGAACCAGGTGATCGATCAGTTCAAAGCGTCGCGGCCGGATCAGACCCGGCGAATCCTGCTTTTTGGCGTCAGTCTCGGGGCGGCGACGGCGGCGGCGACGGCGGCCCTGCGAAACGATCTCTGGGCCGTGATCCTCGAATGTCCCTTCTCCGACTTCCATCACGCGGCGGCAAACCAGGCGGATCGCGTCGGCACGCCGGGCAGATGGTTCCAGGATTCGGCGTATCTTCTGGCCAAGTGGATTTCCCGCGCCGATTTTGATGCGGTTCGGCCGACGGACACGATTCCCAAAATCCCCTGCCCGCTGATGGTCATACAATCGTGCGACGATCCGTTTCTCTCCGCGGAAGACCTGGCGGCGGTGCGGCGGGCCGTGGAATCGCGTTCGGCGGCCCAGGGCCCCAGCGTTTGCTGGGCATTGCCGGACACGCACCATGTCGTGGGAATCCGGGAAAACCCGCAGGAATACCGCCGGCGAATTGAAGATTTCCTTTCCGAAGTCTTGCACAACACGGTCGAGATATGCGAAAAGTAGGGATTCTGGAGTGGAAGCCTTGACGCCGATTCAACAACTCAAAAGTGATTTCCCGCGTCACACGCGCCGGAAGGGCGAGGATTACTACCGCCGCAACCTGGTGCAGATTGTGGACAGCGAGCCGGGCCGCATCCGCGCACGAGTGCAGGGAACCGCTCTGTACGACGTGAACGTCGGATGGGATGACGTGGAATATCATTACCACTGCTCGTGCCCGTACTTTGTTGATGAGGGCGAGCCGTGCAAGCATCTCTGGGCCACTCTGCTGGCGGCGGATGCCAAGGGGATTCTACCGGACGATGCGGACCAACCCGACGACGACGTGGATGATTCCGAGGAAGCCGAGGAGGCCGAGGAGGAACAGTTCGTCCCCGAAATCCGGACGCTCAAGATCGGCAATCGGGAGGTTGAGCTTCTTCGGTTTCGCGAAACCCACCCTCCAGCCCACGCCAAACCACAGCGCCACGCCGTCTGGCGCCGTCGCCTGACGGAAATGCGCTCGAGCTGGACGTGGCGAAATCAACCCGCCGCGATTGGCTGGCCGGCGAACAAGCAGATCGTCTATGTCATCGAGGTCGAGGCATCGAGGGAGGCGGGCGATCTCGCCATTCAGTTGGGTTCCCAACTTCCGAGCAAGCCCGGCGACATCAGGCGGCTTCGCCTGCGATCCGATCAGATCCATCACCTTCCCGAAGCGATCGACCGGGATTTGATCGGCATACTGGTCGGCGTCGGCGACGTCCATAATTTCGAATATGACGTCCGCGAGATTGACTCGCGTCTCTGGCTCCGGGGCGGGCGCCACGACCTGGTCCGCAGGATGTGTCAGACCGGCCGCTGCGTCCTGCGAAGCGGTGGAACTGGCGGAAAAATCCAGCCGATTCAATGGGACGCCGGCGAGCCCTGGCGGCTTCACCTGGCTGTTCTGCCCGACCCGTCGAAGCAAGTTTATCGATTGGAAGGCTCGCTTCGGCGCGGGCCGGAGCGAATCGGGATCGCCGATCCGACATTGATCGTCGCGGGCGGCCCCGTATTCATCGGCGACAAGGCCGCGGCATTTGAAGATAACGGCGCGTTCCCATTCGCCCATCTCCTGGCCAGGGAACAGGGTCTTGAAGTGCCGATCGAGCAAGGCGACGACCTGCTGGAGGAATTGCTGCAGTTTCCGCGCCTCCCCCGGCTCGATCTACCGCCGGATATGGGAATCACGGAATCCCGTCCAACGCCGCGGCCCAGGCTGGTTCTGACGCCTCCCTCCGGAGCGCGCCCCGGCGGCGAGGGGGATCGCCTGCGTTGCCAGCTTTCGTTCGACTACGACGAGGCCAACGTTCCGCGTGAGCAGGCGGGACCGGCCATTTTTGACTCGGGCGCGCGGCGAATCATCTATCGAGACCCGGCGTTCGAGGCGCAAGCCGTTGCCCGATTGCGCGAACTGGGATTCCGCCCCGACAACGACTACGGCGGAAACGCTCGCGAGTTCCGTCTGTTGCCGCGCCGGCTGCCGGCGGTGGTCGCCGCCCTCACCTCCCAGCAGTGGCGCGTCGAAGTCAGCGGCAAGGTCTATCGCCAGCCGGGCAAGATTCGCATGGCGGTTTCATCCGGCATCGACTGGTTCGAGTTGGACGGCGACGCCGAATTTGAAGGCGTCAGCGTCAAGCTCCCACGGCTGCTCAAAGCCATCCGCAAGGGCGAGACCACGATCGTACTGGACGATGGCACGGTCGGAATCCTTCCCGAACAATGGCTGAAGCGCTATGGGCTGCTGGCGGCGGTGGCGGGAGTCAAGGACGACACGATTCAATTCACGCGAAGGCAGGTCGGACTGCTCGATGCGCTGCTCGCCCAGATGCCGCTGGCCGATGTTGATGAAACTTATGTGCGGGCGCGCGACGAGCTTCGCCGCTTCAATGGCATCCAGCCGATCGCGCCTCCTCCGTCTTTCGTCGGTTCTCTTCGTCCCTACCAATGCGACGGCCTTGGCTGGTTCGACTTTCTTCGGACGTTCGGCCTGAGCGGTTGCCTGGCCGACGACATGGGCCTGGGCAAAACGGTTCAGGTCCTGGCGCTGATCGAGCAGCGGAGGCTGCTGCGGCAATCGGGGCGGGCCGGCGGCGACGGGCCCGTCGGGCCTTCGCTGGTCGTCGTGCCGCGCTCGCTGGTTTTCAACTGGCGTCAGGAAGCGGCGAAATTCACGCCCCACCTTCGCATTTTGGATCACGCCTCCGCGGACCGGCTCAGGAGCACGGATCATTTTCAGGATTTCGACGTGATCCTCACAACCTACGGCACGCTTCGCAACGACGTCGCTCAATGGAAGGACGTCAGTTTTGACTATGTCATCCTCGACGAAGCCCAGGCGATCAAAAACGCCGCCAGTGAATCGGCCAAGGCGGCGCGCCTGTTGCGCGCCGACCATCGGCTGGTGCTGTCCGGCACGCCGGTGCAGAACCATCTCGGTGAATTATGGAGCCTGCTGGAATTTCTGAATCCCGGCATGCTCGGCGCGTCCAGCGCCTTCGCTTCGCTCGCCACTTCCGCCGACCGCGCCGTCGGCGCCGAGACCCGCCAATTGCTCGCCCAGGCCCTGCGTCCGTTCATCCTCCGCCGAACCAAGGAGCAGGTCGCCCGCGATCTGCCCGAAAAATTCGAGCAGACGATCTTCTGCGAATTGGACAAAGAGCAGCGCTCCCTCTACGACGAATTGAAGGAGCACTATCGCCAGGCTCTCCTCGGCCGCATCGAGAAGGAAGGGTTGGGCAAATCCAAGCTGCAAATCCTCGAGGCGCTGTTGCGTTTGCGGCAGGCGGCGTGCCACCCGGGGCTGCTCAACAAGTCCCGCATCGACGACGCCAGCGCCAAGCTCGATACGCTTCTGCCCCGCCTGGCCGAAATCGCCGATGAAGGACACAAGACCCTCGTCTTCTCGCAATTCACCAGCTTCCTCGCCATCGTTCGCAAGAAGCTCGACGAGCAGGGCGTCGGCTACGAATATCTCGACGGCAAGACGCGCGACCGACAGCACTGCGTCGATCGATTCCAGAACGACCCGGATTGCAGGCTGTTTCTGGTCAGTCTCAAGGCCGGCGGGCTGGGATTGAATCTGACCGCGGCGCAATACGTGTTTCTTCTGGATCCCTGGTGGAACCCGGCCGTCGAGGCGCAGGCCATCGACCGGGCTCACCGCATCGGCCAAACCCAGCAGGTCTTCGCTTATCGCCTGATCGCCAAGGATACCGTCGAAGAGAAGGTCCTGAAGCTCCAGCAAAGCAAGCGCGATCTGGCCGATGCGATCATCAATGCGGACAATGCGCTGATCGGCAAGCTCGGACGAGACGATCTGGAGTTGCTCCTGTCATGAGCCGACAATTTGCACGCCCTTAGCCCATGCGCATTCTCGGCATCGATCCCGGCTTGCAGATCACCGGCTACGGCGTCGTCGATTTTGACCTGGGCAAAACCAAAATCATCGACGGCGGCGTGTTTCGCTTTCCCGCCAAGACCTCGCTCGCTCATCGCCTGCTTGAACTGGAGACGGAGCTGAACGAGTTATTCGACGAGCACCAGCCGGATATCTGCGCCGTTGAGCAACTGTACGCGCATTACAAACATCCGCGAACCGCGATCCTCATGGGACATGCCCGCGGCGTCATTCTTCTGGCCGCCGAGCGGCGAAACGTTCGCATCGAGCAATTCTCGGCCAATCGAATCAAGAAATCCGTCATGGGGCACGGCCATGCCGGGAAGATGCAGATACAGCGGGCGATTCAGCAGATTTTTCGCTTGAAGACTCTGCCGCAGCCGCCGGACCTGGCCGATGCCCTGGCGGTCGCGTTCTGCTGCGGGCAATTCGTCATGGAAAGGCGATGAGACTCGTCATGGGTCATTGGTTATTTGCAAGTGACAAATGACCGGTGACCCACACGTTTGGGCCGCGGCGCTGCTTCGGCTAAGATGTCCGGCAATGATCTCACGGTTCACCGGAGAATCGCGGCGGCTGCGGCAGGATCGCGTGCAACTTGCCCGCCGAAGCGTCGCCCATGAAATCCTCGCGCCCGCGTCCGACATCGCGGAATTGGCCGAAGCGATCATCAACGTGGACGATGCGCTGATCGGCAAACTCGGACGAGACGATCTGGAGATGCTTCTGTCATGAGCCAGCATTTGGACATCAATCAGGCGCTGACGACCGCGACGAAGCATCATCGGAATGGTCGGCTCAAGGAAGCGGAGCGCATTTACATCCGGATTCTGAAAACCAATCCGAACCAGCCGGATGCGTTACACCTGCTCGGAATTCTGGCGATCCAGACCGGGGAGCCGGATGTCGCAGTCGAATTGATCGAGCGTGCCATCGGCATCAAGCCGAATGCGGCGGCGTTTCACGACGGTTTGGCGGACGCCTTCTCGGCATTGGGCCGCCCGGCGGAAGCGCTTGCGGCTCGGCAGAAGGCCGTCTCGCTCGACAAGCGGCTTTTTCGGGCCCGTCTGTTGCTCGGCCTTCAGTTCGGGGAGCTGTCGCGATTCGACGAGGCCATCGCGGCCTTTAAGGCCGCTCTTGAAATCAAGCCCAACGATGCCGAGGCTTACAACCATATGGGATTCGCCTGCCTCGCGTGCGATCGCCTCGACGAGGCGCTGGCGGCGCTGCGTGAGGCGGCGAGATTGCAGCCGCAATCCGCCCAGATCGAAGTGAATCTTGGCCACGCATTGGCCGCCTGTGCCAAGCACGCGGAAGCGATCGCGTGTTTCGATCGCGCCATCGCCGCCGCCCCGCCGAATCCGCGGTGGTTTAGCGCCCGCATCATGGCGATGCACTACGACCCCGCGTACGATTCGGCGGCGCTGCTCAAAGCGTGCCGGCAATGGGATGAGGCGATCGCCGCGCCGCTGCGTCCCTCCCCGTCCCCGCCCCCGCATCAGAACGACCGCACGCCCCATCGAAAGCTGCGCATCGGCTATGTTTCGCCGGACCTTCGACGCCACGTCGTGGGGCAAAGCATTCTGCCCGTGTTCTCCCATCATGATCGCGAGCAATTCGAGATTTTTTGTTACCCCAGCATGCTTGGGGAAGACGAGATCAGCGGGCAAATCCGCCAGGGCGCCCAGGGCTGGCGGAACATCTACCGGCTGAGCGACCAGCAGGCTGCCGACGCCATCCGCGCCGACGGCATCGACATCCTGGTGGATTTGGCGCTGCATTCCAAAAACAATCGCCTGGCGGTTTTCGCGCACAAGCCGGCTCCCGTGCAGGTGGCGTATCTTGGCTGTTGTTCCACGACGGGTCTGAGCGAGATGGACTGCCGCCTGTCCGACCCGTTCATCGATCCGCCGGATGCCGATTCGTCGAATTACAGTGAGAGAACGATCCGGCTCGCGCGGACGCATCTGTGCTATGAGCCCCTGAAGCCGGCGCCGGAGGTGTCCCCCTTGCCGGCGATTTCATCGGGGCGGGTCACGTTCGGCTGCCTGAATTTCTTCACCAAGTGCAACGCAATGATTCTCGATTTGTGGGCGGGAATTTTCCGCGAGCTGCCGGCATCGCGGCTCATCCTGCACGCTCCGCTGGGGCAATACCTCGACAACGTCCGCCAGCGATTCCAGCTCGCCGGCGCCGCTCCTGGGCAGTTGGAATTCCTGCCCCGGGAGGGGTCGGACTGGCCGAAGTACATCGGAGCTTATGGCACGATTGACATCGCCTTGGACCCGTATCCCTACAACGGTGGAGTCACCACGCTCGACGCGCTCTGGATGGGAGTGCCGGTGGTCACGCTGTCCGGCAATACGGCCGTCAGCAGAATGGGCCGCAGCATTTTGTCGAATATCGGCTTGCAGGAATTGGTCGCCGATGGGCCGGAGCAATATGTTCGCATCGCCCTGGAGCTGGCCAAGGACACGGATCGGCTCGTCAAACTGCGAGCGGAATCCCGCCGGCGGATGTTGGATTCGCCTCTGAAGGATCCGATTCAGTTCACCCGGGACATCGAAGCCGCCTTTCGCGGCGCCTGGACGGATTATTGCCAACGAACATGAGCCGGCCGATGCCCGGGCCGTGGCGCTCTCATTTGACGGTCGAGCAGGCGATATTCGGGCTGGCTGGATTCACGTCGATCTTGCGGTCTTTC
This sequence comes from uncultured Phycisphaerales bacterium, assembly GCA_963783845.1. Classification (GTDB taxonomy): domain Bacteria; phylum Planctomycetota; class Phycisphaerae; order Tepidisphaerales; family Tepidisphaeraceae; genus PALSA-1353. The sequence goes on from CAWAPL010000007.1 coordinate 152,002, forward strand.
GGCGAAACGACGAGGTCCATATCTTCCATCGGAATTGCCCCAAGCAGGACCTGATCTCCGAACACCAGGGCGCCGCCGAGACCGACACGATTCTTAAAGCGAATTTCGATCGGCCCCATATAGGGCACCAGCTTCCTGCTGCCGTCGGCGACGGTGACCTCTTTCTGATCGTACTGCTCGAGGCGAAGCTGGACGGCGACATGCTGCGGAATGCACAAGTGTATCGCGCCCGTGTCGGCAAGGGCCTCGACCTGAAGGGGCTGCTGGTCGGGATATCGAGGATTGCAAAGTGTGAGCGTCGCCATGACAAGTCCCATTCGAGTTCATTATAGTCTCTCGGCAATGAGCGGAATAGACGCCGGCGACTGTCGTTCCGTTAGATTGTCGCGGGAAATGCATTAGGATAGCGGTCAATGATCTCGGAAATCACCGGAGAATTGCGGCGGGTGCAGCTCGATCGCGTGCAACTCGCCTGCGGAAGCGTCACCTATGAAATCCTCGTCCCCGCGTCCGACATCCCGGAACTGCAGGCCGCCCTCGGCCGGCCAATCACCTTTCACACGATATTGGATCTGGAAGGCGATGCGACGCGCGGCGGGCTGACGCCGCGGCTCATAGGGTTTCTCCGAAGCCAGGACAAGCGGTTTTTCCAACTCTTCATCACGGTCAAGGGCATCGGACCCAAGCGCGCCCTGCGGGCGCTGGTCGAGCCCACCGGGCAGATCGCCGCCGCAATTGAATCCAAAAACACCCGCTTTCTGGTGGCATTACCGGAAATCGGCAAGCGCACGGCCGAGCAGATCGTCGCGGAATTGGCCGGGAAGGTCACGGAATTCGCACTGGCCTCCGCCCCGCGCCTTCCGGCGGCGGCGAGCCATACAATGGGTGAGATCGAAGCGATCGAGGGAGCCGTCCAGTTGGGCATCGTTCGCCTGGAGGCCGAGCGGCTGCTGGATCGCGCCAAGCAGGCCGATCCCCAGAACGCCGCCCCCGAATCGCTTCTTCGCGAAATGCTGCGGCTTCGCACCGCTCGCGCTTAAACGCGCCGCGCCTGGCAATTGACGACGGATTGACCCCATGCCAACCAACGGCTTTCGATTGTTCAAAGTCTTCGGCATCACCGTCTATCTCCACTGGTCGTGGTTTCTAATCGCCGTCTACGAGTTGCAATCGCGCAAAGGCGTTTATCAATCGTTCGGCTGGAACGTCGCGGAATTGCTCTCGCTCTTTGGGATCGTGCTGATGCATGAGTTCGGGCATGCCCTGGCCTGCCGGTCGGTCGGCGGCACGGCGGAGCGGATCGTGCTCTGGCCATTCGGCGGCGTCGCATATGTCAGCCCCCCGATGCGCCCGGGGGCCATGCTCTGGAGCATCGTCGCCGGACCGCTGGTGAACGTGATCCTGTTGCCGCTGACGCTCCCGCTGATGTGGCTGCCCGGCCATTCCGATCTGAATACGTTTCTGTGGTCGATCGCGTGCATCAACCTGGGATTGCTCATTTTCAACATGCTGCCGATCTATCCGCTGGACGGTGGAAAGATTTTGTGGTCGTTGCTGTGGTTCGTACTGGGCATGGGACGGTCGCTGATGGTCGCCAGCGTGATCGGCATCGCGGGCGCCGGCGCACTCGTCTTGCTCGCAATGTATCTTGGCGATATGTGGCTGGTAGCCATTGCCCTGTTCGTCGTGTTCCAGGCTTTTGTCGGAGTAAAAAACGCCCGAATGCTGCGTCGCCGCGAGACTCTGCCCCGCCGATCGGGCGTCGCCTGCCCCGCCTGCGGAGCCGCCCCGCCGATCGGACCGTTCTGGGTCTGCTCAACCTGTCACGCGCGCTTCGACGCATTTGATTATCCCATCGCCTGCCCCGGCTGCGGCAAGCCGCACAAATTCATCGCCTGCCTGGACTGCGGCGCCCGCGCCCCGCTGGCGGCATGGGGCATGCCCATGCCCGAGGCCCATGTCGTTGTCTCCAGTGTGCCGAAAGATCCGGGCGCCTAAGACCGGCCGGAGGACCGGCCGGCTCAGTTTCGAAATTGAGCCGGCCGGTCCTCCGGCCGGTCTTCGACATACGGATATTCGACACTTCGGTCGTCTCCCAAACCCCCGCCCTTGTGATCTCCCCGCATGGCGTTAAAACATCCCCAATGGCACGCGAGCGAATCGTTTCCGGAGAATCGGGCGGGGAGGAGGAGAACCGATTCAACTTCGCCCTGCGGCCAAAGAATTTCTCCCAATACATCGGTCAGGAAACGCTGCTGCGCCGGCTGAAGATCGCCGTGAACGCCGCCAAGGGACGCAAGGAACCGGTGGAGCATGTGCTTCTCCACGGCCCGCCGGGATTGGGCAAAACCACGCTGGCCCATGTCATCGCCAACGAAATGGAGGCGCAGGTCCACGCCTCCAACGGACCGGCCCTGACCAAAGGGGCCGACCTCGTCGGCATCCTCACCAAGCTCAGTCCGGGTGACGTGCTGTTCATCGATGAAATCCACCGCCTGCCGGCCATCGTTGAGGAATACCTCTATCCGGCCATGGAGGATTTCAAGGTGGACATCACGCTCGATGCGGGAATGCACGCGCGAACCATCACCATGCAGATTCCCCCCTTCACGCTGATCGGCGCCACCACGCGGATCGGCTTGTTGACCGGACCGATGCGAAGCCGATTCGGCATCGCCAATCACCTCGAGTTTTACACCCCCGAAGCTCTGCACGAGATCCTTCGCCACAACGCCAAGCTGCTGGAGATCGATTACGAGGACTCGGCCCTGGGTGAACTGGCGCGGCGCAGCCGGGGAACTCCGCGCATCGCCAACCGCCTGCTGCGCCGGGTGAGGGATTACGCCGCCGTCGAAGCCCACGGAAAATTAACCCCGTCGGTGACGCAAGCGGCGCTGAATCTCGAGGGGATCGACGACCGTGGCCTGGACGAGCAGGATCGGGCCTATCTGCGGACGCTGATCAAAGTGTACGACGGCGGCCCGGCCGGCGTGGAGGCCATCGCCGCCAGTCTCGGCGAGGAGATCGACACGCTCGTCGATGTCGTCGAGCCGTATCAGCTTCAGACAGGCCTGGTGATGCGAACGCGTCAAGGCCGCCGGGCGACGAAAACCGCGTATGAGCATCTGCAGATCCCGTATGTCCCGCCGGTCATGGGCGACCCCGAACTCTTCACGGACCAAGCGGAGGGAAATTAGCCCCCGGTGATTCACGGTGAACCATTACGGAGATGGTAGCGTCAGCGTGGCGATTCAATCGTAGGCATAATTGTTAAAAGTTGCCCATCCAATTACGGCCGGCGGCGTTACGCCCGCGACAGACTCTCCAGATTCCATCCCGCCATGGTTATCGGATGTCAATCATTGGAAAAATCGTCACCATCGGAGCCAAGTTCTGATAACCTTGAATCATCGTGCGTCATTTGCGTTACCTGCCTCTGACGTTCCTAATCGGAAAAGAGGGCTTTCTCCTCTTTTTCCCCTTCCTCGTTACCTGCATCGCGATGCATCTCCTTTTGCGGTCAATTCTTATGGCCTACCGCCAGTAGGGGCCTTAGGCGATCTTCTGTTCATTGGCGTGGGATGCGGCCAATTTCGTTCTGAGATATTCGCCGGTGTAACTCTGGGGTGATCGGGCAACGGCTTCGGGCGTGCCGGTGGCGACGATGCGTCCGCCGCCTTCCCCGCCGCCGGGGCCCATGTCGATGATCCAATCCGCGCATTTGATGATGTCCAGATTGTGCTCGATCACCAGCACGGTGTTGCCCAGGTCGGCCAGGCGATTCAGGACGTTCAGCAGATTGTGAATGTCGGCGAAATGGAGGCCGGTCGTCGGCTCATCCAGCACGTACAGCGTGTGCCCCGTCGCCGACTTGCCCAATTCCGTCGCCAGCTTGACCCGTTGCGCCTCGCCGCCGGATAACTGCGTGCTGGGCTGGCCCAGCTTGAGGTAACTCAATCCCACGTCGTTGAGGGCCTTGAGCAGTTGCGAAATGCGCGGGAAGTTCTCGAAGAACGCCAGGGCTTCCTCCACCGTCATGTTCAGCACGTCCGCGATGTTTTTGCCTCGATAGGTAATTTCCAGCGTCTCGGCGTTGTAGCGCGAGCCGCGGCACACTTCGCAGTTCACATAAACATCCGGCAGGAAGTGCATCTCGACGCATTTGTTCCCCTGCCCCTGGCAGGCCTCGCAGCGCCCGCCTTTGACGTTGAAGCTGAATCGGCCGGCTTCGTATCCGCGGATCTTCGCTTCCCGCGTCTTGCCGAAAACCCGGCGGATTTCATCGAACACCCCGGTATAGGTCGCGGAATTCGATCGCGGCGTTCGCCCGATGGGGCTTTGATCGATCTCGATCACCTTGTCGATCCTGCTGATTCCGTTGATCGCCTTGTGGGCCCCGGCCTTGATCTTCGAGCCGTAGAGTTTGCGCTTCAGAATGGGCAGAAGGGTTTGATTGACCAGCGTTGACTTGCCCGACCCGCTCACGCCGGTGATGCAAACCAACCCGCCAAGCGGGATCGCCACGTCGATGTTCTTCAGATTGTTCTGCCGGCAACCCCGCAATTCCAGCGCGCTCTTGCTGGGATCGACCGGCCTCCGCGCGGTGGGAGCGACGATAGCATACTCGCCGATGAGGTATTTCACCGTCGTGCTGTGGATGTTTTTCAGCACGTCCGGCATGGGTCCGGCGCACACCACCTCCCCGCCGTGCGCCCCGGCCGCCGGGCCGATGTCGATCAGATAATCCGACGAGCGAATGCATTCCTCATCATGTTCCACCATGATGACCGTGTTGCCGATGTCCCGCAGCCGCTTGAGCGTTCGAATCAGCCGGGCGTTGTCGCGCTGGTGCAGGCCGATCGTCGGCTCATCCAGCACGTAGCAGACGCCGACCAGCCCGCTGCCGACTTGCGTCGCCAGCCGGATGCGCTGCGCCTCCCCGCCGGAGAGCGTCGCCGTCCGGCGATCCAGAGTCAGATAGCCCAGGCCCACGTCGAACATGAATCCCAAACGAGCGCAGATTTCCCGGACGATCGGTTCGGCGATCGCCGCACCCTCCTCCGTCAGCTTCAGGTTTTGGAAAAATGTCCTGGCCGCCTCGACGGTCATCGACGCGACATCGTGAATGCTATATCCGGGCAACTGCACGCCAGCCGCTCCGGGCAAAGGCGCGGCAACCGGTCCCGGCGTCTCGCTGTGCAGGCGCACGGCCAGGGCCTCATTTTTCAGCCGCGTCCCGGCGCACACCGGGCAGGGCAGTTCCGACGTGTATTGATGCAGCCGCGTTTTGACGAATTCGCTTTCCGTGTTTTCAAAACGCCGCTGAAGATTCGGTAGGACGCCCTCGAACCATGTCCCGGTCCCGCCGTCCCCGCGCTTTTCCGTCCCGTCCATCAGGATTTGCTGGACCTTCCTGGGAATGTCCTTGAAAGGCGCGGAATAACTGATCCCGAAATCGCGGCAGAACTCGCGCAGCACCCGGCTGTAAAAAATGTTCATCCGCTTGCCGCCCTTGCGCCAAGCCTCGATCGCCCCGTTCTCCAGCGACAGCGCCGGATCGGGAACGACCAGCTCCGGATCGAATTCGCTGTTGGTCCCCAGCCCGTGACAGGCCGGGCACGCCCCATGCGGAGAGTTGAAGCTGAACAGCCGCGGCTCCAGTTCCGGCAGCGACACGTGCGGATGCTCGGGACAGGCGAACTTTTCGCTGAAGGTCTGATCCAACCAGGTATTGCCCTCCTTCTGCACCGTCACCACGACCGATCCCTGCGAAAGTTTCAGTGCCGTCTCAATGCTGTCGGCCAGCCGCGAGCGGATTTCCGGCTTCAGCACGATCCGATCCACGATCGCCTCGATCGAATGCGCCTTGGTCTTCACAAGGGCCGGCGGCTTATTGCCGGCAAGCTCCAAAATCTCCCCATCCACCCGAGCGCGGACGAAACCCTGTTTGTTGATGGCCCCGAAAATATCGCGATGCTCTCCCTTTTGCCCCTTGATCAGCGGCGAAAGAATCATCACCTTCGTGCCGGTCGGATATTTCATCACCGCGTTGACGATCTGCGTCGGCGATTGGCTGGCGATGACCCGTCCGCAAATCCAGCAATGCGGCGTCCCGGCCCGGGCGAACAAAACGCGCTGGTAATCATAAATTTCCGTCGTCGTCGCCACGATGCTCCGCGGATTCGACGACGCCGATCGCTGCTCGATGGCGATCGTCGGCGGCAGGCCCTCGATCTCATCAATATCCGGCTTCTGAAGCTGTTCGAGGAATTGCCGGGCATAGGCCGACAGCGATTCCACGTATTTCCGCTGTCCCTCGGCGTACACGGTATCGAAAGCCAGCGTGGATTTTCCCGATCCGCTGAGTCCGGTGATGACCACGAGCTGATCGCGCGGAATGTCCACATTGATGTTCTTGAGATTATGCTCCCGCGCTCCCTTGATGCGGATGAATTTCATGGATGCCGTACCCAAAATGTCGCCGGAAATCGAACGAGTCATTGTAGTTGGCGTGAATGGGGAGGGCAAAGGAATCGCGAAACGGGGTACTCGTTCAGTTTAACATCATTTCCTTTATCGGCGGAATTGTGCCGCATTCTGGGCAACGGTCGGGTGTGGCGCGGAGATCGTATCCGCATTTCGGGCAGCGAGATGTTTTCAGGCAATGCTTCAGCGCGCCGATTCCTTCGCGAACCAAATAGCCACGCCAACGGCAATATTGCGGATATGCTGCCAAGCGTGACTGCCGAGAGTTCCGCGCGTCTGAGCAGTCTTGCTGAATCCAGGTTGCTGGAAAAGGGATTGTTCCCCGTCTTTAGGAAATCGCCAAACTCAAGGATGGAAACCCAAGCCAGCATAAAGAAAGTGAACAGAAAAATGAGCAAAGAAAAAGCACTTATCGCATAGAACACCAGCAGAGCGACACGTTTCATTTGTGATGATTGTACCGCGTTTTTTGCCGTGTAGCCGGGTAGCCGGGTAGGGTGAGCGTACCCCCCCCACCCTTTTGTCGCGGGCTATCCAAATGGTGGGCGAGTACGCCCACCCTACGGATGCGGCGTGATGGCAATGATCGTGATGTCTCCCTTGTTCGGGCCGTAACACCAGAAAACCCGGTAAGCGCCCGGCGTCCGGTTTTGAGCGTAAGCCTCGAAAACCGGGGCCGACGAATCGTAGGGATGCTCCAGCGAATCGCATTTGTGGGTGTTCAGGCCCGGGTGCCGCGGATTATTCAAGAGCTTTTGAATGCAGTCGTGAACCTGTTTGAACAGCCCTTCTGACTTCGCGGCTTTCTGTTTTTTATTCTTCTGACGAGCTTGGAGCGAAGCGTTGGCGGCTTCGCGCAACTCAGTGTATTTGGCGTCGGCCTCCTCGGTCCAGACGGGATTGAAGGACATGCCTCATTCCTCAGGGTAATTGCACACCGATTTTCCTTTCCCCTCGCCCCGGTAATCCGGGGAGAGGGACAGGGTGAGGGGCTCTTGGGCGTCGAATACCGCCCCTCACCCCAACCCTCTCCCCATGAGTACATGGGGCGAGGGGGAAACACGCAAGTGCCGTGGCCTATCCCTCAAGCTGCTCGGTCAACTTCCTGTCGGCCGTGAGGTTTGGGCCCTTCTTCAATCGACGATCCCGAGCCTGTCGCAAACCATTTCGCACGGAAGCCAGGGCCGTGGGGTTTTCATAAAGCCACGCCTCGTCTTCGGGGATCGCCCGAACCAGTTTCACGACGTATTCCGAATCGCTCACGCGGGTTACCGAAACCAAACGGTTGGCAACCTGAGGGCCAAGGCTGATGCGGCCTTTCGTGTCGGCGGTCTTGGTAAGTGCTGTTCCCATAGAATCAGGCGCTTTGTGGGATATTCCTACTATCGCCTATTTCCCACAATTACTTTATCATGGATTTGGACCGCGGCAAGCATTTTCCGTAGAAAGTTCCCATGCGCCGCGGAAAGACCGATCCGGACTGGCCGGACATCGTAAACGGCTGGAAGGAAACCCAGCTCGCCCTGCGGAAGAACATGCGGATCGAGCCGCTTTCGCCGCTGCCGGGATTCGTGGCTGGGGCGGACGCGGCCTTCTCCGAAGACAAGCAAAAAGTCCTCGCCGCCGCTGTGATCTACGATCGCATCGAAAGACGAATCGTCGAAATCGCCCACGCGATCCGGCCAATCGAATTCCCGTATATCCCAAACTTCCTGAGCTTCCGCGAGGGGCCGGCCGTGCTGGAAGCCGTCGGAAAGCTCCGGCATGATTGGGGCGTCATCTGCTTCGATGGCCAGGGGTATGCCCATCCGCGGCGATGCGGGCTGGCGGCGCACCTGTCGATCCTGCTGGATCGCCCGGGCATGGGGATCGCCAAGAGCCGGCTCATTGGCACATTCGGCGAGCCCGGCATCCCCGCCGGATCGTCATCGCCCCTGATGGATGGCCAGGAGCAGATCGGCCTGGTGCTGCGAACGCGCGGCAACGTCAAACCCGTATTCATCAGCGTTGGACATCGGATCGACCTGAAATCCGCCGCGGAACTGGCGATGGCGTGCCTGGGCCGATTCCGCATCCCCGAGCCGACCCGGCTGGCGGATATCGAGGTCTCGCGGCTGAAAGTCCGATAAACTCGGAAACCCGCCGCCCGGCGAGCTATGATCCTTTGTTTCCAGAAACCAGCGCGGGCGCGTCGATATCGGCGCACGGGAACTCGGTCCGGCAATGAATTGGAAACACGGGATTATCATCCTCGCGGGCGGGTGCGTCTGCGGATGTTTCTCGCCCGATCCCAAGTCGCTCACCAGCGACAGCCCGCCCAGCGCGATCCCGGCCATCAAGCAGGCCGGCGACGACAACGACCGCGCGGCGATTCCCCGGCTCGTGCAGGACCTGGACGACGATGACTCCGCCATGCGCTTCGCCGCCATCAGCGCCCTGCATAAAATGACCGGGCAGGATTTTGGTTATCGGTACTATGACGATGAATTCACCCGGCGAGCGGCGATTGAGCGTTGGCGGAACTGGCTGAAGGATCATCCGTCCGGGCAATAGCGGTGAGTTTAAGAACATGACAGCCAGCGGCAACAAACCCCAGCCCGCCCGCTCATCGCCTCCCGAGCGGATCGAGTTGAAGATCACCAGCGACCCGGCTAAAGGTGCGCGAGGTTCGCAAGACAGTCGAGAGCTTCGCCCAATCCGTCGGAATGTCCTCGGAAATGTCCGATGAGATCGGGCTGGCGCTGAACGAGGCGCTGGCCAACGTGATTCGCCACGGTTACGACGGCGCGACCGATCGCCCGATCGTGGTTTGCGTCCAGCGCGACGACGGTGCGCTTCAGGTCTCGATCCGCGATTGGGCCAAGCCCTTCGATCCGTCGGCGGTGAAGCCCAGGGGAATGCTCGCCCCCGGCGGAGTCGGCATGATTTGCATCCGGGAATTGATGGACGACGTGACGTTTGAGCGGCTGAGCGATGGAATGCTGCTGAAGATGACCAAGAAGACGGCGAAACACCCCAAGCGGTGAACCATGGCCAACGTCAAATGGAACATGGATTTGGTCTCCGCCCCGCGGACGCTGGGCGATGCGGTGATTGCCGAGGCGCGCGGAGAAATTGACCTGCACAACAGCCCCGAGCTGCGCGCGGCCATAAGGGCGATTCTCGCCAAGTCCCTTCCCAAGCGGCTGATCTTGAACCTGTCGCAGGTTCCGTACATGGACAGCAGCGCCCTGGCCGTGCTGATCGAAGCGCTGCAGAAGCTGCGTCCCTCCGGCGGGCGGGTGATGTTGGTCGGGCTGCAGCCCCGCGTGAAGGGACTGCTGGAAATCGCCCGCCTGGACACGATTTTCGTGCTCGCCGCCAGCGAGCAGCAGGCCTTGGCCTTGTCGTGAATTTCACGCCCGAGTTCGCGGCGTTGCAGGCGAGCGGGTAACCATCGGGTAATGGATTGCCAATGAACGTCGTTTTGCGGCCCCTGGTCCTGGCAGTGAACTCCGCGGCGGGCTTCTTCCGCTTTCTGGGAGAATTGACCTACCTGATCGGCGACGCCGCCGTCGGCGTTGGGCGGTCGCTGCTGAACAAGCAGGGCCGGCGTCTGGGTTGGGCCAATCTCTGGGCGCAGATGAACCGGGTGGGCGTCCGCAGCATCCCCATCGTGTGCCTGGTGCTGTTCTGCATCGGAGCGATTCTGTCGCTTCAGATGGCTCCGATCCTTCGCGATTACGGCGCCGCCAACAAGGTCGCCGACATCATCGCCATCGCCGTCGGCCGGGAGCTGGGCCCGCTGGTCTGCGCGATTGTGCTGACCGGGTTCGCCGGCGCGTCGATCGCCGCGGAGCTGGGCACGATGGTCGTCTCCGAGGAAATCGAAGCCCTGGAGGCGCAGGCGATCGATCCCGTCCGCTTTCTGGTCGTGCCCCGAATCCTCGCCACCACCATCATGATGGTTTGCATTTGCGTGGTCGGGGACCTCGCCGGCGGCGTCGGCGGGTTCGTGACCTGCAATCTGTTCCTCGGCGTCAGCCCGACGATGTACGCCCATCACAGCTTCGACGCCCTGAAACTCAAGGATTTCCTGACCGGGCTGGTCAAGGCGGGCGTCTTCGGCCTGCTCATCAGCGCCCTGGCTTGCCGGCTGGGATTGGGCGTGACCGGAGGCGCGCAAGGCGTCGGCGTGGCCACCACGCGCACCGTCGTGCTCACCATCGTCGCGCTGATCTCGGTGGACCTGCTCTTCACCGGCGTCTTTTATTTCCTCGGATGGTGACTCATGCTGCAGCCGGTCATCGAGGTGCTCGACGCCACCAAAATCTACGAGGGCCGCACCATCCTCGACGCCATCCGCATGGACGTGATGGACGGCGAAGTGCTGGTGATCATGGGCGGCTCGGGCTCCGGCAAATCCACGCTCCTGCGCCTGATGATCGGCAACGTCATGTGCGACGGCGGCGACATCATCGCTTTGGGCAAAAGTCTCCGCAAAATGAGCGCCACAGAACTGGACGATTATCGAAAATCGGTCGGCGTGCTCTTTCAAAGCGGGGCGCTCTACAACTCCATGACCGTGGCCGACAACGTCGCCCTGCCGCTCCGCGAGCATTCCAATCTCTCCGAGGAGATCATCGAGATCATGGTCAAGATGAAGCTGGAGCAGGTGGGCCTGCGGCAGCACGCCGACAAGCTGCCGGCGATGCTGTCCGGCGGCATGAAGAAACGCGCCGGCCTCGCCCGGGCCATCGCCCTGGACCCCAAGGTGCTGTTTTACGACGAGCCGTCCGCCGGACTCGATCCGGTCACCAGCGCGGAGATCGATCAGCTCATCATCGACCTGAACAAGAAGATGGGCGTCACCAGCGTCGTGGTGACCCACGAGATGGATTCCGCTTTCCGCATCGCCGACCGAATGGTGCTGCTGGATCGGGGCAAATTCGTCGCCGAGGGAACCCCCGAGCAGATGCGCAATTCCCCCGATCCGCTGGTGCATCAATTCGTCTTCGGACTCGCCCAGGGCCCGCTCACCGACCGGCGCCGCGCCGGCGGATATGAAGAGCGACCTGTTCGGACCGCTCGCAGGCCTTTGAGCCTCGGAGGTGTTTGAAGCCATGGTCAAGCAACGCAACGCGCTTCGAGCCGGTATTTTCATGCTGGTCAGTCTCGCACTGATCGTCTTTGTCATCGTCGCCATCAGCGGCGCCGCCAAATTCACCCAGTCATTCAAGACCTACCCGGTCGCCTTCTCGATGCAAGACGACATCGGCGGCCTGCGGCCGGGTGACGACGTGCGCATCGGCGGGCTCAAGGTCGGCAGCGTCCGCGACATTCAAATCGACCAGGAGCGATCCGCCGTTGTCGTCTTCATCGACATCCCCGCCAAATACATCCTCGCCAGGAACGCCGCCGTTCAGGTGCAGCACGGCTTGACCGGGGTCGCGGGGATCAACATCAACGATCTCGGCCGCGGAGCGACGTTGGCTTCCAACGACTCTCTCCGCGGCAATCCCGACGCGATCACGGACTTCACGCACCAGCTTGCAGCCATGGCGCCGGACCTGCGCCAAACCCTGGCCAACGTCAAGATCGCCTCCGACAAGTTGAACACCGATCTGGACAAATTCGCCCGAGACGTCCGATTCCTTCACCGCAACCGGTCTGGCCGCGACGACAACCGTGCAGGAGCTGCATGTCCGCATTCCGGAACTGATCGCCCGCGTCGAGGCAACTGATCGATTCGGGCGTGCGCATGCTCGACGCCTGGCGCAATTTCGTCGGGCCCTCCAGCGGCGATTTTCACCAGACCGTGGCCAATCTAAACCATGTCACGGGCGAGATTCGCCAGCGCCTGCCCGACGTCCTGGATCGCCTTCATGGGATTCTCGCGAAGATCGACGTCGCCGTCGGACGCGCCTCCGCGGCCCTGACCGAAATCCGCTCGGCCGCCGACAATCTCGACGCGGCCACCGGCGCGCTGCGGTCGATCCTGGTGGACAATCGCAGCAAATTGAACGGCATGATCGAATCGCTCAAGGCCACCAGCGACAACCTCAAATACGCCAGCGTGGAGATTCGCCACAGTCCCTGGCGATTGCTGTATCAGCCCAAGCCGGATGAGGTCGCCAACCTGAACATATACGATTCGGTGCGCCAGTTTGCCGAAGGCGCCGACAGCCTCGACGACGCCGCGGCGGCCCTGCGCGATGCCCTGAAGGATCCCAACGCCGACCCGGCCCAGGTGAAGCGCCTGATGCAGCATCTCGACGACAGCTTCGCAAAATTCCAGGGCGTGCAGCAAAAGCTTTGGAAGGATGTCCGAGAGTAGCACCGGATGTACATCCGGTGCTTCGGGAAAAAAATAAACCCCGTAGGCGTGGGTGAGACCTACGGGGTAAGGAGGGAAGAAACACTTCGCAGTACTATTACGTTCGTCCCATAATCCCTGTTCGCTTTAATAAATCGCGGCTTTTTCGAGCCGTGGGGCCGTTAGACCGATGCCAGAGTTCGCTCCACCTTAGCCTTTATCTCCGCCCAACGCGCTTCAGGACGCTTGCTCACCGTCACAAAATCTCCCAGGATCAGCAGGCTCGTCACGCCCGGGATGGCGAACAATCGCGAAGCAATCGGGTGGTCCTTGCCCGAGGCCGGATCGAGAAAACTTGTCGGCCGATCCGCTATCACCCGGTCCAACACGAATTTCACCGCGTTAGGATTCGGCGTCGGCTGAACTTCCCTTACCTCGTATGGCAAGTCGGCCAACCTCCGGTTAACGGAAAATATAACAAGAGGATTTTTCAGTTCCAGTGGTAAATTGGGGAATCTTAAAAAAATCCGCGTCGGGGAAGCCGCCCATGCAATTCGTAACTCGAACTTTTCGGCCCGTTCAAGAACGCGCGATCACGCCGGCGACTTCGGCTTCGAACAGCAGATTATCTCGGCAAACGTCGCCTCGGATAACCAGCCAGGGCCAGCCGGGCTCCGGCGAAAGTTGCCGGAAGCATTCTTCCACCTCGGCGGTCGTGCAATAGGCGACGGCCTGAACAACGTTCTGAGGCGGACACTGCAGGTCGGCCAGCACGGCGCGCAGGCAATCAAGGGTCATGCGAATCTGACCGGCAACGTCGCCGAGGCAGCAGGTGGCGCCGCTCGGGTCGATGGCGGCGGTTCCGGAGACGAAGACGGTTCGGCCGGCGGGTGTGCAGACGGTGGAAGCGCGGGCGAACGATGAGCCGTATTCCAGGGCCGAGTTCTGCTTGCCGGCGGCCAGGTGCTTGCAGAGACAGCCTTCGGGAGCGAAGCGGCAGGCGGCTTCGCCCGCAACGGCGAAGAGGTCGATCAGGCAGCGGGCATCGCCGGCCGGGCGCACGCCGATGCCGGTGCTGGCGGGCAGGCGGCAGATTTGTGCGGAGTTCAGCAGATGGCGCTCGGTGAAGACCCGGCTTCGCGTCGCATTGAAACTTGTGTACCAGCCGAGGATGTCCTTCAGGTAGCACCAGGTTCGGGCGATGGAGGTCATCTCGGCGCCGGCCTGCTTGAGGAGGTTTTCGGCTTCCTCGAAGGCCGCCCACGTCTGCGCTTCACCCGAGCCGTCGCCATGGATGGGCAGGGCGCTGGCGGTAATCCAGCGGCAGCCTCGGTGCTGAATCACGCGGCCGCAGGGCGTGCCGTGGACGGACAGGAGCCGTGGCCTGCTGGGCAGCGTGACGGCATAAACTTGCACGCCGCGAATGTCGTTTTCCGGACCGCCCACCAGCCACGTCGGAGCCACCCCGTCATCCAGCTCGCCGTATGCCTCCGCCCGCAGCTTGGCCAAAACCGGCATCGAATCGGCGGGCGCGAAAATCCGTTCCTGGCAGATCCACGCCCGTTTCCCCCGCAACAGATCGCGGATCCCGGCAAAGATTTCCCGCCCTTGCTGGGCCGGGGACATGCCGGGGTCCGGCCGGGCGGTGAGGTAGATTTCACCTCCCGCGCCCGATCCAACGCCGTGAACCATCATCTTCACGTTTTTGCCCAATCGGAGCGTGGCGAGCCTCGCCGCACGCGCGGCATGCGGCTCAATTGGATTGTAGAACATAGCCATCGGGATCCTTCCCGCGAACGCGCCGCCACCACACTTGCAGAGTCGGCACGTTGATGGTGATGAGGAACAGCTTACGCAGGTGGTCGGCCGGCGCCTGCAGGGGGCGAACGCCGTGCCAGGAGTGATCGGTTCGCTGAAACAGCAGGCTCCCGTTCCCGCGCGGGTCCAACGAAGCGGCGATCTTGAAATCATCGAAGCCGGGCGCGGAGTGCGGCTTGAAACGTCCCCCGTCGTCCAGCATCAGAATCTGACCGCCCCAGTTCGTATCCCAGTCGGACTCGGTGTTGAAATAAAAAATATGCGTGGCCAGCTTGCGGCGCGCGTCGCAATGCGGAGAGACCGAACAACCCTGCCACGCGTAATACCACTCGAAGGTCAAGATGAATTGCTTGTCAACGCCCGTCATGCGACGCAGGAAGGACTGGTAGGTGGGCCCCTGAAGCTCCGCGATGAATTCCCGCCAAGCCGGATCGATGGCCAGGTCCGGCCGGTAATGAAGCAGGTCCCGGTCATGGCTGCCCTGCCCATAGCCGCGCTTGACTCCAACCATGCGATTGAACATCGAGACGTTGGGGAGGGTTCGCGGAGGCGATCGAAGGCTTGGTCCGTCAACGTCCCTTGAAAATTGACCCATGGATACGGATGCCGGTTCTGAAAGGCTGCGCCGGATGCTTGCTCGATGCAATCGCGGTTTAGATAGTTCATTGCCTACCCCCGGCTCTTCCTGGAGCCTGGTAAGAGGACTCGAGATTTCCCAGCCCTACCCGACTCCGCCTCCGGGCTGGCGTGGCGATCCCGCGGATCGCGCATTCCGTTGTATCGGGGGACATCGGAGCCGTCCTCCCCGACATCAATGGACTGTTGACTGCGTGTTTTAGCCTGCAACGGCCAACTTGGCAATCGGTGATGCCCGCATATTGACATAAGAATCGCTGCCGTTACACTTCCCGATCCTTCCGGCGCACGGGTGTGCCGGGAGGTTTTTTGTCTGCCAAGGACCAGCGATGAGCACCTACATGCCCAAACCGGGCGAAGTCAAATGCGACTGGTATGTCGTCGATGCCACCGACCAGGTGTTGGGCCGGCTCGCGGCCAAGATCGCCATGATCGTCCAGGGGAAGAATAAGCCGACCTACACCCCGCACGTGGATACCGGCGATTTTGTCATCGTCCTCAACGCCGAGAAGATTCGCGTCACCGGCAAGAAAGCCGACGTGCTGGAATATGACACCTACTCGCGCTATCCAGGCGGCCGGCATCTCTACTCCTATAAGAGGATGCACGAACGTCATCCCGTGAAGCTGGTGGAACTGGCCATCCGCCGAATGCTGCCCAAGAGCAAGCTCGGCCACGACATCCTCGGCAAGGTGAAGATTTATAAGGGCAATGAGCATCCGCACTCAGCCCAGCGGCCCAAAGAACTGAAGCTGGCCGTGTGAGCCGGTGAGATCGAGGTCAAACCGAAAGCGAAGAAGAATGTCCGAAGACGCACCGTCAACCCCAGCCGTTGAAAAGCCGCAGCCGCCCGCGGAAGCGGCCCCGAAGGTCAAGCCCACCTACACCTGGGGCGTGGGTCGGCGCAAGACGGCGGTGGCCCGCGTTCGCATTGCACCGGGAAGCGGCAAGATCGAGGTCAACGGACGGACGCTCAACGATTATTTCACGGCCGAGCAGGATCGCAAGTCGATTTTCGGCCCACTCGAAGTAACCAACACGGGCGGAAAGATGGACATCTGGGCCCGTTGCAACGGCGGCGGCCATACCGGACAAGCCGGCGCGATCGTCCTGGGCCTGGGCCGCGCTCTGGCCAAATACGATTCAACTCTCGAAGCCGCTCTGCGCGGTTCCAAGTTCCTCACCCGCGACAGTCGAATGAAGGAGCGCAAGAAATACGGCCAGCGCGGCGCACGCCGGAAGTTCCAGTTCTCCAAGCGATGATTCGTCAGCCTAATACGAAATCCAGCCTCGCCGGTCAGATCGTTCAAATGGCCCGGGGGATTGTCACGTCCGCCGCGCGGTCAGGACCCGGTCGTTGCCCGCGTGATCCTTGAGAATGCGCACGTCGGTGAACTCGGCGTGCTCGGCGGCGAGCTGACGGGCCGCCTCCGCCTGGTCGAATGCGATCTCCAGAAAAATGTGCGATCCGCTCAGCAGGCGCGGCGGGGCCTCGGTGAGGATTCGGCGATGAACGGCCAGGCCATCGAGCCCGCCATCCAGCGCGGCCAGCGGTTCGTAATCGCGCACGCTGCGATCGAGCTGGCGAATCTGGCTCGTCGGGATGTACGGCGGATTGGCGACCAGCAGGTGAAACGGCGAGCGATCGGCGAGCCGATCCAGCGGGGCAAACAGATCGCCCTGCTCGACGATGACGCGGTCGGACAGGTGCAGACGCTGAAGATTTTCGCGGGCGACGGCGATGGCCGGACCGCTATTGTCCGTGGCCACGACCACCGCCTCCTTGACGTTGTGAGCGATGGCCGCCGCGATGCAGCCGCTGCCCGTGCACAGATCGAGAATCCGGGGTGCTTCCAGGCCCGGCCGATGACGGATGAGTTGAATCACGTTTTCCACAAGCGTTTCGGTGTCCGGGCGCGGATCAGCACGTCTCGGGTGACGTGGAATTCGAGATTGAAGAAATGGGCGCGGCCGGTGAGATAGGCCACGGGCTCGTCCTCGGCGGCGCGGCGGACGAGTTGGCGATAGGCGGCCAAATGCTGCGGATCGAGGATGCGGTCATAATCCGTATAGAGCTTGATTCGGGGAACCTCCAGGACATGCGCCAGGAGCAATTCGGCGCTGAGCCGCGGCGAGTCGATCCCCTTTCGCGCAAAAAATGGGGAAGTCCATTCGAGAAGCCGGCGGAGGGTCCATGTCCCATCGGTTTCGGACATCTTGGCCGGATTGTACACCAAGGGGGTCTTTGCCCGCGGCGGATTGCAGCCTAAAATTCCGGCATGGATGCCAATCGCATCTTCCCCCTCGCCCCATGTACTCATGGGGAGAGGGTTGGGGTGAGGGGCGTTTCTGATGTTCGCACCGCCCCTCACCCTGGCCCTCTCCCCGGATTACCGGGGAGAGGGGATAAGCAAAGCAACAGACGATTGCGCTATTCCATCCTGAAAGCGATGCCGGCACTGATGGCCCTGTTGCTCGCCGCGGTGACGGTTCACGCCGACGTCATCAACCTCACCGACGGCACCAAGCTCGAAGGCAAAATCCACAAGACATCCGATGGCTGGACGGTCACGCAATCGGACGGGACGGTGCAGACGGTGTCGGCCGACAAAGTGGCTTCGATTGAAGCCAGCCGTGGTGCGGAAGCCGTTTCCGTTTCCGAGGATCGGCTGGCGTCGTTGCGCCGGGTTGCCGAGCATTTGTCCGACATCCACGACATTATCAGCCGATACCAAAAATTCATCGAACAGGCGGGCGACCAAACCGTCGTGGCCGAGGCGACCAAGTGACCTGCATCTGTGGCAGGACCGGCTGGACCAGGGATTGGTGAAGCTGGGCGATGCGTGGATCACGCCCGATGAGCGCCAGCGCCGGCGGGAGCTGGCCCAGTCCGAAGCGATGCCCGCCAAGGACCTGATCGCCAATTACCGCTACGCGGAAGCGGACAAGATTCTGCGTCAGGCGCTTCAGGACGATCCCCAGTGCGCGATGGCGGCGTATCTGCAGGGCGTCGCGCTCTACAAGCAGGATCAGGTGGCGCAATCCCGCAAGGCTTTCGAGGCGGCCAATCAGTTCGTGCCCAATCACGCCCCGACCCTGAACAACCTGGCCGTGGTCGCCTGGCGGCAGAAATCATTTGTCGCCGCGATGAATTTCTACGACCTGGCCATGATGGCGGCGCCGCAGACCAAGGAGATACTCGACAACGTCGCCGAGGCCCTGAATGCCCTGCCGGATGAAACCAAGAAAGCGCCGGTCGTGCTCAAGGCGGTGGCGATCTTCGCGGGCCAGGACGCGCTTCTGCAACAGGCGGCCAGCCGGCAGGGAATGTACCGCTGGGGCGCGACCTGGGTGACGGCCACGCAATTGCAGGCGCTGAAAGCCGCTGAACTCAAGGTCAAGTGGGAACTGGACAATCTTCAACAACAGTACGATGCCCTGCAGCAGAAAGCCGGGCAGATCGATTCGCAATTCGCCGCCAACCAGCGCGAAATGGATCGGCTCCAGACTTCCAGCACCTACATGGACCAAATGGGCAACATCATTCAGATGCCGCTGCCGGACATCTATTACCAGATGCGCCGCGACAACGAGAGACTAGCCGATGACAAGAAGGCGATTCGGCAACAACAGGACCAATTGACCAACCGCGTCAATCAGGTGCGGCAGGAAATTCCCACGCCGAAATTCACGGGGATGCAGCAGATCATCGGCGTGGACGGAACACCGCTGCCAGACTTGCCGGGGACGTTGCCGACCACGACGAATTCTCAGGCCAACTGATGTGACGGCACGTGCAACTCGGCGGTGTCGATCTCCATCGCCTCCTGAATGCACGAGGCATCCAGAGGGATGCGAGCTTCGTCGCGATGAGTTTCCACCATCAGAAGCAGGGACGTGCGAAGCTTCCTTCGGCACTCATTCAACGAGCGGCCGTGGGTGAGCGTTCCGGGGATTTCCTCGACCCATCCCACGTAACAGTCCGTGGATTCGGGCTTGATGATCGTATGGTAGCGCTGGCGCATAGCTGATTATGAAACATCGCCCCGCCCTTCAGGTCAAGAGAATTCTTCCAATTTGGCATGCGTCCGTTGGACGCAGGGTGGCCCGTCATTCCGCAACGGCGCTTGGCGAAGTGCTTTTGAACCGCAACGCCTTGGATGCACGGCATTCGACAGCCCAACGCCCAAAGCATTCAAAGTTGATCTGCAATCGCCATTCACCGGCGCCTGGCGGTCGCGACTGAATCGCACGATCCCGGGACCGGAAGCCGACCCTGGACGGTATTTGCCGCTTTCCATATTGGGTCAGTTCAAAATCCAGGGCCGTCCCGTCGCCCCGGACCGGACCGAGACGGTTGCGGCTCCGTCGCGAGAGTTCAAACAGACCCCCTACCCTCTTTTGAAGATTTTGCTGCAACTTTTATGGGGCGAATGCCGTACCATCCTTTGGACGAAACAGTAATCGGCTCCGTCATGGAGGTAGACGAAATGTTGTGCTTTCAGGCAATAACTTGACAGGTACCGACAAAAAGTTGTAGAATTATGACGATTTGGGCCGATGGGTTCTTGGATTCATCAAGGAAAGAACATTTGATTCTTGGAAAGAGTGTGGTATAAGGTAAGATAGGCAAACTTGAAGGTTCGCGCCTACGGCGCATTTTCTCCCCTCCGGAAGACACCGTGCAGAAATGCCGGTGTCTTCTTTTTATTCCGTTTATTCCGGATGCGACCCTACCCTGTAAACGCTTTGAGTGCGCGTTTTATTCCCCAAATGGTTGAGGTTGCATTAATAGTGCGGCGGCGATTGGATTGGTCCCAAGATTGGAGAAAACGATTGGATAGAAAAAGCTCCCGGCGGCTCGGCACGTTTTTGCTACCGGGAGCAAGGTTGGAGCAACGATCATTTGCGGCCGACTCAAGCGCGTCGGCGTCGCGCGAGCAAGCCCGCGCCGCAGAGAGCCATCACCGACGCCGACATCGGCTCCGGAACCGTAACCGGCGTCAGCGTGAATTGAGATCCCGCGTCGCTGAATGGATTGGCATGATAGATGAACGAGGTTGTCTCGTCGTCCGGCGGCGTGTAGGACGACGGCCCGGTTATCTGCGACAACGACTCGGTGCTCTCAAACGAAAAGTCGTCGGTATTGCCCGGCGTCAGCAGCGGGCCGCCGAGAAACTGCAGCGCATTGCCGTCGCTGGAATTGTTCGATCCGGTGATATTCACGCTCCAACCCGTTGGAAACGTGATATTGGTCGGCTTCACTTCCATGAAATCCTTGCCGGGAATCCACGAAAACCAAAACGTGCCGATGTCACTGCTGTCGGTTAACGTATTCGTCAGGGCGATGTTGTACTGAAACTCGCCCCCACCTAGCGGCGTGGACGAAATCGTTCCCGTGGCGGATTCCAGGGCCGATGCCGTACCGGCCGTCGCCGACACCAGAATTCCGATCGCAATTGAACAAACCGCGTTTTTTCGAGTCGTCATTACAAACCTCCGTTGCCGTGAACAACTCGCGCCCTCGTGGCGTTATTCCCGGATTTCGCGAAACGTGAAACCTCGAAATGAGCCAACCGTGATTCCGGAATAATTCCACCATATTTAGCGGCGGTGCGAAGCACCGCGAGTTGCGCCGAAGTCCCAGAATTGCCGTCGCCCATTTAGAACTGAGCGGTGGAAAGAAGCAGACAAGCAGGGGCCCGCAGCCCTGGAGGCACGGTAACCCCCAACGCCCTGATTTTCGGCGCTTTCAGTAAATCTTGCTGAGACTCAAATCGCTCGGCTCGGCCGCCTTCTGCCTCGCAGAAGCATCAAACCACACCCAGCGAACAAGAGCGCGCTCCCCGGCTCGGGCACGTCGTAAAAGCTCTCCAGAACCGCGTCGGTCGCCGGCTTGTTCTCCGGGTCGAAACCGTTGTCCGTCGAACCAGGGATCTGCGGCGACCAGTCCCACCAGAATACACCGTCCCACCAGGGTTCGGCCGACATCGTCTGCATCAGCGCCTGATAGCAATCGGCCTGCGCCTGAATGTCTTGATTGCCCCCGCTGACGCCCGAAGGCTCCTCGGCCGTCGTGGGCTGCGCCTCGTAACCCGCCTCGGTGAAGATAACGGGTTCGTTGCTCAAACCCGCCACATTTGTGCGCCACCTGTTTATCGCCGCGGCTTGGTTGCTCCAAGCGCTCAGGAGCGATGCCTCCGACGGATCGGCCTGAGTTGCCAGCGGGAAATACGCATCGATGCCGATGTAGTCCAACTGATTCCACCAGGAAACGTTGGTGTAGCCGCCCTTGCCGCTGCTATTGACTGACCAGTTGGCCGCGTAGGTCAGCTTCTCGCTGGTATCGCCCTGCGCACCGTAGATGTTGCGAACTCCGCTGATCAGGCTCGTCCAATTCGACGAGTATTGTTCCATGTCGTTCAGCTCGCAGCCGACGCTGAAGAGGTTCACGCCGTTCTCCGCGCCAAGCGTCGCGTAATGATCGATAAAGGAATCGTAATTGGTGAACCACGTGTTCACGTTGCCGGCCGATGGATTGATCATGCCTCGCCAGGTTCCGTTGTTCACGTCCACCATCGGCTTGAGCAGGACGTTCATCCCTGCCGCATGAATGTCATCTATCGCAGCGATGACCTGTGCGTCGCTGGAACTGTACTTGCTGTAATTGGCCGCGATGCTCGTCGAAGTGACGGACGGCGTGAAGTCCCAAACATTCAAAGCCACCGTGTTCACGCCCACGGCTTGCATGCTCATGACGGACGAAGGATAGTCCAGCTTCGCCCCGGTCGTGCCGCCGGAAGACGTAAAGTTCAGATAAGACATGCCGTCGTATAGCGGTTGTGCGTCAGCTACCGCCTGAAATGCGCAGCACATTCCCAGCGACAAGATCCATACAAAGTGTCTCATCGATTACCCTCCGCCGTCTCTTTTTAATCCCGCACGTCGTCTAATATATATGAATGCGGTGGTTTTCGCCATCTAATAACGGGTTAAAATAACGCGAAAGGAGGAAACTCGACCAGAGCGGGCCTCGGAGATCCGCCGCCGCACGTTCTGTACAAGCCCGCCCCGGCTCTATACCCTCTGGGAGGATCGGACTTTCAGCCGAGGAATTATGCAAAATATCATCAGCGGACGAGCCTATGTGCTTGGCGACAACGTGGACACGGACCAGATCATTCCGGCCCAGTACCTGTCGTACAACCCCGGCATTCCCGAGGAACGCAAATACTTCGGCATGTATGCCATGAGCAGCGTGCCCGATGGCCAGGCCGGTTTGCCCGACGGGCACACGCGATTCGTCCGGCCCAATGAATTCAAGAGCGACTACCAGATCGTGATCGGCGGCAAGAATTTCGGCAGCGGATCGAGCCGCGAGCACGCGCCGCTGGCGCTGGCCGAGGCCGGGTGCAAATGCGTCGTCGCCGAGTTCTACGCCCGGATTTTTTTCCGCAACAGCGTCAACGGCGGATACCTGATTCCGCTGGAATCCAAGGAACGATTGGTGGACAAAATCCGCACCGGCGACGAGCTGGAGGTTCACCTCGATCAGTGCGTGATCGTCAACAAAACCCTCAACCGGCGCCACGAACTGCGGCCGCTCGGGGACGTGCTGCCGATCATCGAGGCCGGGGGAATCTTCCCCTACGCCAGAAATGCGGGAATGTTGAAATAGGCTCGGTGCAATCCATGCAAGTGCAGAACGTCATCGTGATCGACCATCCGGTGATCCAAACCAAGCTGACGGAGCTGCGCGATTACACCGCCGACCATCGCAAGTTCCGGGCCCTGCTGGATGAGATCGCCTCGCTGATGGTTTACGAAGTGACCCGCGATTGGCCGACAACGCCCAGGCCCGTGCAGACCCCGCTTGAGCGCACGACCGGGAAAGTGCTGGCTCGGCGGGTCACGCTGGTGCCGATCCTTCGCGCGGGGCTGGGAATGGCCGAGGGCGTCCTGCGGTTGCTCCCCGACGCCCGGCTCGGGCATCTGGGCGTCTATCGCGATGAGAAAACCCTCGAGCCGGTTTCCTATTATCAAAAGCTCCCGCCCGACATCGCCTCCACCGAAGTCCTGCTCATCGATCCCATGCTGGCCACCGGAGGCAGCGCATCGGCGGCCGTTCAGTTCCTCAAGAAAGCCGGCGTCGCCAGCATTCGCTTCGTCTGTCTCGTCGCCGCTCCGGAGGGGATCACCTTGCTTCATCGGCATCACCCGGAGGTCCCCATCTTCTGCGCGGCTGTCGATCGCCAACTGAACGACAAGGGATACATTCTCCCCGGTTTGGGCGATGCGGGGGATCGGCTCTTTGGAACTTGAGTTCCTGCACTATCGACAATGTTCGGACAAACCTTTTCCCCCGGCGATCTGGCGACCATCGCCCTGCTGGTCGTTCTGGAAAGTCTGCTGTCCATCGACAACGCGCTGGTCCTGGGCGTGCTGGTTCAACGCCTCGCCCCGCCGCTGCGAGCCAAGGCCCTGTCGTACGGGCTGATCGGCGGCATCATCCTGCGTCTGACGGCCCTCGCCGCCGCGGCGATTTTGATCCGATGGTCGATCATCGAACTGCTCGGCGGGGTTTATCTTTCTCTTGTGGCGATCCGGTATTTCGTGTGCCCGCCGGGCAAAGCATCGGCAAGCTCCCGGCCGCCGCCTTCCGTCGCCGCCCGCTTATGGCCCACGATCCTCGGCGTCGAACTGATGGATCTCGCCTTCGCGGGCGATTCGATCCTGGCGGCCGTGGCCCTGGTCGGCCCGGCCCCGCGAATTCGACCGCGAAGATCCATCCCAAATTCTGGGTGATCGCCATTGGCGCAGTGCTCGGAATTGTCCTGATGCGTTTCGCCGCCGCGGGACTCGCCGCACTCCTCGAGCGATTCCCGCGACTCCATCGAAGCGCGTACCTTTTGATCCTGCTCATCGGCTTGAAATTGATCCTCGATTGGGCCTGCAACAATGCGTCTAATCCCCATCGAATCGACTTTCAAAACCCCGCTCGAATCGAAATGTGGATTTTCTGGTCCTGCGCATTGATTTGTCTGGCCGTCGGCCTGGCAAGGCCCAAGTCCGCCGGCTAACCCAGCGGCATTCGAGTCACGGGCGAAGCTCGATCGGCAGATTCAGGAAGTCGGCGACCACCCAGTCGGGCCGCTCGGCCGCCAGAGAATCTCGGGCGAACGTCGTCGTCATCGCCACGCATCGTGCGCCCGCGGCCTTGGCGGAGCGAATGCCGGAGATCGAATCCTCGATCACGACGCATCGGGCGATCGGTACGGCCAGCACCGCGGCGGCCTTGAGATAACCTTCGGGGTCCGGCTTGCCCCGCTGCACGTCGGCGGCGGTGATGATCGCGTCAAACGCCCGCTGCATTCCGACGCGTTCCAGGGCGAGTTGGGCGTTGGCGGGCACCGCGCTGGTCACCACCGCCCGTGGAATGCCCGCCGCCGCCAGGGCCGCCACGAATGCCCCAGCGCCGGCAACCGCCGAGACCGCTTCACTCGCCAGCAGACGATTGAACTGCGCCTCCCGCTGCGCCGTCAGCGACGCCACAACCTGCTCGTCCAGGTCGGCGCCAAGCCAGGCCCGGATCGTTTCGCCCGCCCGCCGGCCGTTGGTCGCCAGCAATTCCGCGCCGGTGGGAACGTATTTCCGCGCGCGGGCGAACTCGTCCCAGACGCGATAGTGCAACGCCGTCGTGTCGATCACCACGCCGTCCAGGTCGAACAGGACGGCTGAAAATGGATATGCCGTGGATATCCACGGGAAAGTAGCGATTCGATTCCCCCATGCAAGGGGCCGTCGAGACCGTTCGGATTCGATAGACCTGCTCTCAGCTCAATCAACGCTTCTCCTTGCGCACAACCGATCATCCCTTTCCCTGTCCTTCCCGTTTCGCAGCCTCGGTCATGGATCGACGCGCCTCTGTCTCGTGACTCCCCGCAACTTCGCGGTTGTTTTCCTTGCCGGTATAATCGCGGGCGTGGCTCGAAATCCGATCCGGCAACTGCCGCCAGCGCTGGTCAACCGAATCGCCGCCGGCGAGGTCGTCGAACGCCCCGCCTCCGTCGTCAAGGAACTGGTCGAGAATTCCATCGACGCGGGGGCATCGCACGTCGCCGTTGAGATCGAAGACGGCGGGAGGGCCCTCATCCGCGTCATCGACGACGGGGCCGGAATTCCCGTCGCCGAGTTGCCGCTGGCCTTCGCCAGCCATGCCACCAGCAAGCTGCAAGGCGACGACGATCTCTTCCGCATCGCCACGATGGGGTTCCGCGGTGAGGCCTTGGCCAGCATCGGCTCGGTTTCACAGACCCGGCTGCTGAGCCGGGTCGCACAGCAGGACATCGCCTACGAGATTCACGATAGCGGCGGACAGATCGACGAGCCCCAGGCGGCGGCGGGCAACGTCGGAACCGTCATCGAGGTCCGCAATCTCTTCTTCAACACCCCGGCCCGCCGAAGATTTCTCAAAAGCCCCGGCACGGAATTCGGCCACGTCAGCGAGGCCCTGCTTCGCCTGGCCATTCCCAACCCGCGGATTTCCTTTCAACTGATTCACAACGGACGCGGAGTTCTGGAGCTTCCGGCGCCGAGGCGAAATCCCGCTGGCTGGCGGCTTGGCCGGAGGACTTCGCCGACCTTTATCTGCCCCTGGAATCCCGCGACGCGGAGATATCCCTCATCGGGCTGATCGGGTTGCCCGAGCTGGCGCGGCCGGTGGCGAAAAATCAGTTTTTCTTCCTCAATGGCCGGCCCATCCGCGACCGTTTCATTCAGCACGCGCTGCGGGAGGCCTATCGCGGGCTGACCGAGCCGGGGCGGCATCCCGCGGCGATTCTGCTCATCTCCATGCCGCCGCAGGATGTCGACGTGAACGTTCATCCCACCAAGAGCGAGGTTCGTTTTCGGGACAGCACGCGAATTCACGGTTTGGTCCTGTCGGCCGTGCGCGAGAAACTTCTCGGCAGCGATTTGACGCCGTCGGCCGTTCCCGCCCGACAGTTTTTTTCGCGTCCGCTCGACGATCCCAATCGACGGGCCCTGCGTGAAAAGCTGGCGGGTTTCTTCAAATCCGCATTGCCTGAAGCCTCGCCGCCGATGCCTGCGATGCAGACGCCTTCCGCAACCGCCCCGCCGATTTCGCCGGCGCCGACGCCGCAGCCCATCTCGCCCCTCGCCGAGTTGCCGGTTCCCGCGATCCAGTTTCACAACAGTTACCTCGTGGCCGAGAGCGAGGACGGTTTGATCATCATCGACCAGCACGCGCTGCACGAGCGGATCATGTATGAGGATCTGCTCGCGCGAATTTCGCGCGGACCGCTCGAGAGCCAGCGGATTTTGATTCCCCTCACCCTTCCCGCCAGCCAGCGCCAACAGGAATTGCTCGAGCAGATTCAGCCTTTGCTGAACCGGCTGGGAATCGAGGCGGCCGCGATCGGTCCGGACGCCGTCGCCGTTCACGCCTTTCCAAGCTTCCTCCAGCGGCTCGACCCGGTCGATTTTCTGGCTGAGCTGCTGGAGCGCGGCGAGCAGGAAACGCTCGATCTGCACCAGGAAGAACTGCTGCACGAGATTCTCGACATGATGGCCTGCAAAGCCGCGGTCAAGGCCGGCGACCCGCTTTCCCCGGCCGAGATCGAAGCCCTGCTGGCGCGGCGTCATCTGATCGATCGGAGCAGCAATTGTCCGC
Source organism: uncultured Phycisphaerales bacterium (assembly GCA_963783845.1). Classification (GTDB taxonomy): domain Bacteria; phylum Planctomycetota; class Phycisphaerae; order Tepidisphaerales; family Tepidisphaeraceae; genus PALSA-1353. The sequence continues at coordinate 178,929 of CAWAPL010000007.1, forward strand.
ACGGTCGGCCGACCACTTTGCGTCTGTCGCTTCACGACCTGGAGAAGCAGTTCAAACGCACCGGGTTTTGAAACCCACGCGTCAAGCGTTTGACGAAATCTCCCGCCGCCCTAAAAAAGGCCCTGAAAAAGGCCCTGAAAAAGGGGTCATAAGCCATTTATTTGTCCCGGCGGCTGAAAAGGGGGTCATAAGCCATTTATTTGTCCCGGCGGATTTAACTGCATCCCATCGGGCCAGGAAAAAAGGCTTATGACCCCCTTTTTGCGCGATCTGGAAAAGCAGTTCAAACGCACGGAATTTTGAGGCCCACGCTCCGGCGATTTGGTAAAATCCCGGCCGCGATCATGGCCACCGTGGTGTTTACCCGCAACCTGCAACGACACCTCGCCTGCCCGCCGAGCAGCGCCGATGGCAGCACCGTCGGTGAGGTTCTGGCCGCCGTTTTTGCGACCAACCCGCAGGCCCGCGGGTACATCCTCGACGACCATGGCAACCTGCGGAAGCACGTCGTCGTTTTCGTCGATGGCAACATGATCGCCGATCGCGCCGGTTTGTCCGATCCGGTGCGGCCATCCAGCGAAGTTTACGTCATGCAGGCGCTTTCCGGAGGCTCGTCACAGCCATGAATTCGCAACTTTTCCTCGGCACGCGCAAAGGCTTGTTCGCTCTCTCCCGCAAGGGACGTGGCGACGACTGGAAAATCACGCGGACCACGTTCCTCGGCGATCAGGTGCCAATGTTTTTCCCCGACGCGCGCGATGGCTCGATATATGCCGCGCTGTACCTCGGGCATTTCGGATCGAAACTTCACCGCTCGAGCGATGGCGGAAAATCCTGGACCGAATGCGCCGTCCCCGCCTTCGCGGCGGCAAATGCGGACGCGGCCAAGCCCGGCCCCAGCGTGGAACTCATCTGGTCTCTTGAAGCCGCCCGGCCCACAACACCCGGCACGCTCTGGGCGGGAACCGTGCCAGGCGGTCTGTTTCAGTCGGCCAACAGCGGGCAATCCTGGCAACTCGTCGATTCTCTGTGGGACAATCCCAAACGACAGGAATGGTTCGGCGGCGGCATGGACAAGCCGGGCATCCATTCCATCTGCGTTCATCCGCGCGACCCGGATCACGTAAGGGTCGGCGTCTCCTGCGGCGGCGTTTGGGAAACGCGCGACGCCGGCCGATCCTGGGATTGCCGGGCCAGCGGGATGATCGCTCGATACATGCCGCCGGATCGACAGAATGATCCGAATGTTCATGCCCGCACCGGCTGGTGCAATCGCCGTCGAATCCCGACGTGCTTTGGGCACAGCATCACAACGGCATCTTCCGCTCCACGGACGGGGCCCAAAGCTGGCTCGAAATTCAGGTTCCCGGCGCCTCTTCCTTCGGCTTCGCCGTCGTCGTTCACCCACGCGATCCGGACACGGCGTGGTTCGTGCCGGCCATCAGCGATGAGCGACGCATTCCGGCCGACTCCAAGGTGGTCGTCACGCGAACGCGCGACGGCGGCAAATCGTTCGACGTCCTGACCCGCGGCCTGCCGCAGGAGCAGGCCTACCATCTGGTGTTCCGTCACAGCCTGGACATCGACGACTCCGGGCAATCGCTGGCCTTCGGCTCCACGACGGGCTCGCTCTGGACGAGCGACGATGCCGGCGACTCGTGGCATCGGCTCAGCGCCGATCTTCCGCCGATTTATTGTGTCCGCTACGCGCCGTGGTAAACCCCCGGGGAAGCGGGAAGGCGTCGAATTGAAAAGGGGACATCACTGATATTTGACGTTTGCGGTTCGATGGGTTAGCCTTCCTTCCATGCCGCGAACGGCCCGGTCAGTTGAAGCGGGATTGATTTACCACGTTCTCAATCGGGGCAACGGACGGATGAATCTCTTCCACAAGGACGCGGATTTCCTCGCCTTCGAGCGTGTGCTCGGCGAGGGGCTCAAGCGATATCCCGTCGAATTGCTGACGTATTGTTTGATGCCCAATCATTGGCATCTTGTGCTGCGGCCGGGAACGAATGAGGCTCTTGGCAAACTAATGGGCTGGGTGGGCGTGACGCACGTTCGGCGGCATCATGAGCATTACCACAGCCGGGGCGGCGGACACCTTTATCAGGGACGATTCAAGAGCTTCCCCGTGCAAGAGGACGGGCATTTCTTGGTGCTTTGCCGGTACGTGGAGGCCAACGCGGTGCGCGCGGGGTTGGTGAGAGATGCCGACCACTGGCGGTGGAACGGTGCGCATGCGCGAAAGCACGGCAGTGAAATGCTGGCGCTGGCGGATTGGCCGCTGGATCGGCCGCGGAATTGGATGGCGTTCTTGAACGATCCGCCGGGCGAGGATCAAATGCAGCGGATTCGCACGAGCGTGAATCGTGGCCGTCCCCTGGGGGAGGAGGGTTGGGTTGCCAAAGTGGCCGCCCGGCTGGGCTTGCAATTCACGCTGCGCGACGCCGGGAGGCCGAAGAAAGGCGATAATCAGTGATGTCCCCTTTTCGCGAACGCCGACGATGTTCGCCGGGCCCTGGCGGGCCTCACCGGGAGACGAATTCGGCCGGCGCTGATTCAACGGGCGCTGCGGGAATCTCCGGCGGCAGATGCTTGCGAAGCTCGCCAACGCGATCGGGCCATTGGCTGGTCTTCGGGACGTGGATGATCGCTGAATGCCCCTCGGAAAAATCGTCCGGATAGGCGTTGATCAGCGTCTTGTCGGCATACTTGACGCGGAACGGCCATCCCGTGCCGAGGACGTGCCTGATCGCCGCCTGGTCCCACCAGCGGTGGTGGATGTATTGCGTGAGCGAATAGGCATCCAGCAGGAATTGCAGCGTCATCCCTCCCATCCGCATCAGGAACACTCCGGTATTGATTCCGTTGACATCGCGTGCGACGACGAGATCGGCCGACTCATCCGCCAACGTCTCCATCTTCCAATCCGGCCGCACGATCACGGAATCCGCGTCGGTCCAGAACGCCCAATCCACCGACCGGTTTACGCACAAGTCGGCGAGGATCAGGATCTTCGACCAGGCCGGCGGCCTCGATGGGTCCCGCGTCTTCGTCTCACCGATCCATTTGTATCCGTGCCGCCCGCAATACGCCTGCTTGTTGGGGTAGCTGACGTTGCGCAATTCGCTCATCTCATCGGTGGCCATGGACACAACGGCAAAGCTCATCGGGAAGTCCTCCTTCAATTCCATCACATGCGGCCTAATCACTACGATTGTAGTCTAGCAATTATAGGGTGACATTCCCCGGCCGCCAATCCATTATTCAATTTTTTGATGCGATCGGCGTCGCCGCCGGGCGGTGTGTCCCTGATTCGGTCGCCCGCGGCTGATCGACGGGGCAAGATAATTCGAATGTAGGATGACCCGAGTTTTTATTCGGGGGCGGGCATCAGATTTGAAATCATCGCCTCAATCGACCATCCTATAGGGCTATGCAATATGGACACTTCGATGACGAGGCGAAAGAGTACGTCGTGACGCGGCCCGATACGCCGCGGCCATGGTCCAATTATCTCGGCAGCACCGAATACGGCGCGATCATCACCAACAACGCCGGCGGCTATAGCTTCTACCGCAGCGCCGCCCTTGGACGGTTTCTGCGCCTGCGAAGCAATTCCGTGCCCCTCGACCAGCCCGGGCGATATTTCTATCTGCGCGACCGCTCCAGCGGGGATTACTGGAGCGCGAGCTGGCAGCCGGTCGGGAAGCCGCTGGACAAATACAAATCCACCTGCCGGCACGGCACCGCCTATACCATCATCACCTCCCAGTACGACTCGATCGAAACGGAATCCACCTATTTCGTCCCGCTCGGGCAGACATTCGAATATTGGCGGCTTCGCGTCACCAATCGCTCGAAAAAGCCTCGGGCGATTTCCATTTACACCTATTGCGAATTCGCCAACGTCGGCCACCTCTACAACGATCTGGTCAACCTGCAATATTCGATGTTCGTGAACAAGGCCGACATGATCGACGGGATGTTGGCGATCGCCTCGCACCCGTATGAGCCGCTCAATCTCGAGAACCTGGCCTCGCCGGGGCGGTATTGGATGAAGCTGCTCGGCGCTCCGGTCGCGGCGTTCGAGACCCTCCGCGATAATTTCCTGGGCAACTATGGCGACTACCGTCAACCGGAAGCCCTGGTCAGCGGAAAGCTCACGAATTTCCAGACGGCCGGCGAAAACGTCGTCGGCGTGCAGCAGGTCGATCTCGATCTCAAGCCGGGTGAAACGCGCGAGCCTGCTCGTACTTCTCGGCCTGGGCACGCCCGAAACTCACGGGAAGGCCACGGTCGCGCAGTTCGGCAATCCCGAGCGCTGCCAGAGCGAATTGGATAAGCTCAGGAAATATTGGCATTCGCTGCTTGAATCCGTGCACGTCAAGACGCCCGACGCGGAATTCGACAGCATGATCAACGTGTGGAATGCGTACAACGCGCTGATCACCTACGCCTGGTCGCGGTCGGCATCCCTGATTTACAACGGCGAGCGAGACGGACTTGGCTATCGAGATACCGTGCAGGATTTCCTCGGCGTCACCGCCTTGCTGAAGGACAAAATGCGCGACCGGCTGGAGTTGATGCTCACCGGACAGGTCGAATGCGGCGGGGCGATCCCGGTGATCAAGCCGTTCAGCCATCGCCCGGGGCACGAAACCGCTCCCACTCCCCACGAGTTCCGCAGCGACGATGCTCAGTGGCTGCTCAACGCCGTGCCCGCGTTCGTGGCCGAGACCGGGGACGTGGACTTTTACAAGAAGGTTCTTCCCTACGCCGATCACGGCCAGGCAACGGTGCTGGGCCATCTGCGGCGGGCGATGGAGTTCAATCTGGAGCGTACCGGCCTCAACGGATTGCCCTGCGGGCTGCTCTCCGATTGGAACGACTGCTGCAAACTTGGGTTCACCGGGGAAAGCGTCATGGTCGCCTTTCAGTTGCGCTACGGACTGGGGGTTTACGCCGAGATCGCCGATCGCTTGAAAATGCCCGATGAAAGCAAGTGGGCCCTTGGGCAGCGCGAAAAGCTCGACAAGGCCATTCAAAAAACCTGCTGGGACGGCGAGTGGTTCATCTGGGCCACGGGAAAAGATGGGACGATCTACGGAACGAAGCACATGGAGGAGGGCAAGGTTTACATCAACACGCAGGCCTGGGCGGTCATCAGCGGGGCCGCCACGCCGCAGCAGACCAAGTTGGCGATGAAATCCATGAAGGACTATCTCTTCACGCCTTACGGCCTGATGCTCAGCGCTCCCCCGTTTGACAAGACGCCCAAGACGGTCATGGAAGGGGTCGTTTTCAACAAGGGGATCAAGGAAAACGGCGGCATCTTCAACCATCCGCAAAGCTGGGCGGTGATGGCCGAGTGCATGCTCGGCCATGGCGACCAGGCGTACGAGTATTACCGCGCGTTCATGCCGGCCGCTTACAACACCCGCGCCGAAATCCGCCAGATTGAACCCTATGCCCATGGGCAAACGACCTACGCAACGTGCAACGTCAATGCGGGCAAATGCCGCACTCCCTGGCTCACCGGAACCGTCGGGTGGAGCTACTTTGCCGCCGTTCAGTACATCCTCGGCATCCGCCCCGAGATCGACGGGCTCCGCATCGATCCCTGCATTCCCGGAAACTGGCCGGGGTTTGAGATGCGACGCATTTTCCGCGGCAAAAAGCTGACGATCAAAATCGCCAATCCATCCGGCAAATGCAAAGGCGTGAACTCTCTCAAGGTCAACGGCAAGACCATTCAGGGCAATCTTCTTCCCATTTCCGCAATGAGCGATGGCGCGGTGATCGAAGCTCGGATCGAGGGGAGATCTGCGTGACTGAACTGGCTCGGATGGATGCGATAGATTAGGAAGCGGATAATCGGTTACGTCACTCGTGACGGCCGAAGTCGCTCACTCGAATAGGGGAAGGCGTCACCGCTGCGGTCGCCGTTGGCTGGCCTGTCAATGTTCCGGCGATCCTTTTCGGAACACAAGAATGAAGGATTAGGCCGCCGCCTTTGGCGGCAAGGGCCGAAGCGTTTCGAGCATGAGTTCGAAACGCCAATTGGCGTGCCGCGGCACGCGGCGACTCTCGTCTTTCGATTCCAGACAGCATGTTCGATCGGAGGCAGGCCAGCCAACGGCGTTTGCAGCGGCGGCGCCTTCTCGCATTCGAGCCGGCGACCTTGGCCGTCACGAACGACGCAACCGATAAAAATCCGATTCATCATTTCCGCGCCGCCGATGACAATGCTATAACCCGATCTGATATGTCCCAAGTCGAATCGATCGATCCGCCCGGCTCCCAGCCGCCCAAGGGCGCCCTGGGAGCCATCTTCCTGATCGTCTTCATGGATTTGATGGGCTTCGGGATCATTATCCCGCTTCTGCCCCTGTATGCCGTCCAATATCATGCCTCGCCGCTGGACATCGGTCTGCTGTTTTCGATTTATTCCGCCTGCCAGTTCATCGCCGCTCCCATCCTCGGCGTGATCTCGGACCGTTTCGGCCGGCGGCCCGTGCTGATCTTCTCGCAGTTCGGCAGCGCCCTGGGATATCTGCTTCTGGGCCTGGTCATGAACCTGCATTGGGTTCATCCGTTTTATGCGCTGCTGGTGATCTATTGCTCGCGATTCATCGACGGGATCAGCGGCGGAAACATTTCGACGGCCCAGGCGTACATCAGCGACGTGACCACCCGGCAGAACCGCGCCCGCGGCATGGGCGTGATCGGCGCCGCCTTCGGCGTCGGGTTTGCCACCGGGCCGGCCCTGGGCGCGCTGCTGGTGACTTTTCATCCCGCTTTGCCCGGTTATTTCGCCGCCGCCATGAGCTTCGGGGCCATGCTGCAAACCATTCTCCGCCTGCCCGAAAGCCGCGTTCATCAGCCCGCCACTTCCGGCCAGTGGCTTCATCCAAGCCGGTTTGCCCCCATCTTCCGGCACGGCCGGCTCGTGCAGTTGTTGCTCATCGCGTTCATCAGCATGGCATCCTTTGTGATGCTCGAAAGCATGGTCGCCCTGTTCCTCAGCAGCGACCGCACCTTCAGCTTCCGTGACTGGCAGGTCGGACTATATTACGCATATCTCGGCGTCATCATCGCCATCGTGCAGGGCGGGTTCATCGGCCGATTGACCAAAAAGTTCGGCGAATGGCTGCTGGCGATCGTCGGGCCGGTGCTGGTCGCGCTTGGTATGGCGATGCTGGCGATCGTCGGATTCAAGCCCATCCTGATGATCCTGATCGTCGGAGGCGCGATCAACGCGATCGGCCGGAGCCTGCAAACCCCGACGCTTTACGCCTTGATTTCCCAGAACAGCGATCCCAGGGAGCAGGGGATGGTCTTCGGTCTGAATCAGGGACTTGGAAGCATTGCCCGCGTCATCGGCCCGATGGTCGCGGCGGCCGCCTACCGCATCCATGTTTCCGGGCCGTTCATCGTCGGCGGGACAATCGTGCTCCTGGCGGCGCTCTGGACGCTGGCGCTGCGCGCCAGCGCGGCCGATGCCGCGCCGTTCCCGCTGCCGCCCGATTCCGCCGCCGCCGAATCGGTATGAACCCGCTCGCCCTTCCATTGTGGCAGCGGCGCTCGGCCGGGCCGGCCCTCGTCGCCGCCGTCTTCCTCGCCATGCTCCTCTGGACCTGGCAGACATGGGCCGATGTCCTGGTCGATTTCGGCGTGCAACTTTACGTCCCCTGGCAACTGGCTCGCGGCAAGTGCCCTCTATCGCGACATCGCCCATTACACCGGGCCGATTTCGGTCTATTACAACGCGCTGGCGTTCCGTATTTTCGGAGCAAATCTGCGCGTGCTGGAACTGGCGAACCTTCCCGTCCTCATCGGCATCGTCGTCGCCGTCTATTATCTGGCCCTGCGGCTCGGAGGCCGGCTGTGCGCGGCGGTCTGCGGCATGTCGTTCGTCATCCTGTTCGCCTTTGCGCATCTGACCATCGCGGGGAATTACAACTACGTCTGCCCATACGAATACGAATACACGCACGCCATGCTCCTGGGCCTGCTCTGCATCATCTTTCTCGCGCGTCTCGTCCGATTCTGTCGAACGGCCGACGCGGCCGTCGCCGGATTTTTGGCCGGGATGATCTTCCTGACCCGGTCCGAGTTTTTCGTCGCGATCATCGGGGCGGCGCTGGTTGGGATGATGCTGATGGCCGCGAGCAGCCGAGCCTCCAAAGTCGCGGCGGCTTGCGCGGGTTTCGTCCTCGCCGGCATCATGCCGCCGCTCGTCAGCGTTTCTGCGCTGCATCGGGCCATGCCTCTGTCGATGTCGATTCGCGGCGTGCTGGGCATGTGGCCGGCGATCTTCAGCGGACACGTCGCCGCCCAGCATTTTTATTTGCACAGCATGGGCCTGGACGATCCGCACCGAAGCCTGCTTCTCCTGGCGGCGTGGTGCGCCGCGTACACCATTCCCGTTGCCGGGTTTCTCGCCTGGGCGACGCTTTCCAAATCGAGACCCATGCTCCCCCACTCCTCGCCGCGTTTCTCATCGGCGTTATCTTCGCCGGTTGGCGATGGCGGGAGCATGATTGGATATCGCTCTTTCGCCCGCTTCCAATCGTCGCCGCGTGCGTCGTCGCCGTTTCGACGGGCCGGTTCTGGCGGCATAGGCATGAGCCCGACGCACGGTCCACCGCCGCCCTGGCGACGATGCTCGGACTCTTCGCCCTGCTGCTTCTGGCCAAAGTCTTTTTTTACGCGCGGATCATCCACTACGGCTGCTGGCTGGCGATGCCGGCGGCGATGGTCCTGCTGATCGCCCTCTTCGGCTGGATTCCCTCCGCCCTGCGCCGCCGCGGTAGCGCGGCAATCTTTTTATCCGGAATCGGCGGCGTGTGGTTCGTGGTCTTGCTTGTCCACCTCGCGATGACCGCATCGGCCATGAAACTCCTGACCGTGCCCGTCGGCGCGGGGAGAGACCGGTTCTGGGCCGACGCCACACGCGGACGCGTTGTGAGCAACGCGATCCTGGCGGCCCGGCAGATCGTTCCCGCGAATCAAACTCTGGCCTGTTTTCCCGAGGGAATCATGATCGATTATCTTTCGCGGCGGCCGACCGCCGGGCCGTACGTCAATTACAACCCGCCGGACCTTCTGCTGTTCGGCGAAGATCGCATGCTCGCCGCGCTCCAGGCCACGCCCCCCGATTACATTTTCCTGGTGCACAAGGACACCGGCGAATTCGGCGAGAGATTTTTTGGAATCGACTACGGGCAAAGACTGTACGCCTGGATCGCCCGGAATTATCAGCAGCAGCCGCTGCCGATGCTCGATCTCGGGGCCGAGCCGATGCGCGGCAGTCAGTTTGGGATTCGCCTGCTGGTTCCGCGTAAACCGGCCGAGCAGCGACGGCTGATTCACGGCCCCGACCCAGCCGGCTCCATCGCCGCCGCTCTCACCTCATCGCGCGAGTAAATGAAAATCGTATAACCCGCCACGCCGATCGGCGGTTTGGCCTGCAGGGCCTTGGCGAACGGAACGTGGACGATCGCCTGCCGATTCCGCTCAATGACGGCCCGGTTCCTCATCCCGTCCAGAAAATAACTGCTCAGCGCGATGTACGGACTGTCGGCGGCATAAATAATCGGGGTGTATCGGACGCCGTACACGTTCGGATCGACCACTCCAAAATACGCCAGCGCAACGCTGTGAATTTGGTGGTCACGCATCCAATTACGCAGATCGATCAAACCCTGGCCCCAGTCGAAATCGGAATCGCTGAGCAGGCGCCAGCCATTGGATGGACCGCCCACCGCGAAGTTGACGAAGCTGAGAAACCGCGGGCAGACCAGCAGGGCTTCGACCGCCAAAAGCGCCAGCAGCGAATCTCGAAGATAAGGCGTGACCGAGCGGGGCACTTTGACCGGAAACTTCTTTATCGGAACCGGATCGATGGACCACAATCGGGAGATGAGGACGAAAACCAGTGGAAACATGGGCAGAAGATAGCGCGTGCCGATGTTCAGGTCGCCAAAGATCATCACGCCGGCGGCGAAGACGACAACGGCGAGAAAAATGCTCCATTCGCCGCCGTGCCTGGCCGGCGCCGCCGCGCCGCGCCGCGCCAGCGCCGACGCCACCGCCGCCGCCAGCAGCAGGAGCATCGCCAGCGGAAGCTTGCAGAGAAGCGCCGCGGGGTAGTAATACCAGCGGGTTCCCCGATAGATCTCGCCGAAGAGAAATGCCGGGTATCCATCCTGAGTGTCGCGCTTCTGAGCATCGAAGCCTTCCAACAACAGACTCGGGACCGGAGAGGGAAAAGCGGCCGGCAGCTTTCGCTGGACGCCGCGCATGCAGTCGGAGTCAAACGAGAAACTCCCCAGGGGCCGGCCCGTTCCGTGAAAGCCGTATATGCCGTTCAGAAGGACCAGCGCCGCCGCGCCCATCGCAAGCCAGGCCACGGGCAGCTTCCACCATTGCCGCCGCGGACGCAGCAGCGCGAAGGGAATCGCCATCGCCAACATCATCGGCCAGAGCAATACGGCCGTGAACTTGCACAGGTGCGCCAGCACGACGGCCGCGCTTGCCAGCGCCCATCGCCGCCACGACGGTCCGCGGCAAAATCTCCACCAGAGCCAGCACGAGACGAGCATGGCGGCGGCGGTGCCAAGGTCCGTCGTCACCAGAGATCCGCCGGCCAGGATGCTGGGGTTGAGGCAATACATGGCGCAGGCGGCAACGGCGCTGCGCCGGCCGTACAACTCGCCGGCCCAGCGGTAAACACTCCAGCCGGCAAAGCAGGAGATTGGGATCATTCCCAGGCGCGCTAACAGCAGGAGATGCGGGAACGTTGAAAAGTTCGCCGCGATAAAGGCGTCAACATAGCGCAGGTGCCTCTGAACGATCGGAAGGCTGCGCTCATAAGAAGTGAGAGGCGGCGCTCGGCGCCGGCTAGAACCGCGGGAACCGCGGCCCACAGCCTCAGCAGCGGCGGGCTGAGACTGTAGATCGACAGGTCGTGCCAGCGCCAATATTCCACGCCCGCCGCCAGATGCGCCGGCTCATCGAAGGTCGCGGAATTCGCCGCGGCGGAGTAGGCCAGCATTAGGGCGTGCGCCGCCAACAATGCTGCGCAAACGAGGATCGCCAGCCGTCTTCTTCCATTCAGAGGCTCACCTGCTGCTGTTGCTGGTCAAGAGCGGGAAGTTCTTGGCCTCGATCTCCTTGTTGATGAGTATCGTCGGTTTTACCAGGATGAGCAGGACCTGTTCGTCGTTGGACTCCGAGGCATTGGTGGTCAGCCGCTTGAGGAACGGAATCTTGGACAAGCCCGGGACGCCCGCCTCTTCGTTGATCTCGCCCGCGATGGTGACGCCGCCCAGCATCAAAGTGCCCCCGTCCGGAACCGTCACGCGCGTCCGCACTTCGGTTCTTTGCTCGGTGGCTTCCTGAACGCTGAGGCTGGGCGGCGTGAATCCGCCGGGACCGATCACGGTGGTTGTGCCCGTGTTGTTGTTTCCGACGGTCGTGGCTCCGGTCGTGACCGACTCAAACTGGAACGTGGTGAACCCCAGGAACGAGTCGAGTTCCGGATCGATATCCAGCGTCACGTACTTGTGATCGGCCGTCACCAGCGCCCGCTCGATGGATATCAGCACGCCGTCCGTTGCGTAGGCGATGATCGGCGCGGCGATGGCCGCTCCGGTGGCGACCGTGGTGTTCAAGCCCGCCACGTAAGGGAGGAAGGTGAGTTGGTACATCGTCGCGCCTTGGCCGTTTTGCAGCGTGACGCGCGGGGCGTGAACGACGCTGAGCCGCTTCGACGCCTCAACGGCGCTGATAATCAAGCCGACGCTGAAGTCGTCCAATAATCCATAAGTCCCCTGCGCCACCAGTCCGCCGGGCTCGGGGGTGACACCCAGCGAACCGGGCAGGCCCGTGGACGGGCTGGCCGTAAACGACGAGGTCGCATTGGTGATCGTGATCGGGGTCCAGTTGTTGGGATTTTTCTGGTTGAATCCCAAGCTCACGTTGACCCCCACGTCGTCGATGAAGTGGCGCGACACCGTCAGGAAGCGGGTCTCGATCGACACCTGTACCGCCTGCGCCTCGCGAAGTTGCGCCAGAAGATTGGCAACCTTGTTATGGACGTCGGACGTTTGCGTGATGATCAACTGATTGTTGAAATCGTCGATCTGGCCGTAACCGTTCGGGTCGTTGTCCTTCCAGGTGCTGAATTCAACCGTATTTTCGATCTTTCGCCTGATCTCTAACAACTGCTGCTGGCGAGTGACGGTGGTCGTTCCCTGGGTGGCCTGCAACGTTTGCCCGCCGCCGCCGCCGCCGTTGCCGGTGATTTGCGCCGTCCCGCCGGTGAGATTCTGAATCCTCGGATCGAAATTCGGATTGATCAGCAGATCGGTGATGTCGTACACGCGCGTGACCACCGCCTTGTTCAATTCGTCCGCGGTCGAAATGGTGATGACCCCTTCGTCGATGGTGTACGCCAGCTTGCCGCCGCCCGCCTCCTGGAGAATGATGTCCAGGCAGCTTCGAGAACTTCACGTCGTGCAACGTGACGGTAACCTGAGTCGATTGCTTGTCGATGCCGTCCGCCTCAAGCGCTTTCCAGTTGACCAGGATGTTTGCGCTGGTGATATCGCGGAGGAAATCGATCGCGTCCGCCAGCGGCACCTGGGGAAGCTGTACGGTGGGCAGCCGATGGTCCAGCAGCGCCCGGACCTCCTGGTCTTCCTTGCTGGTGTTGCTGTTCTTCAGTTCGTTGTCGCGGAGCGTCGAGACGTCGGGCCAATTCTCCGGGAAGCGATAGATGTCCTCATAAGGAATCTCCGTTTCCTGCGCTGGTGAGGGATCTCGCCAAATTGTAATCGAATTCCTCGCGATAGTGCCGCTGCTCCTGGATAATCGCCTTGTCCTCGACGAACTGACGAATTCCCAGCGCGTAGTCGTTCTGCGGATCGATCGTCAGGATTTGATCGAGCACGCCGAGAGCGGCGGCATAATTCTGCTGCTCGATTTGCGCCCGTGAGAGCTTGATGTACGCCGCCACGTTTATGTTGCGGCGCTCGCGTTCCGCTTCTTCGGCTTGCGTTTCTTCCACCGCGACGTTGCGGGCCCGCAACGTGGCCTGCTGCCGATCGAAATCCGCCTTGGCGCGCTGAAGATCCAGCCGGGCCGTCTGGATCCGGGCGTCCATTTGCCGCAAGTTGTCCGCGTTGAAAACCGTGGGATCTTCATCCCGCGCCGCCTGCGCGTTTTGGATGTCGTCCTCGGCGGCGGCGAATTGATTGGCGGTGGTGTCCTTCTGCGCCTGATCCAATGCCGTGCCGAACTTGTAGTTGATCGCCGCGATGATCTGCGAAATCTGCTGCTGTGTCCGCGTCAGCGTCGCCCCGCCGGCGGCAGGCGCTCGCCCCAGCTTCGCCAGAAGCCGATCCCGGCCCTGCGCCGCATCCGCGTTCGTCGGATCCAAATCCACCGCCTGCGTGTACTGGCTCAAGGCCTCCTGATCGTTCCCCGCCTTTTCCGCCTGCTTGGCAAGATCAACCAGGCCCTGCGCCTTGTAAACTCGCTGCTGTTGGGCCAGGCGATCCACCTCCGCCTGATGCTGCAATTGCTGCTGATCCGATGTCGAACTGCTCGACGTCGCCCCGGGCGTATCATCGCCGGCGAGATTCACCGTCTGGCTGGATGCGTTGGCCGATCCCGAGACCGCCCCCGAGACTCGCATCGACGCCTGCCTGTCGGCCGCATCCTTTTCGTCCATCCGCTGCAGATATTCCGACGGAGAAATGCCTTCGAGATAGTTCGGTTCAAAGCCCAGGTCCCGCGCGGCAATGAAATCCTTCGCGCAGTGATCCAGTCGCCGGCGCGGTACGCTTCCCGCCCCTGATCGTACGCTGCGCGGGCATCGGCCTTGTCCTTCGCCGCGGTTTTCCGCTCGCCCTCGTCGATCTTCTGCAGGTATTCCGCGGGGCTGGCCTCCAGGAATCCCCCGCGGTAACCCAACTGCTCCGCACGAGTGAAATCCGCCCGAGCCTGTTTCCACAAGCCCTTGCGATATTCATCAACCGCCTGTTTGTACGCGGATTTCCCGTCGCTCGATTCGCTCTTCTGCCCCGCCTTCACAGCCGCCAACTGCTGCTGCGCCTTCTGAACGGTTTGGCTATCCGCCCGCGGGTTGTCCAGCACCGCGTTGTAATGCGTCTGAGCCTCGGCCAGATTGTTGGCCTTGCGCGCCTCCTCGCCGCGGGCGAATTCCGCCCGGGCCGATCGACGTTCCGTCGCCGCCTCCCCAGCCTTCCCCAGCACGCTCACCAGCGTTTGCCGATCCTGCTGGCTAAGGGACTTGATTTCCACTTCCTGCAGCGTGGCCAGCGATTCTTCGTACTGCCCCTGGTTGTATTGATCGATGCCCAATTTGAGAAGGTCCGCATTCGCCGGCTGAGTCGCCGGTCCGCGCGAGCCCGAAGGCTCCGATGCGTCGGCGTACAACTGGCTGAACTTCGCGACCCCTGATGGCAGCGACATCGACGCCGCCAGACCCAGACATGCCAACCTCTTTCGACGCATCATGGATTTCGACCTACTTTCATGACAACTGGAATGAGCTTTGGGGGACTGAACCTTCATGGCGTTTCGCCGTCCGGTGGGATCGAACAACACGTTGTTCCTCCTCAATTCGCTTCGTTACGGTTCGTTACGGTTCTTTTCTTCGCCGCGCAGGTACGTAAGGCCTGTAACGGTAAGGCGATCGAGTGCTAAAAGCTCGTGCCTGAACCCTCCATGCACAGCACATTTTTGGTCACAACGCAGGCACACAATTGCGCCGTGACCGGTCAAATCGGAGTCTAAACAAACGCTTCCCGCGTTGCAAATAAAATTGAGCCTCTCAACGTCGCCCAAAGCATTGCGTTTAGCCGCCGCGGCCTCGCGGCGCCATCCCGAGCGCCGCTCAAGATTCGCCGCCGGCAATTCACCCGCCGCCGAATCACCCGCGCAGTTCCTGCGCCACGGAAATCGCGGCATCGCCCGCGCATGACTCCGCTTCTCCCCAATCGTCCGATTAGCCCCTCATTCCCCAATTTTCTCGGCCCCCAAGCCCTATTCCCACTCAATCGTCGCCGGAGGCTTGGAACTGATGTCGTACACCACCCGATTCACGCCCCGAACCTCGTTGATGATCCGGTTGCTCATCTCCGCCAGCACGTCGAACGGTATCCTCGCCCAATCCGCAGTCATGAAATCCTGGCTCTCCACCGCCCGGATGGCTATCACCCCGTCGTAACTCCGCGCATCGCCCATCACCCCCACCGTCCCAATCGGCAAAAGCACCGCAAACACCTGTGCCGTCTTGCGATACAGATTCGCCGCGATCAGCTCCTCCAGCACGATCTCATCGGCGTCCCGCAGGATGCGCAAATTCTCCGCCGTGATGCTCCCGACAATTCGCACCGCCAATCCCGGCCCAGGAAACGGATGCCGCCAAACAATCGTTTCCGGTAACCCGAGCGCCTCCCCCACCTTGCGCACCTCATCCTTGAACAATTCCCGCAGCGGCTCGACCAACTCGAACCCCAATTCCGCCGGCAACCCGCCGACGTTGTGATGCAGCTTGATATTCGCCGTCTCCCCGGCATGTCCATGTCCGCTCTCGATGACATCCGGATAAAGCGTCCCCTGGGCCAGAAACCGCGCCCCCTGGATGGATCGCGCCGCCCGCTTGAACGCTTCGATAAACTCCCTGCCGATGACCTTCCGCTTCTGCTGCGGATCGGTCACGCCGTTCAACGCCGACAAGAATTGCTCCGTCGCATCCAGCGTGATCAGGTTGATCTTGAAATGATCGCGAAACGTCGCCTCGACCAGTTGCCGCTCGTTCTTCCGCAGCAACCCGTTGTCCACGAAAATGCAGTCGAGTTGATCCCCGATCGCCTCGTGGAGCAGCGCCGCCACAACGGAACTATCCACCCCGCCGGAAAGCCCGCAGATGACTTTCGCATCCCCCACCTGCTTGCGCATGCGCTCGATGGTCTGCTCGACAAAATTCCCCATAGTCCACGAGCCGGTGCATTTGCAAATCTCGTAAAGGAAATTCTGGAAAATCTGCTCACCCCGCGGCGTATGCGTCACCTCCGGATGAAACTGCACGCCCCAAAACGGCCGCGCAACATGCCGAGCCGCCGCATACGGACAACTCTCCGTCGCCGCCAGCGCCACGAAATCCCCCGTCAATTCCTGAACCTGATCCCCATGGCTCATCCAAACGGTCGTCTCCTCCGGCAACCCTCGCACCAGCGGATCATCCGCCACGACATGCAATCGCGTCCGTCCGAACTCCCGAGCCTTCGCCGACTTCACCTGTCCGCCGAGGATCTGACAGCCAAGCTGCATCCCATAACAGATTCCCAAGATCGGCACGCCAAGGTTGAATATTTCAGGATCGCATCGCGGCGCGTTCGGCTCATAAACGCTGCTCGGGCCCCCAGACAGAATAATCCCCTTGGCCCCCAGTTTCTTGATCTCCTCAGCAGGAACATCAGGCCGGACCAATTCGCTGTAAACCCCCTTCTCGCGCACCCGCCGAGCGATGAGCTGAGCGTATTGAGCCCCAAAATCCAGGATGGGAACGATCTCGTCGTGAGGCATTTGGAGTTAATACCGCAAGGCGACGGGGAAATCAAAAGGAAGGTGCGGGACTTGGAATAGCGGTACGGGTAACCTCGCGGGGAAGACCCGCGTTGACTGACAATAACCGTGCCACCTGAACCTTATCTCCTATTTCGGCGACGCCCGTGCTGTGCGATGGCCCAGAGGCGGAGGTCTCCGAAGAGTCGTGCGAGGGTGGCGGGCAGGTAGTGGGCATTGAGGCCGCTGGGGTTGGGCAGAACCCAGGCCTGGCTGCCGCCGAATAGGGGCTTTTGGAGGCCGACGCGGGCGTCTTTGATGCCGGAGACGATGCGGTACGGGTGGATGCCGACGAAGGCAACAGCGGTCGGGCGCCAGCGTTTGACTTTGGCTTGGAGGCGCTGGCCGCCGGCGCGAAGCTCGTCGTCGGTGAGTTCATCGGCGCGGGCGGTGGCGCGTTCGACGATGTTGGTGATGCCGAACCCGAGGTCGAGAAGAAGAGATCCCTCAACGGGGGAAAAGAGGCGCGGGGTGAAGCCGCCGGCGTGCAGGGCGGGCCAGAATCGGTTGCCGGGGCGGCCGAAGTGGCGGCCGATGGCGGCGGTGTAAAGGCCTGGGTTGATGCCGGCGAAAAGGACGATGAGATTTTTGGCGACGAGATCCGGAATGACCTTGTTGTGCGCTGCCAGGAGTTGGGCTTTGGTGGGTTTCCAGGGGCTGGGCAAAGTCGGATTCATAAGGCGGCGTCCTTGCAGGGTATTTTGCTGCGAGTCAAAGGGCTGTGCCTAGAGAATCTCTGCAGGAACTTGCCATTCCCTCATGAAAACGAAATACCGGTTCTCGTCGCCATTTTCTAATTCTGGATACCGTGACGGCAAGGATGGATTCCAGAATCTATGCCTGATCAAGACTCGCGCTCCGCAGCTTCGGCAAGAAAGCCGATCGCGGACTTTCGGTCTTCTTCGCGCTCTATTTGATTCGCGAGAAACCCAAGCCCTTCGAGCCACTTGGGTTTTTCTGATTGTGCATGGGCTCCTCCAATGCCACGTTTGTCGAGAACAAAGGAAAGGAACTCCCTGGCAAGGGTAAAGGGCGAAGGTGCGGGCGGTAACCGGCCTGTTAAGACGACTTGCTGCGCCAAGCTCATGGTGATCACCGCGCGACCGGAGTAATCGCCGCTGAGATCCGATATCTCGCGCGGCACATATCCTTCACGGCGCGGCGGCTTGCGGCACTCGTGAACGGTCAATCCGACCTGCACCAACTGCAAAAACTGTTCTTCTCTTGTCATATCATGTCGCTGTTAAACGCGATCATCACCGCGCATCTACGACCCCCTGTGCCGAGTCTACCTACTCCTCTTCCTCGGCGGCGACCTTAAGCACAGCATCAACGTACGGCTGCCCCATGTAGAATTCCATCCGACCGACTTGGTAGTTCCATGTCTTCACGAACATCTCATCCGCGCCAATCCCAACCGCGCATCCCCCGATGCGCATTCCGATTTGCTGCCTTTTTGCTGCCAATGTCGAAGCCTCCAAATGCCAAGTCATGCAAACTGAACGAGTTCCCGGTTTGGTTGTCGCAGCAATATCGCGCCGCAGCAATCACAAATCGCCGTGAGGCGGTTCTAGGTCTTAGATGTTCAAATAGGCGTCGAGTCTTTTGTTCCACATCCGAAATTGCAGGTTCCTCGGTCTCTTCAACATCCGATGCAGAAATCTCGACTTCGTCTTCGGATGCCGTCAATTCCGGCAACAGCGCCTGCTTCTGAAGCAAGTCGAGAACGAGCGGATATATCGGATCGGCGTCGGTAATAGTGATGGTTGGCATCGGACCTCCAATAGCAATGTGGCTGAGTGTAGCGTGTACTTATCGCATAGTCAACACAATTCTATTGTAGTGTAGCGACAATATTTCATATTATCTTGTAAAATAGCGATTTAATACGATAAATAGGTGTGTGTATATTCGTAATGCTTCGTTCATTTCCCCGTTTATCCGTGGCGAATAATGTGCCGCCGCTACGGATTATGACGGCGGAGCTGCGGCCGACCTCGACGACAAACATCGTCGAACCTGCTTCAACGATCTGGCACGCTCGCGTTTCAAAGACCGCGTCTTGGGATCCACGGAGATGCCAAGCCCCTCCAGAGCCAACACTCCGAGAATCGGCTCTGATCCCTCAGGGCCGAAGATGATGGGTGTGACGGTTTCCTCCCCCATCAGCGATATGCGCAAAGCCATATTCAAGTTCCACCGGACTGCCATCGGCTAGTTCGTAGACACTTTTCCCCTCGGGCTTGATGCCGGCCTTGCGCAGGGCCTTGGCCGGAGCGAGACAGTCAACGGCCCCCGTATCGACGAGAAATTCGGCTGCGAATCCTTTACCGCGACCCACCAGCCTGCGGACGGTAGTTGTTACATGCGTCAAACCCATTGAGTTATCGTACTGCCGCAAGCTAGCGCGAACAAGCGCGGGTCTTGCGGCAGTCAGGGCTTCACCTCCAGGATGACTTCCAGCTCGACCGGCGAACCGAGGGGAAGGCTGGCGACACCAAAGACGAGCCGCGAAGAGACGGTCGATTCGCCGAAGACATCGCGCAGCAACTCCGACGCGGCGTCGGCGACCTTGGCGTGATCGGTGAACTGAGGCGTCGCCGCGACGTACACGCCGAGCCTCACGACGCTGGTCACGCGGTTCAGCGAGCCTTATTGCTTCTTCGTCAGCGCCAGCACGTTCAGTCCAGCCGTGCGGGCAGCTTTGCGGCCGGCCATCACGTCAAGGTATTTGCCTACGACGCCGGTGATCGTGGCCGCGTGGCCCGACGTGGCCAGCATCCCGCTGAGGAAAAGGAGGTTACCCGTCTGAACGGCGGGCACGTACTGCGCCAAAAGGCGTCGCCGCGTCCGGCAGATGAATGCCGAAGGGAAACTTAAATAGGACGCGATTCAATCCGGGTCGGGTCAAAGGTGTGTCGTCATGCAAAATCCAGCCAATAAGCCTGTTGAGCCCGGTGAGGCGCTTTCCTCCATCAGTCCAATGACAAAAATCACCGATCGGCCGTAAGTTAAAACAGAATAAACCCTTACAACCATCAATAAGTTAGCATATACTAAACAAATTCGAAAAAGTGTCTCATGTGTCTCATTTGGGTCGGATCGCTAACCATCAATCATAGTCGTCGGGAATCGAATCCAAATCACGATAGCTGCGTGGCCTCGCCGGCGGCGGCGGCGCGATCGGCTCATCGTTGATCAGGTGTCGATCGGCCGAGCCTGTTTTCGTGAGCGTCGGGGCTTCCTTGGCACGCGGCGTCTGGTCGGAAGGGACGTTTGCCTGGGATGACGGCTGAGGGGCGCCCTGGCCTCGGCCGCGCCGGCCCCGGCCGCCGCGGCGTCTGCGTGGGCGATGGCCCGTGGCCTGCTGGCCGATGGGCTGCTGGTCGCGAGTATCCGGCGGCTCGGCCGCCTCGGCTGGCTCGGATGGGATGGGCGAAGCCGCAGGCTCGGGCAGTTCGCTGGGTAGATCGGGCGGTAGATCGCCGGGACCTTGATCGAGGGCTTGAGGACCGCGATCGGCATCGATTCGATTTCGTCCGCGTCCGCCGCGGCCTCGCCGGCCGCGCCTGCGACGACGCGGGCGATTGCCGCCGTCGCCACCCGTTGCGGGGCCGCCCGTGGCGGGGCCGACCGCGGCGGGAGGCGAGTCGAATTCGAGCGGCTGGGCGGCCAGATCATCTTCGCGGCCCGGCGCGGGGGCTTCGGCGGATGGGGCGTCGGATTCGAACGTCGATGGATTGCGGTGCGCGATCCGCATCCGATTCGGTCAATTCCCGGTCGCGGCGATCGAGTTCCTCTTCGACGTTTTCGGCATCGTATTTGTCCTGGCGCGAATCCTCCGCCGCGCTGGGTGGGGGCTGGCGCTGGGGACGCTGGTCCCGGCCGCGCTGGTTTCGATCGTCACGTTGTCCACGGCCGGATGGACGGAAGCGCCCGCCGGACTGACGCGCCGGGCGGGTGACGGGGTTGGTTGCGCCGGGCGGGACCATGCCCAACTCCGCCAGATAGACCTGCGCGTCGCGGGCGTCGAAGAGGGCGAAGCGGGCTTCGTCGAGGCCGACGGTCGGATCGGAGGAGATAATCACGCGCTTGCCGAATTGCTCCTCGAGGCGAACGATCTGCGCCGTTTCTTGTTCTGGAGATAGAAGCTGACATCGGGAAAGACGGTCATCTCGACGCGGACGACTTTCAGATCGTTCATGGCGATGGCGAGTCGGCGCATGACGTCGAGGCTCATGCTCTCGGAGGTTTTGACCAGCCCGGCTCCCTTGCAGTAGGGGCAATCGAAATAGATGGAGCGTTTGAGGCTGGGCCGCATGCGCTGGCGGGTGATTTCGATGATGCCGAACTGACTCATCCGCAGGCACCTTGGTCTTGGCGCGGTCGTTTTGGAAGTTGGCGTGGAGACGGGCTTCGAGTTCGCGGCGATGCCGCTCGTAGCGCAGGTCGATGAAGTCGCAAATAATCACGCCGCCGAGATCGCGGAGGCGGAGCTGGCGGGGGATTTCGTCGGCGGCCTCCATGTCGGTCTTGAAGGCGGTGGTTTCGGCGTCGGCGTGCTCGCGGAACTTTCCGCTGTTGACGTCGATGGCGACGATGGCTTCGGTGCTGTCGATGACCAGCGATCCGCCGGAGGGCAAGGGAACGTGGCGGCTGTTCATCAGGCTCGATTTCGCGCTCGATGTTGTATTTGTGGAACAGAGGGACCGGGCCATCGTAGAGTTCGACCTTGTTCTTGGTGCGGGGGTTGGCCAGCTTGATGACTTCCTTGACGCGCTTAACGACCTCCTTGTCGTCGGCAACGATGGAGGCGATGTCGCTGGTGAAGACGTCGCGGACGCTGCGGGTGACGAGATCGCCTTCGGTGTAGAGTTCCATCGGGCCGGGGCCGCTGTCTCGCTTCTTGACGAAATTGGTCCAGAGCCGGGTGAGATAGGTGAGGTCGCGCTGGATTTCGGTCTTGCTTTTTCCGACGCCGGCGGTGCGGATGATGAAGCCGACGTCCTTGGTGGGCTTGAGGGAATCGAGAATGTGTCGGAGCCGGCGGCGTTCCTCGTCATCCTCGATTTTGCGGGAGACGCCCATCTTGGTCATCCCGGGCATCATGACGAGGATTCGCCCCGGGATGGAGAGATAGGTCGTGAGGGTGGGGCCTTTGGTGCCGATGCCCTCCTTGATGATCTGGACGATGATGTCGTCGCCGCGGCGGAGGCAGCGTTGGATGGGGGGCCGGTCGCGGCGGGAGATTTTCCTGCCGACGGTCTCCTGCACGTCCGAGGCGCCGTCTCCGAAATAGCTGGGGAGCAGATCGGAAATATGGAGGAAGCCGTTGCGGCCGAGACCGAAATCAACGAACGCCGCCTGGATGGAAGGCTCGACGTTGGTGACCCGGCCCTTGTAGATGTTGCCGACGTGACTGGTCGCGCTGGTGCGCTCCATGTAAAGCTCTTCGAGCTTTCCGTCCTCGACCAGGGCGATTCGGCATTCCTCGCCCTGGGAGACGTTGATGAGCATTTCTTTGGCCACTATCTGTTAGTCCTTTGGAAGAGAGGCGAAGGAATCCCGACGGGTCGGGAGCCTGCGCGGCATCTTCCTCAAAACGCCTCCGGATCGATTTTGCGGGTTTCGTCGCGCAGGTAGTGCATGACCTGGCGCTCGCTGTCAAAACTCATAACCCTCCGGGCCACCTGTCTGGCATGCTCCATGGTGGTGGAACGGACAATTTTCTTTACCTCCGGGATGTCGGGTGCGTTCATGCTGAACGTCGTGAGCCCCAGTCCCAGGAGCAACAGAGTGTACAGGGGTTCGCCCGCCATTTCACCACACATGCTCACGCTGATGGTGCGGGAAGCCTTGCGAATGACGTCGCGGACGAGCCCCAGAACCGCGGGATGGCCTGGGCAAAAGAGGCCGGCGACCTTCTCGTTGGTGCGGTCGACCGCCAGAGTGTACTGAATGAGATCATTGGTGCCGATGGAGAAGAAATTGACCTCTTTGGCGAATTTATCGGCCATGAGGGCGGCGGAGGGGACCTCGATCATCATGCCGACGGGGATGTCGCGGTTGTGGGAGACGCCTTCGTCTTCCAATTCCTCCATGACGTCGTTGAGGAGCATCCTGGCTTGCCGAAGCTCCATGAGGGTCGTGATCATGGGGAACATGACGCGCACGTCGCCCAGGACGCTGGCGCGCATGATCGCGCGAAGCTGGCGCTTGAACATGGGGATGTCGTGCAGGCACATGCGGATGGATCGCTCGCCCAGGAACGGGTTGCGCTCGGGGATGGCGGCCTTGGCCTGGGAATACTTGTCGGCGCCGAGGTCGAGCGTGCGTATCACCAGGGGTCGGTTTTTGAGCCGGAGCAGCGCGTCGGCGTAGGCGCCGTAATGCTCCTCCTCGCTGGGCTCGTGATCGCTGGCGAGATAGAGGTATTCCGTGCGGTAGAGCCCGATCCCCTCGGCGCCGCGGCGAATGGCTTCGTCAACCTCGGCGGGGAATTCGATGTTCGCCATGAGGCTGATGAGGTGTCCATCGAGGGTCTGAGCGGGCAAATCCTGGAGTGTGGCTCGTTCGGAGTCCAGTTGCAGGCGGCGGAGTTCGGCGTCGCGATTCTCGGCCACCGCCTGCTCGTCGGGATTGATGATGACGACGCCGTGATTTCCATCGATGATGACGGTGTCTCCGGCGGAAACCTCGCCGGTGATGTTGCCCAGGCCGACGATGGCGGGAATGCCCATGGCGCGGGCGACGATGGCGGTATGGCTGGTGCGGCCGCCGGCGTCGGTGGCAAAGCCTTTGACGTGCAGTCTATCGAGCGAAGCCGTCTGGCTGGGGAGAAGATCGTGGGCGATGATGACCACGTCGCTGGTGAGATGGGAGAGATCGAGGCGCTGCTGGCCCATGAGGCGATGAAGCAGTTGCCGCT
>CAWAPL010000008.1:0-235865 GCA_963783845.1 uncultured Phycisphaerales bacterium
CGCCCCTCACCCGAGAAATCTGCAATTTGCCTGTAGACTTCCTGGCGTGTCCATTCTAGACTAAACCCCGTTAGAACTCGTGCGTCTAATGGAGTCAAACCCAATGTGAATACGGAACAGAATCAATGGAGCAAAGCAGCGAAGCGTTTTAGCGCTATCGCTGTTTTTTTTTGGGAAATACCGTCGTGATCAAACTGGACACGCACACCACGGCCTTCAGCGAGCTACGATCTCGAGGTTGCATTTTCAAATCAGAAGAATGGACAGAATCCGACACACGATCCAAATTCATCGACACATTGCTGATCGATTGCCTCGGCTGGTCTGAAGCCGCTATCAGACGCGAATCGACGGAGAAGAAACAGCGGCTCGACTATATTCTGTCCACAACTCGTCCGACGATGATCGTCGAAGCCAAGCGAGCTGGCGTCGAACTTCCGGTCGCCAAGCAAAAAGGGCTCCGGCGTTTAAAACTTTCGAATCTGGCCAACGCAAATCCCACCCTCGAACAGCCGATCCAACAAGTCGCGAAATACTGCTGGACCTGGTCGGCACCGATCGCGGTTTTGACCAACGGACAAGTATTCATCGTCTTCATCGGGAACCGGTCCGATGGCGTCAAATGGGAAGAAGGTGACGCTATCGTGATTCCTGACTTATATTCAGAAGACTGCGATTTTTCAGACATCTACGACATATTGTCCAAGGATGCAGTCACAGAGGGGAAGACCATAAGAGGCGTTGTCCCGTTCGTAGTTGAAGGATCGGTGGCGGCCTGAGAGTTCATCATCTACCCGGCCTTCATCTGTTCGCCAAAATGTTCCTTCTCTGACGACTGATCGAGATGCGCCTGGAGCATCCACAACTGCTGGTGGCCCATGATCTTTCGGAAGTTGGCCGCCGTCGCCTCGAACGCGGCCGACGCCCAGCGCAAGGCCATTGAACCATCCTGCCAGTTCTTCACGCGGTTGATCCGCTGCCGCACGCCGCCGTTGGTGCTTTCGATCACGTTGGTCGTCGCCAGGCAACGCATGAGTTTCGGCGGCAAGCCCATCGCGTTGATCGTGAACAATTCATCCAAGCCTTCCAATAAGCTGCCAGAGGCGGAGGGATGTTTCTTCTCGTACCACTTGGCGAGTTGCTCGATGTGACGCTTGCCTTGTTCGGGCGAAAGCTTCCACGCCGCTCGCAGCGTCGATTTGACATTGGCGTGTTGGTCCTTGGGCAGATGATCCAGCACGTTGCGCAGCTTGTGCGTGCGGCAGCGTTGCACGGGATTATTCGTGCCGAACACCGTGTCGATGCCGTTGCGCAACGCCTTGGAGCCGTCGATCACGAACAGCCGCCGGCGATGGGCGTCCAATCCCCGCCGCACCAGATCGTTCAGAAGTTCCGTCACCCCCGTCGTGTTTTCACTGGAGCCTTCCCGCAAGCCCAGAACGTGCTTTTGCCCGGAAGAATCAACGCCAACCGCGCCCAGGACGTGGTGCTGGCCCAGCCGAAGGCCGTCGAGATAAACGATCGGAAGATCCAGATCATCCAAGCGACGCTCGGCCAGTTCTTCCAGAAGTTTTTCGCCCGCCTCGATGTTGGCGCGGCTCACGGCGCTCTTGCTGACGCCGACCGTTTCGGCCATCTCCGGGATCACCCGCTGATACTTCCGCGTGCTGACGCCATCCAGCAGGATCGACATCATGCGCCCGGCCAGCTTGCCGCCGCTCTTGATCGCCTCATAGGCGGGAATGGACGTTTCCCCCTCGGTCTTATGCCGCAGCCGCGGCCGGCGGACCCGCAGCTTGCGGTCCCCCAGGTGCGCCAATCCCTCCTGGCTCCCGTGCCAACGCACATCCCCCGACGCCTTTCCCGGCGATTTGCCTCCGGCAACCTCCCTGGCCGACATCTCCAGCACCGCTTCGACGCAGGCTCGACCGGTCACGTCGATCACTTGTGAGAGGGCCAGCTCCGATTGCTCGATGAGTTTGACCATGGGGAGCAGGAATTGACCTTCGCGGACGAGAAAATCCGAGAGTTGCCGCTTGTCGGCGGCGGTCACGACTTGGTACGCTGCCATTGTGGTGGCTCCTTTCCGTTAAGGGATGAATCACAGTCGATCCTAACGTGGGGATCGCCGGATTCGGAGCCGCCACCTTTTTCAACCTTCAACTATCGTTGGGACATCGCCCCATAAGACGGTTAATGAGTGACGCCCCACCATCTCCGCCGGTGAGCGTAACCTCAACCTATGCAGATCCGGATGCGATTGTTCAGCGTAATTTGGTCGGACTGCGCCTCGAGTCAGTGATCCGGCGCGTGTTTACCGATGTCACGCGCGATGACTCCAATGAAGTGATTGAGCATTGCTATGTGCTTCCGGGTGAGACAACGCTTCGCAACCAGGAATTTGAGGCGCTTTTGCTTGACCGACCACCAGCGTATGTTTCGTCGGTTGTCGATGTGAGATCGGGCAATGCGTTTCGCAAGTTTCAGGCGAAGATTTCTAGTTGTCTGACACCGCAACACGCGGCGCAAACGCTTCTGGTGATCGGTGGCATCGGTGTCGGAAAAACTATGTTCCTGAAACGCTTTTTCACCTTGAACCCCGAGAACGACGCTACTCATCGAGATACGTGTGCGTTCTTCATCGATTTTCGAAAACCCGAGTTGGACCCGACACGCATTGGCGATCTTATTTACCGTCGCCTCCGCGAGCAGATCGAGGCGCTAGATGAACATCTTGTCCCTGGCGAAACAACTACCTACGATCTGTTAAGCCAAGAGGGCCTAACACAGGTTTTCTGGCCACAAATCGCTCGCTTCAACAAGCTGACGAAAAATATCAAAGACTCTGAGCCGTCAACATATGCAAAGCTTTTGCTTGATGAATTTATCAAGCTCAGGGCGAGCGACAGGGAATTTGTGGTCGGCGCGTGCAGGGTTCTCAGAGAGCGGTATCACCGGCACGTGTGCATTATCTTGGACAACGCCGACCAATGCGAGCCAGCATATCAGGCAGCCGTATACGTTATCTCACGGACTATCGAAGATGAGACGAGGGGCTTGATCATCGTGGCATTGCGCGAGGAATGGTATTGGCACTTCGGGACGCGCGGAGGGGGGCCTCTATCCGCCTACCACGATATTGTCTATCACATCCCCGCGCCGCGCGAGAGACGTTCTTGCCAAGCGACTTGAATACGCGATAGACCAGATCGAGAGTGAGGTGTCTCCTTCATCCGAATTCTACATCGGAAATATTGTCATCGAGGCGACGCAGTTCGCGAAGTACCTGCGCATTGTTCATGGCGCTTTTCTAAAGGACGAACGGATAACCCTATTCTATGAAAGCATCGCAAATGGGAGCGTTCGAAAAGGGTCTGGAGATTTTCCTAGATTTGTTGCGCAGTGGCCATACTGATGCGGATCAATATCTCCAAGCCATTGTCCAGAAAAACGAGTATGTTCTATTGCTGCCGCAGGTGTTCAAATCAATTGCGTTTGGCCATTATTCATACTATGCCTCCCATCGCTCTCCAGTTCCGAACCTTTTCGCGCCGGTCGGTGGCGTCGGTTCTGCGCAATCATATTTCACCAAGGCATATTTCCTTAATTGGGTCGCAATGTATTGTAGGGTGAGCACGACGGCGGGCGTCGGGTTTGTTTCGGTCACTGCGGCCAAAGTGATCCTTGGCGGCCTCGGGTTGGAGGAGGGGAGCCACATCGACGCTATAGCGAAAATGATTGATGAGGAAATTATTGTTCCGGATATCCAAATGATAGACAACCCGGCCGCATGGGGACATATACGAATAACAACGAAAGGCCTATATCTGCTGCGGCGCATGCCAAATCTGTTCTCCTATTGGGAGGCAGTGATGTTGGATACTCCGATTACAAGTACCAAAGTGCTGACCCGCATTTGCGGATTATACCAAGAAGCAACCAAGACCTCTTTGCATCAACGCGTGCTTTGCGTTCGGGAGTTCTTGGAATTCCTTGAAGGTGCCGAAGCTATTGAGCAAGTGCGAGTTCAGTCCGCGGGACTAAAGACCGAGTGCTCGCCGCTAATGCCGGTCCTTATGGAACAAGCCAAGGCAGACTTCACGGCAATGGAACAAGAGGCTAGGGAAAATCCATATAAATGAGATCGATCCGGAAGCACTTGCGTTACTCGCAAATCTGTGTCGCCTGGCATTTTGGCGTATATGGGCAGAGGGGCGATTAAAAAGGCAAATGGCGTTAAAAAGGCGAAGCCGACATTGCCTCAATCACATACGGATTCTGCGCCGCCTCGTCGGCCAGGGTGGTGACCGCTCCGTGACCGGGAAGAAGCCGGGTTTGCTCCGGCAGCTTCATCACGCGCCGGATCGACTCCTGCATCCGGCCGGGATCGGAATCCGGCAAATCCGTCCGGCCCATCGAGTTCACGAAGATCAAATCCCCGCCGACAAGAACGTTTTGTTCTGGAAAATGGTACACCACGTGCCCCGGCGAGTGCCCCGGCGTGTGGATGGCGGTCAGCGAGATCGACCCGATCTTCAGCGTCTGGCCATCCTCGACATATCCATCGGCCCTCCGCGAGGGAATCACGAACGGCAGCGGAAAAAACCGGCTGTGCGGCTGGATCAGCTTCGGCTCATCCAGCCGATGGATCAGCACCTTGGCATTGGGGAACTTCTCGATAACCAGGGCGTGATCGGCCAGGTGATCGAAATGCCCATGCGTGAGCCACAGCCCGATGATTTCCCACTTTCGCCTTTTCGCCTCTTCGAGAAGCGGTGCGACCGTGTGATCGGGGGCGTCAAACAGGACGGCCTGCCCGGCGGCTTCGTCGGCGATCAGGTAACAATTGGTGGCGGCAACGCCGCCGGTGTCGCTCAGGATTTGCATAGTCGCTTTAGAACTCCAATCCGATTTGCCGCCGCATTTCATCGAGCACGCGCATGTTCCCAACGGAATCTTCGCGGCTGATGCGCGGGGGCCGGCCATCGAGAACAGCCGCGGCAAAGTCGTCGGCCTCCATTTGATACAAGTCGCCGGGGGCGTCGATGGTTTTGACCTCGCGTGGCGGCGGGGCAACGGATTTGGGCTTATCCATTTTCGGCTCGTTGCCGCGGGTCACGATGAATTTGGAATTTTCCGGCGCGGGTTTCCACGGAACCGGGACTTCGATGAACCCATCTTCGCCGCAGAGATACGCGGTGTTGTCCGCGTGCAGGCACATGCCGCAGGTGAAACTCGAAACGACGTTGTTCGGAAAAACCAGGGTTGCAACCGCCAGCTCATCCACGCCGGTGGGATGGAAATTCGCCGCCGCATGGATGGCGGTTGGCTCGGCCCCGGCGAAGAGCCGGGCGAAATTGATGCAGTAGCAGCCGACGTCCATCAGCCCGCCGCCGCCGAGCTGGCGCGCAAAGCGGCACGTTTCCCTCGATCGAGCGGGTGCGATAGCAGAAGCTGGAGCGGATGAGCCGAAGCGGCCCGATCGCGCCGCTGCGCACGGCTTCAACCAGCGCCTGCGTCTGCGGGTGCGAGCGGTACATGAACGCCTCGACCAGCACGCGCCCCGCCTTCTGCGCGGCGTCGAACATTGCGTCCGCCTCGGCCGCGTTCAGCGCCAGCGGCTTCTCGCACAAAACATGTTTTCCCGCCTTCAGGGCGCGAATCGTCCAGTCGGCGTGCAGGGAATTCGGCAGCGAATTGTAGATAACGTCAATCTCCCCGTCGGCAATGAGCGATTCATAGCTTCCCAAAGCACGGGGAATCGTGTGATTTCGGGCGAATTCCTCGGCCGATTTCTGCCGGCGCGATCCAACGACCGCGACCGTTCCGCGCCGGCTGAAGGCCATGCCTTTGGCGAATTGCGACGCGATGTTGCCGGTTCCGAGGATTCCCCAGCGGAGTTTGGCTGCCATGGCAACAGGATAATGCGAGGGTTGCCGTTTCGCCAAGGTCCAACTTGACCGCCTTGACGGAGCCGGGCCGTGTCGGCCCGGATAAGACCGGGGCGACACGCCCCGGCTCTGTTTGCTCAGCCAAGCTCCAACTTGACCGCGAGCCGGCCGAGGCGCTAAATATGTGCTGGTGTTGCGCTATCCCGCCATCTTTCTGGTCGGCATATTCTTCACGCTTGGGCCGGCGCCCTTCCAGCGCCTGCATCTAGCCGAGGTGAATCGGTCCTGGGCGCGCTTCAAGCCGATGACGACAGACGGCTCGGATTCCCGGGGGAAACGTCTGCCGGTGCGGCCACCGGTTCATGACCCCTCGACCTGCGTGATCTGCGCCATGTTGCACGCTCCGCTGACGGCGCAGCATGTGCCCCCGATGCCGCTGGCGCCGACGGGCATGCCTGGGATATTTGTCATTCGAGTTCCCATCGCAATATTCGCCTATTTGCATCGCCGCGGAGCAGTGCCGCGGTCCCCCATCCGCCTGAGCTTGCCCGAGTCGTCACATTACCATCCATCTTTCTCTGCCGCGCAATTTGGCACGCGGCATTCAGGAGCCAGGCATGGGACTGCTACTTCACAAGCTGAAGAAAACGTACATCGCGCCGGACGCCAGCAGCGTGCCGGTGATCGACATACCCGAACTGTATCTCGCCGACGGCGAGCAGGTCGCTCTCATCGGCACGAGCGGATCGGGCAAGACAACGCTGCTGCACATGATCGCGGGGATTCTTGTTCCCGACAGCGGCAACATCGTTTTCGGATTCGATCCGAACAAACCCGATTCGCTCGATTCGATTGATTTGACCCTGCTCTCCGAGCCGCAGCGCGATGAATTCCGCGGCCGGAACATCGGCTACATCTTTCAGACGCACCACCTTTTGCCGGGATTCACCGCGCTGGAAAACGTGCTGCTGGGGATGAGCTTCACGGGGCGGCCTCACGACCGCCAATGGGCGCAGCATCTGCTGGCCGAAGTTGGGCTGAGCGATCGCCTGCATTACCGCCCCCAGAAGTTGTCCCTTGGCCAGCAGCAGCGCGTCGCCGTGGCGCGAGCCCTGGCGAGCCGGCCGAAACTGGTGCTGGCCGACGAGCCGACCGGCGCACTCGATGCCGCCAACGCCCAGCAGGTTTTGGATCTGATCCGAAAGCTCTGCACGGACGTGGGGGCATCGCTGCTGCTGGTGAGTCACGACCTGGACATCGCCCGCCAACTGCCGCGGGTGCTCGTCCTTTCGGAGATCAATCAAACCAAAGTCCACGGCGTCGCCGCGGGAGCTTAAGGGGACAACTACCATGAATTACTTGCAACTGGTATTCAAGCAAATGCGGCAGCGGGCGCTGTCAACGTGGCTCACGACCCTGTCGGTCATGCTGGGCGTCGGCCTGGCGGTGGCGATCATGGTTCTCGGCCGCGAGAGCGAATCGCTTTTCGGCCAGAACGACTACGGCTACGACGCGATCATCGGAAAGAAAGGCTCCAAGCTGCAACTGGTGCTGAACACGATCTATCACCTGGAACGTCAGCCCGGGGAACATTCCCTTTAGCCAGTACACGAACCTGCTGAAGCCGCCGGCGGGAATTCCCGTGCCGCCGGACAATTACTACAAATACGTGAAGATCGCGGTTCCGACGGTCGTCGGGGATACGCTCAACGGGCAATACCGCATCGTGGGAACGCTGCCGAAACTCTTCGGCTACGACGATCGGGGCAATCCTCTGCCTCCCGATGAGGTGATGGACTATCGTCCCGATCAGAAGCTGGAGATCGCCGAAGGCCGGGTATTCGCCGGAAGCAAATTCGAGGCGATCGTCGGCAGCGACATTCCACGCCTGACCAAGCAGGGGATCGGCACGACGTTCCGGGCCACGCACGGGCTGGCGGTCCCGGGCCGGCCGCCGGATATTCACATGCAGGTCTGGACAGTCGTCGGCGTCCTTGCCCCGACGCATACGGCCATCGATCGGGTCGTGTACATTCCGCTGCTGAGTTTTTATACCATCGCCGAGCACGGCGCCGGGCTGATCGCCCAGGCCAAGCTGCGCGAGGGCGAAGCGCCCGTGACCTTTGATCCGGACAGCGACTCGGATCAACCTCATCTGGCCGATGCCAATGGCATCCAGCATTTCAGCAACTACGACTTTGACACTCACGACCGGACGATCAAGCTCAAGCTGCCTCCGGAAATCTGGGCGGTATCGGCAATCCTGGTGCAGTCCCGCGGCGGCGACACCGAAGCGGCCCTGGAATACGATCTGAACAATTCCACGGACGTGATGGCCGTCAATCCCGCGTCGGTCATGCGGGATTTTTTCAACACGTTCCTAAGCCCGACGCGAAAACTCCTGCTGCTGATCTGCTCGCTGGTGACGATCGTCGCCGCGGTGGGAATCCTGGTGAGCATTTATAATTCCGTCTCGGCCCGGCTGAAGGAAATCGCCATCTTGCGAGCGCTGGGCGCAACGCGCAAAACGGTCCTGACCCTCATCTGCCTCGAAGCGGGATTCATCGCCGCTTTCGGATCGGTTCTGGGTCTGCTGGCGGGCCATGGCGTCAATGCGATCGGAGCGTGGTATATGCTCGAGAACTACGGCGAGAGCCTCAGCTATAATGCATGGGAACTGCTCAACGAAGGGATTTACGTAATCGCCGTGATCGTGCTGGCGATCATCGCCGGGCTTGTGCCGGCCATGAAAGCGTATCGCACGCCGGTCGCGACGAATCTCGTCGTTACTTGATGACGCGCGTGCTGTCACAAAATCGCTGGCGGAAATCCTGGTGGCAAAAGCTCACCTGGCGCGGGCTCATGCTGTTGGCCACCGTCGTTTTCCTCTTTGGATATCCGACGTACGTGTACATGGATTCGGTGATCACCGGCGGCATCACGCGGCGCGGCGATCTGCTGGTGGTCGATCTCAAGGCGATGAGCAACTTCGAGATGGATCAGGATGCCGGCACCACCCAGGACATTCCGCTGCGATACCGGCAACTCGACGGGAAGCGGGTTTTGCTCACCGGGCAGATGTACGAGCCGTACGTCGCCAACGGAAATATCCGCAGTTTCACGCTGGTTTATTCGATTACCAACTGCTGCTTCAACGGGCCGCCGAAGATTCAGCATTTCGTCGCCGCGTCGGTGCTTCCCGGACATGAGGCGGAATATTCCAGCGATTTTGTGGACGTGGTGGGGACGCTGCACGTGGGGGTGCAGTCGGCCGCGGGGCACGTGCAGAGCGTGTATCGAATCGACGTGGAGAAGGTGGTGCGCGGATAACAATTCGCCCCCGGTGAATCACCGGGGGTTAAATGGGGTTGCCGTCAGTTTTCGGGTTGGACGTCGGTCTGCGGCGGCTCGATGTTGATCGTCCGTTGCTTGCCGTCCACCTGCATCACTTCCAGGACCAGCGGATCGTTGGGCCTTGTCTTGCGAAACTCCAGGTAATCCTTTTTGAACTCGTCGAGATTCACCACCGGCTGGCCGTTCATCTGGATGATCAGGTCGTTGGGTCCGAGCCTGGCGGCCTGAGCGGCCGCCTGCGGGCGGAGCAGGGCCACCACGACGCCGCCGGTTGTCGCGCCCATCTTCCGCCGATACGTGTCCACGAACGTCACTTCACGGGCCACAAACCCCAGGTCCTTGGCATAAAATCGCTTGGCCTGGTGCGGCTCCTTGGGACGCGCTTCCAGCGTCACGACGATCTGCTTGGGCACGTCTCCCTTGGCCCGGATCACCGAAAAGGTCACTTTGTCCCCAACTTCCATCCGCTGAATCTTGCGGGTGACGATCTCGGGCAGTTCCACCGGGAGATCGCCGCGCTCGATCGCCTTGCCGTCGATCTGGGTGATGACGTCCAGCCGATTCAGCCCGGCCTTGGCCGCGGGGGAATCGGGAACCACGTCGCCGATCTGCACGGCGGGCACGTTCTCCAGTCCGAAATACTCCGCATCCTCCTTCTCCAGTCCTTTCATCTCGCAACCGATCCAGGGAATGACGATCGGCTTGTCGGGCGAGGGGGGCTGCCGAATCGCCGACAGAAAGTCGCCGGCGGGAATGAACAACCGCGGCGCGTTGCTCAACGTCGGAAGGTCGTCCGGATTCTCCGGATTATCCAGAAGCACTTCGCCGAGGCTGCGGGCGTGGACGTATCCGATGGCCCGGCCCTTGGCGTCGAGAACGATCGCTCCGACGCCGGCCAATTGCCCGCCCACCAAAATCTGCGGGACCGGACCGCGCAGCCGCGTGGACATGAACGCCGTGGTCACCAGCGCCTTGTATCCGGCGCCTTTGGGCAGAATCCCGACGGAATAGAGCGGATCGCCGATTTGCGGCGTGGCATCGACGAACTTGATCGACTTCCATTTCTGCGGCGAATCGGCCCGGACAAACGCCAGGCTCGACCGCTCATCGCGCCCCTGCAGCGTCGCGTCGATTTCCGTTTCGTCCCCCGTTTCGCTCGGCACGACGATCTTGAATTTCTGCATCTGATCGTCGGGAACCAGCGCCGGCGTCACGATGCCGATGGGCATGATCACCAGTCCATCGTCGCTGACGATCACCCCCGCCGCCGAGAGTTCCTGCGAGCCCAGTTCGTTTGTCCAGGTGTACTTGACGGCGACCAGCGATGGCTTGGCCAGGTCGTACATGGCGCGAATCGTCTTGGCGTCCTGGGCCGCCGCGACCGCACTCGACAGCGAAAGCAAAACCGCGATCCATCCGATCATTCGCTCGATATTTTTCATGCGGCTCCTAATCGCCGGGCTCGGTGTCCGGCGCGTACTCCTTCACTTTCAGGATCGCGGTAAAAACCTCCCGGCCTCGCTGCACTTCCAGTGCAACCCGATCCAGCTTCTCCTTAATGGTCTTGTCGTACAAGCCCTGAAACTGCGCCATGTCCTTCACCGGAGCGTTATTGACCGAGAGAATCACGTCGCCGGTCTCGAGATGCGCGCGTTCCACCGGCTCGCCGTCGGCCATGCTCGTGATCCACACCCCCGCGACCTGGTCAAGCTGAGAAGCGATGGCGTAGGGGCGGGTGACCTGGCGCATGGAAACGCCCCATTGCGTGAAGCCGCGCTCTTCGCCGAGGAATCCTTCCAATCGCGTTGTCCTGGCCGTGAGAGTGAGAATGTCCTTGCCTCTCTTGACGGTGAGTTGCACGTCGCCGCCGATGGGCAGCGATGCCAGCCGCTGCCGCACCGCCGCAAGTTCCTCCGGGAACCGCACGTTGGTCTGCTGCCCGTTGATCGTCAGCAAAATGTCCTGCGCCTTTCCCCCGGCGTCGGCGTAGGGACCGATCTTGTCCACGCTGTTGATCAGCACGCCCCGGTTGATGTCGATGTCGTAGAACGTTTCCAATTCGTGCATCGGCATCAGCTCAAGGCCCAGGTCGCTGCGATCCACCCGGCCCTTCACGCCCGGGGCGGCCGTCGCCAGAATGGCCGCGATGACCGGCTTGGCGGTGTCGATCGGAATCGCGAAATTCAGGTTTTGCCCGCCGCCGCGCATGTTGATGCCGACCACTTTTGCGTTGATGTCCACGAGCGGTCCGCCGCTGTTGCCGGGATTGATCGGAACGTCCATCTGAATCCAGTTGGAAAAGTCGCCGGTTTCGTAACCGTCGATGTCCATGCGCTGCTGGACGTCGTAAAACGTGCGGTCGGTGTTGGAAATGCTGCCGCGGGTGACGGTCCGCGCCAGGCCGAACGGCGTGCCGAACGCCATCACGTCCTGCCCGACCACCAGGCTCGTGCTGTCACCAAGCTGGGCCGAGCTGAAGGTGATGTTCTGCCGCTTGACGGCGTCCATGTCCATCTGAATGACGGCCAGGTCGGTCCAATGGTCATCGCCGATGAGTCGCGCCGGCACACGCTCCCGGTCGGCCAGGGTGACGTAGATTTCAATGGCCCGGCCGGCGACGTGGTAATTGGTCAGGATTCGGCCTTGCTGGTCGATGATGACGCCCGATCCATTGCCGCGGACAAGGCTTTGCTTGCCGTCCTTGTAAATCGCCTGGGCAACGTCCACGCGTACGACGGCTGGGGAAATCGCCGCCGTCACGTCAGCCACGCGCCTTGGCGTCGCCAGGGGATAGGGATCGGCCTGACAGCCCGCCATCAGCAGCACACTTACGCAGGCCAATATTCTGTAAACCATGCGATTCATGAACAGGGTGTGGATAACATGCGCGAAGGGTGTCGAAGCCGCAACCCCGGCGCGGGAGATTTTGCGTCATCCGGTGGATTTCCCGGCCTTGGCCGTGGGAGCGTGGGGCCTTTTCCAATCGCGCCGTTGGTGTTAGGTTACGGTTCAACTCGGCAAGGAACGGAGTCGAATGCTCTTGGTGGCAAGCGTTGTGGGATTTGTCATTGGAATCGCCATCGGCGCTCTGCTCGGTATTTCGCAGGCGTCGCGGCGCTGGCAGGTGGCGGAGCAGCGGCAGGCCGATCTTGCAGGGCAAATCGCCGCGGAGAAAGCGCAGACGCAATCCCTTCGCGACGCCCTGGCCCAGAGCGAGCGCGATCTGGCCACCGCCAAGACCCAATTCGCCGCCGCTCAGCAGAATCTCCTCGAACAGCGCCAACTGCTCGAACAAGCGCAGGAGCAATTGCGTCAGGCTTTCGCCAGCGCATCGGCCGAGGTCCTGGCTCGCAACAACGAAACGTTTCTCCAATTGGCCAAGGAGCGATTCGCCACGCTGGCGGCGGAGGCGGCGGGTTCGCTGGACCAGCGCAAGGAGCAGATCGACGCCCTGCTCAAACCGCTGCGCGGATTGATGGACCAATACCAGCAACGCGTCGGCGAGATCGAGAAATCTCGCGTGGAATCCTACCAGCATGCTGCGCGAGCAGCTTGGCACGCTCACCGAGACGCAGCGGACGCTCAACACGCAAACGTCGCAGCTCGTGACGGCCCTGTCGCGTCCGACGGTTCGCGGCCAGTGGGGCGAAATCTCACTCCGCCGACTGGTGGAACTCGCCGGGTTGTCGAGCAAGTGCGATTTCGTCGAGCAGAAAACTGTCGATGGTGACCAGGGCAAGCTCCGGCCGGATATGGTCGTGAAGCTCCCCCGTGATCGGGACGTGGTGATCGATTGCAAGACCAGCCTGGACGCTTTCCTCGACGCGGCGGCGGCGGTGGACGAAGACACGCGGAAGATGCACCTTCAGCGACACGCGCAGCAAGTCCGCGGCCGCTCCCGCGAGTTGTCCGCCAAGAGCTATTGGTCGCAGTTTTCGCGCTCGCCGGAATACGTCATCATGTTCCTGCCCGGCGAAGCGTTTCTGTACGCCGCGGTCGAGCAGGACGCTTCGCTGGTGGAGGATTGCATCAAGAATCACGTCCTGATCGCCACGCCGACCACTTTGATCGCGCTGCTGAAGACCATCGAATTCGGCTGGCGGCAGGAGGAGATCACCGAGAATGCCGAGCAAATCCGCTCGTTGGGCGTGGAATTGTACGAGCGCATCGGCACGGTGCTGAGCCACATTTCCAAGCTCGGCCGCAGCCTGAATTCCGCGGTGGCGGATTACAATTCGGTGCTCGGGTCGTTGGAGGGCCGCGTGATGCCGACGGCGCAAGATGGCCGAGCTGGGAGCGCGCACCGACAAGGAACTGCCTCAGCCCGACCTGATAGAGCATTTGCCGCGCGAGATCAGCCAGGCGCGGCTGACGAGCGAAATCTGAGGGCGTCGGCGGTAATATTCTTTAACGAAGACCATGTCCCAACTTCATTTGCTATCCCCGCGCGGCTTTCGGGCCGGCACTGCCGAGGCCGGCCTCAAATCCACGCCGGCGCCGGACGTGGCGATCCTGGTTTGCGACGTGCTCGCATCCGCCGCCGCGGTTTTTACGACCAACAAGGCTCCCTCGCCGCTCCGGTCAAGATCGGCCGCGAGCACGTGGCCGGAGGCAAACTGCGCGGGATCGTGGTGAATTCCGGAAACGCCAACGCCTGCACCGGACGCCGCGGCGAAGCGGATGCCCGCGAGATGTGCCGGCTCGCCGCCGGCGAGATTGGCTGCGACCCGGGTGAGATTCTGCCTTCCTCCACGGGAATCATCGGGCAGCATTTGCCGATGGACAGAATTCGATTCGGCATCGCGCGAGCCGCGAAAAACCTGGGCGATTCGCCGGGGCACGCGCGCCGATTTTGCGACGCGATTTTGACGACCGACACGCGGCGCAAGGCGGCTGCCGCTCGGTTTCGATTCCGGCGCCAGTGGATCACCGTCGCCGGCGTTTGCAAAGGCTCGGGAATGATCGGGCCCCGGCTTGCCGCCCATGCGACGATGCTCGCCTATTTGACGACGGACGCGAAGATTTCGCCCGTTATTCTGCG
Organism: uncultured Phycisphaerales bacterium; assembly: GCA_963783845.1. Lineage (GTDB taxonomy): Bacteria > Planctomycetota > Phycisphaerae > Tepidisphaerales > Tepidisphaeraceae > PALSA-1353. Next base: position 14,287 of record CAWAPL010000008.1, read on the forward strand.
AAGAATCCTGGCCGACACGGCGGAGGCGAGCTTCAACGCGGTGACGGTTGACGACCAAACCAGCACGAACGACACCGCGGCGATTTTGGCCTCGGGTCTTGGCGCGGCCATCGAATCGGGCGGAGGGATCAAATCCTTCGCCGCGGCGATGAAGGAGGTTTGTCAGACCCTGGCCATCAAAATCGCCGAGGATGGGGAAGGCGCCACGAAGGTCGTGGAGATCCATGTTCGCGGGGCCAAGACGCAGGCGGATGCCAATCTCATGGCCCGTGCCGTCGCCAATTCGCCGCTGGTGAAATGCGCGATGAACGGCAACGATCCGAATTGGGGCCGGATCGTGGTTGCCGCGGGTCTGTGCGGCGCGGCGTTCGATTCGGAGCGCGCCGAGCTATCGCTTCAAAATACGATCGTTTTCAAATCCGGCCGACCCGTGCCGTTCAGCGCACCGGCCGTCAGCCGATCGCTGGCGGCGAAGAAAGTCGCGGTGGATTTGAACTGCCGGCTGGGCAAATCATCCGCGACGGTCTGGACGTGCGATCTGTCGAAGGATTACGTCACGATCAACGCGGACTATCACACGTGAAGCGATGATCGATGGCGGGAGGACCGCATGTACGTGCGGTGCTTCCGTATTATTTGTTCAGTTCATCCAGCAGGCTGTTGATCGCCGCGTCGAGCTTCTTGCCGTCGGCGTCATAGGTTCCGTCCTGAACCTGCTGGCGAATGGCGGTAACTTTTTCCGTGCGCACGTCGTTGGATTTCAGCGCCTGCAACAGATGGCTGGCCCCGGACAACTCCAGCTTGTCAGTCGCGCTCATCGCTGGCGGTGCATCGGCGGGAAGCTGCTTTTGAATCGGATTGGCGACGATCTTTTGGACCGGCGTACTCTGAGAAATGTTGTTGATCTGGCTCATGACCGCTCTCCGGCTAGCCCACCCCGTTCCACCATCAGACTGGCGACTCCATCGCCATCACCTGCTATGGTGGGTTCCTCATTGAAATAGGTATCGACGCTGGCCATTACGATTCTTGAAGACGACGCGCATCTTCATAAAAACGTTAACTTGTTTTGAATCAATCACTTGTATTCCACATAGGCCAGGGAGCGCAAGAATTTCCAATTTCTATGTCTTTTTCTGCGAAACAATAAACTATCTATTCTTCCCATTGTGTGCAATTTAACGATTCGGTATATCGCCCAGAATGTTATCGGCCATTTTACCGGACCTGTGGATTACTGGACCGGCGCGGGCCCTCGGCGCGGCCGGCGTAGAGGAATTCTTCTGCTTCAGAGTGATACGGTTCGTAAATGATCGTCGCGCGCCATAGACCACGGCGGCGCCACCCGCAAGCGGGGCCGCTAAACGAGCAAGCGCGCCGAATAATCACGATGCGTATGATTGCCATCTCGGCCCAAGCCAGATAATCATTTCACAATGGTCGAATGGCCCCTTGCCGTGCTTCTGGATTTCGACGGCGTGATCGTGAACAGCGAGCCGCTGCATTTCTACGCCTTTCACCAGATTCTCAAAGCGGAGGGCATCGAGCTTTCCGAGGAGGAATACTATCGCGAGCTGATCGGCTTCGACGATCGCGGCGCGTTCCGGCATCTGTTCGAGGATCGCAAAATCCCGCTGGAGCCGAAGAAGCTGCTGCACTTGATGACCCGCAAGAGCGAGGTGGTCATGGAACTGATCGAGGATCGCAAATACCACGCTCTGCCCGGCGCGGAGGAATTCGTGCGCGGGCTGTGGCGGCATTATCCCCTTGCGATCTGCTCCGGCGCTGCGCGAGGAGATCGAGGCCATGCTGGAAGGCGTGGCCCTGCGCGATTGCTTCGGCGTGATCGTTGCCGCCCAGGACGTGACGGTCGGCAAGCCGGACCCGCAGGGTTATTTCCTCTGCGCGAAGCTGATATCGCGGAACCTGAAAACGCCGCTGAAGCCGTCCGATTGCCTGGTGGTGGAGGATGCGCCGAATGTCATCAAGGCGGCGAAGGCGGCGGGGTTTCCCACGCTTGGCGTGGCAACGTTGCATGCGCTGGAGCGGCTGGCCATCGCGGATTGGAAAGTGAGCACGCTTCGGCCGGATGAGGTGGCCAAACAAATTCCGGGGCTGCGGATGGGGGTTTGATCGAAGCGTTCAAACCTCTCGCGGAATGCGCAGTCGTAACGGGTGCGCGTTGTTAGGCAAGCAAGCGCGTCGCAAGCGACGCCGCTAAACTAATTGCGCGGCGCGGGGAGGTCGGGCGTTGGACCATCCGTGCTGGCCGCCGGCGTTGGACCGTTCTGGTCCGAGGCGATCGGATCGGGCGGCAACAGCAGGGGATGCGTCGCCTGTGGCTGCGCGTGTTGTTGCGCGAGCAGGCTTGGGCCCGGCTCCATGCCGAGCCGCCGTAGCGCGCTGTTGACCTGGCTGTCGTTCTGATTCAAACGGTAGGCGTCGCGCAACACCTGGCCGGCTTCCTGGTTCTGGTTCAACTGCTGGAGATAAATCCCCAGTTCGCGCTGGGCGAGGAAATTGCTCGGATCGATCTGCACGGCGTGGCGATAGTTGTCCAAGGCGCTGTCGGCGTCGCCGCGATAGCGGAAAACCCAGCCCAGCAGGCGATAGTCCTCGCTGGATCGGCTCTGGGCGGCGGTCTGGACGATCAGGTCCGTTTCCCGCCCGGTTGGGTCGTTGCGGGCGACGATGCGCGCCAGGCGATCGAACGCGCTATCGTGCATGGCGGCGTTGTAATAAACCGTGCCGGGCGCGGGCATGAGGCGAAGGCTGGTCTTATACGCGTCGATCGATTCGTGATACGACTGCATCTGCTCGTAACTGAGCGCCAGCCAATACTCGCTCTCGGGATCGAGCGGACTTTGCCGGATCGCGTTGCTGAAAGCGCCGGCGGCCTCGGCATAGCGGCCGTCGTTGTAATCCTGGATGCCTTGCTGCTTGGCGTCCTTCGACCAGGTGAGCACGTCGCTGCCGCAGCCGAGAAGAGAAACGAACATGGCGCCGGAGATTCCCATCACCATTGCGCCGATCAAGATGCTATTGATTGAACGATTCATCAGCTACCTCCATGTAGCACCGGGGTGACAATTCCTTTGCGCAAAAGGTTATCGAATTGCCGGCGATATGCAAGGCCCGTGCGGGAAATCTTCAGACGAGATCGCCGTGCAGGGCCGGCGGCGTCTTGGCCGGAACCAACCGCGGAACGTAATTCCCGGTCAACAGAATCACCTTGAACGCCTCTTCCGTGGTCATTTCGATGAACTGGCATCGATCGGCGCGGGCGAAATACAGCCGGCCCGTGATCGGATTGGGCGATGACGGAACGAACACACAGTAGGTCGGCTCCTGGGCCTCGACGAGCCGGCCGCTGCTGAAGCCCATCAGCTTCATCGTCCCGGATTCGTCGGGGATCAGAACCACTCGGGAGAAGGCGCCCTCGGTTCCGCCCGGCGTCAAAGCGATCTGCTTCCAACCCTGGTAGAACAGGCGAATGATGGGCAATCGCATAATGATCGCATCCACGATCCCCAGCAGGTATTTGCCGAGCAGGCTGTTGGTGACCATTCCGACGGCGTAGATCGCCACCAACGTCAAGAGCACGCCCAGTAAATGAATCCGTCTGTGAAACAACCAGTCGGTGAAGATGACGGTCTTGTCGTCCACCCACCAGAGAATGAAGGCCGTCACCGCCAGGGGAATAAACGCGAAGATGCCGGCGATGAACGTGCGGCGAACGGTTGCCTTGCTCCAGGGTTTTTCTGAATTGCTCATAGCGAGACCACGGTAATCATGCGCCGCCCGGCTCGGAATTGCGACCGCGCGCGTTCATTTCTGCGATTCGCGGGTCGTGGCCGACAACTGCTTGCGAAGCTGAGCGATGGCGGCGAGTCGTTGGGCCGCCGGAGCTTCGAGATTCAGTTGCACATCCCTGCCCAGAGCGCGATCGAGGTGCTTGAGCGTCGCGGCGCGAAGATCGGGATCGTCGCTGGCCAGGCAATCCAAAAGAAAATTCACGTCCATTCCCAAGGCCTTGGCTTGCGGCGCCGTGAGGGGAAAGAACTCGGTCAGGAGCTTGTCCGTGCGGGCTTTTTGCTCGGCCGACCAATTTCGCCGGTCCGCCGTTAGCAGAAACAGCGCCGCCGGTTGGCCGATCTGGCGCAATGCCGCCTGGGCCCGCTGGCGCCGTGAATATTCAGGGGCGTCGAGCTGCGCGATCAGCGGCGCCAGCCGCGAAGGCAAATCAGGCGGCGGCTGCCAAACGTCGGCCATCACCTGCCAGGCGACTTGCTCCTCGACGCCAAACACCGCCTGATCCTGATGGAATTGTCGAAAGAGCGGGCGCAGGTATTGCTCGAATTCGCGCGGATGTTCGCGCCGCAGAGCCGGCAGCGTCGGGGCGGTCAGGGCCAGGTTGAGGATGGGCTCCGTGCCCTTTATCTTCTGGACTCGCAGCGTCACGGACTCATCATCGCCGGCATCCAGCGTCTCAATCAGCGAAATCGTTAGAAGCTCATCGGGGGATTTGATGTCCTGCACGACCTGCAGTTGCATGGAGGTGTTCAGCACCTGCAAATGCCGGCCAACGGGAATTGAACCCGAGACCCCGTAATACTCGAACATCGGCCAGATGGCGGCAGGATGCCGGGGGGTCGAATGGGAGAGGATGATGGAATCGCCGGGGAGATCGGTCAGCGGGATGCGTCCGCTGACGGGTCCGGATTGGAGTATGGGCCAATCGGCGACCAACAGCCCGGCGGTTTCGCTGAAATGGACGACCTGGGATATGGGCCGCTTCGGCAAAAGCGGATATTGCCGCCATTGAGCGACGGCCTGATTGAACTCGGCGACCACGCCCCGGCCGTCGATGCTCGAAGGAGCCGACGCCGCGCCGGAAGGTCGCGTTGCTCCCGCGCCGGCCCCCGGGCAGGGACATGCCAGGCCGATCAGGGCGAAGAGGATCGGACTTGTCCGTCGGGTCCAGCGCATTTGAAGGTCATTATAGTGCCCACCCGGCGTTGATAAATGCAACTTTGGGCCTTTGTCGCCGTCGTAATCGTGAGCGGCGGCGCGAGCGGCTTTTGTTTTGTTGATGCCGTTGACCGGCGTACAATGATTCAGAGGAACGATCTTCATGAGCCGGCTGGACCAACATATTTCGGCGGTCCGAAACAAGCTGACGCTGGGCATTTTTCTTGACGCCTGGGCGTGGACGGGCCTGCTTCTGGCGGTGGGGGTGTTGATCGCGGTCATCGGGCAGCGGGTGCTCGATCGGGCGATCGCCCATCCGGCGGAGTTGTTCCTGATCGGGTTCGGAGGCACGGTTTTTGGGGCGTGGATTTCCAGCATCGTTCGGCGGCCATCGGCCGATGCCGCGGCGGTGAAAATCGACCAGGCGCTGGGGCTGAAGGAAAAGTTCAGCACGGCGTTATACGCTCGTCCGCTGAGCGATCCGTTTGCCCAGGCCGCGGTGCGGGATGCCGAGGCCGCGGCCATGCGCGTGTCGCTTTACAACCGATTTCCGCTGAAGTTCCCGCGTCAGGCGATCGCGACCGCCGTGGTTTTTCTCGTGGCATTTTTGGTCGCGCAGTTCATGCCGCCGCTCCATCTGTTCGCGAAGCATGAGAAGGAGCTTGCGAGGCAGGCGCAGGGCGGATCGCAGTCGCAACACAGCGAGTACGTGAAGCAGGCGATGCCGACGATCATGGCTCCCGCCGCGCTTGCAAACGCCGGCGAGAAGATTCGCCGCGCCACCGATGAACTGAATAAAGCCATCGCCACGGACGAGGGGGATGAGCTTCGCAATCATCGCAGCGTGTTGTCGGCGCTTCAGGATTACAACAAAACGATGGTCGAGGAGCTGAAGAAAAACGAAAAGTTCCAGACCGCGATGGAAGATCGGAACGAAATGTCGGCGATCGCAGCGGCCAAGGATGATTCCACGCCGATCGGCAAGGCTCAGAACGAACTGAAAGGCGGCGACCTGGACGCGGCGATGAACGATATCTCCAAGGCGGTGAATCAATTCGACAAAATGAAAGAGGCCGATCAGCAAAAGATGATCGCGCAGGCGGCGGTTATGGCGCAGGAGCTTTCCAAGGCCGCCAACGATCCGAGAGTTGGGCAGAAGATCGCCCAGCAACTCATGCAGATGGGGGCGACGCAATCGCAGGCGCAGCAGATGTCGGCGGCGATGCAGCAGGCGGCGCAGGGCAATAAGCAGGCCCAGCAGCAACTTCAGCAGATGGCCAAGCAAATGGCGCAGCAGATGAATAATGGCCAGGGTCCGACGCAGCAGCAACAGCAGCAGATTCAGTCGATGATGACCCAGGCGCAGGCGATGGCCAACAGCCAGATGCGGGCACAGGCGTTATCGAGCGCGGCGCAGCAGTTGAGCATGGCGATGGTGCAGGCGCGAGCGGCGGGGCAGCAACAGCGGTCCTCGCAGGGCCAACCGAGTCCTCCGGGCCAGGGCCAGGGTCAACAGCCCGGAGCGCAGCAGCCGGGAATGGCCGCGGCGCAGCAACAGATGCAGCAGCAGTTGCAGCAAATGCAGGCGAATGCGAAGGACGCGCAGGCGATGCAGGCCGCCGCCAACGCCGCCGCCCAGGCCGCCGCCGATGCCGCCGCGGGACTGAACGGGCCCAGCGGCGGCGATACCGGCGGAGCGGACGCCAGCGGCGGAACCGGACAGAATCCGAGCCCGAGCTGTCAGCCGGGTCCGGGCAATCCCGGCTGGTCTTCCACACCCGGCAAAGGCGGCGCGAGAATGGGAATCGCCCTGGCTCCGGCGACGTTCAGGCAGGAACTCGATCCTTCCAAGGACAATGAACGCGGCAAGATTCTTGCCAGCCGATACGTCAAAGCCGGGATCGATCCGGGGCAATCGACGGCCGGTTTGAAGGACGTAGCCGCCTCCGCCGAGAAGGATGCGCCCGATGACATCGACCAGGATCACATTCCCCGCGAAGCCCAACAGGCGGAGAAGGAATATTTCAGTGCCATGCAAAGACAGGATGGGCAGTAGGAGCGGCGATCCCTTTTTTCCCCCTCGCCCCATGTACCCATGGGGAGAGGGTTGGGGTGAGGGGCGGTTTTCGACGTCAAAAAAATCGCCCCTCACCCTGACCCTCTCCCCATGAGTACATAGGGAGAGGGAAAAATACGCCGCGGCGCCAGATACGGCCTCAGGCCATAGCTTCAGTTTTCAATGAACTGCCCCATTCTCACGCTCGCCTATTTCACGCTGAGGCTGGACCAGTTCTCGCCGCTGGTCGCGCTGGCGCTATTTGCCGGACTGGGCGCGATCGTCGTTCTGCTCGGAATCCATTCCATGGCCGGGCTGGGACGGGTGCGGAAATGGGTGGCCATCGGCGTGCGGCTGGCGGTGCTGCTCCTGGTGATTCTGATCCTCGGCGACATCAAGCTGGTGCGCAAGAACACGGACGTTGAGTTGATGATCGTTCGCGACATCAGCCGATCGACGGAGCTGGTCAGCGATTTTCCCGGCAAGTTTCTTCAGTCGTCGATCGACGATTATCTGCTGGCCTCGACGGCGAAGGATAACAGCCCCTCTCGCCGCGACGGCGATCGCGTTGGGGAAATCAGCTTCAACGAGCATGCGTACATCGACGCGATCCCCAGCCCGCGCCTGTCGCTGGAGGCCCGCGCCATCCGCGACCGCGGCGCCGGCACGGATGCGGCCGGGGCCATTCAGCTTGGCCTGGCATCCATGGGCAACGACTCGATGCACCGGATGCTGCTGATCTGGGACGGCAACGCGACGGCTGGCGATTTGAACGCCGCCCTCGCGGCCGTGTCGAGCCAGCACGTCCCCATCGACGTGATGCCGTTGCATTACAACGTCGAGCACGAGGTGATGATGGACAAATTCATCGCCCCGTCCCACCGGCAGGAAGGCCAGCCCTTCAGCATCGACGTTTACATCGACAACAAGAACGCCGAGAACGTGGAAGGCGACCTGTCGGTGACGGATAACGGAAAGCTGATCCCGCTGACCGGCGGCAAGACGACCGAGCGAATCGCCCTCAAGCCCGGCCCCAACGTCGAGCGAATCGAGCTTCCCGCGCAGAGCGTCGGCGTTCACCAGTTTCATTCGACGATCACGAACATCGACGGCGTGGCGGCATCCGCCGGCGGCGATGCAAGCCCCGTGGCCACGCAACTCGACAACAAATCCGCCGACAGCTTCACCTACGTCCAGGGCCAGGGCCGCGTGCTGCTGGTGGACAATACCGATCCGAGCCATTCCGTGGATTTGGGGAGATTTCTTCGCCAGGCGCTGGCCGGCGAGAAGATCAACGTGGTCTCGATCACGCCGGATCAGTTCCCGAGCAACGCCATCGAGTTGCAGGGCTACGACGCGGTGATCCTGGCGAACGTTCCGCGGGGATCGGGGGGGCTGAGCGACGTTCAGGAAGCCATGGTGGCCCAGTACGTTCATGACACCGGCGGGGGGCTGGTGATGATCGGCGGGCCGGAAACTTTCGGGGCCGGCGGCTGGGAAGGCTCGCGGTTGGAGCAGGAACTGCCCGTCACCATGGAGGTCCCCGCGCAACGCCAGATTCCCAAGGGGGCGCTGGTGCTGATTATGGACCCGGCCGAGGCGCCGGATGGAAATTATTGGGGCGAGCAGTGCGCCATCAAGGCGATGGAAGCGCTGTCCTCCCAGGATGAGGTGGGGGTCATCACCTACGCATTTTCCAACGGCCAGGGCTGCCGGTGGGATGCGCCGCTCGCGGTCAAAGGGGACGGGAGCAAGGTGCTGGCCGCTTTGAAGAATTGGGAACTGGGCGACATGCCCAGCTTTGACCAATCGATCCGGCTGGCGCTGGATGGCGCAAGCGGCGACCCCGGCCTGATCGCCTCCACCGCGCGGGCCAAGCACATCGTGCTGATTACCGACGACGATCCGCAAATGCCCGAAAACGACGTGATCCAACGCCTGATCGATAACAAGATCAGCGTCTCCACGATCACGGTCTATCCGCACCAGGCGGGCAACGTGGCGTATGGCGTTCGCGAGTTGGCGAAAAGGACCGGCGGGAAATCATATGGGCCGTTCGAGGGAAACCTCGCCTCTCTCCCGCAAATCTTCATCAAGGAAGCGACCGTGGTGAAACGCAGCATCATTCAGGAGGATGCGCACGGAATCCCGGTGGCGCTGGCGGCGACGAGCAGCGATCTGGTCAAAGGCATCGCGCCGGGTGCGCTCCCGCCGTTGTACGGCTACGATCTGACCGGCCGACGGGACAATCCGCTGATCGAGGTGCCCCATCACCGCGGGGCCAAAAAAAGATCCCGTGCTGGCGCATTGGCAAGCGGGCCTGGGCAAGGTCGCGGTTTACACCGGCGATGCGCTGAACCGCTGGGACGCCAACTGGGTCGGCTCGGAACTGTACGAGAAATTCTGGTCGCAAATGGTGCGCGGGGCTTCGCGCTCTCCGTTTTCCTCGGATTTTGAAACGGAGATGACCACCGACGGCGACAAGGGGCACATCGTCGTCCGCGCCGAGAAGGAGGGGAACGCGTTCAACAACTTCCTGAACGTCGCGGGCACGATCGCCGGCGGGGCCGACCTGACGCCCCATCCGATTCGCCTGCTGCAAACCGGGCCGGGAACGTACGAGGCGGATTTCGACGCCAGCGCCCAGGGCAGCTACATCGGGTATCTGACGTATGCCGCTCAGGATGGCAAGCAGGGTTCGCTGCTGGCCGGCACAACGGTCAACAGCTCGCCGGAGATGCGCGACCTGCAAAGCAACGATGCGCTCCTGAGCCAGATCGCCGAGCGAACCGGCGGCCGGGCGCTCAAACCGTTCGACGTGTCGTCGGCGGACCTGTTCACGCGCGACGGATTGGCCGTCACCGATTCGCCGCAGTCGATTTGGGACCTGCTGGTTCCGTGGCTGCTGGCGCTGATCATCGTCGACGTGGCGGTGCGGCGAATCGCCTGGGATTGGCCGGCGATCCGGCGGATGGCGCTGGCCGCGGCCGAACATGTCCGTCAGTTCACCATGACGTACCGCAAGGTGGAGACGCCGCGGACGTTGGACAGCCTCAAGCGCGTGCGCGACGAGGTTGCCGAGCAGAAGTTCAAGGGCGCCGCCGAAATCCGCACCCGGCCGGAGCCGAGCACCAAGTTCGATGCCGGCGCGGGCGTCGAGGGAGACATCACGGCAGTCGTCGGCGGAGCCGTGGATAAACCGATTCCGTCGGCGCCAAAGAAGATCGAGCCCAAAGGTGCTGTCGGTCTCGGTGAACATACCGGAGGATTGCTCGAGGCCAAACGCCGGGCACAACAGAAGATCAAACAGCAGCAGGAGAAGTAGATGCGAAACCCGAAACCAGAAACCAGAATGACGAATCAAACCAGAAGCCCGAAACCTGAAACATTCGGTCATTCTGGTTTCGGATTTGATTCGTCATTCTGGTTTCTGGTTTCGGGTTTCCCCCCACGTGCCCTCTTACCAAGTGACCTGATATGACCTCCCCTTCCATTCCCGGCGTCGATCCGCAAATCCAGGCGGCTTGCGAGCAGTTTCGCCAGGATTACCAGGCCGTTCACAGCGAGATCGCCAAGGTGATCGTCGGACATGAGCCGATCATCAACGGCGTGCTGACGTGCCTTTTCGTCGGCGGCCACGCGCTGCTCGAAGGCGTTCCCGGATTGGGCAAAACGGCCCTCATCCGCACGCTGGCCGGCGCACTGAACCTGAAATTCAGCCGAATCCAGTTCACGCCCGACCTGATGCCAGCGGACGTGATCGGCACCAACGTCATCATGGAAAACGAAAGCGGACGGCGGGGGTTTCAATTCATGGCCGGACCGATTTTCTCCCAAATCGTTCTGGCCGACGAGATCAATCGCGCCACGCCCAAGACGCAATCGGCGCTTTTGGAGGCGATGCAGGAAAAGCAGGTGACGGCCGGCGGGCAGGTGCGAAAGCTGGAGGAGCCGTTCTTCGTGATGGCCACGCAAAATCCGCTGGAGCAGGAGGGCACTTATCCGCTGCCCGAAGCCCAGCTCGACCGGTTCTTTTACAAGCTGCTGGTGCAATACAGCGGCCGGGAGGAACTGCGCGAGATTCTGAATCGGACGACGACCGCTCACAAAGCGGAGGTCACGCCCATGCTGGACTCGGCGAGAATCATCCAGCACCAACAGCTCGTCAAGCGGGTCATCCTCGCCCCGCACGTTCAGGATTACGCGATCCGCGTCGTGCTGGCGACGCATCCGCAGGGCATATTCGCCGTCCCGATGACCAATCAGTTCCTGCGCGTGGGGGCCAGCCCGCGAGCCGCACAGGCCATCGCGCTGGCGAGCAAGGTGCAGGCCCTGCTCGATGGCCGGTTCCACGTGAGCTTCAAGGACGTGAAGGACGTGGCCATCCCCGCGATGCGTCATCGGCTGATCCTGAATTTCGAAGGCGAAGCCGAGGGGATTACGACGGACATGGTGCTGGAAAAGGTCATCGCCGAGACGCCGACGGCAGTCGAAGAGGAAATGGCGGTTGGGAAAAGGTGAACGTGCGCATTCACGGTTGAACGGTTTGATTTAACCGCGGAGATCGCGGAGATCGCCGAGAAGAAGATGGAGATAAACCAATTGACTGAGGCGGTGATCGGCGCTTGCATCGAGGTCCATCGGAATCTCGGTCCCGGCCTGCTTGAATCGGCTTACCATCAATGCCTATGCCATGAACTTACTTTGCGAGGTATTCCGTTTCAGAAGGAATTCCCTTTGCCGGTGAACTACAAGGGAACCCATTTGGATTGTGGCTACAAGGCCGACCTGGTTGTCGATGGAAGACTACTATTGGAACTGAAATCGTTGGATGCTCTCAACCAAATTCACGAAGCACAGCTTATGACTTATCTGCGTTTGGGAGGTTGGGAAATGGGTCTGCTCATCAACTTCAACGTAACAATGCTCAAGGACGGAATCCGACGTCGTGTGCTCAAATTAAAGGAATGATTCTTCTCCGCGATCTCCGCGATCTCCGCGGTTAAAGAGAACCATGACCACGACAACAACAATCGACGCGAAAATCCGGCTTCTCGATCCGGCCTTCATGGCGCGGCTGGATCAGCTTGATATTCTCTCGCGCAAACTGTTGGCCGGGAAACTCAAGGGCGAACGCCGCTCCAAACGACGCGGGCAATCCGTCGAGTTCGCGGATTACCGCGATTACGTCGTCGGCGACGATCTGCGATTCATCGACTGGAATATTTACGCCCGGCTCGATCGGCTCTTCCTCAAACTGTTCCTGGAGGAAGAGGAGCCTTTCGCTGTTTATCCTGGTGGATGTGAGCAAGAGCTGCGACTACGGCGTTCCGAACAAGGCGCTGTACATCAAGCAAGTCGCCGCGGCGCTCGGCTACGTCGGGCTGGTGAACTACAACCGCGTGCATATCGCGGCCGTTTCGGAAGGGATCGTCGCCGAGACCGGCGCCTGCGCGGCCGACGGCGCGTGGGGCAGATGATCGACTTCATCGGCAACCTCAAACCCGAGGGATCGAGCCATTTCGCCGACGCCTGCAGGCGATTCGCCCTCACCCACCGCCAAAAGGGCGTCTGCGTCGTGCTTTCCGATTTCTTCATCAAGGAAGGATTCGAGCGGGGCCTTCGTTATGTCGCCGGCGGAAAATACGACCTGTTCTGCGTGCAGGTCCTCTCGCCGCAGGAAATCGAGCCGGACCTGGTCGGAGACTTGAAACTTCGGGATGTCGAGGACGAGGACATGGCCGAGGTGTCGATCACGCAGCCGCTGCTGGCCCAATACAAGAAGAACCTGACGGCATATTGCATGAGCCTGAAGGACTATCTGCGCCGGCGCGGCGGGACGTATTTGTTCAGCAGCACGGCCGTGCCGTTTGATACGCTGGTGTTGAACTATTTGCGCGAGCGCGGACTGCTGGGCTGAGAGTTAAACCAGAAATCCGAAACCAGAATGACGAATCAAATCCGAAACCAGAAACCAGAATGACGAATCAAACCAGAAATCCGAATGACCGAAGTAGTCAGAAGCCTGGGTCGGGCGCCGGCGGTGGATTCGATTTGGAGGAGCGAACCGCTGCGTTTGGCGAAGCGATCGTGAAGTTTGCGAGGCAAATTTCCACGAATGCCACGACGGTACCGCTCATCAGCCAGTTGGTTCGCGCGGGTACGAGCGTTGGCGCCAACTACTGCGAGGCGGACGATGCCGAATCGAAGAAGGATTTTCGCCATAAGATCGGGCTTTGCCGCAAGGAGTCGCGCGAAACGAAATACTGGCTGCGCATGATTGCCGCGGCCGAACCCTCTTTGAACGAAGAGGCGCGTCGCCTCTGGCGAGAAGCGAAGGAACTAGACTTGATTTTCGGAGCAATACGCCGAAAGTCACAATGACGCTGCATTGAATCGTCATTCTGGTTTCTGGTTTCGGATTTGATTCGTCATTCTGGTTTCGGATTTCTGGTTTTACATGACCTGGCTCCCGCATTTCCTCAATCCGTTTGCCGCCGCCGTGGCCGCCGCCATCTTCGTTCCCTCGCTTCTGGCGCTCTACTTCTTGAAGCTGCGGCGGCGGATCATGCCCGTTGCTTCGACGTTGCTTTGGCGAAAGGCCGTGCAGGATTTGCAGGTGAACGCGCCGTTCCAGCGGCTGCGGAAAAATCTTCTGCTGCTCCTGCAGCTTCTCCTGCTGGCGGCGCTGCTGCTGGCGCTGGCGCGGCCCATCTTGAATTATTCGCCGGGGGCCGGGCCGCGAACCATCATCCTGATCGATCGCTCCGCGTCGATGTCGGCGGACGATATGCCCGGCTGCAAAACGCGGCTGGAGGAGGCCAAGCGGCGGGCCCGGGACCTCGTCGGCACGCTCGGGCGCAACGGGGCGGCCATGGTGATCGCGTTCGACGACTCGGCTGAAACGCTCGCTCCCTTCACGACCGATGTCCGTCTGCTGCGAAGCGTCATCGATTCCATCCAGCCGACCGATCGCAGATCCAAGCTGGAGGCGGCGTATCAGCTTGCCGACGCCCAGGCGGCGTTTACGGCCGGGGATTCGCAGGCGTTTCGCCAGGCGCCCGACGTCTATCTTTTTTCCGACGGGAGAATGCTGGACGGCGATAAGGCGACGGTTCAGGGCAATCTGCATTACGAGCAGATCGGCACGGCGACGGCCGGCAACATCGCCATCGTCGCGCTCAGTGCCAAGCGCGATTACCAACAGCCGACGGAGGTTCAGGTTTTTGCGCGCCTCGCGAATTTTGGTCCCGAGCCGGTCAACGACGTGCAGGTGCAGCTCAGCGTTGACGGCCGGGTGCGCAGCAGCGGCAGGGTGAACCTGTTGCCCGAACGATTCACCGACGATCAGCGGAGACAGGCGGTCGCCGGCGGATTCAGCCCGCGCGACGGCATCGAATTCCCCACGATCGAATTGACCTCGTCGGCGATCGTGACCGTCGAGCAGATGAATCGCGATAACGACTGCCTCGCGGCGGATGACTCGGCCAGCGTGATCGTCCCGCCTCCGAAGATCATCGCCGTCCTCCTCGTGACCGATGGCAACTGGTTCCTCGAACAAGGCCTGCGAAGCCAGCGGCTTCAGGTCTTGGACAAGATGCTTCCCCAGCAGTACCACGATCTTGGCCAGGCGGAAGGCGGCGGCAAGAAGCTGCCGAAACCTTACGACGTGATCGTTTTCGATCGGGACGACGATCTGACAAGCGAAGAAATCCCCAAGAGCGGGGCGGCGATTTATTTCGGATGCGTCCCGCCGGGACTGGAGGTCAAGCCGGCGCTGGACCCGGCCGGCCGCCGCGTCGTCCTGGACGACAATTGGGTCCTGGATTGGGACCGGGATCATCCGATGCTGCGGCATTTGAATCTTGGCAAGTTGTATGCCGCCCATGCGTTCAAGGTTTTGCCGACGCTCAATTCACAGGTTTTGGTGGACGGCACGAACTGCCCGCTCGTGGTATTGCATCGGGAAAACCGGGCGTTTCACCTGATCGTTCCGTTCGACGTCATCAACAACTCTTGGCCATTGCAGCCCACGTATCCCGTGTTCTTGTATCAGGCGTTGCAATACATGTCGCTGGGCGCGGACATGGAAGTTCGGCCATCGTATGAACCCGGCGTGACGCTGCGGATTCCGCGATTCAACCTGCAAAAGCTGAATCCCGTGCCGCAAAGCGTGACGATCACCGGCCCGATGGGAGCGATGCAGGCAAAAGTGCCGCCGGCCGGCGATTTTGTGTTACCGGCGCTGAACAAGGTGGGCGTGTACGAAACCGATCCGCCGATTCCGCAATACGAAAACATCGCGGTGAGCCTGCTGGATCCCAACGAGAGCAATCTATTGCCGGCCAACGTCGCCCCCGGCTCCGGCGGACACGCAACGGCGGTGGCCTCGGCCAAGACGCGGATGGAAATATGGTGGTGGCTCGTCGCCGCAGCGTTGCCGCTGCTGATCGTTGAATGGTGGGTGTATACCAGGAGAGTGCATTTGTGAGAAATCCGAAACCCGAATGACGAATCAAATCCGAAACCAGAAATCCGAAACGAAGACCGTTTCGTCATTCGGGTTTCGGATTTGATTCGTCATTCGGGTTTCGGGTTTCGGATTTTCACGCCGGGGGCTGAGCATTGTTCCGAGTCTGGCGGTTCTTCTTGGCCCAGAATCTCTCTCGCCGTTTGCGGACCTCTTCGTCAAGAGGGTTGGCGCGAATGAACGTGGCCGTCTCGTGCAGGAGACGGAAGAACGCGGAAAAATCCTCGCCAAAAACAAACAGGCGGGTCTTGCGCACCTCGTCGGTCTGCGGGTCGCGCTTGGCTTCGGTAAGGACCAGCAGATGGTTGCCGTTGGTCAATTCTTTGATCTGCGCGGCGTAGGTGCGAGTTCCAACGGATTTGAAAAACTTCTGAAACAAGACCTTGTGCTCCGGCTTGGCCGCGGCCAATGCGGGGCCGGCCGGCTCCGCTGGGCGGAGCGACGCCTTGACCGCATTGCGCCGAACAGCGGGCGCACGAGCGGCGGGGCGGGTCGAGGGCTTTGCCTGCATGGAACCAGCGTTGCGGGTGGAGGTGGTCAAGTGGTCTCCTTTATCATTAACACGCGGCAAACCGCCGAAAGTTGCAGATATCGACATCGGCCGATGTGTTGACCTGGCGAAGTGTGGGTTTTGCCAACGGATCAGTTATAGCTGCGCAGCACGCCGATGACGACGCCCTGGACGCGGCAGCGGCCGGCCTCGACGATGCGCGGTTCCATGCCGCTGTTGGCGGGCTGGAGGCGGATTTTGTTTCCCTCGCGGTAGAATCGCTTCAGCGTGGCCTCGCCGGAATCGAGCAGCGCCACGACCTGCTCGCCGTTGCGGGCATTTTCGCGGCGTTCGATGACGACGTAATCGCCGTCGCAGAGGTGGTCTTCGATCATCGACTCGCCCCGCACGCGAAGGACATATACGCCGTTGCGGGAACGAAACATCTCCTCCAAATCGAGTTCCTCGCGATTCTCGATCGCCTCGATGGGTGAGCCGGCGGCGATGTTGCCCAGCATCGGCAGCTTGGTGGAGCGATTCTCATCGGGCAGCTTTTCCTCGGAAATGATCTCCAGCGAGCGGGCCTTGTGCTTGTCGCGACGAAGGACGCGCTTGCGCTCCAGCGCGCCGACGTGCTCGAAGATCGTCACCTTGCTCGTGCCGAGCTCGATCGGCCAATTCCTGCATCGTCGGAGCAAATCCATGGATATGCCGGTAATTGCGAATGGCCACGATGACGTTGGCCTGCCGTGGAGTAAGATTCATAGCGCCTTTCCCTAAGTTATCTCCGTCAAACACTGTTCGGAGAGTGTATGGAAGTACATTACCCTAACAAGGGGATGGCGTCAAGCGAAAACAAAAAAAATGCCGAATGCCCCTCGACGTTGCTGGAGGGCATTCGGCACCGTAATTTGCCGCGGTCGGGCGTAAGCCGAATTCTGTTTCCCGGAGGCTCACCTCAGGGAGGCGATCATTTCTCTGGGCCGGCTGTCGCCAGCCGGCTCTAGCAGCCTACCCGCGGATGTGCCGGTGTCAGCCGGCGCGTTTTGGGCCTGAACTCTCCGCATATTTGGCCTTGCTGCCGGTGGGGTTTGCCATGCCGCCCGAGTCACCCCGGGCGCGGTGCGCTCTTACCGCACCGTTTCACCCTTACCGGGATTTCTCCCGGCGGTTTACTTTCTGTTGCACTTTCCGTCGGATTGCTCCGCCTTGACGTTATCAAGCACCGGGCCCGGAAACCGCGCCCGAAGGCGCGCTTTCCCGCAGTTCGGACTTTCCTCATCCCGATAAATCGGGACGCGATCGCCGCTTCGGCCGCGACAATCCAATTATATGAACCGGCCATCCGGGAAGCCAGCCAATGCCCCGTTCGGCCTATAGTCCGGGGCCGACAACTGGTAAGCGGCAGGTTATTGTAGGAATATTAGCGATTCTGCATCGGTCAACACTCACAAGGCAGAGCAACTTTTGTGGATCCGGAGCTTGTGAAACGATTTCGACAGAAGGCTCTCGGTCATCTCGACGAGGCATATAACCTGGCACGCTGGCTCGCCCGCGACGGGCACGATGCCGAGGACATCGTTCAGGAGGCCGTGCTGTGCGCTTTGCGGGGTTTTGACAATTTCAGAGGTGACGACGCCCGGGCCTGGCTTCTGACGATTGTGCGAAATACCTGTTACACGTGGCTCAAGCGCCAGCGAAACCATGAAGCTTTCATCGATGCCGATGCCGACATTGACACCGTGGAAACGGATCACGCCGATCCGCTTTCGGTTTTGTCCCGCAACATAGAGACGGAGCAGCTTCGCCAGGCGATCGAAGAGCTTCCGCCGGAGTTCCGTGAAGTGATCGTCCTCAAGGACTCTTCAGGGGCTGACTTATCGTGAGATCGCAGAGATCGTCGCGGTTCCCATCGGCACGGTGATGTCGCGGCTGGCGCGAGGCCGCCGCAGGCTTGCCGGTCGGCTGTCCGCCGAGAAGGGGGCACGGTGAGCCCCATGGATTGCACTCGAGTCATGCAAGTGATTTCCGCTTATGCCGATGGCGAACTCGAACCGCGCCGGCGCGCCGAGGTGGAGCAGCATTTGGGCGCCTGTCCAAGTTGCGCAGCGCCCTGGAGAATCTATCGCTGCTGAAGTCGGCCATGGGCCAGGACTCGCTTCATCATCGCGCGCGGCGGCGCTGCATGACAAAATCCTCCGGTTGATCGAAGAGGCGGCGAGCGAACCGGGCGCGGAACCCGCCAGAGAGCCTCGCCCGATGCGGCGCTGGGGATGGATCGCCGCCGCGGCCGCTGTTCTCATCGGAATCGGTTTGTCCGTTTATCTCATGACGCCATCGGAGCAAAAACGGCTGGCAAACGAAGCCGTCTGGGACCACCAGCGCTCGCTCCTGGCCAACCATCTCGTGGATATCCGCTCATCCGACCCGAAGAGGGTTTCGGCCTGGCTGGATGCCAAGCTGGCGTTCGCGCCGTGGGTCCCGGACCAGGCCCCGCCGGGATACCTCCTGGTCGGCGCGCGCGAGGACATTCTCGAGGGTCGAGACGTGGCCGCGCTGGTCTACAGCGAGAAGGGCCAGTTCATCAACCTCTTCGAATGGCCCGCGCCGCCCCAATCCTCGATCGTGGCCCTCAGTTACCTGCAAATCCAGGGATTCAGCGTTGAGCGCTGGAACAATTCGGCATGGAACTTCTACACCGTGTCCAGCGGCGATGCGCAGTCCATCCAGCCGTTGACCCAGATGTTCGTCGCCCAAACCTGCTCCGCGAAATAGGGGAGAAAATGCCGAATGCTCCCGGCGCTGGGGCGTGTCCTAAACTCCCCACAACAGACTACAAAAGTGGCGTCAGATCGGAAACAAAGTCCGCGCGCAGGAAGGTGCGCGGAGTGGGTTTTTGCTAACACAGGATGGGAGCCTGAGCAGCACGCGCTTTTCACCCGGGCCGGGTGATCCGCAATAACAACAAAACATGCCGAAATGGCCGAATAGTGTCTGAAACCGACTTCTGTGTCTCGGTTTTTGACAAGCCTGCATAGTCCGATAAACTGGGTAAGTCGTCCATCCGCGTACCGGGCTTCGCTGGCAGAAATTTTCATCCGATATTTGTAAAATGCGGTATCATGGGTGTCTTGACGGAGTACGAGAATGGGAATGGTAATCCGTGACGGATTCTGGATCAGGGTGGGCGGAGCCGCGTTGGATTGAGTTGAAAAAGCATAGACCACCGCCAAACGTGCCGTGGCCAGAGGTTGTAGAAAGTACGAAGCGACCGAGTCCGGCAAGATATGCTCCCCAGATCAGTAGGGAGATACAAGAACTGCTTGAGATTGAATGCGTTACGAACGGAAACCTGCTGTCAGAAACAAGGCACAAAAAGGCCTATTATATGAAGCGGAGCCGTATGATCGGAGCGAGTGGCGGCGTTGAAACGGAATGGATATACGCCGAAAGGTTGCGAACCGGGGTTGTCCATGGACGACCAATTTCGGAGACTGAATTGAGAAAAAAAGGGGCGGCAATATGAAAACCATCGAATTGCATCTTCCACCGGACGCCGTTCAGATCGGCGAACTGTGTGATAACTATCTCTCGGCCGAGCTGGATCAAGATATCATCGAGATTAGCTTATCTTCTGGCGTGACGATTGAAGCTGGCTGGTATCCGGAATACGACCCAACCGGCAGGTTTCAAATCACGGTATTCCGTGATTGCTGGGAACATCGCTTGATGCCTCCGGTAAGCGTGAAGTCCGTCCACGAACTGGCAATGATGATAGAATATCTCTCATGCTGGTACTCAGCAGCGCCGGCCGCGCCGTTGGGAGGCTCTGGCGTCACCCAAACGAATACTTCAAGCACGGCAGCGCAGCCCATTATGGCCGTAGCATAAGATGCCAACGCCGGTCCACATCATCTGTTCACAATCTGGCGTGGAAGACAAAACAACTGGATTGGTCAGCGCATTTCACATTTTTGAAAAGCTCCTAATCGGACAGATGTCTACGCAAGGCGCGCTTCCGCTCGTTCAAATGCGAATCTCTGCAACGTGGATGCGCGAGGACCGGGACAGGGACAGGGAGTTTCAATTTGAGACCGGGGTGTTGATACCGGGAATCCCAAGCATCTTTGAAGCCGGGAGAGGCACATTTTTTTTCAGCAACGATTTTCAGAGACTTACGTCGCTCATCTGGGGGCCGTTGCCGATATTGGAGCCCGGCCTGATGTTGGTTCAAAACAGAATAAGGATCGTCGGCGATGATGCTTGGGCAATGCAGCAATGTCCAATCATCATCGAAAGGGCGGCGCCACCAGACAACGCGGTTATCGCTCCGAACAATTAGCCGATGCGGTTGCTTTGCACGCCGCCCACTATAACTTTTGCCGCATTCACGGTGCGCTCAGGGTCACACCGGCGATGACCGCTGGCGTTACCGATCATGTTTGGGAATTGGATGAATTGCTGGCGGCGATTTAGCTGTCCGTGCCGTCAATCCGCCGCCTTCGGGCGGCTTTTTCATGCGCGGGTGGTAGAATTGCAGTCCCATGATCGTTACGCGAAACACCGACGATCTTGAAAGCTGCGCCAACTGCGGGGAACATATCGGCAAGCTCGAAACTCCCTACCTGTGGGAGCAATACGTAGTGTGCGAATCGTGCTACGAAAAGCTGTCCCTGGCAAAAGCCAAAAAGGCTCCGGTTGAAATCGAATATGCCAGGGTTGCGCCGCGGAGGCGTTGTCCCGTTCGTAGTTGAAGGATCGGTGGCGGCCTGAGAGTTCATCATCTACCCGGCCTTCATCTGTTCGCCAAAATGTTCCTTCTCTGACGACTGATCGAGATGCGCCTGGAGCATCCACAACTGCTGGTGGCCCATGATCTTTCGGAAGTTGGCCGCCGTCGCCTCGAACGCGGCCGACGCCCAGCGCAAGGCCATTGAACCATCCTGCCAGTTCTTCACGCGGTTGATCCGCTGCCGCACGCCGCCGTTGGTGCTTTCGATCACGTTGGTCGTCGCCAGGCAACGCATGAGTTTCGGCGGCAAGCCCATCGCGTTGATCGTGAACAATTCATCCAAGCCTTCCAATAAGCTGCCAGAGGCGGAGGGATGTTTCTTCTCGTACCACTTGGCGAGTTGCTCGATGTGACGCTTGCCTTGTTCGGGCGAAAGCTTCCACGCCGCTCGCAGCGTCGATTTGACATTGGCGTGTTGGTCCTTGGGCAGATGATCCAGCACGTTGCGCAGCTTGTGCGTGCGGCAGCGTTGCACGGGATTATTCGTGCCGAACACCGTGTCGATGCCGTTGCGCAACGCCTTGGAGCCGTCGATCACGAACAGCCGCCGGCGATGGGCGTCCAATCCCCGCCGCACCAGATCGTTCAGAAGTTCCGTCACCCCCGTCGTGTTTTCACTGGAGCCTTCCCGCAAGCCCAGAACGTGCTTTTGCCCGGAAGAATCAACGCCAACCGCGCCCAGGACGTGGTGCTGGCCCAGCCGAAGGCCGTCGAGATAAACGATCGGAAGATCCAGATCATCCAAGCGACGCTCGGCCAGTTCTTCCAGAAGTTTTTCGCCCGCCTCGATGTTGGCGCGGCTCACGGCGCTCTTGCTGACGCCGACCGTTTCGGCCATCTCCGGGATCACCCGCTGATACTTCCGCGTGCTGACGCCATCCAGCAGGATCGACATCATGCGCCCGGCCAGCTTGCCGCCGCTCTTGATCGCCTCATAGGCGGGAATGGACGTTTCCCCCTCGGTCTTATGCCGCAGCCGCGGCCGGCGGACCCGCAGCTTGCGGTCCCCCAGGTGCGCCAATCCCTCCTGGCTCCCGTGCCAACGCACATCCCCCGACGCCTTTCCCGGCGATTTGCCTCCGGCAACCTCCCTGGCCGACATCTCCAGCACCGCTTCGACGCAGGCTCGACCGGTCACGTCGATCACTTGTGAGAGGGCCAGCTCCGATTGCTCGATGAGTTTGACCATGGGGAGCAGGAATTGACCTTCGCGGACGAGAAAATCCGAGAGTTGCCGCTTGTCGGCGGCGGTCACGACTTGGTACGCTGCCATTGTGGTGGCTCCTTTCCGTTAAGGGATGAATCACAGTCGATCCTAACGTGGGGATCGCCGGATTCGGAGCCGCCACCTTTTTCAACCTTCAACTATCGTTGGGACATCGCCGCCGCGGAGCGCCTTACAGACAAGCCGGTCCACCGGTCCAAAAATGGTTCGGGCGTGCCCCGTATGTGGCAGTATGAAACCACCCATCAGGAAGGCAAAAGGCAGCGGCCTTCTTTGCTTTTTCCTGCTTCTACTGTGGATACTTCCCGGAATCATCTATGGGATTATTTACGGCGGATACATTTGGGACTGCCCAGACTGCGGCGCGAAGTTGGGGGATATTAAATAGGGCGAAGATTTCAGATTGGGGCACGACCCGGCGCTGGGAGCTTTCGGCATTTTGCCCCACCCAATCCACCGCCAAAGTCTTGAGGCCGCACGCTTCCGCGCATATCATCCAATTTAACGTGAGTTGCCGCCCATGCCCGCAAACACAAATTCGAAAAACCCCTTCGGCGCCGAATCCAAGCTCTCCTGCCTCGCGGGAGACCTCAAAATCTTCCGGCTCAATCGCCTCGCGGAGCTGAAACTCGGCGACATCGATCGCCTTCCATTTTCCATCAAGGTGCTGCTCGAAAGCTGCCTGCGCAATACCGACAACTTCGAGGTCAGCGAGCGGGACGTTCGCCGGCTGGCCGCGTGGAAAGCCGCCGCCGTGGAGCCCGTCGAGCTGCCCTTCAAGCCGGCCCGCGTCATTCTGCAGGATTTCACCGGCGTGCCCTGCGTGGTGGACCTCGCCTCCATGCGCGCGGCGATGAAGCGGGCCGGCGGCGAGGCGCAGAAAATCAATCCGCTCGTCCCCGTGGACCTGGTGATCGATCACAGCGTTCAGGTGGACGATTTCGGCAATCGCTTCGCCCTGGTCAACAACGCGCAAAAGGAATTCGAGCGAAACCGCGAGCGATATGAATTCCTCAAATGGGGCCAGAAGGCGTTCAAAAATTTCCGCGTCGTTCCCCCGGCCACGGGCATCGTCCATCAGGTGAACCTGGAATATCTGGCCAAGGTGGTTCAGGTGCGGGACGGCGCGGCGTTCCCCGACAGCCTCGTCGGCACCGACAGTCATACGACCATGATCAACGGCCTGGGCGTTCTGGGCTGGGGCGTCGGCGGCATCGAGGCCGAGGCCTGCATGCTCGGCCAGCCGATTTACATGGTCACGCCGAACGTCCTGGGCTTCCGGCTTTCGGGAGAGCTTCCCGAAGGCTCCACGGCGACCGATCTGGTGCTGGTGGTCACGCAAATCCTCCGCTCGCACGACGTCGTGGACAAATTCGTGGAATTCCACGGCGACGGGCTGGCGACGATGTCCGTGGCCGACCGGGCCACCATCGCCAACATGGCCCCGGAATACGGAGCGACCATGGGATTCTTCCCCGTGGACGATCAGACGCTGACGTATTTGCGCCTCACCGGGCGAGACCCCAAGCTGATCGACCTCGTGGAGCGCTACTGCAAGGAACAGGGTCTTTGGCGGCAGTCCCAGGCCCCGGTTTTCAGCGAGAACTTGGAATTGGATTTGGCCACGGTGATGCCCAGCGTGGCCGGTCCGCGCCGGCCGCAGGATCGCGTGGACCTGCGCGGCGTCAAGCAGTCGTTCCGCTCGGCGATGGTGGACGTGTTCAAGAAGGACGTAGGCGAGAGCGTCACGCCCCGGCTCGATCGCTGGTCGGCCGAGGCCCCGGTGCATCCCGCGGCCAACGCCGGTAAAAACGGAGAAGTCAGCGAAGCCGCCACCACCGAGCACATTCACGACAACATCCGGCGCGATGCGGCCCCGGTGGAACTGCAGGACCAATGGGTGAGTCTCACCCACGGCGACATCGCCATCGCCGCCATCACCAGTTGCACCAACACCAGCAATCCATCGGTGATGGTCGCCGCCGGCCTGCTGGCCAAGAAGGCGGTGGAAAAGGGCCTGCGCGTCCCGCCGTTTGTCAAGACATCCTTGGCGCCGGGAAGCCGGGTGGTGACGGACTATCTGAACAAAGCGGGGCTGACGCAGTATCTCGATCAGCTTGGATTCAACACGGTCGGCTACGGGTGCACGACGTGCATCGGCAACAGCGGCCCGCTGCCGGAAGCGATCGCCAACGCGGTGGAAGGCCGCGACCTGGTTGTCGCCGCCGTCCTCTCCGGCAACCGCAATTTCGAAGGCCGCATCAACCCGCACGTCAAGGCCAATTACCTGGCCAGCCCGCCGCTGGTGGTGGCCTACGCATTGGCGGGGTCGGTGGACGTGAACATCCTGGATGAGCCGATCGGCCGCGGCGCCGGCGGCAAACCCGTTTTCCTCCGCGAACTCTGGCCCTCGCAGGCCGAGGTCAATCGCACCGTCGCCGAGTGCCTGGGTCCGGAAATGTTCCGCAGCCAATACGCCCACGTGGAAACCGGCAACGAGGATTGGAACAAAATCCCGGTCAAGGGCGGCGAGCTGTTCGCGTTCGGCGAGAAGAGCACGTATATCCAGGAGCCGCCGTTTTTCACGAACCTCACGCCCGAGCCTGGGAAGATCGAGCCGATCAAAAGCGCCCGCGTGCTGGTGATGGTGGGCGACAGCGTCACGACCGACCACATCTCCCCGGCCGGCGCCATCAAGAAGGACAGCCCGGCCGGGAAATTCCTGATGGATCGCGGCGTGTCGCCGATCGAATTCAACCAGTACGGCTCGCGCCGCGGCAACGACCGGGTGATGACCCGCGGAACGTTCGCCAACATCCGCCTGAAAAATCTGCTGGCCCCCGGAACCGAGGGGGGCGTCACGAAATATCTGCCCAGCGGCGAGGTGATGCCGATCTACGACGCGAGCATGAAATACCAATCGGCCGGCGTGCCGCTGATCGCATTGGCCGGCAAGGATTACGGCATGGGCTCCAGCCGCGATTGGGCCGCCAAGGGGACATTGCTTCTGGGCGTGAAGGCGGTCATCGCCGAGAGCTTCGAGCGAATTCACCGCAGCAACCTGGTCGGCATGGGCGTGTTGCCGCTGGTTTATAAACCCGGCCAGACGCGGGCAAGCCTCGGATTAACCGGCGAAGAGACGTTTGAAATCGTCATCGACGACAAGCTGCAACCCAGGCAGGACGTGACGGTAAAAACCGGCGGCAAGACATTCACCTGCACCTGCCGAATCGATACGCCGGTGGAGGTGGAGTATTACCGCAACGGCGGGATTTTGCAGACGGTTTTGCGGAAGATGCTCAAGGGCGGGTAAATCATCCCGCCTTCAGCAAGGCCTTGACGCCGCTGGCGATCGTTGCCGAACGAGTCATCTTCCTTTTCCGCGCGTACGAATCAACTTTGCCCAACAAGCCGCCCTCCATGGTGATGGTGACGCGCTTGGCCCCCTTTCCCGTGACGGGCCGGCCCATCTTTGCCGCACGGCGGTGCTGCCGCTTCTGCGCAGCGCTCAGGGGCCTGCCCGGAAGTCCGGTCAACTCGGCATCGAATTTTGCAACGACAGCGTCCAATTCCTTGGCGGTCATCCTGCCGTATGGCGGCGGCAGCAATGGATTTACCGGTCTGCGTCTCATCTTCTGTTCCTTCCTACCAACTGAACGTGAAGGCTACAAGATAAGCATGCATAGAAATCGGCGGGGATGTTCCAATATTTCCGGGAGAGAGTAAATGAACCGCCAAGACGCCAAGACGCCAAGATGAAATCATGCCTTGTGACCTTCCTCCCCCCCCTTGGCGTCTTGGCGTCTTGGCGGTTCAATCGCCTTTGTTCCCGGAAGAACTGGCAGACCCGTCGGCAGGTTGTCCACTATTTTTGAACTGGCCTTTCAGGTATAAGCGCCCGAGTGGATCGGCGAAGGCTCTACAAGATCGTGGCGGAACTGTTGCCGCGCCGGCGGGGCGGAGGCGCTGTTGAATGCCGCGGCCGACGCCATGCGGACAAACCGCACAGAGCCGGCGTCTGTGACGCCGGATTCTCTTGCCGGTCTGGAACCGCTGCTGAATCAGGACGACGCCCTCGGCCGGATCTATCAGGCGATCAATGCCCCGGCGCTGGAAGCGGCGTACCGCGGCACGGCCCGCACCGGGCGGAAATTCACGCCCGGGGAAATTCCCGCCGTCACCCAGCTTTTCACCCCGAAATGGGTTGTCGAGTTTCTTCTGCAGAATTCGCTGGGGCGGCTCTGGCTGCAAATGCACCCGGACTCGCGACTGCGAAAAGCGTGGAAATGGCTTGTCGATGTGCCGGACCACCCGATTCCGCCGCGGCGGGCGATCGATCTTCGCATCTGCGATCCGGCTTGCGGGACAATGAATTTCGGACTGGTCGCGCTGGACATGCTCCGGGAAATGTATCTGGAGGAAATCGACCGCGCCGGCCAACCCGGCTGGCCCGGTTCGCCGTCGTGTCGTTCGCCGGCCGAAATCGGCTCGTCCATCGTCGCCAGCAATCTGATCGGGTTCGACATCGACAGAGCCGCGATCAGGCTCGCTCTCAAAACCCTGGAGATCAAAATCGGCCGGGCAATTGAGGCCGGCCGGCATCACCTCGCCGTGCGCGATGCTTTGTTCGTCAACCGATCCCGCGGGGAATTTGACGTGGTCGTGACCAATCCTCCGTACTTGAGTTCGCGGAACCTCGATCCGGCGGTCGTGGGCCGATTGAAGGCTCGCTATCCGGCGGCATGGCGCGACCTTTA
Source organism: uncultured Phycisphaerales bacterium (assembly GCA_963783845.1). Taxonomy (GTDB): domain Bacteria; phylum Planctomycetota; class Phycisphaerae; order Tepidisphaerales; family Tepidisphaeraceae; genus PALSA-1353. The sequence goes on from CAWAPL010000008.1 coordinate 41,108, forward strand.
CGCGTGTTTCATTTCCCGATCGCTGGAGATGCTGCGAAGCGGCGGATGGCTCGGGATCTTATCCATGCACTCGTTCATGTTCACGGGCTCCTTCGAGAAGATGCGGCGGGAACTGCTGAAATCGGCGGACGTTCAGACGGTCGCGCATTTCGGTCCGGGGCTGTTCGACATCGGAAATCCGGGGACGCTTCAGACCGCGGCCGTCGTGCTGCGGCGCCAATCACCCGAGAAAACCCCGGCCGTGTTCTTCCGGCTCATTGACGCCGCGGATAAACGCGAGGCGCTGGCCAAAGCCATCGGCGGCGATGCTTCGGTCCGTTTTGAACTGACGGGCGAAGAGCTTTCATCGCTGCCGCGATTGGCGTGGATGTATTGGATTTCCCCGGCCTGCCGGCGGGTCTTTCGCGAGTTCCCGAAGCTCGGCGAGATTTCGCCGCCGCGTCAGGGCCTGGCCACCACCGACAACATGCGTTTCGTGCGATATTGGTGGGAGGTGGAGCCGCCGAATTTTGCCGGGCCGCGCGAAAAGTGGATGCCCTATGCCAAGGGCGGGCGGTTCCGCCGCTGGTATGAGTCCCCGCGGCATCGGGTCAATTGGCAGGATGACGGCCGGGAAATCAAGTCCGCGATCGTTCAGCGATATCCATATCTCGACGGCCAATGGCAATGGGTTGCCAAGAACAGCGCGTGGTATGGCCGCGAAGGGATCACCTATTCGTATTTGACCAGCGGCTCGTTCAGCGCCCGGCGGCTGGAGCGGGGGACGATCTTCGACGTTGCCGGGTCATTCGCTTTTTCCCGACGATCCGCTGGCCATGCTGGGGGTGTTGAATTCCTCGGTTGCCGGTCAACTTCTCTCGGCCATCAATCCCACCGTGAATTTTCAGGTGGGCGATTTGCGGCAGTTGCCGGTGCCGCGCTGTTTTCCGGATGAACTGCGGGACCAAGTCAGCCGCGCGATCCAGTGCACGCGTCAGACTCGATTGCTTCGAGGAAACCAGCCCGGATTTCGTCCAACCGGAACCCTGGGGCGCAGAGCCGGCGCGCTCGGAGGAATTGGAAGCGGCGATTGGCCACGCGCAGCTAGTTGTGGACGAAATCGTATCGGAGCTTTATGGGCTAGGCACGAAGGCCCTTCGACAGGCTCCCTTCGGGTCTGAGCCTCAGGGTCGAAGACAGGGCAGGCACCAAGGCACGAAGGAAGAGTTGGCCAAACGTTGGATCAGCTACGCGCTGGGGCTTTGGCTCGGGCGATGGGATGAATCGGCCAGGGGAACCGTCGCCATTTTATCGCCGCTGGATGGGACGCTCCGTCGGGATTTGCGGCGATTCCTGGCCGATCGCGCCGGGGAATCCGCCGGGAATGAAATCGAAGCGGCGGTCGGCGGCATCGACCGATTCCTGGCCGGGGAATTTCTGGCGTGGCACAACCGCCGGTATCGCGGCCGGCCCGTGTTTTGGGCCTTCCGCGGCGGCGGGAAAATCGTTGCCGTTTCGTCTTTGGCGGCCGAGGCGAAGATCATGCGCACGGCATTTGACGCGATAGGCCAGACGATTCCGGATGGTTGGCGGCGATGGTCCGACGATGGCACGGCGATCAATCTCGCTCCCCTCGCCGCCTGGATCGCCGATCGGAATCTCCAGGCGGTTGCCTCGGAATTGGCGGGGGAGCTTGAGCGGGGGCGGTACGGATTTTCGCAAACGAGCAAATGGATGATGCGAGCCGTCAGTCGAGGATCGAGCGTTGAATGCGCTCCAGTTCGCCGGCGCTTCCATCGTTCCGCGGCGCGGGCGCCGCATCCAGTCGGCCTATGAATTCGGCTCCCACCATGAACCCGCTGTTGCTGTTGGTCTTGCTCTGCGGCCGGCAATGGACCACCCGACAGATCAGCGGCTTGGCACTTTGTCCGTCCTTTGTGGGAAGGCAAATCAAAAACGAACTTCCCTGGGACATTTCCTGTTCGGTTGCCAGCAGCACGCCGCGGGCTGATAGATCGCGCAATTCGGCGATGCTCCACGGCGCGTTGCCGTCTCCGTTTTCGGGTTTGATTCTCACCGCAAGGCGAATTTCCGTGCGGTGGGCGCGGCGTTTATTGTTGCTCTGCCGGCGCGGACGGCTCCATGGCCTGAATCAAATCAACCGCTTCCGTAAATTGTTTTTCCGCAAACTTCACAAGGCCTCGGTACACTACCGTTGGAACCATCGGCAGAGGCGCACGAACACTAAAGGCGGCGCATGTTATCGGTCCCAAGCGGCGGGGCAACGCTCACAACTTCGCGATGATGGCATCGGCGAAGTCGTCGGTGGTGGTCGAGCCGCCCAGGTCGCCCGTGAAGTGATTGCCGTCGGCCAGCACGGCGTCGTAGGCCTGTTTGATCTTCTCGGCGATGCTGGTTTCCTGCAGGTGGTTGAGCATCATGACGCCGGACATGATCAGGGCCAGGGGATTGGCGATGCCCTGACCGGCGATGTCGGGCGCCGATCCGTGGACGGCTTCGAAGATGGCGACGTCATCGCCGATGTTGCTGCCGGGCACGACGCCGAGGCCGCCCACCATGCCGGCGCACAAATCGCTCACCAGGTCGCCGTACAGATTCTCCATCAGCAGCACGTCGAAGCGGGTGGGGTCGTGCACCAGCCGCATGCAGCCGGCGTCGATGATGATCTCCCGGTATTCGATGCCGGGAAATTCCTCGTCATGAATTTGCCGGGCGCAATCCAGAAACAGGCCGTCGGACAATTTCATGATGTTGGCCTTGTGGAAGACGGTGATGCTTTTGCGTTGCCGCCGCGCGGCGTAGCCGAAGGCATAGCGGGCGATGCGGGTGCACGCGGGGCGGCTGGCGACTTTCAGGCTGGTGACCACGCCGGGCACGATTTCGTTTTCGATTCCGCTGTAAAGCCCCTCGGTGTTTTCGCGGACGATGACCATGTCCACGCCCCGGTAGCGGGTGTGGATTCCCGGCAAATTCCGCACGGGGCGGACGGCGGCGTAAAGCCCGAGCTTCTGGCGAAGCTGCACGTTGACCGATTTGAATCCCTTGCCGACCGGCGTGGTGACCGGCCCTTTGAGCGCAACCTTGTGCGCGTAGTACCGCGGCCAGCGTTCGCCGCGGCAAAACGTTGTCCATGCCCGCCTCCAGCGCGCTGGCGCCGGCGAGCATCTCAACCCACTCGACCGACATCCCCGCCGCTTCCAGCACGCGCCGAGTGGCCCGCGTCACTTCCGGACCGATTCCATCACCCGGGATCAAAACGACCGTGTGCTTGGCCATGGGGGCAATGGTCTCCAATCACCCGATCCAAAGCAATCCCGCCAGCGTGAGCAGCAAAACCACAAGCGTAATCGCCGTGTACAGCCGGTCCCGTTCCTGGAACGCGAACAGGATCGACGAAGCAAAAACGCGCATGATCGGCGTGAATAAAAGCAGATAAACCCCCGCTTCGATAATGCGCTTCCCCTGCCCGTGGCGGATGCCGTCCCAAATGACGTTCCGGACGATAATCGCATCCATCGGTTGTGATGCGGGCGACCGATATCGTGCCGTGAGCGAAGGTGAAAACAATGCCGATGAGCATGACCAGGCTCGAGCAGATGACTCCGCCGCGCAGGATCCACGCCGAGAACGTCCGAGATGCCGTGGCGGGGTGCATCGGTCTTGCGTGCAACAGGCGCATCCATCAGTAATGTCCTCCAAGACCGCGGATCAGCATCTGAATGCCGACGATCGCCAGCAGCAATGCGAAGATCTTCCGCAACAGGGAATTCGACAAATGTTCCATGATCGTGGTGCCGAGAAAGGCCCCGGCCAGCACAAATACGGCGACGGGAACGACCAGAAACGGCAGCACCAATCCGCGCCGCAAATAGACGCCCGCCCCGGCGGCGGCGGTCACGCCGATCATGAAGTTGCTGGTCGCCGTCGAGACCTTGGTCGGCACTTTCATGGCCACTTCGTGAGCCAGGACTTTCAACACCCCCGCGCCGATCCCCAAAATCCCGGCAACGATCCCCGCGGCGAACATGATGCACAGCGACCAGGGGATTCCCGTCACGTTGTACTGAATCTCGCGGCCCAATCGCTTGTCAAAATACGAGCCGTTCAGGCGAAGCGCCGACGCGAGGCGGTCATTCTCGACTCCGACGGGAAGTTCCTCCCCGAGATTGGCGAAGATCGGCAGCAGCGACAGCAGCAGCACCAGGCCGAAGAGGATGTAAAGCGCCTGTGGATTGATGTGCCGGGCGAGATATCCCGCGCCGAGCAGCGCCCCCGCGGCCGTGGAAAGCTCCAGGAACATGGCGATTCGAATGTTGGTGATCTTGTCCTTCACGTACACCGAACCGGCCCCGCTGGAGACGGCGATGACCGAGACGATGCTGGCCCCGATGGCTTGCGCGATGGGGACGTGCATGAGGATGGTGAGCACCGGCACGATGACGATCCCGCCGCCGAGGCCACTGATCGAGCCGACAACCCCGGCCAGAAACGAAGCCCCGGCGACCTCGCTGAGCCAGAGAATGGATTGGGAGGCTTCGGTCACGGAGACGGAGAATAGGATGCAAAGCGTCGAATTGGAACACCCATTGCGCGCCCGCTGACAATAACTGGCGGCAAATGAGACAGATGAGGCGCTTTTTGGAATTTTATTAGCATATGATAACTTATTTATGATTGTAAGAGTTGATGTTGCTTTATCTTACGGCTAGGCGACGATTTTTGTCATTGGACCAATGGAGAAAGCGCCTCACCGGGCTCAACTGGCTTATTGGCGGGATTTCGCTTGACGACGCACCTTTGACCCGACCCGGATTGAATCGCGTCCCAATCCCGTTCGGCACGGCATTTGAATGCATTTGCGATAATTACATAATATTGCGCTTGCGCTTTCGTTCGTGCGGTGGCATGATGCCGCCATGGCCACCGCGGCGGATATGCCCATCGCCCTCGAGAGTCTCCGCGGCATCAAGCAGTTGCGCCGCGTGGCCACGCTCCTCGGATCGCTCCATCACGCGGGGTGCGACCGGGACAAGGCTGACAATCGCGAGCTGCACTTCGATGATTACGTGCTGCTGATCCTGCTCTATCTGTTCAATCCGCTCATCGATTCTATGCGCACGTTGCAGAAAGTCAGCGAGTTGCCGGAACTCCAGGCGCGGCTGGGGATCAAGCGTTTCAGCCTGGGCAGCTTCAGCGAGAACGAATTAAAACGAATTAAAAAACGAATTAAAACGAATTAAGAACGAATTAAAGGAACGAATTAAAGAGGACGCGATTCGTTTTCATCATTTTGATTCCTCGGCCGGCCACGCGGATTGAGCGTATGCTCCAGGTTCAGGCGGCTGGCCAGGCGCTCAGTCCACGCGGGATCGCCTAAGGGGCACAAGCGGCGGATGGCCGTGACGATTTGCTCGGATTCGCTCGCGCTAACGCCTTCATCCAGCCACGCGTTCCAATCCCGCGGCCGGTCGATCGGCCAATCGCTCAACAATTCGGCCAACTCCGCCGGACCACGCTGGCGGACATGGCAGCTTCCCCAACGCCAGGCTGCGGCCCGGCGGACCAATTTGGCGCGGACCGGATTCAATTGCACGTAACGCAGCAGTCGCTCCAGATGCCCGTCTTCCTGGACGGGAAAACATTTGAATCGACCCTGATAAACGTGTCCCATGCCGCTGGTCCCGTGATGGGCGTGCCAACGCTGCGTGTGGGTATGCGTCAGCCAGCGAAAAAACTCGGTCAGGTCATCGTCTTTTCTCGGCCAGACCACGAAGTGCCAGTGATTGGACATCAGACACCAATCCAGCAAGCGCACCGGCCGGCGCCGCATGGCTTGGAGCAGGGCCTTTCGAAGGCCAGAAAATCCTCGTCCTTGCGGAACAAGCGCAGCCGGCCGTTGGCCCGATTCAGAACGTGATAGACCAGACCACCCGGCGCATTGCGAGCCTGCCGCGACATGCCGGCAATGCTAATCGACCCGCGGTAAAAAGTAAAAACGAATCGCGTCCTCTTTAATTCGATCCTTTAATTCGATCCTCTTTAATTCGATCCTCCGGTTCGCCTTGCGGCAAGTTCAACGTTTTGCAGCCATGCCGCTGGCCGAGGCGCCGGCCAGAGACTCAGCGGCGCTCCATCGGCGAAGAATGATAGAATTCCTGGCAGATGGGCGACGGCGATTCCGGGACACCGGCGTAACCCGCGGTGCTTCGCACCGCCGCTAAATTTGGTTGAATTGTGCCTGAATCACGGATCCTCATTAAGATGACTACAACCCACGGTGCCGCCGTGGGGGAGCCGCCATGACAGACCTCGGCAAACTGCTCATTCTCCTGGGCCTGACGCTGTTTCTCCTCGGCGTGGCCATCTACACCGTCTCGCGACTGGGCTTGCGTCGCCTCCCCGGCGATATCGAATACCAGGGCCAGCACGTTCACTTCTTCTTCCCCATAGTATCTTGCCTCGTCCTCTCGGTGCTGATGACCGCGCTGCTTTGGCTATGGAATTGGCTGACCCGCAAGTGATGCCTCATTCGGCAGTTCCGGTGCTACAATTTCTCCATGCCCGACGACGGCGATCAAACCATGTCTTGCATGGAAGTCTGGGGCGGGAGCCAGTTGACGCAGCGCGGGGTGCAAATGGGCGGGCTGGATGCTTGGGTTTATAGCAAGCCGTTCGGAAACGCCGGGCGCGGCGGGGATGTCTATTATGCTTCGAGCTGCGCAACCGGCCGAATCAGCCGGCTGCTCCTGGCGGATGTGTCGGGACATGGCGATGCCGTGGCCGCCACGGCCGCGGATTTGCGCAAGCTCATGGGCGATACGTGAATTATCTGGATCAGACACAGTTCGTGCGCTCGATGAACCGGCAATTCGTGGCGCTGTCGGCACAGGGGACGTTTGCCACGGCCGTGGCGACGACGTTCTTCGCGCCGACGCGATTGCTTACGGTCTGTAATGCCGGGCATCCGCGCCCGTTGCTTTACCAGGCCGCCGGCAAAGAGTGGTCCATCCTGGAAATGTCGCGTAAAGACGATCGGTTGCCGCGGAACATTCCGCTGGGGATCATCGATCTTGCCGACTACGAACAGTTCGACGTTGAGTTGGAGGTGGGGGACCTGGTGCTTTGCTACACCGACGCGTTGATCGAATCGCGGGATTCCGACGGTGAATTCCTCGGCGAGGATGGGGTCAGGGCCATCGTTTCGGGGATGGACCAGCAGCCCGGCGCGGCGTTTATCCATGGGTTACTTGGAAAAATCGCCGATCGACATGCCAAGAATCTGTCTGAAGACGACGTGACGGTGATGTTATTGCGGGCCAGCGGGCGGCGGCCGCGGGTCGGGGTGCGGGACAGATTTGGAGCGATGCTGCGGATGATGGGTGCGGTGATCCGGGCCGTCGATCCGCGGCCGAGCGCCCGCCGGTTCCCGATTTGAATCTCGCCAACGTCGGCGGGGCAATTATTCCACGTCTGTCAAAACGATGGCGGTCGGTCCGCCCGTTGGAGGCAAACCGACCGCCAGGTGATTCCGTACCCTGAGTATTGAACCCCGATGCCGCCGGGAATACTCCGCTCGTGCTACGCGGCCTGTTCGGCGTGCTGCTGCGAGAAGCTCAGCAAATCACCGAGAGTTTGCTCGAGCCGGCGTTCCGCGTTGCGGATGTCGGGTGAAGCAACGTTGGTGCGGCGATGGGCCAGCAACCGGTTCAAGCCGTCGTGGCGAGCCATCGCATCGACGAGCTTGGCATCAATGAGGTTCTCGATCGCCTTCCTTAGCGTTTCAGATTGAAGCGACATCGATCTCTCCTTGCGCCGTGGCGGCGCCAAAAGCCTGGAACACGGCTAGACGACGCCGCGACCCAGGTGAACACCCGGAAGACCAGAAGGATCTAAACGCCACGAGGCGCAATGATCCCTTTCATGTGCCTACGGAGTTAGCTGACGGGCTGGGAGTTGAAAGTCTCCCTCGGCCGCTTGGACAAAACCCCTTTGGGAAGGCCTTATCTTCGCGTCGTGAACACCGATTCGCCCCGGAAGACCTGAATCAAAACCAAAACTCAGATCGACGATGCAGGTGAAACAAACCCCGCATTGGGTTCTCCGCGCCGCTCCTTTGCTGGGCGGCTTAGGCGGTCAAGCGAGTCGAATTGTATGGAGAGCGAGATTCATGTCAACACAAATCACACGATTGCTGAAAAAAAAGGCAATATTTTTTCCAGCGCGGCTGTGGCGCGATCGCCCGTTGTGCCGGCTCAGGAATAGGTGGATAATCCAATGCAAAGAAACCAAACGGAGCGAACATGAAATGGATCAAGCGAATCGTCGTTGTGGGCGTGTTGCTTATTGTTGTTGCAGTCGCGGCGGTCTATCTGTCGATCAATGTGATCGTGCGGTCGGTGGTCCAGCGGCAGGCCACCGCGTCCCTCGGCGTGCCGACGACGCTGGGATCAGCCCGGTTGTCTCTGGCGGGCGGCAACGTGCAACTCAACGATTTGCTCGTCGGCTCTCCTGCGAAGTTTACCGCGCCGGACACCTTCACCCTCGGCGGCATTGCCGTGACGGTGAATTACGGCCAGTTGACGGGAACGCCGATCCATATCCAGCAGATCACGATCGATCATCCCGCGCTGTTCATTGAGCAGGTGGGCGGCGCGCTGAACCTGAAGGCGCTGATGGACCAGATGCCCCAAACCCCGCAAACCAGCGGAGGCCAGCCGACCCAGCCGATCAAGCTCGTCATCGACGAGCTGGATTTGAACGGCGCCCAGGTGACGTTCATGCCGGGGATTCCGGGGCTGGCCGAAACGATGCAGGTTTCGGTCCCATCGATGACGCTGAAGAACATCGGCAACAGCGACGGGAGCCAGAACGGCGCGGCGATCAAGGAAGTGGTGTTGCAAGTTGCCACGGCCCTGGCGGCGAAGGGGGCGGACGGCGCGAAGCTGCCGCCGGAGGTCAAGATGTTGTTATCCGGCCAACTCAACGGTCTTTCCCAGCAGCTTGGCGCGGAATTCAACAAGCAGTTTCAAGGCCTGGCCGGATCTCTGGGCAAGCAGGTTCAGGGCAAGGTCGGCAACCTCATCAACGCCGGCGGGAAAAGCGCCATTCAGCAACTGCTGGGCGGAAGCGACAAAAACAAGCAAAAATAGTGCCCGATAACCGCGATGGATTTGCGGCATTATCTCTTTACGCCTGAGTTTTCGCCAAGATTTGCCAAGGATGCGTGGCCGGACGCACGATAATTCATAACGGACCAGAGTTCTGCGGGACTCGCGATCAACATTATGGAAGCCTCGGAACGAACCATCTTCGAGCGATCCATTGACGGGCAGTCGGAGGCCAGAGTTTCGGTCTGCCACGACGAGCAGATGCACGTGTTGGATGCTCGCTTCGACATGGCCGCCGAGGGGAGATTCTGGTTTGAGGCCCTGAACTGGCCGGAAAGCCTGCCTGCCGGCGAGTCGGCGAAGGGGTTGAGGGTGACGTTCGAATATGGAATCGACGATCGCGGCGTGCGGTTCGAGGCGGAGGTGCGGTCGATCGAGTTGAAACAAGGCGAAACCGGGACGTTCGCCGCGGTCGTTTGCTGCTCCGATCCTTCTGAGATCGCCGTCTTGCAGCGCCGCGAGAGCTTCCGCACTCCGGTGCCGGCCGGAGCGCCTGTGGCAATCATGGTCTGGAAGATTCCGCCGCATTGGGTGCTGCGCGATCGGCCCAAGCCGTCGGCGCAGTTGCGGGTGGAAATGGTGGATCTGAGTATGGGCGGAATGTGCCTGAATATTCTGCCGCACCGAATCGGGCCGGAATCGATCGCCAAGGACGACCGGCTCCGCATCGAAATGCGGTTTGAGGATTCGGAAGCTATTCTGGACGCCCAGGTGGTGCATCGCGCCGAGCCGGCCGAGGACCAATCCCTTCGCGTCGGGCTGGCGTTCCGAAGACTGGAAGACAGCATCGAAGGACGCCGGGGGCTGTTCCTCGTGAACCGGGCCATCGCGGCGCTCCAGCGGCTGGCGATCAAGGAATGGACCGCGGTTTAACCGCTCCCGCTCCGGCGGCTCGCCAATCACAAAAACGCCGGAGGCTCAAAGATGCCATCCGGCGTCGTCGAGAGATAGAGAACCATCGGCATCAACTGCAACCCATCGAATTCCCGCAATTCAGGCATTTGTAGCACGTTCCGTTGCGCACCGTGATGCTGCCGCACACGTCGCAGGCCGGGGCGTCGGCCTGCAATTCGGAACTTTGGCGGCTGAGCGGATCGGAAACGATGGCTAGGCGGAGATTGGTGCCGCCGGTTGCTTCGGCGATCCCCGCCGGTTTTTCCTCCTTCATCTCCTGCTCGCTATAGGCGAACGGGCGGGCGGAATCGGGCTCGATTCGCGGGCCGTGGCCGTTGCCCCCTTTTTCGGCCGGTGGCGATTCGGCGGCCGGCTCGGCTTCGGCGGGCACCGGCCGGGGCTCACGCTTCGGGGCGTTGGCGGCGCGATACCCGTGAACGAATTCCATCGCCAGCCAGCGGAAGATGTAATCGACCAGGCTCTTGGCAAAGGGAATTTCGGGATTCCGGCTCATCCCGCTGGGCTCGAAGCGCATCGTGCTCGAATTTCCGAACCAGCGATTCCACCGGCACGCCGTATTGCAGGCTCACCGAAACCAGCGTGGCGATCGTGTCCATCAGCCCACCGATCGTGCTGCCTTCCTTGGCCATCCGGATGAAGATTTCGCCGGGCGAACCGTCCACGTACAGGCCGACGGTGATGTAACCTTCGTGCCCGCCGACGTTGAACTTGTGCGTGGTGGCGTTTCGGGTATCGGGCAGGCGGCGGCGAAGCGGTCGCTCGACGATTCGCTCCACGATCTTCTCGACGACGTGCGTGTGGGCCGCGGAAAGATTGTCGCTGCTCGTCGGCTTGGCGGAGAAAAGGGCGTTGGCGGCAAGGGCGACCTCGGCGGCGACTTCCTGCCGGGCCGCTTCCACGCCCTCCTCGTCGTCATCCTCCTCATCCTCCACTGCGTCGGCATTCTGATCGCTCTTGGAGTTGAGCGGCTGCGACAGCTTGGAGCCGTCGCGATACAGGGCGTTGGCCTTTAGCCCCAGCTTCCAGCTCAGGTAATAACTGCTCTTGATCTCCTCGACGGTCGCCTCGTTGGGGAGGTTGATGGTCTTGGAGATGGCGCCGGTGATGAACGGCTGGGCCGCGGCCATCATGCGGATGTGTCCCTCGACGGCGATAAACCGCTGCCCGTGCCGGCCGCATCGGTTGGCGCAATCGAAGACGGGATAATGCTCGGTCTTGAGATGGGGGGCGCCCTCGACGGCGCCTCGGCCGCAGACCACGTCGTTGGCCTCGGCGATTTTCCGCTTGGTGAAACCCAAATGTTGCAGCAGATTGAAGTCCGAGTCGCTGCCACGTCGCCTCGGGGATGTTCAGCCGTTCCAGCGTCTTCTTGCCGATCGTCCGGGGGCTGAAGGCAAAGGCAATTTCAAATTGGCCGGGCAGGGATTCCTCGATCGCGTCGAGTTCCTCGGCCGTGAAGCCCATCTGCTTGAGGGATTGGTAATTCAGGTGCGGGGCATCGTGCAGGGAGAGCGTGCCCATGACGTATTTGAGGATCTCGTGAATCTGCTCGGCGCTGTAACCGAGGTTGACCAGGGCCGGGCGCAGGGATTGGTTGGCGATCTTGAAATATCCCCCGCCGGCCAGCTTCTTGAATTTGACCAGAGCGAAATCCGGCTCGACGCCGGTGGTGTCGCAATCCATCAGCAGCCCGATCGTGCCGGTGGGCGCGATCACCGTGGTCTGCGCGTTGCGGTATCCAAATCGCTCGCCGAGGAGCAGGGCCCGGTCCCAGCATTCCTGAGCGCTCTTGAGCAAAGCCGTCGAAGCCAGCGGATGGTTCTCGGCGAATTGGGCGGCGTCGACGCCCACCGGTTTGATTTCCAGCGATTCATAATCGCCGATGCCACGGCGGGCGGCGGGGTTGTTGGCGACGTCGTAAGCGGCCCGGCGATGGTTGCGGATGACGCGCAGCATCTCGCTCTTGTTTTCCTCGTAGCCGGGGAATGCGCCCAGCTCGCGCGCCATTTCAGCGCTGGCGGCATAGCTCTCGCCGGTGAGGATCGCCGTCAGCGCGGCGCAGATCGCCCGCCCGGATGGACTGTCGTACGGTATTCCCGCCTGCATCAGCATCGCGCCGAGATTGGCGTAACCCAGCCCCAGCGTCCGGAAGCGGTAGCTCAGCTTGGCGATTTCTTCCGACGGGAAGCTGGCCATGAGAACGCTGATTTCCAGAACGATCGTCCAAAGACGGATCGCGTGCTTGTAGCCTTCGATGTCGAAGTGAAGCGTTTCGGGATCGAAGAACGTCAGCACGTTGAGCGACGCGAGATTGCAGGCCGTGTTGTCCAGGAACATGTACTCCGAGCAGTTGTGCACGACCAGGCCATTGGCGATGAAAGAATGGGTGACGGGCTCGGTGAGATCGAAGACCTGGCGGCGGCCCTGGGGGGTGAGGGATTGCACCCGGTCGAAATTCCCGCGGTTTGCCGGAGCCAGTTCGTTGGCCGTGTTGAGCTGCTGGAGCTTCTTTCCCTGCAGGAGGCCGACGTGTTTGGCGAACGCGCGCACGCTGCCCGGATGGATGCGCAGCCCGTGGCGCCTGGAGATTGGGTCGGTCCCGGAAACGGCAGATGAGTCGCCGGCGCCGCACGCGCCGGCGACCATGCCGCGGGCGATGGTTCCACCGTCGCCCACATCGAAAATCGCGCTTTGAATCCCAAAGCCCAGCAGGATCAACTGCACGTCCTGCAAAAGCCCGAAGCTGTCGCCGGTCAATTCCAGATTTCCGTTGCTCAGCGCCGCATCGGCGGTGAACAGCCCGCGGAGCAAATGCTTCTGCGCGGCCAGCCCGGCGGTGAAAACGTCGTCGCTGAACCGCCGCTCGGAAGATGCGTAGCTCACGTACGCCCTGATGCGGCGGATGAGCCGGCGGTTGGTCAGGGCGGCCGTGGCGGTTCCGCCGGCGGTTTCTTCGTCGCTGACCATGAGCTGGTTGACGTAGTCGTCATCGTACAGGCGCTGCGACCAGGTCTCGGCGACGTAGCGGGCGAAAGGCTCGACGAGTTCGCCCTCGCCGAGGCACGCGTCCAGACGGATCGCTTCGTGGCTGGCGTTGGCGGAGGAGAAGAACAACCCGAGCAATTGGAAGAAGCGGGCGTCCTGCGGCTCGCCGATCTCCTGAACCGTCGCCGGCTGGCTGGGGAATTTCACCTCATCCTCTTGCGTCAAATCCTTCGCCGCCACCCAGCCGCGGATGCGCGTCCAAACCTTGTGGTCGGCCGTGAGCGTCACGCGATACCCGCCGACGGTTCGGAGTTCGTAAACGTCCTTCGTCCCCGTGGGCAGCGCGCCCTCGGTGGAATGGATTTCGTGTCCGTCGAGGCTGGTGACGACCCTGCTGGGCAGGTGGATCATCTGATCGATCCGCCGCCAGATCCCGCCGGGCGTCAGCACGCGCGTTTCGCCGGTGAGGCAGGGATTGGAAGCCTTGATCTTCCCGCTCCTGGGGCAGGTGTGCCACTGATTGATCGTGTCGTCGTACTGCACGCCGGGGTCGGCGCAGTGCCAGGCGGCGAAGGCGATCTGGTCCCACAGATCGCGGGCGCGCAGCGATTTGGCGATCTTTCCCGTGGTTCGCCAGGTGAGGTCCCAATTGGCGTCTTCCTCGATCGCCTTGAAGAAACTGTTCGGAATGCGGACCGAATTGTTGGAGTTCTGCCCGCTGACGGTCATGTAGGCTTCGCCGTTGAAATCGTAATCGAGCTTGAGACCCAGGCGCTTGGCCTGCTCCTTCAACTCCTTGGACAGGCGCTTGATCCCCTCGGCCATGGCCGCGACCTTCAATTCCTCGCGCACCTTCCAATTGACGAACTGCTCGATGTCCGGGTGATCGAGGTTGAGGCAAACCATCTTGGCGGCTCGGCGGGTGGTTCCGCCGGATTTGATCGCCCCGGCGGCGCGGTCGCCGATTTTCAGGAAGCTCATCAATCCCGACGATTTTCCACCGCCGGAGAGCGGCTCGTTCTCGCCGCGAAGCTGCGAGAAATTCGAGCCCGTGCCGCTGCCGTATTTGAACAGCCGGGCCTCGCGCGTCCAGAGTTCCATGATCCCGCCGGGATTCACCAGGTCGTCGTTGACGGATTGAATGAAGCAGGCGTGCGGCTGGGGATGGCTGTAGGCGTCCTTGCTCTTGAGCAATTCGCCGCTCTTGGGATCGCAGTAATAATGGCCCTGGGCCGGGCCGGTGATTCCATACGCCCAGTTCAATCCGGTGTTGAACCATTGCGGGCTGTTGGGGCGCACATCTGGTGCAGGAGCATGTAGCACAGTTCGTCATGGAACGCCTGGCCGTCCTCGGCCGTGTCGAAATAGCCGCATTTTTCAGCCCAATATCGCCAGCAGCCGGCCAGGCGATGGACGACTTCCCTGGCCGATCGTTCCGGCCCGGTGACGACGTTGCCGCTAGAGTCCCGGAGCGGGTTTCCCGATTCATCCTTCTGCGGGACCCCCGCCTTGCGGAAGTATTTGCTGACCATGATATCCGTCGCCAACTGCGACCAGTGGCGCGGAATCTCGGCATTGCTCATCTCGAAAACAACGCTGCCATCGGGATTGGAAATCCGGCTGGTGCGCTTCTCGTACTCGACGGTCTCGAGCGCGTTCTGAGCAGGCTTGGTGAAACGACGGCTGATTTTCATGTCTCGGATCCTTCTCTGAAATCAAAATCCATTTTCTCGCCGCGGTGGAAAATACTGATTGCCTTAATCCACCTTCGGCAGCGTTAATCCTTTTTGGTCCTGATACTTGCCGGCCTTGTCGGCGTAGCTCTTGGAGCAGACCCGCTCGCCCTTGAGGAAAATGAGCTGGGCAATCCCCTCGTTGGCGTAAATCCTGGCCGGCAGGGGGGTGGTGTTGCTGATCTCCAGGGTGATGCGGCCGCGCCATTCCGGCTCGATCGGGGTCACGTTCACGATGATCCCGCAGCGGGCGTAGGTGCTCTTTCCGAGGCAGATGGCCAGGTATCCGCGCGGCATGGAAACGACCTCAACGGTTTCGCACAGTGCGAAGCTGTTGGGCGGGATCAGCACGTATTCCTGGCGGGTCTCGTCGGTGTCGATGGTGACGAAGCTGCGCTCGGAGAATTTTTTCGGATCGACGATCTCCGAGTTGACGTTGGTGAAGATTTTGAAGACCGATCCGACCCGCAGATCGTAGCCATAGCTGGAAACGCCGTAGCTGATCTTGCCCGGTCGTTTGAGGTTGTCCTCGAAGGGCTCGATGCCGATCAGCTCGCGGATTTGGCTGTCGCAGAGGATGCCCATAAGTTGCCTCCGAACACGATCTTCACAATTCCAAGGCGCGACGAAATCCCACCAACATGCGCCGCGGCGATGTCGGATACCGGTGGCAATTTTATTGTCAACCCTACCCGAAAAACCTCGAATCGATGGGCCAAATAATCCCAAAGGCCCGCTCAACGGGATTCCGGCAATATACACAACATCTGGTATTCGTCAAAGAAAACTTTACTAAATGTTGGGTAGCCGGGCCCAAATCTGTCGCTAACAAATGGATCGGCTGGCGCTTAGGGTAACGAAGATTTTTTTAAGGAGGAATAGGGTGGATGTTGGCTCCAGGTTATCCACCGCGCAAGGGCCGGGGCGGTGGAAAACTTTATGCCGGAAACCGGGCAAAGCCATTTGAAATTTCAAATTTCAAATTTCAAATTCTCTGCGTCAATCCGGCAGGGATTCGATTTCCTTTTGGATCGCCGCGACCTCCTGCTGGCCCAAACGCTTGGGCTCGGCTGGGTCGAGTTGGTCGTCATAGGCCAGGGCGAGCTTGAATTGCTCCCTGGCCTGGGGCAGGAGATGGAACATCTCCAGATCGCGGGCGTATTCCAGGCGGAGCGAGACTTCGTTGGGGTCGAGTTCCATGACCTTGTCGAAATCGGCGATCATCGCCTCGGGATCGTTCATCTGGAGCCAGAAGATGGCCCGCAGATGATACGCGGCCAGGAGGGCGGGGTACTTTGAAATCGCGATCGAATACCAGGTGACGATTTCTCGTTTCGATCGCAGGGCATGGTCGAGTTGATTGGGATCGGTCAGCGGAACCGGCGGGCCGATGGAGAAATGCATCGCCCGGCCGGCGCGATAAGCGTAGTCGGCGTTCAGGGGCTGGATTTGGAAGGCATAACCGTATTCGTCGCAGGCGCCCTGGAAATGGCCGGCGCGAAGCTGCTGGTCGCCAAGTTCGGCGGCGGATTCCGCGCGGGAGGTCGGGATGGCGATCCAGCTCAGGGCAGACAGCCAAATGCCGCAGCTCACCGCCAGGGCGGCGACGGCGAGGAGGGAAATGTGCGGCCTGCGAACCGGCGGATTGCCCAGCCGGATGCCCAGGGACGCCCCGACCAGGATGCCGAACAGACAGCACGTTCCCGGCTCAAACAGCGAGAATTCGATCAGGTTGTGGATCAGGAAAACGCCGACGCCGACCAGGATTCCGTAGAGAATCCACGGGGCCGGGCGCTGATCGACCTGCGGTTTTTCCAATGTCCGAAGCCCGACCACCAGGCAGCCGATCAGCAACGCGCACAGATAGAGCAATCGCTTGATCAGTTCGATGGCGGCGTAAGCGGTGTTTTGCGAGAAGTCGAGGCTGGCGGCGGTGCTGATCGCGATGGCGGCCAGGGCGATTGCGGCAAGGAACCACGTTTCGCCGTAGTTCGGCCTTTGATTCGAGCTTTGGACGGTGGCCGGGGGGGAGACCGGGCGGGTGAGTTCCCACCAGAGTCGAACGAGCCACGCCAGCGCCAGAATGCCGCCGACGGCCCCGAGTTCGACGAAGAACCTGACGAGGAAATCATGCGGATCGCGGATTTCCTCGGACGCGGCCGGCAGACGATCCCTCACGTAGCGCTGGCCGAAATTCTCCCAACCCACGCCGCGCCACGGATGGCGAAGGAACATTCGCCAACTTCCCACCCAATACCGCCAGCGAAAATTGAGGCTGTCCGTCGGCAGCCCGTGGCGGTACAAGCCATGTCCCACGGCCCCGGCGATGCCCAGGGCGACGATTCCAAGTCCGATCCAGAACCAATTGCGTGATTGCCGCGCCAGCGGTCCCCGCCATCTCCAAAGCACGACAAAGAGGGCGACAACCAGGGCCGGCATCACCAGCGCCGCCTTCGATTGGGTATAGATCAGCAGCCAAATCGCCAGCGGGGCCGAAAGCCCCAGCGCCACCGCCCAGCCGGGATCGTCGTGGTCCTTGATTCGCTGGATCGCGACTCCCAATCCAATCGTCATCAGCAGCACCACCAGCCCGGCAAATGAATTGGCCGAGGAGTTGAAGCCGAACAGCTCGCTGATTTTCCTGGCGAATTGAATTCCGCCGAAGCTGGTTGGATCCAATCCCTGCTGCTGGAGCAGCTTGGTTTGCTGCTGCAACATCGTGGGCATATCGACGAATTTGTAATAAAACCCCTGGACCAGGAAGACGAGCAGCAGCCCATAGGCGACGGCCGCGACGACGCGCAATCGCATCCAGCTTCGCACGATCTGGGACATGGCCCAGAGCAGGGCCATGGCGGCGATAAAATTGGCGGTGGAGATCACGTCGGCGAATTTGTCGTCCGCCCACCGGACGCTGGCGGCCATCCAGACGGCCAGGGGAACGATCAGCACGAGCGACCCGCTCCAGCGCAGCGTGTAAGTTTTGTCGAGACACCGGCGCAGGAGGACGAGAATGGCCGGCAGGCAGCAGAGCAGATCGAGAATGAGGGAGGTGTCGGCCCCGGGGCCGTGGGGGACCGCGGCGCTACCGACCCTGATCTCGAACGGATCGCGGATGGTTTCCAGCAGCATGCACCGCCCGGCGACCAGGGCCAGACCCAAGCCAAAAGCGGCCTGGGTGAGCATCGGCGCCAGTCGATGGCCGGGCGAGGATCGCGGATGGCCTGGTAGTAGCGGGTTCGGGTCATAGCGTACGTGCAAGAGTCAAACACAACCACGGGCACGCGGGAAAAAACCAGAAACCAGAAACCAGAATGACGAATCAAATCCCAAACCAGAAACCCGAAACAAAGGCCCAAAACGTCGTCTCTCTTGGTTTCGGATTTCAGTCATTCGGGTTTGATTCGTCATTCTGGTTTCGGATTTCTGGTTTCCGCGACTCAGCGGTCCAATTTACTTCGGCAACGGATGCTGCTCCAGCAAGGCCACCATGCTCAGGATCAATACGGTTTGAACGAAAATCAGGATCGCGACATCGCCGCTGACGTGGGGAAGCATCACCGCGGCGATGCTGGTGGCGGCGGCAACCAGGTAAAGACAAAGCACCGCGGTTCGGCGCGACATGCCGCGAGCCACCAGGCGATGGCTGAAATGATTCGTGTCGCCGACGAACGGACTCTTGCCGCGCATCAGCCGGATCGTGCTGACCACCAGCAGATCGTACAGCGGCAAAGCCAGGACAATCACGGGAGCGAGAATGGCATACCAGTGGTTTTGAAAGCGAGTTTCCGGAGCGAGGTACGTCGTCCGCACGGTGAGCGTGCCCAGGATCAGCCCGATCAGCAGGCTGCCGCTGTCGCCCATGAATATTTTCGCCGGTGGAAAGTTGTGCCAGAGAAACCCGAGCATCGAACCCAGCAAAAGCGCCAGCCCCGCGGCGACAAACCATTGGCCGATCGACAGCGTCGCGAACAAGAATGCGGTGGTGCAGATGCAAGCGACGCCGGCGGACAGGCCATCCATGTTATCCAGGAAATTGAATGCGTTGGTGACGGCGGCGATCCACAGAACCGTGACGATGGCGGACACCACGTTCCCGCCGGGGATGGCATGGTCGAGAAACGTCAGGATGCGCAGGTTGGCCGTCAGGACCAGGGCGGTGATCACGAGCAATTGCACGAAGAGCTTGAAAAACGGTCCGAGGGGTTTTCGGTCGTCCCAGAGGCCCAGGACATGGATGCCCGCTCCGGCCAGAAGGATCTCCCAGGCCAGGTGCGTTTGCAGACGGGCGCCCGACCAATACGCGTCGATCGGCCCGGAAACGGCCCGGCGCAGAATGCCGGGCGGCTCGGCGAAGGTCACATATCCCAGAGCGGCGATGATCGGCAGCGCCAGTCCCCAGAAGATTCCGATCCCGCCGCCCAGCGGCTTGGCGTCCGCGTGAACTTTCCGGCCGCCCGGCTGATCCACGAATCCGATGGCGACGGCGAAGCTCTTCATCCAGCGCGTGATGCACCACGAGATGGAAAAACTCACCGCGAGCAGGCAAAGGATGACCAGTCTCATGGACGGGCTAATGCGGGCGAGACGGACGAAAAGAAGGCCCCCGGCAAGGGGTCCAAGTCTGAAATTTGCAATCTTGCGCGTCGGTCACGGGAGTCGTTGACGCAGAAATTCGATCTGGTCCTTCAATTCCTGTAACTGACGGTTGAGCACGCGCCGATCCTCCGGACCGCGAACGTGCTCGATCGTGCGGCGAAGCTGCCGCGCATCAAGTTCGAGTCGTTCGATCTGGGCGATGATATCCGACTCGGGATTGTAAACAGCGCTCATCGGAGCCTCCATGTGCCGGTCAATTCTATGCCTGTCGGCCGTTTCTGGCAATGAATTTATGTAGAAGATTCAATTAGACCGGCGCCGCTTCGCCGGTGGCTTCCAGGGCCGCTTGATCGACCTTAATCACCCGTGCCGGGACTCCGACGACCGTCGCCCCATCCGGCACGTCCTCAATGACCACGGCCCCAGCCCCCACGATCGCGTGCGATCCGATCTTCATGCACTGTATGATATTACATCCGAGTCCGATAAAAGTTTCATCCCCGACGCGCACCCGCCCGGCCAGCGTTGCCGAGGGGCAGATATGCACGGCCCGGCCGATCTCGCATTCATGATCGACGACGGCCGAAGTGTTGACGATAACCCCATCGCCAAGCCGGACACTGGTGCTGATCACCGCCCCGGCCGCGATCACGACATTGCGGCCAAGATGGGCCGTTGAGGACACCTGGCTGCCGGGGTGAACCGCGTTCACCAACTCAAATCCCTGGTCGACAACTTTTTGGAAGTATCGGCGGCGCGGAGAGTTATCTCCAATGGAGATGATTGCGCCTTTCACCTTCTGACTTTTGAGCTTGGGCAGAAGATTCAGTTGGCCAAGCACCGGCAAGCCCGCGATCTTCTGTCCGGTGAGTTGGGGATCGGCATCGAGAAACCCGATGGGCTTGTGAACGCCGGCCTCTCGCAGGATATCCAAAACAACGCGACCGTGCCCGCCGGCGCCGATTAAGACAACGTCCATTTCACCGTTATCGGACGATGACTGCGGGTTGCAACAGAAAATGGGAAGCCCCCAATGTGCAACCGCAGGGCAGTCGCATTCTATGTTGTTTTCGCGAGGGAGTTGCCCCGGTTGGCGATTCCGAGCCACGATTGAATCGGCGAGGGCGGGAGCAGATGGAAGCAGAAGAGTATAATCGTTTACGCTGTTCGTGACGGCCGGAGGCGCTGACTCGTATATGATAGGGCGTCGCCGCCCCGGACGCCCTTGGCTGGCCCGTCAATGTTCCAGCAGGCCTTTGCGAGGCGGAAGGATAAGGTCGCCGCCTTCGGCGGCCGGTGCCGAGGAGTTTCGCGCCGAGCGCGACCTCAACCGTCCGTCACGCCCACTTGTCCGACCTCCCTTGGTTAGCGGCGTGCACGCTTAATGACATCGCCCAACTCGGTGGCGGATTGGGAATTGCGTAATGGTATACCTTGAAATTCCACTGAATGAATCGTCATTCCTCGACGGCGAATTCTTGAATGACGATCTCCGCGTTTGGATGCACGTTTCTCCACCACGCCGCTTTTTGTTCCGCCTTCTCGCGCGTATCGAAGAAGGCCCGTTTACGAAAATCCTGGGCATCTCCCAGCCTTTTCTCTTCGCCATTGATGGTCATTTTGATCGAGTAGGACTTTTTCATATGCGATCAGTTTCCCGGATTCTCCGACGATGCTGGTTTGTAATCGGTCAACCGACCGCCAAGTAATTCTTCCTCGCGCTTCAGCAGCTTCACGAAATCGACCATCGTCCGATGGCGGCTGCTGGAACGCGAGGAATCGCTTTTTGAAGGGCCGACTCACCAACTACAAGCCAGCGTCGTCAAAAAAGCGGGCGAACGGCCATTAGGCAACCAAATACAGAATCCAACCGTTTTCGCCGATGCCATAGCATGATATTCCTCGCGGTCGCTGAAGATATTTTGCCGCTTGCCGATTTTCCGCAGAGTCGAGATTAACGGCAGCAAATAGGTGACCGTTTTCCAGCTTTTTGATCTCGATGGCTTCGGCGACTACGCGTAGACCAACCTCGCTCAACAATTCGACGATTTGCCGTTCATTCGTCATGCTGTTCTCCTATTTGGATGAACAGTAACGAGTGCTTCTGCGCATTTTCAATAGGCAATGCCACCAGCGGATGAAAAATACTTGGGAATCGAAAGTATACCACTACCGGGAATTGGGCGAGCGGGGGCTTCCCGACACCACAGCGGGAGGTCGGACAAGCGGCGCTGTGAAGGACGGTTGAGGTTGAGCCTGAGCTCGAAACGCCTCAGCGATTTCCGCCGAAGGCGGCGACTCCTCTCTTTCGGTTCCTCAAGGCCGTCCGGAACATTGACGGGCCAGCCAGCGGCGTCCGCGGCGGCGACGCCTTCTGCTATTCGAGCCAGCGATTTCGGCCGTCACGAACAGCGCAAACGATCATCCTCTTCTTCCATCTTCTGGGCCGAATGCATTGCGCATCCGCGTTATAGAACCTAAGAAATGCCGCTCTTCGCCGGACGCGGTTTGCCGTAGGAATGCGACTATCCTGTGTACAACCAGCCCTTGCCCCCATAGATTCAGCGGCGTTCATGGAGGATTCGTCGGCACAGCAAGTTCCCGGTCCGCGCCTTGGGCGCTGGCTGATCCTGTTCGTGGTCGTCGGCGTGGTGCTGCGCCTGTTTCGGTACGCGCTGGGTCTGCCGCTCTGGGGGGATGAGGGGTTTCTCGGCGTCAATATTCTCGATCGCGGCTATCGCCAATTGCTCCAGCCGTTGGAATACATTCAGGTCGCGCCCATCGGATTCCTCTGGGCCGAGCGGGCGATGTATCAGGCGCTGGGAATGTCCGAATACGTCATGCGGCTGATTCCGACGCTGGCGGGGGTGTCGGCGGTCATTCTTTTCGGCTTCTGGGCAAGAAAGGTTTTCGAGCCGCTGGCCGCGACGCTGGCCACGGGCATCCTGGCGGTGTCGGACCTGAGCATCCGTCATGCCGTCGAATTGAAACCGTATGGGATCGACCTGCTGGTCAGCATGGTGCTGCTGGTTCCGGCGACGCTGTTCCTGCTGGGCCGGCGCGACCGGTGGCTGGTATTTCTCATCCTCGTCACGCCAATCGCCTTGTTCATGTCGTTGCCGAGCGTTTTCGTGGCGGGCAGGGATCGCGGCCACGCTATTTGTGATGGTCCGCAAAATCACCGTGCGTCAGCGACTGCTCGCCGCGGCGTTCGCCGTCGTGGTCGCCGCGAGTTTTGCCCTGCTGATCGAAGTATTCATCGGCACGCAGTTCGCCGGGTCGGGGCCGGATCAGGTGCGATGCTGGGATTTTCCGCCGTACAATCCGCTGCAATTCATCGCCTGGTTCTGGCGCAGCCATACCGACAATTTCTTCGGGTATCCGATTGATTTGGCGTCGCCCTGGTCGGGGGTGAGCTTCGCGCTGCTGGTGGTGGGGGCGGTGGTGCTTTTTCGCCGGGGCCGCGGGCCGATCGCCTGCTTGCTCCTCGCCCCCTTCGCCATGACGTTCATCGCCGCCCTGCTGCGGCGATATCCGTATGGCGACAGTCCGCGCGTCGGGCAGCATCTCGTTGGGCCGATGTGCCTCATGATCGGCGCCGGGTCCGCCGCGATCATCGAGCGGTTTGCTAGGACTCCGCGGACGATGCGAAACGTGCAACTGGGCGTTTTCGGTTTTCTGCTGATCTTCGGGTTGGTCGGTGCCGTGGGAACGGTTGTCATGCCGACCAGCGAAGTGTTGCGGGATGCCGCCAACCGCCGGTTCCTGCGCGACCAGTTTCGTCTCGCTCCTGCGGATGCGACCGTGGCGGTGCTGGACAACGGCTACAAATCGGCGATCCTGACGCGGTGGTATCTGCACGAATGGCCGTATCGGCTGGTTTGGGACGTGCAACTGCCCCAGTTGCCCAAGCTGACCACGGGGCCGCTCTGGATCTTCAGCACCCGCATCGACCCCGAGGGATTCAAGGACCAGATCGCCCGCGCCATGGGCGCCGCCCCGCTGGTGCACGAGGAGTTCTTCGGCGGGGACGAGGGAACCTGCGAGGCGTTCATCTATCCGTCCGTGGCCGCTCTGCGGCATCGTCCATCAACGACCGGTCCCTGAGTCCGCCGTCCCTTTTCCACCGCGCAATTCGGTCAGTTCCACGCGCAGATGCTCCACGGCGTCCATCAACTCATGATGGCGGATATCGTCGGAGGTCGGTTTCTTGGCGATAAACGTGATGGTCCCGGTCGGCTCGAGGACGGCGCTTTCCACTTCCGCCAGCGAGCCGATGCCCTGCCGATGCGCCGCCGCCGCCAACTCGGCCCGCGTCATCAGTTCCTTGTCGAGATGGCTCCGCAGGACATGGCCGTTGCGAATGACGTAGTCGCGGCTGCCTTCGACGAGTTTTTCCAGCCGGTGGTGTCGATGAACAAATCGGACGACCAGGTAGTTGACCAGCAGCAGCATCGCCGCGCCGAGAAGTCCGCCGGTGACCGTATTGTCGTCGCCGATGATGGCGTTCTGCACCGTGTTCGACAGCGTTAGCAGCACGACCAGATCGAACGGGTTGAGCTGCGCAACTCGCGTTTTCCGGCCAGGCGGAGGCCGACGAGCAGAAAGAGATAAACACAAACCGGCCGAAGGAGCTTTTCCAGGACCGGCAGTTGCAATGCAAACATATCGTGCCAGGGAACGATCATGCAGCCCTCGTTGTTAGAGACGGGCGGATCATATCAAGAAGGCTTGACACACCCCGCTTGTTTCGCTCGACTCTGCGCCCATGGCCCGGCGGGTATTCATCACCGTGGGAGAAGCCAGCGGCGATCAACACGCGGCGCTGTTCATCCGGGAACTCCGGGCCATCGATAAGGACATTCTCATCGAAGGGATCGGCGGAAGCGCGATGGTCGCCGCCGGCGCCTTGGTGCATTACGACACCGTGCGGCGCACGGCCATGGGCTTCAAGGCGATCTTCCGCTACTTCGAGCTGCGGCGAATCCTCAAATGGACCCGCGGCTATTTTCGCGAGCATCGCCCCGACCTGCTCGTCTGCATCGATTCCTGGGCGATGAACTGGCATTGGGCGAGGCTGGCCCACGGATTGAACGTCCCGGTGATGTATTACATCGCGCCGCAGGTCTGGGCGAGCCGGCCCGGACGAATCAAGCGGATGCGGCGTTACGTCGATCGCGTCGCCTGCATTTTGCCGTTCGAGGAGAAATTCCTCCACGACCACGGCGTGGAGGCGACCTTCGTGGGACATCCCCTCTTCGACGACTTGCCGACCCGACCGCCGGACGATCCGGATCAGCGCTTCCCGCATCGTCCGCCGGTGATCGGCGTGATCCCCGGCTCGCGCTCGGGCGTCGCCCGCGAGAATTTCGATCATCTTCTGCACGTTTGCCAAAGAATTCTGGAGGCGTTTCCCGACGCCACGTTCCTCATCCCAACCATGCCGGCGACTCATGACCTGGTGAAGCGATTTTTGCTGGCCAAATATTCCGCACGTTCGCCCGCCGAAAATGCGAACGCTCTGGAAACGCTCGGGCCGTTTACGCTTGGTCTCAACCAATTCAACGACTTGGTTCCCCGATGCGATCTCTGCTTGACCGTCTCCGGCACGGCGACGCTTCACGCCGCCGGACACGGCGCACCCCAAATCGTGGTGTACCGCCTCAATCCCGTGCTCTGGCATTTGATCGCCCGCTGGGTCGTCAAGACGCGAACCTATTCGCTGGTGAATCTGCTGAACGACAGCCGGCAGGACATCGTGCCGGAATTCATCCCCTGGTACGGCTCGAACCAGCCCGTGGCCGACAAGGCGCTGGAATATCTTCGCAATCCCGAGCTATTGGCCCAGCAGCGCGATCGGCTGCGGAACCTGATTCGCGGCTTGAATCGGCCGGGCGCAAGCCGCAACGCGGCCCGGCTGGCAACCGATTTGATGCTCGGACGGGCCGATACCGTCAAGCGCACGCCGTAGCATTCCGCCAGTGCCTCAATCCGCGCCGAGGGTGACGATCTTCCTGGGCCGCAGAAATACCAGATAGATCGCGGCGACGCGCTCATGGGCGACTTTTTGAATCGCCTGGGCGTAGAGGCGCATCTGCCGGCTGTACGTTTCCACCCGCTCATCCATCTCCGGCCCGCCGACGTTGTCGGTTTTGTAATCGACGATCGACAGTCCGCGCGGGCCGGGAACCAGCAAGTCGATCCGCCCGCGGATCATGATCTGGTCCATTGCATCGGGCGCGGGGCCGCCGCCCGGCGATTCGCAGGCCAGCGCGAACGGGACTTCGCGCATGAGATTCGCGCGATTCTCTCGAATGAGTTTTCCCGCGTCGCTCTGGAGGAGCCAACCAATGGCCTGGCGATCCACGAGCTTCGCCTGGGCCGCAAGGAGCAGCTTGCGGTCCACCAGCTTCGCAATTTGGCGCTCGATGTCGTTGATCTGCGCGTCGGCGGCGAAGTCAAAATACTGCAAGACGGTATGCGTGGCATTGCCGATGTCGGTGGCCTTGGGGGCCTGTTCCTCCAGGAAAAATCGGGGCAGATCCAGCTTGCGCGGCAGGGGGCGGTCCGAATCGCCGGGTGCGTCCGCCGCGCTTTTGGCCAGCGAAGTCACCGATGCCGCCGCCTGCAAACGCGAAAAGGAATCGAAGGCGTAGCTGGTTTGGAATCGGTCGATGAGCTGGCGCGCCGATTGGGAAACCGGCGGATCGGCGGGCAACGGCTCGAGCCGCGCCAGTCGCCGCTGACGATCGGAAAACTCCCGCAGTTCGTGACGCGGGTTCTTCCAGGCGCGGAACGTCGGCGGCGGGGTGCTCGTGAATTTCAAAAATCGGCGACGGTCCCGCTGCGCTCATGGCCGCGACGGGCCCCAGCCATTCGATCGCGCGACGCGCGCCCTGCACCACGTCGCTCGGCATGGCTCCAATATGCCCGGACCATTGGCTGATCCAACCCTGCCGATCCGTCTCGGAACAGGTGGCCACCAGAATCAGATGTTCCTTGGCCCGGGTCATCGCGACGTAGAGCAGGCGCAATTCCTCGCTCATGGTTTGCCGCAAAATACTCTGCTCCACCAATGTCGATGCCAGCGACGGATAGCGAATGAGCCGCTCCTGATCGACGACCGACATGCCCAGCCCGACCTGCCGATCCACCAAAATCGATCCGCGCGTGTCCGTGAGATTGTGATGCTTCCCCAGGTCCGGCAGCAGGACCACCGGGAATTCCAGGCCCTTTGAGCGATGAATGCTCATGATTCGGACCACCTGCTCGGCCGGAACGGCGGGCGAGGGGCGGCTGATGTCCTTCTGCTCCTGGAGGTTTTCCAGAAAGCGCAGGAACCGATAGAGGCCCTGGCGGAGGAACGTGCCGAACTGCCCGCGCGCTCGTGCAGATGGAGCAGATTGGCGACGCGCTGCTGCCCGTCCTCCAGCCCGCCGCAGAAGGCGAGGTATCCGCTCTCCTCGTACAACCGCCAGAGCAACTCGGCCACCGGCCGCTTGTTCGCCTGATCGCGCCATCGGCCCAGGCGATTCAGAAAGTCCCGCAGATGCGCCGCCAGCTCGTCGCGCTGCTCGGCGGCGTATCGGCTCGCGGCCTCGTGAAAGGGGATTGGATTTCGGTCATCGAGATACGCTAGGCGAATCCGCGCAAGCGCGTCGTCGGGATTGGGCATGCCGCCGAGCGGGCTGCGGAGGATCGCGGCCAGCGGTATGTCCTGCTGCTGGTTATCGAGGATCTGCAGCAGGCAGATCATGTCGCGGACTTCGGTGGCCTCGAAGAATCCCGTGCCCCCTTCGCTGTGGACCGGAATCTTGTGAGCGCGGAGAACGTCGGCGAATCGATCGGCCTTGTGCTGCATGGCCCGCAGAAGAATCACCATGTCGCCGTAGTCGATCGGCACGAGCTTCAGCTCGCCCGCCGCGTCGGGCTTGGCGACGTGCATGCGCGGCGACTCGCCCTGACCCATCAACTCCTTGATTCGCCGGGCGAGAAGGATCGCCTCGTAATCGGCTCTCTCCAGTTCTTGCGCGGGTTCAGCGCCCGCGGCCTCCTCGGCGTCGCCGGGATCCTGCGGAATAAAATGCAACTCGATCGCAGCGCCGGCGAAACTCGGCGAGGCGCCGGGCGGCGGAAACGTCCGCCCGGCGGCCAGCCGGTGCGATTCGTCATATTCGATCTCCGCCGCTTGCCGCGTCATCAACCGCTCGAACACCCCGTTGATCGCCGCCAAGAGCGGCGCACGGCTCCGGAAGTTCTCGCGCAGATGAATCACTTCCCCCCGTCGCTTGTCCGCCGCGGCGGAAAAACGCTCGTGCCGCTGGAGAAACCGTCCCGGCTCGGCAAGCCGGAAGCGAAAAATGCTCTGCTTCACGTCGCCGACGCAGAAAAGATTGGCGTCGCGATCGCCGACGCACTCCCGGCTCACCAGGCCGAGGATCGCATCCTGAATCGGATTGATGTCCTGATATTCGTCAACCAAGACGTGACGGAATTGCTCGTGCAGCGACCGCGCCAGCGCGGATGGGCGCCGCGCGTCGCCATCGCGCAATATGTCCAAAGCCCGGCGTTCCAGGTCGGCGAAATCGAGCGAGCGATCGGCATCCTTGGCCGCGGAATATTCCTTGCCGAAATCCCGCACCAGCGACAAAAACATCTGTGCGTGCGGGGCGACCCGCGCCATTCCCTCGCGCCACTGCCGGCCGGTCGAGGAGAGCAAATCCGCCAGTGGATATTCATCCAGCGCATTTTTGACGGAATCGACGAGGGACTTGGCCAAATCCTTGTTCGCCGGCTGGCCGCGAATCGCCGGGGCGCGCGGCTTGGCGGCGCGGAAATCGGCGACTTCGCTGACGAGCATGTCCAACCCTTCCCGATTCGAAACGTCCTGAAGATGAACGAAAAACGGCGAGAGTTCCTCGACGTGCCGGACATACGCGGAAAAATCCGGGCCGAGGGCGCCCAGCGAACGTTTGGCGTCGTCGCATCGGCGAACCAGCGACGCCAGCGCCGCCTCGATCTGGCCGAGCAAGTCCCGGCCCAGCGTCGATTCCCCCAGCGGCTTTTCGGCGGCCTCGCGAATTTCGGCGGCGCTCCGGGCGATCCATCCGGCGGGATCGATCAGGCTGGCCAGGAGCTGATGCGTGGCCACGACCTGCTGGATCAGGGCCTCGTCCTTGCCGTCGCCATAAGCATCGATGAAACCGGAAAAATCGCCGCCATCGTCGGCCTCGTAACGGGAATGAAAAAGCTCGGTGGCGATGTCGCGGCGAAGAAGCGTGGCCTCGTCGGCATCAAGGATCTGGAATTCCGGATCGATCCCCGCCAGCGTGAAATTCTGCCGCAGCAGCCGCGCGCAAAAACCGTGAACCGTGCTGACGTGCGCGTGCTCGGCGAGGTCGATCTGGCGGGCGATTCGGTCGGTGGGATGCTCGGCCATCTTCCGTCGAAGGGCCTGCTGGATGCGCGTCTTCATTTCCGCCGCGGCCGATTCCGTGAACGTCACGACCAGCAGGTGATCGACATCGCAAGGATCGCTCGCATCGCAAATGAGATGTGCGCAGCGTTCGGCGAGGACGGCGGTTTTGCCGGACCCGGCCGCGGCGCTGACCAGCAGGCTGTGGCCGACCGTTTTGATGCCGGCTTTCTGCTGAGCAGTCCAGTTGAGATTCACAATCCCTCCTTCATTCGCTGGAACATTTCCGGCCGGGTCATCGGCTCCAGGTCGTCGTAGCATCCCGGGCTGGGTTCCAGGCGGCAGAGGGCGCGGAACTCGCACGAGGAACACGGGGTCGTCGTGCCCATCCGATACGGACGGATGTCGATCCTCCCGGCGATGATCTCGTCGGCGGCCTGCCCGATGCGGCGCTCCACGTGACGGACCAGCGCGGCGAATTCATCGGCCGCGGCGGCGTCGGATGTATTGGCCAGGCCGACGTTGCCGTCCTTTTTCAGGAAAAGCTGGACCACCTTCGACTGGCCTTCGGTGAGCGATTTGTCCAGTTTGCCGGCGACGCGCAGGTCGAACACGCCGCGCGGTTTGACCTGCAAATGAAACAGCGGATCGTCGGGCGAGAGCGATTTTTCCAGGGTCTGGCCGCGAACGCCGCGCAAAAGCTGGATGCAGAACGCGGCCGACGGGGTGAGCTTTCCCCGGCCGGTCAGATGGTGGCCGTTTTTCTCCAGCACGAGAAGGCAGCTCAGCAATTGCAGGCTCAGGCCGTGAAAGACGCCGGCCGGGTCGAGGCGATCGGCCCTCAACCGGTAGTCGATCGCGCAGGCCGATCCGCCCGGCAGCAGATCGATGCGGTCGATCTTGCCGCGGAGTTGGACGTCATTTCCGGCCGGGGTGCGGATGGCCAGGGGGGGGAGGCGAGGCTCGGTCGCGGGATCGTCCGCGCCGGGACCGAATCGGACGCCGGCGAATGCCGGGCGGAATTCGCCGCGCTCGCCCGCCGCTTTCTGCGCCTGTGCCACGAGGCCAAGCGTCTTTTCGACATGGGCAAGCAGATATCGGTTGCGAGCAGTGCTCAGCATCAACTCCTCGCGAAGCTGCCGCCCCAACTTTTCGGTCAATTGGGATATCCGAACCTTCGCGTCGCCATCGTCGAGATTCTGCCACGCCTGGCTGGATTCGATCAGGCCGCCGACAAGCCGCTCCAGAACTTCGTGGTAGATGTGCGAGAGGTCGCCCCCGGTGACATCCCGCCGCTCGCGCCGGGTCAACCGCAATCCGTGCCGGGCGAAGTGCTGATAGGGACACATGCGGAAAGATTCCAGTTGCCGCGCCGTCACGTTCAACGGTGAATGAAACAGCGCCGCGGCCGGCTCGGGATCGAGCTTTGCATCGTTGTGATAGCTGAGGGCTTTCCAGGCGCGATGGCGGATGGCGTCGATGGCATCGTCATTGGGCGCGTGAGTCGCCAGCCATTGGTAGATCGGTTCCCAACTCGGATCCTCCGCGCCCCAGCGGACCCAGCGCATCAATCCGCACACCAGTTGCCGCGGCGTGGCGATGAGTTGGCGCGGCAAATCCTCCTCGCGCGGCACCGGGTTGATGGCGACATCTGGAATGCTCTGGACGATTCGCTGCCACAGCGGCGAGGCAGCCGTCGGCCTGCCGTCGGAATCGCCGGCGCTGCGCGTCACCAGCAGGCGATCGCTCCCCCGCGTCATGGCGAGATATCCGAGGAAATTCTCGTCCAAAAGCCGCCGCGCGGTGTCGGGGTCGAGGTCGATATTGCTCTGGCCCAGGGCTCGCCGATCGGAATCGGTGAAGACCGAATCCTCCCGGCCGGCCAGCGGAAACTGCCCTTCGCTCAGGCCCAGGACGGCGCAGGCCTTCACCGCCGGCGTGCGCGTGCGATCCACCGTGCCGACCAGAACCTGATCCACCGTCGGCGGCGTCAGCGCCAGGTCAAAGCCTTCCAGCGCCGAATCGAGAACGGTCGAAAAATCCTTCAGGGAAATCGGCTCGTCGTCGAAGAGATCGACCAACTCGTCGAAAAGTTTGACCAGTTCGTCCCAGACGCGCTCGTGTTCGCC
Source organism: uncultured Phycisphaerales bacterium (assembly GCA_963783845.1). Lineage (GTDB taxonomy): Bacteria > Planctomycetota > Phycisphaerae > Tepidisphaerales > Tepidisphaeraceae > PALSA-1353. The sequence continues at coordinate 72,051 of CAWAPL010000008.1, forward strand.
GCTTTCTTCGAGGTTGTGCAGCTCGGCGGCGCGTTCCATCCACTGAACGATCTGCCGGCGGCATTGGAAATCCTCCAGCAGCCGGAAAACGGCCGATGCCAGCGAGCGCACGGGCATCCGCGGGGAGGCGCTGACGGCCCGAACGAACGGACCGATCCGCTCGACCAATCGCCGCCGCAGCGCGTTGAACGTTCTGGGCATTTGACGCGGGCGCGAGCGCTTCGTCGGATTCCTCGGTCGCGCGGCGGCGGCCGGTCCAGGGGCGAGGCGACGCCCACGTGCCGTGGTGAATGCCATGGAGAAGAACGTAGTTCTCCAGCGCATCGGTCTGGGCATCCGACAGCCCGGTAAGCCCGGTCTTGAGGATCGCCATCATCGGCTCGTGCGACCATTTGGTGATCGCGATCGCCAGGGCGGCGCGGATCAGCCGCAGCAGGGGATGATGCGAAGCGGTTCGGCGGCGATCGACGAAGAAGGGGATATTGTGCTCGCGGAACGAGGCTTCGATCAGTTGATGATAATCCTCCTGGCTGCGCATCAGGACGGCGATATCGCGATAACGCATCTGGGCGCCGGTGAGGCGGCGAATCCACCGTGCGGCGGCGTCCACCTCGGCCCGGCGGTCCGGGGCTTCGATGAGCTGAATCGCCGGCGATTTGCCGTTGCTCGTTCCGGATTCCGCACCCTCGGGCGAGGAGAGAAACGCGCGCTCGAGCCGAATCAGTTGCGGATTGTGAAACCGTCGCGTTTCCGCAAGCAAGACCGGCGACTCAACCGCGATGCCGTTTTCTTGAAGGGCAAACCACAGCCGCCGATACGCCTGCTGGCCGCGGTGAAACAGGCTTGTGTCGGCCGGAACGTGATGGGGATTGGCGATGCACGGGTCTTGCGGATCGATTGTCAAAGTCACGGAAAGCGATCGGCAGACTTTGGCCAGGGAGGCGATCGCGCGCCGCTCGGAGCCGGTGAAATCGTAAAACGAATCAACGAAGACGTCGCAATCGCGCAGCGATCGGCATCGGTCGATCGCCGCCAGCGCCTCGGTCAGCCGACGATTGGGATCGAGACGATCCTGGCCGAGAAACTGGGTGTAGCGCGAATAGATCAGCGACAGATCGTGAATCTTGGCCCGAAGCGCGGGATTGAGGCTCACGGGAGTTTGGCCCAATTGCCGCTCGATGCCCGCGGCTTCCTGGCCGCTGCGCTCCAGCTCCGAAAAAGTTCCGTCGAGTTCGGCGGCCACGCCGGGCTGATGGGCGACGGAGGAAAAAAACTGAAGCTGGTCGCGCAGTTCGCGGAGGAGATGGCCGAGGATCATTCGTCGGCCGCGATCGGTGATTTCCGGCAGGGCGGTTGGGCCGCATTCGGCGAGGATTTCAGCGGCGAGGTCGGGAAGATCGAGGATTCGGGCGCGGAAATATCCGCCAAGCCCGCCGGCGCAGGCGAGTTGGCGCTGGGCCAGGAAGGTGGCCTGCCGCGGAACGATCCAATAGATCGCCGGACCCAGCGGCCGCTCTCGAATCGCCTGAACGATCCGATCGAAGCACCATTGGGTCTTGCCGGTCCCGGCCCGCCCGAGAATGAATCGCACGGCCATACGAGGGCAAACAATAGCCTAACATCGCCGGGAAGTCGAATATTTATCGCTCACGGAAGCGCGGCGAGGAGAATCAGCAGCGACATCACGATGCCGATCCCGAGCTTGAGGATCATTCCCTGAAATCGACCCTTGGCGGCGCCCCAGCCGACGCGAACGGAATGGACGGCGTGTTGGCTGCCGAACATTTCCAGCCCGGCCGCGCCGACGAAGCTGCCGAGGCAGACGCCGACGATGCTCAGGACAACGGGGAGAAAGAAGCTGCCGATGATTCCGCCGAGAATTCCGCCGACGATTCCGCCGATCATGCCGGAGCGTCCGCCGCCGGCACGTTTGGCCGCGGCGCTTCCAGCCAGCATCTCAAGGGCTTCGCCAACCAGGCTGAATATCAGCAGGGCGAGCAGAGTTTTGAATCCCAGGTGCATCCCGTGCGTCAGCAGGGCATAGATCGCCGCCGCGGCGGTCATCAGCCACAGTCCGGGCAACGTGCAGAGCACCAGGACCAATCCGGCGGCGGCGGCAAGGAGCAGGAGAATGTAATAGAGCCAGATCAAAAAGTTTAGCCGCGACCCGAAGGGGAGCGCGTTCATGGCAGCGCATCTAAATGGGCGAACACGATGCTGCGACGTTGGCGGAACCCGCGGTGCTTCGCACCGCCGCTAAATACGCTTGAGTTGTTTCTGAATCACGGTTCCTCATTCAGATCACAATCATCCTCGAAATCCGCCAAACGATCCACGCGATCGCCGCGAGGATGGCCAGGGCGAGAATTCGCTCGAGGTATCGCAGGAATTTTCGCCAGCGGAGCCTGCGGGCGACGACGCCAACGTCGCCGACGATCAAATCGTCGGGAGGGGTGAGGGAGGCGTAAACTTGCAGCAGCGCGCCGGCGCGCGTTTCGAAGGCATCGACGGCGATCGCCGCCAGGGCCTTATCCGCGGCGGCGAGATGGTTGGCCGCCGCGGCGGTCGAGCAGTCCATCGCCACGGCGGCCTGGCGCCTGTCCAGGCGTTCGCCGCGGAACAGCACGAACGCCTCGCGCTGCTGCGGCGGAAGGTGGCGGAACGCCAGGAGGAATGCCAGGTACTCCGGGGACGGGCGGATCAGCGAGCGCAACAGCGAGTCCTGACGCACCGCGCCGGGAGGCGGGGCGAGGTGCCCGGGTCTTGAGGATCGTGTGATGAAGAAACCAGTTGCCCGCCTGCACGTCGCTGCGCCAATGCGACAAGGCCCGCAGGCTCTGATTCATGACGATTCTGACGGCGGACTTGGCGGCGACATCATCGCCGCACAGCGCGTAAGCGATTCGGCAAACGCGGGGATAATGGGCGCGCAACACGATTTCCACCGCCGGTCTGTGGAGCTTCCGCGCCGCGGCAGGACGTTCCGGCATCGAATTGGAGGCGACATCGCTCGTGGACGACAGTGTGCGCGCGGATTGCGGGAAATGAAAGGCCGCGCCTCCCTGCTCATCCCGGCTTATGCCGAAGACTCGCCGCCTTGAATAGTTCGCGGAATTCGGCGGGCGTCATTTGCATGAAGGCTTCGGCATATCCCCGACCGTGCAGGTGCTGCAAAGAGCGATATCGATTCAGCCCGAGCGCCGCGGCGGCGTAATCGTCGGCGCCGGTTTGGCTCGCAAACACGTCGATCGCCTGCCGCTTCACCTCGGCCGTTTGGGTGATGTCCACGCAGCGATTGGCCGGCGCCGGGGTCCAAACTTCGTAGCCGCGGATGACCACGTTTCGCGCTATCTCCCGCGGCAATTTCGCCAATAGCTCGTAGAGCAGGCGATTGGTGGACCAGTGATCGGGATGTCGATCCGTCAGCGCCGGGAGGTAGACGTATTTGGGTTTGTTTTCGGTGAAGAGCGGGGCGATGCGGGCGAGGAGTTCGGGCGTTTCCTCGAGGTTCCCGTCGGGCGCGTCGAAGAACAGCGGCGGAGGCGTGCCGATGATTTCGGCGGCCCGCAGGCTTTCCTCTTTTCGCCGCTGCACGAGCGTCCCATCGGGGTTGTGTCCGCCCCAGCGTCCGTCGGTGAGGATCGCCACGGTGATCGATGCTCCGGCGAGCTTGTGGCGGCGAATCGTCCCGCCGGGACCGATCACCTCATCGTCCGGGTGGGGGGCCAGCACCAGTGCCGGCTCGGCGTCGAAATCGGAAACAAGCTCCGGGCGCGATCTTCCCACGGCCCGACAAGCCACATCCGTAACGAACTGTGCGCATCGCGAGGGATCAGGCGGCGAGTCACGGCTTGGCGGAATTGGATGAGCTTGTTCAGCACCGGCTAGATGAATGTCCATCATTTGCGGACAAACACAAGCCGCGCTCCCCTTCGGGTCGCGGCTAAACGTGGACGGGAATATCCTGGTTCAGTTGGTCGCCATTATACACACCGTCGCGGGCTTTACCTTCGTGACGGTTTCTTCGGTTGATAGAGCCGCACCTGCTTCATCGCCGGAGGGAACGGCGACGTGGTTGCGCCGCAGAAATTCGCGGATATGGCCCGCGCTGATCCCGATGCCGTAGCTGTCGTATTCGCCGGTGGTAAGGCTCTTCATGCAAACGATGGCCATGACGTTGCCGAATTTATCGACGATCGGTCCGCCGCTGTTGCCCGGATTCACCTTCGCGTCGGTGAGGACGTTGGCGCCATTGCCCTGATCCTGCGAGCTGGAGGAGACGATGCCGCGGGTGATTTTCAGGTCCGCGCCAAGCTGGTCGATCATGGGGAATCCCATGACCAGGCAGTCGGCCCCCTCGCTGGGCGTATCGGTCGGCGAGAGGCGCATGAACGGAACCTTCTGTTTCACCTTGGCGCGGATCAGGGCGAGATCGTACGCCTCGTCGATCGCCACGACCTCGGCGGACACCGAATCGCCGCTGGGCAGCACGACCAGGAGGTTCTTGCTGTCCTTGGCGACGTGACGATTGGTGAGGATCAGCCCGTCGTCGGCGATGAAGAAGCCGGTGCCGCTCCAGGCAAGCGAGCCGGTGTGTTCGCCGGGATTGGGGGCGGCGCGCTTGTGAGAGACGGGCGGCGGGAGCAACCAAAAATGAAAATCGGCCGTCGGGCCGGTGATGTCGTATTTCGATTGCAGCAGGCTGGCGGCTTCCAGGGTTGATTTCATTCGCGGCAGGGTGCGGAAGTCGGAGGGGGCAAGGGCCAGGGCCGTCACCAGATTTTGAACCACGTCCTTGCTGTCCTCGATCTTGACCGCGCTGACAAATTCGTCGAGGGCGATCTCGAATCGCCGGCGGAAGAAATTGGCGACGGCCAGGTTGTTCTCCGCCGCGGCCGACTGGGGCCGCAGCCGCGTCGCCGTGGAAAAATGCTGCGCCGCCCCATCGTAGTCCCGCTCCTGCATCGTCACGTAGCCCAGCGCATAATTCGTCATGAACGAGTTGGGATAAATCTTGACGCTCTGCTGGAGCTTATCGATGGCCTGAAGGGTCTCGTCTTTTTCGAGCATATCGACGGCCTGGCGTGTGAGGTCGGCGGCCTGGGATAGGATTCGTTTGCGCTCCTCGCCGGCCACCCATCGGCCGTTGATCTTTTCGGCGCCGTCGGCGGCGAGTTTCTTCCAGCGTTCGAGTTCCTGCTTGGCGGTGTCGAGGTCGGGGCTGTCGGGATATTTGTCCACAAACTGCTGCCAGATGGAGACGGCCGCCAGAGAAGATTCCGCTTCCGTCGCCGCGTCGCGAGCGGCGCGAAACGCCTGCGAAGCCCCGTCTGCCGCGGCATCGGGAGAATCGGGGGTCGCCGCGTCGGAATCGCTCTGGACGCTTTGCACGTCCTCCGCCGCCACGGTCTGGGTGCTTCCATCGGAAGATTTGACCCAGTACCCGTCGGAGGTCTTGATGACCGTTCCCTCGAGCACCGTTCCGTCCTTGAGAGTGATCTTGGCCCCGAAAGCGGCCGGGACCGCCAGAAGTGCCCAGGCGATCAACAAAACGGCGATCGCCTTTAATCGCATAAATCGACCCCAGCCAAAAACGGATAGACGCATAAGATCGCCCGCATTATGTCCCGTGACCCATCGAATTGCACGCGAATTGTCGCGGCACTTCGGCATCGGCAAGTCCACGGCCGGAAAGAACATAATAGGCCGACCGCAGCCGCTGGCCCAGGGCATGTTGTACGTGCTCGGCCAGCAAAAGATTGAGGGGATCCGTCTGATGCCGGCTCAATTGGGGCAGACGGCGAACCGAACCTTCGGGGGCGGGGGTCTGGATCAATTGCAGCAGTCGCAGCAGCCGGATATCCAGACCGATCCGATCCGGAAACCCGCCGTGGCAATTCCGGCAAACAACCCCGCCGCGCGAGGGAGCAAAATAAATCCCGCTCCGATCGCCAACCGGCCCTCCGCAATTGACGCAGTTGGTCAATTCGGGCATGAAACCCGCCTCGCGCAAAAGATCCAACTCGAACGCCAGGAACGATTGCTCGAGTCGATCGGTGGCCAAATCTTCGAGCACTTTCCGCAATGAATCGAAGACCTCGGCGTGGGAATCATGTTCCTGGAATAGAAGGGATACCAATTCAGCCGCGTAGAGGCCCAGGTAAAGCGCCCGCAGGCTTTGCCGCAGGTTCAGATGTCCATCCTCCAGCTTCCAGTCGCTCAGCAGAGCAAGCTCGCGCGACGTATCGGCGGAAAAGACGCCCTGGCCGGAGTCGAGCAGATCGATTCCCCCGTCGAAGCGGCTGGCCCCCGCTTTGGTTCGGCGATGGGCCCCCTTGGCCATGACGCGGACGATGCCGTGGCTGCGCGACAGGAGCATGAGAATTTGCGAGGTCTCGCTGTAATCGAGCTTGCGAAGGCAAATGCAACGGTCGCACACCAGAGGCATTGCGGAATTATAGTCGTGGCCGATGGACAATCGACAATTGACAATTGACAATCGACCGACGACGTATCTTTTATTATGCGCATCCGCGCCAGCATCATCGAATCGCGGCGGCGTTGGGGCGGGGCCAGACCCCTGATCCTCATCGGCCTGGTCGTTCTGATCGGCGTGCTCGTGCCGCTGGGTGTCTATTTCGTCGCCAATATCGCGTTTCCCAACGGGACAACCGGCGCGGATTTAGGCGTCCCGAATACGGGCATAACCCATGCCCCCATCGCCGCCACGCCCAATCGCGCGGCCGGCAGGATAATGGACCTGCGGGTGATCGATCGGGCAACCAAGCAGCCGATCTCCGGCATGACCGTGCAAACGTTCGGGTCGAATCGGATCATGGAAAATACCGGCCCCGACGGCCGCGCCCGCGTCCCGATTCCTTCCGGTCAAGTCGCCAACTTTTTGATCCGCATTACCGGCAAGGGTTACGCCCCCGAGCGGCTGCAATGGGCGTCCCGGCCCCAACTCGAGGGAGAGGTTCCCGCCAGCTATACGATGGAGATGGACCACTCCACAAAAATCTCGGGGAAGATCGTTGACGATGCCGGCCAACCCGTCGCCGGCGCAATCGTCTACCTGGATTTCACCAAAACGTATTCCAATCCGCACGAGCAAGCCATCCAGATCCAGAACAACCAAAATCGGGAGATCCGGAGCGGCGAGGACGGGAGTTGGATTTATAGCGGCGCCCCGCCGAACTGCGACGAAATCAGATTGGCCGCCTGGGATTACAAGCACGTCACCGGCGACTCCTGGTCGCCGCAACCCTTTTCTCCCGTCTCCAAGCTCTACGACGGGACGGCCGTCTTCACGCTGCACCGCGGCCTCACCGTGGAAGGCGTCGTGCTCGATCCGCAAGGCCTTCCCTTGGCGGGCGCTTCGGTGGCCATCGGACGGGAGCACCGCTTCGCAAATGGCATTCCCGCGCAGAACACCGATGACTCGGGACATTTCAGTTACCAGTTCGCACCGGGCCAGCAAGTCGTCCTGACGATCCAGGCCAAAGGATGCGCCCGGAAATGCGACAGTTCACGATGGGACCGCAAAAGCAGAGCCTGAGCGTCCAGTTGTCCAAGGCGCACCGCATCAGCGGCAAGGTGGTCAATGCCAAAGGCCACCCGGTGCGCGATGCGAACGTGAACCTCGTAAGCTGGCGCGGCTTTAACACGCTTGACGCCCGTTTCCGGACCGACAGCGGCGGATACTTCCATTGGAACGACGCCCCGGCCGATTCCGTGACCGTCCGTGTAAACGCCCGCGGCTTACGCGGCGTGGACGACCAGGTCCTGATTCCCGATCAGGAAAACGTGATAAAGCTCGGCTCGGTCTCCCAGGTTCGCGGAACCGTCACGGACGCTCAAACTGGAAAACCGATCGAGAATTATCGCATCACGTTTGGAATTCTCTGGAACTTAGATCAGCGGGTGAGCTGGCAACGAGGCTGGAATCCAGGCACCGCAACATCGGCCGGCGGCAATTTCAATTTCACGGACAGCTTCAGCTATCCCGGCATCGCCGTGCGGATTGAATCGCCGGGATACCTGCCCGCCGATTCGCGAATTATCAAGCCCGATGAAGGGAACGCGACGCTCGATCTGAAGATGAAGCCGGCCAAGGATATCGTCTTGACGATCCGCGCCCCCGATGGCAAGCCCGTCGCCGGGGCGACGGCCGTGATGGCGATTCCGGGCCAGCAGGTCAATATCTTTAATGGCCGGGAGGTGCGGTATTCGGACCTCCCACAGCAATCCAGCGGAAGCGACGGCCGCGTTGATTTTTCGCCGCAGCCCGGCGAGTTTGCGATAGCTGTCTTTTCCGATGCCGGCTCCGCCGAGGTCGATCAGAACGCGGTCGCAAAATCGGCCGAGATTACACTGACGCCTTGGGGCCGGATTCAGGGCCGGATGATGGTTGGCTCCAAGCCCGCGGCGGGGCAGGATGTGGATGTGTTACAGTCCCAAATTGCGCCGTACAATCCCGCGAAGCCTCGCATCTTTTATCGACTCAGCGGCAAGACAGATGATGACGGCCGATTTGTTTTCGACCGCGCTTCGCCCGGCTCCTGGAATATTACCCGGCGGATTAACATCGCTCCCAATATATGGAACAATTCCGCGCTGCAAGCCGTCGAGGTTTCCGCTGGCCAGACGGTCACCGTCAATGTCGGCGGAACGGGGCGGCCCGTGGTCGGCAAGGTGATTCTTCCGCCGGAACTCGCCAGCCGATCCGACTGGAACTTTGGATTTTGCCAGATAGCCACTCATTTGGATCTTACGCCCCCACCCATGCCGGATGACATCAAAAAGGCTTCCAGAGAAAAGCAGCAACAGTGGTATCGGGACTGGATGAAGACCGATGCGGGCAAGGCCAGGCAGGCAGCCATGCACACGGCGATGGCCGGTCGCCGAAACTATCCATTTCGCGTTGCCGCCGACGGATCATTCTGTGTCGAGGACGTGCTCGCCGGAACCTATGATGTTTCCGTCAATCTCCGTGCCAACACTGGCCCAAACGGCCTCGGCGAAACGATCGCCGGCGGATGGGCAGGTGTGGTGGTCCCGGAGATGCCCGGCGGCCGCAGCGACGAACCGCTGCAAATGACGCCTATTTCCATCATCAAGTTGGCCACGAAACCAGCCACCCGGCCCTAATCCTCACGGAATCATCACGATCTTCCCAAACTGTTCCCCTTCCATCACCTGGCGGTGAGCCTTGGCCGCCTCGGCCATCGGAAGCTCCAGCCCGATCACCGGCCGAAACGTTCCCGCCTCCATCGCCGCCGTCAGCGCGCTATACATCGCCCGATGCTCCGCCGTCGTCGCCCCGAACAGCGTGAGGCCCAGGGCGTCCGACTCTCGCCCCATCATGTCGCGCGGATCGATCTCGATTTTCCCCCGGCTCCCGATCACCACGACGCGCCCGCGTTTGGTCAATGCCGTCAGGTCCGACGCCAGGTTCTTGTCCGCCGCCATTTCCAGAATCAGATCGAACCCTTTCCCATCCGTCAGCGATTTCACTTCGTCGGGCCGCTCGGTGAGCTGGTGATCCGCGGCGTGATTCGCGCCTTGCTCCAGAATGAATTTTCTTCCCTTCTCGCTGCCGGAACGTCCCGACGACGATCATTTTCGCCGCCCGCGCCAATTGAATGGCCGACACTCCCACGCCGCCTGTGGCCCCGTGGATCAGCACGGTTTCACCCGGCTTGCCGCGGCCGCGCTGAAATAGCCCGCGATAAGCCGTCCCCCCGGCGATTCCCACGCAAGCGCCCTGATAAAACGTCACACTCGCCGGAAGCGAATGCACGCGGCTAACGTCGCAGACGGTCAGTTCAGCATACGAACCCGTAATAGTCTGATCGGTGTAAACGCGATCGCCGGACTTGAAATCCTTCACGCCTTCGCCGACGGCCTCGACCACGCCGGCCGCATCGTTGCCGGGAGTGAACGGAAATTCCCGCGGCCCATATTTTCCCGATCGAATATAAGCTTCCACCGGATTGACGCCGGCCGCCTTCACGCGCAGAAGTACTTGCCCGGCCTCCGCCGACGGACTTGGCGTCTCCTCCCATTTCAGCACGTCCGGCTCGCCGAACGAATGAACGCGAATCGCCTTCATCATGCCTCCCGAAATTCGATTTCAACTTAACAAGGTCCATCCGGAGATGATAATAGGCGATTGCCCCGCGGCCGGAATTCGCCTATTCTTGCGCGCTCCGGCCGATCACGAGCACGTAGCTCAGTAGGTAGAGCAACGGACTTTTAATCCGTAGGTCCTGGGTTCGAGTCCCAGCGTGCTCAATTCAACCGCGGGTCGGTCCCCGATTCAACGGCGCCGCTCGCGCACAGCAATGAAAAAAGCCCCGTCTCAGCGACGGGGCTTGAGGTCGAACTTAAATCCGGTCTTGCCGGGCGATCAAGCCTTCCGAACCCGGCGTCGCCGCGCCAACATTCCGACGCCCGCTACCAGCAGTAATCCCGCTGAAGCCGGTTCCGGAACATTGTTATCATCCAGCGTGATGCCGTTGGCGGCCGCGTAGGCGTCAACCGCGGCCCAGACGCCCGCGGGCACCTGAACATCACCTAACGTGGCCGACTTGTTGAGGTTGCTGACCAAGTCGGTGAAATCGTTGCCGTTGACCGAGCCGCTGTACTCGAAGTCGCCATCATCCCAGCCCACCGGATTGCCGTTGGGTAGGAACGACTTGTTTAAGTTGCCGACCAGGATGGTGAAGTCGTTGCCGGTGACCGAGCCGTTGAGAAGCGCGTCGCCGAGCAACGTGTATTTGACTTCGATCTGTCCGGAGGTGAGACCCGCGACGACACCTTCGGCTCCATCGGCATAGCCCAGGGCGTAGTCGGAATCGACGCCGGACCCGGTGCTGCCGCTGGTATTGATGCCGCCAACGCCGTTCCAAGCGCCGCCGTTGCGGCCGTTGATCAGGTATTGGCGGATCGTCGCATCGGCCGTGCCGCTGGACCCAGTGTAGTCGACGATAACCTGGTTATTGCCGAGGTCCACCTGGCTGGTGGCGTCGATGGTCAGGCCCGCGATTTCGCTATGCGCGGCGTTGGGCAAAAACTGAACCTTGGCGCCGTCTTTGACTGCGAGGGCAACGTGGTTCCCGGCTGTTGCTCCGGTGCCGGAGAAGGGATCGATGCTGCCGCCGATCTGCACGGTGCCGTTGGAGACCTGGAAGCTGGCGCCGCTGTAAACGTTGACCGCGCCGCCGGTCCGGGCCCAGGTAATCGTGCTGGGACCGGTCTTCTGCAGGGTATATCCATACCAGTTGGTGGTGCCCGTGCCGGTCAATTGTGCGTTCACAACCGACACGTCACTGGACCCGATCACGGTGGACCCATCGCTCTGCTTGGCAAGGACCAGGTTCAGCGGAATCGGAGTTCCCGTAAGTGGAGCCGGCTGAGTGGCCGATACCTGATCGCCAATATTGCTGAAGTCCTGACCATTGTTATTGTCGACCACGACCGCGTCGTTGAAGTCAACAACACCGTCCTGGTTCACGTCGCTCTTGTTGAAGGTGTTCGTTCCGTTGGGGTCATAGCTGAATTCAGCCAGGCCGGAGACCGGATCGATCGTTGCGGTGCCGGAAACGAGATTGGTGACGGCGGTGGCGCCGGCCGGGACGCTCGTGCCTTCCAGGATCGCGCGGCCGGATTGGCGAATATACAAATCGGCGCCGGTGGTACCGACGTTGGTGTTGAGATAATCCATTGCCGCGTTTTTATTCAGGACGCCGGTTTGATAAGTGTCGGAACTGAGGCGATCGGTGCCGGTGTTATCCGACAGAGATGCGCCTTCGGCTAATGCGACCAAGTCAGCGCCGTCGAAATGGCCGTCGCCGTTGTAGTCGCCCATGACAATGAGATCGCCCTTTGTGAGGCTGGTGTGATTCACGCCCAAAGCGTCGGTGTAGGAAACCGTCGCGGTGTTGAGGATGCCGTTGTTTCCGCCGGTGACGAGGGTCGCGGGACCGCTCCAGTTCTCGTTATTGTCTCCCTCGGAGGTGAACTCGCTGCCCGGGTCGCTGGCGCCGAGGGCCTGGTCCGCGGTGATTAGAGCGCGGTCCGCCGCAAGGGCCGATTTCACGGCGGCGTTGTAGTCGCGCACGCCGTTTTGATTGAAGTTACCGAACAAGTAGTTGTTGTTGGTAATGTTGATGGCGCCGCCATTGTAGAAACTTCTGGCGAAGGTGCCGCCCTTGCCGCCGTAGGTGCTGCCGCCGGAGCCGGTGAGTCCGGTGGTCACCGCGCCCAGCATGGGGAGCTGGGATGAGGCTTCGCCATCGGCAACCCAGGCGTTGTACTCACTGGCGTTGTAGTTGGGATTGGTCTGGCTGACGATCGAGCCGGTGGCGATTTGGCCGGCGACGGAGTTGTTAAGCCCCTCGCCGTTGAGGTTCTTGGTGACCTGCATGATCTGCGGCAAGAGGTAGCCGTTATCGAGCAGCCCGTCCGCCGTGTCGGCCGGCGTGACTGAGTTGTTGAAGGCAACGGAGTTCTCCGCCTGGTTTATTACGGTCACGACATCGCCGCTGGTGTCGTCGCCTTGGATGGTGCCCTGAATCAGTTGGGCGCCGTTAGCGGCGGTGGTGACGGTGTTGGTGGCGTAGTTGGCGTTGGGTGCACGGACGGTAACGGCCACTTCGTTCTGGTAAATGACGTAGGTGCCGTTGCTGATCGTCTGATAGTTCGGGCTGACGTAGGGAGACGTTCCATTAACGCTGTCGCTGTAGGACAGCACGACAAGGGGATTGGCGATGGTGTTCAAGTCGTTGTTATGGGCGTCGTTGATGGAGAGGGTTCCAACGGCCATGCGGTTGTTTTGAACCGTTGGCCGGAGTCGAGCGCCGCCGGCGGTTTTATTGGAGAAGCGCTGCGCCGGACCGATGGATTCCTGATCGAAAAGAGCGTTGCTGACGGCGGTGGGAAGGATGCCGTTGCCGGTGTCATTTTTCCCAGTCGAATAGCTGGGGTCAACGCCGGTGTCCAGAGAACTGACATCGCGGGTGCCGGAATTGACATCGCGCGTGGTCATGTTGAAGGACGCGCCGTTGGAAAGACGGCTGGTCGTTTGCAGCCAATCCGCATCGGTGCGGTCCACCTGTGTCAAGCCGGTGCCGGGATTGGCAACAAATGCGGTGGCGGTGACGGCGGTGAGCTGGGCGTTGAGATTGCCCAATCCGCCGTTGGTGGCGCTGTTCCAGGCGCCCACGCCGAAGGCTGTTCCAGTGCGCGGGTTTATCGCCGTAGCGGGCATGTTCAGCACGTTGGGAGACTGGTAGGTGGCGCGAGAGCCGGGAGTCCCCAGCGCCGCGGGGCTTCCAAGGACGCTGTTGCCCTGACCATAACCATTGTCAAGAGGATTGGCGTTGAAGGAATTATTGTTTGCGCCGTTCTGCGTAACAGCTCCGCCGCCGGTAGAGGGCGTATAGGTGTTGGAAGTGTTGCCGTAGTTATTGGCGAACACTTGTTGAGGATAGGCGTCGGAAATGGCCAATTGCACGGCGTTCTGGCCGCCGTTGGCATTGATCCCCACACCTTGGGCGTTGTTGGTGAAAGTAGCGGTCGGATTGCTGGCGCTGCCGGGCACCCAAAGGGTTGTTTCACCGGGTGTGCCGGTTTGGCCGACGCCGGAGCCATAGAAGTTGCCGAGTTTCAAGCCCCCGGGGAGGGTGCTGGTACCCGAGGTGGCATTAAATCCGGCTCCCGCCGTGGTGCCGCTGGCACCAACCTGATTGTAGTTCAGCCACACCGCGTTACCGCCTTCAGGGTTGCGATCGACGTTCGCCGTCACATAGGCGACGGGAGCGATCTGATCGCTGGCCAACTCGAGGATGCCTTCGACGGAGCCGGATTCGTGGTAGGTAAACTGGACGGCGGCGGATGTATCAGCGGAAGTGCCCTGTACGGTGGCGTTGGTCGAAGGCGCCACTTGGTAGGAAGTGCCGCTACCGCCGTTACCCGCCCAATAGTTGAGTCCGCCGTCGCTGGCGGACGGATAGGTAACTCCGTCGAGAGTAATGGAGCCGCTGCCGGGGGCGCTGGCCGAGTACGGTGTAATGTCGGTAAATGTGCCCTTGCCCGAACTGGCCACGAACCAATTCTTTAGCGCGGTCGAGCCGGCGGTGGAAATTGAAATTTGGCCGGCGCCCAGGGTCTGGGCCATGGCGCCGGAGGCGGACGCCAACGCGGCGGCCGACGCCAGGGCCAGGTATTTTACGCGATGATTCTTTTTCCGAGACGATCTCATGATTTTCTCCTCTTGTGCTGATCCCCGATCGGGGATTTATGCCATGCCATGCGGATATGGGATGAAAACCCGAGCCGCACGGCGGTAGTTCCTGGGGGACGCTCCCCCAAAAAGTTTGTAGTATCACACCTCTCCGCGGCCCACGCCGTGGCGATGGTTTTCAATTCGTTGACTCATCTACCGCTGAATCACGGAACAATGTCCGAGCCGTAATTCAGGCTGTACATCTGATCGCCCCACTCCCAGGGAGTGAAGGTGTCGGCGATATTCTTGTTCTCAACGTGCCCGTCACAGTAAAGGAAGTTGGTGGTCCGAACTGGCCCAGCCGCCGATGGATGCGCTCTTGCCGCTGCCCGGAACCGTGCCCAATTTGAACGATCCGTGATTTCTCCCGACCCAATCCAGCGTTGTTTGAATCGGAGCGCCAGGCGGGATGTTGTTGGCACAGGGATAAGGCGTCATCATGTTCTTGGTGGCGCGTTGCAGGCCCCCCAGTTTTGGGGGGCCCATATAAGGGTTACCCTCGACCAGGTTGATACCGCCTCCAATGGGCACAAAGCCGCTTACCGGCCGGTGGCTCTTGCAGACCCAGGTCGAGTTGTCGAAGTCCGAGAGACCGACCACAACGTGCCAATCCTGATTGAACTCCGTTACCAGGATGGTGGAGGCGGAATGTTGAATGACCGCGGCCTTTACAAATTGATATTGCCTGTTTGCGGTATTCTGAAAACCGTTGACATATTTGTTGCGACCGATGATCGCCTCGTTAGCGGTGTAGGCCAGACGCGGGGCCTGGAAATCCGGGGTGCCCTTTGGACCGGGCGTCGTGCAGCTTGGGTTGGCCGGATCAGGAGTCTGACCTGGATCCAGATTATTCGCGCTTGGCTCGGCGGCAGGCAGACCGCCTTCGTTGATTGAAGGGCACTGGAATGCTTCCCAACCAAAGGTGGCTTGGAAGGTGGCGGGATAGTTAACGCCCAGCGTCCTTTCGCCCATATATAAAACTGGACCAGTGAATGTACCCATTACTGGCATACGCGGGTGTTTCAACACCCGCCGGGATGTTCAGGACCATGCCGACGTAGGTGTACGATGCCGGATAATACCCGTTGTAATCCACGAGGTATTGCGCCAATCCCTGCCCGATCGAGCGGAGATTGCTCTCGCATTTGAGCGTGTTGGCCGCCTCCCTGGCCCTGGACAGCGCCGGCAATAAAATCCCAACCAACAATGCGATAATTCCAATAACAACGAGAAGCTCGACGAGAGTAAACCCTGTGCGACGCGTCCGAACCATTGATCTCTCCTAAACATGCGCGGCTTCCGAGCCGCGCCGGCCTATCACCGCTTGTCCATAATGCACAGAAAGCCCTCGCCGATCATCCCTGTCTGATTCGGCGACGGACGGTGACGACTTGTCCATCTTCGGCGGCGAGCATTAGCGTTGGTCCGTCAGAATAGATAGGAATTCGCTAAATCTCGGCACCACCGTAGCCGACCACGCATCGGCCTGCGTATTTTCTCCCCGGCGCGGACATCAGACCGATCCATCATCAAGATTGGGTTTCCGTAATGCGACGATTCAGTAAAAGTTGTGTGAGCGCGGGGCGGCGAGGGATGAACACGGCGACGAATTCCAGACCCGCACACCCTCGCGACAATTCGTGCCCGCCGTGTGCTTTTGCGGAAATGAATTCAGTTAACGACGGGACTCATGACGACTCCGGTCGTCAACGGAACGGCAATCGTGGCGTTCGCCGTTACACTCGCGTTGCTTGTCCGCGCGATCTCCGTGCGCCGGATGAAGCTCGACTTCGCCTCGATTCTGTTCATGCACGCAACGGGTCTTCGGCCCCGCGCGCCGCCGCCCCGGGGCAATCCTCTTCCCACGACAATCCAACCGCCGTAGCTGTCTCCCCCACAATTATCGGCACCACTGGTTCGTAGATCGCCGGGACGCTTTCCCAAATCTGTTTTACGCCGAACTGCCGATAATCTCATCTGTTACCGAGGCCACTGAAAGTTGTATTTGACGAAGAGTTCGCTAACTTGATGCTCGGGTAGGGCGGTGCATAGGCGCCGCTTTCGACGAATAGGACTCGTAACCCCTAAAGGGACGGAGTGAATATGAGGCTCTGGAATGGATTCGCAACACCTTGGAATGGATTCGCCGGCCTGTTTGTGATGGTGGCCCTTACCGTTGGGGGCGTCGCGCTGGCGGATGACACAAATTCAAATTCGATGGGGGGCAGCGATCAGAATCCCAATGCCGAGGAACCGGCAACCCCGGCCCCGGAAACTCCCGCGCCCGCCGCTGCGGCGCCCACTTCCTACGGCGCGATCATGCAGGGATTTGAGGCGATCGGTATCGGCAAGCCGATGGAAGACCTCGGCTTCAACATCCACGGTTACGTGGATGCCGGCTATCTGTACGACCTGACGGTCCCCAAGGACATCACGCCGGCCAAGACCGCGCCGGGCGACGACATTTTGTTCGCCGGGCCCTACAAGAATGCGATCGACTTGGATCAGGTGGACCTGACGATTCAGCGGGACATGGTGAACCTGAGCAAGGGGGACTGGGACGTCGGCTTCAAGATCGAGGGGATTTACGGCCGCGATGCTTTCTTCACGCATTCCAACGGCATTTTGGATCAGGACAATAAGGCCGGCGGGGTGTCGGGACCGGACAATCAACTCGATCTGCTCCAGGGCTACGTCACGCTGGGGATTCCCGTTGGAACCGGAATCACCGTCGAAGCGGGGAAATTCGTCAGCCCCATGGGCTACGAAACCATCGATCCCACGCAGAACAGCTTCTACACGCACAGCTACGAATTCTCATACGGCAAGCCCTACACGCAGACCGGTGTCCTGGTCGAGTACACCTTCAGCGACCCGGCCACCTCAAACGTCGTGACGCTCACCGGCGGCGTCTCGCGCGGATGGAATCAAACGATCTATGACAATAACGGCGATCCCGACGGGATCTTCCAGATACGCGATGTGACCGGAACCCTGGACTGGACGGTGAACCTTCTGATTGGACCCGAAGGCGTGTTGCCCTACGGGCCGGCGGACGACCGCGACCTCTGGGTCGTTCCCGAGGGGATCCTGACCTGGAAGGCGTCGGACCAGTTCAGCATTTCGGGCGATCTCCTCTACGGCGACGCCAACCACCAAGAGGGCGGTGGGGCATTGGTCCAGTGGTTCAGCGGGGCGCTCTATCTCAAATACCAGATCATTCCCCAGTTGGCGATCAATTCCCGATTTGAGTACTACCACGATGGCGGCGGCGTCACCACCGGCGTCGGCGGGAACGACATCAATTACTGGGAAGGAACCGCCGGCGTGGCCATCACGCCCCTTCCCGACATCCGGACCTTCCAGTATCTAACTATCCGTCCGGAATTGCGATACGACTATGCGGATGAGGCCGTTTTCGACTTTGCGAACTATGGCCAGTTGACCGCTTCCATGGACGTTTACTGGAGATTCTATGGCACTAGCCGAGATCGGCATCGCACCCTGTGATGGCCGGCAGATTTATTAGCGTCGTGGGTGGGCGGCGGATATAATATCTGCGCTTATAGAAGGCTTTCGCGGCGAGAGGAAAGGTCCGCTGGGGATCAGTGCGTGCTCCAGTAACGATGATGGGGCATCTCTCCAGTCGCCTCCCCTTACTTTTTTCCGTATGTCCTCCTGAGGCGCTTCCAACAGAGTTTTCACAAACAAAGGTGTGCGATGTTGAGGAAACGTGCTATGCGGCATCTGTCCAATAAGACTTCCCGATTCAATCAGATGTTGAGCAAGGTTCAGATCGAGATGCTTGAGAGCCGCCTTTTGCTGTCAACTACCAACCCGATTGCTCCGCCACCCTTGCCCGATCAACCAGAACCTCTTCAGGGCGTTGTGGGGACACCCCAAAGTCTCGATCCGGCGTTGCTGAACGACGCCTATGGCTTCAATGCCATTTCCTACCAGCCGGGTGGGCCGGGCGGCCCGATTGTCCCCGCGAATGGTACAGGTCAGACGATCGCAATTGTGGACTCGTACGGCAGCCCGACGATTGTTCAGGACTTGGAGGCTTTTGACGCCCATTGGGGAATCACCAATAATGACGGGGAAGGCAACTTTGCCCTGACGGTCCAAAGTCTCACAACCCCTGCCGGTCAGACGGCGGACACCAACGTGGCCGATCTAGACGGCTGGGCGAAGGAAACATCGCTGGATGTGGAATGGGCTCATGCGGTTGCGCCAGGGCGCACATCCTGCTCGTTGAGGCTCCGACCATAAACGATTTGAATCCACCCGGCTCAGCGCTTCCTGTAAATCCTGCACTTGAATACGAGCAACTTATCGACTGGATGGACGCGGACGTTTACGCCGCCGCACAACCTGGCGTGGTGGCGGTTTCCATGAGTTGGGGGATACCGAACGCCGCAGTGCCAAGCTCGGCCTCGACCAATGCTATCCCCGGCTATATCACCCCCGATGTTTACGACGGGTATATGGTGACGCCCAGCGGCCACCTTGACGGCAATGGCATACCCGGAGGTGTTGTTTTCCTTGCGGCCTCTGGGGACACTGGAGTGCTCGATTGGCCTTCAACTTCCCAGGAAGTCATATCGGTCGGCGGGGAGTTCACGGATGTCGGCCTCAACGGTGTGGTACAAACCATTGGGCCTTGGAACGACTCCACCGGCTCCAGCGGAGGCGGCAACGACCCCAACTACGACACGAAGTGGAACGTGCCATTAGTGGCGCTGGATGCCTCCGGCTTGACCGGCGTGTGGGTCTACGATTCCACGCCTGATGAATTTGGACAGGTTGGCTGGGGCGTCGTCGGTGGGACCAGCTTCTCATGCCCGGCTTGGTCGGCCCTGATTGCAATCGTCGATCAGGGACTGGGCTATCGCAGGATCGGGTCGTTGGACACCTCACAGGCGCTTGGTCTCACTCCATACGATCAACGGTCGGTTTCTCTTACTAGCGCTACTCCGCCGCTAGAAGTGGAGACGCCTCCGTATGGAATTCTAGGGCTTATGGAAGCAGGCATACCAGGCGTGAATGGAGCCCAAAACACGCCGTACTTTGAGCCGGACGGTCACGCAACCTCCTCCGACTTAGACACTCGTAATCCGCCCCCGGGGACACCGGCGACGTCATATCCGCTCTGGAATACGACGATGGGACCGGTTCCGGACATTACCAGGACGCCCGTTAACGGCAATACCGGTTGGGGCGCCCCGGACAGCAGCGCATTCTATTTCGTCGAAGATATGGTTGGGGCCGAAAACAACAGGAACGATGCGCTCAACCTCACCGTTCCCGGCGGAATTTTGCCCCAGTTGGAATTCTCCGTGCAGCCAACAAGCGAGACCGCGGGACAGGATATTCCCGCGTCCGTTACCGCTTATTTAGGCGGTGCGGTGGATACTGCCTTCACGGGGAGCGTCACCATAAACCTGCTTGGCCCTCCGGGTTCCTCGTTGAACGGAACTACAACAGTGAACGCGGTCAACGGTGTTGCGACATTCACCAACCTGACGATCAATACCGACGGCACCTACCAATTGATCGCCACCGGTAACGGGGCGAACGGCGCCGATTCCGCCGGGTTCAATATTTCCTCCGGCCCAATCGCTCAGTTGAATTTCATCGATCAGCCGAGTTCGCTTTGGCAATATGGCACGCTCACCGCTCCGCTGATCCTGGGGATCGAGGACCAGTTTGGAAATGTCGTCACCTCTGTAAACTCCACCGTGATCCTCGCCATCGCCGTTGGGCCGTTAGAGGGCACAATTGTTGGAAACACCTCGGCGGTTGCATCCAATGGTCAGGCCACCTTCACGGGCCTCAAGTTCAACGTCCCAGGCGCCTATAAATTGATTGCGACGGATGGCGCGCTGTCGGTGACCTCAAGCGCGTTCTCGGTCGTCCCCATCCCGGCCCCGCTGCACTATACGTTCAACGGCGCCGCCTTGAGCCTGCCGGCCATTCTCTTTGAACAATTGCGCAATGCGCCGATCTTTACATCCCAGGGCGCCCCGACCGCGGCGCAGATCGCGCTGGCTGCCTTGACGGACACCAACGTGCAATCGCTCACCGTCGATGCGTTCGTCCCCTCGGCCGCCGTGCAGGTCGCCCCGTCCACGTTCGCCGCCGCCGGCACGCCGATCGACGGTTCTTCCGACAACGTCGCCTCGCAACTGCTGGACAGCACTGACTCCGGAGCCAATCAGCTTCTCGATAATTGATGGACATCAACCTCCTCGTCCTCAACGTCGGCAATTCGCGCCTGGCGGCGGGCGCGTTCGCCGCCGGCGAATTGGTCCATTCGGCCCGCGTCGCCCACTCCGATCGCCGTCAATGGGCCGAGTCTATCCAACAGGCCTGGTCGCGAATCGCTGATTCGCAGTCCCCGGCCGTCGCCGCCGCCAGCGTTCATCCCGATCTCGATCCCGCCCTCGACGAGCTCGTTCAGCGTGAAACGGGCCAAGGCATTCAATGGGTCCGCCGGCACATCGACGTGCCGATCGAAGTCTGCACGCGGAATCCTTTGGAAACCGGGATCGACCGCATCCTGAATATCGCCGCCGCTTACCATCAGACGGAGAAAGCCTGCGTCGTCGTGGACGCCGGCACGGCCATCACCGTCGATTGCTGCAATGACAACGGGGATTTTCTCGGCGGGGCCATCGCGCCGGGCCTGGACATGATGCTCGATGCCCTGCATGAGAGGACGGCCAGATTGCCGCGCGTAACGTTCGCTGTGCCGGGGCCGGGATTCGGCGATTCAACCTCGGCGGCGGTTTCGCTGGGGGTCTTTCACGCCATTCGCGGATTGGTCAAGGAAACCGTGGAGAATTACGCCGCGCAGCTCGGCTCATGGCCGGAGATCATCGCCACCGGCGGCGACGCCGGGAAACTTTTCGACGGCTGGGAGCTGATTCACGCCATCGCACCCGATCTGACGCTCTTCGGCATCGCGCTGGCGTACACGGATCACCACATCCGGCACGACGGAGGAGAATAGCATTATCTCTGGCATCTCCACAAAGCCCAGGGATGGCCATCCCTGGGCTTTTTCCCAATGCAAACCCGCCGCACCGAGGTTACAAAAGCTCAACCCGTGCCAACCCCCGCGCTCAATACCGCCATCCTATTGACGCCACCCGCGGCAGCGGGGGGGTCGGCAATTGCCGTCGTCCGCCTCAGCGGGCCGTCGGTCGGGTCATTCCTCAGCCGATGTTTTTCCAAAAAAGCGATGCCCAATCGCTGCGTTCATGGCGAGCTGCGCGACGGCGAATCCATCGTCGATGACCCGGTGGTCGTTCTGGCGGCCGATGGATTTTGGGCCGATGTTTGTCTTCACGGCGGGGCGTGGGTGGTGGAATCGGCCCTCGCCCTGGCCAGGCGCGAGGGGTTTGAAATCCTCCCCGGCGGCACGCTTCCCCTGCCGGATGCCGCATTGGACGATACCTCCTCGCTCATCGAACGGGAGATGCTCGCGCATCTTCCGCTGGCTCGGACCGAGCCGGCCATTCGCATGCTTCTGGATCAGCCCAATGCCTGGCATCGGGCCATTGACGCGGGCCTCGATGCCCGGACCATCCTGGCGGACCCGACGCTTTGGCGGCTGCTGAACCCGCCGAAGATTGCCATCGTTGGCGAGCCGAACGTCGGCAAATCCACGCTGGCGAACCAACTATTCGGACAGCCGCGTTCGATCACCGCCGATCTGCCGGGAACCACGCGCGATTGGGTGGGCGAGATCGCCGATATCGACGGCCTGGCCGTTCTTCTGGTGGATACGCCCGGCCAGCACGACGCCGCCGACGCCATCGAGCGCGCCGCCATCGCGGCCAGCCGGGAACAGATCCAAGCCAGCGATCTGATTCTCGTCGTGCTCGACGCCACGGCTGCGCCCGCCAGGGCCATCACCGATTCCCCGGCGATTGTTGTTGTCAACAAGACCGATCAGCCCTCGGGCTGGGACTTTCAATCGCTGGATTCGATTCACGTTTCAGCCCGAACCGGCCAGGGTCTGGTCGAGCTTCGCCGCGAAATCCATCGCCGATTGGGCGTCGAGGGACTGCACGATTCCCGCCCGCGCTGGTGGACCCAGCGCCAGAGAGCCATTCTTGCCGAGTCCATCGAGAGTTCCACCCCGCTGGAACTAAGTCGCGTCACTGGGAGCGCCCGATTCCGAAACTGAGCCGGCTGGTCCTCCAGCCGGTCTTGTTTTATGCTGTGATCTATGTCTCTCATCAAACTACCCGACGGCAGCCGCAGGGAAATCCCCGACGGCAGCACCGTCATGCAGTTGGCCGAATCCATCGGAAAGGGATTGGCCAAGGCGGCCATCGTCGCCAAGGTTGACGCCAAATTGGTTGATCTGTCCTGGCGGCTCAGCGGCGAGCACGAGGTCACGATCGTCACCGACAGAGACGCCGATGGGTTGTACGTCATGCGGCACAGCGCCGCGCACGTCCTGGCGCAGGCCCTGCGGCATCTCTATGGCGAATCGGTTCAATACACCATCGGCCCGGTGATCGATAACGGGTTCTTCTATGATTTTGAATTGCCGCCCGGGTTCTCGGCGGATGATCTGCCCAAGGTCGAGCAGGAGATGCAGAAGCTGATCGAGGCCAATCTGCCGTTTTCGCGCGAGGAGGTTGATACGGACAAAGCCAAGGAGATTCTTCATGGCCAGAATCAGCGGTTCAAGGATGAGATCATCGATGAGTTGGCGCGGGCCGGCGAGAAGACGGTGTCGATCTATCGACAGGGTGATTTCACCGATTTATGCCGGGGGCCGCATCTGCCCGGCACGGGAAAGATCAAGGCGTTCAAGCTGATGAGCGTTGCCGGGGCCTATTGGCGCGGCGACAGCAATCGCGAGCAACTCACCCGCGTTTACGGGACCGCTTTTTTCGACAAGAAGGAGTTGGAGAATCATCTGAAGCTGCTGGAGGAAGCCAAGAAGCGCGATCATCGCATCCTGGGCAAGCAATTGAGCTTGTTCACGATCAGCCCGCTGGTGGGGAGCGGCCTGGTGTTATGGATGCCCAAGGGCGCGGTGCTGCGCTATCAGCTTGAATGTTTTATTCGGGAGGAACTAACCCGCCGGGGATACCACCAAGTCTATACGCCGCACGTCGGCAACATCGAGCTTTACAAAAAAAGCGGGCACTATCCGTATTACCGCGAGAGCCAATTCCCGCCGATTCACATGGCCGAGCGCACCGCGCCCACGGGAGAAATCTCGGCGCGGCCTGCCGACGGCGGGTCTCCCCCGGACACCGAGGAATATCTCCTCAAGCCGATGAACTGTCCGCATCACATTCAAATCTTCGCCGCCGAGCCCAAGAGCTACCGCGACCTTCCCGTTCGCCTCGCGGAATTCGGCACGGTTTATCGCTACGAAGAGAGCGGGGAATTGAACGGCCTGACGCGGGTCCGCGGCTTTACCCAGGATGATGCCCACCTGTTCTGCACACCCGAGCAGGTCGAGCAGGAATTCCGCAGCACGCTCGATCTCGTCCAATTCGTCTTCCGGGCGCTGGAATTTCGCGACGTGGAGGTGCGCCTCAGCCTGCGCGATCCGGCCAGTTCCAAATTCGCCGGCGACCCGAAGCTCTGGGATTTGGCCGAGGGGCAATTGGCCAAGGTGCTGACGGAGATGAAACTGAACTTTGTGACGGCCAAGGGCGAAGCGGCGTTCTACGGACCCAAGGTCGATTTTCTCGTCCGGGACGTTCTTGGCCGCAAATGGCAACTCGGCACCGTTCAACTCGATTACGTCCTGCCCGAACGCTTCGGTCTGGAATACGTCGGCCCCGATGGCCAAAAGCACCGCCCGGTCATGATTCACCGCGCCCCGTTCGGGTCCATGGAACGGTTCACGGGAATCCTCATCGAACATTTTGGCGGGGCGTTCCCCCTATGGCTGGCCCCCGTGCAAGTGGCGGTCCTGACCATCAGCGAGAGATTCAACGACTATGCCAATCAAGTCGTCGAGGCCCTGAAAGAAGCGGGTTTGCGCGTGGAGGCCGACCTTGGCGCGGACAAAATAGGGGCCAAGATTCGCCAGGCCACGCTGCAAAAGCTGCCGTACATGCTGGTTATCGGCGAGAAGGAAGTGCAGGCGAAAATGGTGGCCGTGCGCACGCGCGCCGGGGCGGATCTCGGCCAGATGCCCCTTACCGAGTTCATCGAACGCTGCCAGCAGGAGATCGCCCTGCGCGGGGCCGCCAAGGCGGGGGGCTGAAATTCCCGGAATCTCCTTGAAATAAAGAGGCGGATCGCCGATAATTACGCCTTAGATGCTCTTATTTGGCATCTGGGAAGATCGAAGCGGCATAGTATTGATGTGGAGCAGAACCACGGATGAGTACCGAATGACGCGCCGGACGCCGAGCCTTTGATGAGGCTTTGTGCGGGTGCAATTCGGTCGGGTCCGTGGTTTGTTTTTTTTGCCACGATACAACAGCCGTGATCCGGGGCACGCGCCCCGGCGGCCGAAGTGGTTTTTTGGAGGATCGTTATTTCCACGAATTTTCGCCACAACGAGCAGATCCGAATTTCGCCGATCTTTTTGATCGATGATAAGGACGAGAAGATCGGCAGCACTTCCACCGCCGAGGCTTTGCGAATGGCCCGCGAAGCCGGGCTCGATCTGGTCGAAGTCGCCCCCACCGCTCGCCCGCCGGTCTGTAAGATCATGGACTACGGCAAGTGGCGCTACCAGCAACAAAAGAAAGTGGACAAATCCCGCGCCAGCGTTCGCGGCGGACAGGCCAAGGAGCTGAAGCTCAAGACCGTCAAGATCGGCGATCACGATCTGATGATCAAGATCAACCATGCCCGCGAATTTCTCAAGGAGGGAAACAAGGTCCAGTTCACGCTTCAGTTCAAGGGTCGCGAAATGGCCCACCAGGATTTGGGCCGCGACATCTTCACCCGCATCAAGAACGAACTTTTCATGGTCAGCAAGATCGAGCGAGACGCCAAGATGGAGGGCCGGCGAATGACCCTGGTCTTGCAGCCCGACCACAAGCAGCCCGGCGCCAAGCCGCCCGTCGCCTCGGCCGGTCGCCAAAGCGGCCTGTTCTCGGCCGGAAGCGGCTTAAACATACCCCGTCCCCCGGCGGCGCCACCGCCCCCCGCGGCCCCCGCACTGCGCCAGCGCCCGCGGCAGATGCCGCCCAAACCGTCGGGCGGTAGGGGGGATCGGTATTCAATTTCACCCGTTGGACAGTCCCGCCGCGGTCTGCTATATTTCCCGCCCCTCTTGCCGGAGGGGCTGCCCCTTTGGCCCGAGGGTTTTTTCAAGGATTCTCATGGCTTACAAATTCAAGCCAAACAAAAGCGTCGCCAAGCGCCTGCGGCTCAGCCGCACCGGAAAGCTGAAGCGAAATCATTCCTTCACCTCGCACCTGATGAGCGCCCGGCCTTCCTCCAAGCGCCGGAAATTGCGCCGCCCCGCGATCCTGTTTGAAGGCCACGCAAGGAACATGCGAAAGCTCATGGGCGTATCG
Organism: uncultured Phycisphaerales bacterium; assembly: GCA_963783845.1. Classification (GTDB taxonomy): domain Bacteria; phylum Planctomycetota; class Phycisphaerae; order Tepidisphaerales; family Tepidisphaeraceae; genus PALSA-1353. The sequence continues at coordinate 97,863 of CAWAPL010000008.1, forward strand.
GGGATCCATCCCAACAAGATCCGGCACGAGCGCGAGTTGGTCGCCGGGACGAGCACCGCCGAGACGAGAGCCGCCGCAACTGGGGCCGCCGAGAAAGGGAACTGACTCATGCCACGTTCGACCGGCGGCGCGACGCACAGCCGCAAACGCAAACGAGTCTTGAAAGCCGCCAGCGGATTCCGCGCCGCATCCGGAACTCTGTATCGTCCGGCGATCGAATTCACCCGCAAGGCCGGCGTTTACGCCTACCGCGACCGCCGCCAGCGCAAACGCCATTTCCGAACCCTTTGGATCACCCGCCTCGGCGCCGCCCTGCGCCCCGCGGCATCCACTACAACCGTTTCATCCCCGCCCTCGTCGCCGCCGGCATCGAATTGAACCGCAAGATGCTCAGCGAACTGGCCATCGTCGATCCCGCGGCCTTCGACGCCGTCGTTGAAAAAGTCCGTCCGCATCTGGCCCAGCCGACAGCGAAGGCAACAGCCTGATCGCGCAACTTTTTCACGATTGCCGTAGCCACGTGGTTCGTCGTGCTCTCAAGGCAAACTTTAACCGCAGAGTACGCGGAGATCGCTGAGAAAAACGGAGAAGAGTTCGTCGCGGTGTTTCTTCTCCGCGTCTGTCTCTGTGCTCTCCGCGAACTCCGCGGTTAAATTAAACTTCGAGATTGAGGAATCGTTCCGGTAAACTTAAAACTCAATCGACCGTGACGCTATCCTTGCATCGAATATCGCGCTCGGAAGCGCCGGCTTCGATCGTGAATGCTCCGGGTTCCACAGTCCAATCCCTCTTGGCCGGACTCCAGAACGAAAACGAATCGCGCTGAAGCAGGATTTCCACGTTGCGAGTTTCGCCGGGTTTCAGCGGAACCTTGGCAAAGCCCTTAAGTTCGCGCACGGGGCGCGGGACCGAGCATTTTTGCTGCCCGACGTAAATCTGGACCACCTCCGCCCCCGCCACATGGCCGGTGTTGGTCACGTCCAGCCGCACGTGAACGCCGTCATCCAAATTCTCAAGTTTCATGTTTGAGAATTCAAAGGTCGTATAGCTGAGGCCGTAGCCAAAGGGAAACAGCGGGTCTTTTCCGCATTTGTCGTACCCGCGATAGCCGATGAAGATGCCTTCGCCATATTGCTCGACGGGCGTTTCCTGTTCGCGAGGAAATTCGCCGGGGTAATTGCCAAACGCGGGATTGTCCTCAAACCTGCGGTCAAACGTCGAGGGCAGACGGCCCGACGGATTCACGTCGCCGAACAAAACTTCGCCCAGGGCCGTGCCGCCGTCCTGCCCGATATACCAGGCTTGGACGAGCGCCGCGGCGGCGTCGCACCATTTCTCCATTCCCACGCCGGCCCCGCTGTTGAGGACGACGATCGTTCTGGGATTCACGGCCGCGAGTTTGGAAATCAACCGCTGCTGCATCCCGGAAAGCTCGAAGTCGCGATCGCTCCCCTCGTGCTCAGACCTTCCGCTGAACCCGCCGCAGAAAATGACCGCGTCGGCGGTCTTCGCCGCCGTGAGATCGGGCAACGTCACCGGCCGCAGCGCCACTTGCGCCACCCCAGGCAACTTGTCCCAGGTGCCGTCGGCGCGAGCCTGTGCGCGGATTTGAATCGGCAGCGGCGAGTCCTTCCGCAGGTGGAGAATCGCTCCGCTGGGCCAGCGCAACGGCTTGCCGGCGAGGGTGATCTCGATGAAGCCGCGAGAGACGATTTCCCAATCGCCGTCGTCGGGCGGAATCAAAACCCCAGTCCACGTGTAGGTGGCATCCTTCCCAGGCGGAATGTCATAAGGGAGTTTTCCTCCCGACTTCCACGAGACGTTGACGGATTGCACGACCGTCTGCGGCAGCCTCGCGTCATGACCGGGGCTTTGCACCTCGATACTGAGAATCAAGCCCGCCTGGCCGTTGTCGGCGGTGAACGCGTTTTCCAACTTCCGGAATATTTTGTCATCGATCGGCGGCATCGGCGTGTAGGTGACGTCCACGCCGGCCCCCGCGACATTGCGTACGCCTTGGAGAAAGCTCACGCTGTGAAAGGGCGTCACGGCTCCGCTGCCGCCGCCGCCGCTTGGGGTGTCCTCGGCATTGGGGCCGTACACCGCGATCCGATGCACCGAGGCCCGGTCCAAAGGCAGCAGGTCGTGATCATTTTTCAGCAGCACGATGGCCGAACGCGCAATATCCAACGCCGCCTGGTTCGAAATCGGGGGACTCCAGCGGCAGGTCGGCCCGCTTTTGCGGCCGATCGAAAAATCCCATCGCGATCGTCGTGCTGAGAATCCGCCGCACCGCATTGTCGATATCGCTTTGCTCGATCCGCCCGTCGGCCAGCGCTTGCTTCACCTTATCTTCCTTGAAAAAGACGGGCTCGCCCATTTCAAGATCCATGCCGCTGGCCAGCGATTCGGTGCTGTGCACGGCGCCCCAGTCCGACATCACGAGCCCCTGGAAGTTCCAGTCCGTTTTTAGAACCCGATTCAGCAGGAACCCGTTCTCGGCGCAATACACGCCGTTGACGCGGTTGTACGCCGCCATCACCGCGCCGGCGCCGCCTTCCTGAACCGCGCCGGAAAGCCGGCAGATAAATCTCCCGCAGCGTGCCGCTCGTCGATTTGCTCGTCAACCGTATTGCGGTTCCATTCCTGATTGTTCGCCGCGTAATGCTTCACCGTGGCAATGACGCCCTGCGCCTCGGCGGAGCGAACCCAGCTCGCCGCGATCTTGCCCGCAAGGAATGGATCTTCACCGAAATATTCAAAATTCCGGCCGTTGACCGGCACGCGGCAGATATTCATCCCCGGACCCAGGATAAAATTGACGCCTCGGGCGCGAGCTTCCAGGCCCATGGCTTTGCCGTAGTCTTGGGCCAAATGGGTATCCCACGTTGCGGCCAGCGCGGCCCCGCAGGGAAACGAACACGACGGGGGATAGTTGCGGATTCCCTGCGGTCCGTCCGCCATGGTCAACTTCGGAATGCCCAGACGCTTCACCGCGTGCGTTGAGAAACGATCTTTGTCGCCGCCGAGGAGGCTGATTTTCTCCTCCAGCGTCATTTGCTTGATGAGGGCGTCGGCTCGGGCTTCGGCGGCGGGGGGCGCCGGATGCGATTGGCAGCCGACGATCGTCACGACCAATAATGCCGCAATTAGGTTCTTCACGGTCTCCTTCCGCTGCTTGACGCCGCGTCACGCTTGCCGGTGAGGAGGCTTCCTATCGCTTCAGCACCAGACCCTGACCCGTGGGCAGTTCGAGAACGGCATACTTCCGTTCACCCATGAACTTCAGTTCCGCCACGGTCTGATCACGATTGCAAACCCATCCAAAATCGTCGAGCACGACCAACCCCCCCGGACTGACGCGGTCAAACAGGCGCTCCAGGGCCAATATCTCGGCCCGCGCCGAATTCATGTCGATGTGCAGATACGCGATGGACCGGGGCGATTCCCGCTCCAGAGACGCCGGCACGATTCCCGGGATGATTTTCACGTTGGGATATTCCGCGAACGTCCGTCTCACCTCCGCGAGCCACTTCGCCGGATCTTCCGTATAACCCGAGTTCCACAGGTTCCGCTCGTCCTCCGTGGAGGTTTCCTCGGGCAGGCCGGCAAACGTATCGTACAGATAAAAGTCCTTGCCGAGCTTCGCGAAATCCAGGTATTTGCAAACAACGGCCGACGAAAGCCCGCGCCAGACGCCGCATTCGACGAAGTCGCCCGGAACGTGCACCGCATGACTCGCGGCCCAGGCCAGCACGTGCAGTCGCCACACCAGGCTCTTGTCATGCTCGCTGATCGCGGTCGAATAGAAGCTCTCCGCGAATCGCTGATCCGCCAGGAAGCTCAGGTTCTTGCCCATCGCAACGAGCATGTCGTTGGCGAAAAAGCAGTTCGGGTAAAGCTCCCCGATGTATCGCAGCGCCTGGTAGAACTTTTCGAGCTTGTCGGGTGGAATCCAATAGAACATCCGCCTCCCTACAGGCGTTTGTGCGCCAATACAAGCTGAGGCGTCGTTCCTCCGCCGCCTATTTCAGGTGCAGGTCCACGCCTTCCTCTTCCCACTGCTCGACCAGGCGCTTGAGATCCGCCACCGTTGCGTCCAGTTCTCGTGCGCTGTCCACCAGCGCCTGGTACAGTTTCGGATCGTTTACGAGCAGGCCCGCGGTTCCCTGGCCCTTGTCGATCTTCTGCGCAATGTCCTGCACGCTCGACAGCAGCTTCGCGATCTGGGTGAGCCGGTCGCCCAACTGCTTGCTCAAGTCGTCGATCCGAACTTGCGCATCCTTGATTGCGGCCGAGGCGGCGACGCTCGTGCCTTGAATGTTGTCCGCCAGATTGCTCAACTTGTCGGTGTCGGTGTGAATATTGGCGATGGCGGCCCTCAAGTCGCCGCGCGTTTTCGGATCGCCCAGCACGTCCTGCAGCGAATCGAACACCCGTCCCACTTTCTCGGCCTGCGCGGAGAGCGTCTTGAGCGTCTTATCCAGGTCTTCGATCGTGCCGGATTCCCGAAGCTGCTTGGCGGTCTTGCGGATTTCCTCGGTCATGCCGGTGATTTCGGTGGCGGTCTGCGTCAGGGACGCCGGGAACAGGTTCAGCCCCACGTATTCCGCCGGGACCGTTTCGTTCGCCGCCAGCGCTCCATGCGCCTGATTGCCGTCCACGTCGAGGCTGATGACCGATCCGCCTCCCAGGGCGCTGGTCTGGGTGATCTCCGCCCGCAGGTTCTCCGGAAGCGGAGGCTCGCGGTCCACCACCGCCTCGATCGTGACGCTCATGCCGTCGGGGTTTCGGCTGAGCGAGGTCACGCGCCCGACCTCCACGCCGAGATATTCCACCGCCGATCCCGGCGCCAGCCCGTTGGCGTGCGCGGTCACGAAGTGCACCGGGATTTGCGGCGGAGAAAACAGCTCCGCCGTCCGGCTGCTGAATTTCAGCGCCATCCAGCCGAAGACCAGGCCCGCGCCTATGACCGTCGCCCCAACCAGAATGTTGCGCTGATAGGTAGCCATCCTCTACTTCCTTATCCAACAAGGGATCAATTCTTATCCGCCGATTCAAGCGTCTGCAATTCCTGCAGGCTCGCTTCGCCGAGCACGAACCGCTTGACCGTGTCGTTATCCGTGTTGCGGACCTCCTCCGAACGTCCCGTCGAAGATCAGTTTCCCGTCATAGAGCATGACGATTCGATCGGCCACCTTGAACGCGCTGTTCATGTCGTGCGTGACGACGATGCTGGTGACGTGCAACTCATTCTGCAGCTTGAGAATCAACTCGTTGATCACGTCGGCTCGGATCGGATCCAACCCGGTGGTGGGCTCGTCGTAGAGGATCACCTCCGGCTCCAGCGCGATCGCGCGGGCCAGAGCCACCCGTTTGCGCTGGCCGCCCGACAACTCCGCCGGCATTTTGTTGGCGGCATCCTGCAGGCCCACCATCCGCAGCTTTTGCTTGACGATTTCCGCGATCTCATCCGGCTTTTTGGCGGTGTGCTCCACCAGCGGAAAGGCCACGTTCTGGAAAACGTTGTCGGAATCAAACAGCGCCCCCTGCTGAAACAGGAACCCGAACTTCTGGCGCACCTTCATCAGCGTCCGTTCCGGCAGATTGTCGATGCGCTGGCCGGAAAACCACACTTCGCCCCGGTCCGGCTTCAACAGTCCGACGATGTTCTTCAGGATCACGGTTTTGCCGCTGCCGCTGGCGCCGATGATCACCAGGCATTTCCCCTTTTCGATCTCGAGGCTGACGTCGTTCAGCACCTCAAGCCAGCCGAATCGTTTGAAAATGTGCCGCAGTTCGATCAGGGCCATAAGCGTCCGTGCTTCATCCGAAAACGCTTCGAATTCCGTACAGCGCGACGTACCAGTCTTGCGCGATCTGCGCGAAGAAGAAATTCATGATGATGATGGACATAAAGCTGGCCACGAACGATTCGGTGCAGGCGCGTCCCACTCCGTTGGCGCCGGCCCCGCAGTAAAACCCCTTGTAGCAACTGATCAGGGCGATCGCCGCTCCGAAGAAGATCGACTTGATGATCCCTTCGTTGATCTGCCACAGTTCCACGCCGTGCTGTGCGTAACGCCAAAACGGATCCGGCGGCACTCCCAGGGCCTTTACGGCGATGAACCACCCGCCGAGGATGCCCGTGATATCGCTGTAGATCGTCAAAATCGGCGTCAGCAGCACGCAGGTGAGGAACCGCGGCACCACCAGGAACCGAATCGGATCGGTCCCCATGACCCGCAGCGCATCGAGCTGCTCCGTCACGTTCATCGTTCCCAGTTCCGCGGTCAGCGCCCCGCCCACCCGACCGGCCAGCATCACCGACGCCAGCACCGGGCCGATCTGCTTGACCACCGACAGAAAAATCACGCTGCCCAGGCGCTCTTCCTGGCCGAGCGCTTTGAACTGGCTGTAGGTCTCGATCGCCATGACCATGCCGATGAACGCCCCGGTCACGCCGATCACCGGCAGCGACCGCACGCCGATCTCGTACATCTGCGGCAGCACCAGCCGCAGGTTCTTCCATCGTCCCCCGCCGACGCAGAGCCAGAGCAACGTGCGGCCGGCAAAGCCGCAGAATTCGCCAAACGCCGCCAGACCGTGGAGCGTCGTCCGTCCAACTCTTTCGATGAACCGCGTTGCCATGACGAGCAATCATACGGCCGGCGCACGCCGCTGGCCAGTCCCGCCTCCGCTGGAACATTCGGCAACACTCCAGCTTATCGGACCCAATCGCTCACGTTCGTCGGCGGCCATCGATCTCGCGACTCAGCGATTCGGACACGTTGGCGATAACGCCCTTCCAATCCCCGGCGCGATCCTGGCGAAATATTCGCATCGTCGCATACCACGGACTCTCACCGCGATCCAGCAGCCATCTCCAATCCGGCGGCGTCAATCGTTACCCCTTGCACCGAATACTGAATGAGGCGAACCAGCGCCTCCATCCGATCGCTCTTGGCGCACTTCGAGCCCAGCAGATTCGGCACGTCCGGCTGCCGGGGCATTTCAATCCGCAGGCGGCGGTAGATTTTCTCCGCCTCGGCAGCCCGCTCCCCAAGCTCGTGCTCGATCCCAACCCGCAACAAGCTCTGCGTCTCAACTCCCGACATCGATCATTTTTCCGCGCCGGCCGGATCTTCCGGTTCAATCCCATCCGCCGCCCAGCGCCTTGTAGAGCGCCACCAGATCGGCCGAGACCTGCTGCTCGCTTTGCGCCTTCGAATCTTGTGCCGCGAAAAGGCTGCGCTGGGCGTCCAGAACGCTGAGAAAATCGGCGCTGCCCTTTTGAAACAGTTCCATCGACAGATCGACCGCCCGCTCGTTGGCGTCCACTGCCTCCTGCAACGACTGCAACCTCACCTGTTCCCGGTTGTACGCCACCAGCGCGTCCTCCACGTCCTGCATGCTTTGCAGCACCGCCTTGCGATACGCCTGCAGCGCCTCCGCCTGCCGCGCGGTCTGCACGTCGATGTTTGAACTCACCTTCCCGGCGTTGAAGATGTCCCAGGTCACGCCGGGCACGATGCTGTAATCCCGGCTGGTGTAGTCGAACAACTGCTTCAAAGATTGCGATTCCACTCCCAGCGCTCCGGTGATGGAGAATTTCGGATACAGATCCGCCGTAGCCACGCCGATCTGCGCCGTCGCCGCCGCAAGCTGCCGCTCGGCGCGGCGCACGTCCGGCCGACGCCGCAGCAATTCGCCCGGCAATCCCGGCGGCACGCTCGCCGGGCCAATCGGAATCAGCGCCGGCGCCGCCAATTCATCCGACAAAGAGCCGGGGTCCTGTCCCAACAGAATCCCAAGATGATGGATCGTCTGGCGAATCGTCGTCTGAAAAGTCGGAATGGCCGATGCCGTCGTCGCCACCACCGCTTCCTGCTGCGCCACGTCCAGATACGGGATCAGCCCTCCCTCAGCCTTGCGGCGAGTCAAATCGAGGGTCTGCTGCTGGCTCTGAAGATTGTCCTGCGCGATCTTCAACTCGAGTTGCGCTCCGCGCAGCTCGACGTAATTGACCGCCACTTCCGCCAGCAGCGAAACCAGCACGTCCCGCCGATCCCACTGGGCCGCCTGAACGCTGTAGTTCGCCGATTCGATCGCCCGGCGCGTCCCGCCGAAGACGTTGATTTCCCAGGTCGCGTCAAAACCCGTTTGCCACAAATCGGATTCGATTCCCGGAAAGCCGCCTGATGAGCTAAACGCCGACAATCCGGCGAGATTCTGACTGAGGCGTGAATGCGTGTAGCCGCCTTGCGCGCCGACGTCCGGAAACAGCCCCGACGCCTGGATGCCGCGATTGGCGCGCGCCTCGCGAATCCGCGCCTCCGCCGCCAGCACGTCGGGATTGTTCTTCACCGCCCGTTCGATCAATCCGTTCAGCGTCGGATCGTTCAGCGTTGTCCACCAGCGCTGATAGTCCGGCTGGACGCTGACCTGAGTCGCGCCGCGCGTCGTCGGCTGCGTCGCCGAGCCGATCTCCTTATACTGCCCCGGTGTCTTAATCTCCGGTTGCTTGTAATCCGGCCCGACCGCGCAGCCCCACAATGCCAGCAAGAGCAGTGGAAAAATTGCGGCCCGTTGTTTCGCTCCCGCCAAGGGCGTCTTCAGGGAAAGAATCATGTCAACCCTTCACTCGTCCAATAGATTTCAATCGAACGTCCCGACGCAGCCGCGCGATTCACGGTGCGCATTCGATAAAGACGTCCATCTGCTGCCCGACATAGATCGGCTTGTTGCCGGCGTCAAACGTATAAAGCACCTGAAGCACGCGCGTATCGACTCGCTCCGTGCTGTCGCCCGTCAGCGATTTCTTGGGAACCACAAATGGTTCGATGCGATAGAATTTCAGGTCGCAGCCGATTTCCCGGTTGCCGCGAAGATACGCCACCGCCCGGGTGGCCCCGTCCCGAGGCACCCGCCAGGCGTCGTTCTCATCCACGTCCGTGCGAACCACCAGCTTTCTCACGTCGCCTATCAGCATCAGCGGCGTTTCCAATTCGCCCGCGGCCGCATATTCTCCAATGTGCAACTTCACTTGCAATACCTCCCCGTCCACCGGAGCCCTCACCGTCAGCCGATCGATCAGAACCCGGTCGCTCTGGACCTGCGCCTGGGCCGATTGCAATTGCGCTCGCGCGCTTTGCATGTCGGCGGCCGCCACTTTGAGGTCCTGATCCCATGATCCCGCCCTGAGCAGCGCGAGGTTCGCCTGCGATTCGGCCAGGTGAGCCTGGGCCACGTCCACCGCGTGACGGCGGCGATCGAGATCGTCCTGGCTGATGGCCCGGGCATCGGACACGCTTTGCAGCAATCGCAGTTGATCGCGGGCATCCTCCAGACTATGCAGATCGGCGTCGGCGCGTGCCTGGGCCGGGGGAATCTCCTCCGGGCGCGGCATCCGCTTCAGGCGGTCGTACCGGGCCTGCGCCGCGGCAAGCAAGGCCTCCTGGGCCGTCGCCGCCGCCCGCTTTGTCGCCAGGTCCGCCAGGAGTTCCCGGTCGTCGATTTGCCACAACGGCTGGCCCTTCGCCACGGTGTCCCCGACTTTCACGAAAATCCGTTTGGCGACTCCGGGAACCACCGCGCCGACCTGGATGTTCTCGCCGAACGCCTCCACGATGCCGGCGCCCGAAACCGAATTGGCGAACGGCGCGCGGCTCGGCTCCGGCGTTAGCGCGGCCAGCGCCGGCGGTCGGCTTCCGTTGACCACCATGTGGATCATGAAAATCACCCCGGCCACCGCCACAAGGGGAAGAAATGTTTTTCGAATCATGGCAACTCCCTCGTCAGTTTCTCGTCACATCCGGCGGATTCGCGATCTTCTGAATAATTCCGTCATCCATCTGCGCGATGCGATCGGCGAACTCGAAAATACGCGCGTCGTGGGTCACGATCACCAGAGTTCTTCCGTCGTGCATTCCCACGGATCGCAGCATCTCCATCACCTGGTGGCCGGTCCCATGATCCAGCGCGCTGGTCGGTTCATCGCAAACGATGATCCGGGGATCGTGAATCAATGCCCGGGCGATGGCGACGCGCTGTTGCTCCCCGCCGGAAAGTTCCCTGGGCAGCGAGGCGTGCCGCTGGGCGAGTCCCACCTGTGCGAGCATTTCCCGGGCCTTGCCGATCGCCGCCGCGCGCGGGGCGCGGTTGATGAGCAGCGGGACCGCCACGTTTTCCGCCGCCGTCAGCGTCGGCAGCAGATTGAACGCCTGAAAAACAAACCCCACCGTCTGCCCGCGCCATCGCGTCTTTTCCCGGCCCGGCATCGACTTGAAATCCTGTCCGAAAACGCTGCACTTCCCGCCGTCGTGATCGAGAATCCCCGCGATGCAACTGATCAGCGTCGTCTTGCCGCAGCCCGATGGACCGACCAGCATGAGCAGTTCGCCGGTCTGGACCTCCAGATCGATCCCGCGAAGCGCGGTGACCGCCGCTTCCCCGGTTCCGTACGACTTGGTCATGCCTTGGCAACGCACCGCCAACTCCGCTGCACACGGAAGGACCGGTTCGTATTCAGCAACGATTGCACTCATGCTTGCCTCGAAATTCGTTCATCCCTTGAAAACGATGGCCGGATCGAGCCGCAACACGCGAACGAGGCTGAATACCGCCGCCGTCGCGCAACAGCAGAGGATGGCCGCGGCGCCGATCAGCGGAATCTGCCACGGCATTTCGAACGCCAGCCCGATTTTCGAGAAGGCGATCCCCGTGAGCGCCGCCGCTCCGACGCCGATGCCATAACCGATCCCGCCCGCCCAGATCGCCTGGAGGCACACCATGCGGATAATCGTCCGATTGCTCGCGCCCATCGCCTTCAGCGCCGCAAAGTGCTTCATGTTGTCGAGCATGAACGTGTAGAGCGTTTGCCCGCTGACCAGGACGCCGATCAAAAAGCCCAGCCCGATCGTCAGTCCAAAATTGACCAGGATGCCCGTCTTCGCCAGGACGTAATTCATGGTGAGGTCGGAAAACTGCTGATTGGTCAGGGCCTTCAGGCCCGGCAGCGCGCCGATTCGCCCGGCCACTTCCGCGGTTTGGACGCCGGGCCTCACTTTGACCAGGATAAAACTGGTTGTGCGCCGCTCCGAAGGGGCGATCGCCAGCGCTCGGCTGAAGGTGGTATAAAGCACCGGCTCCCAAAAGAATTCGGGCGTGGCGCGATAGGTGCCGGTGACGATCGCCTCGTTGTCGTTGATGGCGATGCTGTCGCCCACGCGCAGCGGCCGCGGCGGATCGGATCGCTTCAGCAGCAGCCCGTCGGCGGCCTGATCGACGTTGATGAACACCGCCCGATCGCGCCGCAAGTCCTCGATCCGACCCTCGGCCATCCGCCCCGGCGCCCCCGTCAGCGTCGCATCATCCACGCCGATCAGCCGAACCGTCGTCTGGGTTCCATCCGGCAGCCGGCATTTCAAATACCCGCGATACATCGGCACCGCCCACAGCACGCCGCTGATCCCCCGGACTCGATCCAGCGCGGTGTCGAGGATCGGCTTGTTCGCCTCGACGAAATCCACCTGATCGTTCATGACCCACAAATCGCAGCACTGCTCGTCGCGAAACCACGAGCCCGTTCGCAACGCGTATCCGCAGAAAATCGAAGCCTGCTGCGTGACCAGCAGCGCCGCGAACGCCAGCCCCGCCACAAGGCTCAGATATTTCAGCCGATCCCCCACGAGCATTTTCATCGCCAGGAAATTCATCTCTCACCTCTGTTTCTTCTCCGGACGCATCAGGCCCCGCTGCAAGCTCTCGATCGCCAACTGGATGCGACGCTCGAACGGCCGCCATTCCAACCACGGATCATTTCCCTTGACGATTTGCAGCGAGACCAGACCATGCACCGCCGCCCAGAGCACCTGCGAAATCAGGTCCGGGTCGGTCAACTCCTCCCGATACCGGCCGGCCGCTATCGCTTCGGACACCGCCTGCCTCAGAAATGCGTACCCGTCCTCATCGGGGTTGCCCTTGCGGGAAAGGTCGTCCTCGGTCAGCTTGTCGATCTGGCAGGGCGTCATGAACATCACGCGATAGTGGTTCGGATGCTCCAACCCAAATCGCGCGTATGCCAAGCCGATCTGCACGATGCGCGCGATTGGATCGGCGACGTGCGAAATCTGCTTGAACGTCTCCGCCATCGCACCGAAATCCTCCGTGCACAACTCGCGAAGCAACGAATCCTTGTCGGCGAAGTGCTGGTAAATGATGGTGGGGGAGTATTCGACGGCTTCGGCGATCTTGCGCATCGACACCGCCTCCACTCCTTGCGTGGCAAAGAGTTCCCTGGCTGCGTTCACGATCTTCACCCGAACCTCATCCCGCTCTCGCTGGCGCCTTTCTTTGGAACTCATAACTATGTAATATAATAATACGGTGTTATATTTGTCAACGTTGTTTTTCAAATTTGAAATTTGAAATCTATAAATGCTTACGCCGTTATCACTTACGATATCTCGACGCGATGGCGAGAACTCCGGCCAGCGAGAATCGCGTCACATGGTCGGCCAGTTCCTCGACGTGTTTCTCAAGATCTCCGTAAACCGGGCTGACCAACCTCAGCACCGGCCTGGCGAAATGGTAGTGCAGCATCTGTCCCACGATGCTGGCGGCGCATTTGGCGATCACCCGCGGCGGTACATCGCCAGCCAATTCCCGAATGATCCCCTGCAGAACCTCATATCGCGGACGAATCTCGTCCCGAACCAGCCCTTCAATCGCCTCGGTCGGCTCGCTCATCTCCCTCGCTAGCAGCCGGCCGTGCCACGATGGCCGACCCGGATCGAGCAGCTTCCAGAGAAATTGCCGAACAAACTCCCTCAGCCGATTCTCCGCCGATTCCTCCGCAGCCGCGGGAAGCCGCTCATTCGCCCACGTCTGCGAGTGCGCGACCACCGCTGCGTACAACTCCCGCTTGTTTCCGAAATGATAATTGATCGCCGCGATGTTCGCCTTCGCCTTGCGGCAGATCTCCCGCACCGTCGTCTGCTCAAACCCCTTGTTGGCGAAGACTTCTCCAGCAGCGTCCAATAATCGTCGCCTCGTATCACTATCAGCCGCATTCTCTTCGATATCCATATAATTCAATCAATTGCTTGAAACAATCGTTTGAATAGAAGTTCAATTTGAGAATCCAACCATGGCTTCCTGTTTCTCATTATTGCGGTTGAGGGTTTTCAGAGTAACCGATTCGATACTGTCCTTCAAGAATCGCCCCCGCTCCCACAGCCAGCGTCGGTGCCAGCACGTCACCCTTGATTTCAGCGTCCGGGCCGACCAAAACCGGACCTCGGCTGGTAATCGTCGCCTTCACCTTGCCTCGAATGACCATGCCCCCGCACAGCACGCGATCGGCGACGATCTGCCCCTTCTTCTCCACCGTCACCACCCCGCACGTCTCCACGCTTCGCCGCGCCTGGTAGTCCTTGATCGGTAAATCTTCAAGCCGCAATGATTTATGGCAGTATTTGCAAACGACCGTGAGCGCCTTGCGAGCCACGGGTTGGCTCTGACTGCAATGCAGGCAAATGATCGTCGTTCGCTCATCGCCGGCGGGGGAATTCGGAATCGGCTCTAGCGGGATCGCCATGAACTCTCAACCAACAGGCCAATCACTCTCCTCTGAGTCCGCTCTCGTAACGAGCGCACTTACCCCACGCGAGCCGGCTGCGGCGGCATTGATGTCGGGCCCGACGCCTGCCGGGACGGCGATCGCGGCGCGCCAGCCTTCACCGCTTCCGGTCCCACGCTCACGTGTCCCGTAAAAACTGCCCCCTCTTCCACGATCAATTTGTTGGCTCGCAAATCCCCTTCGTAATGCGCGGAATTCTTCAGCTCAATCCGTTCGCTGGCCGTCAGATTCCCGTGCACCTCTCCCTCGATCAACACCGAACCGGCGTCCAAATCCGCCTGGAGCTTGGCCTCCTTCGCCACGTGGATGCGCCCCGGCGTGGTGATCTTGCCTTCAAAACGTCCATGAATTCGCATGCCCTTGTCAAACGTCAACTCGCCCTTGAAGCTGGCATCCGGACCGATGATCGTCGGATATTCTTGCGGCGATGAATCCGCCATTGGAATCCTCCAAAATGTTGTGGCTCCGGCGATCCTCGCCGGCTAATCATTCGCGATTATATCGTCAGGATTCCCAGCCACCAGTGCAATGCAAGCACAAAATGCCGAATGCCCCGAGCGAAGTCGAAGGCATTCGGCATTCGGCAATTCGCGTCCGTCTACTTCCCCGCATCCCCCTTGAGGAAGACAAATCGCGATCCCTCCCGGGTCACCACGTACAGGGGCACGCCCTTGGATGGATCCATCTTTTTTAGCAACTCGGCCGCGTCCTGAGCATTGTGAATCGGCGTCCGTCCGATCTCAGTGATCACAAAACCCTTTCGCAAGCCCGCGTCGGCGGCCGCCGAACCGCCGGCCACGTCCGTGATCACCGCTCCCGATTTCACGTCGCTGATCCCCAGGCTTGCCGCCGTGTCCGAATCCAGCGTCTTCAGCGTCATTCCAAACGCCTCCGGGGATTGCGCCGATTCATCCTGCGATTCGCCGGCGCCGCCGCCGTTTCCACGGTCAAGCATCGTCAGATCTTCCGGCTGCTCGCCCAGCGTGATCCGCACGTCCTGATCCTTCTGGTCGCGGAAAATCCGAAGCGTCACCACCGAGTTCGGCTCGGTATCGGCGACGCGATCGCGCAACTGCGAGACATCCGTGACGCTCCGGCCGTTGAATCCAACGATCACGTCGCCCTGCTGGAGTTTTCCGCTGGCTGGAGTGTCGGGGAACGTCTTCTCGACGAGCACGCCGGTGTTACCCTGGTAACCGAAGTATTTCGCCGTGTCCGGATCGTCCGAGACGCTCTCAATGCTGACCCCGAGCCAGCCGCGCACCACCTTGCCGTGTTCCCTCAATGCGTTGTAGACGACCTTGGCTTCGTTGGAGGGAATGGCAAAACCAATCCCCTGGAAACCGCCGCTCACCGTCGCGATCGCCGTATTGATCCCGACGACTTCGCCGTGCATGTTGACCAGCGGCCCGCCGCTGTTGCCGGGATTGATCGGCGCATCGACCTGAATGAAGTTCTCGTATTCCTGTTTGTCGGGGATCACCTGATTGCGGTTCAGCGCCTGACGATTCCGTGGGTCATCGACCCGACGTAGCCGAAGGGACTGCCGAACGCCATCACCCAGTCCCCCTTTTCCAGTTCGTCGCTGTCGCCCCATTTCGCGGCGATGAGCCGGTCCGCCTTGATCCTCACCACCGCCAGGTCTCTCTTGGCATCGGTCCCCATGAGCTTAACGTCATGCCCGGAAATCCTTCGGCCGTCCGACAGCGTAATCTCCATCTCGCTGGCCCCGCCCGCGACGTGGTTGTTGGTCAGGATGTAGCCGTAGCCCCCCTCGGCATCCATGATCACGCCGCTGCCGGTCCCGATCTCTTCCAAGTCCTGCTCGCCGTTGTCGTCATTGAAATCGAACGGCATATCCCCGCCATGCTGCTGGAAGAATCGGCGAAGCTGCTCCTCCGGAAACATCGAACGGCTTTCCTTGATCGTTTTGCGAACGCGGATGTTGACCACGGAAGGCTCCACCACCTTGCCCACGTGGCGGAACACCGTTGAAAGGTCTTCCACCGTGGACAATTGCTGCCGCGTCGCATCCACATCCGCTTCGGCGCGGGCGAATTCCACGTGCTCCAGCAGAGGCCGGCCCCCGTAATACCCCGCCGCCAGCGCCGAAAGGCTCAACATCGCCACGCCAAGGCCCGACTGCATCAATTTCATAATCGAATCTCCTCTTGCTATGCGATTCTTATCCGCGCCAAAGCGAATTTGGCAACTTGGAAATTACTGCGCTACCTTTTGCGCCGGCTTCTCCCCATAGTTGTACTCCGGGGCCGGATATTTCCCGCTGCTCACCAGCCGCACGTAGGTTTGAAACGCCTCGATCATCGGCGTGGCCAAATCCCCGAGCCTCGGCACAAACTTCGGCCGTCGCGGCGTCAAGCCCAGCGCGTCGTGGGTCACAAAAACATACCCATGGCACGCCGGCCCCGCCCCACAGCCAATCACAGGCACAGAAACGGCCTCAACCACGGCCGCCGCGACGGACGGCGGCACGGCTTCAAGCAAAATCCCCGCCGCCCCGGCGCGGACCAATCGCGTCGCCAACTGCACAATCTGCCGGGCATCCGCCGCGGTGCGCCCCTGGACCTTGTATTCCCCAATCAGTCCGATGGATTGAGGACGCAATCCCAGATGCGCTATCACCGCTATGGCCGCCTGCGCCAGCCTTCGGACAAGCCGGACCTGGCCGCTGGCCGCCTCTATTTTCACGCAGTCGCACCCGGAAAGTTGCATCATGCGTATCGCGTTTTTGACGCCCTGGTTCGTGGAAGCCTGGTATGACCCGAACGGCATATCCGCTATCAGCAGGCACTTCGGCGCCCCGCGGCGCACCGCGGCGGCGATGTCGATCATGAAATCCAGGGAAATCGGGACCGTGGTTGGATGCCCGAGAATCACGTTGGCGGCGCTGTCGCCGATGAGCAGCGCCGGCACGCCCGCCTCCTGCATCAGCCGAGCGGTTGTGTAGTCGTAACAGGTAAGGATCGGCACCTTCGCCCCGGAAATCCGGGCCGCGCGAAGATCGTCTATCGTAAACTTGTGGGAAGGATCGGCCGGCATAGCACTTCATTATATCGGTTAAGCCACAGCCGGTCGCCGTGTCGCCGTGGCGGGGAGATTCCCGCCCGCACTTTGCTACAATCCACGCGAGGACTCTGCGAAAGGATCAATTTGGCCTGGCAGGATCGCGATTACAATCGAGGCGGCGGACCGGGCGATTACCTTAGCAATCCCGCCGCTCTCCTCGGGCTCTCCGTGCCTTTCGGCGCCTGGTTCGGCGTGCGCGTCCGCCTCCATTTCTGGCTCCTCCTCACCATCGCCTTCCTTTTGGCCGACCTCTTCAATCACGCCCCGCCCGTCGTCGTGGCAATTCAAATCGTCCTCCTCCTGGCCGCTCTGCTGGTTCACGACTTCGGACATCGCATCTTCGCCCAATCCGTCGGCGGACAACTCGATGAATTCATGCTCTGGCCCATGGGAGGAATGGTTTTCCCCTCCGTTCCCCCGGGACCATGGGCGATGTTCGTCGGCCACATCGGCGGCATCGTCGCCAATCTCCTCCTGGCCGTCGGCAGCATCGTCCTTTTCGCGCCTGCGCGAAGACGCCTGGTTCGTTCCATCTCTCAATCCCCTGTCCATTCTCGACGGCTCCATGTTCCGCGGAATGTTCTTCGGACATGACCTGCTTTCCGTCGCCCTCGTCAGCTTTGCCGCGATCAATTCCGCGCTCGTGCTGGGAAATTTCCTCCCCTATTACTGGTTCGACGGCGGCTATCTTCTCCAGTCCATCCTGTGGCCGTTCCTCGACGGAGCGGCGGCCCTGCACGTGACCTGCATCGTCGGAATGATCCTGGCCGTGCCGATGTTCGCTTTGGCCCTGGTGCATCAGGAACGTCATGGGCCTGATCTTCTGGGCGTTTCTGTTCATGAGTTCTTACAGCGGCGCAAGACGATGGAGGGCCCCGAAGCCCCCGTCGCCGCGGCGACCGGCTGGCGAAGCCGCCGCTGGGCCAAATCCTCCACCCGCGCCCTCGCCAAACGCCGCCGCGAGGAGCGCAAGATCGACGACATCCTCGCCAAGGTCAGCGCAAAAGGCATGCACTCCCTCACCTGGTGGGAAAAACGTACGCTCCGAAGCGGATCGAAAAAAATGCGCTGACCCCGGCCCCGCTCGCTTTCACTTGGGGCCCAAACTCACGATCGTCATCGGATCGAACGGGAAATCCCCCATGAGCCGCCGAAGCGCATCGGCATCGATCGCCAGCAACGTCTGCATGTCCTGTTCCAGCGAACGATAATCTTTGTTGTAGAGCCATTGCCCGGCGATGGCCCGCAGCCGGCCCATCGGCACTTCCCCCTCCAGCACGATTCCGCTGGCGATTTTATTCTTGGCACGCTCGACTTCCGCATCGGTCAAATCCGTTTTCACTCGCTGAAGTTCCTGCCGGGCAATCTTCAGCGCCCGCTTGTGCGCCGGGGATCGGAAGAAAGCGACAGGTAGAAGCTCCCGCATCCGTCGTGCGGATAGAATCCGAAATCCGCGTCGTCGGCGACGGCGTTGTCCACCAGCGCCCAATACAACCGGCTGCCCTCCTCGTCGCCGATCACGTCCGCCAGGACCCGCGCCGCGAATCGCCGCTCATCCTGCGCGCTCGGTCCCGGCGTCATCGCCATCGTATATTGCCGCTTCAGCTTCTCATCCACCAGCGCCTTGGTGCGCGATTGGTACGTGATCGCCGGCTTCTGCCGCGGGGCCTCGCCCGCTTCCCAATCGCCGCAGTATTTCTTGGCGATCGCCACGATCTGCTCGAATTCCAGCTTCCCCGTCGCCGCCAGCACCGAATTGCCGGGTCCATATCGCCGCCGGAAATATTCCACCATCTTCTCCCGCTTCAGCCCCCGGATGGCTTCGGCCGAGCCCAGCACGCTCCGGCCCAGCGGATGCCCCGCGAAATGCGTTTCCATCAGCGCTTCGTAAATCCGATGGCCCGGATCGTCCAGATACATCGCGATCTCTTCCAGGATCACCTTCTTTTCCGTGTCGAAGTCCTCCTGCCGAATTGCCGGACGAAGCAGATACGACAAATGCTCGATCGCCCGCTCCGTGAACTCCGGCAGCACGTTGGCGAAATACGCCGTATTTTCCTGGCTCGTGTAGGCGTTATAGTTCGCCCCCATCTCGTCGAAGATGCGGTTGACGTCTTCCCAAGTATATTTGCTCGATCCCTTGAACATCATGTGCTCGAGGAAATGCGACACGCCGTTGATCTGGGCCGATTCATCCCGGCTTCCCGTGTTGACGTAAAGTCCCGCGGCGAACGAATGCGCATCGGCATTCGCCTCGGCGATAATTTGCAGACCGTTGGGAAGTTGAGCGTGTTGAAAAATCATGTCAATTGACTACCAGTTTCTTCGGTCCCACCGTCACAACCGTAAACGGCCCCGGTGGATGCGACGCGAGGTATTGGTTCACCTGTTCCAACGTCATCCGCTCGATTTCCCGCTCGATTTCATCCAGCGTCCGGATTCTTCCACGCATGAAATAATCGTGCGCGATCGCCCCGGACCGCGCCGATGTCGATTCCCCCTGCATGATCGTACCGGCCTTCAGGCCAATCTTGGCCCGGTCCAATTCCGCCTGCGTGATTCCCTTGGCCAGCCGATGAATCTCCCCAATCATGCAATCGAGCGTCGCCTGCGCTCGGTCGTTGCTCGAGCCGGCGTAGCTCAGGATTGCCCCCATCGATTTCATGGACGTGTACCCCGCCCATACGCTGTAGCACAGCGCCCGCCTTTCGCGCACTTCCGTGAACAGCCGCCCGCTCATGCCCCCGCCGAAAACCTCCATCGCCGCCCGAACCGCGTAATAATCCGCATCCGTCTCCGGAACCGACGGATAGGCGATGCCAATATGCGTCTGCTCGCTCTTTTGCCGTTCATGGTGATACGGTCCCCGCGGCGGCGTCAATTCCAGCGGCCTCTCAACCGCCCCCGGTAAGTCCCCAAAATATCTGGCCGCTTCATCCTTGATCTTCTCGAACTCAATATTTCCCGCCAGCGCCAGGATCGCGCCGCCGGCGTGATATCGCTCCTTCCAATCCTCCCGGCACGATTCCAGCGTCAGCTTCTTCAAATGCGCGATCGTTCCCATCGGGTTGTTCCCCAGCGGCGCGGGCAAAAACCATTCGCGCAGTTTCACCAGCAGCTTCTGGCGCGGATCGTCGTCCAGTCCTTCCAGCGCTTGCAGCGCCAGGTCCCGCGCCGACTCGAACCCCGCCAACGGCAACTGTGGCCGGCGTACGATGTCCGCATACGTCGCCAACGATTCAACCACCCGACTCGCCACCGCCGCGCAACCGAACCGCGTGTGATGCACCCCCACGCTGCTGGATCGCTGCAAGCCCAGGCTGTCCAGGTAGTCCGTCAATTGCCGGCTGTCCCTCGATCCCGCCCCGCGTAAAACCAGATCGGACAGCACGACCGCCGACCCGGATCGATCGTTCGGATCGGTCGCCGATCCCGCCGGCAGCAGCAGCGTCATCGCCGCCGATTGCACCGCCGGCATCTTTTCGCCCAGAAGCGTCAGTCCGTTGGGAAATTTGTGCAAAAAATAGCAATCGTCCAACTCAACTCCATTTCCATCAAGCGGCGGGGATTATAGGGGTCTTGAGGAAGGGCGGAAAGATGCAGGCGTACCGGCGGAGCCGTGGATCGGCAACAACTTGCAGACGATGTGAAACTGCATCTTTGGACCGTCCCGCCGTGCCATCTCCGATTGCGTTTTGTCGCGCGGGAGTCAGGCCCTCAATCTGCCGAAATCCGGCTCCGCCGCTCGATTCAGATCGTAGCTACGCTGAAGATTCATCCATAACTCGGCGGTAGTTCCCAGCGCGGCGGCAAATTTCTTCGCCATTTCCGGCGAAATGCCGCGACGGCCGTTGCAGATGAGATTGACGACGCCTGGCGCCACGCCGATGTGTGCAGCCAGATGAGACTGCGAGATGCCTCGCTCCGTGAGTTCCTCCCTCAAAAACTCGCCCGGATGGATTCTGTTTTTTAACATGGGCAGTTCCAGTCAGTGGTAATCGACGATTTCAACATCCAGTGCATCAATCCCGTTCCACCTGAAACAAATGCGATAGCGATCGTTTATTCGAATGCTGTATTGGCCCTTCCGATCGCCTTTGAGTTTCTCAAACTGCAAGCCCTTCCAATTGGCCAAATCCTGTAGCGAATGGGCGTTATCCATGAACACCATTTTTCTGTAAGCCGCGTCATGCAGGGGAGTTGGAAGTTTCTTTCTGGCAAACTTTGAGTGGACTTCATGGGCGATATCACTCGTGCCTTGATCCTTGAAGCTCCCGACCGGCATTTTTACTCTATACTGTATAACGATATTACAACAAAAAGTCCAGTTTCAATACAGCGGATTCATCACCATCCCCGTCGCCAGTTTCGGAATGAAGAACGTGCTCTTCGGCGGCATCACTTCCTTGGTCTTGCCCAGCTCTTCCAGCGCGTGCAGCGGTGTCGCCTTCAGCAGCAGGGCGATCTGATATTTCTTCCCATCCGTCATCGTCGAAACTTCCTTGCTGTAGGCCGTATATCCGCGCCCCGGCTCGGCCCCGCCGGCGAACTTCGGCTTCAGCACCTCATCCAGCAGATATCGCTGCACGATCGCCACGTCCAGTTGCCGCCACGCCGCCGAATGATCCGGGTCCACCTTCTTCAGCACGTCCGGATTGATGAACGTGATCTGGTGCGTCTTTCGCGTTCGCCCGTCGAACAGCCCGAACGTCGCCGCCGGCTGCCTGGGCAGAACGGTGTCGATGTAATTCGGCAATTGATCCTCGGCGACGTTCACGTCCGTCACTTTCGCCACCGTCGCCAGCGCTTTCCTGAGCGCCTCGATGTCGAACGTCTTGAGCCCCGAAATCAATCGATGCGTCGGCAGGATGAGCAGCCCGTCATCCTGCATTCCCACCAGCGCGAACATGCAGAAATTGGCCGGATGCCCCGGCGGCAGGGGGGCGCCGCTGGCCTTGGCAACCTCCGCTTGATATTGCAGCGCCATCGTGTAGCGATGATGTCCATCGGCGATATAAATTGGCCGCGCGCCCATCAGATCGATCACCGCGTTCTCGGTCTTGCTGTCGATCACGGTCCACAAATCGTTGCGCACCCCGTTCAGCGTCGCAGACATTTCCGGCTTGCCCTGGTTCTCGTACAGCATCCCCGTGACCTGCGAGTTCGGATCGGAAAACAGGCCGAAGATCGGCGAAAGCTGCATCCGCGTCGCCCGCGTCAGTTTCAGCCGGTCCTCGATCGCATCCGGATAAGTCTTTTCATGCGGAACGACGATTCCCTCGCCGAACGGGCTGAGCTTCACCCGCGCGATCATTCCGCGCCGGTGGAACGTTCGCTGGCCGTGTGTGAACGTTTGCGAATAGGGATAGATCGCCGGCTTCTGATCGCGGGTCAGAATCCCCCGGGCCAGCCAATCCTCCAAAGTATCGTCCGCCGCCGCATACGCCGCATCCGGACCCACCGTCTTGGCCGGCAAATGCGGCAAATCCACGGTGACGATGTTATGTCTATCCTTCGCCTGCAGCGCCCGTTTGCCCTGCTCGTCCAGGACGTTGTACGGCGGCGCGATCAGATCGGAGAGATCCAATCCATTGCTGCGTGAATATCGCACTCCCGCAAACGGCCGAATCTGTGCCACCGAAATCCTCCTCTTTGCAAAGTCCCCGAACATAAGCCCCAACCGCCAAACTTCAAGCACCACGCGATGGAATCGCAATTCGGCAATTGGCATTTGGCATTCGGCATTCTCTTGCGATACCATTGCCGTAAGTATGAGAATCATTCTGGCCAATCCCCGCGGATTCTGTGCCGGCGTCAACATGGCCATCGAGACCGTTGACAAGGCCCTGGCCATGAAAGGACCGCCGGTCTATGTCTATCATGAGATCGTGCATAACCGTCACGTGGTGGACGGCTTTTGCGGCCGGGGGGTCACCTTCGTCGATGATATCGAGCAGGGCCCGGTCGGCGGCCTCGTCGTTTACAGCGCTCATGGAATCTCGCCGGAAGTCCGCCGCAAGTCCAAGGAACGCCGCCTTGTCGAGGTTGACGCCACCTGCCCGCTGGTCACCAAGGTTCACATGGAAGTCCTTCGCTACGTTCGCGACGGATACATCATCCTCTTTATCGGCCACCGCAAACACGACGAGGCCATCGGCACGGTCGGCGAAGCTCCCAAATCCATCATCGTTCTGGAAACTCCCGAGGACGCCGCCAACCTGAAAGTCGATCCCGCCGCCAAACTGGCCTACGTCACTCAGACCACGCTCAGCGTTTCCGATGCCCAGCGGGTGATCGACGTTCTGAAGGCCCGCTTCCCGCACATTCGATATCCCCTCAAGGACGACATTTGCTATGCCACGACCAATCGCCAGAACGCGGTCACCAGCCTCAGTCCCGAGGCCGATCTCGTTTTGGTGATCGGAAGCAAGAACAGCTCCAACAGCCAACGGTTGGTCGATCGCGCCCTGGAGGCCGGCAAGCCCGCCTACCTGATCGACGACGAATCCGAACTCGATCCCACCTGGTTCAACGACAAGCACGCGGTGCTGGTGACGGCCGGCGCATCGGCCCCGGAGCATCTGGTCAACGAACTTGTGAAACGCCTGAAGCGCGATTTCGACGGCGAAGTCGAAACGAGGACCCTGATGGAAGAGGGGATTTATTTCGAGTTGCCCAAGTCGGTCAGAAGCTTGGAAGTGGTGGGTTAATCAATTGTCAATTGAAAATTGAAAATTGACAATTGACAATTGAGGCTTGCATGAAAGGCGTCATTCTCGCTGGCGGCACGGGTTCCCGGCTCTTTCCTCTCACCAAGGTCACCAACAAGCATCTCCTCCCCGTTTACGATAAGCCGATGATCTACTATCCCCTGGAATGCATGGCCAAGGCCGGCATCGACGACGTCTTGCTCGTCACCGGGGGAAACAACAGCGGCGATTTCATCCGCCTTCTCGGCAACGGCCGCGCCTTCGGGCTCAATGACCTCAATTACACCTACCAGGACGGAGCCGGCGGCATCGCCCAGGCCCTCGGCCTGGCCGAGCACTTCGCCGGCGGCGACAGCATTTGCCTCATTCTCGGCGACAACATTCTCGAATACACGATCCGCCAAGCCTGCCGCAAATTCGACGAGCAGCGCAGCGGGGCCAAAATCCTGCTCGCCCAGGTGGAGAACCCGCGTGCCTACGGCGTGGCCGAAATGAACGGCGACCGCGTCGTCCGCATCGTCGAAAAGCCAAAAGACCCCAAGAGCAACTGGGCCGTGATCGGAATCTACTTTTACGACAACAAGGTCTTCGACATTGTCCGCACCCTCAAGCCCTCGACTCGAAACGAGCTGGAAATCACCGATGTCAACAACGCCTACATCGAGCGCGGCGAAATGACTTACGACAAAGTGCACGGCATGTGGGCCGACGCCGGCGAAAATATCGATTTCTATCTAAAGGCGTGTAACACGGTCTCGAAGTGTGGAGCGAACAAAGAATTGGAATGATTTCAGTTGTCAATTATCAATTGTCAATTGTCCATTGTAATTCGCCAATGACCAATGACAGATGACTGCTATGCAAACCCTCCTCGTCACCGGCGCAGCCGGATTCATCGGATCCAACTTTGTTCGACTTCTGGTCGCGCGCCGGCTTCCCGTCAAAATCATCGCGCTCGATAAGCTCACCTACTGCGGCAACCTGGCCAATCTCCAGGGCGTCCTCGGCGAGCAAGCGATCTTCATCCGCGCCGACATTTGCGACCCCGACGCCATCGCCGCCGTCCTCGACCAGCACAAGGTCACGCAAATCGTGAACTTCGCCGCCGAGACGCACGTAGATCGCTCCATTCTTGGCTCCGGGCCGTTTGTGCAGGCCAACATCGTCGGCGTCCAGGTCCTGCTCGACGCCGCCCGCGCCAGAAGCATTGATAAATTCCTCCAGGTCGGCACGGACGAGGTGTACGGAACGCTTCCGGAGGATCGGCCCGACCTCAAATTCACCGAGCAAACCCCGCTCCAGCCCAACAGTCCCTACAGCGCCAGCAAGGCCGCCGCCGACTGTCTCGTCCGCGCTTATTTCCATACTTTCCACGTGCCGGTCCTGATCACGCGATGCAGCAACAATTACGGCCCATACCAATTCCCCGAAAAAGTCATCCCGCTGTTCGTCACCAATTTGATCGAAGGCAAAAAGGTTCCGCTATACGGCGACGGGCTGAACGTCCGTGATTGGCTCCACGTGGAGGACCACTGCGACGCCATCTGGACCGTCCTGACCCATGGCGCACCCGGCGAGATTTACAACATCGGCGGCAACAACGAGATCACCAACCGCAGGATCACCGAGACCATCCTCCGCGAAATGGGCAAGAACTGGGACGAAAGCGTGCAGTACGTGAAGGACCGCCCCGGCCACGATCGCCGGTACGCCATAGATGCCGGCAAGATCAAGCGCGAACTCGGCTGGGAGCCGAAACATCGTTTCGAGCAATCCATCAAGAGCACGATTCAGTGGTACAAGGAAAATCAGGATTGGTGGCGAGCGATCAAGAGCGGCGAATACCTGAAGTATTACGAGCAGCAATATGGCGGCAGGTGACCCAACCGCCCCTGTTTAGCGGCGTCCCGGCGCGCGGGACGCGCGTCTCCCGCAAAAACACGTCGCATGAATAGCCCACCGAATCCGATCCTCGTCCCCGCGACCCCAGCCGACGTCCCGGCCATCCTCGATTTCATCCGGACAAAGGGGACATTCATAATATTGAAGCGATACGGGACAGACGGGATAAATTATGAATGTCCCCTTTTTCCCCTTTTTCTTTTTTCTGAATGTCCCCTTCTTCTTTTTCCGTTCCAATCCGGAATGTCGTCCCCGGCGAATCCGTCTCACTCGGCCGCGACGTGGGCGCCCTTTTCCGCCACCGAGCGCCGCATGAGCAGGACAAGGAAAATCATGGCCGCCGCCACCGCCGCCGAGATCCAGAACACGTCGAAGTAAGCCAGCGATAGCGCCTGCTGGTTCCGCGCCAGTTCCATGGCCTGCAACGTCAATTGCCTCGACAACGGCGCATCGCCGGTTTGGTGCAGGAAGAACGATCGGCCTTGCGCGAGCAGTTGATTGACCGCGGGGTTCAGCACGTCGAGATTCTCATTGAGGCGCAGCGTATGGAACTGCTCGCGACGTTCCAGAATGGTCTGGGCGACGGACGTGCCCGACGCTTCCGCCCTCATTGCGCAGCAGGGCGAGCAATCCCACCGCCGCGCCGCGCAGCTCCCTGGGAATATGCAAAAATGCCGCCACGTTCAACGGCGCAAAGAGCATCGACAAGCCGGCGATCACCACCACGCGCGGCCAGACGACTTGCCAGGGGCTGATGTCCAGATTCAGCCGCGACATCCAGAAATTTCCCACCGCCAGGGTCAACAGCCCCGCGGCCATCGGATACCGCGCATCGGCTCCCCGCATCAGCAGCCAGCCGACGATCAGCAGCACCATGATGGCGCCGATCCCCGAGGGTGAAAGGACCAACCCCGACGTGGTCGCGTCGTAGCCGAACAGCGACTGCAACAACGCCGGAAGCGTCGTCGTGTTTGCATACAGCACGCCGAACGCGCAGAAAATGATGATGCAGCAGGATCGAAAGTTTCTATCCGCCAGCGTGCGAAAATTGATCAGAGGATTGGCGAAATGCGTCTCCCGATAGATCAGGCCTGAAATGCCGAGGACGAAAAGAACCAGCAGCGTCTGCACGCGGAAGAACGGATCTCCGAGCCAATCCCATTCCTGGCCCTTGCTCAACATGACTTCCCAGCAGACCATGGTCACGCTCAACAGGCACAGCCCCGGGGCATCGAAACGCCGGGGTTCGCCGCGCATTTGGCGCTGGGCCTTGAGATAATCCGGATCCGACACCAGGGCGTGGCATAAAAACAGCGCGAGCAACCCGACGGGCACGTTCAGATAGAAGATCCACTGCCAGCCGTAGTTGTCGGTGATGAACCCGCCAAGCGTCGGGCCGACGACCGGCGCGAGCAGCGCCGCGACTCCGAAGACGGTCATCGCCCCGCCTTGCCGCTCCGGCGGAAAGGCGTCGAGCAGAATCCCCTGGCTCGACGGCTGCAATCCGCCTCCGGCCAACCCCTGGAGCACGCGGAAGGCGATCAATTCGTTCAGATTCGTGGCCATGCCGCACAGTGCCGACGCGACAGTGAACAGGGCGATGGACAAAAGAAAATAATTCCGCCGCCCCAGCCGCGCCGCCAGGTATCCGGAAATCGGAAGAATGATCGCGTTGGCGGCCAGATAGCTGGTGATGACCCACTCGCTGTCCGTGACCGGCGCCGACAACCCGCCGGCGATGTAGCGCAGCGCCACGTTGGCGATCGTCGTGTCCAGCACCTCCATGAAGGTGGGTATGACGACGGCGACGGCGACCAGCCGGGGATCGATCGTCCTGGGCCGCGACAGGGGAATTCCGATCGCCTCGGCGGTCACGGCATCACCGGCCGGGTGGTTGGAACGATTGTCGGCAAGTAAGGCTGCAACACTTTGCCGGCATCGGGTCCGGTTGGCGCCTCGTTCACATGCACGTAAGGCGTGACCGACAAACCGATGAACAGGGGCACTTTGTCCGGATCGTAATCGATGAGGTCGATTCGCACCGGCAGCCGTTGCACGACCTTCACGTAATTGCCGGTTGCATTCTCCGCCGGCAGGAGCGACAGCGTCGAACCGGTGCCCATCGTGAAGCCGGTGATGCGGCCCTTGAACCTGTGCCGGCTGCCGTACATGTCCAAATCCAGGTCCGCCGATTGCCCGATTCGCAAACTCGCGAGCTGTGTTTCCTTGAAATTGGCATCCACCCAGATATCCGTGACCGATCGCACCGCCATGACGCTTTGCCCGGCGATCACGTTGTTCCCGGGGTTGACGTCTCGCCGCGTGACGATCCCGTCGATCTCCGCCACCACGTCGCAATATCGCAAGTTCAGTTCCGCTTGATCGAGATTCCGCTGGGCCTCGCCCAGTTTGGCCTCGGCCTGTTTGACGGCCGGCGCGTCGATGAGGAGCTTGGCGTAGATGCGATCAATGTTCCCCTCCGGATCGCGCTTGTAGAAATCGGCAACCATCTGCCTCGGCGTCTTGTTGAACGAATCGGTCACCCCGACCTGCGACGCCGCCTGGATCAACGCCGCCTGCGCTTGCCGCACCGACGAGAACGTTTGATCCAGGTCGGCGGGAACCTGCGTGAGGCTCCTCGCCGGTTTGGGGTTGGGGAGAAAGACCTAGCGCCACGCGCACCTGGTACACGCCCTGCAGCGCCTCCTCGACCTGCGCCTGCGCCACCAGACGCGCTTCCACGCGGGTATCAAAATCTTCCTGGGAAACCGCGCCGGACTTGAGCAGCGGCAACGCCCGATTGTAATCGGCCTCCGCCTTGGCCAATTCCGCTCTCCTCGATTCCAAGGCAGCCGCCTTCGATCGCAAGTTCGCGATCTGGTTGTCCACGTCCTCAATGGCTCGTTCGAGGCTGAACCTTAAACTGCGCATCAACCCCTCGACCCCGCGAGTCTGCGCCATCGCGGCTGCCAGATCGGCCTGCGCAACGGCGACCGCGGCCTGGGCGATGTTGACCTGCACCCGGTACGGCTCCTTGTCGAGCTGCACCAGCAGGTCCCCCTTATGCACCCGATTGTTGTCATCGACCAGAACGAGCGTGACTTGGCCGGGCACGCGCGGCGCGACGAACGTAACGTGTCCGTTCACGTACGCGTCATCCGTTGAAACCGTGCTCAGTGCGAAGAGAACCCAGCGCACGCCCGCAATCAATGCCACGACAGCAATTGCGCCGCCGCCGAACCGCAACAGCCACCGCCGCCTGGGGCCGCGGTGATCTTTGACCGACGTTGCCGGTATCGCACGTGCCGGTCCAGCCGTGTCGGCGACGGATGTCCTCGTTGCCTCAACCGTCGCCTGAACCGCCTTCGCCGAAGATTCCGCCGCATCTACGCTCGCCCCTGGATGGCTTGTATCCGTCATCGCCCTTGATCCTCCATCACAATTTCAAAGCGGTTGGGAGTCTTTGAATCTCCCTGCGGTTGTCGGTTGACCCATTGTAGGCCGTCACCCTATGTGCCCGGAAAGCCCTCGCCCGCACAAAAATTCCCGCCATTTCGGCATTCCTTGTGCAATGCCGACGTTCTGGGATACCTTGGAACATCTAATGAACCGCTGGAAGCCGTCGCCATGAGCGATTGGACCAGCCAGCGACTCACCGGCCAAGCCCTGTTACGATTGGCTGGTTCAATTTGTGTTTGACCGCAACGGATTGCTCTGCCAGACTAATACGCGGCTTGACCAGGATTCGTATGGTGCGTATCGCAACAGACGAGGTTCGCGGCGACCTTGCGGAACTGGTGCAATGCGCCAGGGATATTCAAAGGGCCGGGAATCTTTGAATTTCCCTGTTTCACCAGAACAATTTGCCATGAGGTAATTCATGTCGGGAGGTGCAATGAGAGGATTCGCTTTTCTCATTATCTCAGCGCTCGCCGGCTCAATTGTTTGCGGGCAGACTCAGAATGTGCCGAACTTAACCTACTGGCCTCTGCCGTCATTCATTGAACGACGCGAAGTTCCGTCGGGAATCTACATCGGGGCGGTGGATAAAGAGTGGAATCAACCGATGGATGCCGTCGAGAGCAGTACCGAGGACGGATCACCTGAAAGGGCCTTGGGCCGCCTTATCGACGCAGTTATTGCCGACGACGCCAATGCTTTTTCGAGTTGCTGTGATCCGACTTTCGCGGGCGCACCGTCTCTCTTGAAGAGGCTGCACTCGGCCATCAGCAGCCGCGCCCAGGTCGTGGTTGTTCGCACGTTTGAAGTTGGGGGGGCGAAATTATTCCTTCTTGACAACCAACAGCAACAGACGAGGCTGCCGCTGCTCATCTTGTTGTTCGAGAAGTGCGGAGACAAGTGGACGTGTGCATTTAAGGACATGGGCCACCCGGTCATACAGAATCTGACGCTTTTGGCGGACGCGATGGAACGGCGTCCCGGCGACTATTTGCCGGTCAAGTCGCCGGCCAGTTGCCCTCAATCTATGGTATTGGCTCCGCTGTTCGGCGGTGAAGCGCAGCTTCCTGTGGTTCTCCGGTTTAGTGGGTATGGCGTTCATTACCGCGTTTATCCGCCTGATGTCAGTGCCCCGAGCAGCCTGCCCAAGGAATTGCCGCAGGATTTTGCTGATGCTCTCAAATTCTATGGGGAGTCGGTTCAACTGCTCGCCAAGGGAAATCTCGATGCCTTTGCGTCGCGGCTCGGGGGGGATCCCAGCCGCGAATTCTTTAACGAGGCGATCCAAAATGAGGATCGGAAGAAGATGTTGATATCGCAGAGCACGAATCCTCGTTGGGTGCGATATGTGCTGGGTTCACCACTGATCAAGGTTTTGGTTTATCAGGCCGCTGACGGACCCTATAGATATAAGCAGTTGCAGTACGACGAATTGACGACCGCCTCTGACGGTAAAATTTCTCAGATCAACTTTCATCAGGCCAGCCCATTAGATGCCTTGCTCTCCTGGCCGCCTTTTGAGCAAGCCCTCATTGAAGCATATTTATCGTCCGGCGAGCCGGCTGATTTGACGGCCGCGCCATCGAGTTCCGCGGCCACGGCGGCCACCGCGCCGGACTTTTCGAAAGTTACACCGCGCTTTACCAGCACGGATTTTCGACGTGACGCGGTCATAATGGACAATCCGCATGGCAAGATTGCCTGCAAGGCGGGCGTCTATTTCATCGAATCTTCGCCGGGAACATTCTGGGTATGGAACCGGCCCTGGGGAAATCTGAACTCGGACTTCGCCTGTGAAGTCGTCGGCAGGGTCGCATCCGGCGCGGAAGGGGCGTGGTCGTTGTACCTGACCAATCAAGGGACTCCGCACCAGGGAATTCGCGTCACCCTTCACGGAGACGCAACGCTGGAGATCGCGAAGAATCCTTTTGCCGATCCGAATGTTCTCGAGACCCATGTCGAACCGTTCGCGCATCCGGCGATCAAGTTGGGGACGGAGTTCAATCGGCTGCTGGTCGTTCTGCGGGGGCAGGAATTACAGGTCTTCGTCAACGGTATATCGGTCTGTGAGCCCGTCCGCATCAAACAGCATATTCTACCTGCAACACTGGCGCTTTCGGGGTCAGCGGGATCGGATGAGGCCAGCCGCGTTGAGTTCACGAGTTGCAAGGTATGGTGGGCAAGATAGGCCAATGCAACCGCGCTCGTCCCGGTTTCATCTCCTGGCAAACGACTCATGAACCTCTACGACTCCATCCTTATCATCGGCGGCCAGGGAATGCTCGGGCACGCCTCGAACGATCTGCTCGTCTCACGCGGATGCCAGCCGGTTGTCGTCGATCTGCCGCAGATCGACATAACCGATCCGTCGGCCGTCAAAAAACTCTTCGCCGATCGGAATCCCACCCTGGTGCTGAACTGTGCCGCTCACACCAACGTGGATCGTTGCGAGCAGGAGAAGGAGAAAGCCGACGCCGTCAACGGCTACGCCGTCGGCCTGCTCGCTCGCTCGTGCAAAACCTCCGATGCCACGCTCGTTCACATCAGCACGGATTTTGTTTTCGACGGATCGCTCCGCCGGCCGTATGTCCCCACCGATCCGGTGAATCCCCTCAGCGCCTACGGCAAATCAAAACTTCTCGGCGAGCGGGAACTTCAGCAAAACGCGCCGGCGCGGTGGCTGATTGTCCGCACCGCTTGGCTTTACGGCCGCCACGGCCTCAATTTTCCGCGCACCATCGTTCAGGCCGCCCAGGCCGGCAAACCGTTATCGGTCGTGAACGATCAAGTGGGCTCCCCGACGTACACCGTGGATTTGGCCGAAGCGATTCTCCACCTGCTCGACAGCGGCGCCGCCGGACTCTGGCACGCGACCAATTCCGGCCATGCGTCCTGGTACGATTTCGCGAAGGCCACCCTTGAGGAATTCGGACTTCCCGCGCAGGTAGCTCCGCTGACCAGCGCCGAGTGGCGCAAAAACGGCCGAACTCCGCCATCCGGCCCGCATACAGCATCCTCGATCTTCAACCCCTGCACCGTCAGATCCGCAGGTCCATGCGACCTTGGCGCGACGCACTGGCCGATTATCGGCTTGCTGTGGAACGCGACGGGTTTTAGCGATTGGTTGAAGAAGTGGTATAATCTCAGCCTGCAATGAATCGCTTTTTTGGGATGTGTAGCCAATTCCTTTGGGCCGGCGTGCTTTGCCTGTCATTGATGGCGTGCCGGCAGCAGGTTCCGCCGGAACCCGCCCCGCCCTCGCCCACCGCCGCAGCCCATTATCTGATCAGCGGCGGAGTAACCAACCCCGGCCCGCGCACGCTTGCCCCGGGTGATACCGTCGCCATCGTCATCGACCGGAATCTTCCCCCGCCGACAGGCCAGAAGCCCATGACCATCGTCCTCATCCGCCGCGCCCCGGAAGGCAAGACCCATCAACTCATCCAACTCGACGCCCGCGGACATCTGATGGACGAGAAGCAAGACTTCGCCCTGCGCAACGGAGATGAATTGGTATTCCCCGGCGGCAAAGGCTCCAATCCAACCGGTAATCCCACGGCCAGTCTCCAGCGTGGACCGGGATGAAACGGTTGGGCATGTCGCCCCAATTCGAGTTGCCTATTGCCTATTTCTTATTGAGGGAACCACCGACGCAATAGGCAATTGGCAATAGGCAATTCCCATGGACCTCACCATTCGCCAGTCGATGGAATTGGCCTTGGCCCACCACGGCGCGGGCCGGCTCGATCAGGCCGAGCAAATGTACCGCCTGATTCTCGACGCCGATCCGAATGAGCCCAATGCCCTGGACATGCTCGGCGCGGTGCTATCACAGCGGGGCCGGCACGCCGAAGGTCTCGACCTGATCGACCGCGCCCTGGCCCTCCGCCCGAATGCCGCTGACTATCACGCCAACCGTGGGTTGGTTCTTGCGAGTCTCGGACGCAACGACGAGGCCGTCGTCGCCTACCGGAAGTCCCTGTCCCTGCGCCCGGACGCACCCGTAACCCTGTACAACCTGGGCAACGCGTACCAGAAGCTGGATCAGACGGACGAAGCGATAGATTGTTACACTCGGGCGCTGGCCGCTGCCCCGAATGCCCCCAACATCCATTGCAATCTTGGCAACTTGCTCATGAAGAAGAATCGCGTTGAAGAGGCGATCGCCTCATACAATCGCGCTCTGGAACTTCGCCCGGACTATGCCGAGGCGATGAGCAATCTGGGCAACGCGCTGATTCGTGAGAAGCGCACGGACGAAGCGATCGAGCTGTATCGCAAGGCCGTCGCGTTGCGGACGCAGGCGCCCGTAATCATCAACAACCTGGCCGGTGCGTTGAAGGAAGCGGGGCAGCTCGACGAGGCGCTGTCGTGGTATCGCAAGGCCGCTTCCATTGATTCCAGTCACAAGGTCGATAGCAACATGCTTTACCTTCTGAATTTTCATCCCGCTTACGACGCCCGCGCCATTGCCGCCGAACTCGCCCGCTGGAACGAGCAAAAAGCCCAACCCCTGGCCGCGGAGATTCAACCGCATTCCAACGACCGCGATCCCAATCGCCGGCTCCGAATCGGATATGTTTCGCCCAATTTCTTCATGCAGGCCGAGGCCCACTTTGTTCTGCCCTTGTTGGAATCCCACGATCATCAACTCTTCGAGATCCATTGCTTCAGCAGCATCCGCCACCCCGATGAGATCACCGATCGCCATCGCCGCTGCGCCGATGTCTGGCATGACGTTCTTCGCGACGACGATCGGCGGGTGGCGCAGCGCGTGCGCGAGAATCGCATCGACATCCTCGTCGATCTGACCATGCACCTCGGCGACAGCCGATTGCTCGCCTTTGCTCGCAAACCGGCGCCCGTTCAGATCACCTGGCTGGCTTATCCCGGCAGCACGGGACTGCAAACCATCGACTATCGCCTGACGGATTCCCGCATCGACCCCCCCGGCGGCGATGACACGATTTATTCGGAGAAATCGATCCGCTTGCCCGGCTGCTGGTGCTGCTACGATCCGCTTACCGAAACCCCGCGGCGGCCTGTGGAACAGAATGGCCCGATCACGTTTGGCTCGCTCAACAACCCCTGCAAAATCAATCCACAAACGCTGAACCTCTGGGCGCAGATCATGCGACAGATCGATGGCTCGCGCCTTCTGATCCTGATCATTTCTGAAAATCAACGGCGGCAAATACGGCAATTGTTTTCCGAGGCCGGCGTCGCTCCCAGCCGATTGGAATTTGTCGCCTCCATGCCTCGCCCCGAGTATCTTCGGCAGTACGACCGCATCGATATCGGGCTCGATCCCTTGCCGTACAACGGCATTACAACGACCTGCGATGCCCTGTGGATGGGCGTGCCGGTGGTCACCCTGACCGGCTCGACCGCCGCCGGCCGCGCCGGCGCCAGCGTTCTCATCGCGGCCGGATTCCCTGAATGGGTCGCCCGCACTCCCCAGCAGTTTGTCGAACTCGCGACGGAACTCGCCCGGGACATTCCCCGCCTTAAGTCTTTGCGGGAAAACCTGAGACGGCAAATCACGGAGTCGCCGCTGATGGACGCCGGGAAATTCACCGGACAAGTGGAGAAAGCCTACCGGGAGACATGGATTCAATGGTGCCAGAGGCACCGATGAATAACGCCCCGCGACATGCGTATGTAGCGATCCTTCACATCGAAAGAGGAATGCGATACATTGCGAAATTGGCGCGGTCAAACCCCGCTCGCCTCGGGAGAAACCTGTGAGAATTCTGGTCACCGGCGGAGCGGGGTTCATCGGATCAAACCTGGCCAAACGTCTGGCCAACGACGGCCACGAAGTCACGGTCGCCGATACCTTCCTCGCCGCGCCTTATTCCAATCTCATCGACTTCCCAGCCGACGTGCTCACCCTCAAAAATCCGCAAGACACCGATTCGATGACCCGGCTCGGAAAATTCAACGTCATTTTCCACCAGGCCGGCATCACCGGCGTTGTTGGCGGGGACGGCGTCGATCTTCCTCAGCAGCGCACCTTCAGCAGCAGATGATGCGCAACAACGTGGAAACCTTCCGCGCGATTCTCGATTGGGCCGCGCAAACCATGGCGCACGTCGTCTGGGCCAGCAGTTGCAGCATCTACGGACGCGGGCCGGTTCCCATGCGCGAATCCCAGCCCCCGGACCCGCTGAATATCTACGCCTTCAGCAAGCTGGCCATGGAGCGGCTGGCGATGCGCCACGCCCCGCGGCTGGCGCACCCGATCGTTGCCCTGCGGTACACAAATGTCTACGGGCCCGGCGAGCAGCACAAGGGAAAACTCGCCAGCATGATTCATCAACTCGCCGCCCAGATGCGCACCGGCAAGCGCCGCGCATCTTCACCGCCGGCCAGCAGCGACGCGATTTTGTCTACGTCGATGACGTGGTTCAGGCCAATCTCAACGCCCTGGCCGGCACGCGCAGCGGCGTTTTCAACGTCGGAAGCGGGAAATCCTGGTCGTTCAACGAACTCGTCGCCGAACTCAATCGGGCCCTGAAAACCAATCTACAGCCCGACTATTTCGAGAATCCCTACAGCTTCACCCAGGACTGGACCGAAGCCGACCTGACCGAATCGCGCCGCTGCCTCGCCTACGAGCCGCGCTTCGACTTATCGCGCGGCATCGACGCCTATCTCGCCTCCGGCAAATTGGGAACTTGATCCGCTTTTCCCCAACTCTAATCCGATCTTTAACCGCAGAGTTCGCTGAGATCGCCGAGAAGAGGCGGGAGGAATTCGTTTTTGATTTCTTCTCCGCGTCTGTCTCCGCGATCTCAGCGCTCTCCGCGGTTAAATGAAACTTTGAGATTTAAGTGCCTGTGCGACCGGCGAAAAATTCCACGATTCTGAGTCGGGCATTCATGACCTTGATGCGCCGGTTGCGCGTGCGTGAGAACATGGAGCCAACTCCGCCTCGCCGATGCAAAAAGGCAACGATTTCATCGCCAAAAAGCTACTTGTCGATTTCACGGAGATCCGCTAACATACGCCTCACGCCCGCGGGTTTCCCCGGCAGAGTTCCCCCCTCTCTGCCCCCCGCGGGTTTTTTATGCGCTGGCGAAATGGGGCGCGAGAATGATCACCGCGAGTAACCGCGAGGCGCTTTTGGTCGAACATCCATAAATGCGGTAAGATGCCGTCATGTACAAGGTCGAAACGGAACAAGAAGTTGATGGCCGTTGGATCGCGGAAGTTCCCGAGTTACCGGGCGTGTTGGCCTACGGGCAATCGCGCGATGAAGCGGTGCGCAAGGCGCAAGCTCTTTCGTTGCATGTGCTGGCCGAGCGCCTCGATAACGGCGAACCCCTGCCCCAGGTCCAAAACGTCTTCTCGATCGTGGCCTGACCATGGCGCACTGGCCGTCCACTCGAGATGCGCGCGTGCTGGCGGCACTGCTGCGCGTCGGTTGGTCTATCAAGCGGCAAAGCGGGTCGCACAAGACCTTGCAGCGTCCGGGATGGGCGGATGTCGTCTTCGCATTCCATGATCGTGAAGAAATTGGCCCGCGGATGTTGGCACGCATCGCAAAAACAACCGGCTTGCGCCGGAAGACCTTTGACCGTAAGCTGGCGGGAAATGTGGCCAGCCGGCTCGCGCGAGGAACCGGTGGCGCGCTCAATTGCCACCCCAATCCATCCGACCTATACTCCTGACGGTCTTTGACAATTTAACCACCGGGGGCGACTGGTTTCGACCGGATAGCTGCGGTGGCGGTGGCATGCCCAGGACGCTCGATTGGCCTGGCTAATCATTCGAGCAAACTTTAACTGCCAACAGCGATGTTGCAGGCCGGATCGGCTTCTCTGCCGCCCCGGTTCGTATGGCTGTCTAATTAAGACAGTCTCGGCACGAGGTGATGCCCGCATCACTTCGGCCGCAAAAACGCGGGCTGGCTTTCTGATTCGGACGTTGGTCGGAAGGCGAGATTAAGACGACTGGATGCTGGCGAAGGGTGTCGATCTTCGTCGCCGGCATCGAGATCAAAAGACCGACTAAGCATGTAGAGGCCGTCGCTGACGATGTCTCGGGACTGGGGTTCAATTCCCCACGCCTCCATTTTTCCCGCTACTGCGGGAAAAATAGAGGGGAGAGAGTAGAGAGTAGAAAGTAGAGAAGACAAAGACAGCCTGCGGAGTCGGACGGCGCTGGCAAGCCGAGTTGGCTCTCTCCCCGGTCTACTTTCTACTCTCTACTTTCTCGCATTTCGTGGCACAAATGGCCTTCGCATTCGAGAAACTTCTCGTGTATCAGAAGGCTGTCGATTTTTCAGATCGCATTTGCGAGTTGAGCGGGAATTTTCCGCGCGGATTCTACTTTCTGACCGATCAGATCAATCGCGCGGCGCTGTCCATATCGACGAATATCGCCGAAGGCAATGGCCGCTTCACCAAGCCCGACAAGCGAAACTTCTTTGGCATCGCGCGCGGATCAGTTCAAGAATGTGTTCCGCTCCTGGAATTGGCCCGTCGGCGCGGATTGATCCAACAGGCCGATCACGATCTGTTAAAAGACAACCTTGAGGAGATTTCACGAATGCTCTCCGGTCTCATCAACGGATTGGAGAGGCGTGAGTCATGACCCGAAGTCCTCATCGCACGACACCTCTTCAATTCCCGCCAACCTAAACCCTCCTCACCAATTCAAAGTTGCAGTGCCGGGTCTCGATCTCGCCGCTCTCGTTTCGCTTGATCGCTCCATCGGGAATAAACGACAGCAATATGTGATCGAAATCCGGAGAAAGCTCTTCGTAACCGCCGCGGCGCAGCATGGAATGGTGCCGCTGGGCGAGCTGTTCCAACTCCGTCGCGGTCAACAGGCCCATCGCGCAGGCTTGCCCCGCTCCGATCGGGCTCCAGTCGATCCAGCTATCGGGCGCATCCCGATCTTCCGAGCCGCGAAAATATCCCCAAATCGTCACGTAATCCGAGCCTCCCTGCAGCGCCGGCCGCCCATCGGGGGCCAGGATATCGCGGAACGCCCGGAAACGACGCGGGTCCTCCGCCGTCTTGCCCGTTTCCGATGATGCCCCCGTCACGTAAATCGCCCGCGGGTAAACCGTCGGGATTCCCTTTCGGCTCATTTCCAGAGCCAGGTCGAACTTCTCAAACGGACTGTTGTACCCATGCTCGATCATCGCCTGTTGAACCTTCGCCGCCGCCTCGACCATCGGCATCGCTCCCACTCGCGATACTTTCCACACCAGATGCACTCCATCCTTCGTCCTGGCATACCAGGTGCGCCCCGAACTCGACAGCGGTATTTTTTTGCTGCGCCAGCGCTCCGGAAGGAAATAATCGAACAGCCGCGGGTCTTTGCCAACCACCCACAGTGTCCCGCCCGTGCTCGCCGCCTCGCCACAGATGAAATCCACGCCAAGGATTCTCGCGGGCGCCAGATGACCGGGCGTCGGCGGATCATCCGGCGGCTGGAAGCGGTCCCGCTGCAACAACAGGTATCGGCTCCGCGCCGCTTTTTTGACCTCCATTTCATGCACCGGGCTGTGCGCCAGCAACTCATAATCCACGATCGCGCAGGCCACCTGCCCGTCCTTCCTCCGCACCAGCCGTCCTCGATGAATCCGAACGATCGCATGCGTCGGCTTGTGGTCGATCACCGTGAAGCCCTTGTCATTCAGTTCCCGAAGAATGCGCGAGGTCAGCGCGGGCAGCGGCTCGCGGGGGATCGGGCCATCGAACAGATGCCGCTTCTGTGCTTCCACCGCGTCGATTCCGTCGATCCAGCCGTACAGCATGATGTACGACCGCAGAATATCGATCTCAACGCCGGCATATCGTTTGACCTTGCTCACGATCTTGTATCGCGATCGCCCGGTCTGCCAGAGCTGCAATCGTTCCGGCGGAATGTAAATCGCCAGCGGCCGTTGCGTGAGTATCGGAAACCCGCCCGGCCCGTTGCCCCTGGCCCGCAGTTCCTCCAGCAACGAGAATTCCTCGAACGGCGTGTTGAAATCCGCGTTGATGACGCTGTTGAGCGACATCGTATCCAGCGGCACGTCCTGCCCCACGCGCGACCACTTTACGACAAGCTGAATGCTAGGGCTGGGATGCCCGTGAATCGGCTTGGTCGGCAGACGATAAACCGTTCCGCTTCCCGCCAGCGGCACACGATTCCGCTTGAACCATTCCGGCTCATACCAATTCCGCGGATTCAAATGATCCAGAAACGGCATGCCATGTTCGGTGACATACAAATCGCCCCCACCCCCAGCCCGAAAGCGCACGTAATCCACCCCCATGAGCCGCAGGAACACCGCCCCCGCTGGCAGCGGCGCCGGCAGCGGAACCTGCCGCCCAGCCGGCCCCATCGCACCCGCCGGCACAGGTTCCTTCGAGATCGCTTTCTCCTCCGGCATGACTCCACAGGCGAGAGGCCATTATCCCGGATTATTCACCGCCCGCGAGTACGCTTGAGACGCAGAGTTCGCGGAGAAAACCGCGGAGAAGAGTTTTTAGCCACAGATGAATTGCCGATGGACACAGATAAGAATCAAATCGCATTGCGAATTTATCTGTGTCCATCTGATTTTTCATCTGTGGCAATAAATGCATTTCTCCGCCTTTTTCTCAGCGTTCTCCGCGTTCTCGAGCGTACTCGCGGGCGGTTAAATCTTGAATTTTCCGAGCTACGCAGCCGTCACAATTTCATCTCAATCGCCTTTTGCGGGCAATCGTCCGCGCAGACGTTACAGTCGATGCAGTTCTCCGGCTCGACCACCGCGACATCCTTCTCGACATGAATGGCTTCGCTCGGGCAGTTCTTTTCGCACGTTCCGCAAGCGTCACATTTTTCCGCGTCCACAACCGCAGGCATACACATCTCCTCGATAAAAAGGACCCAGCCGATAGAATCGAACAAATCGGCGATCTCCTCCATCGGGGCCAGCCCCGTTTCGGGCCTAGGGAACCTCACCGATATCGCGGGGCGGGAACGGGTCGATGGATCCCGGCGCCGTAAGCAGAAGCAAGAATGGATATCGGTTGGCGATCGAGATAGCATCGGCCAACTGGACGCAATC
The DNA here is from genome assembly GCA_963783845.1 of uncultured Phycisphaerales bacterium. GTDB lineage: Bacteria > Planctomycetota > Phycisphaerae > Tepidisphaerales > Tepidisphaeraceae > PALSA-1353. The sequence goes on from CAWAPL010000008.1 coordinate 137,722, forward strand.
GACTTATGCCATGATCGCACTTCGCAATGGATCACAGCTAGCGGACCACGTCGTCAGTTGGATTAAAGATCAAGGCATCGTTGTGTCTGCGGGGTCGCGGATAGATCAGATGCGGGCAATGTTTGTGCGTCCTAATGGAGAGCCTCCACCGTTCATTGCTCCGGGTGACAAGGGCTTCGAGGTTGCCCTTGAAGCCGAGCGCGATCTGCAAATGCTCGGCTTCGCCGGCGACCAGCTTGCGAAGGTACCGCTGCCGCCGGAGTTCCAAACGCGATTGAAGAGACTTTCGAAGGATACCGCATTGCCACAAGATGGATCGGCCAATACTGTTGGTCGTGATCTTCAATGTGAGTTGTACGTTGCCGCGATTTGCATGAAAGCCGGAACGTCGCCGACATTTGATGAGCCGGACGTTCGTTGTGCTGTTAATGGCTTAAAATTCGGCGTTGCCGTCAAGCGCGTCAAGAGTCCCGGCAGGTTCGAGGATCGCGTCCGAGAAGCCGAGAAACAGATTGAGAAGGTGGGCCTGCCAGGCATCGTCGTAGCCGATATTTCCGTGATGCTCAATCCAACGAATGAGCGGATCATTCAGCCGGTAACTGACGAAGTGTACGGCGCGGCGGCAAACGCGATGATGCATAAGTTTGTTAACGACCGTTACGATCAGTTGCTCGAGTGGTTCAAGTGCTCACCTGCGCGGCTTGATTCTCATCGACCATCACGTTCGGCAGCATCCGGTAGATGGATGGGAACTCGATTCGATGACTTTTGGCGTGAATCTCTCGCCGTTCAATCAGTGCCGAAGACGCGAGTTTGATGGCTTCTTCAACACCTTTCAAAAGGGACTGCCCACCTCAGCGGTTTCCGCGCGGTGGATTCTCCCCCAATTTCCCCGCAAATTTTGCTCACCAATCCGCCGGGCTTCTCCCTGGCGAGGTTGACGCAGGTTAGGCAAATGCCCGTAAACATGACGCGCGAAGGGTCAGTTTGAATGTTCTGTCAGAGCCGGGCCGTGTCGGCCCGGACCGGGGCGACACGCCCCGGCTCTTTGAAATCAAAATGACCCATTACGCCATGACGGACCAAGCCAGATCGATCCAGTGACAGGTGACAAATGACGAAGAATGACGAATGACTACACCCACCTCCTCACCTTCCGCTTGTAGTCCAGATAGGTCTGGCCGAACTTGGATGCGAGGTAGCGCTCCTCGCGGAGGATTACGCCGAAGTGAATGATGAGCAGGACCGGTATGAGCATCGCCACGACCCACAGCAGGTCGAAGACGAGCGCGATCCCGAGCGTGAGAAGGACCAGCGACAGGTACAACGGATTGCGCGTGAATCGGAATGGGCCATGCGAGACGACTACCAAAGCCGGGGCGTGCGGGTCGATGTGGGTGCCGGCCCGGTGCATGGTGGTGCGAGCCCACAGGGCCAGGACGCTGCTGGCCAATCCCACAGCCACGCCGATGCATTTCACCGTGATTCCGGAAAGCCGGTCCAGGGGAACGAGCCATTCCAGGAGCAGACCGATGAGGAATCCCCCCAGGAAGACCAGCGGCGGCATGGCGATCACGTGCGGCGAGTCGAGATCGTTCATGAGCGAAGTATACCGTTCGGTCGGAGCCGGGCATCATTTGTGTTTTTGCCAATGACAAGTGACAAATGACAAATGACAAATGACGAATGAGCACTGACAATCCCCCATCCCGCGTTCTGCGCCTCGGCAGCGTCAGTTATCTAAATGCCAAGCCGCTCATTCACGGCCTGGAAAACGACCCGGAGGTGGATCTGCAATTGGCCGTGCCCGCGTTGTTGCTCGAAGGCCTGCGTTCGCGCCGGTTTGATCTGGCCCTGTTGCCGGTGATTGATTACCAGCGCCTGCCCGAGGCGCGAATCGTCCCCAGCGGGGGCATCGGCTGCGACGGGCCGACACTCACCGTCCGAATCTTCAGCCGATTGCCGATTGATAAAATCACCACCCTCGCCTGCGACGTTGAAAGCCACAGCTCCGTGGCCCTGGCCCGAATCGTCCTCGCCGAGCGATATGGGATTACGCCGCGACTTTTGGATTTGGCAGGCGACGGCTCCGATGCCCCGGCCATCCTCCTGATCGGCGACAAGGTCGTTACGCGCCGGCCGTCGGGGATGCCGCATCAGGCTCGATCTGGGCGCGGCCTGGAAGTGACCTGACGCATAAGCCGTTCGTCTTTGCGGTTTGGATCACGCGCCGCGGGACGGATTTGGGAAACCTGCCCGAGCGTCTTCGCCAGGCCAGGGATCGCGGGCTGGCCGATCTGCCCAACATCGTTGCCCGCCACGCGGTCCCGCGCGGCTGGCCCGCGGACCTGGCCATGCAATATTTGTCGGAATATTTGAAGTATGAAATCGGCCCGGCCCAGCTCGACGCCATTCGGCTCTTTCACGATTTGGCCGCCAAATACGCGATCATCCCCGCGCCGCGGCCGCTTGAGCTTTATTGACAATCGCCTTATCGCCCTTGCCCCGTCACTTCCGTCATCTTCCTCAGCTCATTGGTCTTCAGGTTAAATATCGCCTCGGCGCAGGTTCCGCCGTCGAGATTCTTGTCGTTGACGACGGTGACTTTTCCCAACTTCCCGCCGCGGCAGGTCAGGATCTGTTGCCCCGGATCGAAGTCGATTCCTCCGCAATAAATGGTCTTGTCGGTCGTGCGAACGGTCATCACGCCCGTGGCGGTCAGCGCTTTGACCCGGCGATCCGGCGCTTCATCGATGTCGGCGACGTTCTCTCGGGCGGCCGGCTGGGCGGGGCCTTCAAATTCCACCTGCACGATGTCCGCATGATCCAATCGGACCTGCTCGGGTTTTGCCGCGCCGGTCCAGTGCACGATCGTGACGTTGCCATCGATCACCGCGCCGTGCCCGGCGTCGTCGTAGAGGAATCGCTTGTGCCATTGGATGGAACGTCATTCCGTGTCCGCCGATGCTCGAGCCGGTTTCGGCCGACGGCGCGGTGGTCGGGGCGGATTGTTCCTTGGCGAATATTTCTCCCGGTCCGGGAACCATCAGACGCTTGGAAGGGACGTTGTAATCGATTCGCCGACTCAGCAAATCGTATTGATGCAGCAGATATCCGCCGGTATCCGTCACATAGGATTGCACCTGGGCCTCGCGAGCGGCGGCGGGCGAAGAATCGGCATCCTCCGCCCGTAGCGAAAGCATCTCGATCTGCTTGTTCTTGAGAAAATCGGCGTCGGCGCCATAGGCGCTGGCGTCGGCTTGCGTGGTCGCCGGCAAATTGGCGGAACGTGCCGCCGGCGCGACATCCACCAGCGTCGCCAGAATGTGGTCGCACCGGGCCGAATCATGGCTTCCGCCGGGGGCATCCGAAGCGGCAATGACGCCGCCAATCACCAGCACCTGGTTCGTCTTGCCATCCAGCGTCGCCGTTTGCCGCCAGCTCAGCTTGAGCGGGCGAGGCTTTTGCCGAGGGCCCTTCGGCTGGGCCAGGCCTTGGAACGTCCCGGGCCCGTCGATGGACGCCGTTTGATCGTGCGGCGAAAGATGGATCAGCGGCCCGGTCATCGTGGACGTTTTGTTTTTCACGATGGCATCGCGCGATGGCGAACCCACGAGCGTCACATGCGCGTGACCGTCCGCCATTTCCACGTACAACTCATCCGCCGACGCCGAAGAGGAATCTTTGCCCGCTATCACCACGTTCGTGGTGGCGATCAGCTTGTCCAGCGCCAACTCCTCTTCAGATTTGCCCTTGGATTTGGCCGGCGCGGGCAGCAATCCGATTTGAAGATGCTCGGCCGTCAGGGTCTGATCGTCCTGAACCGCTTGAACCGATCCGTCGCAGACGATCGTCTTGGCATAAAGCGTCCCATCCGGGCCGGGGCCCTGAACAATTGCAGTTGCCGCCCGGCGAGTTGGCGGTCGCGATGATTGGCCTCGTGGACGAGGCAGTCGGCGTTGCCGATGGCGGTAATCCGCCGCAGCGGCGGCGAGGAAGATTTGCCCGCATCCGCGCCGCCGGTCGCGTCGAACTGCAATCCCACGTCGTCCCTGGCCGTCAGATGAAATCGCGGGTGATCGACCACGACGTTTCCCGCTAGATCGGCCCGCTCGACCTGCATCTGGCCGTTGTCGATGTCGAAGAAATGCACGCGGCAGCTTCGCCCATACGCGGCGGTCAGAACGCTCTTGGGATCGTTGGGATCGGGCAGCTTGATCTCGCCCGGGCCCTCGAACGTCGCGAGGCGTGCGAGCTTCGAAAAATCCATGCTCCGGCCCGTGATGGCCGAAACCACTCCCGCCTTGGTCTGCCTCAGCACAACGCCGCCGGTGAGAATCGCGCTGGAATCTCCCGTGTGGAATCTGAGGTCGGCGCATTGCGCGTCAACCCACTGCCGGCGATCGGCTCCGGCCTGGTGCAGCAGCACCGGAGCGCCGGCGAAATGGATGATGGCCTTGCCGTCGGCCAGCGGGGGGGCCCCGGCTTGATCGTTGGGAACCATGAGCATCTTCCCGGCCCAATGAACGTGCAGGGGCTCGGGCGAAGGGGCCGTGGCGGGGGCGACGCCGGGACGTGTAGTCGGCGCGGCGGGAGTGGCGGCCGTCGCCGGGGCCGTCGCCGGTGGCGGCGAATTTTCAGCCGCGGAATTGCCACCGCTGCTGGTGATGAAATCCGCGTCCATCCGGTCGGCGCGGATCAGTTCGTCTCCCTCCTGTATCACGCGGACACGATCGAAAAACGTCGCCAGGTAGCGGTGCCGGGTGGTATCGCCCGCCGTCGCCGCGGGCGTTGCCGTGACCGTTTTCGCGACCGCTGCCGGGGCGGTTGCGGGGGCGGCCGGCCCAACCGCTGGACTCGCCGCCGCCGCCGGCGCAGGATTGCGTCGAGAACGCGCCGGCGTTGTAAACCGTCAGGTCCGTTCCGTGCGCGATCTCCAGCGATTTCAATTGCTTGTCCACGTCGTTCCAATACATCAGCAGGCCCGAGCCGTTGAACGAAAAATCCTTGGCCCGCACGGTCACCGGGACCTCGTCGGCATGAACGATCCGCCCATCGGGCTCCGCGTATTCCTGCGTGAAGAGAGTGTAGGTGTCGTTGTCAAACTGGGCGTTGGTCATCGTCATCGTCATGTCGGCGGCGTTTTTCTCCTGCTGGGCGGGCGAAGAAAAATCTTCACGACCACGTTGCGAAGATTGCCGTAGCGCGGCGGATCGGTGGGGGAGTTGGACATCACCCCTTTGTCCGTTCCCGGCGCAAAGCGGATGTTCCCATCCTCGCCCTCGATCTGAAGCACCTGCAAGCCGCTCAGAAAGAACTCGATCACCGGCCGCGTCACCTTCACCGTGCCGTCCGGCTGCGGATCGTAGTAATCCGATTTGAACTGGTAATAAAGCTGCCCCTTCTGATCGAATTGCTTCACCCATGCGCCCGTGCCGGCCTTGATGAACGCGTTTGGGTCGCCGCTGACCGGGGCGAAATTGTCCGGCGATCGGTTGCTGCCCATGAGCCCCCCGAACTTCGGCTGCGAGCGGAAATAGACGATGAATGCTCCCACCAGCAGGATCAGTGAGAGAAGAATCGGAAAAACTTTTCGCATCGAATCAATCGCGCTAATTTGCCGCCCGTGACCGCCCCAAACCGTTTAGCCGCGACCCGAAGGGGAGCGCGTTCTTCGGACGTTCAAGAATCCCGGCCCCGACGTTTTACGCGCCGCCCTCAACGTCCAGCATCCGCAGAACCACCAGGTCCTGAACGTCGATCAACCCCACGGGCCGGTCAGAATCGTCCACCACCGGCAATTCGTCGATGCGATATTGGCGCAGGATGGCCATGGCTTCGCTGGCCAGGGCCGACTCGTTCACCCGCTTCGGCGAGCGGGTCATGACCGACTTGATCGGCCGATCCAGCGCCGAACCATCGTTATGGGTGACCAGCCGGCGAAGATCGCCGTCCGAAAAAATGCCGGACAATTTTCCGAGTCCGTCGGTGAGGATGACGGCCCCGCTGCGGCGTTTGATGTTGCTGACCTCGTGGATGGACCTGGCCCACGGTCAATTGATCCGAGGCGACGGGAAGATTTTCACCGCGCCGGAATGTCATGGCTTCTTTGACGCGGATGAGTTTTCGGCCGATCTGCCCGGCGGGATGGAACACCGCGAAATCCTCGGCGCTGAAATTCCGCAGCTTCATCACCGAAAGAGCCAGGGCGTCCCCCAGCGCCATCATGGCGGTAGTCGATGCGCTCGGGCGCCAGGCCCAACGGACAGGGCTCTTCAATTTTGCCCATGGCCAGCACGAGGTCGGCGACTCGCCCCAGGCCGCTCGACGCCGACGCCGTCATCGCGATCACCGGATGATCGAGCTTCTTCACCAGGCTGAGCAGGCGAAGAACCTCGTCGCTCTCGCCGCTGGCCGAGAGGATCAGCACGATATCGCCTTTGCGGATGGAGCCGAGATCGCCGTGAACGGCATCCGCGGCGGAGAGAAAATGGCTGGGGGTCCCGGTGCTGGCGAAGGTGGCGGAGAGCTTGCGGGCGACGTGGCCCGCTTTCCCCACCCCGCTGGTCAGCACCGATCCGCCGCACGCCAGGATCAAACGCACCGCACGCTCGAAGGATTCGTCGATCGCCCCGGCCATGGCCCCGGCGGCCGCGGCTTCGGCTTCGATCACCTGACGCGCAAATTGGAGAATATCGTCGGGCATTGGTGAGGCGAAAATCCGAACTCTGGATTATCGGCTGCCGCGCACTAAAATCAATCAATCGCCAATCAAGGACGAGCCTTGGAATATCGCGTTGAACTGGATGTCTATCACGGCCCGCTGGATTTGCTGCTGTACCTGATCAAGCGGGACGAGTTGGATATTTACGACATTCCGATCACCCGCATCCTCGACAGCTACATGACGTACGTCGAGATGCTCAAGGGCCTGCGGCGGGAGCAGGGTCTGGACATCAACGTCGCGGGGGATTTCCTGGTGATGGCGGCGACGCTGATGGAAATCAAAAGCGCGATGCTGCTGCCCAAGGGGCCGCCGGTGGCGGGGCAGGAATCCGCCGCCGCCGATTTGGTCGATCCACGCTACGAACTGGTTCAACAGCTTCTGGAATACAAGAAGATCAAGGACGCGGCGGTGTTGCTGGAGCAGCGGCAGCGGCAGCAGGAACAGCGTTTCCCGCGCGTCCCGGCTTCCCCCCAGGGCCAGGCCGATGAGCCCCCGCCCATCGACTTGGACGAGGTGCAGATCTGGGCCCTTCTCTCCGCGTTCAGCCGGTTGATGAAGGAAGTCGGCACGCGCGGGCCGAGCATTCACGAGGTCACCTACGACGATACGCCGATCGATCTTCACGCGGCGGATATCGAGGATCGGCTGATGCGCGAGGGGAAATTGACGTTGCGGGCCCTGGTCGTCGGCCGCCAAAGCCGCAGCGAAATGATCGGCGTCTTCCTCGCCCTGTTGGAGCTGATTCGCCAGAAGAAGATTCTGGTCGTGCAGGGCGATGATGATTCGGACATGGAAATCAGCCCCGCGCCGGCGGAGCACAGAAATACGTACGTTGAAGCGAGCCCGCCCGATTCGGCCTCCCCGGAAACGGAGAACGTGTAGGGAAAATGATCCGAAGCGCCGCCATTCATGACGTTCCGCGAATCCAGGAGATCATCAACAGCCATGCCGAGATGGGGAAGATGCTCTTCAAGAGCGCGGCCCAGCTTTACGAATCGCTGCGCGATTTCGCGGTGTACGAAATCGGCGGCGAGCTAACCGACGGCCGATTGTCGCCGGGGCGGGTCGTCGGTTGCACGGCGCTGTCGATCATCTGGGCCGATCTTGCCGAAGTTCGCTCGCTGGCGGTGGACGAGGAATTTCGCGGCCGGGGCATCGGGCGGAGACTCGTCGAGTGGGCCGCCGACGAGGCCCGGCGATTGCACATCCGCCGGCTCATGTCGCTCACCTACGAGCAGGCGTTCTTCGAGAAGCTCGGATTTGAAGCGGTTTCCAAGGACAGTTTGCCGCTGAAGGTCTGGAGCGATTGCGTTCGTTGCCCGAAGCGCGACGGCTGCGACGAGGTCGCCATGGTGCGGGTGTTGCACGACGTTCCGGTCATCACGATGCAGCAGGCCCCGCCCACGCCGCGCGGGGTGAGCATTCCGGTGTTGAACGAGATGGTCGAGGATTGAACGATATTGATCTCTCTGTGGCGAAAGCCGCGCCGGCCTGCTAGAGTTCCGGCATGATTCACGAAAACCTCTCGCAAGCGATCGAAGACCTTTCATCCCGGATGATTGCCATCCGGGACTCTCTTTGACCTGCCTACCAAGCAATCGCGAAAAACAGAGCTTGAGAGCAAGATGGGCGAGGAAGGATTCTGGAACAACCAGGATGCCGCCAAGACCGTCGTTGCCGAGGTGAAGTCGCTCAAGGCGGCGATCGAACCGGTCGAAGCGATGCTCCGCGCCGTGGACGACGTGCGAGCCCTGTACGAATTGGCCGAGGAGGCGGGCGACGCGGAGTCCATGGACGAGGCCGACCGCACGCTGGCCGATCTGGAGAGGCGGGCCGAGAAGGTCGAGCTTCAATCGCTGCTGGACGGCAAGAACGATCCGAAAAGCTGCTTCGTGCAGATTCACGCCGGCGCCGGCGGCACGGAGGCGCAGGATTGGGCGGAGATGCTGCTGCGGATGTATCTCTATTATTTTCAGCGGCGCGGGTGGGACGTTTCGGAAGTGGATCGAACCGAGGGCGAGCAGGCTGGCATCAAGAACGTCACCCTGCTGGTCAAAGGTGAATACGCCTATGGCTACATGCGGGCCGAGGCCGGCGTTCATCGGCTGGTTCGCCCCAGCCCGTTCAACGCCCAGAACAAGCGCCAGACCAGCTTCGCATCGGTCGATGTCGTCCCGGATTTTGAGGATTCGGACGCCGGCGTGGAGATTCCCGAATCGGACATGGAAATCGTCGCCTTCGTGCGCGCCAGCGGTCCTGGCGGGCAAAACGTCAACAAGGTCGCCTCCGCCGTCCGCATCACCCACAAGCCCACCGGCATCCAGGTCACCTGCTCCGTCGAGCGCAGCCAGCAGCAGAACAAGCGACTGGCGATCGCGCTGATCAGAGGTCGCATCGAGCAGATCGAGCAGGCGAAGCGCGACGACGAGTTGAAAGCCCTGTACGGCGAAAAAGGCTCGATCGCCTGGGGCAATCAGATTCGCAGCTACGTTCTGGACGATCGCCGGGTGAAGGACCACCGCACCAGCGTGGAAACGTCGAACGTGGAAAGCGTTCTGAATCGCGGAGAGTTGGACCCATTCATCGACGCGGAACTGCGGCGGAAGAAGAAGGCCCGAGATAAGAAATAAAACCTACGGCGCCGCCAATCTAACCTAACGAGGTGCAATTCCTTTGCCCAATGCGGCTTGCGAATAACAAATGCAATGCAGAGGAGGCGGGAGAAACCCCATCAGGCCCCAAGCGGTTTCTCCCGCCTCCCCTGCAACCCCTCCACCCACTTCCGGCTTCCCCTCAACCGTCCGGCAGGAAAGGAAGGAAGCCGCCAACTTCGTGCGTGCTGGTGACATCATCTGCATGCGGGCCAGGCAGGGTTGCTTCTCCAACTGGACGGTTGAGGGGAAAAGGAAAGGAGTGGGAGGGTGCGGGAGGGAATCCTGCGGAAGCTGCCGCAGGCGTGGCCTGATGTGGTTTTCCCCGCCCTCCTGCATTCGCATTTGGATTGAATTTACGTCTCTGGGACGCTTTACCTCGCTGGTTCCAGTTTCCCGGAATAATCCGTCATCGAGAGGGTGGCTCCAAAGTCAGATAGGCCGCCTTAGGCGATTCGATCATTGTCGGCCATCCGTCCGGAGTATGTACGACCTTCGCGCCGGAAAGGCTTCCGCCGAGCCGAAGACTTTTGCAGGAACAAGGATGATCCAGGGGCGTAATGAAGACCTCGACGTATGATTCTCCCTGGATTGGGGCTGTGACGGTCACGTGAAGCAGCCGGTCGATGCGGATGCGGTCTCCCGGCGGAAGTATTGCCATAACGGTCGCGTCTGAATACCGACTTATGGTCGGCGGGTCATCTGCGTCGAGCCCGCAGTGCTCCGGGTCGGAATTCGGCTTAATGATCGCGGCCTTGCACTCGAGACGATACACCTGGCCGGGAACATAACCCACTTGGTACGGCGGGTCGTTTGACACGTCCTGCGACGATGTACAACCTCCAACGCCGCTCGCGCAACCGATCCCTAAGATCGTGAGCAATATCGACGATGATACTACGCGAAACGTGCAACCTGATGCTCGACGAGCTTTGCAAACTCCCATTGCCATCCCCTTATGGAGATGCTTCCAGTGGTAATCGCTTCAAATCGGCGTCGGGAAGATGGCGGCGGACGTTCAGGATTTCGATTCCAACGACCCTCTGGTTGGCGTCATAATCGAGCACGATGCCCGGCTTGACCTCTTCGGAATCCGCAACCGGTGAATCAACCAGCGTAAGATAGGCCGCGTCCACCTCGGGGTCGTATTCGAGCTTCATAGCGTGCCTTTCAATCTTCGGTCAAAGTGCACCGACACGATTCGCGGCGGTGAGATTCCTCTTACGGCGCCACCAGATTGATCGTGCTGACGCTGTACGCCGGCATCGTGTACCCAAAGTGCGTCGGCTCACCTAGCCGCGTTTGCCCGACGTTCACGGGGTTGGGGTCTTTGCCGGTTAGATGATAAACGTCCGCGGAATTGAACGGCTTGCCATTTTTCAATTGCATGTCGGCCGTGATGGCGTGATCGGTTTTGTTGATCGCGACCAGAACCATCCGGTTGGGATTGGCCGAGTCGAGGCTGGCGTAGATCGAAGTGTCGGGCACGTCGTCCGTTGTTGCGGAAATGGACGTGTCGCCGAACGAGCCGTCCTGGCCGTCGAAATCCCGGAACATGGCGAATCCGCCGTCGATGTACGGTTCCTTGGGAACCCCCGGCCATTCGTTGGCCGAAAACACGCCGGTCCGGCCCAAGATGCCGAGAACGTCCGCCTCGGCGATCCCGCCGGAAACGTCATCTCCGCCGCCAAAGTTGTATTCGCTGACGGCGATCTTGGTCCCGGGATAATTCACCGTGATCTTGTCCTGCAATTCGGGAATCACTTCGATGGGGCGATGAATCTTTTTGGTGATCCAACTGGTTTCCATGTAGTCGGGGTCCCACAGCGAGCGGGGCGATTGCAATCGGGCGGCCACGATTGGGGGCGTGGACTTCTGAGTGGTGACCCGCACGCCGCCGCCGGTCGCTTCCGGATAATAATGGATGTCCACCGCGTCGATCAGCCGCTTCCCCGCCGCCGCGCTCGCCTTGGCCATTTCCTGCAGGTAAAAAATGTGGAAATCCCGTCCCTGCCGGTCGGGCGCATCCTGCAAACTGACGTATCCGTTCCAACCGTAATTCGCCGGGCCGAACACCAGCGCGTTCGGGTCCACGTTCTTGATCGCCGTGGCGTACGCGATCGTCCTTTCGATCAACTCCGCGTACGTCGTCCTCTTGGGATGCACCTCCGGATGCGAACCCGCCCAGATATCCGGCTCATTGTCCAGCGTGAACCAGATCGGCCGATTCGGGTCCGTCTGGCCATAGGGAAAGTTCACCTTGACCCAGTTGACGAACTCATCCTGATAAACAATCGGGGCGTTGGGATCGGGCGTGAGGGTGAAAGGCGCTCCCTTGGCGGGGGCCGACACGTGAAAACGGGTCTGAAGATAATTCGGCCCGCTCGTGCGAACGTCGTCGCCGTTCTCGTCGGCCGCGACGTAGCCGATCATGGGGACGGTAATCAGCGCCCCGGCATCGTGCTCGTAGGCGTTGCGGAGCATCGCCGCAATCGGCGCCCCCGGCGTCGTGCCGGGAAAATAATCGTCGCTGACGCAATGCCAGTCGCGGCCGGCGTTGGACGCGTTGGTGACCCAGTTGTACTCCGTCGTGCGGTTTCCGCCGAACCGCTCGAACGTCGCATGGGTCCACTGCGGGCCGATCAACTGGTTCACGCCGTAGATAAGTCGAGAAATCGGATGCACGTCCCGCTGCGCGTCGATGGTGAAATGAACCATGGTCTGGGCCGCGGCCGCGTGGTTCAGGAATGACATGAAAGACAGCAGAATCGACAGAACAATCGCCTGACGCATGTTTCGCTCCTCTAGGGATGAGACCGATTAAATCCGCTGCTTTTAATATATATGAATCCGGCCTTCGGGTCATCATCCGCCATGGGCTGGAAGTGGGGCAAGGGATTTGGATAGATCTCTGTGGCGTTCCGGTTCATTCCCCGCTGGGAAAGCGGTGGAAGAGCTTAATTGGGAGAGAATCGACGGGTTTTTCGGGCATGCGTGCGGTTGGGTTCAAATCTTGTCACGCCGGTACCTGGCTTGCCCAAATCGTCCCAATGGGCCCTTCGCAACGGGAATTGAACTTTCCGCAGCTTCTTTGATATTCTGTTCGATGGCCATTTTGGATTGGATGAGGTGTCATGAGACTCCAGCCAACGTCTTCGTATGCGCAGTTGAATGCCCGGATCATGCCGGTGGCACGAGGCAGGCGATTCGAAACGCCCCTGATGGAAGCACTCGCCGAGAACGGATTTGGCGAGGTGGGCGGCGGTGGAACGATGCAATTAGGAACTGGCGAGATTGAGTATTGCGGCATCGACGTGGACCTCTTCAACGTCGAAAATGGAGCGCCGTTCGTTTGTAAATTCCTGACCGACCGTGGCGCACGAGGGGTTCAAAGCTTCGCTACGAATACGACGGACAAAAGGTTGAGTTGCCATTCGGGGTCGCTGAAGGATTAGCGATTTATTTGAACGGAACAGAACTTTCGAACGAGATTTATAAGCAGTCCGACATCAACGTGGTGATTGACACTCTCAATCGTCTCCTCGGCCATCGAGGCGCAATTCAGGGATATTGGCGGGGGCCGACCGAAACGGCGCTCTATTTGTATGGGAACTCGGCACAGGAAATGCGCAATATCACATCAGGATTCATGTCCGAATATCCGCTTTGCCAGCGGGCCAGAGTTGAAAGGATCGCCTAAGCTCCTCAACCAGGGGGGAATTGGCCCATTACACGCGGCGCGCCGGTGCGCCTATGAATAACCGTGCGCACGGCGGTCAGCCGTTTCGATTGGGTCAAGGCGAGGCTTTAGTCCGCAGCACGTGCGGGTCGTGTTGGCACGTTCGCGCTTCCGCTCCAACGCATGACGTAATACTGCGGCTTCCTTCCCAGAATCGTGACATCGCCGGTCTTCCATTCGAGAAACAGGTAACGTTGGCCATTGATTTCCTTGATATCGTAATGGCTTGCGGTCTTGTCGTCGTGACGGATGACAAAGACCTCGCCGCGGCCAGCGTTGGTTCGGCCATTCGTCGAGACGCGCTTTTGATACGTTGGGGTGCTCACGACCGCGGCCATCTTATCATCGACAACTGGAGCCTCTATGTGTGTTCCCTCAAAGCAGAGCCACAAACTCCGCCACCGACATTCCCGCGTCGCGGATCAAGCCTCGAAGCAACCCTCTATCAATTTCCCGATGGTCTGGAATTGAGAGATTGATCGGCGTCCCCGGCCGAGTCAGAACCATATGGCTTCCCCGTTGCCGATCGAAAACCCATCCCGCACGTTCGAAAACCCGACGAGCCTCTCGGCCGCTGACCACTGGGAGTTGCGGCATACCATAAGCCTTCAAACCGTAACGAGTTCGACATCCCGGGGACCGCTTGGCTGCTCGGATTTGTCTTGCTCCGCCTCCAGCCAGGCTGCGATTGCCTCACGGATATTGGTTAGCGCTTCGGCCCGCGTATTGCCCTGCGACCAACAGCCCTTCAATGCGGGAACATGGGCGATGAAGCCGCGATCTTCTCCAGGCTCAATGATCACTTTCAATGTCATCGGCTCTCAATGATATCTCTTGCCGCCCCGCGAAACCAGTCGGCCCTCATCGGTCCCGGGCAAGCCCCTGCAGGGCCTCCACCATCCGGGCCACCGGTGCAGCCCAATCATTCGCGGTGGTTTGGCGGAACAGCCGCATCGTCGGATACCACGGCGAATCGCTGCGATCGACGAGCCAGCGATAATCGCAATGCAGCGGAAGCAGCACCCAGACCGGCTTGGCCAGCGCCACCGCGAGATGGGCCGCGGAGCTGTCGATGCTGATCACCAGATCGAGGTTCTGCACCAGCGCGGCCGTGTCGGCGAAGTCGTTGATCTCGCGAGTGAAATCGGCCCAGTCCATGCCGATCGGCGGCGATTGCTCCGAGGCTTCTCCTTTTTGCAGGCTGAAAAATCGAACGCCCTTTACGGTGGCCAGCGGCGCGAACACGTCAATCGATCTCGTTCGGACATCCTGCGCTGACTTGACGGTGCGGCTGCCGGACCAGAACAGTCCAACGCGCAACTTCGATTCCCCCGCCAGACGGTCCGCCCATCGTTTCACGCGATCGGCCGGCGGCGAGACATACGGAACCTTGCTGGGAATGTTCTCCAACGTGATCCCCAGAACTCGAGGCAAACCCTGTAAAGGGATTTGCAGATCGAATTCCGGCGGCGGCTGGCCATACGGAACGATGCGATCGATCCCCGTCATCCCTTCAAGCAGCGGGATCAATCCCGGCTGGCATTCGAGAATCACTTTTGCACCGCGCTGGGCGACGGCTGAAACAAGCCGAACGAATTGCAGCGTATCGCCGTTTCCGCCCTCGGCATGCAAGAGGATCGTTTTGCCCGATGGGTCCGAACCATCCCACTGCGGCCGCGCGCCGGGGGTCCGTATCCGCACGGGGGTTCTTCAGCCGCCATTCAAATTCCTCCCAGCCTTCGGCGAATTGTCCCAACTTCAACAATGCGTGGGACAAATTCAAATGCGCGGTCGCGAAATCCGGATTCAGCGCAATCGCCCGCCGCCATGCCGCGACGGCCTGGTCGATCTTCCCCTCCTGGTAAAGAAGGATGGCCAGGTTGTTATACGAGCCGGGAAATTTCGGATCGAGTTCGATGGCTCGGCTGAAACACGATCCGGCTTCTTCAAGTCGTCCCCTTTCGCGCAGCAGCGCCCCCTTATTGCTATATGCGGAGGCCACCGTTGGGTTCAATTCAATCGTTCTGGTAAAGGCCGCGATGGCCTCGTCGGCCCGGTCGCATTCCGCCAGTGTGGCGCCCAGTTCGTGAAAATAATCGAAATTGCCGGGGTCGAACTTCGCTGCCTGGCGATATTCCGCGGCCGCCAAATCAGAGCGGCCGATCGTTCGATAGACGCCGCCAAGGCTGGCATGAAATACAGCGATGCCCGCGCAAGGCGATGGCCTGACGAATCAGATGGATTGCCTCCTGATGCCGCCCGCGCTGTGAATGAATGACTCCCAGCAGGTGCAGAGCGTTCGCCTGGCGAGGATTCCGCGCCAGGATTTGGCGATAGCCCCTCTCCGCCTCGTCGAGTCGGCCTGCCCGATGAAGTTGAATCGCCGATTGAAGGGTCTGTTGATCCACGAATGAAAGGAATTCTAGCGGCAATGGGCCGAAGGCGAAAACGAAATCGCGCACGCGGACTTTCCGCTCCGCCCGTTTACGCGAACGTTCGCACGCCATGGTCCGGGCAGCTATACTCGCATCCGTTCCAGACTGGGAGCAATGCGATGCCCTTTGATGTACTTGCGCACCCGATCATCTTCAGCGCCCCCCAACGAGTCAGCCCAATATCGGTTTGGGGCGGCCATATTCCATTCGCCTATCTGCTGGTCGATCTGTTGCGGCCGCGCACCATCGTTGAGTTGGGGACACAATCCGGCGTCTCCTACTCGGCATTTTGCCAGGGCGTGAAATTGCTGGGATTGGAGACCCGCTGCACCGCCGTTGACACATGGACCGGCGACCCGCACGCAGGTCAATTCGGGCCGGAGATCCTCGCCGACTTCAAAAAATTCCACGACGTCCGGTTCTCCAGTTTCTCTCGCCTGCTGCAAGCCGACTTCGACTCGGCCGTACACAGTTTTGCCGACGGATCGATCGACCTGCTGCACATCGACGGCTTCCACACCTACGACGCGGTCCGGCACGATTTTCAGACGTATCACGCCAAGATGTCGGATCGCGGCGTGGTGATCTTCCATGATTCGGCTGCACGGAAGCCCGGATTCGGTGTTTACCGGCTGATTGAGGAACTGGCCCCACGCTACCCGCACTTTGAATTCCGACACTCTTACGGCCTGGCGATCCTTCTCGTCGGCGCGGACGTCCCAACGGGAATCGTCGAATTCGTTAACGCCGCCAACGCTTCGCCGGAGGCCTATCGCGAGCTGTTCGCCTGCCTCGGCGAACGTCTCGATGCGGTTATGATCGCCGAAGAATTGATCAAGCTGCAGTTCCAGCAGATGCAAGCCGTCAATGCGGTCAAGGCCAAGGCCGGCGTGCCGGTGGACCCAAAAACACAACGCCTGGAAGTGGCGATGTCCGCGCCAGTTTTGTTTGCCCAAACCGTCTCAAGCGAGATCGCCGCGATCTTCAACGTGATCGAGTTGCGGCGGTCCGGCGGCGCCGGTTGAGACAGCGCCCGCGGGGAATTCAAAGGCGTCGGGAGTTGATGCCCCTATCGGGTCGGGAGTCTTGGAGTTGACCCGTTCCCGCTATTTCGCCAGCTTCGCCACCAGCCGCCAAACCAGATGCGGCGACAGCGGCCGATCCTGCGTCTTGTTGAAATCGTCCACCAGCTTGTCGAATCGATCGGTATAAGGGAGGCGATCGCGTTTGCCGATGTCGCGGCCGAGCAATTCCTTCGCGATCCGCTCGGCCTCCGGCGAAACATCCGGCGACGGGCTGCGGGCTTCGCCGAGCTTGGGGAGCTTGCCGCCTTTGCGGAGATTCAGCAAATGACGCCAAACCTCCCGCCGCGTCGGCTTGGGCTCGGGATGCTGAGCGGCGTAGAGATTGAACAATTCCTCAAACTGCGGCGTGTACGGGAGATCGTCGGCCGTGCGGCCGATTCGTTCGTACATCTCGGCCAGCAGCCGGCGCTTGGCCGGGATGGTCGGCTCGATTCCGGAGAAGAGCATCGTCGGGGCGGCGGCGTCTTCGGTGGCATTGGCGCCGGCCGGCGCGGTCGTGCGATCCAGCAGCATCAGCACGTTGCCGAACGGATCTTTCACCGCCGCTCGATATCCACGGGCTGCCTGACGAGGCGCGTGGACGAATTTCAGTTGCAACTCTTCGCGCCGGGCGTAAAGGTCTCGGACGTTATCGACCAGGTAAAAGATTTCCTCGGCCGGTTGGTCGGGATCGGCCCGCAGGACGATCTCGGTGATTCCATCGGCCATGAGCAGGGCCGCGGCCCGAGCGTCCTGCCGCAGCAGCTTCATGCCCAGAACGTCGCGGTAATAGCGCACGGCGCTGGCAAGCGTCGGCACGCGAAGGATGATTCGGTCGATGCGGCGAAGCACGGGACATTCGCAAGCGGGCCTAGCTCAGATTATTCTGGTTTCTGATTTTGGTCCTCATCTTCCTCTTCAGATTGCTTCTGTTCAGTCGGCGTTGGAGCATGATAACCGCCGCGGAGCACGAAAAACCCGCCGGTCAGGTTCCAGAAAATCTGCACCACGCGGATCGACATCGTCAAGGCGAACGCCTGGGCCACGGTCACGCCCTGCGGCTCAAGCAACTTGATCGCGAAATATTCCATCACCCCGGCCCCCTGCGGGCTGATGGGAATCGCGCTGGCCAGCACGATCACCGGCACGGCCATCCAGTAATAGAAGAGGTTGAGGTGCAACCCGAATGCGATTCCACAAAACTGCGCCGCCGTGATGACGATCATGTGCACGGGGAAGCTGACGATCAGGGCCACCAATACGAGCAGCGGCCGCTGGCCGTAAATTTGCAGGGTCTCGACGGCGTTGCGAACCTGTTTTTGCATCGGCAATTTATTAATGACGAAATCCAGTCCGCACAATCTGCGAAGCCTCGGCACGTAAAACACCACGATGGCCAGGATCGAGACGGCCAGGATGCCCGCCGACGCGAGCGCGACTTGCCTGCACCTGGGGATGTGCCGCTGCATCGCCGCCATCGCTCCGCCGAGGATGATCAGGGCCGCCAGCCCGATCGCGCGGTCCACGGCCACGGACATCACCGCCCGCGTGCGGTGGTGCGTTTGCCGGGCGACGTAATAGGCCTTGAACACGTCTCCGCCGGTCGATCCCGTCGGCATCACCGTGTTCCAAAACATTCCCACCATGTTCAGCACAAACGTGCGCCTGACCCGCAGGTGGATGTCCAGGGCCTTCAGCAATTCATGCCAGCGAAGGCTGGTGATCAGGATCGTCACCGGAAAAATCGCCAGGGCGGCGATGATGAAACGGATGTCCGCCTGGCGAACCATTCTCAGCACGCCGATCTGCACGCGCGGATGCGGCACGGTGATCTGGTAAGTCGGATATTCCGATGCTGGCGCCCAGGCGGCGGTGGGGCCGTTGGGGTGGTCGGCCACCCACAGCCCTTTGACTTGCTTCAAATCCGCCGACAGGTCCACCGCCACCACATACTTCATCTGCCCGTTGCCGAAGACCTTCAGGTTCGGGCGGTCCGGCTCGTTGACGACATCGCCGGCCGATATCAAAACCGTCTTGCCTGTTTTCGGGTCGATGACGTGGTAGCCCTTGCCGTCCTGGGGCGCGTTCTCATCGGTCACCGTCAGGTTCTTCACCGGCATGGCCCGCCCGGGCAAAAATGCCCAGACGTGGTCGTGCCAGGACATTTGGCTGATCACCCACCAGATGCCGACGACGGCGATTCCCCAGCGAACGAGCTGCTTGACGATTTTCAGCGCGAGCTTCTTTTCCATTGGCTAAAGCCGAATTCTTATTATCGGCAAGAGCTTGGCAACTGCCGCATTCCCTCTATATTGATGGCCCAACAAGGATTCCGGCATGTTTGGACGAAAAATCGTCATCATCGCGGTCGTCTTATACGCCGCCGTCGTCGGCTGCGTGATATCCTCGCCGGAGTCCTCCACGGGCAGCGCCGCCAGCAGCACGTCGCCGGACGTGCCCGTCACCGGGCTGGTGCACATCGCGGGCCAGCGGCCGTTCTGCGGCGTGGCCGTCCAGCTTCAACGCGTCGATTGGGTGGAGGAGTACAAAAAAACCATCGACGACATCGCCGCCGACGGGGCCGATACCGTCTCCCTGGTCGTCGATGCCCGCCAGGAAAACGGCGAAAGCACCTACATGTACGTCGATATGCGAAAGACCATGACCGTCCCGCAGTTATCCGACATCATCTCTCACGCCAAGAGCAAACGTCTCCGCGTCATCCTGATGCCGATCGTGCTGCTTGACGCCCCGGCCGACAGCAGTGAATGGCGCGGCACGCTCAAGCCGCGCGACTGGCACGAATGGTTCGACAATTATCGCGAAATGATCGAGCACTACGCCCGCATCGCCCAGGACAACGGCGTGGACGTGCTGGTTGTCGGCTCCGAACTGGTCAGTTCCGAAGCCCCGGATCATCTCGATGAGTGGGTTCAAACGATCAAGGATGTCCGCTCGATCTACAAAGGACAACTCACCTATTCCTCCAATTGGGACCGGTATTGGAAAGTTCCGTTCTGGAAATATTTGGATTTCATCGGCATGAACAGCTACTGGACGCTCGGCCAGAACCGGGACGTGACGGTCCCGCAGATCGACGACAAATGGAAGGAAATCCAGGATCGCATGTTCAAGTTCACCGCCGAGGTTCACAAGCCGGTGATTCTGCTGGAGGCAGGCTGGTGCAGCCTGGCCAACGCGGCCAAGGACCCATGGGATTACACGCAAGATCAGCTAAACGCTGACAACGACCTGCAGAAAAAGTTATACGAAGGTTTCTTCGAGAGTCTGTTATGGCAAGCCGCAATTAGCCGGTTTGATTGTGTGGGAAATGCATCCCGGCGGCGATTCAACAGGCAAAGGCTACACGCCGCAAGGCAAGCCGGCCGAGCAAGTCATGCGCGATTGGTTCGCCAAGCCGCGGTGGGAGATCATGGGCGGGGAGTGAACCGCGACATATCGGAGAAGATCAAGTTGCTGCATGCGACAGCCTCCGCGCCGCCTCTTGCTGAATGCGCCGTTCATCCCACTCGGCGTGCTCGGCGCGCAGGTGGCTCAAGAGCATCCGCCGGGCACTGGCATACATCCCGCTGGCAATGCGCAGACGCTCGGCCCCCGTCTTGGCGCGGATGATCCGCGCCATGTCGTCCTCGATCATTTCGATGCTCGCAGGCCATCGGCCGCTGCGGGATTTCACGCCAATACTGTATCCGTCGTCAGTGGATTGTGGCAAACGATTTGTGCGACCAGATGCCGCAGGGCAACCGCATTCTAACAGGCGCCGCCTTCTGTCCCCTCGCCCGGTACTCCGGGAGAGGGTTAGGGTGAGGGCCGCTGCGCGAGAGACCCTCACCCCTGCCCTCTCCCGGAGTACCGGGCGAGGGGGGAATAGGAGAATGCGGTTGCCCTGCCAGATACCGCAACTGGTTTCGCGGGGTGGCACGGGATATCATTGAGAACCGATGAAATTGAAAGTGATCATTGAACCTGGAGAGGATCGCGGCTTCATCGCTCACGTTCCCGCATTAAAGGGCTATTGGTCGCAAGGCAACACGCGCGCTGAGACATTAACCAATATCCGTGAGGCGATTGAAGCGTGGCTGGAGGCGGAACAAGACAAGTCTGAGCAGCCAAGCGGTCCCCTTGATGTTGAACTCGTTACCGTTTGAAGGCTGCTGGTATGTCTCAACTCGCAGAGATTTGGAAAAAATACGTTGTTGGCTTTCCCGATAAAGATGCGAGCGAGCTTAAACTGGTCAGGGCCTGAAGATGTTGCGCGGTACGGCGGCGTTCCCCGTGTCAGCGGGCCTAATCCGAGAAAAGGGAAGCGAAGAAACTTCGCCGTTTCCGAACCACGGTGTAATGTTCATCGCAAACGACCCGGATTCGGTCGAGAACTACAACGAGTGCGCAAAGAGCGGGTTTTCCAACGGAGACCGAGAGCAGCCCAAGCTCATGCGCTATTGGGCAGGAGTCTACAGCCTTCTTGACCTCGTGGCCGCGCGTGGAGCGAAATTGAGCCGGTCGGAATGTTTCTTCACCAATGTATATGCGGCACTTCGTGAAGGGCGAAAGAATACCGGCGGTTCACGCCGATATTCTAAATTCCTGGACTGGTGTATCGAATTCCTGAGCGCACAGATAAGTATGATGACACCGAGGCTCATCGTCGTTTTCCGGAGAGAGGCTTGCAAGTCTGTTGGCATTATTGGCAACGAGAAGCCGGATTTGCGCGTGTGCGACACGCGCATCGGTGCGCATATCAACACGATGGTTCGGAACGTGCCAATCGTCTGCTTATGGCATCCCTCTCGGCGGCCCTATCCCGGATACTCCAGCCAAGAAGTGTTGGATAACGATAATGCGGTTCGCTTGACAAACGCGCTCAGGGACACGAAGGGGCCGTTCTGATTTTTGTTCACTTCTTCCTCATTTGTCCATTTGTCGCTTCCGTGTTTCGCTTCACCACTATTCGTGATTAAAGGCTCCTTCAAATAATCGCCGAACTGGCTATACTGGTTTCGACATGCGCACCCTTCCCGAAAGTCTGGCCGAAATGAACCGCTAGGCGCGTTCCGGCGTCGGTCCTGATCCATCGGGACTTCCGCCGCCGCGCCCGTCCATCCGTTTGACTCTCGCTGTTTACCCTCTAATTTAGCTGGACTTTTGAGGAACCAATCCATGCAAGCCATCGAAACGCGTTACCGCACGCATACCTGCGGGCAGCTTCGCAAAGCCGACGTTGGCCGGACCGTCAAACTCGCCGGGTGGGTGCATTCCTACCGCGATCACGGCGGGCTCGTTTTCATCGACCTTCGCGACCGCGAGGGGCTCACGCAGCTTGTGTTCGATCCGGACGCCTGCGGGCAGGCCCATCACGACGAATCGCGCAAGCTCCGCTCGGAATGGGTCATCAGCGTCACCGGCGTCGTCGCCGCCCGTGGGGACGCGATGGTCAACCCCAAACTTCCCACGGGTGAGATCGAAATCCGCGTGAAGGAACTGGAAATTCTCAGCACTTCGCCCACGCCGCCGTTTACGCCCGATGAGCACGAAACCGTCAACGAGGAAAAGCGGCTGGCATTTCGATATCTGGACCTTCGCCGCCCTGATATGCAGACCAACCTTCGCACGCGCCATCTCGTGACCAAGATCATGCGGGAATATCTTGGCGACCTGGGATTTTGGGAGATCGAGACGCCGATCCTCACCAAATCCACGCCGGAAGGGGCGCGGGATTTCATCGTTCCGTCCCGGCTGATGCCGGGGAGCTTTTACGCGCTGCCGCAGTCGCCGCAGCTTTTCAAGCAGCTTCTGATGGTCAGCGGCTTCGACAAGTACATGCAGATCGTCCGCTGTTTCCGCGACGAAGACCCGCGGGCCGACCGACAGGCCGAGTTTACCCAGCTCGACGTGGAGATGTCGTTCATCGACCGCGAGAACATCATCGCCGTAATTGAGGGATTGCTGCGGAAAATCTGGAAGGGAATCCTCGGCAAGGAAATCCCCGATCCGATTCCCCACATGCAATACGACCAGGCGATGAACGAGTACGGCTCGGATCGACCGGACCTGCGCTTCGGAATGCGATTGCACGACATCACGGACCTCGGGCAGCAGACCGATTTCGGCGTCTTCAAAAATGCGGCGATGGTCAAGGCGATTGTCGTTCCCGGCGGCGGGAAACTGAGCCGTAAGGAAACCGACGCCTTGGCGGAATGGGCCAAGGGTTTCGGGGCCAAGGGATTGGCCGTCACGAAAGTGATTGCCGGCGCCTTGGATACCGGCGTGGCCAAGTTCCTCGCCCCGATCGCCGCCAAGCTCATCGAGCGAACGGGGGCCAAAGACGGCGATCTGCTCTGCTTCGCCGCGGACAAGCCGAAAGTCGTTCACAAGGTCCTCGGCGAATTGCGGCTGAAGATGGCCCGCGACCTGAAATTGCCGGCTTCCTCCGAATTCGCCTGGGTATGGGTGGTCGATTTCCCCGCCTTCGAGTTCGACGAGGAGGAGAAGCGATTTGCTGCCACGCACCATCCGTTTACGATTCCGCTGGACCGCGATCTGGCGAAGCTCGACAGCCGCGACCAGGCAACGGTCGAATCGATCAAAAGCAAGGCGTACGACATCGTGTGCAACGGAAGCGAAGTCGGCGGGGGGTCGATCCGTATTCATCGCATGGACATTCAACAGAAGGTCTTTTCGCTGCTGGGGATTGACGAGGCGGGGCAGAAGGCGAAGTTCGGTTTTCTGCTCGATGCCCTGAATTTCGGTGCTCCGCCGCACGGCGGGATCGCGCTGGGGCTCGATCGATTGATCATGATCCTTCGCGGTATCACCAACATCCGCGACGTGATCGCTTTTCCGAAAACCCAGAGCGGGGCGGACCTGATGTGCGGCTCGCCCAGCCCGGTGGATGACAAGCAACTGCGCGAGGCGAATATCCGCGTCGTCCTGCCGGCGGGAAAGACCGAAGCGCCGCGGTAACGGCTGAATCTGCAACAACAGAGCCGGGGCGTGTCGCCCCGGACCGGGCCGACACGGCCCGGCTCAGTAGGAAGATTCAAATTAACCCGCTACTGTCGCATTTGCTCGCCCGCCGCTGCGGGAAATCCGTCCGCTGTCCAATAACGGCTGTGGCAAAACGCCGCGGCAGGTAATCCGAGCGCACCGTGATCTCGCCAATTGATAACGGCCGGGACGTGATACGGCGAGGGCGGATGACCGATACTGAAGCGTCGCACTGCGAATCCGGACCTGGTTATGACCGAGACGATCGACTCGACGCCCTTGATTGAGGCCTTTCTTGAAAGGCACACGAACCTCAAGGCATTGCCGGAAAACACCAGCCGCATCCTGCGGATGGTTGGCGACAGGGAATGCAACAGCACCCAATTATTGAAGCTGATTTCGCAGGACACCGCGCTGGCCGGGTCAATCATGAAGTCGGTCAACAGCGCGTTCTACGCGCTGCAAACAAAAGTCCTGCGGCTGGACCACGCCGTCGCGCTGCTCGGGCTCCGGGCCGTGAAGGAAGTCATCCTCTCGTCCTGTTTGTCTCGCCTGTGCAAATCGGTGCGCATCGGCGCATACGATGGCCGGGACCTGTGGGATCACAGCATCGCGGTGGCGATCATGGCGCGTGAACTGGCGGCCTGCTCAAATGCCCTGGATTCGGAGGAGGCATTCCTGGCCGGCATTTTGCACGACATCGCGCTCTTGCTGGCCGTGCAATCCGAAGCGGAGTTGGGGACAAAATTGATCGGCGGCGCCGAGGGAAACAATGGGCCGTTCGCCGACCAGGAACTGAGCGTCTTCGGATTCAACCACTGCCAGCTCGGGGGGAAGTTGGCGGCGAATTGGGGCCTGGCGCCGCAAATCACGGCCGCGATTCAGTGGCACCACGATCCCGAAGCGGCCCCGCCCGAGCATCGGTTGTTGGTCCGGCACGTTTACGTGGCCGACACCCTTTGCTGTGAAGCCTCCATCGGGTTTCCCGTTACCTGTAAATACCAGCAAGTGACGGACCGAATGCTGGAAAATGCACACCTCACGCGAGACATGGCCGCGGCCGCGACCGCGAAGTTACCGCTGCTGTTTCGCCTGCATTTGGCGTAGGGATCCCGATTTTGTCTATAATCCGACTGTGGTACACTGGTAACCGGATTGCAATATGACTCTCGCCGTTCCAATTTCGCCGCAAGCCGAACGCCGTTTGGCGGACAAGGCAAGGGCTGCCGGTCTCGATCTTCCCACATTCGTTTCGCGTCTGCTGGAAGCCGAGGCGCAGCGCCCCACACTGCTTGAGATCAGCGGCGAGGTCCATGAGAATTTCAAGCGCATGAACATGACAGACGAAGAACTCGGCCAGCGGCTTGAGGAGGAAAAGCACGCCGCTCGCGCCGCCCGCCGCGGCGCGCCCTTCGCCGAGTGAAGCTGTACACAAGGTTGTTGTCCTTTGCCCCCTAATGCCCGGGCATGAAAAGTATTTTCGACTGCAACATTTTCGCCCAGGCTTTGATGAACCCAATCGGTCCCGCCGGAGCTTGCTTGCAAGCCGCCCTAGATGGTCAAGTCACCCTGTTCATCGCGGACTTTGTGATTTCAGAAATCCGCGACATTCCCAACAAGCCGACACCGTCCCGGGCTGGCGTCACGGCGAAAAAGGCTGAAGACCTGGTGCAATTGCTATTGGTGAAGGCCGAATACGTTTCCGATATTCCCGTCGTATTTACCCATCCAATCGACGAAGACGATTCTGGCTATGTAAACCTCGCCGTGACAGCCGACGCTAAATTGATCGTATCCAGGGACCGCCACTTGCTGAATTTGAATAATCCAGCCAAGCCATGGTCGGCAGATTTTCGTGCCCGCTTCCCTGACTTGCGCATCGTTAGTGCCGAGCAACTGCTGACGGAAATACGGCGGACCCAGGGGCCTTGGGCAGTTTAGGGATTCGGACCTGCCGCAGAAATTCAAGCCGGCGATGCGCGGAATTGGAACAGGGTAAATTTGCTTGTCACCCGACTTGTCACGTCAGGGTGAATTCGGGCATAATTCCACGAAGTCCGGCGGAGTAAAAGCCGCATCCGCCGGCGATGACGAAATCCTCGGAAAGACCAAGAATAATCCAGGTTTTTTCGTGGGTAATGCCGCATCCTGGAGAGGTGGCCGAGTGGCTGAAGGCGACGGTTTGCTAAACCGTTATACGGGGTCAAACTCGTATCCCGGGTTCGAATCCCGGCCTCTCCGTTATCTTGCCGAGCAGGTTTGTAGCCGACCGCCCGGGCTCATGAACTCCCAATCGCAATGCCCGCCAGGAATACCAATACCCCGCCGACGATCACCTGAAACGCCGCCGACAGGAATGGCGTATCCATGTAATGATTCCGCACGTAGCTGATGGCCAGCAATTCGATTGCCACGACCACCGCCGCTATGCTCGTGGCGGTTGTGAATCCGGGAATCAGATACGGCATCGTGTGACCGATCCCTCCGGCCGTGGTCATCAGTCCGCAGACCACGCCGCGCAGCAGCGGCTTGCCGCGGCCGGTCATGCTGCCGTCGTCACTGAGGGCCTCGGCGAATCCCATGGAAATGCCGGCGCCGACGCTGGCGGCCAATCCGACGCGGAAAGCATCGGCGGAACTGTGCGTGGCGAACGCCGCCGCAAACAGCGGGGCCAGCGTCGAGACCGAGCCGTCCATCAGGCCCGCCAGACCCGGCTGAACCACCTGCATGACGAACAGCCGCCGGCGCGTTTCCTCCTCGCCCTTCTTGGCGTCGGGCGTCAGGTGCTTCTCCTCCAGGGACTCGGCCAACTCCGAATGTTTCCGCTCCGCCTCGGCCAGGTCCGTCAGCAGCTTGCGCGTGGATAGGTCGGTGGTTCGCTGTGCCGCCAGCTCGTAGAACCGGCGCGTTTCCAGCTCCATGGTTTCAGCCCGTTTGCGCACGGAGTCGATTCCAAGCCGCCGGCTGAGCCACACGGGCTGTCGCCGCACGAACCCGCGCACGTCCTGCCGTCGGATCAGCGGGATGTGTTCGCCGAATCGCTGGCGATACAGTTCCGTAAGTGCGCGGCGATGGTTCTGCTCCTCGCTCTCCATGCCGCGGAAAATCTGGGCCGTGGCCGGATAGTCGGCCTGCAGGCCTTCGGCAATGTCGGCGTAAATGCGGCTGTCTTCCTCCTCCGCGGTAATCGCCAGCGCCAGGATTTCCTGGTCGGTCAAGCCCTTGAATTGTTTGGCCATTGGAATTCCTTATCCGGAGCGGCCGGGAGCCTTGATGACATTCTGGTGCAAATCGTTGTGGGTCTCAAGACTCGACCTTTATCGCAGAGGCGTCTCAGGCGCCTCGATGGTCCTCGGCGGGCGCTTTTCATTGGCGGCTGCATTTCTGCGCGAAGGATTGGTAAGTTACACATTCATGGGAGTCCAAGGTCGCCGACCGGGGGACGCTTATTCACGGCGCGGATAATAACGGCTTTCTGCGGTCCTTCTTGGACCCTGCATGAAAGCCGCTCGCCAAGGTTCCGTCCCATATCTCGGTGCGTGAAAATACCTGTAAGTCCCGCTAAATACCCGCTCTAGGTCTCCCGATCATTAAAGTCAGTACAGCTTTTTTCGTGCAAGAGCCGAATCGCCAGATCGGTAGTGCTTCAAATGAAGGCAACGAAGGCCGCCCGAGCGGCCGAAACGCCGTCGATCCCAACGGGTCGCCGTACTGGCAATCCATGGGAATTTTTCGATTTTCAGCCAAGTGACATGGCGGGTCCGATCCAAGGCCCAGCGCTGCCAAGCGGAGGCGGTGCGCTTTGAATGCCGGTGTGAATGGTGTGTCGTTGCACAGGCGCAATGATGAAGTCATCGAAGCGAAAAAAATCATTCATCACTGAGATAGCGGCGGTGATGATGACGCTCGCCATTTTTGGAGCGGGACGAACCCGCGCCGGGGCACCCACGCTCTTGGATGATGGTTCGAGCAAGGTCTACGAGATCAAGGCTGCGTTCATCTACAACTTTGCGCAATTCACGCAATGGCCGGACTCGGCGTTCGCAAGCAATGATTCACCGTTTGTCCTCGCTTTTATCGGAGATAGCCCCTTGGGCCCCGCGCTGGAGCGCGTGTTGGACGGAAAGGCCATCGCCGGACACCCCATCGTCCTAAAACATCTGGATTCGGTGAATCAAATCAGCGGTTGCCACCTGCTGTTCGTTCCGGAATCCGAAGATGGCGATTTGGATGACATCTTCAATGCGGTCGGTAATCAGCCGATCTTAACCGTTGGAGAGACGACCAAGTTCATGTGGGCGGGAGGAATCATTCGATTCTTCATCGCCGACGGAAGGATTCGTTTTGAGATCGACCCGGCGCCGCCGACAAGGCGGGCTTGCGGCTGAGTTCCCGGTTGATGCATTTGGCCACGATATTCAAAAAGCGCTGATCACCCGGAACACCAGCGGCAGAAAGAGGCGAAGCGAACCATGCGATTTATTGAGCGACTCAGCATTCGGGCAAAGCTGATCGTGCTTGGCATGCTCACCACGAGCGTTGCGATGCTGGTGGCATGCTCCATTTTCCTGGTTTACGACTATGAAATGATCAAGGGCCGGACCGTCAACGAGTGGAAGGCGATGGCGCGCATCGCCGCCGGCGACGCCTCCGCCGCCGTCAGCTTCAACGATTCGGATGCCGCCACCAACACCTTGCGAGCCCTCGGCCTGGAATCGGACTTGCAGTCCAGCGCGATCTACAAATCCTCCGGCGAGCAGTTGGCGAAATACGTTCGCTCCGGTTACCACGGGTCGATTCCCACTCGGATGGGGGTCGAAGGGAGCCAATTCGGAATTGATTTCCTCGAGATCTGGCAACCGATCCGTGACGTCAACGGAGAGCAGATCGGTTGGGTGTACACCCATAGCGATCTTCAACAACTGCACGAACACCTGGTGAACTGCCTGCTGGTGGTCCTGGCGGTCTTGGCCGGCGCGCTGGCCGGGGCATATTTCCTCGTCGCCCGCCTGCAGAGAGTGATTTCAGCACCCATTCTGAACCTGACCGCCGTGGCGCGATCGGTGACCACCGCCAAGGATTACGGCCTGCGGGTCGGCACGACCCAGCGCGAATCGGATGAATTGGGCGTGCTGATCGCCTGCTTTGACGAAATGCTCTCGGAGATTCAGAAGCGCGACGCACAACTGACGCTGCATCGCGAGCACCTGGAGGAGGAGGTCTCCGCGCGAACGGTCGAGCTGAAGGCCACCAACAAGATGCTGGAGGCCGCCCGGATCAAAGCCGAGGAATCCAGCGCCGCCAAGAGCGCGTTCCTCGCCAACATGAGCCATGAAATTCGCACCCCCATGACCGCCATTCTCGGTTACGCCGACCTCATGCTGGCGCCCATCCAGACCATGTCCGACCGGATCAACTGCCTCCAGGTCGTTCGCCGCAACGCCCGTCACCTCATGGACCTCATCAACGACATCCTCGACCTCAGCAAGATCGAGGCCGAGAAGATGACCGTCGAGAGGATTCCCCACGACATCGCCCAGACGGCCGTGGAGGTTTGCTCCATGCTGCGGCCCAGGGCCGTCGCCAAGCAACTGGCGCTGCGGCTGGAATTCGTCGGGCCCATTCCCGCCGCGGTCAAAACCGATCCCCTGCGTCTCAAGCAGGTTCTGGTGAACCTTCTCGGCAATGCAATCAAGTTCACCGAGCGGGGCGAAGTCTGCCTGAAAATCTCGGTGGAACCGCGCCCGGCGGGCAGCCTCGTTCAGTTCGACGTTTGCGACACCGGCATCGGCATGACCAGCGAACAAATTAACCGCCTCTTCCAGCCGTTCGTCCAGGCGGACGACTCGATGACGCGCCGATACGGCGGCACGGGGCTGGGCCTGGTGATCAGCAAGCGGCTGGCGCAGTACATGGGCGGCGACCTCGGCGTCAAATCCGAAATCGGCAAGGGGAGCGTCTTCTCGCTCTGGTTGGACGGCGGATCGCTCGAAGGCGTTGAATTGCGCCGCGACCTGACCGAGACCTCCCTCGCCGTCGAAACCGAGGCGGCCCCAAACGAGCAGATCACCCTTCGCGGCCGAATCCTCCTGGCCGAGGACGGCATCGACAACCAGCACCTGCTGACGATGTACCTGACGATGGCCGGCGCCGAAGTCGTCGTCGCGCCCAACGGCCGCGACGCCTGCGAGAAGATGCGCACCGATCGCTTCGACCTGATCCTGATGGACATGCAGATGCCCGAGATGGACGGGTACACGGCGACGAGCGAGCTGCGCCGGCAGGGATTCCGTCTGCCCATCATCGCCCTGACGGCGCACGCGATGAACGGGGACCGTGCCCGATGCCTCGCCGCCGGATGCACCGACTATTTGACCAAGCCGATCGAGCGGGAATTGCTGCTCCGCACGACCGCCGGCTATCTGCGCAAGAGTGCGCCCAGCGCAGCAGCCTCCCCGGCGGCGCCTGCGCCCGCCCCCAACCCCGCCGCCGCCCCTCCCGCCGCCGGCGCGGATGCCGTTGCCCTGGCGATGCGAAAGGCCGTCGAGGGATTCATCAATCGCCTGCCCGCAAGAGTCGATTCGCTGACTTCGCTGGTGCAGGCTGGAGAGACCGAGGAGCTGCGCCGCCTGACGCATCAGCTCAAGGGGGCTGGAGCCGGTTACGGGTTCCCCAAGATCACTGAAATCGCCGCCCGCGTCGAGTCGCTCATCAAGTCTTCCGAGCAACTCGAGACGATTCGGACCGGGGTCGATGAGTTGGTCGAGTTGATTCGCTCCATCAAGGGCTACGACCGAAGTAAGGAGACACATGGTTCAGCAGAAGCTCCTCATCATTGAGGATTCGCCCGACATTCACGACCTTGTGCAGGCGTGGCTCGTCACCGAATCGCTGCAATTCTTCTCTTGCTTTGACGGCGAGAAGGCCATTGAGACCGCCCGCGCCGTCCGCCCGGACCTGATTCTGCTGGACGTCGATCTCCCCGGTCTCAACGGGTTTCAGGTCTGCACCAGGCTCAAGGCCGACCCCGCCACCGTTGACATCCCCGTCGTCTTTCTGACCGGCGCATCCTCCACCGAGGAAAAACTGCGCGGCCTGGAACTCGGCGCGGCCGACTACGTCATCAAGCCGTTCGATCCCGCCGAGTTGCGGGCGCGCGTGCGATCCTCGTTGCAGACCAAGCGGCTGATGGATCTGCTGGAGCAGAAGGCGCTGACCCTTCAGGAAAGCGAAGAACGATTCCGCGTCCTGGCCGAAAATTCGTCGGACGCTATCTCCCGGCATGATCCCAACGGGGTCTATCTCTACGCCTCGCCGGCGTCCCGCGCCATCCTCGGCTACCCGCCGGAGCAATTGCACGGGCGTTGCCTGTCGGAATTCGTCCATCCGCAGGATCGCGCCGCCCTGAACGCCTGTTACCGCAAGCCGCGCGCCGCCGGCGAAACGGGGACGATCGAATTCCGCTTCCTCCGTAGCGACGGGAAGTTCGTCTGGTTGGAATCCACCTGCCGGACCCTCGCCGACGAGCGCGACGGCACGCCGCGCGAGATTCACGCTTCGGCGCGCGACGTGACTCATCGCAAGGAGATGGAGAATCGCGAGCAAACCCGCGCCGAGGTACCTGGAGATGATCGCCCAGGGCAAGCCGTTGAACGACATCCTGCATCGCCTGATCGACGCCGCCGAACGCCAGGAGCCCCAGGCCGTCGCCGCCGGCGTCATGCTTTGCGGCGGGCTCCTGCACCACCTGCGCACCCAACCTTCCGGCCCCTCTTGCCAGCTCCATCGAGCGGCAGCTTTACGCGCTGCTCAGCCGCTTCACCACCCTGGCCACCGAGAGCACCGACCGCATCATTGTCTGCGATCTGACCACCGATCCCGCCTGGGAAAATCTCAGACCGGCGATTAATGAGCATGGCCTGCGGTCCTGCTGGGCCATCCTCATCCATTCGCGGCACAAGGAATCCTCCGGCGCGTTTGCGCTCTATCGGCGTGACGACCTTCGCCCCGAGCCCTCCGCCGTGGAAATCATGAAATTGGCCAGCGATTTGATCGGCGTGGCCGTGGAACAGCGCCAGCTTGCGGACATGCTCACGTTTCAGGCGCACCATGACGCGATGACGCAACTGCCCAACCGGGAGTTTTTCGCGGATCATTTGCAGCAGGCGCTGGCCGTCGCCCGGCGAACGGGCCGCCCCGCCGCGGCGCTGCTGGTCGACGTCAACCGCTTCAAATACATCAACGACACCTACGGCCACCAGGCCGGAGACGAAATGCTCTGCCAGGTGGCGCACCGCCTGCGGCACCGATTGCGCGCCTGCGATCTTCTGGCCCGGATGGGCGGCGACGAATTCGCGGCGATTCTGACTGACTTGGCGCGGCCCGAGGACGCCCATGCCGTGGCGTTGTCGCTGCTCGACGAGTTCAAGCAGCCCATCGACCTCCAGGGCCGAAAGCAATACGTCACCGTCAGCATCGGGTCGGCGGTGTTTCCGCGCGACACGGGCGATCCGAACTCGCTGCTCAAGAACGCCGATTTGGCCCTCTACCGCGCCAAGGACGATGGGCGCAACACCGCCCGGGCGTTCACCCCCGACATGGGCGAAGGCGCCGTCGAGCGAATGGAACTGGAAGGCGCCCTTCGACAAGCCGTCCAAAACAATCAATTGTGCCTGCATTACCAGCCCAAGGTCGATTGCGTCGGCCGCATCGTCGGGCTTGAGGTGCTGCTGCGCTGGAAGCATCCCACGCTGGGCATGGTTCCCCCCGCAAGGTTCATTCCCATGGCCGAGGACACCGGCGTCATCGTTGCCATCGGAACCTGGGTCCTGGAGGAAGCGGCCCGTCAAACCCGCGCCTGGATTGCCGCCGGACTGCCGCTGATGCCTCTTTCCGTGAACGTCTCCACCGTCCAATTCGCGCAACCGGATTTCATTCGCACCGTTGCCAACGCCCTGGAAACCTCCGGCGTCCGCGAACCCTGGCTCGAGATCGAACTCACCGAAACTTTGCTCATGCGCAACATTCGCGACGCCGGCGACAAACTCGCGGAGCTGCGCAAATGAAGGTCGCCGTCGCCGTCGATGACTTCGGCACCGGGTACTCTTCGCTGGCGTATTTGCAGCGGCTCTCGCTGGAGACGTTGAAGATCGCCGATTCATTCGTCAGCGCCATCGAGGCCGGACGCGACGGCGGAAGCGGCCGGGCCATCATCGGCGCGATCGTCGCCCTGGCCCAGAGCCTGGGCTTGAAAGTCGTCGCCGAGGGCGTCGAAACCGACGCGCAGCGCGAGTTCCTGGTTCGCATCGGCTGCGACATGTTGCAAGGATACCTGTTCAGCCCCCCTCGGCCCCCGGACCAGATCGAACCGATGCTTCGCAAGCAATTCGAAAAGGAACTGCCGCTCCTGGCACGCTCCGCATAATCGCGATTCAAATCACCAGGCGAGCCCCCTATGGCTTGGCGATCGTCCAGACCGTCGCGTTGTCGGCGATGATCGCCGTGTGGGTCAGGCCGATGAACAGCCCGGATTCGACGATTCCCGCGCGGGACGCCAGCTTCTGGTTCAAATCCCGCGGGTCGGGGATTTCCGCGAATTTGCAATCGAAAACGTAATTGCCGTTGTCGGTGATCAGGACCGATCCATCGGGCTGACGGCGCAGCGTGGGCGTGCATCCCAGGTCGCGAAGGAAGCGTTCGCTGGCCTCGAAGCCGAAGGGAGTGACTTCAACGGGAAGCGGCGATTTGGTTCCCAGCCGGGTGACGAGCTTCTGCGCGTCGGCGATGATGACGACTTTTGACGAATTCTGAGCGACCATCTTTTCGCGCAGCAAAGCGCCGCCGAGCCCTTTGATCAACGTGAGGTCCGGGGCGATCTCGTCGGCGCCGTCAACCGTGAGGTCGATCCGCGTGATCTGCGCGAACGTGACGACCGTGAGTCCGGACTGAACGGCCAGCTTTTCGGAATGAACGCTGGTGGGGACGGCGCGGATGTCGCGCAACTGTCCGTTTCGCAGGGCCGAGGCGATCGCCTGGATGAAGCGTTGCGCGGTCGAGCCGGTGCCCAAGCCGATGATCATTCCATCCTTGACGTGTTGCAAAGCCGCTTCGCCGGCCCGCTGTTTTGCATCCATCACCGGAGGATACAAGACGACGCCCGGATGCACAAAGCCCCCGATCCAGCGGATCGCTCAATCGTTGGCCCGCCAGGGCCGGCTGAAGCTGGGTTGTCCCGCCGGGAAGAAGTTCACGTTGAAGCCGTTGGTGTTGGCAATCCCGTCGTGATACGCGGAAATCGAGACCGCGAAAACGTCGAATCGCCGCGTCAGCGACACCGACGTGACGGCGGCGCGCACAGCCCCGAAATCCAGCGCCTCATAAACGCCTATCTGATACTTGGCCGTGAGATTGTAGATGGTGTTGAAGCTGAAGATCTGTGAGTCCAGCGCCTGCACGTAGGCGTCGCCGATGTAGTACTGGAGCCGGCTGCCGCGGTTGACGGCCAGCCCGGCCTCGGCGACCGCGGTCTCACGCTGATCCAGGTTCCATTGCACGTCGGATATGAACGCCGTGTCGTCGCCGATGTGGTACGTCAGATCCGAGTTGATGGCCTGGCGCGGGATGGAGGTTTCCGGCTCGGAGGGAAAGAAAAGTCCGCGGAATGAAACGGGGTTGAGCACGGAGGCGGGGGGTTGATGGGTGTACAAGTCCGCCTCGACGTTGAAGTCGAGGAGATCGACGCTCTGCCAGCGCCCGGGCCCGCCGCGCATCGTTTCCCAATGCTGATGCAGGGCGAACTGCCCGCCCGTGATGTCGTTGATCGCGTCCACGTTGGGATCGAAAATGTACAGCTTGCTCTGATCGACGGTCGTGGCCGAAGCGAAGAGATTCACTTCCGGTTGAATGACGTGCCGGATGCGGTGCAGGTCCAGCAGTTCGGAATCGATCGAGTCGTCCACGTGCCAGAAGCTGGTCGTGAATCGCATGCCCGTGCCGCCGAACAGCCGGGTCTGCCCGTCGCTGCCGGGGCTGTCGGAGTAACTGGTGGCGCGGCCCATGACGTAGGGGACAAAGCGAAGTTCGGCAATCGAAAACGGCCAATCGACTTCCTGCCGGCTGTCCCCGCGGAAAATCATGTTGCCGGTCGTGCCGGTGAACCCATCGGCGGGAAGGCCCGGGGAGACGCCCGGTACGAAACCCTGCTGAGCCAGCGAAAAGGCGCTCTGGTCGAACTTCAGCGCCGAGGCGCTGTTGTTGCTGAACAGCGTGAGCTGATCGTCGGCAATGCTGTCGCCGATCCGCTGATACGTGATTTCCGGAAGGCGGGCGACGTCGAACTGCTCCGCCTGGCGGTCGGAATAGGTCACGAAACGCGTCGTATCCGTTTCCGCCAGGAAGGTGAGCACTTCGTCGTCATGCTGGCGCTTGGCATAGAACTCGGCGTTGTACGGCAAGCCGGTGTCGAATTCGGGCTGGTAATACTCCTCCAGGAACGTCGGGTCGGACAGATAACCCAATCGCAGCTGCACCTGCCAGTCATCGGGCAGAAATTGTTGGTGTTCCCAAAGGAATCGGCCGCGCAACTCCGTGGGCGGGTCAACCAGTCCCCGCGCGCCGCCGAGGTTGTCGATCCCCTTGTCCGACATGAGGTAGCTTTTGAAATCGCCCTCGTAACTCCAGGGCTGGTCCGAATCGGTGATGAACCCGCCGGAGTATCTTCCGTCGAATCCGCCCCCGAATCCGCGCTCGGAGAAATAGTCGAGGTGGTAGGAAACGTCGAGTCCCTTGGGCGGCGGCTGGCCGAGCGTTTCAAACAGTCCCCATTCCGTGGCCAAGGTGTATCCGAACCGGCTGGAACTGCCGTTCTCGAAATTGCGCAGCGGGAACGGGTTCTTGTTGACCGTGCCCCACAAGTACGGCCAATAGAAGACCGGGAGGCCGAAGACCTTGAGCACGTCGTTGCGGCTGGCCACGTCGAAGTTCCCCGGGTCCTGCGGTTCCTGGTGCACGTAAGCGTAGCTGCATCGGACGCTGTAGGTGGGGACGGCGAATTTGCTGGTCGTGAAGTCGGCCTTCTCCGCGGTGTATTCTCCGTGGGCGAGCTGGCGCATCGTTTGGGCACGGAACGTAATGGGAATCTGTGTTTCCGGATCGATCGCATGGAAGACCACGCCGGTGAGAACCGCTCGCTGCGTGACAAAGTCGTAATAGACGCGATCGGCGGTGAGGCGCTGCTCGGGGCTTTTGGCGGCGGCGGGCGTGAAATTCATCCGCACGTCTCCCTCCAGATACGCGGCCGTGAAATGATGGCCAAGCTCGCCCGCCGATCCTTGCGTGGCCGCGCCTGCGCGATCGCTGCTGAACAGGACGACGTTGTTCGCCAGAAGCTCCATGAAATCGCCGTTGTCGGAGGTCTGGGTGATGCTGACCCCGCCGCCGAGCTGCAGCGCCTTGGTTCCGTCGCCGGCGGTGATGGGTTCGACCAGCCTGGCGTGAAATTCGATCGAGCCGGTCTTGCTCGGCGCGGGCTGAACGACGCCGGAAACGGAAGTTCCACCCGCCGCCGGAGCCGGCGGCGGCGCGGTCGTGGTCAGGATCGGATTGGCCCGCTGGCCCGGCGACGATGGTTCGGTGGATTGGCCGGCCGTGCGGACCGCTTGCGCCTCGACGAACAACGGAGATTGCGAAAGGTCCCGGGCGACTTTGGACTGGGCCGTCAGTTGGATCGTGCCTCGGGCGATGAGGTTCACCAGCAGCCGCGGGCCGCTGCGGGTGAGATGATTGTCCGAAGCGCGCAGCGTGGCATCGCCGATAAGAACGATGTCCACCTGCTGTTCCAGCAGCAAACCGCCGGGCACGGGGGCCAGCCAGATCACCGCCTGTTTTGCCGTGCACGTTACGTCATCGCTGACAATGGAGACGGGGCCTTGGAGCTGCAAAATATTGGTCGGGCCGTCCGTCCAGTTGGCCGCCGAGGTCGCGGTGACGAGGAGTTTTTCGCTGGTTGGGTTGGATTGGGCGCGTGCGGGCGATGCGAGTGCGGCAAGAATCGGGACGGCAATCACAATCCAGCCGAGGCCGGTCCTCGTCCAACGCACTGTCAGGCTCCTTCCCGATGCAGCCAACGCAAGCGGCCAAAGCGGTGGGCCGCATTATAGAAACGGAGATTGAGTCGTCAAAGTGAATGCCGATTGCCGATTTCCAAATGACAAATTACAAATGACCAATGACGGGTTTTTGACTGGTCATTTGGCAATCGTCAATCGAGCATCGCTATAATCCGTGGTCGTCGTATTCAACCGCGGGTCGCATCAAGGAGCGATTATGAGATTTTGGGCGTTGGTATTGGCCGTGTTCGTCGCCGGGTGGGCGGGCAGTTGTGCCGCGAACATGAATACGGCGGCGCCCGCCTCGCGGCCGTCGGCGGCCGATTCGTCTTCCGCGGTGAAGTCGGCCAATAAGTTTCCCACGCCCGCCGAATTGATGGCCAAAATCCAGGCGGCGCAGAAAGAGGAGGAGCAAACCCCCAAGGTCGCCTATTTCGATCTTTCCGCAGTGATTGGCGAAAAGCCGGCTGATTTCAACCTGTTTGACGATGACCCCACGGCCCTGACGCTGCGGGTCCTGATCGATCGGTTGGAAAAGGCCCGGCAGGACGGGGACGTGCACGCGGTCCTGCTGCGGCTGGGAGACGGGACGCTGAATCTGTCGCAGGCCATGGAATTGCGCGATGAGCTTGGCGCATTGCATAGGGATGGGAAGCGGACGTTCGTCTATGCGGATTCCTATGACACCAGCAGCTACATCGCCGCCAGCGGGGCCAGCGACGTTTGCATGATGGAGGGCGGGGAGATTCTCATTCCCGGCGTGGGATTTGAAACCATGTTCGCCAAGGGGCTGCTGGACAAGATCGGCGTCAAGGCGGATTTTGTGCAGATCGGCGAATACAAAGGCGCCGACGAGATGTTCACGCGAACCGACGCCAGCCCGGAATTGAAAGGCCAACTGAACGCCCTGGCCGATTCGCTATATGGGCAGATCATCGACACCATCAGCGCCAGCCGGAAGCTCAAGGCCGACCAGGTGCGCCAGGTGGTGGACGATGCCCTGATTCCCGGCGACGAGGCCAAGGCCCGGGGACTGGTCGATCATCTGGTGGATGCCGGGGGCATGCGCGACCTGATGGCCGCGGAGCTTGGGCAGAAGGTGAATCTATTGACCGACTACGGCCAGACGGATCGGAATCAAGTCGATCTTTCCAGCCCGTTTGCGTTCTTCGCGTTGCTGGCGCGAAAACCGCAGGAATCGACTCGCCCCGGAATCGCCGTCATCTACGCCGAGGGAATGATCGTGGACGGCCCCAGCGCCGACGGATTGTTCAGCCAGGCCCAAAACATCGGTTCCGATACCATGCGCGAAGCCCTGCGCGCGGCGGAGAAAGATGAGAAGATCGAAGGCGTCGTGATCCGCATCGATTCGCCCGGCGGCAGCGCCGTGGCCAGCGAGGCGATGTGGCAGGCGGCACGCCGCGTCTCCAAGACCAAGCCCGTGATCGTCTCCGTCGGGTCGATGGCCGCCAGCGGCGGATATTACCTGGCCTCCGGCGGCGATTTCATCTTTGCCGATCCGACCGCCATCGTCGGCTCGATCGGCGTGGTGGGGGGCAAATTCGTTCTGACCGATCTGTTCACGAAGATCGGCCTGAATACCCAGCAGTTCGTGCGCGGGAAGAACGCGAACCTTTTCACTCCACGACCGAATGGGACCAGCGGCAACGCGACCAACTGACCCGCTGGATGCGCCAAACGTATGACCAATTCACCCAACGGGTGATGACGACCCGGCAAGGGAAGATCAAGGACATCGACGCGGTGGCCCGCGGACGAATTTTCGCCGCCCGCCAGGCCAAGGACCTGGGCATGGTGGACCGAATCGGCGGCATCCAGGATGCCATTGCCTACGCCGCGAAAAAGGCGAACCTGAAGCCGGGGGATTTCGACGTTCGTGTGCTTCCCGAGCCCAAGACCTTCGCCGAGCTTCTCAACGGCTCCAGCGCCGACCGGGATGACGATTCGCTCATGCGGTTCTCGCCGAGAACGTCGATGGAGGCGCGGGGATTGCTCGCCGCGCTTGGGCCGTCCATGCGCCAAGCCGTGGGGATGGAACTGGACGAATTGATGCTGCTGCAGCGCCGCCCGCTGATCCTGGCGTCGCCGGTGATGTTTTTGGTGAGGTAGGCGAGTGCCAATTGCCAATTGCCTATTGCCTATTGAAAACTCACAGCGCATTTCAATAGGCAATAGGCAATAGGCAATTGGCAATAGGCAATTAGTCCGACTCGGTTGCGTTTTTCCCCCGGACCTTTATCCTTCATAGTGAACCAACCGTTTAGCATGAAGGACGCGATAGATGTTGGGCTTCGGTAAGCGCGCGGCGCGGAGAAGGTTCCGCGCGTCAGCGCCAAGCTCTGCACGGAACGGTTCAACGGGAAATATCCGCACGTCGGGCTTTACGATTGCCGCGAGCGCAAAGTGTGGATTGCCAAGCCGTTGAACGGTCAGGCCATCCGCACGTCGCATGCGGCCCTGATCACGGGTGTGGACAATGCCACGAGCACGGTTTGGAAGGATCGCTTTCTGTGCTTCTGGTTTTACACGCCGCGAACCGGCGAGGGGTATCTGCAAGGCTATCCGATCGATTGGGACGAGGCCCACTTGCTGGTGCGGATCGATCCGCAATGGGATTATGATCGCCAGCGAATGATCCCCGCGGATTTGCAGGACCAGATCGACGAGAACCTCGAGCGGCAGATGCGCCACGGCGAACGCATTTGGGATTACTTCCGAAACTGCTCGCTGCGCTATCCGATGAACCTGCACTACATCGGGCAGCGGGTGACGGATTCACAGTTTTACGTCAAACGCCTGGAACCGCCTTCAAAATGATCCGGAACCCTATTGCGATTGACGATGGGATAATGCGTGATTTATAGGGTCCGTGCCGACTTTACCGACCCGGCAAAATAGCCGAAGATACCGGGCCGGATGTTCCATTTTCCATGAGGCAGGCGACATGAGCTTTCTCACTCCTAACATCAAGGCATTCCAGGTTTTCCCGGACGTTCCCGCTCCCCTTCAGCCCCTGCTGGAGATGGCCAACAATCTCTGGTGGGTTTGGCATCCGGATGCCGTGGAGTTGTTTCGCCGCCTGGACCGCGACCTCTGGGTCGAAGTCCATCACAACCCCGTAAAGCTCCTGGGGATCATCGATCAGAAGAAATTGGCGGATACCGTGGCCAACGACGGATACATGGCCCAGCTCACCCGCGTTTACCAGGCGTTCAAATACCATCTCAAGGAGACCGGATGGTTTGGCAAGGCGCACGCCGCGGCGCCGGAGGAGAAGAAGCCGTTTCTGGTCGCCTATTTTTCCGCGGAGTTCGGCTTGCACGAATCCCTGCCGGTCTATTCCGGCGGCCTGGGCGTCCTGGCGGGCGACCATCTCAAGAGCGCCAGCGAGATCGGGTTGCCCCTGGTGGCGATGGGACTGCTCTACCGAAACGGGTATTTCCAGCAATATCTCTCGGCCGATGGGTGGCAGCAGGAGGCCTATCCCGAGATGGATTTCTACAACCTCCCCATCGAGCCGGTCAAGCACACCGATGGTTCGCCCGTCCAGGTGCGCGTCGATCTGCCGGAGAACGCGGTCTTCTGCAAGGTCTGGCGGGCCAACGTCGGACGCGTTCCCCTCTATCTCCTGGACACCAATTTGCCCGAGAATTCGCCCGCCGACCGCGAGATCACCGGCAAACTTTATGGCGGCGGGCCGGAAATGCGCATCAAGCAGGAGGTCGTTCTGGGCATCGGTGGCGTGCGGGCGCTGGAAGCGCTGCAGATCGAGCCGACCGTGTTCCACATGAATGAGGGGCACAGCGCCTTTTTGGCCCTGGAGCGAATTCGCGTGCTCCTGGAGAGTAGCCCGCTGACTTTCGATCAGGCGCGGCAATACGTGATGGCGACCAACGTCTTCACCACCCACACCCCCGTCCCCGCGGGGATCGACACTTTCGCCCCGGACACGATGTCCAAGTATTTCAAGAATTATTATCCGTCGCTCAAGCTCGACGAAGAGGGATTTCTCGCCCTCGGCCGCGAGGAAGTCACCAACAAGAAGCAGGGCTTTTCCATGGCCGTGCTGGCGATTCGCCTCGCCGACAGCGTCAATGCCGTCAGCGAATTGCACGGCGAGGTGAGCCGCAAGATGTGGCACAACCTCTGGCCGCAAGTGCCCCCCGACGAGGTGCCCGTCAAGCACATCACCAACGGGATTCACATCCGCTCCTGGCTGTCGCCGGACATGGTCTTCGTGCTGGATCGATATCTCAGTGGAAAATGGCAGACCGATCCCACCGACCAATCGGTTTGGGAAGGCGTCATGCAGATTCCCGACGAGGAATTGTGGCGCTGTCACGAGCGCTGCCGGGAGAAGCTCGTCGGCTGGACCCGCGCCATTCTCAAGGACCAACTGACTCGGCGCGGGGCGTCCTTTGACGACATCGCCATTGCCGACGAGGTGCTCGACCCCGAGTCCCTGACCGTTGGTTTCGCCCGCCGATTCGCCAGCTACAAACGCGGCTCGCTCCTTCTGCGCGACATTTCCCGACTGCAGCGCCTCCTCGAAGATGCCAAGCGTCCCGTGCAGTTCGTCTTCGCGGGCAAGGCCCATCCGGCCGACCATGAGGGCAAGGAGCTCGATCAAGGCCATCGTCAATTTCGCCCGCAATCCCTCCGTTCGCCGCAAAGTCGTCTTCCTCGAAAATTACGACATCAACATCGCCCGCATGCTCGTGCAGGGCGTCGATGTCTGGCTCAACACGCCGCGCCGCGGCATGGAAGCCAGCGGAACCAGCGGCATGAAAGCCGCCGCCAACGGCGTGCTCAATTGCTCCATCCTCGACGGTTGGTGGGTCGAGGGATATTCCCCCGACCTCGGCTGGGCCATCGGACGCGGCGAGAGCTATTCCGACGGCAACACCCAGGACCAGCTCGAAAGCCAGGCCCTCTATGACATCCTGGAAAAACAGATCATTCCGCTGTTCTACAA
This sequence comes from uncultured Phycisphaerales bacterium, assembly GCA_963783845.1. Lineage (GTDB taxonomy): Bacteria > Planctomycetota > Phycisphaerae > Tepidisphaerales > Tepidisphaeraceae > PALSA-1353. Next base: position 179,448 of record CAWAPL010000008.1, read on the forward strand.
GCGCACCGTGGACAACATTCCCCGCGAATGGATCGGCGCATGAAAACCTGCATGCGCAGGCTCGCCCCGCTATTCAACACCAACCGCATGGTCTACGACTACACCGAGAGATTTTACGTCCCCTCCGACGTGCGCGGCCGCATCCTCGCCGCCGATAATCTCCAACGCTCCATCAAGCTCGCCAAGGCCAAGGAAATGCTTCGCCAACGCTGGGGCGGGATCAAGATCGTCGGCATTCACGTCGGCGGCAACGGCCATTATCGCGTCGGCGAAAACATGCAGGTCGAAGCTCTGATCGATTTGCCCGACATCGATCCGAACGAAATCACCGTGCAGATGTATGCCGGCCCGATCACCGCCACCGGCGAGATCGGCAGGCCGAAAGTCCTGCCGATGGCCTATTCCAAGCAGATCGCCGGTTCGAGGCACGTATTCAGCGGCCAGATCGAATGCCGCGTCAGCGGCCGTCAGGGATTCGCCGTCCGCGTCCTGCCGGGCGACGCGGACATGGCCACCCCCTTCGAGCCGGGTTTGATCGCTTGGAATTAAAAACCGCGCAAGTTTGGCCGCCTCGGCCTCGAGGCGGCATTCCAAAAGAGTTCGGCAAATCCCCGGACCCCTTCACCGCCGCTTCTTCTTTTTATTCCGATCCTTCTTCTCCATGAACCCCGATTTTTTGGTGCTGAGCATCGGCCCGCCCGGCATGCCCAGGTTGCTCAGGCCGCCCGACATGACCGATTTCATAAATCGCATTTTTCCCATCAACCCCTGCCCGCCCAGCGCCCGCATCACGTCGCGGGCGCTCTCGAATTGCTTGATGAATTGCCCCACCGCATGGACGGGCACGCCGGCCCCGGCCGACACCCTGCGCCGCCGGCCGTGTTCCAGCAACTCCGGCTTCTTCCGCTCCTCCCGCGTCATTGAATCGTAAATCGCCCGCATGTGCGACATCTGCCGCTCCACGTCGCTGTCGTTCATGTTGGCCGCTTTGCTCATCTCGCCCATGCCCGGGATCATCCCCATCACTTTGCCGATTGAACCGAGCTTTTTGATCTGGCCCATCTGTGACATGAAATCGTCGAGCGTGAACTGGCCCTTCTCCATCTTTTCCTGGAGCTTGGCCGTTTCCTCCATGTCGAAATTCTTCTGCGCTTCGGTGACCAGTCCGACGATGTCGCCCATTCCCAGGATGCGCGACGCCATCCCCTCGGGCCGGAATTCCTCCAACGCCTCCAGCTTCTCGCCCACGCCGAGGAATTTCACCGGCTTGCCCGTGACCATCTTGGCCGACAGCAGCGCCCCGCCGCGCGTGTCGCTGTCCAGCTTCGTGAGGATCAACCCGTCTAGCTCGAGCTGGTCGTTGAACGCCTTGGCGCTGTTGACCGCGTCCTGCCCGCTCATGCTGTCCAGCACCAGATAAATCTGATGCGGCTTGAGCTGCCCATTGATGTCGCGCAATTCGCCCATCAAATCATCGTCGATGTGCAGCCGGCCGGCGGTGTCGAGAATGACCACATCGCGTCCGGACGATTTCGCCTGAGCGATCGCCGCCCGGCAGACGGAAACCGCCGCCCCGCGAACAACCTGCCCATGCGGCGCCACTTTGGAGTCATCGGTATAGACCGGAACGTCAACCTGCTGGGCGATGACCCGAAGCTGCTCGACGGCCGCGGGACGCTGCAAGTCCGCCGCCGCCAGCATCGGATGATGCCCCTTGCCGATGAGGAATTTGGCCAGCTTCCCGCAGGTCGTCGTCTTCCCCGAGCCTTGCAGCCCGCACATCATGAGAATCGTCGGCCCGGGCTGGACGAAATAAATGTTCGTATCCACCGGCCCGAGAAGATTCAGCAATTCGTCGTAGCAGATTTTGACCATCAGCTCGCCGGGCTGAAGGCTCTTGATGACCTCCTGTCCGATGGCTTTCTGAATAACGTGCTCGTTGAAATCGTTGACGACTTTGAGATTCACGTCCGCTTCGAGCAGCGCGGTGCGGACGCTTTTCATCGCCTCGCGGATATTTTCCTCGCTGATGCGCCCGCGGCCGGTGAGCGATCGGAACACGCCGGAGAATTTGTCGGTAAGCGTATCGAACATAGTTGACTTGATAATACGCCCAATCCCCGCGCGCGCGAACCTCCCGCCCCCCCATTTAGCCCCCGATGATTCACCGGGGGGATTCCTTCACCGGCGTCGAAGCACCGGATGCACCTCCGGCTACGATCCGCCCCCGCAATTCATTCACACCCCTAACACCTTGACGCCCAGCTTTTTCGCAGCCTTGCGCAGCGGATCATCCAGCGTCGCCAGCGGAAGCTCTCGACGCAGGGCCAGGTCCAGGTAAATCGCATCATAGCTCGTCAGTCGATGCGATCGGCACAGCGGCAACAGATGCGTAAACGCCCGCCCCGCGCCTTCCTCGTCGATTTCCAAATCAAATCCGTCGATTAGCGCAATGAATTCCGCCACCTTCGCCGGGGTGATCCGGCCTTTGCGTTCGGCCAGGGCAAGGACATTGGTCAACTCCAGAAACCACCAAGCCGGCAACAGCGCCGCCTCGCCACCCATTCTTTGCAACAGCGCCCGAGTTGCCGGCGTGGCCTCATTGCCAAAGCACCATGCCAATGCCACCGAGGAATCGACCACAAAGCTCGGTTTCACGGCCGTCCTTCATTGATCAGATCACGGATTTTATACGCTCCGAGGCTGACGCCCCTTGACGACTCGATCCAACGTTCAATGGCTTCCCTGCGCTGTTGCGGCGGCATTTTCTTTCTGGCGGGCACGAGTCGGGCCACGGGCATGCCGTGCTTGGTGATGGTGAACTCCTTGCCGGTTTCCACCAGTTCCAGGAGTTCGGAAAACCGCGTCTTGGCGTCATATGCGCCGACCGTATTGGGATGTTGAATAGCGGCCATGAGGCTCCCGTGGAACAATTCAGACTAGATGACGACCAGTCTAATTATCGGCTCGACCGGCGTCAAGCGTTGGAAGAATTAAATGAAGCCGCGGAGACGCCGAGACACGGAAGGGGGGCGCAGGGAAACGACTTTGAATTCCGATATTCAAGATTGCATCTTTGTGGATTGCGGTAACAGAAATCCTGAATGTCCCCTCTGATGCCGGAGGCCTGTCAGTGAACAAAAAGAGCGGGTCTCTCGTCAGAAAAGCACGGATGCGAAAGAGTGTCCAGGGATGGGAGTGTGGATATCGCTTACGCCCGATAGCACCAGCTCATTCACGTACGCCTGCCCCCAGACGTACTGATCCATGACGACCGCCGTGGCCGTTGGCGAGGTCTGGGCATTCTCCTGGATGAGTTGCCACTGGTCGGAGTAGTAGAAGGTTTTAATGGTGGTGCGGGAGGTGATGCCCAGGATGATCCCGCCGGGGCCGGTGGCGACGTTGGTGAAAGAGCCGCTCGCGATGTTGCCGGAATTCGAGTTCAATGCGCCTTCGCCGGAATCCGTCGCAGATGCCGTGAGGGCGGGCCTATTGACCTGCCCGGTTTCGCTTTGGTCGAGGCACCAAATCTAACGGCAAAAGCTGCTTCGTGCAGCTATTTGTGGTTATCGGCTTGCATCACCTTTACTTCTTCCGGAAGTTTCATCAAAGCGACAAGTATTGGGTCACGATCCTCGAAAACCGCGGCGCAAAATCTATGCGTGCCCTGCGCGATATTAAAGCTTGGGTAACTTTCGTCTTTTCGAGCTATGCCCAATCGCTTTATTTTATGGGCGACCAAAGAAGATATTTCAGTGCTGCTTAGTTCCGGGACGAAAGGAACGTGTATAGCCGAATCCGACCACATGAGCGGTGGGCATTTTGGTACGAGAATCGCGTCTCGTCTCGCCCCTTCCCCGCACCATGCGAGAAGGGATTCATACGATAGTGGCGGGTCGACGGAGGTCCACTTTGCCTCATCGGTGGACAGTGGCAATCGTGGCGCGAAGAAGGAAAGCCGTGTCAATATCGCGGATGGTGATTCTTGGATTCCAACGACTGAAATGCGGAACCTATAATTTTCACCAAATTTAGTGTCAAACATGTACCCGCCTGCGAACTCCCAACGATCTTTTGGCGGCGGCGCTATCTCGTCTATCATCGACACAATTTCGTTGGCGCCCAATGCAGGTACTAGAAACGGTCGCAAGCCCCATTCCGAGCGAAGGAAGACCGGATATCTGGCGACGAGAATCGCATCATTGTTTGCAGTTACGCAAGTCTGAAAAATTCTATCCCACGAAAGCTTGGGCATTCTATCGTTTCTCCATAAGTTCAATTCTATGGTCCCAACCTTATCCACGCCAACTTATTTGAGCTGTGATGAAAATCTGGTCAATATCTGAAACTTTCGAAAAAGTGTCGTCAGAAGGATTCAAATGCGATCCGATTTTAATTGTTATTTGTTGGTGGACCCCCTGGCTCCACTGGACCTACTCTGGGCCACGGGTACGGTTGGGGTTGGGGAGGAGGCTGAGGTCCGAATCTTGGTGTACGTGGACCCGGGGGTTGCGGCGTTGGTTCGGGCGTTGGTGTTGGTTCGGGCGTAGGATAGGTCGCAGGTGGACCGGGGGCCGGAACCGGACCAATAGGGAATTCATCAATAGGGGGGGCCTGGGGCGATAGGCGGAGGCGGCGCAGGGAATTCTCCTATGGGAGCAAGAGGATAAGGTTCGATGGGAGGGGCCGGAGATTCTCCCACCCCTGCACCGAGAAAGCAGAGAAATGAGATCCAACCGAGAATACTTCGTACGCGGCCTTCCCAAGGCGGCGGCGTATAGTTCTCCATATGAGGGTTGTAGCCGGATGGAGGGCCGGGGTTAGGTACTGGCGGCACTCCCCATCCCTGTTCGCCTGGCGGTTGCGTCCCAAGTTGCAACCCGGTCGGATCAATTCGCGACACGGGATTGGAATTGAACGCCTGATAGAGATTTGAACCGTTAACGTAACCGCTCGGGTCCTGCTCCACCCACGTCCCCAGCGTCGGGCTGTAATCCCGATGCTGGAATTTATACAATCCCGTGGTCGTATCCAGCCTGCCGCCCTGGAACAGATAGACCCAATTGTAAAGGTCGCTCGCGGGCGAGCCGCTGGGGTACAGGACCGTGACATTTCCGTACGGTGTGTAGGTGAACTGCTCCAGTTCGTTGCCGGAAGCGCCGGTCAAGGCGGTGACGTTCCAGTTGGCATCCTGCTCGGCGTAGATCCGCTCGCCCAGACCCGATCCGCTGACGCCCAGATTTCCGCTGACTGAGTTGTCATCGCGGAGCACCAGTTCATTCACGTTCGCCTGTCCCCAGACGTACTGATCCATGACGACCGGCGTGGCGGTTGGCGAGGTTTGGGTATTCTCCTGGATGAGTTGCCACTGGTCGGAGTAGTAGAAGGTTTTAATGGTGGTGCGGGAGGTAATGCCCAGGACGATCCCGCCGGGGCCGGTGGCGAGGTTGGTGAACGAGCCATTGACGATGTTGCCGGAATTGGAGCCGGTTGTGCTGTTTCCGAGATCCCCCTCCAAATCGGTGAAGTCGTTGCCGTTGGCATCGCCCGATTCGGTCTCGTCCATATACCACAAGTTTGACGTCGGCGGGTTTGCCGGCCAATCCTCGGCATCGCGCAGCTTCTCGATCCGCGCCCGATCGAACCATTCCCCCTGGTTCATTCCCGGACATCTTTTCGACGCCGATTCCCACGCGACGCGGCTCGAGAGGTTCCCGGTCCAAAAGGGCCAGGTCCGACATTGCAACGGGCGAACCGAATAGATCGAACAAATCCGCCGCGAGTGGGTCACTCGCGCGGCGTGAGCCTGGCCCGAGTCCTGGTTTTCAGCGGGGAGTTCCTTGATGAAGATGCAGTCATACCCGCCATGCCGCGGATCGCGCCGCTCCTTAAGGCAAAACCGCCCGGCGACTTTGCGGCAATATTTCTCCACCACCTCCTGCGGCGCAGTGCCCAAAAATTCCGCGACGCGCCCGATCTCCTCGGGGCTGATCCAGACAAACCCCGGCGGGCCGCTGCAGCAGTTTCCACACTGGCTGCACGTAAATTGCAGCCCATCGGCGAACCACGGCTCCGCCGGCGATTCCAGAACGTTCAGCTTCATGGTTGGATTGGATTATAGTCGCCGGCGCGGTCGGCGCAAAAACCCGCCGCGCCGCGGTGGGGGCCTCAATACCAAACCAGATACCAAACCGCCGCGACGATCCCCGCCTGAACGGCGACGAACGTCGCCAGCGCCGAGGAGAATCGGAACGTCGGCCAAACCCCATTTGCAATGGCCCGTTGTCGGCCGATCCGCGATTGACGTTGGACCGCTGCAATTATCCTCGTGGGGATTGCGGCGAAAGCTGGCAGGGCCGAAGAGAAACGCAATCCGAGCCACGCGGGTTTTGCCAGGCGTTGCCGTCCAACGCGCATTTGATGTTGAACCGCCGCAATGAGCAGATTTGCTTCAAAACGATTGATGCCGTGCCTGGCGGCGGCTCGGACGAGCGATTCGCGTTCGCTGAACGGCAGAACGGTCCCGGCCATCCGCGCCGCGACGAGGTCGGCGAAATTCCGCGCCGCCACCCCGCGATCCCCCAGGATCGCCGAGTGCGACCAGTCATTCAGCGGCTTGTCCGATAGATGCGTCGGCCTCAACATCATTCCGCAGTCTACCCCATGCCGCGGTCCGGGCGCCGCAAACAAGAGGTTTTCGCGACACCCCCGCCCGCCGCCCATTGCGGTCTATGTCGAATCTTCCGTCTGTGTCGGTAAACTACCGGTCGGGAATTGCACAAGGCCCCTGGGCGAAGTCGAAGGGCAATGGGAAATCGACATTCATAATGACCTGGTTCAAGCGATTGTTCTATGTCCTTGCCTACGCGCTGCTGGCTCTGCTGGCCGCGGCGGTTTTCGGGACCTATCTGTACCGCGGCACCCCGAATTGGTATCGCCCGCGCATGGCCACGGCCCAGCAGACCAAAGATGCCGCCAATCGGGCCGATCAGAAACTGCTCGATCTCTTCAGTTGGGCCGCCAGCGCGCAGGCTCAGCAACTCCGAAGGCTGCATGGACTGGCCGGCCCCAACGAGCCTCTTATCGGAGCTAAGACCATCACGTTCGACGAGGAGGAGATCAATTCGTTCATCATCAGTTGGCGAACCCCCGATGCGTCGCAACTCCAGCAGCGCATTGCGAGGTATTTCACCGATGGCCGGATCGTGTTCGAGGACGATGCGATCATCCTCGCGGGGCAGTCGCCCGAGTTTCGCACCCTCGCCAGCGCCGAGTTCGACCCCCGCATCGATGCCGAAGGCAATCTGCATCTCGATCTCGCCGCCCTGCACGCCGGACGTCTTCCGGTCCCTATGTCCGCGGTCTCCGGCCACATGCGGCGTCTGCAATCCCTGCTTCGGCAACAACTGGCCATCGAGCAGCCCAACGCGAAGATCGACTCCACGCTGGCGGCGAACAGTTCGGCTCTCGCCGCCGCATGGCTTCGGCTGCTTCTGTGGGCGATGAACAATCGCCCATGCGACCCGGTCATGCTGATTCCCTTCGACATGTCCAACCTCCGCCGCGCCATGCCGGCGAGATTGACGGACATCAAAGTTGTCGAGGGTGAGGTCACTGTGACGATGGAGCCGCTGTCCGCCGGCGATCGCAATGAGCTGATGGATCGACTGATGCAGCCGTTTGACGGGCTCGCGGAATAGCGGAGCGGTGTGCGGATCGGCGTGGGCAGCGGTCGAAACGCTGTTTAGGAGGAAAAGGTCGGTTGCCGCATGACGCCAAGTCAAGTTTTGTCGCCACGATCAGTCGCTGACAAGCAAGCTGACCGACGCCATTCGTTGAAGTATGACGTCGATCAGTTGCTCGATGCTCTGCGGGTCGCGGTTGGCCAAGGGAGATTCGGCCTTGGCCGGGTCCGCGGCGTCATTCCGCCTGACGCATTGGGCCACCAGAGCTTTGCGATCTCGCGTGCCGTCCACCAGCGGAAGCATCCCGCGGAGCACGTCGTCGGTCTTGATCGGCAAGTGGCGCAACGAGGTGACCGTTGGAAGATGAGCCGCCTGCCACCGAGCCCACCGCGTGGCTCGGGGATATTGACCGGCCGTGGGCGAGATATAGTCCGTCGGGCGACTCCACAGTTCGACGATGCCGAGCGAATAACAGGTTTCGATCATATGGGCCAAGGCTTCGGCGTTCCTTTCGGGGTCTGTGTGGTTGGCGGGCGCTTGGACGAGGACCGCCGTCGCCAGGTCCGAGAACGGCACCGCCGACGGCCACGCGCCGCGAAGATGCCGCATCGCGGCAATGGGCCGAGCGTCCGAAAGCTGCACCTGATTGTGCTCCGTTCCGAACTGAGTCAAGGGTTGCCCGGCGGCGTTGGCGCCGGCTGGTGTTTCGGTCGGATTGCTCGCAACGTACAGCTTGCGGATCTGGTTCGCCGCCGCCTGGGGTGTCCCCAGCGCCGCTTCCGCGCGGCACAAGATCGAGCGTCGGAACATGCGATTCGTCAGAAAGTCCATATATTGATCCCGCTCCACGATGTCGGCCGACATCTTCGAAAGCGAATCGCGAGCGCGGCCGGGATTCTGTCCCAATAATCGTCTCCGAGATTGGCGTCGCCGAGATGCGCCAGGCCATGTGCCTGCGCTTCGCTGACAAAATCCCGAAAATAGACGGCTTCGTTAATCACCTCCATGTGATCATGCAAAAGGTAGTTGTCAACGTCAGTGGATATGGATTTACTGAATTCACTAACCATGCTTTTGTAGGAGGCCTTTTGCAAGGTGTTTTCGGCGACCAATTGCACTATCTCGCGTCCGCGTTTCACCCGCTCGGCAGGATCGGTGGCGTTGCGGGCGTGGTAGAGCATCATGTCACGGATAACCCCTTTCCCCCGCCAGCCGGGAAAGGTGTTGTAGCTGATGAACGCAAGCCCGTTGTCGGCCAGATGTCGTCGGCAGACCGTCATCAGTTGCTTACGCACGGGCTCGGGCACCCAGGAATAAAAACCGTGCGCGATGATGTAGTCGAAAGTCCCGGCGTTTTCCGGAAAGTCCATCAGGTTCTGGCAACGCAACTCGATGTTGGTCAGGCCCAGTTCACGAACCAGGGCGGATCCGCTTTCAATCTGACGCGGCGAGATGTCGATGCCGAGGAAGCGGCTTTCCGGCATCTGCTCTGCCATGGGGAGCAGGTTGCCGCCTCTGGCGCAAGCGATTTCGAGCACGCGGCAATGGTTGACCGGCGGCGGGACAAGGCCTCGCAACGCGGCGGTCACGGCCATCCGGTCGGGATGGGCGTGATAGTGCTCCCAGGCCTCATAGGCCACCGTGTCGTAGTCGGCCTTCAGTTTTTCGATAATCTCGTTCATCGATCGCCGCCACTGGAGCGTTCGCGTTCGGAGTGAAACGGCCCCACCCGTTGGCATGATGGCCTCTCTCGGGCGGATTTCAAGATAGTGGAGGAATTTGCCTGGATGGCGGCAGGTTCTGCGCCTGCCTTCGGTTTCGACGGATGGCTTTCCCGGATCGAACCCAATGAAAATTCAAGGATTCATTTCACGCGATTGAGGCTCGTTTTTCAAGGTGTTTCGATTCATCCATGGCATCGCCTTCGCATGCGAGGGTCGGTCAGCGGCGCCCGCTGGCACGCGGCTTGTTTAGCCTCGCCGGACGTTGGGTCGCTTTGCGGAGCCAGTGCGTATGCAGGATGTACCGAAGGATTTGGGTCGGCGCATCGTCGAGGCCGCTCGCCTTGCCGTTGCCCTTCATCTCCAGCGCCTTGCGTCTTGAGCCTGCGGTCGGCGGAGCCGATCCGGACTGCAAAGCGCCCATGGCCGGCGGCGACTTTGGCGAGTCGCTCGGCGAATTTCATTACCGCCGCGCTTGCCGAAAGAGAGGCCGAATGATTTACGGCCTCTATCTATCAGCCTCGGGCGTGATGACCAATTCGTACCGGCAGGACGTCATCGCCAACAATATCGCCAACTCCGAAACCGTCGGCTTCAAGAAAGACCTGGCGATTCTGCAGCAGCGCTCAACCGCCGCGCAGGAACTCGGCGAGCAAAGTCAGACCAATCCGCTGCTGGAAAACATCGGCGGGGGACTGCTGGCGGCGCGGCTTGCGGTTGACACTCGCCCCGGCGAATTCGAGCCGACCGGCAACAACATGGATCTGGCCCTGGAAGGCAACGGATTCCTCGCCGTCGGCAGCGGCAAGAAAATGCATCTGACGCGAAACGGGCAGCTCGTCCTCAACCGCAACGGCGCCCTGGCTCTATCCAACGATCCGGCCCAGACCGTTCTTGACGATAAACAAGTCCCCATCACCCTGGACGGCACGCAGCCAATAAACATCGCCTCGGACGGAACCATCACGCAGGCCGGCAAGATAGTGGCGCACATCGGTTTCTTCGACACGGGCGATCCGGAGGCGCTGCAGAAGGATGGCGGCACGCTTTTGTCCATCCCCGAAGGAACGAAGTTGACGCAGGCCAGCCCGACCGTACGCACGGGATTCATCGAACGATCCAACGTCGATCCGGCGGCGGAACTGGTGGAGTTGATGGATACCCAGCGCCAGCTCGAGGCCAACGCGAACATGATCCAAATTCAGGACCAAACGCTCGACAAGCTGGTGAACGACGTAGGCAAAATCGGTTGATTGACGAGTTAAGGGACTCACGGATTTCACATGGCAATTACCGCGCTACATTCCGCGGCCACCGGATTACGGGGGCTTTCGACGGCGATCGAACGTCATCGCCAACAATTTGGCCAACGCCGAAACCACCGCCTTCAAAGGCAGCCGGGTCAACTTCGAGGATCTGTTTTATCAGACGCAACGGTCGCCCGGCACAACCAGCGGCAACGGGGATATTTCTCCGTCGGGGATTTTTGTCGGACTTGGAACGCGCATCAGCAACACGCAGTTGGATCTGACCGAAGGCAGCATGCAGAACACCGGCAACACGCTGGATGTCGGCATCCAAGGCCCCGGATTCTTCCGCGTGAAAGTTCTGAGCACGCTGGGCGATGGAACCGCATACACGCGAAACGGACAGTTCTTCGTCAACAACCAGAATCAATTAGTCGTCGGGATGGGAGACGGCTACCAGCTTGATCCGCCCCTGACCATCCCGACGGGAGTGACCAACATCCAGATCAGTCAGGATGGCATCATCACCGGCACCCAGCCCGGCGCCACCACGCCGACACAACTCGGTCAGTTCAAGCTGACGCAATTCGTCAATCCCCAGGGTCTGCAACTGCTGGGCGGGAATCTCTACCAGGAAACCCAGGCGTCTGGCCCGCCGATCGAGTCCACTCCGGGCGATCAAGGATCGGGCACGCTCCTTCAGAGTTACCTTGAAGCCAGCAACGTCGATCCCGTCAACGAACTGGTCACCCTGATCCAGACGCAGCGGGCGTTCGAATTGAACAGCCAGACGATTCAGACAGCGAATCAGGCCCTTCAGACCATCACCAATCTGGGGCGTCAATAAACGCAACAGGGAATAAGAGTTCGCCATGAATAACCCACGGCTCAGCAAGCGAAAGCAAGCCCAATTGCTCGTGCTCATGACGATTCTCGCCTGGGCGACGCAGACCTTGCTGCATCAGTGGGGCTATGGGCAGGAGGTTCCGTCGATCGCAGTGAGCGACGCGGCCGCGCTGGCGGCGATGCCCGATCTGCCCGGCGGCGAAAAATTTGTTCCCGACGAGGCCAACAGCACGCCGGCGGGAACGCTGGAGTTGCGGCAGGAGGCTTCCATCGACGGGGCGGACGTCACGCTCAAGCAGGTTTGCCGCTGGTCGGACGCGGATGCGGCCGTCTTCGCGCCGATCGCCGATCTGACGCTGGCGCATCTGACCGCGGGCGTCTCGTTCCGCACGATCACCGTTGACGATGTCCGCCAGACGCTTCAGGGCGCGGGCGTCAACATCGCCATGATCAATTTCGCCGGCGTCACGAGCTGCGCCGTCACGCGCAGCGACGGGCAGAGCGGCGACTCGCAGGCGTCCGTCCAGCAATGGATCGACGCCCAGCAGCCCGGTTCGGCCAAGCTGGCGAATCCTACGGCACAGGCCTCGAATGCCGGCGCGGTGGATCCGAATTTGCATACGCTTCGCGACAGGCTGGTCAGCGATCTTGCGCAGCGGCTGAGCATCTTGCCGGAGTCCCTGCAATTGACGTTCAGTCCGGAGGACGAAAAGGTGATTTCGCTGGCCGAGCCGTGCTTTAGGTTTGACATCCGCCCCTCGCGCAGTGGCGCTGGGAAACGTCTCGTGGGAGGTGAAGGCTCCTGACCGATTCGTCCAGCAAAACGATGACGATCAACGCGGTTGCCCGCGCCTGGGAAGAGCAGGTGGTCGTGGCCCGGCCCCTGGCCGTTCACAAAATTCTCTCCGCCGCCGACTTCACCTCGCGTCGCGTTTTGGTTGATTCTCTTTCAGACCATCAGCTTCTGACAATGGACCAATGCGTCGGGCAGCAGGCGGCGACGGACCTTCGGGCGGGCGTGGTGATGACGGCACAACTCGTCGATGCGGTCCCGCTGGTCAAGTCCGGCCAGCTCGTCACGGTCAATCTGACGCGCGGCACGGTCCAACTCCGCTCCGTCGCCCGGGCCATGGAACAGGGGGCGCTGGGCCAAACCATCAGGGTTCGAAACGAGAATACGCGTGACGTGCTGGATGTCACCGTGACCGGCCCGCAGGAAGCCCGCCTCGGCGAATCCGCCGCCGCCGATCAGGTTTCGCAGGGCAATTGAAGGGATTTTCACCTATGTCCAAAGTGTCGCGAATGTTGATTGGGACCGTGAGTGCGGCAGCGGCCTTGACCATGGCTGCGGCGGCAGTCGCGCAGGTTGCGCCGCCGCCGGCGCAGTCTTCCTCCGCCTATACCACGAATCCCGACGCGGCCGGGCTTGGCCCGATTTCTCCGCAGGCTCCGGTCCTGCCCATTGGCGTGCTGGTTGAGCATTGCGGCGGATCGCTCCTGCGCGCGGAGACCGCCGGCCAATCCAACGGCGGGGAGTCTGACTCCCGAACTCGCCAGCTACTACAACGTTCCGCCGGCCAAGCCCAAACTGCTCCGCAAGCACGATCTGGTCACCATCGTCATCCGCGAAAACAGCCAGTTTCAGACCAACGGAACCACGGATTTGAAGCGCAAGAATGACCTGGACGCGATCATCGACAGCTACGTGACCCTCGGGTTGCAGAATGGTCCGTCCCTCAACGAGCACCTGCCGGTCACTCCCATCGAGCTGAAAACCAGCGGTCAGCGGGATTTCAAGGGCACCGCGCAGCTCGAACGCGACGATTCGTATACCGGCCGCATTACGGCGGAAGTTCTCGACGTGAAGCCGAACGGCACGCTCATTCTTCAAGCGACGGAGAACATAAAAACGGACGATGAGGAGCAAAAGGTCACTCTGATCGGCACCTGCCGCGTCGAGGACATCACGGCCGATAATACCGTGCTCAGCAATCAGCTTTTCAACCTTTCGCTGGACAAACAGCACAAGGGGGCGGTGAAGGACACCACCAAGCGCGGCTGGTTCGAACGATTTTTTGACTGGGCGAACCCATTCTGACGATGGTTATCGGTCGTATGTGTGAAATGCGCGGTTAACGGCTGCGCCCCGAACCCGCGGGCTTTTGAAGATGATGCGAATGTCCATCCGCCTTCCCATCCTTCTGCTGACACTCGGTCTGATGGCAGCCCCGGCCGCAGCGGTCAAAGTGGCGGACATCACCCGCATCGGGGGTGAACGGACCAACGTCCTGACCGGCCTGGGGCTGGTCTACGGCCTCAAAGGCACGGGCGACGGCGGGAGCTTCACGGCAGCGATCGCGCCGCTGCGGTCGATGCTCTCGAAATTCGGCGACCCCGTTACCGTTCAGGAACTGAATAACGCTGCCAACGTGGCGGTCGTCATGGTGACGGCCACGGTTCCAGCGGCGGGGGCTCGCGACGGCGATCATCTGGACGTGCACGTTTCAAGCGTCGGCGCCGCCGCCAGTCTCAGGGGTGGGCGGCTCTTCGTTACCCCCATGCAGGGGCCGCTGCCCGGCGGCCCGCTTCTGGCTCTGGCCGAAGGGCCGGTGACCTTGGAGGATCCGAGCACGCCGACCGTGGGCGTGATCCGCGCCGCTGCCGGCGGGGCGGTGATGGAGGCGGACCTTCCCGCACGGGTGATCGATGCCGCGGGCCGATTCACGTTGATTATCGATGAATACTCCTCGAGTTGGGGAACTGCCAGCCGAATAGCCAAGATCATCAACGATTCGGAATCCATAGACGGCGAAACGCTCGCCACGGCGGTGGATGGCAAGAACATCATCGTCACGATCCCAACCAACGAGCGCGATCATCCCGACAGCTTCATAGGCCGAATCCAGCAGTTGCCGGTCCAGATGCTTGCGACAAGGGCTCGGGTCACGATCAACCAGAAGACCGGAACGGTCATTATGACCGGCGACGTTGAAATCAGCCCGGTGGTGATCAGCCACAACGGCCTTTCGATTTCCACGGTCACGCCGGCGCCGACGCCCACTCCCGTAACCCGTTCATTACCGATCATCAGGCCATCGCCATTTCCACCACCGGCGAGGGAATCGGAAATCTGATGGACCTTGTCGCGGCCATGGAAGAACTCAAGGTTCCCGCGCAGGATCGCATCCAAATCATCGAGGAGCTTTACAAGACCGGCAAGCTGCACGCCGAACTCATTGAGGAATAAGGAGCGACATGACTCTTTCCACGATTCCATTTCCGAGCACGCGCCGCGGCGCGGGGCATCCGATTGCAAACTTTGGCGCCCGCGGGCCGATGTCGCAACACGACAAGCTCATCCAGCAGACGCGCAAATGGGTCGCGATGGCGTTCTTCGAGCCAATGCTCAAGCAGGTGCGCCAAAGCCCGTTTCACAGCACGCTGCTGGACGGCGGCGAGGCAGGCCAGGCGTTTGGAGCCATGTACGACGAGCGGTTGGCCGAGCGCATGGCCAGCAACGCTTCCGATTCGCTGGTCCAATCCATCGTCAACCGAATCGAGGCAAAAAGATCCCGCCCCGGCCGGTCATTCGGCGGCCTGAACGCCGAGCGCGAAGGGGCCGATCGCGTGCGAGCCGCCCGGGCCGCGGCAGCCAGACCCGTTCTCTCCGGAGACCAACATGTCCCGCCATATATCTGATCTGCAGGCCATCCTCATGCAGTTGACGGCCGAGCATCGCAAGCTGCTCGATCAGCTTGAGGCCCAGCACGCCGCGATGAAGAAATTCGACCTTCCCGCCATCGCCGATTGGATCACCCGCAGCGAATCGACGCGGCTGCGGATCAATGACCTGGAAAGCCGGCGTCGGAATTTGATGCGTCAAATCACCGTTGTGCTGAAACTTTCCGAGGAGCCGCGGCTCACTCGGCTGGCCGAGCTTTTCCCGCCGCAAGCCGCCGGTCTGCTGAAGGTCCGCCAGGAGTTGCGCGAACTGGCGACCAGAATTTCGCGGCGGTCGCAAGGTTCATCGCGCCTTGCATCGGCCGTGCTCGGGCATTTGAACACCGTCGTGCGTCTTCTCGCCGGCGCCGTCGAACGAGCGGGTCTATACAACAAGCAAGGAATTCCGCGCGTCGTGTCACGCGTCGGCGTCATGGACGCCGTCGGATAATTCGGTTTTTGCCATGTCCATCAACGGAGGCGCTCAACATCGGGGCTAGTGCACTGACGGCCGCCCAGTCGGCATTGCAGATTACCGGCAACAACATCGCCAATCTCAGCAATCCCAACTACTCCCGCGAAGTTGCCGTCACCAGCGATCTGCCGGATCAGCAGCTATCGCCGGGCGTGTATATCGGGACGGGCGTCGATCTTTCGGCCATCCAACGGCAGGTTGACCAGTCCCTCAACAGCCGGCTCAACTCCGCGACCAGCGACTACCAGTCGGCCAACACCACGCAGCAGTTAAGCGGGCAAATCGAGACCATCTTCAACGCCCTGGGCAGCAATAGCCTGGATACGCAACTGACCACCTTCATGAACGATTGGTCTCAGCTTGCCAACAATCCGACGGACACCGCGCAGCGCCAAGTCGTCATTCAGGATGGGCAGTCGCTCACACAGCAATTCAACAGTCTTGGTACGCAGCTCGATTCCATGCAGACCACCGTCGGCTCTCAGCTCACCTCCCTGGCCGCCAACGCCAGCCAGTTGGCGCAGCAGATTGCCGGGCTCAACCAGCAGATTGCGACCAGCCAGGGCGCCGGCGGCGAGGACGACCAGTTGCTGGATCAGCGTGACGCGGCCGTCCACAGCCTCGCGCAACTGGTCAACGTGCAGACGATCGATCAGAGTAACGGCACGGAGAACGTTTACATCGGTTCCGAGCCTCTCGTGGTCGGCACGACCAGCAACGGATTGGCGGCACAGCAGAGCCAGGTCAACGGCCAGCCGAACTATTCGCTGGTTTTCGCGTCCAACAACGGCTCGGTCCAGGCGACCA
The DNA here is from genome assembly GCA_963783845.1 of uncultured Phycisphaerales bacterium. Lineage (GTDB taxonomy): Bacteria > Planctomycetota > Phycisphaerae > Tepidisphaerales > Tepidisphaeraceae > PALSA-1353. The sequence goes on from CAWAPL010000008.1 coordinate 195,949, forward strand.
GCGGGCAAATCGGCGCAACCCTTAGCGCGCAAACGCAACTGAATACCGTTCAACAGCAATTCAATTCCCTGGCGGGCGGACTGATTTTCGGCCTGAATTCCGTTTATTCCAGCGGCCAGGGACTTAATGGTGTTGCCAGCGTGACCAGCACCAACCAGGTTCAAGACCCCACCGCGGCGCTGGACAGCGCCGCGGCCGATCTGCCATTCCAACCCGTCAACGGTAGTTTTGTGCTCACCACAACCAACACGCAAACGGGTTTGTCCAGCAGCACGCTGGTTCCGGTCAATCTGACGGGTCAGCCGGGCGACACGACGCTGAACAGTCTTGCCGCCAGCCTGAATTCAATCCCAAGCGTTCAAGCGACGATTTCCGGCGGGAAGCTGACCATCGCCTCGACCGATCCGAACGTGCAAGTCACATTTAGCCAGGACAGCAGCCATGTTCTTGCCGCCCTGGGGATTAACACGTTTTTCACGGGATCCGATGCGGCGTCGATCGCCGTGAATCCGGTGGCCGCGGCGAATCCCAATCTTTTGGCCGCGGCCCAGAACGGGGACCCCGGCGACAATTCCAACGCCCTGGCGATCGCCCAATTCCCGTCGATCACCCAATCGAGCCTGGGCAATCAATCCTGGACCGATGCGTACAACGCGATGATCGGGGGCATTGCCACCACGTCCGCCCAGGCTCAGAGCGACACCCAGTCCACGCAGGACATTCAGCAGACTTTGCAAGCGCAGCAGCAGTCCGTCAGCGGAGTCAACATCGACCAGGAGACCGTGAACATGCTTCAGCAACAGCGCAGCTACCAGGGCGCCGCGATGTTCATTTCCACGGTCAATCAAATGATGAACACACTGCTGTCGATCACACTTTAGGAACACGACCGATGTCCGTTCTTCCCATAGGTCTCACGAATGTCAGCACCCTGATGCAGGGCGACCTTGTGTCGCAAAACATCGACGGCACGCAAGCGCAGCTTCTGAAGGTGGAGAACGAGCTGTCCACGGGCCAGGCGATCAACGTGCCCAGCGACAATCCCTCCGCCGCGTCGATGATCATGCAGCTCAATCAGACCCTCAACCGTCAACAGACGTACAACGACACGATTAACACCGCCAGCGCGCAGCTGGCCCAGACGGACTCCAGCCTCGGCAACCTCACCACGCTCCTCCAGCAGGCGCAGCAGATCGCCTCCGCGGACGTGGGCTCCAACGTCACCCAAACCCAGCGGCAAAGCGATGTCGCGGTCGTGCAGAGCATCTATAACCAGTCTCTGTCCATCGCCAACCAGCAACTCAACGGTCAATACCTTTTCGGCGGGGCGACGGGGAATTCACAGCCGTTCACCGAAGCCAACGGCGTCGTTCAATTCACCGGCACCGCGCAAACCCTGCAAAACAACGTCGATGACGGCATCTCCGTCTCTTTGCAGGCCAATGGCGCTCAGGTTTTCGGGGCGCTGGCATCCGGCGTAACCGGATCGGCCGACATCACTCCCGCGCTCACGGCCCAAACGCGTTTGTCCGATGTGGGCGGCGCCGGCAATGACGGCATTCAGCTCGGCTCCATTCAACTCGGCAACGGGACCGTCACCCAAAGCGTCGATCTCTCCTCGGCCTCCAGCGTCGGTGACGTCGTCAACCTCATCAACCAGGCGGCCGTCGGCGGAATCACCGCGTCCATCAGTGGGCAAGGCCTGACCATTACAGGCTCGCCCACGGACAATATCACGATTACCGGCACGACGGCGCAGCCTGGGGATCGCCACCCCCGCTACCGGCGAAGGCGCCGGCGTTTCGGATGTCGGCAGTTCGCTCAATCCGCGCGTCACGCTGCTGACGCCCCTCTCCACGCTGCTGGACGGCTCGGGAATCGACAACTCCGGCCTGACGATCACCAACGGCCAATTCACCAAGACAATCACCTGGCCGCCGACCGGCACTGTGCAGGACATGCTCAACGCCATCAACGGCGCGGGCCTGGGCGTACAGGCTCAAATCAATGCCGCCGGCAATGGAATCAACATCCTCAACGCCTCACAAGGCACGAGTCTCAGCGTCGGAGAAAACGGCGGGACCACCGCGGCCGAACTTGGCGTCCAGACCCTCGCTTTGTCTTCGCCGCTGGCTCAATTGAACAACGGGCGGGGTGTTCAAACCGCAGGCGGAGCCACTCCCGATTTTCAGATCACGGCCAGTGACGGCTCCACGTTCCAGGTTTCCGTCTCCAACGCCGTGACCGTCCAGGATGTGATCAACGACATCAACACCGCCGCTGGACCGAAGATCGCGGCGTCGCTGGCGACGACGGGCAGCGGAATCGTCCTGACGGATTCCAGCGGCGGGGCCGGCCCGTTTACTGTTACAGCGCTCAACGCATCCAACGCCGCCGCCGACCTCGGGCTGACCACGGCGGCATCCGGCAATTCGATCACCGGCGCCGACATCGGGGCGCCGACCTCCACGGGAATATTCGGAAATCTGCAGGCGCTGATGAACGCGTTGCAATCCGGCAACCAGGCGGCGATCACCAGCGCCGGCGGCAATCTTCAGAGCGATACCAACCGGGTGATCGAGGTGCGGGGCCAGACGGGCGCGGCCGAGCAGGAGCTGACCAGCCGGCAAACGGACTTGTCGCAGCAGAAGACAGCGACGCAATCGTTGCTGTCGCAGCTTCAGAACGTGGATATGGCGCAGGCGATTACGCAGTTTCAAACGCTGCAAACGGCGCTGGAGGCGGGTTTGCAGACGGCGGCGAACACGCTTCAGATATCGCTGCTGGATTTTATTGCGTAAAGCCCTTTGGCACGCGGATTGCCTGTGTGGTGATGCATCGTAGATTGTGATTGGAAAATAAACAACCAATCACTGAAAGCGCAGAAAAATCTGCCGGGAGCGGCAGAAATCGCCGGACGCCTGCGGCCGAGGATCGGCCTGCGGCGAAAGAGCAATCCGCGGCAGAAGCCGCGGCAAGCTATGCCGGATCGCGCCCTTGCGATCCGGTTCCAAGGCCGTGGCCGCCGGATGCGGCTGAACGGCCCAAGGCCGCGGCGGACGCCGCGGCGACACGCGGGCGGCATGACGCCGCCGGCAGAACTTCCGCTTCCGCCGCTCGGCGGGCACACGCCCCCGGCCTCGGTCCGGATGCGAGATTGGAGCTCAGATGGAGATCAGAACTTCTCGTTTCGGCGTCATTACGGTTGATGAGGACCGCCTCATGACCTTTCCACGCGGGCTGCTCGGGTTTCCCGATCTCACGCGCTTTGCTCTCATACAAACCGGCCACGGAAATTATTTCTTCTGGCTGCAAAGCGTTGACGAACCCGGAGTGGCTTTCGTCGTGACGGACCCCAACACGTTCTTCAAGGAGTACGATGTTCCGCTGCGGAAGGAAACCTTTGAGGACACTTGCCTTTACGGATTTGAAGTTTGCCCAGGTCCTGGTGATCTGCAACAAGGTTGACGAGTGGCTCACCGGAAACCTTCTGGGCCCGATCGTCGTCAACGGTGAAAACCGCACGGCGCAGCAGGTCGTCCTCACCGAGAAGAAGTGGACGACGCGTCAGCCGCTTCTGAGGCTTGCCTCCGAAGTGACGCTGGCCAAGTCGGCCTAAACCGCCGGCGACGGGCGGGAAATGAGTCCGTGAGGGTCCAATGCCCGGACAGGGATGTCAGGGCGAGCGCCGGTTGCCGCCGCGATTGCCGCGGCGCCACGCGGCCAAAACAGGAAGGAGCCTGAACATGCTGGTTTTGTCCCGTCAGCGCGATGAGACGATCATGATCGGTGACAATATAGAGGTCACCGTAGTCGACATCCGCGGAGACAAGGTCCGACTGGGCATCAACGCCCCGAAGGAGATCAGTGTTCACCGCAAGGAAGTCTATGACGCCATCCGCCGCGAGAACAAGGCCGCGGCGCAGGTCAAGCCCGAGGATCTTTCGGGATTTGGAAAGATCGATTCCAAGCCAGACAATGAACAGAAGAAGTAGGCAACTGCTCGCCATTTTGCCATTAACAGTCATGGAGGATTGACATGGCCCGCATCGAAACGAACGTCTCTTCGCTGATTGCCCAGAACGCTTTGGCCAATTCGCAATCGACCCTCAACACCTCGCTGGAGCGGCTTAGCACCGGTTTGCGCATCAATAGCGGCGCCGACGACCCGGCGGGTTTGATCGCCAGCCAGAACCTACAGAGCGAAATGACCGGGCTTCAGCAGGCGGTAAACAACAGCGCCCAGGCAACCAACGTCATCACCACCGCTGACGGCGCCCTGACGGAAGTCAATTCCCTGCTCGATGACATCAACGGCCTGGTCGTGGAATCCGCCAACGCCGGAGCCCTTTCGCCGGCCGAATTGCAGGCCAACCAATTGCAGATCGATTCAGACGTGCAGAGCATCACCCGGATCGCCGGCACCACGAGTTTCGCGGGGCTGAACCTTCTGGATGGAAGCCTCAATTACATCACCAGCGGCGTGGCGACCAGCGCGATCAGTGCGTTGACAATTTCCCAGGCCAATCTCGGCACGTCAACCAGCATTCCCGTCAACGTCAACGTCATCAGCAGCGCGAAACTGGCGGATCTTCAGTTCCGCACCAGCGCGATCACCAAGAGCGTCACGCTCGAAATCGCGGGCAATACCGGCGTGCAGACCCTGTCGTTTGTCAGCGGGACCACCGCCTCGGCGATCGGATTCGCCGTCAACAACATTTCCGACAGCACCGGCGTCACCGCCAGCCTCATCGACGCAGCCAACGCCAATTCCGGCATCACCTTTCAGAGCACCGGTTACGGTTCGGCCAGCTTCGTGTCGATCCAGGCCCAGAGCGGCGCGTTCCAAACGACGGATACTACCGGGTCAGACAAGCAGCGGGCCGTCGGCGCAGACGCCGTTGCCACGATCAACGGCGCACTCACCGTCGGCAACGGCCTTGAGCTGAAGCTCAATACGTCCTCGCTCGATCTTGATTTGACCCTGAACTCCGCCGTGGGCATTGGAAAGACCAGCTTCGCGATCACCGGCGGCGGGGCATTGTTCCAGCTTGGAGGCCAGGTCAACAGCCAGCAGCAAGTCAGCATCGGTATCGGTTCGGTCGCGGCGAGTTCCCTGGGAAACAATGTCGTCGGTTTCCTGAACGACATCGTCACGGGAGGCAACGCGTCGATTGTCGGCGGCGACGCCGAGAAGGCGAGTCTGATCGTTGCGGCGGCGAGCCAACAGGTCGCGTCATTGCAGGGCCGGTTGGGGGCGTTTGAGAAGAACACGCTGGAGACGAATACCGCGAGTTTGCAGGTGACTTTGGAAAACGTGACCTCCAGCGAAAGCGATATCGCCGACGCCGATTTCGCGTCTGAAACCGCCAACCTCACCCGGGCGCAGATCCTGGTGCAGGCCGGAACGAGCGTTCTGGCCACCGCCAACAACACGCCGCAGACCGTGCTGACGTTGCTTCAGGGCCACTGATTCTTCGGCGGCGAATAACTGAGTTTTGAACGGACGACCCGGATTATCCGGGCCGTCCTCTTTTTCGCAGGCGCGGGACTGCGCCGTTATCGCTCCAACACGTCACATAAATTCAAGGTTTGGACTCTGGCGGCCGGGGGGGGCCGGATCATCCCATATCTTCCGAAAATCTTCGCTCAGTTCCCTAAAGTGATTTCCCCCCTCCGTCGATAGGCCGCGTATGCCCCGCGGTGGCGAGTGATCTGCCTCACGCTCGGCATACTTGCGGGAAAGGAGTCTGTCTAGATTCTGAAATCCGCGCGGAGCCGTCGCAGAACGGTTCGGCGACAGTGGGTGCTGGAGGCTTACCCTGACCTGCCAGCGATCATGATTACAGGGATTGGCTTTTCCGTCACGGAGAGACAAACATGAGTAGCGTAATCAATACGAACGTCAGTTCGCTCATTGCACAGAATTCTCTGTTGCAAAACAACACAAACCTGAATACGAGCCTTGAACGGCTCAGCACGGGTTTGCAGATCAATAGTGGCGCCGATAATCCGGCCGGTCTGATCGCGGGTCTGGCTCTGCAACAGGAGCAGACCGGCATTCAGACCGCCATCAACAACGCCAGCCTGGCCGGCAATGTTATCGGCACCGCCGAAGGTGGTCTGAACGAAGTCAGCCTCGCTTCTGACCCAACTCCAGGGCCTGGTCGGACAAGCCGCCAGCACTGGTGGTCTGAGCAGCTCCGAAGTTGCCGCTAACCAGTTGCAGGTGGACTCGATCCTGTCCACGATCAACCGCGTCTCGCAGTCCACCACTTTCGAGGGCCGCCAGCTCCTCAATGGCAACCTGGCGTACACGACCAGCAGCGTGGCCTCCGCAGTCACCAACCTGCAGATCAACAGCGCCCTAGTGCCCGATGGGGGCAAGGTCGCGGTTGCGGTCCAGGTGGTTTCCTCGGCCAAGACGGCGATCTTGACCTACAACGGCGGCAACATCAGCGGCAACACGGTCACCCTGCAGGTGGCCGGGAACCTGGGCAGCACTCAGTTGTCGTTCGCATCGGGCGCCACGGTCAGACTCGATCGCCACGGCGATCAACGGCGTGAAGAACGCGACAGGCCTTTCCGCGCAAACCAGCGCGGGCGGGTTGCGCATCAACTCCACGCAGTACGGCTCGGCCCAGTTCGCCAGCGTGCAGGTCATTTCCGGCAAGCTGAAATCGAACTTCAGCGGCAACGAGGCCACCGGAAAGGATGCCAATGTGACGGTCAATGGCGCTCAAGCCGAGGCGACGGGACTGGACATCAGCTATCGCAACTCGTCGCTGGACGTGAGCTTCAACATCGCCAACAACTACGACAAGCCCAACTCCAGCACGTTTTACATCACCGGCGGCGGCGCGACGTTCCAGCTTGGCTCTCAGGTTTCTGAGAACGGCAAGGCGTCGATCGGCATCGGCTCGGTTTCCACGGGCGATTTGGGCGATTCGTTCAACGGGTATTTGAGTTCGCTGGGAAGCGGCGGAGCCAACGACCTTTCCAGCAGCAACCTGACGACCGCTCAGAACGTTCTGAACAGCGCCATCACGCAGGTGAGCACGCTGCGAGGCCGGCTGGGCGCGTTCCAGACCTTCACCATCGGTTCGACCGTGAACAGCCTGGGCGTCGCGTACGAAAACGTGTCGTCGGCCGAATCGGCCATCATGGACACGAATTTCGCGGCGGAGACGTTAAACCTGACGCGGGACCAGATTCTGTCGCAAGCGGCGACGACGGTCCTGTCCACGGCGAACTCGCAGCCCCAGAATGTGCTCACGCTGCTGCAACACGTGTAAGCGAACCTGATTCGCGTGGCGGACTTCGGCGAGTTCAGTCGAGTCGAGCCACGGTAAAACTTTCCCGCAGATTCTTCTCCCTCGGCCTTCGGGCCGAGGGTTTCTTTTTTTGATTCGTCGTCCCATAAAAATGGAGTATGCGGAACCCGAGCGAAATTCCCTCCGCCTTGCGACCCGAACCGCGCAAAATCCGCGTTTGACCTATAACTCGTCGTGAAGATTATCACACTGGAATCTGAAAGAAGGCTCAAGTGAAGCGTCGATCATCAAGGCGTTGCGGAATGAAGTGTGCGAATGGGCCAAGAGGCCGCGGGCGCACCGCAACGACTCGTGAGAAAGGAGGCGCAGCGAAATTCATGACCGGCGCAGAAGGCTTCCGGAAAGTGGCTTCCATTAACCGGCTTCGATCCTCACAAGGGATCTAGTTCAGCAAGTGCCGCCCATGAGGGGTGGCCCGTGAACCGGCTGGCGCAGTCCCGCGTTCACGAATTCACAATGTCACGGAGAGACAAACATGAGTAGCGTAATCAACACGAACGTCAGTTCGCTCATTGCACAGAATTCTCTGTTGCAAAACAATACAAATTTGAATACGAGCCTGCAACGGCTCAGCACGGGTTTGCAGATCAATACCGGCGCGGACAATCCGGCCGGTCTGATCGCCGGTCTGAGTCTGCAACAGGAACAAACCGGCATTCAGACCGCCATCAACAACGCCAGCCTGGCCGGCAATGTTATCGGAACTGCCGAAGGTGGCTTGAACACGGTCAGTTCGCTTCTGACCCAGCTCCAAGGCCTGGTCGGACAAGCGGCCAACTCCGGCGGCCTCAGTGCCAGCCAGGTCTCCGCTAACCAGTTGCAGGTGGACTCGATCCTGTCCACGATCAACCGCATCTCGCAGTCCACCACTTTCGAGGGCCGCCAGCTCCTCAATGGCAACCTGGCGTACACGACCAGCAGCGTGGCCTCCGCGGTCACCAACCTGCAGATCAACAGCGCGCTGGTTCCCGATGGGGGTAAAGTCGCGGTTGCCGTCCAGGTGGTTAGTTCAGCCAAGACGGCGGTCTTGACTTATAACGGCGGCAACATCAGCGGCAACACGGTCACCCTGCAGGTGGCCGGGAACCTGGGCAGCACTCAGTTGTCGTTCGCATCGGGCGCCACGGTCAGCTCGATCGCCACGGCGATCAACGGCGTGAAGAACGCGACAGGCCTTTCCGCGCAAACCAGCGCGGGCGGGTTGCGCATCAACTCCACGCAGTATGGTTCGGCCCAGTTCGCCAGCGTGCAGGTCATTTCCGGCAAACTGAAATCGGCCTTCAGCGCCAACGAGGCCACCGGTGCAGATGCCAATGTAACGGTCAATGGCGCTCAAGCCGAGGCGTCGGGACTGGACATCAGCTATCGCAACTCGTCGCTGGACGTGAGCTTCAACATCGCCAACAACTACGACAAGCCCAACTCCAGCACGTTTTACATCACCGGCGGCGGCGCGACGTTCCAGCTTGGCTCTCAGGTTACTGAGAACGGCAAGGCGTCGATCGGCATCAGTTCGGTTTCCACGGGCGATTTGGGCGATTCGTTCAACGGGTATTTGAGTTCGCTGGGAAGCGGCGGAGCCAACGACCTTTCCAGCAGCAACCTGACCGTCGCCCAGAACGTTCTCAACAGCGCCATCACGCAGGTGAGCACGCTGCGAGGCCGCCTGGGCGCGTTCCAGACCTTCACCATCGGTTCGACGGTGAGCAGCCTGGGCGTCGCGTACGAAAACGTGTCGTCGGCCGAATCATCCATCATGGACACGAATTTCGCGGCGGAGACGTCAAACCTGACGCGGGACCAGATTCTGTCGCAAGCGGCGACGACGGTCCTGTCCACGGCGAACTCGCAGCCCCAGAATGTGCTCACGCTGCTGCAACACGTGTAAGCGAACCCGACTGGATCGCTGAACTCTTTCTCACGAGCGTAACAGCGCTCCCGGACCTGAACAGGGCCCGGGGGCGTTTTTCTTTTCTCTCGATCGGGCTTTATCATTTCATCCCGCAATTTGCTACATTCCTCACCATGCCTCAGGTTGCGCTGTTTGTTACCTGTCTGACGGACCAGTTCTATCCCCATGTCGGCGTGGCCATCGCCAAAATCCTGGAGCATTTCGGCTGCCGGGTGGATTTTCCGGCGGCCCAGACGTGTTGCGGCCAGCCGTTCTTCAACAATGGATTTCATGCCGAAGCGCGCGCTCTGGCCAAACGGATGATCGAGATCTTCGAGCCTCACCCGTATGTTGTCACGCCGTCGGGATCCTGCTGCGCGATGGTTCGCGAGCAATACCACGAGCTTTTGCACGATGATCCCCAGTGGCACGGGCGCATGAACGATCTTCGCGCTAAGACCTACGAATTCGTGGAATTCCTCGATAAGGTCCTGAAGGTCGATCTTCACCAATTCAAGCTGCCGGCCAGGCAGGAAATCACCTATCACCATACTTGCCATCTCCGCGGCATCGGCGTGAAGGACGACAGCGTTCGCCTGCTGCGCCAAATCGGAAACGTTGAATTCAAGCCGCTGGAAAAGACGGACCAGTGCTGCGGCTTCGGCGGAACGTTCGCGGTCCAATATCCCGCCATCAGCGGCGCGATCGTTGATGACAAGATCAACTGCATTTCCCGAACCGGAGCCCAGACGGTCGTTTGCAACGACGCCGGCTGCACCCTGAACATTTCCGGAATGTGCCGCCGGCGAAAAATGGAAACGCGCGTCAGGCACATCGCCGAACTGATGGCCGAGGCCATGGGCATCCAGACCAATGGTTGGTAATCAGGTTGGCGCGGAGGGCGGCACGCCCGCCTTCTGAAGCAATTCTGCAACGGCTTCCTTTGGCAGGCATAGAAAGCTTTCCCCCATCTGCTGGATCTCGTAGTCCATCAAGGCGATCTGCCGCGCAAGCGCCGCCTTATCGCTTTTGACAAACTCGATAAACATGACAGGCCGGCAACGCGCGACGGTCTTGGCCGCCCCATCCAGGACGGAAACCTCCATCCCCTCCACATCGATTTTCAACAGGTTCACCCCTTCGAACTCGAATCGGTCAAGGGTCGTCAGCGGCACGTATTCCACGCGAGACGGGTCGTGACCCGGGTCCTGCGCCAGCTTCTCCTTTTGCTGGCCTGCGAACTCGACGCTGCCGAAGTTCATTTTCCGGTTGTAATCGAACTGGGGGATTTCGATCCTTCCCTCCCGGTCTCCCACCGCCATGTTGTAGCAGTGAACGTTGGTCAGTCCGTTCAATGCCATGGTCCCGGCCAGCATGTTGAAAATGATGCGCTGGGCCTCGAACGCGTGAACGTGTCCTCTGGGTCCGACGCAGTGGGACATCGCCAGCGAATGCGTTCCGATGTTCGCGCCGACGTTGATGAACGTTTGGTCCTTGCCCAACAAATTCAACAGGCGCGACAAAATCAGGATCTCCCGGTGACCGTGCGCCATTCCCGTCTTGATCAGCGCGTTGGTTTGGTTGATGTCGTAACGGTTGACGATCATATTCCCGTAAACAGTGGGAACGACGATCGCAAATGGAACGAGGGGAGCCGCCGGCTCGGAAGCGGACGATGGCGTCGAGGGTAGTGGCTGAGGCTGGTCCACGATGCCGCAGTATATCCCAAAAATCGGTCCGTCGCGCTGGGCTCGGCTTTCTGGCTTCGCCTTGGGTCGTCGCTACAATCGCGTCATGGCCCTGGCCGCCGAAGAGTTTGATTTCCATGCCCTTAGCACCATAGCTGTTGCCGACGAACGCCTCAAAACGGCCGTCAACGCCAACACGCTCAGACAATACGAAGGCCGGCGGGAGCGCATGCTCCGAATTGCCCGACCCCGATGCAATGCGATCGCTCGCCGGCGAGATCAAGCAGCATACGCTCGACCAACTGGATTTTTACCTGGAGCAGTTCCGGTCTTCGGTCGAGCACAACGGCGGTCGCGTTCATTTCGCGCACGATGGCGCCGCGGCCCGGCGCATCATCGCCGAGATCGCAAAAAGTGCCGGCTGCGCCCGCGTCATCAAGAGCAAATCCATGGCCAGCGAGGAAATCGAGTTGTGCACATCATTTGCAAGCCGCGGGTCTGGATCTCGTGGAAACCGACCTGGCCGAATTCATCCTCCAGATCAGCCACGACAAGCCGAGCCATTTGGTCGCGCCGGTGATTCACAAGGACCGCGCGTCGATTGCCAGGCTGTTCAACGAATACTTCAAAACTCCGTACAACGAGGATCCTCCGGCGCTGACCGCGCAGGCGAGGATTTTTCTCCGCAACAAATTCCGCCGCGCGGATTTTGGCGTCACCGGCGGGAATTTCCTCGTCGCCGAGACCGGCCAAGTCTGCGTCGTCGAAAACGAGGGCAATGCCCGGCAATCCGTGACCACCCCGCGCGTGCTCGTCAGCCTGGTCGGCATTGAAAAGCTCGTTCCGCGCCTGGCGGATTTGGCGGTCATGCTCAAGCTCCTGGCGCACAGCGCCACCGGCCAGCGGATGACCGCTTACACCAGCATCTTCGGCGGGCCGCGGCAGGACGGCGAAAAGGACGGGCCCGAGGAATTTCACGTCGTCTTGCTCGACAATGGCCGAACCGAGATTCTCGCCACCGCCGAATACCGCCAAGCGCTTCGCTGCATCCGCTGCGGGGCCTGCCTCAACGCCTGCCCCGTCTATCGGAAGATCGGGGGCCACGCCTACGGCAGCGTGTATTCGGGCCCCATCGGAGCGCTGATCACGCCGCTGTTTCAAGGCCTGGAGAAATTCCAGGACCTGCCCCACGCCAGCAGCCTTTGCGGCGCGTGTTACGAAGTCTGCCCCGTAAAAATCAACATCCCTAAACTCCTCGTCAGCCTGCGCCGCGACATCAACACCCGGCGAATCAGCAGTAAATCGGAACGCTTCATATACAAGGCCTGGGCGTGGGGGGTGAAGAGCCCGCTGGCTTATCACGTCCTGTGCCTCCTGCAGAAATTCGATCTTCGCCGCCGGGCGCACAAGACCGGCTGGATTCGCACGCTGCCGCCATTCGTCGCCGGATGGACGCAGGTGCGCGACCTGCCCGCGCCGGCGAAGCGCACGTTCCATCAAATCTGGAAGGACCGAACGTGAATCGCCGCTCGGCGGGCGCCGCGCTGATTGTCGTTCTGGGCGCATCATTCGTTCTCAAGGTTCACTATCTGGACCACGCGGCCGTCAAACCCCTCGACGAGGTTTTCCACGCCATCGTCGCCAGAAACTTTCTCAAGCATCCGATGACGCCAACGCTCGTCGATCGACCCTTCCTTGCGTACAACCGCGACGATTGGCTCGCGAACCATGTCTGGCTTCACAAACCGCCGCTGGCGATGTGGCAGATCGCCCTCTCGTTCGCCATCCTCGGAGTCAACACGCTGGCCCTGCGCCTTCCCTCGGCAATCCTCTCCACGCTGGCGGCGGGGCTGACCTATCTGATCGGCAGCCGTCTGCTCGACCGCACCTCCGGGCTGATCGCCGCCGTGCTTCAGGCTTTCAATCCGGTCATCCTCATGCTGACCCACGGCTATGTTTTCAGCGATCACGTTGATATCTCCCTGCTGTTCTGGACCGAGCTGTCGATCTATTTCCTGGTCCTCGCGATGGATTCGCCCGGGCGATGGGCGCTGGTGCTGAGTGGCGTTTGTCAGGGTCTGGCATTTCTCTCCAAAAGCTTTCCCGCGCTGATCGTTACTCTGCTCGCGTTGGTAGCATTACAGAGCCGGGGCGTGCCGCCCCGGACCGGGCCGGCACGGCCCGGCTCTTTCAAGAGAATACTCATCCTGCTATTCGCCACTTTCCTCACCATCGCCCCATGGATGACGTCGATCGCCATTCGCTACGCGCACGAATTCATGCACGAAAACGGTCAAATCCTCCACCACCTCAGCGAGAACGTCGAGAACTGGGCCGCGCCTTGGGACCAACTGGTCTTTTACTACTGGATTAGCATCTTCCATGTCTATTACCCGGCCATCATCGCCGCCGCCGTCGTCTTTCTCTTTCGCGCATTCCGGGAGAGAAAGATCGGCCATTGGTTGATCCTCGCCTGGGCCGGCGGTGTGATGCTCCCCAATCTCCTGGCGACGTCCAAACCGATGTGCGCGACGCTCATCGGCTGGCCGGCGGCTTGGCTCATGTTCGGATGGCTCATCTCTCAGGCGATCCGAGGCGACCGGCTGGCCCTTGGAACCTGGCTGGCCTCCGCGCTCCTGGCGATCATCTGTCTGAACCGCAATTCCATTCCCACCGGCGGGGAAAACTGGGGCCGGAATGGTCTGGCATTCGGCGCCATCATGCGGCAGCATCTTTGGGTCGCGTGGCAGGTGCTCGCCGCTTTCGGCGCCGGCGTTTTGCTTCGCGCGATGATATATCCCGCCAAAGCGCACGGCGCCGCCGTGGGTCTTGCCGCCCTTTCCACGATCCTCCTCGCGGCAACCTGGTGGAAGGGCAACCACGCCCCGGGGTATTTCAAGGTCGCCGTCGAAGTCACCCAGATCGACGCGAATTCCCCCAATTTCGAGAAGGTCGGCGAATTCGCGGCGAAATTGCCGGACAACGCCGCGTTTCTCGTGGACGAGCAATCGCGCCTGGAAAACAAGCTGGTCGAATTCGCCACGGATCGCTCGTGCTATCCCGCGACGCGAGAAAACTGGCCGGATCAGGCGCTGCGCCCTGGAACATGCCGGCGCGTTGCCGTATCTCTTGAGCGGCGCGAGCCTGCCTCTGCCGATCGTCTACGTGGATATCGTTGCAGAGCGGACGATTTACGCCTGCACGCCGGCCGCCAAGGACGCTGCAATTCCTCCGAAGGTGATCCGATGATCGAGCGGGTTCGCAAAGCTCTTGGCCGATCTCAGCCACTGAAGAATCCACCTGTTCCGCCGGAGATTCCCGATTCCATCGCCCGCCTCGCGCCGCGGGACGGCGATCTCACCGGTCTGTTCGCCAAATCGGCCGCCGCGGCCAATTTCCATCTCGATCGCGTGACCGCGGACCAAATCTGTTGCCGACTCGTGGAGTTCCTGCAACTCAACCAATGCCGGGAGATCGGCATTTGCATCTCGCCGCTGCTGGATCGTCTCGGCATCGAACCGGCCATCCGGGTGGCCGACAAGCTGGCGCGTCGCCCCCAAGGCGTACCGAAGGCAAAGTTCAAGAAGATCGGCATGCTTGGCGCTGGCATGATGGGAGCGGCCATCGCCTATGTCGCGGCGTCGAACGGTATGGAAGTCGTTCTCATAGACCGCGATCCGGACGCCGCCGAGCGAGGCAAGGGGCATGCCCAGAAGCTCGTCGAGGGTGCAATCTCGAAGCGCCGCATGAGCCAGGCTGATGGTGACGCGCTTTTGAACCGCATCACCCCCGCCGTCGACTTCGCGCTCCTCGCCGACGTCGATTACGTGATCGAGGCCGTGTTCGAGGATCACGCCATCAAGGCCGACGTTACAAAACGCGCCGAGGCAGCGATCCGGCCCGGCGTGGTCTTTGGCTCGAACACGTCGACGCTGCCCATCACGGGCCTCGCCGAAGCGAGCACCCGCCCGGACAAGTTCATCGGCATTCACTTCTTCTCGCCCGTGGAGAAAATGCCGCTGGTGGAAGTCATCCGTGGAAAAAAGACGAGCGATGAGGCTCTCGCGATTACGCTCGACTTTGTCCAAGCCATCAAGAAGACGCCGATTGTCGTGAATGACGGGCGCGGCTTCTTCACGTCCCGCTTCTGCGGCTGCTACATCATGGAAGGCGAGATCATGCTTGCGGAGGGTGTTCCGCCAGCGCTGATAGAGAATGCGGGCAAGCTTGCGGGCATGCCCGTCGGCCCGCTCGCACTTGCGGATGAGACCGCCATCGATCTCGGCTGGAAAATTCACAAGGCGGCGGAAGCCGACCTCGGAGACGCTTACAAGCCAAGCCCGGCTGTGTGGGTCATGGAGACGATGTACGTGAAAAACGGCCGCGCGGGCCGGAAGAACGGCAAGGGCTTCTATGATTATCCCGAGAAAGGGCCGAAAAGCCTTTGGCGAGGGCTCGCCGACCTTTATCTGCTGAAGCCGGAGTTGGAATGGCCACCCATCGAAGAGCTGAAGAAGCGGCTCCTTTATGCGCAAGCGCTGGACGCCGTGCGCTGCATGGAAGAAGGCGTGCTCACGGACCCCGAGGACGGTGACGTGGGCGGCATTTTCGGCCTAGGCTTCGCACCATATACGGGCGGACCGCTCAGCCTTATCGATACGGTCGGTGTTGCGAAGTTCGTCCAGGAATGCGACGCGCTCGCTAAGAAGTATGGGGAGCGTTTCACGCCGCCGAAACTGCTCCGCGACATGGCAGCGAAGGGCGAGACATTCTACCCCGCGCCGAAGATTCCTGCAGCGGCATAGATGCTCCTTGTCATGGCCGGACTTGCCGCACAAAGAAGCGCCATGACACTGCTCGCATTGACCCGATTAGTGAGATCGAACCTCATGCACCTCAAGCGCATCGATCGATTACTTGGAAATAACGTGGAAACGCCCCCCGACAACAGGCAGACGGCGTTTCAAATGCTCGTAGAAAAAAAATCGGACGGCCGCGGGATTGACCCGGCCAGCGAGCCCAAGGACGGAACGCTTGCCTCGCTGCCCTGGATAGCCGCCTCAAGGGCGGCCATGACATTGAGCGGAGGCCGCCGCCTATGCCGGTGATCGCTTCGCGAATCTCGCCGCAATCAGAGACTTTCAAGGCTAATGCCGCGCAACTTCTGGCACAGGTGGAAAAGTTCCGCAGCCTTGAGCGAGCCGTGATCGCGCATTCGTCGCTGCAGGCCGAGAAATTTGCCAAGCGCAGCCAGATCCTTCCCCGCGAGCGCGTCGCGCGCCTGCTCGATCATGGAACGCCGTTTCTCGAACTCTCCACGCTCGCTGGCTGGGGCATGCACGACGATGATGGCGGGGCGCGCGTCATGGGCGGCGGCACCATCATGGGCATCGGCGTCGTTTCCGGCAAGCGCGCGCTGATCCTTGCGAGCGACAGCGCGATCAAGGGCGGCACCATCTCGCCGATGGGATTGAAAAAGTCGCTGCGCGCGCAGGATATCGCGAAGGAAAACAAGCTGCCGCTTGATCTATCTCGTCGAGTCTGGCGGCGCGAACCTGCTCTATCAGAGCGAGATGTTCGTCGAGGGTGGCCGATCCTTCGCGAACCAGGCGCGACTGTCGGCGGCGGGTATCCCGCAGATCGCCGTCGTGCATGGCTCGTCCACAGCAGGCGGCGCGTATCTCCGGGCCTCTCGGACTATGTCATCCTGGTAAAAGAGAAGACAAAAATCTTGCTGGCCGGTCCGCCGCTGGTGAAAGCCGCCATCGGCGAAGAGGCCTCCGACGAGGAACTCGGCGGCGCGGATCTTCACGCGTCCACGACCGGCTCGGCGAATATCTCGCGCGCGACGATGCGCATGCTCTCACGATCGCCCGCGATCTCTTGGCGAAGCTGAAATCGGACCGCGTTCCTCCGCCGCGAGAAAGGCGTGCAGCCGAAATATGACGCTGGCGAACTGCTTGGCATCGTGCCGATTTCCGAACGCGAGCCCTACGATGTGCGCGAAATCATCGCGCGGATCGTGGACGGCTCCGACTTCCTGGATTTCAAACGCGATTACGGTGCGGAGACGGTGTGCGGCTATGCGACCATCGACGGGTTCGAGGTCGGCATCCTCGGCAACAACGGCGCGATCCAGCCGGACGGCTCGACCAAGGCCGCACAATTCATCCAGCTTTGCGATCAGACGGGCATGCCGCTCTATCTTTCTGCAGAACACGACAGGCTACATGGTCGGCCGCGAAGCCGACGCGCGGGCGCCGTGAAGCATGGTTCGAAAATGATCCAGGCCGTGGCGAATGCGCGGGTGCCGAAGTTCACGGTGATCGTCGGCGGCTCCTATGGCGCTGGAAATTACGGCATGTGCGGCGTGGCTTTGATCCGCGCTTTATCTTTTCCTGGCCGAACGCGCGCGTCGCCGTCATGGGCGGACCGCAGGCCGCAAAAGTGATGGAGATCATCACGAGGGCGAAGTTCGAGAAGTTAGGGCAGGTGAATGAGCCGGTGTTGAAGCAGATGTCGGAAGCGATCGAGCGGCAGCTCGACCGGAAGTCGACGGCGCTTTACGGCAGCGCGCGGCTGTGGGATGACGGCATCATCGACCCACGCGACACCCGCAAAATTCTGTCGCTTTGCCTTGCTATCGCCGCGGAAGGCGAAGCTCGTGTCTTACATTCGAACACATTCGGGATTGCCCGATTGTAAAATTCGATACCTGTCGTCGAGCCTTATGGGCGCAAAGTTTCCGGCTGCGCATGACCGAAAAACAACCAAACCGAACTGACCAAAAAGGCGAAAAGCCCGGCGCAGCCGACAAGAAAAAGCGGCTCGCCGCTGCTCTGCGCCGCAATCTGACCAAGCGGAAGGACATAAAAGAAGCCAAGAATGTGGACAATCCTTGAGTGACAGGCCGCCCCAAGGTTGCGATGCAGGCAGCGCTCGTCTAGCTTGACGCAGCGTGGGCTGCTTTGGGGCGTGCGCCGAGGCACTCATTTCCGGCGGGCATCATGGACAGAATTCGAATTACGGGCGGACATCGCCTGAATGGCACGATCCCGATCAGCGGGGCCAAGAATGCGGCTCTGCCTTTGATGATCGCGAGCCTTCTCACCTCCGATACGGTCACGCTGAAGAACGTACCGAATCTCGCCGATGTGAGGCTTCTCATCCGCATCCTACGCAACCATGGCATCGATACGGCGGTTGACGGGAAGCGCGCCAACGGCCCCACCCATCAGGGCGACACGCTGCATCTGACGGCGCGCGACATCGTCGATACGACCGCGCCCTACGACCTGGTACGCCGTATGCGCGCGAGCTTCTGGGTGCTGGGCCCGCTTCTAGCGCGCTGCCGGGAAGCGCGCGTGTCGCTGCCAGGAGGCTGCGCGATCGGCACAAGGCCCGTCGATCTTCATTTGATGGCGCTTCAGGCGCTCGGCGTCCAAATCGATCTCGACGGCGGTTATGTCGTCGCGAAAGCGCCGAAAGGATTGCAGGGCGGGGTCGTGAATTTTCCGAAAGTTTCGGTCGGTGCAACGCATAACATCATGATGGCGGCCACGTTGGCGGAGGGCGAGACGGTGCTGAAAAATGCAGCGTGTGAGCCTGAGATTGCGGACGTCGCAAGCTGCCTCAACAAAATGGGCGCGAAGATCGAAGGTGCAGGCACCCCCACCATCGTCATCCACGGTGTGGACTGCCTTGAAGGAGCGACCCACACTGTGCTGCCGGACCGGATCGAGACAGGAACCTATGCCCTGGCGGTTGCCGCGGCCGGTGGCGATGTCTACCTTGACGGTGCTCGCGCCGATCTGCTCCCCGCTGCTCTGGATGTGTTTCGCGAGGCTGGCATCGAGATCAGCGAAACGAACCGCGGCCTTCGCGTGACAAGAAACGGCGCTTCGCTGAAGCCGGTCAACGTTGCGACCGCCCCATTTCCCGGCTTTCCGACCGATCTCCAGGCGCAACTCATGGCGCTGATGTGCCGGGCCGATGGCGTCTCCGAAATCCGCGAAACGATCTTCGAGAACCGCTTCATGCATGTGCAGGAACTGGCCCGGCTTGGCGCGGACATCATCGTCTCGGGCGAGATGGCAAAAGTGCGCGGCGTCCCGGCGCTGCGCGGCGCGGAGGTCATGGCGACGGACCTGCGCGCGTCAGTTTCGCTCGTGATCGCGGGGCTCATGGCGGAAGGCGACACCACAGTCAATCGCGTTTACCACCTTGATCGCGGCTTTGAGCGGCTGGAAGAGAAACTAGGGTCTTGCGGAGCGCAGATCGAACGCCTTCATTCATTATGACAATCGAATTCTCTTCGACCTTAGCACATGAGGCGCGTTCCATGCGTCATGCAACGCCCGATCCTCTCAAGCTTATCGCTCTTGACGAGGATGATTTGAAAATTCTTTCCGCTCATTTGCAGGATGCCGTATTGCGAATGTCGGACATGGCGTGGGTGCCTTCCGAGCATCGCTTCGCGGCGATCCTCAATCGCTTCGATTGGCTGGCCGCCGTTGACAAAGATGGCGCCTCCGATCTGCGCCGTTGCCGGTGTGCCTTGCGGTTTGACAGGGTGAAGCGCGCGCAGCTCCAGAACATAAGACCGGGTGAACCGTCGGCGTTCGCAGAACTGCTGGCGGTCACGTATGAGGAAGGTGAGCCGCCAAGTGGATACATCACGCTTTACTTTGCCGGTGGGGGCGCGGTCCGGCTTGAGGTGGAGTGCATCGAAGGAGAGTTGTGCGACCTTGGCGTGGCCTGGAAAACCGCTATAAAGCCTGAGCATGCCGTGGCCGACCTGGAGGTTGCGCCCACTCCGGCGCGGGTCGCCCAGGATTCAAATTAGGACTGCTTCCTTGACACAATTCCTTCGTTCCTCGGATCCGGACTTCGCCGAACGGTTCGAGGCTCTCGTCCAAGCCCGGCGTGATCAGCCCGCCGACGTTCAGGAAGCCGTGCGTTCCATCATCGAGGATGTGAAGGGCAGGGGCGACGCGGCGGTCATCGCGTTGACGGCCCGGTTCGATCATGTGGATCTGAAGGAAACAGGTCTGGCGATTCCGCCGGACGAGCTTGAGGCGGCCTATGAGGCGCTCGCGCCCAATTTGAAGGCAGCGCTCACAATCGCGCATCAGCGCATCGAAGCGCATCATCGCCGCCATGTGCCCTCAAACGAGCGTTACACCGATGCAGTCGGGGCAGAGCTTGGCCATCGCTGGACAGCACTTGATTCCGTTGGTCTTTATGTTCCCGGCGGGAAGGCGAGCTATCCAAGCTCCGTGCTTATGAACGCCGTTCCGGCAAGAGTTGCAGGCGTTCCCCGGATCGTTATGGTCGTGCCAACGCCGCGCGGCGAGGTCAATCCGGCCGTGCTTGCCGCAGCCCACCTGGCGGGCGTAACAGAGGTTTACCGCATCGGCGGAGCTCAGGCTGTGGCTGCTCTGGCCTATGGCACCGAAACCATTAGGCCGGTTGTGAAAATTGTCGGGCCGGGAAACGCTTACGTGGCAGAGGCCAAGCGCCGGGTTTTCGGCATCGTTGGCATCGACTCGATTGCCGGACCATCCGAAGTGGTGGTGGTGGCGGACTCGAAAGCCGATCCGCGATGGGTCGCCGCCGATCTCTTAGCCCAAGCCGAACACGACGAGGCCGCGCAGTCTATCCTCATCACCGAGAGCCCCGAACTCGCCCAAACAACCGCGTCTGCTGTTGAGCAGCAGCTTCGATCCATGCCGCGCGGATCAATCGCGGCCAAAAGCTGGACAGACCATGGCGCGATCCTGCTTGTGGCCGACCTTGCCAAGGACGTGCCCCCTCTGGTGAACGCGCTTGCGCCGGAGCATCTGGAACTGTCGTGCACCGCTGCCGAAGAGATGCTGCCCGCGATCCGCAACGCGGGAGCCATTTTCATCGGCCACTACACGCCGGAAGCCGTGGGCGACTATGTGGCTGGGTCGAACCATGTGCTGCCGACGACGCGTACGGCGCGTTTTTCCTCCGGCCTGGGTGTGCTCGATTTCATGAAGCGCACCTCACTTCTGAAGCTTAGCCGCGAAAGCTTGGCCGTGCTCGGACCCGCAACTATGACTTTCGCGGAAACCGAAGGTCTGGACGGGCATCGCCACTCTGTTGCAATCCGACTACAACAGGCTTAATAAACAACCGACATGCTGCACAAAGCGCAAACCCTTTCGCCCACGAGGTTGATCAAAGTCGACCTGGACGAAAGTTCGATCGGGATCAATACGCCCGAAGTCGAACACGAGCGCAAGGTTGCGATTTACGATCTTCTTGAGGAGAACGTATTCGAACTCGTCGCCGGACCTCCCGGCCCGTACAAGCTCGGCATCGCAATTACCGAGGACCGCCTTGTCTTCGCGGTCACGTCAGGGAATGCGGACGAACCAACCGCGACATTTCTTCTTTCGCTCAATCCATTCCGGAAGGTCGTGAAGGATTACTTCATGATCTGCGAGAGCTACTTCGAGGCCATCAAGTCGGCCCCGCCGAGCAAGATCGAGGCGCTAGACATGGGGCGGCGCGGTTTGCACGACGAAGGCAGCAGGCTTGTTATCGAGAGGCTCGAGGGCAAGATCCACATGGACGAGGCGACGTCGCGGCGGCTCTTTACGCTTCTCTGCGCCCTGCATTGGAAGGGTTGAACGCCCGCTCTCGTTTGTCCTGTCTCCACTGCGCTGAAAAGTTGCGCTGAGGCCTTGGCTTTCGGATTTCCCAAGCGGAAATGCTGATCATCTGAACCGCGCGGTAGATCACGGCGTTGGATTGCGAATTCATCAGATTGTAAGCTCCCAGTACGCCCCGCGGGAAGTCCTGACCCATTTTGCTGCTGGCGCTGACAGGACTTCCCGCGGATAAGGCGTACTAGCAACTTATTGATTGTAGTACAGCTTATCCGAGGCAAGTTCGCTAAAGCGCGTGCGGCAAATGGGGGCGAACTTGCCTCGGGCTGTACTAGCCGTTTCCTGGGAAAGTCGATTTGGAGCCGTAAACTTCTCCAAAATACGCCGCAGATGAGCCAGGATTTCCATCGACTTTTACCCCATGTGCTTCTCTGTGGTCTCCCTTCGGCTGTGGCAATTGCCGCTTCAGAACGTCGGAGCAAATCAGGGGTCGCACGGACGCGTGAGGGGATAAATTCCATTCACCCCGCCGCGTTTGCAAATCACGATGCAAGCAAGGGAGCAGGTTATGAGGAAGCTTATTGCAACCGCGGCCTTGGGGGCCGCGATGATTTTGTCCTCCGTCGGCGCGGCTTCGGCGGGACCAGGCCAAGTTGGAGCCGCGGGCAGAGTGGCGCTCGAAAGCGGCACGACGCTCGCACAGTATGGATACTGCCAGCGCCTGCGGTGGCGGTGCGACCACAAGTATGAACTTGGCCAGGAAGGAATGGGCAATTGCGAGCGCTATCGCCAAGAGTGCGGTGGACGCCCAAGCTATTGCGAGCGCTTAAGGTGGCGATGCGATCATAAGTTTGAGCTTGGCCAGGAAGGCATGGGCAATTGCCACCGCTATCGCGAAGAGTGCGGTGGACGCTACTAATAATAATAATACCAACCGCCCCCGCCCTCTCCCGCGAGGGGAGAGGGAGAAAGTGGAGCCGTTGCAACATCGTACCTTCTCCCAATCGCATCCGCTCGCGGATGCGATCACTCTAAGTTGCAAGCTCGCCGAGGCAGGCTTGCCGGGAGAAGGACAAGGATGGGGGGGACTGACGGTCGACACTTCCGGCGGTCGGTATCAGTCATTACGATACCCCGGCTGGATTCCCGTCCAGGCGTTTGGTCCCACCGGCGACGCTACCCGTCCTGATCTAATGCGCCTCGTCCCAATTCTGCGCGGCACGGGCATCCACCTTCAGCGGCACTGAGAAGGCGACGGCAGGCTCTGCCGCCTTTTCCATGATGCGGGTCACGGCTTTGATCGTGGGCTCGACCTCGGCGTCCAGCGCCTCGAACACCAACTCGTCGTGCACCTGGAGGAGCATCCGCGCCGACACCTTCGCTTTCTCAAGCGCGGCCGGCACCCGGATCATGGCGCGGCGGATGATGTCGGCGGCCGTGCCCTGGATGGGGGCGTTGATAGCAGCCCGCTCGAAGAAAGCCCGCATATTGCGCTGAGGCGTATTGATTTCCGGGAAGTGGATCTTGCGTCCGAACAGCGTCTCGACATGGCCGTCCTCGCGAACCTTGGCGCGCATGGCGTCCATATAGGCGCGGATGCCGGGGAAGCGCTCGAAATACTTTGCGATATATTCGCCCGCCTCGCTGCGTGGGATGCCGAGCTGCTGCGAGAGGCCGAAGGCTGAGATGCCATAAATGATGCCGAAATTGATCGCCTTTGCGCGGCGGCGTACGTCGCTCGGCATGTCCTTCACGGGTACGCCGAACATTTCGGACGCCGTCATCGCGTGAATGTCGAGCCCCTCGGCGAAGGCGCGCTTCAGCGCGGGAATGTCAGCCATGTGGGCCAGCACCCGCAGTTCGATCTGACTGTAGTCGGCCGAGATCAGCTTCTTGCCCGGCTCGGCGATGAAGGCCGTGCGGATCATCCGGCCTTCACGCGTGCGGATCGGGATGTTCTGAAGGTTCGGTTCGGTCGAGGAAAGCCGGCCCGTGGATGTCGAGGCTAGCGAGAAGCAGGTGTGGATGCGGCCCGTTTCGGCGTCGATGTGCTGCGGCAGCGAGTCCGTATAGGTGCTCTTGAGCTTGGCAAGCTGCCGCCATTCGAGCAACTTTGCGGGCAGGCGTCGCGCGTCCTCGGTCAGGTCCTCGCTTGAGACGAGGTCTTCCAGCACCTTCGCGCCTGTGCTCCATTTGCCGGTTGAGGTCTTCTTCGCCCCGGGCAAGCCGAACTTCCCGAACAGAAGGTCCGAGACCTGCTGCGTCGAGCCGATATTGAACTTGGCTCCAGCCAGGGTATAGATCTCATCCTCGATGCGGGCGAGGCTCTGGCTGAATTCGCCGGACAATCGCGAGAGCGTGGCGCGGTCCACCATGATGCCGTTCAGCTCCATCTCGCCCAAAACGGTGGGCATGGGGCGCTCCAGCGTCTCGTAAACGGTGGCCATCCCCTCCGCGGCAAGCCTCGCCTTGAAGAGATGCCAAAGCCGCAAGGTGACGTCGGCGTCTTCGGCGGCGTATTCCGTCGCCTTATCCACGGGAACGCAGTCGAACGTCGTTTGCGCCTTGCCTCGGCCCGCCACATCGTTGAAGGCGATCGGCGTATGCCCGAAATGGCGCTTCGACAGTTCGTCCATGCCGAAGCCCGCGAGCCCGCCGCGTCCCTGGTCGCAGGCGTAGGCCATCAGCATGGTGTCGTCGTAGGGCGCGAGGCGAACGCCGTAGCGCCGCATGACGACGAAGTCGTATTTGATGTTCTGGCCGATTTTCAGCACGCTGTCGTCTTCGAGCAGCGCCTTGAGGCGCGGGAGCGCGTGCTCCATCGGCAGCTGGCTGATCTCGCCTGCGCCGGAGAAATCGAGCCCGTCGCCGGGACGATGAGCGAGCGGGATGTAGCAAGCGCGGTTCGGCTCGAGTGCCAGGGCTACGCCGCAAAGCCGCGCGGCCACCGGATCGAGGTCCGTAGTTTCTGTATCGAAGGCGACGAAGCCCTGTTCGGTCGCGGCCGTGATCCAGTCTTCAAGCGTTTGGAGATCGGTGACCTGGACGTAGCACGAGCGCTCGAAGGGAAGGGGTTTCAGCCACTCCGCTACGCGCCGCGCCTCTGCAGCTGGGCCACGCTGGGAGATGGCCTCGGCGCTCCCCTCCGCCGCTGGCGGCGCTTCGATGGCAGGAGCGGGCGCATGACCTTCGCCAGGGGCAGGTGGCTCGACGCCGAAGGCTTCCGAGATGCGCTTCGTCAGCGAGTTGAATTCCATAGCCCGCAGGAATTCGAGCAGCGCATTCGGGTCCGGGTCTTCGACGGCGGCAAGATCGAGCGGCTCCTCAACCGGTACGTGCCTGTCGAGTTCGACGAGGCGGCGCGAAAGCCGGGCCTGATCGGCAAACTCTATCAGCCTCTCGCGGCGCATCTTCTGCTTGATGAGCGGTGCATGCGCGAGCAGCGTTTCGAGATCGCCGTGCTCGCGGATCAGCTCTGCCGCCGTTTTTACGCCGATGCCCGGCACACCCGGCACGTTGTCGATGGAGTCGCCCGCGAGCGCCTGCACTTCCACGACCTTCGCGGGCGGCACCCCGAACTTCTCCAGCACCTCGGCCTCGCCGATCACCTTGTTCTTCATGGTGTCGAGCATGGTGACGCCCGGCACGATGAGCTGCATCAGGTCCTTGTCCGACGAGACGATCACCACCTCGCCGCCAGCCTCCACGGCCTCGCGCACATAGGTCGCGATGATGTCGTCGGCCTCGAAGCCCTCCTTCTCGACGCAAGCCACGTTGAAAGCCCGCACGGCGTCCCGGATGAGCGCGAATTGCGGCACAAGCTCCGGCGGCGGCTCGGGCCGGTGCGCTTTGTAATCGGCGGAAATCGCGTTGCGAAAGCTCGCCCTGCCATGGTCGAAGATGACCGCAAGATGCGTCGGCCGCTTTTCACCCTTGGTTTCGCGCAAAAGCTTCCACAGCATGTTGCAGAAGCCGTGAATAGCGCCGACCGGCAGCCCGTCCGAGGGGCGCGTCAGCGGCGGCAGCGCGTGGAAGGCGCGGAAAATATATCCCGAGCCGTCGATGAGATAGACGCGGCTACCGGGTGGAATGGCGGGTTCAGCGCTTTTGCGTTCTTCGGCGGGGCGCTCGGAGAGTTGGGCAAGACTCATGGGGCGAATATAGGCGGGAAAAGTGTCGCGAGCCAACTTCAATCGCCGGTTTATCGCCTCGGTTTTGGGAAGGCCTTGCCACCCCACATGGCTTGTTGCAGAGGCAATGAGCTTCCGCTATTGTTCTTCCCACGCACCCGTAGCTCAGCTGGATAGAGTACAAGATTTTCAGATCTTGGGGTCACAGGTTCAAGTCCTGTCGGGTGCGCCATCACGAACCTCTCTTCAGAAACAAACGATGCGTGGCGCGCCGGGAGGCGCGGTTGTTGCCGCTGTTCGCGGCAGCCTCCTCAGCCTCGATTAAGCTTGCAGGAGATATAATATGACCGTGGACGAGTGCCGGATATGGCGCCGCTACGGCGTGTCAAGCTTACGAGCGACGAAGATTTAGAAGTGACCGGGCTGAAAGCCATGGAATTGAAAGAAAGACTGAACGCATGGCTACGGTTTCCATCATCATCAAAGCATACAATGAAGAGCATAACATCATTCGCGCGATCAAAAGTGCGCTCAAGGCTCTTAGCACGATACAAGGCGAAGTGATCCTCGCCGATGGCGCCTCGACTGATAGAACGGTAGAGCTGGCCAAGGCATATCCGATCAAGATCGTTTCCCTGAACCATCCCTGGGAGCGCAGTTGCGGCATCGGACCCGAGCTGGGATTTCGGGTCGCGTCGGGGAAATTCATATACATTTTGGATGGCGACATGGAACTCGACGAGACGTTCCTGCCAAAAGCGCTGGAAGTCCTTGAGAGAGACCCCGAGGTGGCAGGGGTCGGCGGCCTTATCATCGAAAGTCAGGCCCTAAATCTCGAGTTCACAGCCCGTATTCAACGTTGGAACGCCGAGCTCAGTTCGAGCCCCAGGAGCGTTGAGTGCTTGCATTGCGGCGGCCTCTACCGCCGTGAGGCGCTGGCCAGCGTCGGCTACATGTCTGATCGTAACCTCCCTGCCTTCGAGGAGTACGATCTCGGTGCGCGCTTGAGGGAAAAGGGGTGGAAGCTGCTCCGCATGCCTGATCGCGCGGTAAATCACTACAACCACCAACTCTCTACTCCCGCCCTATTATGGCTACGGATTTGCAATGGCTCTTTTCTAAGTTACGGCAAGCTGACGCGCGCTTCGTTTGAGCAGCATTATTTTCTACGACTACTCAGGGAGTTGCGAGCTGTTCAGCTTAGTTTAGCGGTGATTTCATTTTGGACTTGTATCGTGCTGCTTTCGCTGTTCAAGCCAGAGTTATTGCTCGTGAGTATTCCAGTCGCGGTGATATCTGTCGCCGTGATGGCGGTGAAACGGCGTAGTCTGGCCCTGGGCGCATTCACGGTGCTGAACTGGCACCTTGGAGCCTCCGGTTTGATCGTAGGACTGTTCAAGCACAGGACGCCGCCCGAGGCGGAAATAAGCTCTACTGAGTGGAATGGCGCGGGAGGCTTGGCCCAAACGCCGCCGCAAAAAAGTGTTCCGGCGGGGGCACATTAGGGGGTGTGGTTGCGGCCGTCCCGGCGGAGAGCCGCCGCCATCTTTTGGTGCGCCCGGCTGCTCAGTTCCACACTGGCTTTCCGGCAGATCATCGGTCTACTTTGTAGTCGGAGGGCTCGAGGATCAGTCCGCGCCGGTTTCTCAAATACGCGGCGATCTGGCCTTGCCAGCGATAGCGGACGGCCCCGTAATGCCAGAATATTCCCTGGCTGATCATATTTGCAGGGGTGTTGTCTCCTCTGTGCTGTTTCTTAAGCTCCGAGGCTGAATAGCAACTTTGAGAGAGCTTTGGTCCGATGGCTCCGTCGGCTTCGTCCCAGATGCTGCAGGGATTGTTATGACTCCACTCCGCCACGGTGAGGCCTCGAACGTTCAAAAGCAGAACGGCGTGCCCCGGCTGAAAGCCCTCAATGCAACCAAATGCGGCATTCTGGCCAAACATCTGCTGGGCTTCGCGTGCTCCTGCACTTTCGAAAACGACCCAAGCGTCATCAATGTATTGCCGCTGGTAAAGAGCATTCCAGAACGCCCGCTGATACGTCCATTGGTCCTTACGGCCAAACCTTTTAAGAACAGCAAAAAATTGCCGCAGCGATTGTTCGGTGAGCCAGCGGCGCGCGATCGACTCGGATTTAGGGCAACCTGACCATCCCTCAGGCCCTAAACGGGGATCTTGCAACAGCTGGAGAACGAAATCCAAAACGGTGTCACGCGTCGTTTCGTCGGGCATCTCGTCGCCAAAGGGATCGAGCGCGGCGCGAACGGCCGCCGTTTTCAGCGGCTGGAATCGAACCTTGCCGTCGGCGTAGATCCAATTCCGCATGATCTTCAAACGGTCCAGGGGATCGGTGTTCGTCCCCTTTTGGTGCCGCTCGAAACCCAGCCGATAGAGATGTTCGCGGTATCCCAAGGCGGGGAGCCGGTCCCGGAACCCGATCCGGGAAAGGATGTCGTCTGGAGTGCACTCATTTTCAAAGGCTGCATCGACGATGACCTTGGGGCCGGTCGCAGCATCGAAGATATGGAGAGCGGTTTGCGCCTCCTTCCACGGATGCCCCAGATCGCCGATATTCTCCTTCAAGAAGTCGCCAACGAGCCGCACGCCCAAGTCACCAAACTTGAAGTTATGAAGCCATGCCGCGGCAAGCATACGGTAAACATTGTGGCGCCCGGCTTCCCGGATGCGAGCCAGCAATCCTTCGACGAGGGCGGGCTGGCGGCTCAGCGGATGTGCCGATGTCCAGATACACCAGGGCGCGCGGAGGAGATCGCGTCGGCCGAGCGGATCGTTTCTTTCCAGCAGGTAGGTCATCCTCCTGCTGAATTCGTCCAGATTCTCCGCTATCGGTAGCCGCGTGTCGCCATCGCCGAAAATTTTCGCGAGCCGCTCGTTCACTTCAGAGGTTGCTGTCGTCTTCGGGAACGCGAATGTGACGGGCTCCGACCGGGCGTAATTGTTCAGCGCCTGCCGGAGGCTCACCGTGCAGCCTCGCTTGCCGCTCGCAGGCGGTTGATCTGCTGGCGCATTTCGTCGGTAACGTGGAGGATGTGCTCAAGATTTCTTCGGGGATCATTGTCCATCACGAAGCGCAAGTCGATGCGACGGTTCCGGTCCCACGCGTCGCGCAGGACGCGCGGATCGATGGGCCGCGTCGACGAATAGCCGGAGACGGAAATCACCTCCTCGTTCCGATTGTTTCGTAAGAGCCGCAGGGCAGGTGAGACGGCAATCAACTCCCGGTAAGTGTTGACGGCGCGCTCGGTCGACAGCACCCAGTTGCTATTATCGATGCCCGTCGTATCCGTGTGTCCCTCGATAAACAGGGTTTCGAGCGCGGTGTCTCCGACCGTCGAACAGACTGATGACTGCCAGTTGTGGCAACTGACATATTTCGGCAGGACGCGTTCCAAGACCCGGGCGATTTTTCCGACATTCTCCTTGTTGCGATCCACGAGGTCGGCGTGGTTTGGTGCAAACCGGACTGCATCCTCGTTGAGCCGAAGGACGCCGTTCGTTTCGTCGATCTGAACGCTCAGTCCCTCTCCGGCAAGCTGAGTTCGTATATCCTGCAAGAGTTCGCGGCGATCCTGCTGTGCTTTGTCGAGCAGCGCCATTTGCTCGCGCACGGCCGACTGAAGCGGGTCGAGTTTGTTCGCCACCTCCTGCGCGACTTTCAGTGCGGTTTCCTGCGCGTCGGTTGTTCGCCGGAAGTCGAGCGCAAAGGCCGTCAGCATCAAAATGAAGATGAAGAGCACCCCGACCATCATGTCGGTCATAGGGACAAAGTAATTGACGTGCTCGTCCGAGTAATCCGCGCTCTCTTCTTCGGCGATCATACTGGCACTCTTGCCCGTTCGAAGAGTTTTTTGAGTTCGCCCACAGTTTCGGAGAGTTCCTGCGCGCCGTCCCCGATCCCTTGAACGGGGCCTGCGAGTTTATCGACGGCGCCCGCCAATCCCCTGTCAATTCGAATGGTTTGTTCGGCGAGAAGCTGCGATTGTTTCGTGGTTTCCTGAGCCAGCTTTTCGAAAGCGCGCTCTAAATCCTCATCGATCTTGACGAAACGCCTTTCGTAATTCTCCCATAGCTTTGTGAGCCGGTCGACCTGGGCGGCGATAGTCTGGCTGAGACCGCGCGTCGCCTGCTGCCCTTCATCGAGCGCGGCCGAAGCCTGTTTGACGGCCTCTCCAACGATCGCCGTAATCTCCGCGGTTTTCACATTCGAGCGCACGACAGGGGCCATGGCGGCTTTGACCGTTTCCGCACACTCTCCAAAGACATCGGCGGTCTGCCTCGTCCGCGTCGATGCCCGGTCGATGGCTTCCGCTTGCACACCGAGCGCCGTGGACGACGTCCGCAATGCCGCTGCAAATTCGTACACTTCCCTACCGATGGACTTCATGGCTGCAGAGAGACCGTCTTCGAGCGCGGCAGCCGCGCGAGCCGATACATCCGCGACCGACTTGGCGCCCTTCTCCTGCGCGTCCGACATCTGCCGCCCGACCTCCGCGAGCTGCCCGGTCGCTGCCTCTCTAAAGCCGCCAAAACTCCGTTCCAGTCCGCTAACCTGTGCGTCGAGCTTCGTCAGGACGCGATCCATCGCTTCTACGAGTTTCGAAGAGGCCCCCTCCGCAGCGGATGACAGCTTCGTGTTGATCTGCGCATTCGCCTGGTCGAAAATCACGCGCAATGACGCCAGCATCTGTTCAAGCGTCTGGCGGCTGATCTCCGATTGCTTGCTGAGATTGTCGCCAGCATCGACGACCAGCCGATTGAGATTTTGCGCCGCGTCGCCGAGTTTCACCGCGAAGTCCTCGCCGGAACGGCTCATGTCCGAGCTGACGGTTTCCATCGCTTTCAGGACGGCCTGCAGGCTGCCCGAAAGTTCGCGCAATTCCGAGCCCGCGCCGCCTTGAAGCGTGTCCGAGAATTGCTTGACGAGGTCCTGCACGCC
Source organism: uncultured Phycisphaerales bacterium (assembly GCA_963783845.1). Lineage (GTDB taxonomy): Bacteria > Planctomycetota > Phycisphaerae > Tepidisphaerales > Tepidisphaeraceae > PALSA-1353. The sequence goes on from CAWAPL010000008.1 coordinate 226,592, forward strand.
CTCATGGCTGTTGTGATCGAGCTGTTCGACCGCGGAGTGGATCTCTTGTGTGAGCGGCAAGAGCGCGCTCGTAAGCGCCGTGTTGATCGCTGGCGCCACCTCCTGGCCGAAGCGCGCAAAGAACGCCTCACTGTTTATCTCTTTCACCTGACTGAGCTGCGCGGTGAGACTGTCGCGGATCTGTACCGATAGCGACTGAGGCGAAAGGTAATTCAGCTTCTCTTCCAGGGCCTCGCAGAAATCGCCGAGCGAGGCTTCGATTCTGATCGCGTAAAGCCGGAATGCGAAAGCCAGGGCGATCGAAACCGCAAGCCCGGCGATGGACGTCGAGAACTTGAATGTGGCCGCATGCAGCAGCTCTTGCAGGGCCTTTTGCATCGCGGCAGCCCCGGCACCCGCTTCGGCAAGTTGCGCCGCTTGCGTTCCCTCGGCCGCCCGGTAGAGCGCGATGACAAGGCCGACGAATGTGAGCAGCAGACCTATGCCGACGAAATAGTTCGGCACGCCTGGCATGAGCTTGAGGCCGATGCACTTTTCGCGAAGCATCGCATAGTTGAAGAAGCTCTGCGGACGCTGGGTGTTGCGGACCGGCTTCCCGCCTGGAATGACGCTTTCCTGAAATTTCTTCCAGGCATGGCCAAGAAGGGGATGAGCTTCCATCCGCTCGCGCACGCGGTCGAGATCGTCGGCGAACGCTTTCTTCGATTTATACCCCTCTATAAGCGCGCGCGCTCTGCCGATCGACATCGACACAGCCAGAGCGTGAAGAACACCGAAGGCAATCAACAGCCCGAAACCGAGACAGCCCAGAGCCTTGGCCAGCGAAAATGCAAAGGGTTCCGAGCTGACGCGTGTGAGATCGCCGCTGAGCCCTTCCGCAATGATCGCTCCGAGGATTGACGCTGGAAGTGAAGCCCACACGGCGTAGAGGCCAACCGTAACGGCAGTCACGATCAGCCAGAACGCGATGAAGCGCGCGAGGCTATTCCAAACAATGCTTCTTATCCAAACAATGCTTCTTATAAGAATGGGCAAGGGGGCACCCCAAAGTACCGTCAGCGAGACCTTCAGCGCTGACACTATCTATGGAGAGCCTCGTGCGAACCTATCGTGTAGCCGGCTCCCGCAGCTTATAAGCGGTCCGCTTGTTCACGGGAGGCGGAAGCAGTCTTTTTCGACGGCAAGAAGCCGAGAGTGACCAGTGTCCACAGTGCTGTGAAGCCGCAGATCAACTGCGCCCAGCCTGCGAGTGGCGTCGGGTAATCCTCGCCGCCGAGCGATGAGATCGAGATGCCTGTCGCGACGAGGAAGGGGATCAGGAAAACAAGCCACCACCAGCCCGACAATCCCCGATCGTGAAAGCGCTTTGTGTTGATCGCGAGTTGCGGAACCAGAAATACCACCGCAGTGATCCACCCCGAACGGTCGCCAAGGAGGCGCACGAGGTTTGGCCATGTGCCGTCAAGGAAGGGCGCGTCGTCGTTCATGAGCTTCGATAGCACGTAGTTGAAGCTTGCGATCCCCAAGTGAATAACCACGAAGGCCTTCCACCATGTGAGCCGGTCAATGCGGCCTTGGAAAGTGAAGTAAATGAATTTCAGGGAGGACATGGCAGCTGCTCCTCGTTTGGCACAGGCTCAAATTCGGCCTTGCGCCAGCATTCTTTTTCGCGCCGCCAGGATGATGAAGAAGGCGGCGAGAACGAGTTCAGCACGCCGTCTGTGGATGCGCAACGCGTTTGAGTGCGTTAAGCTGAGACGCGATGATAACTTTTGCGGGTGCGCGCAATCATGCTTTACGATGGCCGAGAGGATTATATCAGGAGGTATGAGCCTCAGAAGATGCCCTCGCCCGGAATGACGGCTTTGCTCGCCCTGCTTTTGATTTCGGCCGCCCTCGTTTGGGCGTCGACGGGCTCTTACAAGTCTTCCGAACCCGACCAGACCTTTCAGCAGGTCTTTTCCTGGGGCTGACCGGCGTGCGCCAGTGTTGATGTGTGGATGCGGCTTATACCCCCCAGGAAGCGCCAGCCCCGTCACCACGATCGCGGCTGCGCTTAAGTGGCTTCTTGCAGATCCGCGCAGTCCTCGCATACTAAGAATTGCACCATATCCCGGCTTTTGAAAGAACCTGATCAGCCCATGACGACAGTAGCAATTCTCAATTTTGCGAAACAGGAGCCGGCCTCCATTGATGAGTCTGCCGTTCGCACGGCTGCCATGAAGGTTCTCGTTGTCGACATCGGCGGTAACCACGTCAAGCTCCTCGTCAGCGGGCAAACCGAGCACCGGAAGGTTGTCTCCGGGTCTTCCCTTACGCCCGAGATGATGATGGCAGGAATCAAGGACGCCGTTTCGGATTGGGACCACGATGTCGTCACGATTGGTTATCCAGGGCCTGTTGTGGATGGCCGCCCCTTGCGGGATCCGCATAATCTGGGGGGAGGATGGGTCCAGTTCGATTTTGAGGCTGCATTCCGCCGGCCGGTCAGGATCATCAACGACGCCGCGATGCAGGCTATCGGGAGTTACCGGTCCGGAAGGATGCTCTTTCTCGGCCTCGGAACCGGGCTCGGAACGACCCTCATCATCGAAGGCATCGTTCACCCCATGGAAATGGGCCACCTTCCTTACAAAAAGTCTACCTTTGAGGATTACGTCGGCCAGCGCGGGCTGGACCGGAATGGCAAGAAAGAGTGGCGCCAGGATGTCGCGGACGTGGTCGCGCGGTTGATCGCGGCTCTCCAACCCTCCGACGTCGTGCTAGGCGGGGGTAACGTCAAGAAACTCAAAGAGCTACCGCCGAACACCCGGCCAGGTCACAATGTCAACGCCTTCGAGGGCGGCTTTCGGCTGTGGGGTATTTAGAGACTCTGCAATTCAGGCGTATTGAGGAACAGAGGCCGGAGGGCCTCGAATGCTCACGGTAGCGGTGGCATTTGCTTAAAGTGCCGCCTGCGATGGCAATGAAATGCAGCCGATGACGGTTCCGGTCCTTCGCTCCGGTTCAACGAAGCAAGGTTTGCCGGACGCGCCCAACAGTCGCCGCTGCCGTCATCCTGGCCAAGCGAAGCGCCGGATCACAAAAAGTTCGGCGCTTCAATTTGTTACGATCTCGGACAAGGCTTCGCCTTTCGGGGACGTAGTTGCCGGGATGGTTCCCGCCCGCAGAAGAAGCCTCGAAAACATTGGCAAATTTTCGCTAACCTGTCATGGCCGGGGCTGACCCGGCCATCCACTTTCTCACGCCCGAGTTTGCGGCCTTGGATGGCCGCCTCAAGGGCGGCCATGACTAGGGAATTGGCGGGAACTTCCCGGTAATCAATTCCGGGCTGAGGCAGCGCAAAGCTGCTCGGGTGAACCGGCATTTCGCCGAAGCATTGCGCGGGGCTTACAAAGCCTTTACCCTGCGTGTGCATGATGTGCGCAACCAAAGGTTGAGTTTCTCATCATGCTTGCGCGCTTGAAAATCACCACCCGCATCAATATCACCCTGTTTTTGGCTGTGCTCGGGACCTTGATAGTCGGGTCCATAGGCTACTCAATGCTGCGCAACCAGATGATGGATGAGCGGCAAGTTCAGCTCCGAAACCTTCTCGATATGGCCGTCGCAGTCGCCCGCGACAACATGATGGCCGCGGGCGGTCCCAAGACAGAAGCTGGGCGGAAGGCCTTTTTGTCCATCCTCCAATCATCCCGCTTCGGCGATGCGCAGCAGGCAAACTATATTTTTGCTTATGACTACAATGGCGTTGTCACATGCCTGAACGACCGCTCAAAACTCGGTCAGAACCGTTTCGAACTCGCCGACGCGAACGGCTTTAAATTTATCAAGGCATTCATCAATGCCGCCAAGGGTTCTACAGGGACGGCTTTTGTTCCGTATATGTACGAAAAAGGCGTTGGCGGCCCCATAACTCCCAAGCTTTCTTACATCAGGAATATCCCGGAAATCGAAGGGTTCGTCGGCATTGGCGTTTACCTCGACGACATGGACGCGGCGTTTTTCAACAGGCTCATTCTAGAGCTTTGGCATCATGATCGCCTCCTAGTCATTGGCCTTGTTGTTCTTGCGCTGTTCAGCTTCCTTATCGGTATTTCACTCATACGCTCCATCAGAACCGGCCTCGCAACGGTGAGTTCGGCGGTCAATTCCGTGGCCAGAGGCGACTTCTCGAAGGACGTCCATTGCAGCCGGCGGGACGAGATCGGGGACCTTATCAAGACGCTCAATCGCATGACCGCCAATCTGCGTGCCACCGCTCAGGTCGCGGACGCCATTGCCGGCGGGGATCTCTCCGTCAAACCCAAGCTCCTGTCCGATGAGGACGCGCTTGGGCTCGCCTTACAGCGCATGAGCGTGAAGCTCCGCGCCATCGTCAGTGACGCTCTGGCCGCGGCCAGTCAGGTCTCGACCGGTAGCGGGCAACTTTCTGCCGCAAGCCACGAAGTCGCGGCTGGCGCCAACGCGCAGGCGGCCTCGGCCGAGGAAGTCTCCTCGTCCATGGAAGAGATGTCTGCCAACATCAAGCAGAATGCCGATAACGCGGCTCATACGGAAGAAATCGCGCGGCGATCCTGCGTGGACGCGCAGGAGAGCGGGGACGCCGTCAACCGCGCCGTAGAGGCCATGCAGACCATCGCCGACAAGATCACCTTCGTGCAGGAGATCGCGCGCCAGACCGACCTTCTCGCGCTGAACGCAGCTATCGAGGCCGCTCGCGCGGGCGAGCATGGCAAAGGTTTTGCGGTCGTTGCCTCGGAGGTGCGCAAGCTCGCCGAGAGGAGCCAGACGGCGGCGGCCGAGATCGGCACGCTCTCGGGCCAGACCGTTGCGGCCGCAAGTGAAGCCGGCGCCATGCTGGCGAAGCTCGTACCCGACATCAAGAAGACGGCCGAACTTGTCGAGGAGATCAGCGCAGCCTGCCGCGAGCAGGATATCGGCGCCAATCAGGTGAACCAAGCCATTCAGCAACTCGACAAGGTGATCCAGCAGAACGCGGGCGCGGCTGAAGAGATGTCGGCGACCTCGGAGGCGCTGTCGGGCCAGGCCGAGCATTTGCTGTCGAGTATCGCTTTCTTCCGCATAGACGGAAAGGCTGGTGCAAAAAGTCTACTTGATTACCCCGATGTTTCCGCCCATCCGTCGCCATGGCCGGGCCATGCCCTTGGGCTTAACCCAAAGGTTGACCGGCCATCCAGAAAAACACAAGGTATTCCGGTTCATAACTGGATGGCCGGCTCAGGCCCAGCCATGACAGGTGACCGAGAATTCGCCGATGTTTTCATGGCTTCTTCTGCTAGCGGAAACGTCCGGGTAATCAAGAAAGTCTAAGCAAACATTTCTTGGCAAGCCACCGGATGAACCATAGGCCAGAGCTCGTTTAGGCCGATTTCGGAAGATGCGGGTTTCGAAGAATGTTCAAGCGGCTATGCCTGCTTTCAGATCTCAGAGCGGGTCATTCGGAGAACTGCCGAGTTCGGGCAAAGAGGGCCGGCAGCCGAAGTTTCGGGCTCTCAAAAAAAGCCTCTAACAACTTTCTTCCGAGTTCGAAAAATGTGTTAATCCGAAGCTGGTTAATTTTCGCGTGCTGGAATTTTTTCTGGTCCAATCGTCCTAACAATTGGTTTATCCAGCGCAAAGCGAGGAGCCGCCGCCTTGGCCGGGGCGCGGATAAGCTACTGAAACCGTTCAATATTCTTCTTCAATCGACCCATTAAATAGAACTTAATGCCGGAATTTTTTCCTTTATTGGACGCGCTCAAGTCCGTTAAATATGTTCTCGTCGCGCGTGTTAACCATACCCGCGCCTGTCGCGGCTGCGGCGCGCGCTTCGGAGTCGTCATCCGCCTTCCATTTATGCTATATAAATCAAAGACTTCTCGCGATTAACCTTCCGGCAAGGCGCTTTTCGCTAAGATCTCGCTCAGCCAGAATGGCAGCTGGTTTTCGTTGAAGCCGCACTCGATTTTGGTCCAAAGCCAACATTATTTTGGACCATTGTCTGGTCCATGGGGGGAATGGCCAGGCAGATTTCAGTAAGCGACGCCAAAGCACAGCTTACAGACCTTGTGCGCTGAAGTGCTCCTTCGCAGGTTCGCTTGCAATCTTTCGTCGCTGTAAGCGATAGCCAAACAATATTGCGCTCGCCGCGGCAACAGGAGAGGATATCCGAGCTTACGTGGCTGCGTCTTTTGGCCTTGCCGTAGGGGGACCTGCGGGGTTACTGCTGGCAACCCAGGGTTGATCGAAGGCGAGGATGGATCACCGCATGCTTCAAGATGACCATGCCTTGTTTCGTTCCATCTTCGGACATGCCAGCGTGGGCATGGTCACCGCAGACCCCGAACAACGTCTCGTGCATTGTAATCGCGCCTTTTGCGCCATGCTCGGCTATGGGCACAAGGAGATCATTGGCCTGCGCCTTGCCGATATCGTTACGCCCGAGGACATCGCGCGTATCGAGCCCGAGCTTCTCCATTCAACGGGCGAACAAGCTTCTCATAGCGAATGGCGGCTCCGGCGCAAAGACGGCTCGACCTTCCCTGGCGCAATTCTAAGCGACAAATCGCAGGACGGCTGGCTGCAAGCTATCATCGTTAGCACCACGGCGTCCAACCAGACCGACGCGATCTGCTCCGCCGAGGAGAACAAAGACCGCTACTTTTCCAAGCTGGAGAAGCAGCTTCGAAAGACGTGCACGGCGCGCGAGACGGTCAGGGCCGCATGCGAAGCAATCGGCCGGGAGCTTGGCGCTGCCTTCGCGGCAATAGGCGAGGTCCATCGCGATGGCGGGCAAGCCATTGTCGATAACGCCTGGAGTGCAATTGGAGATGTAACGCCGCTTCTTGGGCGGCATGGGCGTTCGACAGCTGAACGCTTGGCAGCTTATATGACCGCCGGAGCCGTCGCGGTAGAAGACGTCTTGACGGACACTCGCCTCTCAGGGAAAGCGGAAGTCCAGGCAACCTGCAAGGCGGCCGGAGTAAGGTCTTCGATAGCTGTGCCGCTTAACTCGTGAAGGCCGACCCTGGGCTGTCTTGTTCGTTGCGGACAAGAAGCGGCGCACCTGGACTGACGCCGAAATCGCACTCGCGCAAGAGACGCTTGATCGTGTCTGGCATACCGTGGAAAGAGCGCGCGCCGAGGAAGATCTGCGACTGACGACGGAGCGCTTTGAATTGGCTCTGAAAGGCTCGCCTGTCACGCTCTTCTGCCAGGATCTCGACCTGCGCTACACGTGGATTTCCAATCCTCAACTTGCCAGCCCACCATCCATCGGAAAACTGCCGGGAGAAGTCTTTGACAGGGCTGAGGATGCAGCTGCGAGCGAGGCTATCAAGCGCGAGGTTATCCGCTCGGGCCGAAGCCGAAGGCAGGTGTTCGCCGTTCGGTGTGGCAGCGTAGAACGGATTTACGATCTTCTGGTGGATCCTCTGCTTGATGCCGATGGCAAGATGACGGGCGTCAAGTGCGCGGCAATCGACATTACCGCCCTTAAGCAAGCGGAGGCCGCGCTACGAGAGAGCAAGGAGCGCCAATCGTTCCTGCTTGCTCTCAACGATGCACTTCGCCAGATTTCCGATCCGGTGGAGATCATGGCGACGGCGAGCAGATTGCTTGGTCGCAAGCTTGCCGCCGGGCAGGTCGCCTACGCGGATATTGACGAGGCAGGCAGGCACGCTGTCATTTCGCGCGAATGGAACGATGGCACGATCCCGATCAAAGCCGCTGTCTATGGGATCGAGAAATTCGGTGACCTGCTACAGGACCTGAAACGAGGCCAGACCGTCGTCATCAACAACATGCGCACCGATCGCCTGATTCCCGTCGAAAACCTGGAAGGCCTCCAACGCGCTTCGATCGCCGCCATGCTCAACGTCCCCCTTGTCAAGGAGGACCGGCTCGTCGCTGTGCTCTCGGTACATATGAGCGCTGCACGCTCGTGGACGCAAGAAGAGGTGACGCTGGCGCAGGAGGTGGCGGAGCGGACCTGGGAAGTGGTTCAACGCGCGCGCGCCGAACAGGCGTTGCGCGAGAGCGAAGAGTTGCTGCGGTTCTCGATGAAAGGCGCCGGCGCGGGGGCGTGGCAATGGGTTGTCTTGTCGAAGGGCTTGATTTGGTCACCGGAATGCTACGGGTTGCATGGGCTCGATCCTAAGCTTGGCAGGCCTGTGTATGATGATTGGCTTCGCTCTGTTCACCCAGACGATCGCGATGGTGTCGAAAATGCGGTCTTCGACGCGCTTATGAAAGGTGCGCGCGAGTACAGGACGGAATATCGCGTCGTGCTTCCCTCAGCGGAGGTGCGGTGGCTTAAATCTCGGGGCAAGGTGGACTACGCCGCAGGCGGTACCCCAGTGCGCATGGCGGGCATCTTTCTCGACATCACCGCGCGCAAACGGGCCGAAGAGGCGCTGCGAGAAAAGGAGGATGGCTTCGTCTCGCAGTGAAGGGCTCAGGCGCGGCGGTCTGGCAGTGGGATATTCTGAAGGACCAGCAAACTTGGTCGCCGGAAAGCTATAAGCTCCATGGGCGCGATCCCAAGCTAGGCCCACCGAATTACGAGGATTGGCTTCGTTGCCTGCATCCCGATGATCGCGCAAGTGCCGAAAAGTCGGTTTTCGATGCCGTGGAGAGGAGGTTGCCGGAATACAGGACGGAATTCCGCGTTGTGCTTCCCTCGGGTGAGGTGCGTTGGCTCAATGGGCTGGGAAGGGTGGACTATGGTGACGACGGCACGCCTTTGCGCATGTCGGGCATCAACCTCGACATCACCGAACGTAAGCGGGCCGAGGAGGCGCTGCGCGAGCGAAGAATGGCTTCGTCTGGCGTTGACAGGCTCCGGGGCAGCCCCTTGGAAATGGAATATTGCGACGAATGAAATGCTCGCTTCCTTGGAAGGCTACGAGCTTCATGGGCGCGCCGACATGTTTGGCAAGCCCACCACCTTGGAAGCTTGGGCCAAATCCCTGCACCCTGAAGATCGCGCAAGGGCCGAGAAGGTTGTCACCGACGCCCTCGAGCAGAGGTCGCCTGAATACACGAATGAATATCGCGTCCTTCCTCCTTCCGGTGGAGTCCGCTGGGTCAATGTGCTGGGCACGGTGGACTACGCCGCGGACGGCACGCCTTTGCGCATCTCGGGCATCACCCTCGACATCACCGAGCGCAAACGCACCGAGGATGCGCTCAAGCAAGCCGAGGCTTTGCAGCGCCAACGAGCCGAGGAGTTGGAAGCCATTTTTGCCGCGATCCCGGCGGCGCTTATTAT
>CAWAPL010000009.1:0-353423 GCA_963783845.1 uncultured Phycisphaerales bacterium
GCAGAAATTCCAGTCGGCGACGCTGTCGCCGGATTTGCAACTGCAACTAAGGGAGCTTTACAATCTGGGCAACGCGCAATACCGGCTGGGGGAACAGAAATTTGAGCCGGACTCCGACAGCTTGAACGCGATGGAGGAAACGTGGACGGAGGCCGCGCAGAGTTACGCACACGCGGTCCAATTGAACACGAACGATTTGGACGCGGCCTGCAATCTGGCGTTTGTGAAGCGGCAGATGGAGCTGATCCGCCAGTTGCAGGAGGCGATGCGGCGCGCCAAGCAGTCGGCGGACGAGGCGGTCCGCCGCGCGGAATTTCACCGCGCGCTGGAAATCATGGACAACCTGAAAAGTCCGATTGCCGCCAAAAAATTTCAGGATTACATTAAAAAATTAAAGGACATTGATGCGATTGTTACTCCCAATCAGCGTTAGCCTGCTGCTGTTGTCGTGGCAGAACGCCGCGCGCAATTCGCGCCCGCCGATAATTTTTTCAACAGCGGCGCGCAATTCTACATTTCCAACAACATTCCGCAGGCGCTGGAACAATGGAAGCGGCCTGAAAATTTATCCGGACGACGAGAAGCTGAAGAAACTGGAGGCGTTGCTGAAACAGCAGCAGCAACAGCAATCGCAGCAAAACCAACAACAACAGAACCAGCAGAACCAGTCGCAGCAACAGCAGCAAAGTCAGAAAAAACAGCAGCAACAAAATCAACAGTCGTCACCGAAGAATTCTCAAGACCAGCAGAAGCAGGACGAACAGAAACAAAGCCAGGCGGAACAAAAGAAAGACCGAACAGCAAAAACAACAGGAGCAACAGCAGGCCTCCGCGCAAAAAAAGGACGGGCGAAAAACAAGACACAGAGGCCGAAGGCCAGCCGGTCAAACCGGGGCAGATGACGCCGGAGGAGGCGAAACAATTGCTGGACGCGCAGAAGGGCGACGAGCAGGTTCTGCAATGGAAACCGCAGGGCAAGCCGGAAGAACAAAACCAGCCGGTCAAGGACTGGTAAAACTGAATTTGCAATCGCGAATGACGAATGGCGTGTCGGCGTCGGTCTGCCATTCGTCATTCGAGCTTCGTCATTTTTCCTTCATTTTGGCGTCTTCGATTTGCTTTTGCGCGCGGTTGACCAGCGTCAGCAGCGTGACCGATGACGCCGCGGCGCGTTCGGCCTCCCCGATTTTCGCGAATTCGCCAGAACCTCCGCGCGCGCCGGCTCGTCGCGCGTGGCGATGTCCTGTCCCGACCCGGCGCGGACGGCGCGCAAAACGTGGTGCGCGTTGATCGGCGTCGAGCGGGCGCGCGGGCAGGTAGGCCGGTTCGTCGCCGGCGATTTCAGTGACGAGCCGCGCGGCGAGCAGCGGTTGCAAGACCTGTTGCACGAGTTGGTGGGGGTGCCGAGGGCGGCGGAGATTTGCTGCAGCGTGGCCGCCGGTCCGCCGTGCTGAAAACGCCCGCCGATGAGCGTCATCAGCCGGAGCGCGATGAATTCGCGCCCGCGCTGGTTCACGTTTTCGACGAGCTTGTCCTGCAAATACGACTGGCGGTTTTGCCAGGCATACGCGACCTGCGCGCCGAACAGCAGGATCACCCAGGAAAAATAAAGCCCGACCATGAACACCGGCACAAGGCCGAGGCTGCCGTAAATCTTGCTGTTGGTGACGACGCGCGAAACGTAGAGAAAGCCGAAGAAGTTGTTCAAATGCCACAACGAGCCGCCGACGATGCCGCCGACGAGCGCCGCGCCAAAACGAACCTTCGTGTTCGGCACGAGCTGGTAAATCAGCGCGAACAGCAGCCACAGCACCACGAGCGGCAGGAATTAAAAATCAAATCGCCGATGAACGGCATCTGCCCGATAGATCTTTGGCGCCTGCAATTGCGAACCGCCCGCCAGGCCAAGCGCCGCCGCAGCAGCAGCGGGCCGAGCGTGATGGTCGTCCAGTAAAGGACGATGCGCGAAAGCCAGTTGCGCGCGCGTGACGCCCCAGATGTCGTTGAAAGTGGCCTCGATGCTGGCCAGCATCTGGATGGCGACATAGACCAGCAGCAACATGCCGATGACGCCCAACGCGCCGCTTTGGGTATTCTGAACAAAATCGTGGATGCGTTGCGCCGCCTCCTTTTGCGCGGCGCCCACCCGCGTGTCGCTTTCCGCGAGCGAAAGGGAGTTGGTCGCGCCAGCGGAATTCTCCGCGGCGTCGTCGGCGATTGAATTTAGTCTCCAAGGAACGGAGATGGCTTTGCGGGCGGGATGAAGTTGGAAACAAGTTGGTCAATCGCGCCGTAAATTTTTTCCTCGCCCTGGTTTTTGAGCAGGCTGCTGGTGACACTGATGGCGACCGCAAGCAGCGGGTCGGGCCGTCCGTCCCAGTTGGCCGCCGAGGTCGCGGTGACGAGGAGTTTTTCGCTGGTTGGGTTGGATTGCAGCAGGCGTGCGGGCGATGCGAGTGCGGCAAGAATCGGGACGGCAATCACAATCCAGCCGAGGCCGGTCCTGCGTCCAACGCACTGTAGGCTCCTTCCCGATGCAGCCAACGCAAGCGGCCAAAGCGGTGGGCCTCACTATAGAAACGGAGATTGAGTCGTCAAAGTGAATGCCGATTGCCGATTTCCAAATGACAAATTACAAATGACCAATGACGGGTTTTTGACTGGTCATTTGGCAATGTCTTCTGGCAACCCGCCAAAGCCTCGAAGACCTGGCAGTAGGCGGTTGCGTGGCCAACCGTTATATCCCCCGCCAATGTCTCCGCGTAATGGATGGACCGTGGATTGGGTCCGCCGATCATCCCCCGTTCCACGCCTCGGTGTTGATAGCCCAGCGAGATTTCCAGATGGAACACGTCTTCGCCGTGGCATTGGAAGCGAAAATGTCCGGGTTCGATGACGCCGGCGTGGACCGGCCCCACCGCCACCTCGTGAACCTCCGCCCCTTCGACGCGGTAGAAGTCGGTCACGCCGGGAATCAGAGGTTCGTTTTCCGCCCGGCCCCAGGCGTCGTAGCCGCCCCGGTAGGAGCGGTGATATCGGACGGGCTTGAACCAGGGATGGCCCTCGGCGCGAAGTCCGAATTGTTCGCCGATCTCGCGCTCGAACAGATGCACCTGCGGACATCGCGGAGTCAGCGACGCGAAGCGGTCGCCGCGCACGCGGGTTCGAGCCAGCCGCAATATCGATTGCTGATCGTCAGCCAGAACGAGGTGAAACTGCACGCACGTGGGGTCGGGATCGGCCGAGCCGAACAGGGCCACGACGCGCTGATCGCGCCCAACGGCGGCGAGGATGGCTTGCTGGAACTCCTCGAAAGGCAATTCCGGGACGGCGGCGCGGTCGATGGCCCGGCCGTTGGCCAGGGTTGGTAAGTGATCGAGTGACGACTTTGAAGGCGCAGGTAAAGACATAGCTGAATTTCGAGTCCAGTGAGCGGCTCACAGCCGACTTTGTTGGGAATCCCGCCGAGGGCGATTACGGCCAAATTCTCAACTCAACCCGCCGCTAAGCACGTTGTTTCTCGATCGTCCATACGGCATCCATCGCACCGGGAACCAGCCGTTACGTTGTCCAAAACATAGGGGCCTCCCTCGCCGGACGATTTCTGGGTTTGCGTGCCAACGTCGGGACTACAGGCGGACCAAAATGCCTCTCGAATTCTGCCGAATTGCCTAACTCGGATGCCAAAGCGTGAAGATTGAGCCGGCTCAAAAGCTCGACGGTAATTGGACGCTTGGCATCCCAGAAAATATACGCCCGGAAGAACATCTGCGCCGGTTGACTTGCGAGCATCGAATGCAGGAGCGACGCCCCAGCTTCAGATTGGCACGGCATAAAATTGGTTATGTCGTCTAGTACAGTAGGCTTACCTTCATGTGGTCCCACAATTGTGAACCGCAGGCTTTTGTACATTCCGGAAACGGCGACCTTCCACGGCGCAAAGCTGTATTCGCCCACGCCGAAGATTGAGAAATCCGGCTTATCGCGATAAATGGAACTCCCGCGTCTGCTCAACCGTTCTCGATGCGATTGAAGGTACGCCCACGTCTTAGGGGCACGAATTGCTATATCCGACGTAATCTCACCGATGCGACGTTGTGGAACGAGCATCCGTCTTTTGCAATGGCCGGTTTTACCGCGGGCAACTTCCGATGTCTTGAGCATCGGGAACAAATACTCATCTTCTAAATCAACGGCTTGGCCGAATCCATTTCGCAACTGACCGCCGTCAATTTGAAACTCCATGACCTTAGAGCAGTCGTGTTTGATGCCCGATCGCCATTTCAGCGGTGAAGCTGCACGAAGATGGTGTGTTCGCTCCCATGCATCGAAATCCGCAACGATCACTCCGCCCGCCAGGCCGATTGTGGACGTCGGAGCGATTGCTTTCGTAAGCTGCCCGTAAACGTCGGCCCGCATCAGCGCCAGCGCGCATCCGAACGTCAATACGATCAGCGAAGCGTCGACCGCGGCGTTGAAGTGCGCTTCCGCATCAACATTGAAGATGCTCGCCTGAGTGACTGAGTAACCGTTTTTCCAGCAATGATGCAGCAGCTTGCGAGCGACAGCGGTCTTAACCAGCATCGCCAAAACGGCGTCCCTTCCGCTCAACTCTTCGGCGAGCTTGATCAACATCCATTCCGAAATATCGAAGTTCGCCTTGCCGGTTATTGCATCAAGCCCGTTGTGTCCCTGAAAGTTGGATTTGTCGGGAACATTCGATCCGTTAAGGCTGCTTACATGAGCATTCGTCACCCAAGGGGGATTGCCGATCACCAAGATGGGCGCCGGCAACCCTCCCAGCAATCTCGACCAATCCGTCTTGAAAAAATCCGCGCAGTTAAGGCGGATGCGAGTCGCGTCAGGACGAGAACTGGCACGCTCTCGCGCAACTCTCAAGTGCACCGGATTTATTTCAAACCCCAAGACGATCGCGGATGAAGGCCACCGATCCGCGGCGGCAAACAGAAATCCGCCTGTACCGCAGGTGGGTTCGACGATGGATGCCGGCGCTATACCAAGATCGGCGAGCAGAGAACAGACAGCTCCCGCGAGCATTCGAGGCGTTTGGAAGTCGCCAAACTCTGCAACTGCATTTGATTTGACGGTTGGCATGAGATTCATCGCAGCTTCAAGATTCCGTCCACCTTTCCGGTATTCGCCAGGACCCGGCCGTATTGTAGTCGCCATTGGTAGGCGTTCGAAATGGTCAGGTAACCTTGCTCGGGCGGGTGTTGGATTATTTCCTCCGCAATCTTCCTCGCTTCGATTTCGTCGACCAGGAGATTTCGATCTGCCATGAGGGCGATTAAATCTTCGACATTCGCGTCCTCTTGTAACATCCGCAGTATCGTCCGAGTCATCGTGAAGTCAGCAGTTCTCCTGGCTTCAACAAACGTCGTATGGACGATACTCAACGTGCTGGAACGCGTCGCCGCATCGTCAATCTTCCGATACACAAAAACGAGCAGGCCGTACCCAAGTCCGAAAATCTTTTGCCGCGGATCCTTGAAAGGGCAAGAGGACTGCGGTTGCTTGACGCTCGTCACCTTCACATCCACTTGAATGTCTGAGAAATCGATCCCGGACGCCGAGTTGCATTCCGTGAATGTGTACCGGTTTTTCAGGTACGCCTGAAACTTGTGCTCCAGGTGAGTTCCGACCGCCTTGCCGTCCGTGACGCCGTAAAGAGTTGGTTCGGGGAACGTTGATTCGGCTTCGGCAAAGGTCGAGGCTTCTTGGCACAGTGCTTCGATCGAGAGCCGTGGGCGTTCTGCGGACATCGTATTACCTGAAGATACCATCAATCAAATGAATCGGCACCCTCGCCGTTGTTTCTCAAAATGGGAGCCTGCCAGCCGCGGTGCCAGTAGAAGCCGCCGGTCTTTGTCCGTTGGTCGTCATGCCCGGACCTCCGGGTAATCCGCATCCCGCCGCATCACTGGCCTCCCAACAAGTGGGCCGTCTCCCGCAGCAGATGCGTCAACTGGCCTGGGAGATAGAGCCCCAGCACCAGCACCACCGCCGCCAACGCGGCGGGCGGCACAACGGCCGTCCAGGATTCACGCTGCGGCGCGATGCGCAGCGATACGCCCTGGGCCATGCGCAGCATGATCGTAGCCATGCCGATGAAGATCACCGCCAGCAGCGCCAGATACGTCACGGCCACTCCGATGCGCCCCGCATCCAGCGCCGCCTTCAAAATCGTGAACTCGCTGAGGAACGGCCCGAACGGCGGCGAGCCGGTGATCGACAGCAGGCCCGCCACCCAGAGCACCCCCGACACCGGCAGCACCCGCAAGGCGCCCTGCACGTCCGCCGCGGATTTCGTGCCGTACGCGCCGAGGATGTTGCCGGCCACGAGGAACAGCATTGCCTTGGTCAGCGAGTGATTCACCGCGTGCAGCATGGCCCCGAACACGCCGGCGCCGCCCAAACCGATGCCCAGAGCGAGGATACCCATGTGCTCGACGCTGGAGTACGCCAGCAGGCGCTTGAAATCCGTTTGTCCGACGATGAACACCGCCGCCACCGCCATTGAAATCAGCCCGAAGCCGACCAGCAGCGAGCGGGAAAAGTCGCCCAGCCCTCCCGCCGCGCACACCTGCTGCATCCGAATGATTCCAAGAAACGCGCAGTTCAACAGGGCGCCGGACAACAGCGCCGAGATGACCGGCGGCGATTCGCTGTGCGCATCCGGCAGCCAAGTGTGCAGCGGCGCCAGCCCCATCTTGGTTCCGTAGCCGACCAGCACGAGCAAAAACGCCGCCTTCAGCCAGGGCACGTTGAGTTGGCCGGCTCGTGCGACCAGTTCGCCGAACACCAGCGGCGTCGGGCCCGCCGCCACCGCCAGAAAGAAATTGCCCAGCAATGCCAGGGCGATCCCGACCGAGCAGATCAGCAGATATTTCCAGGTGGCTTCGAGCGAGCGGTGATGGCGGTGGAAATAAATCAGCGGGGCGCTGGCCAGCGTTGTCGCCTCCACCGCCACCCAGAGCAACCCGACGTGCTGGCTGAGCGTCACCAGCGTCATCGCCGCCAGGAATAGCAGCAGGCAACCGGTGAACGTAGCTTCGGGAGCGTTGGAAAACAGGAAACCTTCCACCGCATCGCGCGTCACGTGATCGTGCTCGCGCCGCAGATAAGAGACCGCGTACACCGCCGCCGCCAGGAACAGCGCGCTGGTGATGCTCAGAAACAGCAGTCCCGCGGCATCCAGCACCAACCATCCGCCCGCGGTCGCGGCCGGCCGATGCACCCAGCACGCCGCGGTCAGCCCCGCGTGCGTCACGGCGGTCGCCACGAGCAGCGCGCGGCGCAGCGGATCGTTCCGCAGCAGGAACGCAATGCCGCCAATCACCGCGGGAATCAAAACCAGAATGAGCACCATGGTCGTCAGTCCTTCAGGGTCGTCAGTTCATCGGTGTTGATGTGATCGAACTCGCGGTTGATGTGGAAGAGGGCGATGCCCATCACGAACACCGCCACGAACACGTCCAGCATGACGCCCAGTTCCACCAGCAAGGGCGACTGGCGCACCAAGCCCGCGCCGAACGTGTAGATGCCGTTCTCCATCACCAGAAACCCGAGCACCTGGCTGATCGCCTTCTTGCGCGCCACGATGAGAAACAAACCGACGAGGATGGAGAACAAGGCCACCGCCACCAGCAGCGAGGAATGCGCCCGGCGAGCCGGGGCAAGGGCAGGCGCCGCGCCAGCCACAACGACATCCCCAGCGCCGCCACCCCGAACAGCAGCGAGGCGATCGGTCCGACGAACGGCTCGAACTCGCGTTTCACGTCCGTTGACCGCAGCGCCCGCAACAGCAGCCAGGGAAACACCACGCCCTTCAGCACGGCGCCGCCCACCGCCACCAGCCATACGCTCACGGTCAGTTCGCCGTAATGCTCCAGCACCGCCAGCAGTCCGAGCACAATTCCCTGCAGCGCCACGATGTGCACGCTGGCCTCGATGCGGCTTGCTCCCAGCAGACGCAGGTCGATCAGCACGATCAGAATCAAGATGATATCCAGGGCCATCACGTCACCCGAGCGTCAGAATCAGCGCCAGCGCCACCAACGTGCCGGCGCCCACGAGCAATTGCGGCACGCGCAGCAACCGCAGCCGCGCCATGGTGGATTCCACCACGCCCACGGCCATCGCCACGGCGAACATCCCGGCCAGGGCGGCGCCGACGTCCAGCCACGCGTGGCCCGTGCGCAGCGGCAACACCAGCCCGACCAGCAACGCGGCAAACACCCACAACTTGAGCGCCGCGCCGTAGAAGATGAAGGCCAGGTCCGGACCACCGTGGTCCAGCACCATCACTTCGTGGATCATCGTCAGTTCGAGATGGGTGTTGGGATCGTCGAAGGGAAGGCGCGCGTTCTCGGCCAGCAGCACCACCATCAACGCCGCCGCCACCAGCGCGAGCACCGGGCCGGCTTGCCGCCAGGTCTCCAGCGCCATTCCCGCATACATGCCGGAGAGCGAAAGACGCCCGGTCTGCCGCGCTACCACGGCCAGTCCGAGCAAGAGCGCCGGCTCCGCCAGGGCCGAGAACGTGACCTCGCGGCTGGCTCCCATGGCCTCGAAGCTCGATCCGGTATCCAACGCCGCCGCCACGGTGAAGAACCTCATCAACCCGAGCAGATACGCCAGCAGGATAAAATCCCCCGCAAACGCAAGCGGCGCCGGCACGCCGCCCAGCGGCACGAGCGTCATCGCCACCAGCGCTGCCGACAAGCCGACCACCGGCCCGGCGCGAAACACCCAGGTCGTCGTGCGGCTATACACCGCGCCTTTTGCCAGCAGTTTCCAGAGTTCGTAATAGGCCTGGAGCAGCGGCTGCCCGCGCCGCCCCGCAAACCATGCCTTGGTGCGGTTAATCACGCCAAGCATCAGCGGCGACAACGCCAACGCGAATAACGGTTGAATGAAGGAGGTTGCCTGCATCGTTCAGCCCAACTTCCACACCAGCAAAACCAGCAGCGTCAGCGCGATGTACAGCACGTAGCAGCTGAATGCGGCCCTGCTGCAGCCAACGCACGCGCGCCAGCAACCAGCCCACGCCGGAAAATGCCGGTTCATACAGCGCAATCCGCGCGGCGTCGGGGGTCGCGGTGCTGAACGACGCCGCGCGCGGGAAATATCCTTCGGGCGCAGCCGGCGTGCGCCGCGCACGCAACAGCGGCGCGAACAATGCCATCAACGGTTGCGCGAACGACGAGGCGGTGTACTGCATTCGCGCCGTCGGTTGCGCGTAGCCGCAGTCCCAGGTGACGGATTGGGCCACGGTTCGCCCCGTCAGCAATCGGCGGCGCAGCCACGCCAGCCCGGCCACGAGCGCCACAAACGCGATGCTGCCGGCGACTACGAACCGCAACGGATCGGCAGCGACCGCCAACTGCTCGGTGATTGTCCGCGGCGGCAGCCCGCTCACCAGGTGGAGCACGCCGGCCAGCGGCCGCAACGCCAACGGCGCGCAAAAACCGATCAGCACGCATCCGGCGGCGAGCAGGGCCATGGGCCAGCGCATCACCGCACCGGCCTCGTGCGCATGCGCCGCGTGCTCGCTACGGGGCTGACCGAGAAATACAACTCCAAACGCCTTCATGAAACAAGCCGCCGCCAGGCCGCCGATCAGCGCCAGACCGGCGATCGCCGCCAGCAGCGGCGCGGCCACCGCCGCTCGTTGCGTGACGCCGTTGAACGCGCCGAGGTAAATCAGGAACTCGCTGACAAAACCGTTCAGCGGCGGCAGGCCTGAAATGGCCACCGCGCCCACCAGAAACGTCGTCGCCGTCCACGGCATCCTTTTGGCCAGTCCGCCAAGATGATCGATTTCCCGCGTTCCGGCGCCATGCAGCACCGACCCGGCGCCGAGGAACAGCAGCCCCTTGAACAGCGCGTGGTTCAGCACGTGCAGCAGCCCGCCGCCGAAGCCGAGCACCGCCAGCACGGGCGAGTGACTGCTCACGCCGAGAAGTCCAACGCCCAATCCGAGCGCGATGATTCCGACGTTCTCCACGCTGTGGTAGGCGAGCAGGCGCTTCAGATCGTGCTGCGCCAGCGCCAGCAGCACGCCAAAAACGCCCGAGGTCAGCCCGACGCCGATGAGCACCCAGCCCCACCATGCCGGCGGCGGACCGAGAAAAGTCAACGTCCGCAGCAGTCCGTAGATCCCCATCTTGATCATCACGCCGGACATCACGGCCGAGACGTGACTCGGCGCAGCCGGGTGCGCTTCCGGCAGCCACACGTGCAGCGGCATGAATCCGGCCTTGGTTCCGAATCCCACCAGCGCCAGCAGGAATAGCGCGCCGGCGCTCGCGGAAGTGTACCGGTCAAAATCGAGCGAACCGCTGCCGCGGCCCAGCAACACGAACAGGGCCAACAGAAACGCCGTGCCCAGATGTGACGCCACCAGGTACGTCCAGCCCGCCTGTCGCACCGTCTCCTGTTCGTCCTGGAATGTCACGAGGAAGTACGAGGACAGCGTCATCGTCTCCCACGCGACCAGGAACAGCACGCCATTGCGGGCCAGCACCACCAGCACCATGCTGGCGATAAGAAAATTGTAAAAGAACCACGCGGCGCCCAACGATTTGCGCCGCGCCAGGCCAGCAGATACTCCGCGCCGTACACTGCCGCCAGCGCGGACAGAGCGAATAGCGGCAAGAGAAAGAACGCCGCCAGCGCGTCCACCTCAACGAAAAAACTGCCGTAGGGCACGTTCCACGCAAGGCGCAACGACTCGGCCGGTGCGCAAATAGAAAGGGGACGGCGGCGATCGACCCCATGGCGCACGCCACCACCGCCCCGCCCGCGCCCAGCGCCGTTGCAACCCGCGGCCACGCCGACGCCAGCAGTGCCGCCAAGCCGCTGCAAACGAGAATTGCCGCCGCAAGCAGCAACACCGTCATCGTCGCACCTCTTTGGTGGCAGCGATGGCAATCAGCTTGGCCA
The DNA here is from genome assembly GCA_963783845.1 of uncultured Phycisphaerales bacterium. Lineage (GTDB taxonomy): Bacteria > Planctomycetota > Phycisphaerae > Tepidisphaerales > Tepidisphaeraceae > PALSA-1353. The sequence goes on from CAWAPL010000009.1 coordinate 10,969, forward strand.
CGTCATGAACGGACAATTCCATGGTTGATATTTCCCGTCTTTTCAAAACGATTGAATCCGTTGGTCAGTTGTGGGTTTGCCCGGCGCCGGCTGGTTGCGGTTGGGAATGGGACGCGGAGCCCATGGCCATCTCCACTCGCTTCAACGCCTCCAATATCTGTTCGCGCGAGGCTTGTCGCGTCACGGCCGCCTTGAAGTCCGCATCGCGCAAGGCGAATCCCAGACGCGACAACAGATGCAGATGTGCGCGAACCGTCGGGCTAATGAGCGTGAAGAGCGTCGAAACCGCCTGCCCGTCCAGTGCACCAAATTCCACCGGTTGTTCCAGGAAGCATAGCGTCACCATCGGCCGAAGAACATGCAGCACGATGGGGTTGCGCACGTGGGGAATGGCAATGCCGTCGCCGATTCCCGTCGATCCCAGCGCTTCCCGTGCCAGCAGGACCTGGTAGAGAAACTTTCGGTCCACCTCCTCCGGCAGCTTCATCACGTCCACCACCGCTTGAAGCACGGAGGCTTTGTCAAACCCACCCAACCGATAATGAATCCCCCCGCCAGCCAGTGCTTCGCTAAGGCTCGGCGACGGCGTATCGCCGCCCTCCGGCTCCGCGAAGATATCCGGCGAAACGTTGATCTTGCGCGACGTGGCCCATTCCAACAACTCGGCTCGATTGAACCGATATTGGTCGTTTATCTGGTAAGCCGGAATGACGCCCTGCTTGATCCAGCGATAAATGCTTTTCTCCGAGACACTTAGCATCTGAGCAGCGTCGCGGACGGTAACTTTCATGGCTCGAGGGGCCTTTCTGTCGTCCGATCCATTTATCGGCTGAATGTCTAGAAAAGTCCATGGCGGGTCAAGCTTGTACTTTGTGAGCGCCAATGCAGCGACGGACGGTGGGATTGTCTTTGCTGTGGGTCAGCACCGGCTCTCGGGCTGAAGCTCAGGCCGCCGGAGCCCCATCGCCTCGGCTATGTCTTTGACTGGCCGTTTGAACTGTCGCGGCCATCCACGACTTTTGGAAATTTCCCCTACACGTCACACGAGACACTCCCACATCGTTGTCTTTACATTTCAGGAAACCTGGGCAAGTTCTCTCGCGCTACACTAACCGGTTCAACGAATGAGCAGGGTAGGGAGGATTTTGGTCTTGCTGTAGAATTCCGCCCGGATGATGACGACAACCACCGACAAGCTCCATTCCCCAGATATCGGCGCACGCCTTTTCAAGTACCGCGCGCTGGGATCGCAACTTGAGCATACCATTGACATCTTAGCACGGCACCGTCTGCACGTTAGCCCTCCCAGGTCGTTCAACGACCCTTTCGATTGTATGTGTAATCTATCCTTCGAAGGAACGGAGAGACAGAAGCTAGACCGCGCGGTACAGCGAATTATGCACGAAAATCCGTCGGTGTCCCCGGCCCAAGCGCGGGTTGCGGCCCCAGCGCGACTTCGCGACCTTGAGCAGTACGGCCCCGCGCAAATCGAAGCACTAATTGAGAACCAATTAGGCGTCGTATCTTTCGCCGGCTGCCCTGATAATTTGTTGATGTCGGGCGCACTACGCCGCTGCCCACCAAGGTATCGTCATCGAATTCGATGCCAATAAGTTATCTGGTCCGAGTTTTCTGCGTAGCGCCGATTTCTTCGGTGATGCCCATCCAGTACAATATGCCGAGACGCTGCCCACGATAAATTTCTACACGGAAGAACCGTTGCAGCAGGTAACGAAACTAATCCTCACGAAATCTGCCCACTGGTCATACGAGCAAGAACGGCGAATGGTCGTGAAGGACCGACGATCGTCGCCAAATTTGCCCTTCGCGCCGGAATACGTAACCGCCATTTATTTGGGTTGCCGAGTCGAACATCACGATCGCAGAGCCATTCTGGATTGCTTGGCTACCCGAACGCCAAGCGTGCCGATATTTGACGCGAAGCCCTCCGCACTCAAATATGGACTCGACTTCATTCCCGTGTCCCGTTAGCGCCACGCTACACCGTCTCGACACCGCACCGCTTCAGGCGCTTTCCGCCACCATGTCGATGGCTCCGCATGGACATTCGACGGCGCATAGGCCGCAGCCGCTGCAGTCGGCGACGTACGCCAGATATCGCGGGTCGCCGCCAAGTTTCAGGATCGCCTGATCCGGGCAGCAGCGGTAGCAAATGTCGCATTCATTGCAGTTGCCACAGGAAAGACAGCGACGGGCCTCGTCGTGCGCGGCCCGCTCGTCGAGGCCGCCGAGCGTTTCCTCGAAACTGTCGTGCCGCCGCGCGATGTCCAACACCGGCTGCTCGAGTCGCGGAACCTTCGGGGAATGATCGAGGTTCAGGCGGTCGAACTTCGCCGGCGGTCGTTTGGCCGCGGGAACGTGGGTTCGGCCTTGAAGATAGGCGTTCACCTGCCGGGCCGCTTTCTTGCCGTGACCCACCGCCGTGGTGACGGTTTTGTTCGCCGGGATCATGTCGCCGCCGGCGAAAATGCCGGGGTGGCCGGTCATCATGCTGTCGTTGACTTCGACCTCGCCAGCCGGACTGATGACAACGCCGGGCACGTTCTTCAGGAATTCGCTCTGCGTCTCCTGGCCCAGGGCGAGGATCAGCATGTCGGCGCGGATGGTTTCAAATTTTCCGGTCGGCTGGGCTTTGCCCTTTACGTCGATCTGCATGACTTCAACCTGCATCTCGCCGTCATCGATTTGCTTCACCGTTCGCAGCCAGTTGACGACGATTCCCTCCTGAAGGGCTTCCTCCAATTCCGAGCGGTGCGCCGGCATGTGAGCCTGGTCGCGGCGATAGATGATGATCGATTCGGCCGCGCCCAATCGCAGAGCGGTGCGGGCCGCGTCCATCGCCGTATTGCCGCCTCCGTAAACGGCAACGCGCCGGCCGACGCAGTACGCGGGCCTCTCCTCGGCGCTCGCCAGGAACTTCAGCGCGTCGAGGATTCGGCCGGCATCCACGCTCGGAAGGTCCACGCGCTTGCTGAGCTGTGCGCCGATCGCCAGGCAGACGGCATCGAATTCGCCGTCCTTCACAAAGGCGTCGAGATTTTCGGTTTTGCAATTGGTCTTGAATACCACGCCCATCCGGGCGATGCGGTCGATCTCCGCGTCGAGGATGTGGCGAGGAAGACGGTACTCCGGGATTCCATAGCGCATCATTCCGCCGAGCTTGGCGGCCGTCTCATGCACCGTGACGTGATGTCCCGCCATGGCCAGGTGATACGCGGCGGAAAGGCCGCACGGGCCGGAACCGATGACCAGGACGCGCTTGCCGGTCGGCGCACCCGCTTTGAACGTCCAATCCTTGCTGATGGCCAGATCGCCCAGGAACCGCTCGACGGCGTGGATACTCACCGGCTGGTCCAGCCGCTTGCGATTGCAGCCGTTTTCGCAGGGATGATAGCAGACTCGCCCATGGATCGCGGGCAGCGGATTGTTCCGCGTCAGCGCTCGCCATGCCTCTTCATAGCGCCGAGCCTGAGTCAAATAGAGCCATTCCTGAATGTTTTCACCGGCCGGACAGGTGAGATTGCACGGTGGCAAGCGATCCACAAAGACGGGATGCTGGCTGCGCTGGGTCGCGGCGGAAATGCCCGAGTCCTGCTCTGTGGAAATGACCGTCGAATCATTATCGCTCACGATGCACCTCTAAACTCTTTCGCTTTCACTCACCGGCGCTGACGCCATTCTCCCAGGCTTCGGCGTCGCCGGTGAAATACCGGATGCGAACCTTCTTGTATTCGTGGGTTGAATACAGCGCGGCGTACCGATCAATGCCCGTCGCTGCCGCAATGGCCTTGAGGATGACTTCGCCCTCGGCGCGGCGGCGCGCGTGAATCATGGTGTAGACATTGTACGGCCAGTCCGGATAGCTGGGGCGAAGGTAGCAATGACTGACCTGTGAAAAACCGGCGGCGACCGCCCCGAATTCATCCTGGCGCACGGGTGGGACGATCCACACGCCCATGGCGTTGGCATCGAAGCCGAGCTGGCGATGGCGAAGAACCGCGCTGAACCGCCGCATGATTCCGCGGAGGCGGAACCGCTTGGCCGCGGCCAGAAGTTCATCGACGGTCACGCCAACTTCCCGGGCCCATGCATCAAACGGGCGCTGCGCGATGGGAAGATCTCGCTGGAGCACACGCACGAATTCGATGTCCCGCTGCGAAAGCGCGACGGCCGGATGATGCGCCGTGGGCTTTGCGGCGATTTTCCCGGATGGCGATTGAGGCCGGTCCGATGCGCCGCCGCCCAGGTCCAGCTTCACGCCGATCTTGTACATCTTGAGCGTTGGCAGCAGCCGAGTCGCCACGGCGCCGGATCGCCGGTGAAGGATTTGTGCGGTTGCTTCGAGGCCCAGGCGGCTGTCGGGAGCAACGGCCAGCGTGTACCACAAGTTGTATTCGTGATCTCGGCGATAATTGTGCGATACGCCGGGATGATCGTTGATGATCGCTGCCGCGGCGGCGAGGCGATGTTCCGGCACTTTGGCGGCCACCAGAGTGCTTTGATATCCGAGGGAACCGCTGTCGAAAATGGCCCCGATCTGGCGGATCGCGCCGTGCGGCCCGGTCCTCAGCGCCCCAAGCCGATCCAGAACCAGCGATTCCGGCACATCCAGGCTGCGGGCAACGTCCGCGAACGGACGCGGCGACAGGGGAACCCGCTCCTGCACGGCCGCAAGCAGTTGCCCATCGACATAATGCAATTGATCGACGTGATGCAACTGATCAGTGTACATAGTCGCTCGTGGGAGGTGAATCCCGATCCTCACGTCGGGGATTGGCGGCGTGCAACGCGCCGGCCAGCGTCAGCATTGCCGGGGTCGGGCTATGCCGCAGGCTGAACACGCAGGGGTGCATGAACTTCCCGACGAGCCGGTCGATCCCTTGCGCGATCGCCTGTTTTTGAGCGTCGGACAGGTCGGGGCACTTTCGCAGCAGCCGATCCAGTTCAACGTCGCGAACGCTTCTGGCGTCGCGATACATCTGCGCGATGATCGGGTTGAGGCGGACGTCGTTGAGCCATTGGATGAACGCCGTGACTTCTTCATCCAGAATCCGCTCGCATTGCTCCAGCGCCGCGGCCCGGTGATTCTGGTTCTCGGTGACGATGCGGCCGAGATCGTCGATGTCGTAGAGATATACGCCTTCCAACCGAGCGATCTCGGGATCGACGTTGCGAGGCACGGCCAGATCGACGATGTAAATCAGCCTGTTTTGGCGCTGCTTCTGTATCTCGCGCATGCGCTGCAGGGTGAGAACCGGCTGAGTGCATCCCATGGCCATGAGGACGATGTCCGCTTCGACCAATTGCCGCTCAAGCTGCTCGAACGGCGCGGCCACGGCCTGGCAGGCCTCGGCGAGAGCGCGCGAGTTGTTCAGCGTTCGAGACATGACCACAAATCGGTGGGTCTGAACGCTGCCGGCCAGATGCTGGCAGACCAGCCGCGCCACTTCACCGGCGCCCACCACGAGCGTTTGCTTATCGGCGAAATCGGAAAAGATGCTCCGGGCGACGTCCACGGCGACGGACGGGACCGAGAGCTTTCCTTCGGCTATGGCCGTTCCGGCCCGAGCGCGCTTCCCGACTTCAAAGGCATGATGAAACAGGCGATTGAGCACCCGCCCGGTCGTGCCCTGCTCGCACGCCAGCGTGTACGCCTGCTTGATCTGATTGACGATTTGACATTCTCCCAGAACCATCGAATCGAGCCCGCTGACGACGCGGAAGAAATGCCGGCACGCCTGCTCGTCGGAGAATTGATACAAATATTGCTTGAACTGTGCGGCGGGAAGATCGCGGGCCTCGGCGAGGAAGCTGATGACGTCGGCGGCGGAAGGCCGCTCGCCATCGCTGGCCACGAGGATCTCAACGCGGTTGCAGGTGCTGAGAATCGCCGCTTCGCTGCCGGGGAATTGCTTGCGGAAGAACATCAGCGCGGTGGAGACGCCGTCGCGGCTGAATGCCAACTGCTCGCGAATCTCCACCGGGGCCGTGCGGTGATTGAGGCCGACAAGAACGACGCTCACGGCCGGCCTCCATCGGTTTTGCGATCGTGCGAATGACGGCGTTCGACGCGTACGCGGGCGCGGCTTTCAAGCCACATCGAAAGGGCATAGCCCCACAGAAGGACCGATCCGATCGCATAAGCCGCGATTACGTAGTTGTTCATAACGCACCTCTCGGCTGTCCGATCGCCTTGGGTCCATGAAGCGCGGCGGCGGCGACGAGCGGCGCCTTGCGGATGTCCCGTGGAATTTTGGCCTGCACGGAATTCGCCGCGACGGACCCGGTCCGGTTGAGAGCAAATCGAGTGACGACCAAACCCACCGCCAGCAGCGTCACCGGCACGAACGACGCCAACAGCGTCAATTTCATGGCCGGTTCGAGTTGGACGGAGCCGGGGTGGATATCCGGAAGCAATCGAGCGGACAACCAAACCAGTGGGACATCGAGGAAAGCGATGATCGCATAGACCGAGCCGATGACGGCGCGGCGCTCGCGGCCTTCGACGGAAGATCGAATCACCAGATAAACGACGTAGAGAAGGAAGAGGATCAGGCTGAAGGTCAATCGCGGGCTCCAGGTCCACCACACGCCCCAGGCGGCGCGGCCCCAAATCATTCCGGTGGCCAGGACCACGGCGCACAATTGAACCGACACGCGAGCCGCGGCCGCCGCCAGGTCATCCCACCAACCCTCGCGATGCCAGAGATAGGCGATGCTGGCCACGAAGGCGGTCAGGCAGGCGAGAAACGTGTTGATGGCGACCGGCAAATGCAGATAGAAAATCTTCTGGACTGCGCCCATCGTCTGTTCGTCCGGCGTGTAACGGATGATCAGAACCAGATCGGCGGCGAAAAGCAGCGCGACCGCGATCCAGTAACTTCGAACAAGTTTCGATTGGACGCTGCTCATGAGATCAACTCCATCACCTCAAGGCTCCAGGACCAGCTCGAACATCAGCCAACTGGCCGTCAGGAATATCGCGTCGAACGCAACCAGGACTCCCAGGCCCATTCCACCGACCGGCACACCGTCGCGGAACTGGTGGATCAACAGTTGCGTGGAGGCGATTACCAGGGGCAGGGCGACGGGAAAAATCATCATCGCCAACAGCCCGCCTTGCAGCCTCGTCGAAGAGACCACGGCAGCGAACAACGTGCCGATGGCGGCGAAGCCGACGATTCCCAGGGCCATCACCGCCCCGAACGTGAACGGGGCCGCTGAAAGATCGAAGGAAAAGAACAGAACCCCTGCTGGCGTAATGACTAGCGCGACGGCGGCCATCAGGGCAAGATTGCTCGTGAGCTTCGCCAGATAGAGGGTTCCGCGGCTGATGGGAGTGAGCATGAGGGCCGCCAGCGCACTTTCGGAACGCTCCACGGCCATGGTTTTCTCAAAACAGAGAACCCCACTGAAAAGGTAGGCGACCCATAGCACGACCGTCGCCCCAAGCCCCACCGCCGCCCCACCACCCAGACCCAGGCCGAGAACCACGACAATCAGCAATCCGAGCACGATCACCAGGCCGATGGTTTGGCGGCTGCGGGCCTCGATCTTGAGGTCCTTGCCGACCAGGAGAAGAAATTGCTGCGCCGCTAGTGGCATTGACGCTCCCCCATCAGATCCAGTCGGCGATCGGTTCCAGCCAACTCGGCGAGAATGCCCGGTGCATCGGCGATTCGGGCCGGTTGATCGATCGCGATCGTTCCAGCGCGCAGGACAATGACGCGCTCGGCCAGCCGCAGGCTTTGCAACACGTCGTGATTGACCATGACGATCGTTTTCCCGGCCGCGTGCAGGTCGCTTAGAAGCCGCTCCACCGCCGCGGCTCCGGGCACGTCCAATCCGGCGAAGGGTTCATCGGCCAGGACAAGGTCCGGCTCGTGCACCAATGCCCGTGCGATCGAGACGCGCTGGCACATTCCGCGGCTGAAGGTTTTGACCGCGTCGTCCGCCCGATCGATCATCCCGACGATCGACAGCAGTTCCTCCGCTCGGCGCCGAGGATCTTCGACGCCGTATAACCGGGCGAACAACTCGAGGTTTTCCCGCGCGGTCAGATCGCGATACAGCATGGATTGATGGCCGATCAGGCCTAGGCGCGCCGCGCCTGGGCGGCCTGCCGGGGAACGTCCAGGCCGAACAATTGCAGCCATCCCGTGGATGGCGGCATCAGGGTCGCGAGGATTTTCAGCAACGTCGTCTTGCCCGCCCCGTTGATCCCCAGGATCGCGACAAATTCGCCGGCGGCGATCGACAGCTCCACCGAAATCAACACCGATCGCTCATCGATCGTTTTGCCCAGGCCGGCGGCGCGCATCGCCAATGGCGCGGGATTTGTTTCGGTGAAGGAGGATGAAGAACGTGGAGCAATCATAATTCACCGCCAGCGCATGCCGGCCTTAGTTCGCCAGACTCATCTCCTCTTTTGCGCTTCCGCCGATTTGGGATTCTTCAAGAGAGTGATCATCGTTCCCACGAGCAGGATCACGATCGCCCCGCCAACCGCGATCGCCTTGGACGCGATGGAATTGCCGGCGGCGGGTTTTGGCGTCCCGATGGAGGCGGCGGGTTGCAGCGGCGCCGCGGCGGCTTTCAGACCGCCGACAGTCACCGTGGTCGTCTGCCCCTCGGTGAGGGAGATCGCGATGTAGCAGCGAGTCTTCGGCCCTTTTTCATCCAGTTGCTGCGTGCCCATGGCTTGCAAGCCCGGCGCTTCGACGGTGGTTCCATCTTCCGGAACGAAGACCAGAAGATGTCCGACGCTGGCCGGCGCGGTGACCGACAAGACGGCTTTGTTGTCCACGGCGGGAATGCGATATTCAAGTTCGTACCGATCCTCGCCGGGAATCAGCGGCTGTTTGCTGCATAGTTTGCCATCGGCGACGAAGACTGCGGCGCCGTCCAGTGCCCCGCCGACCTTCAGGTCCTTGGCCTCCGCCGGCAGCTTCAGGGAGAAAGTGGTCCGCTGACCGCGTGCATCCGCCTTGCCGATCCAGGCGCGATCGCCGGTTGATTGAACCGAGAGCATTTCGGTGACGTCGATGCCGCTTGCCGAGGGATGGATGATGACGTGCCGCATCGTCACGGACCAACTTGGCATCCGATCGGTCGTTTCAAAAATTGGGACCTCCAGTTTCTGCGTGGAATGATCCGGGTCCATCAATTCGCCGGCGGTGGTGAAAACGACGCCCGCGTGAGTGATTCTGACGATGGGCTGGATTCCAAAGCGGACGGGAAGCCCGGTGATTTCCAGCGCACCGGCGGCATTGAGATGCGTGTCCATATGATCGAGCAGTTGGCCGCGGACGACGAATTCGACGTTCACGGGATCGCTGCCGGCGACCGGCCCGCCGGGCGTGCACTGGATCGCGCGGATATTCAGCGTCCCGATCTCCGAAGGCTGAGTGCTGGCCGGGGCCGTCGGGCTGGCGGAATCCATCGCGGGATGGCCGGGGGGAAGACTTGGCGTATCGCCCATCGGTGATGCCGGCGCCGCCGGCGAATCAATCGCCGGATGCCCGGGCGGAAGACTCGACGCATCGCCCGGCGATGACGCCGGTGTCGCCGGCGCGACATCGGATGCGAAGATCGGGTGAATCCCTGATCCTGGCTGATCGGCCGCGGCGCAACCGGCGAGCGCCCAAATGCTCGCGACGACCGTCGCCGCCAAAACTCGTTTGATCGATTTCATAATAGTCTCCAGGTTCCGGTCATGATTTTTTCGCCTCGTCACCGGGCCGCCAGCGCGGGTCCGGGGTTGCGCGATCGCCGCCCGCGCGGCGTCGGGGCCTTCGCGGCCTCTTGCCGCACCGGGACTGTCCTCTGCGGGACCGCGGCTTTCTCAAACAAGCCCTCGATCCGAGGAATCAGGCAGATCAAGAGCGCCGATCGCCAGCACCCATCCGCCCGCCCAGATCCAGTTCACCAGCGGATTCACGATGGCCTGGATCGCGACGTTCTGGCCGCCCTCGTCCCAACCGGCGAGATTCAAGTACAAATCCCGCTTCCAGTTCGATCCGATCGCCACGATGCTGCTGGTCTGTTCTTCCCATTTGTCATAGACCCGTCGCTCGGGCTTGAGGGTGATGGAGCGGCCGTCGGCATCGGTCGCCGTGACGTTGGCTTCGGTCGTCGCGTAATTCACGCCGCGCCCCTGGGCGATGGAATTCAGCGTCAGCTTGAAGCCGGCGAAGTCGGTGGAATGGCCGGGACTCAGTTGCAGCGTTTGGTTGGCGTTGAACACGCTGGACCCGGTCACGCCGATCACGATCGAAAGCATGCCCACGTGGACGAGTTGCCCGCCGTAGCGGCGATGATTGCCGTCGATCAATCGGAAGAGCGCCAACAGCGGGTTTTCGTCGCGGCAGCGAGCGATGAGCATGCGGCCGAAGTCGATCCCGGCGGCGCTGACCGCGGCGGCGGCGATGGCGGCGCAGGCAATGGCCCAGGCATTGTGATATCCGCGGACCCAAACGGCGACGCCCGCGACGATTGCCGCCAAGGCCGGGATGAGACTTCCACGGGCCAGCCGCCGCGCCGCTTCCTTGCCGTAGCTCAGCAGCGGCCCGATCGCCATCAGCGCCACCAGCAACAATCCCGCTGGAGCGACCACCTTGTTATAGAACGGAGGCCCCAGCGTGGTGCTGGTTCCGGTGAACGCGCGGCTGATGACGGGGAAAATCGTGCCGATCAGCACAACCAGCGTCATCGCGCCCAGCAGAACGTTGGTGGCCAGGAAAACGCCGTCGCGGCCGATCAGGCCTTCCAATTTGCGCTGCGACCGCAGGCCGCGCCCGCCAGACGATCAGGCCAACGGAGAAGACAACCACGACCAGAAGGAAGGCCAGGAAGAAAGTGCCGATGAGAGATTCACCGAAACCGTGTACCGAATCCACGATCCCGCTGCGCGTGAGATACGTTCCGAAAATGCAAAGGACGAACGTGACGGCGAGCAGTGCGGCGTTCCAGATCCGGAACATGCCCCGATGCTGCTGCACCATGAGCGAGTGAATGAACGCCGTGCCCGTCAGCCAGGGCAGGAGCGAAGCGTTTTCAACCGGGTCCCACGCCCAGTAACCTCCCCAGCCGAGTTCCACGTAGGCCCACTTCGCTCCCAGAACGATGCCGATGGTGAGGAAAAGCCAGGCGAACAGCGCCCACCGTCGCGTGGCATCGATCCAGTGGTCATCCCGGCGACCGGAGAGCAGTGCGCCGACCATCAGTGCAAACGGAATCGTGAAGCCGGCATAGCCTAGGAACAGCAGCGGCGGATGCGCGATCATGGCCCAATCCTGAAGCATGGGATTCAGCCCGTTTCCGTCATCGGGGATATCGGCGGAAGCGGCGAAAGGATTGGCCGCGAACAGGATCAGCAGGGCGAAGAACGCGCAGACAACGGAAAGGGTCGCGATCGTCGCGGCCGATTGCCCGATGGACTGCTGCCGGTTCAGGGTGAAGACCGCGATCGTGCTCAGCACGGCGAGGAGGACGGCCCACAACAGCAGGCTGCCTTCCTGACCCGCCCAGAACGCCGCGAGTTTATATCCCGCCGGCAATGCCCGGTCGGTGAATCTTGCCACGTAATCCAAAGAGAAATCACTGCCGAGGAGGGCGATGATAAGTGCGACCGATGAGACGCACAGCATGACGGCCAGCGCCGCGACACACCACCGCGCGGCGCTCAGGCGCGCGGGGACTGGAATCGGACTGAAATCATCGAAGCCCCGATGGCGACGGCCGACGCCAGCACGGCAAAGCTCAGGGCCATTTCACCCAGCGTGTTCATGACGCGCTCCCGAGTTTCACCGCGGCGCCCAGGGCGTCGGGCTTATCCGTGGGGGCATGACCAGCCGACTCGTACTTGCTGGCGCATTTGGTCATCATCACGTCGGCCGCGAATACTCCCTGACCGTTCAACTGACCCTCGATAACAACGTCGCGGCCGGCCTGAAACAGCCCCGGGATCACGCCGTGGTACTGCACGGGCAATTCGACCCTTGTGCCCTTGAGGACGAAATTGGCGGTCAGGGATGCGGGGCTGGAGGAGAAATGTTTGTCTTCGACCGTTCCGCAAAGGCGAACCCGTTGCGTGCGGTATTGACTGCCCGAGAGGAATTGATCGACGGTGAGATGATAAACGTGGGCTTGCCGTGCCGGCAAAAGCGAGGTAAGTGATTGCCGCAATAAAGACGCAGGCGCCGACGGCCAGCTTAATGCGCATTGAGTTCATTGACTTCCCGGTCAAAGACTGCCCGACGAATCACAATCCCGGTGCCACGACGACGGGGAATCCATCCAAAGCGGCCGCGCATCCAAGAACTGTATTGGCAGCCAGTTACCGGGGGGAATGAAAGCGGTGCAATCCGGCCTGGGGCGTGCGGCTCTCAAAGTTGGGAGCCGGGGGCAACGGCAAATCCACCGGGCGGGAAGTGAGGGCGCCTGGATGGCCGGCGTTTCCCGCGTTTGCGTCGCACCGGGCGCGATCCAGCGGCCATTCCAAGTTTGATCCGTGTGGTACGCAACTTGCCCCGATCAACCACGCGCAGAGTCTCGACCAGACGGGCGTGATCGGCGTGTGCCGATCGACTTTTGACCATTTACCTGAAAAGGAGAACCCTTATGAGACATCCCAGGCTTTTGCTGGGGACTGTCGCATTAAGCCTGTGTTTCGCGGTGCAAACCATGGCACAGAGCATTGTGACGAGTCCCCACAATCTGAACACGATCCCCGATGCCGCCACCGGCGGCAATATCTCGGCCAATGGCCACTCGACCACCGGTGAAGTTTGCTTGCCGTGCCATACCCCTCACAGCGTGAAATTAAACGGCGGCGCTTTGCTGTGGAACCACACGGTGAACCTGAGCCAGACGTACACGATGTACACCGCCGTTCACGTGACGGCAAACAGCGGTCCGGGCGGCAGCAGCTCCAATCCTATGTTGGACACCACCAGCCGTCTGTGCCTTTCTTGCCATGATGGAGCGATCGCCATCGACAGTTACGGCGGCAAGACCAACGGCACCGTCTTCATGGGAGCCATCGCAAGCTGGGCTGCGATTGCCGGCCCGGCCGACAACGATCTGTCGGCCGACCATCCGCTGGGAGTCGGTTATCCCGGACTGACCGCGACGATCAGCGGCGGATACGTCACCTCCGAATCCTGGACCCCCGTCCTCGGATGGAACGATCCGACACAAAGCACCTTTACCGCGGGCGGCGTGGATGGCCTTCCGGCGGTGAACCTGGTGCCGCTGCCCAACGGGCTGGTCGGCGTCGGGTGCAGCACCTGTCACGATCCGCACGACTACACGGCGGGCTTCGTGCGCATGAACAATTCCGGCAGCGTGTTGTGCCTGAAGTGCCACAACAAGTAGCGGAATCGCACAGCCGCCTGGCGGGCCGGCCCGAAGGACCGGCCTCGCCAGGGGCCTAACAAACAATCGGCTCGCTTCGCTTGCGTCCGTCTGGTCACTCTACGCGAAACGAACCGCCATTTGAACTGCCAAGGTGTGAAATGAAACCGACCCTCAACAACCCATTCCCCGCAGCCCGCGCATTCCTTGCGATTTCCTTCTTCGTCTTGCTGGCGCTGGCCAATGGATGCTCTCAGCAGGTCAGCGCACCCCAAAAGTCCTATTCATTCTGGCCGCCGTTTCCGCAGGAGCCGCGGGTTCTGTTCCTGGCCAGCTATACAGCCAGCACCGATGTCGAGCCGCCCAAGACCGAGCTGGACGAAATCATTTATGGAAAGAGCCCGCAAAAGCAGGCGATGATCAGCAATCCCTATGGGGTGGCGATGTGGAACGGGCGAATCTACGTTTGCGATACCCGGAACCCCGCGATCGATGGTCCTCGATCTGCGTAAACATCAGATGGAACTGATGAGCGCTCCGGAAGAGGGCAAGCTGGGCAAACCGGTGGCGATCGCCATAGCCCCCGATGGCAACAAGTACGTCGCCAACGTCCAAATCGGCGACATCGCGGTTTTCGACGCTTCGGATCATTTAGTCCGGCAGATCGGTCACAAGGATTTCTATCCGGTGGGGGTCGCCGTGCATGGCAACGAGTTGTACGTCACGGACCACAAGGCCAACCACGTCGAGGTCTTCGACCGCTTCAGCGGCAAATCGTTGCGGACCATCGGCAGTTTCGGCGAGAAACCAGGCCAGATGGTTGGGCCGCTCGGCATCGCGACGGATGACCAGGGGAACGTTTACGTTGACGACATCATCAATTGCCGGGTGCAGAAATTCTCGCCCGGCGGAAAACTCCTGGGAATGTTCGGCTTTCTGGGGGATCACCCCGGCACGTTTACCCGCCCCAAACACATCGCGGTGGACCACGACGGCGTCATCTACGTCGTTGATGCCGCCTTCCAGAACGTGCAGATGTTCGACAGCCAGTTCAGGGCGCTGCTGTTCTTTGGCAACAACGGCGATTATCCCGGCTCGATGGACCTGCCGGCGGGCATTTGCCTCCACTATGGAGACCTGGACTTGTTTGCCAGTCAGATCCCCGACGCCTTTCAGGCCCAATACCTGATCCTGGTGACGAATCAGGCCAGCAATCACAAGGTCGGCGTCTATGCGATGGGCCATCTCAAGCCGGGTCGAACGATCAATGACATCGCCGGGAGTAACGGAGTGGTTTCCGAGGGGACGACGACCCAACCGACGACGGGCGTCGGCGCTCCGCTGCCGGACCGGAGTCAATAGTCGGCGTCTTATGCCGAGCGATCCATGGCTGCCACGACGAGGCATTTTCAGTTTGGGCGGCGGCCAGTCCATGCGATGGGAATCTGCATAGTTCTGTCGATGCTGGCGCTGGGGTGCTCGGTTCGCAAGAACTACAAGACGCTCAGCTTCTTCTTCGACGGTGTTCCCGATCCGAATGCCCCGGTGAAGTCGCCGGCATTATTGAGCGCCGCGGCCGGACCCAATGGCGAGCCGGTGGCGGTGAAAATGTACCGGCACAAGCCTTATGCCCAGGGCAAATGCGGGGAATGCCACGCCGCCGACAAAAAGCATCTGGTGACGGTGAAGGCGGAATTGTGCCTCAAATGCCACGCGCCGACGGTCAAGCAATATCCGGTGATGCACGCGCCGGTGGCGATCGGGCAATGCCTCTGGTGCCATGAGCCGCACGAATCCGATTCGCCGCGGCTGCTGAAGACGACGGCGCCGCAATTGTGCCTGCAATGCCACGATCCGGAATTGCTGCCCTCGGACATCAAACCGCATCAGTCGGATCAGGCGAACTGCCTTGCTTGCCACACGGGCCATGGCGGGGTCAAGCCGTCGCTGCTGCTGGTGGACAATCCGACGGTTTCGCCGATCGCGGCGCGGCTGAATCCGACGACGCAGGCGTCGCCGGGGGCGAGCGGCTCATCGCCGGTGGGAGGCCCGCCGTGACCGCCGGCGGTCGCACATGCCGATTGGCCGCCATGACGCTCGCCGTCACGGTCCTTTGTTCCTCGGCCGGGGGCCTGGCGGACGATCAAGGCGGGCCGATCGTCGTCGGCGGCGCCGAATCTCCGCCGCCGTTCCACGTGGACCTGCCCAGCGGGGACTTCAACTTCGATTACTTGTATGAGCACGATACCAATCAGCAGCAGGGCGTAACCACCGGAACCACCGACAACCGATTCCAGGAAACCATCAATCTGCTGACCGAGGCGTATGTCCTGAGCCCCAATCTCCTCGACCTCAACCTCGGAGGCGCCTTCGGATTGCAGCAGGAATCCTTCGAGGGGCCCGGCGGGAAACAATACACCAGCGGCGTGCTCGACGGCTGGGACGTTTCGGGAACCCTCCTCCGCAACGAAGGCGCGCCCCTGACGCTGTACACGCGAAGGACCGAGCAATTGATCACGCCGGACTTTTCGCCTTCGTTGGATTCCACCGAAACCACCTACGGAGGTTCCCTCGACATTCGCTCCAATTCGGCGCCGACCCAACTTCAAATCTATCAGGAGAACGACGCGCAAACTCAATTTGGCGGGTTGACCAACTACCAGTTGACCGAGGATGTCGTTCACTGGCACACGGACGTTGTCAATCTGAAAAATCAGACCCTGGCCTGGGACTACACTTATCAGAATACGACCGAACAGGAGCAGGACTCCCCTGACGTCCGATATCAAAATCACAGCGCGTCCCTGAACGACGTGATCTATTTCGGAGCGCAGAACGCCAGTTCGCTGTCGTCATCGGCGTCGGTGACCGAGCAGACCGGCGATCTCGCCTTCGGTCAAATCCGCCTGGATGAAAACCTGCGCGAGCGGCACTCCAGCGACTTTCAGACTCATTACGACTACACGCTGCAACAAAGCAGCATCAGCGGCATCAATCAACTCACCAACCAACTCGACGTTGGATTCATCCATCACTTGTTCCAGAGCTTGACCACCACGGGCGACGTCGGCGGGTCGATCCTCAATGAAACCGGCGGGAGCGAGGTCGAGCAGCTTTTTGGCAACACGAATTTCGACTATCGAAAAACGGTCCCTTACGGAATGCTGCTGGCGAATCTCAATCTTGGATGGCAATGGCAATACACGCCCCAAGGGACTTTGGAGACTCCCGTCATCAATCAGCCCGAGACTTTCAACAACGCGCAGCCGATCGTGCTGACGCAGCAGAACATCGACCCGGCCTCGATCGTCGTGTTGAGTTCGGCGGGCGTGCCGTATCTCAAGGGAACCGACTTCACCGTCAACACGGTCGGGAACCTGATTCAGATCCAGAGGATTCTCGGAGGCATGATTCCTCCCGATGGCAGCGTGCTGCTTAATTATGACCTGCTTCCCCAGGCGGCCAACACGACCAATACCGGCAACTTCGGCATCGGCGCCCGCTATGAGATCGAAAAAGGCCCGTTCAGCGGCCTGGCGCCGTATATCCGCTACGGACTTCAGAGACAGACGATCGACGCGGAGGATTCCGCCCAGTTCATCGCCGACAGCTACCAGGACGTTGTGGTGGGGCTCGATTACCGCGTCTGGAAATTCATGTTCAATGCCGAGCAGCAGTGGCACGACAGCACCCTCGTCCCATACAACGCCTCCCGCGTCTCGGCGCGGTTTGATCAGCGCCTGGACCGCGACACCACCGCCACCGCCACCGCAAGCTATGCCATGCTCGACTATTACGGCGAGCAGGACTACGTCAACGACGCCTCGGTCAGCGCCGTCCTGGAGCGCAAGTTCAACTCCGAATGGTCCGTCGTGGCGCGAGCGATCTGGATGAACGACCAGGATGAACTGTTTGGCAATACCGAGGGATTGGAAGAGCAACTGGAGCTGCGATGGAGGCACAATCAGACCGACATCTATGGCCGGATTCGCAACGCCACGTTGAGGACCAGCGACGTGGAAAGCACTTTTCAGGTTTTTGAGATCGGCCTGGCCCGACGATTTTAGCATAAAGGACGGAGCATCCGAATGCGAATGAGAGAACCTAATGTCCTCCGACAGGGCAATCGCCTTTTCCCCCTCGCCCCATGTAGTCATGGGGAGAGGGTTGGGGTGAGGGGCTCTTCGGCCGTTCGGACCACCCCTCACCCTGACCCTCTCCCCGGATCGCCGGGGAGAGGGGATAAGCAAATCAACATGCGATTGCCCTGTATCCTCCGAGCTTGCGGAAGCACGCTGCTTCGACGCCTGGCGCTGGCGGGCCTGATCTTGCTGGGCGGCTGCGGTCATGACGCGGGAGTGATCTTCCCGAGCCTGCAGAACGCTCCGCAATGGCCCGCCGCGCCGCGCAGCCGCGGATTCGCTATGTCGGTCAGTTGACCGGAAGCAATGACCTCAAGCCCGCCGAGTCCGCATTCCAGGCGATG
This sequence comes from uncultured Phycisphaerales bacterium, assembly GCA_963783845.1. Classification (GTDB taxonomy): domain Bacteria; phylum Planctomycetota; class Phycisphaerae; order Tepidisphaerales; family Tepidisphaeraceae; genus PALSA-1353. The sequence goes on from CAWAPL010000009.1 coordinate 28,832, forward strand.
GGCAGCGCGCTGTTTGGAGGATCGTCGTCGGCCCATCTATTTCAAACTCCAATGGCGGTGTGCACCGACGGCGCGGATCGCGTTTTTGTCGCCGACTCCGCCGACCACGCCATCCACGTCCTGGACCTCAAGACCCGCGTGTACCAGCGCTGGACGCCAAACGGCCGGACCTTATTGACGCCCGTCGGCCTAGCTTATGACGGCAGCGGCCGGCGTCTTCTGCTGTCGGACTCCGGCGCATCCGCCATCCTCGCTTTCTCGCTCGATGGCCGGTTCATCGGGGAATTGGCCGCGGGACAATTGAAGCGGCCGTGCGGATTGGCGGTCGATCCGCGCAGCGGACGGGTTTTCGTCGCCGATGTCGCCGCCCACCAGGTTCTCGTCCTCTCGCCCTCCGGAGCGGTGATCGAACGCCTCGGCGCCCGCGGCGACGCACTCGGACAGTTCAATTACCCCACGAATGTCGCCATCGACGCCCAAGGCCGACTCTACGTCAGCGATTCGCTGAACTTCCGAGTCCAGCAATTCAGCGCCGACCTGGAACCGATTCGCCAAATAGGCCGTCAAGGCGACATGCCCGGCTATTTCGCCGAGCCCAAGGGCCTGGCGATCGACCCCGATGGACACGTCTTTGTCGTTGATGCGCAGTTCGAGGCCGTGGAAATATTCAATGCCGCGGGAAACCTGCTGCTGGATTTCGGCGAGGAAGGCCGCGGGCCCGGCGAGTTCTGGCTCCCCTCGGGCATTTTCATTGACGGTCGCGGCCGCATCTGGGTCGCGGATTCTTACAACCATCGTGTGCAGGTATTTGATTACCTGCCGGAGCGCAAGCCATGAAATCCACAATTCCATTGGCGATTATTGCGATTTGGGCCCTGTCGATCATCGCGCTGGATCCACCGGCGGCGCTGGCTCAGATCGGGCCGACCAGCATCGTCAACAGCCCGCACAATCTTTCCGCCTCCGGTCCCGGCAAGATCAAAGCGACCAGCGAACAGGAAGTTTGCATTTTTTGCCACACGCCGCACAACGCCGCTCCGGTCCAGCCCCTATGGAACCGGCACCTTCCCGTCAACGCTTACAAGGTTTACTCCAGTTCATCACTGGTCTCGACCCCGGGCCAGCCAACCGGATCCAGCAAACTGTGCCTCTCCTGTCATGATGGAACCATCGCGCTCGGCAGCGTGCTATCCAGCAATCTACCCCTCACGATGGCCAATGGCGTGATTACGCTCCCGCCGGGGGCAACCAACCTCGGCACCGATCTCTCCGGTGATCACCCGATCTCCTTCACCTACGATTCCAACCTCGCGGTCAAGAACGGAAATCTGGTGGACCCGGGCGCGCTGCCGACGCAGGTGAAGCTGGAGAGCGGCCAGCTTCAATGCGCGAGCTGCCACAATCCCCACGATGACAGCCTCGGGAGTTTTCTGGTGATGAGCAACACCAATTCGCAGTTGTGCAACAGTTGCCATCTGCTCTCCGGAGAGGCGACGGTGACTGGCCACAACCAATGCATCGACTGTCACCAGCAGCACAACGCGCCGAGCGGGGCGCTGCTGCTGAATCAGCCGACGGTCACGGCGACGTGCACCGTCTGCCACGGAAATTCGATCCCCACGGCCTCGGCATCCGCCGCGACGCTCACCCCCGGGGCCACGCTGGTCTTCGGCGGCGGCATGATCGACGGCCCCGACCCCAGCCTGCCCAGCCTGGCTCGCGCCGGCGTTAATGTGACGGCCGACTTGAACAAATTGAGCCGGCACAATGCCAACGTCCGTGCGGCGTTCGGCAGTCTGATGCCGAAGACGGCGATCCAAGGCCCGACCGATCTGGTCAACTGCGCCGACTGTCACGAACCGCATTCGATCAAAAGCGGCATAGCCATGGCGCCGAACATTGCGCCGGCCCTGGGCAAAGCCAGCGGCGTTACCATCGCCGGGGCCATCACGGTGCGGGCCAAATATGAGTATGAAGTCTGTTTCAAATGTCACGGAACCGAGAATTCCGACCGGCCGTTTCTCACCCGAAAGGCCGTCCAGACGAATATTCGCCTGGAATTCGCCCCCACGGCCGTGTCCTTCCATCCGGTCACCTCGCCCGGCCGCGGGAGGGACGTCCCCAGCCTGAACCCCAGGTTGACCACCGCCAGCGTCATTTACTGCACCGATTGCCATAACTCCGATACCGGACGCAAGTCCGGCGGGTCCGGGCCGGATGGGCCGCATGGCTCGAACATCCCCCCGCTGCTGATCGCCAACTACGACACGATAGACGGCGCCGGCGAAAGCTCCGTCGCCTACGCCCTGTGCTACCGTTGCCATCAGCGCGCCAGCATCCTGAACAACGAGTCCTTCAGCCTGCACCGCTCGCATGTTGTCAACGACCGAGCGCCCTGCTCGGCGTGCCACGACGCCCACGGCATCAGCTCGGCGCAAGGAACATTCACGGACAACGCTCACCTCATCAACTTCGATACCACCATCGTTTTCCCCGATCCCATTACCAAACGATTGGAGTATCGAACTTTCGGACCGCGCAGCGGGCAATGTACCCTGCTGTGCCACGGCAAGGACCACTCGGGACTGAACTATCCATAAGGCAGGAACGCTATGACCACCAACCAAGCAGACAATCCCCAACCCGCGGGGCTTTGGGCCAACCCGATCACCCTCATCGGCCTGTTGTTCGTAGCCGTCGGACTGGTGACGTTGCTCAGCTTCTGGCTCCTGATGTTCGTCTCCTCCAGCGCCGAGAGCAACCAGTATCTGGGTGTGGTCGGATTCATGATTTTGCCGGGAATCCTGATCAACGGGCTGATCCTGTGCCCGCTGGGAATGCTGCTGCGCCGCCGCCGGCTGCGGAACCAAAGCCCGGTCTGGCAAATTTCAACCCGGCACGCATGGCAGTTCCTGGCAATTACGTTTTTCCTGATTCTGCCAATCCTCGGCGTCGCGAGTTTTCGCGGATACGAATTCACCGACTCGGCCGAATTCTGCGGGACCATCTGCCACAACATGGACCCCCAATACACCCGCTATCAGCAGTCCCCGCATGCCCGCGTGACGTGCGCCGGATGTCATATCGGCCCCGGCCCGGGCGCGTTCGTCAAGGCGAAAGTCTCCGGCCTGCGACAGGTGGTTTACACCGCGCTCGACGCCTATCCCAGGCCGATTCCACCGGCCATCACCGAGCTTCGCCCGGCCCGCGAAACCTGCGAGCAATGCCACTGGCCCTCGCAATTCTTCGGCTCGCTCCTGCGAAGGACCGTTCACTTCGCTCCGGACGAATCCAACACCCGCCATGAATACGAAATCCTCGTCAAGGTCGGCGGGTTGAATAACAGCCTCGGCGTGGCCGAAGGCATTCACATGCACATGCTCGATCGGGTCGAGTATGTCGCCGATGACCCGAAGCTCGATCATATTCCCTGGGTGCGCTACACCTATCCCGACGGCACAAAAATCGTCTTCCGCTCCGACGGCAAAATCAACGACGATGCTCCGCCGGCCGGAAAAAGACGCCTCCTCGACTGCATCGACTGCCACAACGTGGCCGGCCACAACTTCCAGTCGCCGGAGAAGTCGGTGGACCACGCGCTGGCCGTTGGACAGCTCGACGCGTCGCTGCCGTTCATCAAGCGGCAGGCGGTCGCGGTCCTTTCGCAGAACTACATCACCAAGCCGCAGGCCCTGGATGCGATCGAGCAAGGCCTGAACTCGTTCTACCAAAGCAGCTATCCCCAGACCTGGTCCAACCGCCGCGACGCGGTGGATCGCGCCGTTCAGGTTGTGAAGGACATCTATCGAACCGAGTTCTTCCCCGAGCTGAAAGTGGATTGGCGCACCTACCCCAACCATCTCGGCCACATGGAATCCCCGGGGTGTTTCCGTTGCCACGACGGCTTGCACATCGCCTCCGGCGGCAAGCGGATTTCATCCGATTGTCAGACCTGCCACACGTTTCAGTATCGTCAGCCCGATCCGAAAGTGATCGTCGAGCGCACGTTCGATCATCCGCTGAAGATCAACGAAGCCTGGAAAGGTCTCGGTCCGCACGAGGGAATGCTGTGCACCGATTGCCACGACGGCGGCCTCGGCGCCATCGGATGGACGGACAATAAAGCGATCTACAAGTGCGGCGATTGCCATCCCAGCGGCCGCTGGCTGGAAATCCAGCGGACGCTGCGAATCCGCCGCGCCGCGGCGACGCAGCCTTCGGGAGCGCAATCCGTCACCAAATAGCGATTAGCCGACACTCCAATAGCCGACCCCGTTCACCGTGCCCTCGCATCATCGCGGCGTTTGGCCCGATTATATCGTCCTCATATTTTTTTCCCGCGCCGGCACAAAAACGCACCCAAAACGTTCACCTCCCGGCTATAGATATAGAGGGACCCGTATTTTTTGTTGTCGATCCAACGTCCGTTGTCCCGGCCTGAATGCGCCCGGTTCGAATAGCGGCAAAATGGCCGACCGATGCAAATTTCACTCGCGACCCCCCGGTAACGGTAACGAAACCCCGCGCGGCGATATCAAAAACGGGGGTTTCGTCGCCACCGCACCTTGGCCGATTCTGCAACCGTAGTTTTAGAATGCCCATTCAAGCGAGAAAATGCAGGCTCACCGCGGACGACGCGGGGAAATGCATGTTTGCCACAGATGAAGACCGATGGACACGGATGAAATGCGGAAAGTTCAAGTTGCATGTTGCGCGTTGCAAGCAAGAGTTGACGGCCTCCGACTTGCCACTCGTCACTTGCAACCTGCAATTTCCATCCTATCCGTGTCCATCTGATTTTGATCTGTGGCAGGAATGAATTTTCTCGACGAACTCGGCGTTCTCTGCGGTTAATATTCCGCGTCGAAAGCGGCTCAATCGCCATCAACGCCGTTCGCTCGATTCCGCCGACGCCGCCGCCGGCTCGCCTTGCGGCACCGGCAGGTGAATGGTCAACGTCGTCCCGACGTCCAATTGGCTCGTGACGTTGATCATTCCCCCCAATCGCTGGATCAGATTGTAGCTGATCGACAATCCCAGGCCCGTGCCTTTGCCCACCGGTTTGGTCGTGAAGAACGGCTCGAACACCCGATGCATGTGCTCCGGCTTGATGCCCGCGCCGTTGTCGATCACCTCGATCACGTACCATCGCTCTCGGCGGCTGGTTTTCACGACGAGCGTTGGCTGGCGAACCTCCCCAAGAGCGTCCAGTGAATTGAGCAGAAGATTCACCAGCACCTGCTGAAGCGCCTGCGGGCGGATCAGGACCGCGCCAACGTCCGGGGCCAGATCGGTCTGGATGCCAAGTCGCTTGGCTCGCGAATCGATGCGAACCATCTCGATGGTCTGGGCGACGACGTCGTTAAGCGGCAGGCGCTGCTGCTGGCCGTCGGCCGGATGAACCAGCGAGCGCATCTGCTGAACGATGGCATTGATCCGGGCGATCTGCTCGCGCAATTTGGCAATGGCCTCGGCGTTCATTCGTTCGGGCTTGTGTTGCGTAAGCTGAAGCAGCCCATCCATGTTCGCCAGCGGATTGGTCACCTCATGGGCGATTCCGGCGGCCATCTGGCCCAGGGCGACGATCTTTTCCTGTCGAATCATGGCCCGCTGGTTGAGCCACAAGCGCCGGGCCATGGTCCTAATGCGCTTGTTCTGGCGAGCCAGGCGCCGCCGCTGCCGGCGCAGGTCGCGGGTGATGTGGTTGGTCAGCGCGACGGTCATCAGCAGCGTAAAGCTCAAGCCGGTGAAAACCAGCGTTTCCGCATGAGTCTGCGGAATCTGGCCGGTCCACGCCAATGATCCGGCCAGCAAGCCAATCGCGGCCAAGGCGCTGCCGTATGCCAGCGCCCGCGGCAGAAGCAGGCTGGCGAATACCATGTGAAAGACGAAGAATCCGAGGATCGGGCTGTGCAGCCCGGAGGTCCAGCCCGTGAGCAGGGCCAGACAAACCAGATCGAGCAACATTTGACCGACCGCCAGACGAAGCAGATGGCCGCGTTTGGGTTGTGATTCTTGCTTCAAAAACGCCAGCAGCGCCGCGTTATACAGAAGGATGATCGCTCCCAGGAGAAACACCTGGGTTGACATGGAATGCCAGTGGAGGACGAAGCGATCCAGCCCGCCGCTGACGGCGACGGCCGTGCCGGCAATCCACCGCAGGCGAATGAACCAGGCCAGTTCCAATGCGAGAGGGTATTGGCGGTCGGCCTGCTTGGTCATAGACGGGACTCTGCCGCGGATCGGTCCGACTCTTCCGCCGCATCGAGCGCCTGGGCCGATCGATGCAGATCGAGCATTTTCATCCCCGCCGAATAGTCCGTCAAGACGATCCGCCGGGCATTCCGCAGTTCCTCGACGACCTTCGTCATGCGGCTGAGACTTTCGCGAATTTGCTTGAGATAGCCTTCCAGCGCGCCGCCGCCCTCGGCACGCTTGCTCACGAGCATCAATTGCAGTTCGATGATGTTGATGACGTTGTTCAACTCATGGTTCATCGTCAGCGCCACCTGCCCGAGAACCTCCATCCGCCGGCGCTCCGAGGCCCCCAGCTCTTCGGCCATGTGGTTGTACGCCTGCGCCAACTGGCCGAATTCGTCTTTCGTTTCCAGTTGAACTCGAACGTCGAACCTTTCCTTTCCCAATTCCTGCGCGGCGGCGACCAATTTGTCCACCGGGCGAAGAATCATCGCCCCCATCCGCAGAAGCGCCAGGATCGACAAATTGATCACCAGGATCGACACGATGGTGATCGCCAGCAACTGCCAGCGGAACCGGTTGGACAATTCCTCGAATTCATCATGCGCCTGGTCGCGAACCAATTGACTGAGCTGGCTCACGTTCACGTCGATTTCATTCATCGTCCCGATCAAGGTTTCAGCGCGGGCTGGGCTCACGTCGGCATGAGGCGCGAAAAGCGCGGCAATCTGCTGCTGTACGCGGGGGTACTGGGCATGAATGCGGTCGAGCGTCAAATCGAATCTCGGATGATGAACCAGCGGCGACTGCTCGATGCTGTGAAGCAGTTGTGTTGCCCGTTCCATCGAAGCGGCCATCCGTTCCAACTGATTCGGATGACCCAGGGCCATTTCATGGAGATCGCGTCTGGCATCGCGGAGGCTGACCAGAAAATCGTTGCCCTCCTCGACCGTCGCCAGCCCGCCTTGATTGATTTGCTCGACTTGCGACAACGTACCCTGCAGCAACATGATGCCGACGGTCGCCGTCACCACCAGTATCCCCAACATCGGACAAATGATGATTAAAAGGCGGCGTCGAAGCATGGGGCTTGATCGTTCCCGCTCAAAAGAGCGATAATGGGCTGATATCCAACCGACTAATCTATATCAAAAGCAGCGCCAGAACGTTGAATTACGAAAAATAGCGGCAAACCGATTTCCGGACGCCCGGGCTGGCTGGCCCGTTTGCCGTTTTGAGAACGATTTCGCCGCACTTTCCAAGAACTGAGAATCGGCGCCGCCGCGGCCGAAATCCTCCGCCAAACCCCTTGGAAAACAGGCAAAACCAGAAGAAGGCGCATGGCACGACGTTTGTGCTATATCCAAAAAGGAACCGTGATTCAGGCACGATCGAACCCTATTTGGCGGCGGTGCGAAGCACCGCGGGTTACGCCCGTGTCCCAAAATCCCGGTCGCTCATCCAGGCGTTCAGGCCCAAGGAGCCTTTGATGTCCACCTCGCTTGAATGTTTCCCCGGCTCCGCCAAACCAGCGGCCAGCACCCCCGCCCCGCCGCTTCGACTCCTGTTCTGGGAAACCACCACCGGGTGCAATCTGGCCTGCATTCACTGCCGCCGCCTGGAGGTATCGGAAGAACTCAGCCGCCTCGACCTCTCGACCGAGCAATCCCTGGCGATGATTCGCTCGCTGCCTGAAACCGGCCGGCCGATTCTGGTGTTTTCCGGAGGAGAGCCGCTGAAACGACCTGACATTTTCGAATTGGCCGCCGCGGCAACCGCCGTCGGCCTGCCGACGGCCCTGGCGACCAACGGGACCCTGGTAGATGCGGCCGTTGCGGAAAAAATCGTCGCCGCCGGGTTCCGCCGGGTCTCCATCAGCTTCGACGGCCCGGATGCGCCGACCCATGACTTTTTCCGCGGCCCGGGCGCCTTCGAGAAATCCATCGCCGGATTCAAGGCTTTGCGGGAAGCCGGAATGTCGATGCAGATCAATACCACCATCGCCAAGCACAATTTCCGCAAGCTGGACGAAACCTACCGCCTCGCCCTGGACTTGGGCGCCGACGCATTGCACGCGTTCATGCTGGTGCCGGTGGGCTGCGGCATGTCGCTGGAAAAAAGCGTGATGCTGTCGGCCGAAGAATACGAGCAAACCCTCAACTGGGTTTACGATCGCAGCCTCGAGGGCAAACTTCATTTGAAAGCCACCTGCGCCCCCCACTACTTCCGCATCATGCGCCAGCGCGCCAAGACCGAGGGCCGCCCCATGCCCATGCGGCACGGCCACGGCGGCGCACCGGGCGGGCATCCGACGGGACACGGCGATTCGGACATGACCGCCATGACCAAGGGATGTCTTGCCGGCCAGGCGGTCTGCTTCGTCTCGCACACCGGCGAAGTATTTCCCTGCGGCTATCTGCCGGTCAGTTCAGGCAACGTGAAGGAAAAACCCCTGCCGCAAATCTGGCGCGACAGCCGGATTTTTGCCAACCTGCGCGGTGAATCGAATCTCGGCGGCAAGTGCGGATGCTGCGAGTTCAGCAAAGTCTGCATGGGCTGCCGCGCCCGCGCCTTTTCCCACACCGGCGATTACATGGCCGAGGAACCCAACTGCAGTTTCGTCTCCGCGCGCGCCTCGGGCAACTGATAGGGATCACGCATCGGCAACCCCCGTCTCCCCGGCGGAGGCCTTGCCTTCCGCGTCTCCCCCTTTCCCCGCTTCCTCCTCCTGCTTATTGATCTTCAGTTCATCCAGCTTGCGATAAAGGCTCGAGACGCCAATCCCCAGGCTGTGCGCGGTTTCGGCCTTGTCGTAATTGTGCCGGCTCAGACTGTACAGGATGTGCTGCCGCTCGAAATGCTCCATCGCGGTTTTGAGGTCTTCTCCCACATCGTCGGAAATCCCCTCGACGGAAAACGGAAAGTCCTCGACGCCGATGTCCCGATCGTCGGCGAAAATAACCGCCCGCTCGATCACGTTTTCCAGCTCGCGAATGTTCCCCCGCCAATGATGGCTCAGCATCGCCCTCATCGCGCCGTTGGTGATGCCGATCATCTTCTTGCTCATTTCCCGCGTGTACTTGATCAGAAAATGGTGCACGAGCAGTGGAATGTCTTCCTTTCGCTGCCGCAGGGGTGGAAGCTGGAGCTTGACCACGTTGAGCCGGAACAGCAGGCCCTCGCGGAACTGCCGCTGTTCGACCATTTTCTCCAGGTCCTGATTCGACGCCGCGATGATCCGCACGTCCACCGGACGCGAGTGGGTGTCGCCCACCGGCACGACCACCTTGTCCTCGATCACCCGCAGCAGCGAGCTTTGCACCCCGATCGGCAGCGTCGAGATCTCATCCAGAAACAGCGTCCCGCCGTTGGCCGCTTCGAAATAGCCGATCTTGTCGCGGACGGCGCCGGTGAAAGCCCCGCGGCGATACCCGAATAATTCCGATTCGATCAAGGTGTCGGTCAGCGCCCCGCAATTCACGGGCACGAACGGCTGGCCGCGGGTGACGCCGTTGTAATGGATCGCCCGCGCGAAAAGCTCTTTGCCCGTCCCGCTCTCGCCGATGATGATGACATTGCTCTTGACGCCCGACAGCCGCTTGGCCATCTCGAACAATTTGGTCACCGATTGCGAATTGCCGACGAGATTGTGAAAGGTGCTTTGCTCGGCCAACTGCTCGGTGATGACCCGCTGGGTGCGGGCCATCTCGCCGTACTCCAGGGCCCGCTGCACCTTCAGGAGCATGTCCTCGAACTGCACCGGCTTGAGCAGGTAATCGTAAGCCCCCGAGCGCATGGCCGAGACGGCGGTCTCGACCGTCCCGAACGCCGTCGCCACGATCACCGGCGTCTGCGGCGCGACCTGTCGCAGGTGTCCCAGAAGCGTCAGTCCGTCCATCCCCGACATCCGCACGTCCGTGACCACCACGTCCACCGGACGTTCCAGCACGATCGCGTACGCCGCCTTCCCATCCGCCGCCTGCAGGGCCTCGTACCCTTCACCGGCCAGCAACTCGGCCAGCGATTCGCGAAGGACCGCTTCGTCTTCTACGATCAGAACGCTCTTGGTCATGCCCGGTGATCCTGCAAGGCGCGGAGATTATATCCGTCGCCAAGAGGATATACGAAACGGAGGCGCTAAGCATGTGCCATTCGGCCCTCGTAAATCGGAACGAAATCCTCGGCGACGAATGTTTCGTAAGACGTTGGCGTGGTGTTGCCCGCCGAACGCGATTCCATGGGCCGCATGTGGCCGGAATTCATGGCGCCGGCCATTTCCAGAATCAAATTGGCGAAGTCGGTGGGCATGCCCATGCGCGTCAGGGCATTTCGGAAATCATTGTCGGGCAATTGAACGTAGTTCAAGTCGGGCTTGCCGATGGCACCACCGATGATGCGGGCAACCTCGACCATGGTGAGATCGCGCTGGCCGAGGAGTTCACGGGTCTGTTGGCCGGTGAAATTGAGTTGCAGGAGTATTTCGGCGGCGGCTTGGCCGATGTCGCGCGTGGCGATCATGGGAACCTTGAGGTTCGGCCGGAGCGGGCCGGCGGCATTGCCCATGGCATGAATGATGCCGGCCTGGGCGAACGTGTTCTCCATGAAATAGCCGGGACGAAGATGCACGACGTTCAGATCGTCGATGGCGTTCAGGCGTTTTTCCAGATTATGCAGACCGACGACCGGTCCGGTTTTGCCGGCCTTGTCGGCCCCGACGCTGCTGAGGGTAACGGCGAATCGGACGCCGGCCGCGGCGAGGGCCGAAGCGACCGAATCCGTGATTCGATCCTGAAAGGCCCGGTAATTCTTGCTGGTCATGTCGGGAGGAATCACCACGTAGGCGGCCTGTGCGCCGGCAAAGGCCTTAGAAAGTGCGGCCGTGTCCGCGAGGTCGCAAACGAACGGCTCGGCGCCGGCATCGATCAACGGCTCAAGCCGCTGCTGATCCCTGCCAATTGCCCGGACCTGTTGGCCCTCCTCCAAAAGTCGCCTGGCAACGAAGTTTCCGGTGTGACCGCTTGCACCCGTAATCGCGTACATAAAAACCTCCAATTGAATTTCGATTCGTTCGCGCTGACAACCATGAGGATTCTTAGGTCGAAGGTTGTGGCGCGGTCCAGTCCAAAATTCAAATAATCTCAAGCCCGAGGCTGAGTTCGGTGGTCGCGGCTAAACTTTTTATCCCATCTTGGGTTCCAGGATTGGCGGAGGCCAATCGTCCTCCGGCACGCTGGCTGGCCCATGAACTCTGGGAGTTACCGGTTTGAACCGGCTGGCCGCAGTCATCAGAATGTGAGCGGCCTTGAGGCGGATTTTGTCGTCCGTGTCGTCGAGGAACTTGGCCAGAACGCCGGCGGCTTTCTGGGCGATGGTCTGACAACGATCGGCCGTCGTGCCGTGAAGATAAATTCGGGCGCTGGTCAGGGCCTGGCGATAATCCTCGTCGTGGGTTTTCCATCGCCAGAGGGTTTTGCGATCGACGGAGAGGGTTTGGGCGATCTGGGTGTCGCGCATTCCCTGGATGGTGAGTTCGATGGCTCGGAACTGGATGTCGCTGAGATTCAGGGGCAGTTCGATGTCCCAGATTGTCTCCGATGTCCCGGCGTCTTCGATTTCGGCCGCGGGCCCCTCATCGGGAAAGGAAAGTTCCGTGGGGGTGTGATGATCGAGTTCGGTGGACATGGAGCCCTCCGGGCTAGATTGGTAGTGAGTAGAAGGTCGAGAGTTGAGGGAAAAAGCTACTCCCTCTCTATTAAAGGGTCCAGGAGGTGAAGCTTTTGGACGTGTTTTGGAGAAATCCGGGGGTTTTTAGGAATTTTTTTCGGGCGTCGGCATGCGATTGGAGCACTCGGCGGGCTATCGGGTTGCTTACGCTCCTTCTGGAGAAGTTTGTCGATGCGAAGCCCCGGATGTACATCGGACTCCTTTGCGAGCCGCGCGGCGATATGATCGGCGGTGTCGTTCCGTCGCAATCAAGGACATGGATTGCGCGTCGACGAACGCATACTTCAGATTCGAGCCATCAGATCGTGAATCGATTGCGGTCATTTTGTTTAAGTGTATATGCCAACTGAACTAATAGAACGAAATGGGTGCGCTGCTTCCATTCATTTGGTTGTCGGTTCCTGGCACGAATCTCTCGCATGATTAGTAAAGCTACTCACTCTCAACGGTTGTTTTAAACATTTTTTTCTTGCGTTTGGCCATGTCCGATAATATATTCCTGCCCCGCGTAACTGACGCCAGTCATATTGATCGCTACGGGAAGGGCGATGGTAAGTCTCAAATCCTGCTCATTAGCGACTGTGTTCATGTCAAAGGAACAAGGGAACAGGTTCCCATTGAGGAAGCCTGACCGGGTTTTACAAGAAGGGAGATCGGTCATGAAGCGGCTATCGTGCTGGACATCCTGTGTCATTTTGGCGGCTGCCCCGTTCTATCTGGGAACGGCTACCGCGTTTGGAAATATAACCATAAACGGCCCGGCGGCGGGCAACCATATCAATACATTGCCTGCCACGGACGCTGACGACACGATCACACTGAATCCGGACCCTGTCACCTATGTGCCGACGGCGACAGCGGCCATGAAGGGTGCGCTGGCAGCCCAGTTTCCCGCGTGGACCTTTGTCTACATGGGTGGCCTCAACGGAACTTTGAACATTAACTCATACGAGGCCACAACGACCGGCGATGACAACGGCGGCGGGCTGATCGACGCGACGTACACGAGGGCGGCCACGGATCCGGCAATCGCTGACCTGCACTGGATCCAGTTGGTGACCACCAACTATCCTCTCGGCGGTGGACCCGTCACCGGATATATCGACCCGTTGCCGAACGACGACACGCTTCCCTTCTACTGGACTCTTCCCGAGGACGGCAACGCCCTGGACGGGAACAAGACCGCCACGACCTACCATTTCTACGACAACTCGAGTCGAAACGACCGAACCGACCCCGACTTGATCAACTGGTCGGGTCAACTTATGCTCGCTTCCTGGGATGGTAACGATCCCGGCACCGTCTATGTCTATGACGGCATCAACTGGGGCTGGACCCTTGTTGACACCGTCCCTGAGCCGAGCAGCGTGGCGGCATTGTTGCTGGTCGGCGGTTTGGCCCTGAAACGTCAGCGGAGGACCGCGTTGAACTAGCGGCAACGCGACGCCATCGGCAAATGAGTTCTGCGGTGCGCCGCCACGGAGAATTGAAACTTCCGTTCTTCTGGCGCGTGGAAGTCTTCGCATGAAACCGCTGGTGCTTGCGTGCGTTCTCGGCCTGGGCCTTTTGGTTTGCGCCTTGGGTCTGATTGTTCAACCCGTCACGCAAGAGGAGCAAGTGCCCAAGACGCCCGTTTCCTGGCACGCGTCGCTGGCGGCCTATCCCACGGCCGTCATTTCCCTGAAAGATCCAAAGACGGAGATGACGTTCTACGTTGAAAGCAATGGGCGGAGGCTGGTTGCGTTTGCCAAGGACGGCAGCGTGCAATGGAGCGTTGACGTGCTCGAAGAGGCGAAGGTCATGCCCGCCGTCGGACAGCCGGTCATCCGCGATCTGCGATTAGATGGCAACGACCTCTGGGTGACCTATGGCAAAAGCGAAACGGCGAAAGTTCAAATAGACACCGGCAAGACAGAGCACGTCGGAGCCGACTAAGTGGCGTTGCACCGCCGTCCGAACAAAAGGGGTCATAAGCCTTTTTCGTTATTGCCGCTGAAAGCAGGCCAATTCGCGCGATCACATGAAATGGCTTATGACCCCCTTTTTCGAGCGATGGCCTTGAAAAACGTATAACAGAACACTCCATCTGCCGCTGTGGTCCGGTACAAATCCTCGATCCCTTTCTCAAAGACACCGGGTTCGACGATTCCCGCCTCGATTGCCGATTGACGGACACCCTCGATCATGGCCGTGAACGTCTTCTTCGTGAACCCTTCAACCAGTTCCGGTCTGCTGGAATCGACGTACACCATGCGGGGGAACACATGGATCGAGCCGAAGCCCGCAGCGCAACAACGGATAGAGCTGCCTGCCCAACATGGCGTTGCCGCCGGCGCGCCGCTGCAATTCCACTTGGCACTGGATCGCCTGGTGCGCCGCTTCGCTGTCGGGATGAAAATAGGCCGAGCCATGGTCCCCTTCGATGACCGTGATCGTGCCGCCCGGCTTCAAATGGCTTTTCAATTTATGCAGCGCCTCGACCGGCCGCGGCAGATGTTCCAGGACGAAACACACAAAAATGTGGTCGAAGGAGTCCGGCCCGTACGGCAAATTGAAAATGTCCGCCCGTTCAAATTGGACATTCGTCAGACCCGCGGCCGTCGCTTTTCTGCTGGCTTGGGCGAGGGACTCTTCGGATATGTCAATGGAAGTGATCGAGGCATCCGGGCTGCTCCTGGCCAGGGTGATGGTTTGCGCGCCGACTCCGCAGCCGGCTTCCAGAACGCGGCTCCCGGCCGGATAGGAGGTGTCGAAGTGCAGCAGCTCGACCAGCGTGGATGCCTGATCCTGCAACCGCGTGTTTTCCCGATGATCGTAGCCGTGAACGTATGCTTTTTTCATGCTTGCCGTTCTGTGCCGAAGGCCGTCAACCGGGGGAACGAATTAAAACGGGACGTAAACATTCATTGTATGCGTTCCCGCGTTACTGTGATCCTGCAAGACGCAAAGGCTATACCTGTTTGGCTCCGCCGTGAAGCCCGTCCACCGAATTCCGCTCGAATTGACCAGCGGGGCGCATTCGTATTTGGAGAAGGGGCGGTATAAAATCGCGGCGAAGGTGAAAGTATGAAACCCCCGGCGGAATTGAGCGTAATCCCGATGGAGACGATCCGGGAGATGGGAAAGCTGATCGGCCAGCGGTTCCATCCGGAAAAGGTGATCCTGTTCGGCAGCTATGCGCGGGGAGGCGGGGATCGACAGCGACGTGGATCTGATGGTGGTGATGAATTCCGATGCCCTGTGGTACAAGAGGAGCACGCCGATCCGCCTGGCGTTGTCGGAGCGATGGATCGAGCCGATCGACATCATCGTGCGGTCACCGAAGGTTTTCGCGCAGCGGCAATCCCAGCCGTACACCCTGGAATACGAGGCCGCGAAAGATGGCGTGGTGCTGTATGAAAAAAGACTCGGATGACCCCATTGCGTGGTTTGCCAAGGCCGACAACGGACCTGACGTTGGCGCAGCGGGCGATGGAACCCGAACCGTTGCCGGAACTCGCCTGCTATCACGCCCAGCAGTGCGCGGAGAAATACCTGAAGGGTTATCTGAAATCGAAGAAGATCGTCTTCAAATGGATAAATGATTTGGGGTATCTGGTGGGCGTCTGCGCCACCTGCGATGTCGGTTTCAATGACCTGAACGAGGATGCGGTCGATTTAACGCGTTTGGCGGAGCCAAGTCGCTATCCGGTGTCGGTTGAGCCGTCGGTCAGTCTGGAGAATGCGCGCGAGGGTCTGCGAATCGCCGGCCGCATTCGCTCGTTTGTCTTGTCGCGAGTGGGCAGTTGAGAAAGTTCAAAGGGGTCGGAAGCCTTTGATGCCAAGACTCCCGACCCCTTTGAATTTGCTTCTAGGTCGTATCCTTCTCAGTGAAGGCAATGACATGAACAATTTCCCGAGGTAGTGAAGTGGAGCATGAGAAGATCTTTAGGTAATTGCTCTCTACTTATCGGTGCGTTGCTACTTGCCTTTTCTGCGGTAACGCCAGCAAGCGCTGGCGACTTGGTGCCAATATTCCTGCTCGCCGCACTCCTTTCTGCGGTAGCTTTATTGGTTCACATTGACGCAGTATGGCGCACTATCTCCGTTTTGGCAGTTATTGTCGCCGTGGCATTACTGGCTAACGATTATCGCGAGGGACTTGTTCGTCGGGTTGACCTCCAGCGAGTAAAAAACCACGACGATTATATTCCAATTCCGATACCGACGACGTTGCGGTCGCCTCCCACCCAAGCCTCGACTTTGCCAACTCTACGGTGACGGATGGGGCAATCCAAAGGGGTCGGGACTCTCTGGACTCAAAGATTCCCGACTTATTTGAACATTTCCGCCATTGCGAGTGTGGGGGAAAAAAAGAGGCGAGAGGCCCGGGCTTGCGCCTAAACCTTCTCGCCTCGGCCGGGAAATCATGGAGCTTTTCGCCGTTTCCTCAGCGCTCTATTTCATTTCATGCGCAGACGCCTGCCGCTTGCATGGCGGGTTCGGCATTGAGCCGGACGCCGATCTCTCTATCGGTTAAATAACATCCGGGATCGGCGGCCCAGGGATCGCCGGTGACGACTTCGGCCCGCGCTCGCAGGGAGCCGCCGCAAACCTCCTTGAATCGGCACGTCGCGCAGCGGCCTTTCAGCAAGGGGAGGCGGTCTTTCAGGCCGGCCATGATCGGGTCGGTCGTGTCCTGCCAGATTTCGGAGAAATTCCGCTGCTTGACGTTGCCGAACGTGCGGAACATGGAGAACTGGTCGGCATGGACGTTGCCGTTGAAGTCGATGTTGGCGATTCCCACGCCGCTGGAATAGCGGCCGCCGCCGTTCCAGCGAATCATGTCCAGCACCTGCTGGGCGCGGGGATGATTTTCGCGGAGCATGCGCAGGTAGAGGTACGGCCCGTCGCAATGGTTGTCCACGGTGAGGATTTCGATGCGTTTGCCGCGAGAGACCAGGTCGGCGGTGCGGTCGAAGATGGTATCAATGGCTTTGCGTGATTCGGCCGCGGTCAGGGCGAGCAGGCTCTTGCCGCGGCCCGATGGGCAGAGGTGGTAGAAGCAGGCGCGGTCGATCCGCTCCTTCTCCAGGAAGTCGAAGATCCGGTCCAGGTCTTGGGCGGTATGCCGGGTGAGCGTCAGCCGAAGGCCGACCTTTTGTCCGGCCTCGACGCAATGGCGGAAGCCGCGCATGGTTCGCTCGAACGCGCCCGGACAACCGCGAAATTCATCATGGATGGCGGGAATGGCGCTGTCGAGGCTGATACCGATGTACGAAAATTTAAGCTCCTTGAACCGCCGCGCCTTTTCGGCGTCGATCAGCGTTCCGTTGGTGCTCAGCACGACGTGCAGATTGAGCGAGCGCGCATATTCGGCCAGCTCGAACACATCCGGGCGAACCAGCGGCTCGCCGCCGGAGAACAGCACCGCCGGAACCTCGAACGCGGCCAGATCATCCAGGACCATCTTGCACTGAGCGGTGGAAAGTTCGTAGGGATATTTCTGGGCGGCGGAATCGGTGTAGCAGTGAATGCACTTGAGGTTGCAGGTTCGCGTCAGGTTCCAGACGACGATGGGCCGGCGTTTGGCGGCGCTTGGGGCGACGGCCATTCGCTGGTGCGGCGGCGGGTCGATCTGGGTGATAGCCCGGCCGTATCGGTGCGGGGTGCTGGGGGCTTCAAGCCCGCCATATAAAACGCTTACGTCGATCATTGCAGTCTCCCGGCTAGTGAACGACTGTCCTGATTGAACGATTGTCCGAAAGGACAAATACAACCCGCATACCACGCATCCAGCTCGATGATTTCTTTTTGCCAAGGCGAACAAGTGCAGCGATGCCCGCAGCTTACATCCCGCGGCTGGAAGCGGGCGATGGGGTCTGTCGCCCGGCTGGAGGGGATGTTTTCTTAATCCTGAGAACCCGAGGCGGGGTGCAACGCCGAATCTCGGATTTTAATCTCGATCCTGCGCGCTGAAATGCCGCGCCGTCAACGGTCAGGCTTGTCATGCCTATTGGCATCTTCATTGCTCTGTAGGTCTTTTCGGCAGATTCCCCTTTGCGGGGAAGCGGATGAAGTATGTCTGGATTGGAAGACGAACCTCGCATCAATTCAAGGCCGCGGCCATCGCGCTTGGTATTTCCCCCTCTCCCGGTAATCCGGGAGAGGGCAGGGGTGAGGGTCTTAGGGTCAGCCGAACGGCGCTCTCAAATGAAAAGCAGCCCTCACCGTATCCCTCTCCCGGAGTACCGGGAGAGGGGACCAAAGCCAAATGCGATGGCGCTGGGCCCACGGCCGGCAGGATGGCTTGGTTTGGCGCTTTGCATCCTGTGGCTTGCGGCAACGACAGCATTTGGCCAGGCGAGCCGCCCGAGTCCGGCGGCCAACCCGCACTGGTCTGCGGACAGTTGCGGCAGATGTCACGAACTCCGCGGCGGGCAGGCGCTGCCGATCGCGTCGGAATCGGTCACGCCCCTATGCGTTTCCTGTCACGATGGCGAGCGCGCATCGGATGAGGTCCACCCGATCAGCGCGAAGATGGATGGCCGAACCGGTCCCAACCCCGGTTGGCCGACTTTGAAAGGCGCACTTTTACTGCCTGAGTTGTCACGACATTAGGCAGCAATGTGATGTCTCCGCGCAACGAACCGATGCAAACGCCGCGTTCTTGCGCCAAGGCCAGACTGCCAGCGCGGATCCCATGCCGTTTTGCGATAACTGCCACGCCCCGGAGCAGACCCCGAAATTCAACCCGCATCTGATGCTGGCGGCGGATCAGCACACGATGATCGAGCAGCGTTGCCAGGTCTGCCACGCCAAGCCGATGGACCGCAACGCAACGGCGCGATCGGGCGATGCGTGGCTGCGCGCGGACCAGGTGAGCATGTGCCGGAGTTGCCACCCGCACCACCGGGACATCTCGCGTGCCGGCCACGTCCTGACGACGATCCGACCGCCGATGCTCGTTTATATGCGGGCGCGGGAACTCACCGGACTTCTGGAAGCTCCAAGCCAGGACCTGATCAAGCAACTTCAGGACGAGAAGGCCACGCCGACGCTGATGGTTCCCGACGCCCAGGGCAGGATCGTTTGCACGACGTGCCATAATCCGCACGAGCAGGGAACCTTCGCGGCGAACTGCGTGCTCGACGACCGGTCGCTGCGGCTGATGAAAGGCCATTTGCTCACGCCGGTTCGCGGGCAACTCTTCTGCCGGCGGTGCCATAACTTTTGAATTGTTCCATGACCCACCTTCGCACCAACATCTCCCTGCTTCTGGCGTTTGCCCTTCCGATCCTGGCGATGGCCTCTCTGTCGCCGGCGTACGACACCGAAGGCTGCCTGGCGTGCCACCAATATCGCGGCTTGTCGCGCATCAGCGAGGACGGCAAGGACATCGAGCTTTTCTACGTCGATCCGAATTACTACAACACGCCGCGCGGTCCGCACTCCCGGCTGAAATGCACGGACTGCCACCTACGCAAGGAAGTGGAGGTTTTTCCACATCGGCCTCAGACACCGGTTGATTGCGGCAAGACCTGCCACCTCGACGGCCCCAACCAGGTCGAAGTGCGCTTCTCCCACCAGCACGTCAACGAGATGCTGCGGCATTCGGTTCATGGAGAGGATCGTCTCACCGAGTCCAATGAGTTGCTGGGCAGCCCGCTGAAGCAGGGACAGTCGCAGTGCCTGTTGTGCCACGACGAGCCGCTGTTCAGCCGCGGCGGGCAGACCTGGTTGCAATCGGAAGCGCCGATCAATCGGTGCAACACCTGCCACGACGAGCAGCTTGCGGTGGACACGCGGCAGTTCTATTGGCACGTGACGGCGCGGACCCGGCCGGCGCGGACCAATCAGGACCTGGTGCGCCTGTGCGCGATGTGCCACAGCAACGCGGCGGTGCGGGCCAAGTACAACATGCCGGACACCGCCGTCAGCTATCTCTCCAGCTTTCACGGCAAGGCGACGCTGCTGGGAAGCGAGGAAACGGCGAACTGCCTCAATTGTCACGCGGGCCTGGTGCGCAACGTGCATCAGATCGAGGCCCACGGCGATGCAACGTCGCCGGCCAATGCGGCCAATCTGCCCGACACCTGCCGCCAGCCCGCCTGCCACCGCACGGCCGGCGCCATGATCAGCTCCGCTTCGGTCCATCTCGATTTAAGCCGCAGCCGCGGCGTCGAATTCTTCATCGCCTGCCTCTTCGTGTTCCTGATCGTCTTCACTTTCGGACCCTCGTTGCTGCTGACGGCCCTGAAGATGCTGGAAATCGTCACCGGCCGCAAAGATCCCCGCGAGCATGAGCACCTGGAACTGGCCAAACAATTGCTCGCCGACCCGCGGACCCGGCCCAAGCTGGACCGATTCGATCTCCACCAACGCTTTCAGCACTGGGTCCTGGCCACCTGCTTCATCACCCTGGCGCTGACCGGCTTTCCGATGAAGTTTGCCGATCAACCGTGGGCGGCATGGTTGATCGGCGAGTTCGGCGGAATCTCCTGGGCGCGGCGAATCCATCATTACGCCGGCGCGGTGCTCATCCTCGGGCTGTTCTACCACGTCACGTACATCCTGCGCACGCTGCGCCGCCAGCGCAAGACCAGCGGCGCCGGGTGGCTGAAAACCCTGTTCGGTCTGCCCATGTGGGTTGGGCCATCCGACCTCAAGCAGATGAACGCGATGATGCTCTATCTCCTGAGACTGCGGAAAGACCACCCCGCCGGCGGACGATTCAACGCCGAGGAAAAATTTGAATACGTCGGCGTGTTCTGGGGCTCGATCGTGTTGGGAAGCACCGGCGTGCTGATGTGGTTCAACGCCTGGACCACCCAGCACCTCCCGGGGCGAATCCTCACCATCGCGATTCTCATCCACACCATGGAAGCCTTCCTGGCGCTGCTGCACGTGGGGATTGTCCACATGGTCAGCGTGATCTTCTCCCCCGACGTCTTCCCCGTGTCGCGGGCGATGTTCACCGGAGAGACGCCGATCGCGGAACTGGCCGAGGGCCATACCGCCATGCTCGATGCCATCAAGGGCCAGGGGGAGGCGCCTCATGCGTAAGCGATGGCATTTCCGCTGGTTTTCGCCGCGGGCTATGTGGGCCAAGGTCACCGGCCGCCCGTTTCGCGCGGCGATCGGGGCGATTCTCGTCCGCAGCTATGCCATGGTGATCCTGGCGCTGGTGCTGGCGGCGGGCTATTTTGCGGTGCAGTATCTGTTTCGCACGGTGTTCTTTCCGGTCTCGCTGCCGCCGGCGATGATGGATTGGGCGGGGCGATTGGACGCGGCGGCGCTTCGGTCGAGCCAGGTCGAAGGGGTCGAGCGGCCCGCGCCGCGGGCGCCCATCAGCCATTATCACAGCGTCGATCAATGGTTTCAGCCCGATCCCGGCAACGGCTGCACCCTGAGCGGTTGCCACCAGCCGCTTCCCCATGACCGTCGCGCAAAGGTTCCGGCGTTCGCCAATTTCCATACGACTTTCCTCACCTGCCAGATGTGCCATGCCCCGCCGGGCGAGCGGCCCGCAGCGGCACGATGGGTCAGCACCGATACCAACCTGCCGCAGGGATCGCCGGCAATCCTCCAGCTTCTGCAATACCTGGAACTCAACGCCGACGCGATCGAATCGAAGCCCGCGTCGGTCGATGCGCGGATCAAGGCACCTCCTCGAACAATCGATCCGCACGATCGGGCAGGACGTGGTCCTCGATGAATTCCTCGCCGAGATCCAGTCGTCAGAACCCGGCAGCCCGGTGTGGAAACGGGCGGTGAGCGAGTTGATCGGCGAGTTGCCGCTGCATGCCCGGGGCGAATATCGGGCCAAGCTGGCCTGGCTCGGCGTGGCCGAGCGGCGCATCGCCGAGTTCCAGGCGATGACGGAGCTGTCGCGGCAATATCTGTCGGCAGCCCCCGACTCGCCGCAGCGGCGCGATCTGCAATCGGCCATCCACGCATCCCTGGCCCGCGCGCCCACGCCGTGCATTTCCTGTCACGACGACCAACCGGGGATGCTCGATTTCCATGCCGCCGGTTATTCGCCCAAGCGATCCGCATTCTTGAGCCATCTTGAGATCGCCCGGCTGATGCAGCAGATCCGCCAGGGACAACACTTTTACATCCCCAACGTGCTGGAAAGCGGTCAATGATGTTTAGGCGGTTGTCATTTCTGCCCGCGATAACTTTGGCGATCCTGGCCATCGGCGCCAAGCCGATCCCCCAGGAAAACCGCATTCTCGCCACGATCGCCCGCACGATCGAATTGCCAAAAAATCATCCCATGACCATGCCGACCGACGTGGCCGTTGACGCCCTGGGCTACGGATACGTCGCCGACGGCGTCAACGACCGCATCGTGCGGTTCACGCCGGGTGGGAATCTTGACGCGATTCTATACGGCCCGAAAGGTTCCCCGTTGAGCCGGCCCATCGGCGTCGCGATCGACCGCGACGGCGCCCTGTGGATCGCCGACACCGGCAATCACCGTCTGGTCGTGCGCTCGGCGGATGGAAGGGATTACAAGACCATCGACGTTCCGAACGCGGCAGCGGATAAACCTGCCGACCCAACCGGCGTCGTCGTCCGATCCGATGGAACTCGAACCTACGTCGCCGACTGCGACAACCATCGCGTGCTGCTTCTCGACAACGCCACCGGCCGATGGACGCCGCTGGGCGAATGGGGCATCTCCCTGGGCCAGTTCCGCTGGCCGTTCCAGCTCTGCATGGGACCGGAGGACCACGTTGTCGTGACCGAGTCCGTCGGCGCTCGCCTGCAATTGGTCAGCGCCGACAATCGCTGGGCCGGGCAGATCGGCCATTTCGGCGTGGCGATGGGAGACTTGTATCGGCCCAAGGGCGTGGCCGTGGACGGCGCCGGGCGGATATTTGTCGGCGACTCCTCGCTGGGCGTGATCCAGGCGTTCGACGATGCGGGCAAACTGCTGGGCGTTGTAACCGATGACGCGGGGCAGCCGCTGCGATTCGATCATCCGATGGGCATGCGTTTTGACGCCGCCGGATCGCTTTATGTCGTCGAGCTTGGCGCCAACCGCGTTGCGGTCGTCGCCCTCAAGGCCCCGGACAAGTAAACGTGCCATGAACCTGCGCCGTCTCAACCTCGCCCTTGCGCTGCTGATCGGCATGGCGGGATCAGCTCGCGCGCAGACCCTTCAGAACATGGTTGAGTCGCGGCGTGATTGCGCGGTCTGCCATCTCGAATGGTCCGTGGATTTCGACAAACCCGGGGCCGTGCTGCTGATGGACAAACCCAACGTTTCGATGGCCTCGCGGGAAACGACGTGCCTCGGCTGCCACGACGGTTCCGTGCGCGACTCGCGAAAAAAAGTGTGGCAGGAACAGAGTCATAAGACCGGCGTGAAACCGCCGCCCACCATGTCGATCCCGCCGGGGTTGCCGCTGGAAGACGGCAAGCTCGCCTGCCGGACTTGCCACACCGCACACAACCTCCCCGGAGCGGAGGGCACTTTCCAGCACGTTCTTCCTTCGCGTGGACAACGACCAGAGCCAACTCTGCCGGATTTGCCATGCTGAAAAAGCGGACGGTCCCACGCACGGGAGCCATCCGGTGGGTCCGATGGCCATCGCCATGCCGGGCAATCTCCTCGCCGCCGGGGCGAAGACCGGACCCAAGGGTGAGGAGCTGATTTGCCAAAGTTGCCATGCCGCTCACGGCTCGCAGGCCGACAAACTTCTCGTCCTCGCCGCCAGCGACAACGCCCTGTGCATCTCCTGCCACGAGAAGCTGCGCCCCGGGCAATGGGGCACGGCCGGGCATACCCATCCGGTAAACGCGCCGCTGTCCACGGAGGTGCAACGTCAGGCGATCCGCGACATGGGGACCCATGCCGGTTCCCGAGGCACGCTGGCATGTCTCTCATGCCATCGCCTGCACGACGGCCCGGCCAAGGCCAAGTTGCTGGCTGATACTCTGTCCAACAGCCGGCTGTGTCTGCGTTGCCACCCCGACCAGGCGAGCATCGCGGGAACTTTGCACGATCTTCGTAAAACCGCGCCGACGACGCGGAACTCGCTGGGTCAGACCGTGGTAGACTCCGGGCCGTGCAGCGCCTGTCACACGCCGCACCAACCCGCCCGAGCGCCGGTCGTGGCCAAAGGGGATCCCACGGGGGCATGTCTGGCCTGTCATGGCGAAGGCCGCCTCGCAGCGGCCAAAGGCGCAACGCGCTTCAATCACCCCGACGACGTGAGCCGCTCCAATCTGCCGGTGGGGCTTTCCCTGTCGGTCGCGCCCGGCAAGATCAATCCCGATCGCGCCCAGTTGACGTGCATGACTTGCCATAATCCGCACGATGCCGCCCGAGCGAAATTCCTGCGCGACAAGCCGGACCAATTGTGCGGCTCGTGCCACGTCGAGCAGACGCGCACTCTGGCCGGTTCCCACGATTTCACGCATCGTCCGACGGCCCGCAACGGTTTGGGCAAGTCGGTCGAGGAGACCGGCAAGTGCGGATTCTGCCACAACGTCCATTACGGAAATGGGCCGGCGATCTGGATCGCGACCAAATCCGCTCCCGCCAACGCCGCCGACATGTGCGTGGCATGCCACAACAAGTCGGCCCTGGCCGCCGATCATCCGGCCCCGCTGTTCAGCCACCCAACCGGGATCATGTCGCGGGCGGCTCGGCCGGCCGCGGTTCCGCTGCCCCTGTTCGACGCGGCCGGGCAGCGGGTCGCGAGTCACGGCCTGGTCCAATGCGCCAGTTGCCACAACCCGCACGCCGACAGCGGAAAATCCTCCCTCATGCTCCGTGTCCCCGGAAACACCTCCGACCTGTGCCTTCGCTGCCACGCGGAAAAATCAACCCTGTTCGGCGGCATCCACGATTCCATGACCAATCCCGCCTGGCCCGGCGTCAAGACCGGCAAAGATCTCTGCATGGCCTGTCACCGCGCCCATGGCAATGATGCAACCCGCAAGCTCTGGGCGGTGACTCCGGCCTCGGGCGTTGCAACGGCCGACGGCGTTTGCATCGCCTGCCACCGGAAAAACGGCTGGGCCGCCGCAGACGATCCGCCCGCAGTCGGGGCGATGATGCATCCGCAAATCATGCCGACAACGCGATCATCTTCAGACCAGGGCGCCTGCGCGATTCCCACGGCCGGAGATTGTCCTCTGCCTCTGGTACCGGCCGTTGGGTCGGAATCCCGAACCCGGATCGGCTGCGAAACCTGCCATAATCCCCATGCCGCCCGCGGCGCGCGTTCGCTGCTGCGATCGCCCGATTTGGCGCAGCCCGAGAAAGTTTGCTTCCAATGCCACAAGAGCGAGGCGACTCTGGACCGCAGCATGCACGCCAGGAACGTGTTGGCCCGCTCGCCGGGATTTGCCGATTTGAACTCGCCGGCCAACTCCAAGCTGCTCTGTGCCCCCTGCCACGCGGTTCATGCCGTGGACGGGAGTCAACGAGATAAACTCTGGGCCGGCAGGCTCGATTTCACGGCCGTCACGCCCAACGAGCAGCGCTGCCTCGGCTGCCACGACGACCAGACCGCCAAACGGCCGCTAATTCCGTCGCATCCATCGGTGGTGTTCGGTCTGCTGAAATGGTCCGCCGGGCCGTCGTCACATCTGCCGGAATACCTTCCAACGGACCGATCCATTCCCTGCGGCGTATGCCACCTTCCGCACGGCAACAATAACTCCAGCGAGGCTCCGCTCCTGGCCGCTGGGACGATGCCAACCCCGGACCAACTGATCTCTCTGCGCGCGCAACCAAGCCGATGATGCGTTCGGGCGTGGCGCATGACTTGTGCGCCACCTGCCACGGCGGCGACGCCGATCGGGTGCTGCTCTACTACCATCACCCGCAGCAACGCCAGGACATCAGGTCGCTGCAGGATCCGACGGGCTCCTTGGAAGAAGACCAATGACCGGAGCCGCGTTCCCAATCGGATTGCAAGATCCGGATCACCAAAGATGGGGGATCATTCGATATCGCACGCGCCGCATGTAGTCCGCGTATCCGCTCAAATTCCGGCGCAGAAACTTCTCCTCCAGCAGGCAGCGCACTGCCAGCAAGCCCAGCGGGACGCACTCCAACAGCGCCGCGGCGTATGATTCCAGCCATAGCGGCAGACCGACGAGGACAAAAATCGCCCCGGCGTACATCGGGTGCGGCACGATGCCGTAGACGCCAACGTCGATGACCCTGTGTCCTCTTTCCGCTTGCAGCTTCACCAGGGGCGCCGCGAAGGGATTGGTCCTGAGCGCGAGATACACGATGCCCCATCCCACCAGGTAAATCACCAGCCCCAGAGACGAGACGATCATCGGCGGCCTGGCCAGCAAATGAAATCGGAACACGTCCAGCGGAATAAATACCATCAGTGGGTAGTACGCGGCGAGGAAAGCCGACATGACGATCTTGTCCGAAAGCGGCTGTCCCTTTTGGCCGCGCCATTTGGACCGTTCGACAAGCAGCTCATGGTCCGCGCGATCCAGATGGATGACCGCCGCCACCATGATGACGTACATCAAGCCCAGGTACACCCACGCCCGCGGCCAAGCCAACGTTCCCGCCGGGACAAAGAACAAGCCGGCCAGAACCAACATGTACACGGTGATCTGCAGGATCAGCTTGAGGACGAACGTGTTTTTCATGTGAGAGAAAAAGGGAAAAAGGGGGTCATAAGCCATTATAAATGGCTTATGACCCCCTTTTTCGCCCCAAGGGCGAAACGATATCTCTATTGATCGGACGCCGGTCGCGGCTTTGAGCACGACAAATCCATGGCATCGATCGCTTCGATTTCCGCCAGGCGCTTGGACCGCGTGATTTGCAGGTTCGCCGATAGCCGCTCGATGTCGATCAGGGATCGCTGATCTTCCAGCAAGTCCAGAAGGGAGGCGCTGCCGGTTTGGTAGGACGCGCGGGCCAGCGAGACGATGCTGCTGGCGCAGGGGGAGAATCGTGTCCCTGAGAAGATCGATCTGGCGATCGGCATCGCGAATCGTCGCGATATCCGCCGCCACCTGGGCCGCCAGGTCATTGCCGGCTTGGCGGCGCTGGGCCTCGGAGGCGCGAAGGTTTGCGCGGGCCTGGGCGATGGCGGCGTTGAGCGCCTCGTATCGGAACACGGGGATCGTCGCCTGCCCCAGCAGCGATTGCGTGACGCCCGCTAAATCCGTTCCCGCGCTCAGATTGAAATCCGGCACGTACTGGAGCTTGGCAAGGCGGATGGCATCGGCGCGGGCGCGAATCTCATCGGCGAGGGCGATCAACTCGGGATTTTGTTTCGCGGCCAACTCGACCAGTTCGCCATCGGAATACGCGATGGCTCTGGCGGGCGGCAACTCCGCCGGCACGGGGAGCGGCGCATCGGCCGGGCGATTAAGCAGCGCATTGATGGCCGCGAGCTGGGCGGGCAGTTGCGACTCCATGGCGGCGATTTCATTGCCGGACATTTCCGCTTCGTTTTGGGCCTTGAGCACGTCCTGCTGGCCGGCGCTGCCGGCACGGTTTCGCGCCTTCGTGTCTGTCGCCGCTGTTTCAAGCAATCGCAGGTTGCGTTGCTCCAGGCGAATAAGCTGGGCGTTCAATGCGTAGTCGTAATACGCGCCCAGCACCTTGCCGCGCAGGTCAAATTTCGCCTTGAAGAATCGCCGGCCCGCGGCCCGGGCGTTCTCCAGAGCCTGCCTGGCGGCGGCGTCCATTTTGCCGGGCCACTTGATGTTATTCATGGGGTCGTTGGACAGGGCCAGCGTGCTGCCTCCCCAACTGGTTTTTCCATTGGTGATGGCTGTGCCGGCGGCCAGGTTGAGCGTCGTGGGCTGCGTCCCGTCCTGCGGAATCTGCTCGATGGCGGATCGCCATTGCCAATAGCGCTGCTCCAATTCCGCGCTGGTCAACTGCGCGTATTCCACCAATTGGTCGGGCGTCGGGTTTTGCGGCAGCGGCGGAGTCCGGCGGGCTTCGATCCGCTTCTCGAATGGCTTGCCCGAATGCATCGCCGCGTCGCGCTCTTCGCGTTCGCCCGAAGGATGAATGGTGCATCCGCCCGCCAAAACAAGCAGGATGATAACGCAGCCACGAATCAGCGATGATCTAGACATGATATTCCTCCCCGTCGCCGGCCGGTGCGACCGCCTCGGCGAGTTGTGACGACCCAACTCGCCCCGCCCGGGGCAATGAAAATCCCTTGGCGATAAAGAAGATGATCGGGTAGATGAGCAATTCCATGAGGAAGCTGGTGAAGAGTCCGCCGAGCATGGGCGCGGCCAGGCGGCGCATCACGTCCGCGCCGGTTCCGGTGGCCCAAAGCAGCGGCACCAGGCCGGTGAACGCGGCGGCGACGGTCATCGTCTTGGGACGTATGCGCTTGACCGCGCCGTCGTGAACGGCGTGCCACAGGTCCTGCTGATTGGCCATCCGTCCGTCGGCCTTGAACCGTTCAAAGCTGTTGTCCAAATAGAGCAGCATCACCAGGCCGGTTTCCGCGTCGAGGCCGGCCAGCGCGATCATGCCCACCCACACCGCCAGCGAAAGGTGATAGCCGAGCATCCACAGCAGCCAGACCGCTCCGACAAGACTGAACGGCACGGCCAGCAGCACCACACAGACGCGAAACCAGCTTCGCGTGCTGGCGTACAGAAGGACGATGATCGCCAAGAGCGTCAGGGGGACGGCCCATTTGAGCCGGGCGTTGGCCTCTTGGATCTGCTCGAACTGGCCGGACCAGATCAGCGTGTAGCCGGTGGGAAGCTGGAGTTTCTCGGCCACGGCCTTCTGGGCGTCGGCGATGAAGCTCCCAACGTCGCGCCCGGTGAAATCGACGTAAACCCAGGCCGATCGGCGGCTGTTTTCGCTTTTGATCATCGGAGGTGCCCGGATTGATTCGGACCGATGCCAACTGCCCCAGGGGGACTTGCGCTCCGGTGGCCGTTGGGACCATGACCTGGCGGATGGATTCGGGATCGTCCCGCACATCGCGGGCGTAACGGACGTTGACGGGGTAGCGCTCCAAACCTTCGACGGCTGTCGTGGTCTTCATTCCGCCCAGGGCCGTGCTGATGACTTCCTGCACGTCGCCGGTGGTCAGTCCGTAGCGCGCGGCTTGCCCGCGATCGATGTCGATATCCAGGTAATACCCGCCGACGGATCGCTCCGGATACGCGCTGACGGCGCCGGGAATGGTGAGCATGATCGTGCTGGCCCGCTCGGCCAGGTCGCTGAGCACCTGCAAGTCCGGCCCCATGATCTTGATGCCAACGGGCGTCTTGATGCCGGTGGAAAGCATGTTGGTGCGATTCTCGATGGGCATGGGCCAGGCATTGGCCACGCCGGGGAGATGAACGACCGCGTTGAGGCCGGGATGATCGGTTCCATCGGCGTCGGTCCAGCCATAGACCAGTTCATCCATGGTGATGCGTCGCTCGGCCGGCCAGAAGGTGTGATGAAGGACCCACCGGATCGGGTCGGCGAAGCGCGGCCAATGATCGAAACCGTAATCCATTTTTCGCTTGCGCCATTTGTCGGGGTCGGTTTGCAATCGGGTGACGCTTTCGACCATGTCCAGAGGAGCGGGATCGGTGGCCGTGTCGGCGCGCCCGATTTTTCCGTACACGCTGACGACTTCGGGGAAAGTCATGATGAGCTTGTCGGTCTGCTGGAGCACCTGCCGCGCCTTGGTGACGCTGATGCTGGGATCGGTCGTGGGCATGTAGAGCAAATCGCCCTCATCCAGCGGCGGCATGAACTCGCTCCCGAGCCGCTTGAACGGCCAGATCACTGACGCCATGAACACGATGGCCAGGAGCAGGATCGGCCAGCGGAATCTCATGGCCGCGGCGAAAAGCGGTTGATAGGTTTTCTGGAGGACGAAGCTGATGGGGCTGCGATCCTCGTGAATGATCTTCTGGGGAATGAGCAGCATGGCGGCGAAAATGGCCCAGCCGGCGGCGAGCCAGCTTTCGTAGCCCGACATCCATTGGCTGTCGCGGGCCCACAGCCAGATGGCGGCGGCCGGCACGATGATCGAGAGCAGGATGATGATTCCGCTGGTTCGGCGGGCCAACCGCGCCGGCAGCGCCCGGTCGCTGATAAAAAAAACCATCAGCACGGGAACGATGGTGACCGAGAGGATCGCCGCCGCCGCCATGGCGAATGTTTTGGTGAACGCCAGCGGCTTGAAAAGCCGTCCGCTTTCACCGCCGAGCACGAAAACCGGCAGAAAGCTGACCGTGATGATGAGCAGGCTGAAGAAGAGGCTCGGGCCCACCTCCCTGGCGGCGTCGAGGATGATTTCGCCGCGGGGCCGCGGCGGGCCGCCCTCGCGGGAAAGGCGCTCGTCCTCGTGATTCAGATGCTTGTGCGCGTTCTCGATCATGATGATCGCGCTGTCAACCACCACGCCGACGGCGATGGCGATCCCGCCGAGGCTCATGATGTTGGCGTTGATGCCCAGCAGATACATCGCCAGCAGGCTGATGAGCATGCTGCTGGGGATGACGAAGATGGCGACCAGCGCGCTGCGCCCGTGGAGCAGAAACACGATGCAGACCAGGGCCACGACGATCATTTCCTCGATGAGCGTATGGCGAAGGGTGTGGATGGCGCGGTCGATCAGATCGGAGCGGTCATAAACGGTTTTGATCGTAACGCCCGGCGGAAGTCCGTCCTCCAAATCCGCCAGCTTTGCCTTGGCATCGTGGATGACCTGGTAGGCATTGGCGCCAAATCGCGCGATGACGATGCCGCCGACCGCCTCGCCCCGGCCGTTCAATTCGCCGATGCCGCGCCGTTCCTCGCCGGCGATTTGCAAGGTGGCCACGTTGGAGAGAAGGATCGGCAGGCCGTCCTTGCCCAGGCCAACCGGGCCCTGCGCCAAATCCTTGAGCCCGTTCAGATATCCGCGGCTGCGAACCATGTATTCATTCTCGCTCATCTCCACGACCGACCCGCCCACGTCGTTATTCGACCTCTGAATCGCGGTCGTGATCGTGCTGATGGGGAGGTTGTAGGCCAGCAATCGCTCCGGCTTGAGAACCACCTGGTATTCCTTGACGAACCCGCCGATAGGAGCAACCTCCGCGACGTTGGGAACGGCGGTGAGTTGATAGCGAAGATACCAGTCCTGAAGACTGCGCAGGCTTGCCAGATCCTGATTGCAGGAAACCAGCGGTTTGCCCGTGAGAGGATCGACGCCCGGCTTTTCAAAGGCGCGAACTTTTGTCAACTTGTCTTGCCGATCGGCCGGGGCCTGATCTGGACGCGCATACCATTTGCCCGCTTGCTCGTCGCGCCAAAGCCCCTTGGGATGATCGGGAGAATAAAAACCCGGATACAGGACATATTGATATACCCATCCCACGCCCGTGGCGTCCGGTCCGAGCTTCGGCTCGACGCCGGCGGGGAGCCGGTCCTTGACGAAGTTCAAGTATTCCAACACCCGGCTGTGCGCCCAATACAGATCCGTTCCATCCTCGAAGATGACGTAGATCATCGAGGTCTCGAACATGCTGACGCCGCGCACGACCTTGGCGTGGGGAATTCCCATCATCGCGGTTTCCAGCGGATAAGTGATCTGGTCCTCGACCACCTGCGGCGCCTGGCCGGAATAATCGGTGATGACGATCACCTGGGCATCGGACAAATCCGGGATGGCATCGAGGCTGATGTGAACCGCGGCCCACCCGCCGGCGACAACCAGCGCCGCAGTTATGAGCAGCACCATGAACCGGTTGCGGATCGAGAATTCGATGAGCCGGGCGATCATGGACGCGGGCCTCGAAGTTTTTCGATCGCTTCGTTGGTGCGGCTCTCAACGTCCATCAGGAATTGCCCGCTGGTCACGACCTGTTCGCCGGGCGAAAGCCCCTCCACGATCTGGATCTTGTCGTCGTCCCCGGACAAGCCGGTGCGAACTTTGCGCCGATCGAAGTGCCCGGGGGAATCGGGGTCCATCACGAACACAATCTGCTGCGTTCCCGTGTCGATCACGGCTTCCCTCGGAACCAGCAGCACATCGTCCAACGGCTGGGTCACGATCTCGGCCGTCGCGTACATGCCCGGCCGGAGTTCGTGGCTCGGATTATCGAAAATCGTTCGGACGAGTTCCGTGCGAGCCATGTGATCCAGATGCGGATAAATGAACGTCACGTTTCCCGTGAATGTTTTGCCGGGCGCGCCATCGACGGCCGCGCGAACCAGTTGCCCGATCTTCACCATGGGGATCTGATCTTCATAAATCTGAACGTCGAGCCAGAGCCTGGAATGATCCTCGATGCGCATGATCTTCATCCCCGCCTGAACGGCCGAGCCATCGACGATCGCCTTGTCAACAACGTGCCCGTCCATCGGACTGCGGAACGGGACGGTCCTGGGCATTGGGTGTCGGACGCGATGGCGTCGATGTCCCGATCGGCCACGTCCCAAAGCTGAAGTTTCCGCCTGGCGGAATCAACCAGGTCTTGCGCATCGGCGCCAGTAGCCGTTGGGGCCCCGGCATCCAATCCCTTGAGATTCCGCTCGGCGGCGATCAACTCCTCTTCGGCAACCTGCAAATCCGGGCTATATAGCTCAAAGAGCGCCTCGCCCTTTCGCACGCTCATCCCGTTGGTGTCCGCGTAGAGCTTTTCGACGTACCCGCCGATTTTCAGGGTAACGTCATGCGCCGCCGGCTCGGGGACTTGAAACGTTCCGACCGCTCGCACGGTTCGCGTCAGCGACCCCCGGACCACGGGCGCGGTCACAACTCCCATGTTCTGGACGACCGTCGGATCGATTCGCACCGATGGCCCGGCCGAGACATCGCTCTCAAATACGGGAACCAGGTCCATTCCCATCGCGCTCTTTCCGGGATGGTCGGAAATGCTCGATGGGCCGAGCATCGGGTCCCACCAGTATGCGATTTTCTTTTGTTGCCCGGCTTGGGCGGGTGAATCGGTCGCCGAAGCCTGTGTCGCGGCGGACTCGGATTTGGACCCGCGAGCGGACAATACGACCGCTTCCGCAGTCATGAGCACGGCTACCAAAAGCCCTGCCGCATACATTCGCCATCTATGCATGGAATTCTCCCGTCTTTACGGCAGTCACATGCTTTCAGAACGTGGCAGCAGCCGCTTGCGGTTCAATTATTCCGGGTAATTTCGCCAAATGAGGAACCGCGATTCGGGGACAACTCAACCATAGTTAGCGGCGGTGCGAAGCACCGCGGGTTCCGCCAATGTCGCAAAATCGCGCCCAATCACTCAGAAACGAAGCTGGCCGGTCAAATCCATAAGCCGCTCACTTGGAAGTCGTCCCATCACGCAAATCCACCGTCCATGCCGTTCGCTCATGACCATATTCAGGCCATTGACCGCATGGACGTGATAGGCAATGCCATTTCGCTGCACCGTGGGCGAATCCGGAGACTTCATGTCGGCGGCATTGGCAACCGTTAACGTAACCGGCGTTCCCCCCTGATCCATCAAGACGCAGGCGACGCGCTTGCCCTTGACGGAATTCATGCAGCAGGCCATCACGTGCTCGCTGGGAACTTCCGGAAGCTGGGGTGAAAGAGAATCCTGGGCCGCCAGCGCTTTGTTGGCCGCATCGATCGTCGTCACCCGCACCGCATGAACGCGCCCGGAAACCAAATCCTCATGGAACTGCGCAAAATCCTGAGCCGATGCCACCACCGCTCCGCCGGAAAAAATGAACGTCAGACCCAGTGAAACCACAACCAGGATAAACCCCGCGGCCACGACTTCCGCCATCCGCGATGACGTGATCCTCGCGATCACACTTCGGCCCTGACGTGGAATCGCCGCATTCACCCTCCCCTGGAGGCCGGAAAGTTCCACCGGCATCGTGCGCAGCTTCGACAGCCGGCGCGTAACGGCCATCTGCCAATCCTGGTCCGGATCGGGAGCGTCGGATTTTTGAACTTCATCATTTGTCATATCGCCGCCTATCGGCCATGGGCCGCAAAATCTCCCGCAGCATATTTCGCCCACGATGCGCCCGGGATTTCACGGTCCCGACCGGCACATCCAGCACCTCGGCCGCGTTCGCATGATCCATTCCCTGAACATCCACCAGGAGCAGCGTCCATCGGATTTCCTCCGGAAGCCGTTGCAGCGCCGCGATGATCTCGCGATCGGAAAAGGCTTCCAACATCTCCTCGGGAGTCGCCGCTCCATCGGAGGAAATTTCCTCCACGACCGCTGCCGGCTCCCAATCGAAATCGCTCAACTGCTCATGCCCAGCCGTCCGCTGCTCGACCCGCAATCGATCCGTCCGGCAATTCCGCAGCACGGCAAACAGCCATTTTTTCGCATTGGTCCCGGTCTGAAATCGATCGATGAACCGAAACGCCTTGAGCATCACCTCCTGCGCCAAATCCTCAGCCGCCGGCCCGTCCTGGCAAAGAATATTGGCCAATCGCTGCACCTCCGCCGCATGGGGCCAAACCTCCGCGTAGAACCGTTGTGTCCGGTCGGCCTTCAACAATCATCCCTGGCCGGTCCGCCGGCCCCGCTCAATGTCCTGAACGACGAACGAGTGCAGTTAGGTTCAATAACGACCTGAAATTCCGGGTATTGCGTCATTTTGACATCAAAGAGCCGCTCTCGTGCCGCCCCGGTCCGGGCCGACACGGCCCGGCTCTGCCAGAACATTCAAATTGACCTACTACCAAATCCTGGCGTCTCAAAAATACCACTTCCGCATTGAACCCGTTTGCCGAAAAGTATCGTTCTGTATGGCAAATTGACGACTTGGCGGCGGATCGAACTCGAAGCGGTGGTTTAGAGCATGAGAGCGCGGCCGGGATTTCAATTGAATCCGCGCGCGATCAGCCACGCTTTGGCTTGAGTATCGCCCGCTTTGGCGGCTTGGGTGTACCATTGCCGCGCCTGGGCCATGTCCTTATCGACGCCCAATCCGGTTTCATAAGTTGTCCCAAGCTGCTTCATCGCCGGGACGCATCCGTTGTCGGCCGCTTTGGTCAGCCATTGAATCGCCTGGGCTGTCGCGTTGGACGCCGTCGCCGTTTTGGTAGATCTGTCCGATGTTGAACATGGCCATGGCATATCCGCCGGCCTGGCTCCGACGGAAGTAATCCAACGCCTTGACCGGATCTCTCTTGACGCCGGTCCCCTGGATGTACACCATGCCGAGATTATTCAGCGAAGCCAGGTCTCCCTTGTCGGCGGCCTTGGTGAACCACTGCATGGCTTGTGCGTCATCCACCGCAACGCCGATGCCTTGCATATAGAACACGCCGAGGCGTCCCATGGACTCGGCGTCGCCGCCTTCAGCGCCTTTCTGAAACCATTGGAATGCCTGAGAATCGTCGCGGGCCGTTCCGGCGCCGTATTCGTACATCATCCCCAACTGGGGGTAAGCCAAGAGGTATCCAGCCTGAGCCGCTCGCTGGTAGCAACCGAAGGCGCGGGCGAAATCGCGTCTGACCCCCTGGCCGTATTCGTACATCCAGCCGAGCTTAAACATTGCCCTGGGTGAATTCAGCTTGGCGGCTTCAACGTAGTATAGGAACGCCTGCTTCCAGCTCTTTTCCACGCCAATTCCATTTTCGTACGCGCGGCCGAGCAGGTAATCCCCGTCGGCGCACCTCTGGTTGGCCGAGCGCTTATACCAATACGCCGCCGACGCCAGGTCCCTCGCGACGCCGATGCCGGCCTCGTAGCAGAAGCCAAGGTTGGCCATGGCTTGTCCAAAATTGAGTTCTGCGGATTTCCGATACCACGTGAAGGCTTGCTTCACGTCCTTCGCGACCGGGCCTTTGCCGTTGATCAGGTATTGGCCGACATTGTTCATGGCATTGGCGCTGCCGGCGTCGGCGGATTTACGGAACCATTGCATCGCCTGCTGAAAGTCCACCGGCGCCCCCTCGCCGCCTTCATGCATGATGCCGACGATGTCCATCGCATCGGCATTCCCCTTGTCGGCAGCTTTCAGAAGCCAGTGCATTGCCGTGGAGAAATCCGCCTGGCCGTTCATGCCCGCGCGATAGGCATATCCCAGATTGAACATGCCGACGGGAATTCCCTTGTCGGCATCGGCCTGAAACCGCGCGATCGCTTTCTGGAAATCGCCGGGGGTTCCCAAACGGGCATTGTAATAATCCCGCAACAACATGGAGCCTCGCAGGTCGCCCGCTTCGGCCGCGCGGCGCACCAACTGACGGCCGACGACGGGTCCTTGTTGACGCCGCGGCCAACTGCGTAAATGTCCGCGATGCGGATCATGGCGTCGGTCGATCCCGCGTCCGCGGTGCGCTGGAACCACCACAGCGCCCGCTCATCATTGCTCGTGACGCCAAAACCTCGTTGATAGGCGTCGCCGACGCTGACCATGGACTGCGGCAACCCCGCGTCGGCGGCCTTGCTGTGCCAAATAAATGCCTGAATGGGGTCCGGGTCGATGCCGATCCCCATCTCGTAGCACGTGCCCAGCAAGTCCATCGCGGGAGGGTCTTGCGACTGAGCGGCTCTTTGCGTCCACTGGATGGCCGTCGAATCGTTCCTGGGTGCGCCAATGCCTTCAAACAAGCAAACGGCCAACTGGGTCATGCAGTCGGCGTCGCCGACTTCAGCGCCCCTCAGCAGCCATTGAAAAGCCAGAGAATCATCAACGTCAACCCCGTGGCCCAATTGGTGCATCCGCGCGATGGCCAGCGCGGTGTGCGCGTTGCCGGCGGCGAGGGCGGCAGGTACCAGCGCCGAGCCTCCGCATAATCCTGGCCGACGCCCATGCCGAAATCGTAGATGGCGCCCATGTTGTTCATGGCGTCAGGATTTCCCGCCTCGGCCGCCCGATGCAAGCAGCTCAACGCCAGCGCGTAGTCCTGTTCCACGCCGGTCCCGGTCAAATAGTTGTAACCGACTTGAGCTAATGCACGCACGTTGCCCAGGTCGGCAGCCTTCTCGTACCACCGCATCGCGGCTTTCAGATCCGTTGGAACCCCGTCGCCGGTCGTATAGAGAACGGCCAGATCCATCATCGCATCAAGGGAACCGGCCGCGGCGGCCTTCTGGTACCAAGTCGCCGCGATGGCCCCCGACTTTGGCATACCCATGCCTGTCTGGCAGCACTGGCCCAAGGAACGCATTGAGGCGGCGTCGTGAGCGGCAGCGCCTTTCCGAAACCACCCGAGGGCTTGTGCGGTGTAATCGGGAGCACCACCGCCGTCGGTGGCATTACCCGCGGCATTCGCGGCGCCAGCCGCCTGGGCCGCCATGCAAAGGCTCCCCAATACATTAAACGCGCTCACATCCCCCGCGTCGGCCGCCTTTTGATACAGCGCCATCGCCTGCGCGGGGTTCCTATCAACGCCAATCCCACGCTGGTAATACACGCCAAGCCTCACCATTGCGGGCGCGGATCCCGCGTCGGCGGCCTTCTGCAGCCAATGGGCGGCGGTTGGAAAATCTGGCTGGGACAACGCCCCCAGCTCGCTCAGCATCGCGACGTTGCACATCGCCTGCGCGTTCCCGGCCTCCGCCGCCTTCTTGTACCACCGCATGGCATCGGCCAGGTCGGGTTGCTTCCCAATTCCCATCCCATCGATGTCCCCCAACTCATTCATGGCCTGCGCGTCCCCGGCCTGCGCCTTGGGCGTCAACCGTATGACGGCGCGCCCGGTGAATCCGGCAAGAAGATTGGGCAGGCCGTGAACAAAATCTGCATCTGAAATCTTCCCGTCGGCGAAGTCCCGCGTCGATTTCAACAGCGCCTGGTCGTCGGGATCGTTCGCCTCCATTCCGCCCATTGCGGTGATCAGGGTTGTCAACATCGTCGCGTCGAACGGACCCTTGAAACTTGTTTTGGAAGTCAGCGCCAGCACCGTGCTTCGCATCTCCGGACTGAAGCCGCCGATCTGGGCCTCGATTTGGGTCGGAATGACCGCGCTCGGGGGCTCCATGGGCTGGGCCGCAAACGTTCGCGCAGTCATGAGCCAGGCAAGCACGAACGCCGCGGCCATGCCCAGATGACGCGTTTCATGAGGGTTTCGCATCCGATGCGAAATCCTACCGCGCGAACTGATCGCCGGGCAACCTTATTCGGATGTCTTACGCGAACCAGGTCAACTGCCGCCATTTTTTTTGCGCGATGAGCCATCGACAATGTGCAGATTATTAAAATCAGAACTAAAGAGAATCAGAACTAAAGAGGACGCGATTCGTTTTGACTCTTGCCGCGGAATCAGAACTAAAGAGTCAGAACTAAAGAGGACGCGATTCGTTTTGACTCTTGCCGCGGGTCGTTTAGGATTGCCGACATGTCGCGGAATCAGAACTAAAGAGGACGCGATTCGTTTTGACTCTTGCCGCGGGTCGTTTAGGATTGCCGACATGTCGCGGCAGGCCTGCGGCCGACCAAGGAATCAAAAAGTTGGAAGCGAATCGCGTCCTCTTTCTACGGGACGAACCAGTGGACGCTGAAGGTTGCCGGCGACTTGCATCTGGAATGGACGTTGCATCCGTGCGGCCGGCCGGAAAAGCCAAAGGCGGTGCATCAAAACCATGGAAAAGAGCTACGTCCCCTTTAATCAATCTTGCTATAAACCCAAGCATCCAGCCCGCCCATTTGCACCCCGCGCTGCGTCAACTGGCTGCCGCCCCAGACTTCCATGCAAGACATGGTTTGATCGCCGTCGTCGGGCATGGAGAAATTGTAGCACCGGAACTGCCGAATGAGGCATCACTTGCGGGTCAGCCAATTCCATAGCCAAAGCAGCGCGGTCATCAGCACCGAGAGGACGAGGCAAGATACTATGGGGAAGAAGAAGTGAACGTGCTGGCCCTGGTATTCGATATCGCCGGGGAGGCGACGCAAGCCCAGTCGCGAGACGGTGTAGATGGCCACGCCGAGGAGAAACAGCGTCAGGCCCAGGAGAATGAGCAGTTTGCCGAGGTCTGTCATGGCGGCTCCCCCACGGCGGCACCGTGGGTTGTAGTCATCTTAATGAGGATCCGTGATTCAGGCACAATTCAACCAGATTTAGCGGCGGTGCGAAGCACCGCGGGTTACGCCGGTGTCCCGGAATCGCCGTCGCCCATCTGCCAGGAATTCTATCATTCTTCGCCGATGGAGCGCTGCTGAGTCTCTGGCCGGCGCCTCGGCCAGCGGCATGGCTGCAAAACGTTGAACTTGCCGCAAGGCGAACCGGAGGATCGAATTAAAGAGGATCGAATTAAAGGATCGAATTAAAGAGGACGCGATTCGTTTTTACTTTTTACCGCGGGTCGATTAGCATTGCCGGCATGTCGCGGCAGGCTCGCAATGCGCCGGGTGGTCTGGTCTATCACGTTCTGAATCGGGCCAACGGCCGGCTGCGCTTGTTCCGCAAGGACGAGGATTTTCTGGCCTTCGAAAAGGCCCTGCTCCAAGCCATGCGGCGCCGGCCGGTGCGCTTGCTGGATTGGTGTCTGATGTCCAATCACTGGCACTTCGTGGTCTGGCCGAGAAAAGACGATGACCTGACCGAGTTTTTTCGCTGGCTGACGCATACCCACACGCAGCGTTGGCACGCCCATCACGGGACCAGCGGCATGGGACACGTTTATCAGGGTCGATTCAAATGTTTTCCCGTCCAGGAAGACGGGCATCTGGAGCGACTGCTGCGTTACGTGCAATTGAATCCGGTCCGCGCCAAATTGGTCCGCCGGGCCGCAGCCTGGCGTTGGGGAAGCTGCCATGTCCGCCAGCGTGGTCCGGCGGAGTTGGCCGAATTGTTGAGCGATTGGCCGATCGACCGGCCGCGGGATTGGGACGCGTGGCTGGATGAAGGCGTTAGCGCGAGCGAATCCGAGCAAATCGTCACGGGCATCCGCCGCTTGTGCCCCTTAGGCGATCCCGCGTGGACTGAGCGCCTGGCCAGCCGCCTGAACCTGGAGCATACGCTCAATCCGCGTGGCCGGCCGAGGAGACGAAATGATGAAAACGAATCGCGTCCTCTTTAATTCGTTCGTGGCCGGCCGAGGAGACGAAATGATGAAAACGAATCGCGTCCTCTTTAATTCGATCCTCTTTAATTCGATCCTTTAATTCGATCGCTATTGTTGGTGATACTCATCGCTCTGGATCGTGCTGATGATCCGCCAAATTCGGGCTTGATTTTTTGGCATTTCTTTGAGGTGATAGCCTTTCCGATGTGGGTGATCCATAGGGGGCCGTGGCAAGGGCTGTACGATCTAGCCCTATTTGGGCTAATCAATGTTCCGATTTGGGGCTTCTCTGTCGTAGCTCTATGGCATGCCGTTTGGACAATTATCCATCGAATCGGGACCCGGAAAAGGGGACGTTCATAATATCGAAGTGATCCCCGGGTAACTGTTTACCGTCATCGCATTGAACCATGCGGTTTCCCGGCCGTTTTTGGATATCGCGGCGCTGGGTGGCGAAATCGAAGATGATGCGTCGTCGTGTTTTTGCGGGCGATTCCAGCACGGTAAACAGTTACCAAACAGGACTGAAATAAAGAGACCGCGATTCGTTTTGGCTTTTGCCGCCGGGGGGTTTAGGGGAAATCAAAGAGGGGAAATCAAAGCCGACGCGATTCAAACTGGGTCGGGTCAAAGGTGCGTCGTCATGCAAAATCCCGCCAATAAGCCAGTTGAGCCCGGTGAGGCGCTTTCTCCATCGGTTCAATCACAAGAATTGCCGATTATCCGTAACTCAAACCAGAATAAATCCTTACAATCATAAATAAGTTAGCATATACTAGTCCAAATCCAAAAAGTGTCTCATGTGTCTCATTTGCCAGATTCAAAAGTGACGGCCATTTCATCGGGCGAGGACCCAGAGATGGCTCGGCTTTGAAACGCTGCCGGTGAAACGAGACCGCCTTGGGAGGCCTTCATTCGTTCACGGTCTTCCACCATCCGTTGGCCACGTACCCGTTCAACTGATCCGCCATGTCGTCGATCATGGCGTCCACGTCGCGGTAGCTGGCGTTGGTATTGAATTCAACGTAATAGGGATAGGTCTTGGCATCGGTGGAGTTGCCCGGCCGGCACGTTGGCGCTGGCGCCCGACACCTGGACATGCATGGTCTTGTTGTTGCTGTCATCCGAATTGACGGTGATGTTCACGTTCAGGTCCGGCTGCACACCCTGGGCGATTTCGTAGCCGCTGCCATTGTTGCCGTCGGCTTCCAGCTTCCGCTCAAACTCCGCAATCACGTAATCCGCCGCATCCGATCGATCTCGCGGCGTGTAAGTAAAGGTGGCTGTGTAGGCCAACTTCACGCGATACGCCAGAGGCGCATAGTTGAACGTCACCGGCGTGGTCGGCGCGGGGTCGCTCGAATCATCAAGGTCAGCGCACGCGCCGAGAATCCCCACGAGGGCAATAAGCGCCATGGCCCTCATCATTTTCGTCATGGCCGATTCCCTCCGAGTTGAACGTGCAATGGACCGGGTCCCACCCACGCAATCGGCTATTCAAAGTTTGCGGTTAAGTGGAAAACCGGCGGAATTTGCCCAACCGACCGCCCTTTCGCGTCGTTCCGCGGCTCGATGGGCCGGATTTCCCGCATCATTTCCGCATAGGCATTTTTGCCTACGGCCAAAACAGGGGTAACGCTGATTGATCGGATCGGGCAAAACGAACAATCTGCAGTATGAAGCGAGGCCGGGAGTTGCCCGCCGTGCGTCTGCGGAGGCGCGGGGCGGCGACCCTGGTGGCGGCCTGGCGGTAGATTCGCTCCGGCCCGGAGTGGGAGTGACGTTGCCTTTGGGTGGAGGTGGGGCGGGTGAGTTCTGTGCCCGCCCCATCTCACTATTCCAGCGGCGTGCGGGCCGGCAAGGTCCGCGGCAGTTCAGAAGAAGATCGGCACAGGGAGGCTCATATGGTGGTGTCCAATCCATCCCCGAAAGTTTATGAAGGGGACGGCGACCGATTCATGACCGTCGAGCGAAGCGCTGGGGGCGAACGCATCGTGATGATCCCCGATGGCATGCCCAGAGAGTGCCCCGAAGTTCGCCGGCAGATAAGGATCATGTGGGGCCAGCATCTTCTGGAGGACCTGCTGCTGGGGCGATACCATTCGTTCGTGTGCGCGGTCAACACCCGAGACAACACGCACGGCATCATCGGCCAGATTGCCGCGATGCTGCCGACCACTCAATGGAACGAGCAATCCGTGACGGCTTACGCCGCTCGATTCAGCGGCGGCCCGGAGCGAGTGAAGATCATCAAGTATGAAATGGACATGCTGGAGGTGCTGGCGATCCTTCGCCCCCCCAGCGCCGTGCATCTGACCGTCGATCACCTTGCCTCCGCCTTCCGGATCATCTCGGAGATGATCCGGCATCGCACCACGCGGCTGCCGACCGCTTCGGTCAGTTTCCTGGGGGCGCGGGCCAACCTGCTGGTGGACGAGCGCGGCGTGGAACCGTCGTTCGAGACCGTGCTGCGGACCATGCACGAAGCCGGATTCTACGGCGATGTCTATCCCGCGCCGGCGATGTGGTCCAATCCGGATTTGGGAGTCTATCCCCGCTATCCATTCCCCGCGGCGCTGGATCAGATGCGCGACGGTGGATCGTGACGGGCGCCGCACCGGCACGCCGATGGTAGGTGCTGCAACATGGAAGACCCTGTATCGGGCAAAGAGTGGGCCTCACCCGCGGAAATTTCATCGGGATTGGTCCGCCCGGTTTACCTTAACCGATCGCCGCCGTGCAACGTGACTTGTCCGGCGGGGGAAAACGTTCAGGGCTGGCTCGATTGGGTGCGGGCCGAAAACTATCAAGAGGCTTGGCGCACGATCATGCGCGACAATCCCCTTCCGGCCGTTCATGGGCGCGTCTGCTATCACCCCTGCGAAAACGCCTGCAATCGCAAACACCTGGATGCGCCCGTGAGCATTCACGCCGTCGAGAGGTTTCTGGGCGATCTGGCGATCCAGTTCGGATGGTCGGTTGCGCCCGGATCGCCGACGGGAAAGAAGGTGCCTGGTCATCGGCTCGGGCCCGTGCGGACTTTCCGTGGCATACCATCTTCGGCTGCTGGGGCATGGGGTGAGCGTTCATGAGGCCGCGGATCAACTCGGCGGCATGATGCGCTATGGGATTCCGGAATATCGGCTCCCGCGCAATGTGCTGGACGCGGAGATCGATCGCATCGCGCGCCTGGGAGTGGAATTCAAGACCGGCGCAAAAGTCGATCAATTGGATGACTTCTTGAAAGAGCGTCGATTCGACGCGGTCTTTCTGGCCATCGGCGCCAACCTGTCCAAGCGCGTTGACATCCCCGCCGACGATGCCCGACGGATCGTGGATGCATTGAAGCTGCTGGCGGATCCGCAAAGCAATGCCGGGCTGTGCGTCGGCCGCCGCGTGGCGATCTACGGCGGCGGGAACACCGCGATGGACGCGGCGCGAACCGCGCTCCGCATGGGGGCCAGCGAATCCCTGATCATCTATCGCCGCGATGTCAAACACATGCCCGCACACCTGTCGGAATTGGAAGAAGCCCAGGCCGAGGGAGTGAAAGTTCATTGGCTGCGCACCATCAAAAAGCTCGAAGGCGGCCGGATTGAAGTCGAAGCGATGCGCCTGGATGCCAAGGGTAAGCCGCAGCCCACCGGAGAAACGGAGATCATCCCTGCCGACGCCGTGGTCCTTGCCCTCGGCCAGCAAACCCACAGCGATTTTCTCAAGGATATCCCGGGCCTCAAAATCGTCGGCGACGGAGCGA
The DNA here is from genome assembly GCA_963783845.1 of uncultured Phycisphaerales bacterium. Classification (GTDB taxonomy): domain Bacteria; phylum Planctomycetota; class Phycisphaerae; order Tepidisphaerales; family Tepidisphaeraceae; genus PALSA-1353. The sequence goes on from CAWAPL010000009.1 coordinate 72,432, forward strand.
TCGAGGTGGACGAGCAAATGATGACCGGCTATCCCGGCATCTTCGCCGGCGGCGACATGATCCCGGAAAACAAGACCGTCACCACGGCGGTCGGCCACGGCAAGAAGGCGGCCAGATGCCTGGATGCCTGGCTTGGCGGAAAGGCCTACGCCGCGCCGCCGAAGCGCGCGATTGCGAAATTCGGCGAGATTCGGATGAATTGGTTCCCAACGTTTCCGCGCGGGGTGGAGCCGAGTCTCGATCCCGTCTCGCGACGAGCATCCTTTGTCGAGACGACCGCAGGCCTGGACCTTGCCGCCGCGCACGTGGAAGCGCGGCGTTGCTTTTCCTGCGGCAACTGTTTCGCGTGCGATACCTGTTACGATGTCTGTCCGGACCAGGCCATCGTCAAGCAGGGCTCGATTCGTCGCTATGAGATCGATATGAACTATTGTTCGCGTTGCGGGCTTTGCGCCCAGGAATGCCCGTGCGCCGCCATGGCGATGATCCAGGCCGGGTGACGGCGGGGTTGTGGATTTCAACGAAGTTTCACGTCGCCGCTCGTCCGCGAAGACCGCGGTTTGGCGTCAAAAACAACGGTTTCCAGCGGCGATTTTAGCGGCTTCCACCGGCAATTCCGTCGCCAGGGAACTGCTGTCGGATTTCCACGGATTCAAACCGCACCAGTGCCTATCATTGCCATGCCATTGAATCATCGTGCGCCCCACGGGTCATTGGCGCATCGCATTTCCTTTGGGAATAAGCGTTAGGCATAGACCTTTTACCGGCAGGAGCTGCACATGGCTAAAGTTTTGACGGCAGACGTGGCGCGAAGATGCGCCTACGCCTTGGTTTTGGCTGCGGTGGTTGCGCCGCTGTCAATTCTCGGCTGCGATAAGACGCCGCCTGCCGCCGCCGCCTCCGCCAGCACCGATGCCCCGGCCGGCTATACCGTCGAAGTCTCCACGGACTCCGGCAAATCCCTGGTCACTCAGAAGTCCAACGTCACCACGGTAACAGCCGCCCTCTTGGCCACCTTCCCCGATCTCGCGGCCTATTTCGGCAACCGGCCCACGATCGGCTCCGCCTATCAAGACGCCCACGACCCCACCACCGGCGGCGCCACCTTCGGCGCCACGTTCAACGGCCAAGCGGTGCGCGGAATCGTCTCCTGTAAGCTGCACGACGGCGGCGCATCCGTCGCCGTCGTCTTCGGCCGCACCGACGCCCCAAAAGCCGATTGGGAAAAGCTCATGGCCCCGCCCGCGCCGCAGACCGACGCAGGGGCGCCCGCGGCAGCAAATCCGACATCAGCAAACGCGGCCCAAACCGCCGGCTTTCACGAGTACGACTACCCGGATGGAACCGGCAGCATCCAGATTCCCGACGGCTGGACGATGAAAGGCAATTCCGCCATCAACGCCGCCATGGTCGCGGGGCCTGCCGATCAGACCATCTTCCTGCACAATTCCCGCAGCATTCTAACGCCCGACTCCCCCCAGGTCGCGCAGCGGGAGCAAATGGACGCCCGATGGGCTCAGATGAACGCCAACTCCGAACAAAGGGGACTGCAACCCATCCCGCGAAAGCCGTTGCCGCCCTTGATGGTTGCCCCGTTGACCAAGGCGGCTGATGCCGTCCCGGTGATGATTTCGCTGTTCAGCAAGAGCAGCGAGTTTAACAATGGCCCTTCGCTCTCCCTGGACCGGGTCATCTCCACTCAGGACGCGCCCTGCCAGTTGCAAGGCGGAACGCGTGCCATCGTCACCTTCGCTTTCACCAAGACGCTCAACGGGCAATCCACCGCCTATCGCCAGCAGCTCGACCTCATCACCTCTCCCGTCGGCAACACCGCATGGATGTATTTTGGCCGGTACTCTGCGGCGGCTCCCGACGCGACGTTCGACCACGACCTGCCGATCATGATGGCAATCGTTCAATCGGAGAAGGTAAATCAGGATAGGGCAATGCAAGTCGGCCTCCAACAGAACCAGCAGGCGTACCAGGCCGGCCAGCAGATGCTCGCGGCCCAACAGTCGCAGTTTCAGGCCATGAACAACATGTATAAGCAAAATGCGCAAACCCAGCAGAATATCCACGACGAGCAGCAGGCGCAGACCCAGGCAGGCTACGATGCCCACAACCAGCAGTTCAGAGATGACCAGTTGCAGCGATCCCGCAATGCCGCCGACTTCAACGAGTCGATCATTGGCACCCGCACCATCTACGACACCGTCACCGGACAAAGCGGCTACGCGAACCTCACCGACGTCAACGGCGTCGTCGATTCCCTCAACCAGGCGGCGCTCGATCCCAATCGCTTCGTCCAAATCCCCCTTCGCGATCAGCTATACCCTTTGCCGGGCAAATGAATCGTCACCCGCACGGCGAAAGCAACGGCGCGACGATACGTTCGGCTATGGCCCGCTCATGGCGATCTCTTGTCAGAGAGCGGCCCACGCGGGATATTGCCCGTTTGCGGCATGGCTCAACTCACGATCAAACACGCGTTCGAGCTGGCGCTGCAGCACCACCAGGCAGGACGGTTGCGCGAAGCCGAGCAGCTTTACCGGCAGATCCTCACCCAGCGGCCGGAACATACCGATGCGATGCACTATCTGGGGGTGATTGCCCTTGAGATGGGACGGATTGAACGTCGCAATGGATTTGATCCGTCGGGCCATCGCCCTCAACCCCAACTATGCCGAAGCCCATTACAGTCTCGGCAACGTATTGAAAGACAAATGGCAACTCGATGAGGCCATCGCCGCCTTTCGCCGGGCCATCGCCCTCCGGCCCAACTTTCCCGATGCCTACAGCAATCTCGGCATCGCCTTGGCGGAAAACGGACAACTCGATGAGGCCATCGCCGCTTTTCAACAGGCCATCGCCCTGAGGCCCACTTACGCCGAAGCCCACAGCAATCTCGGCAACGCTCTGAGAGAAAAAGGACAACTCGACGAGGCGATCGCCGCCTGTCGCCGGGCCATCGCCCTCCAGCCCAATTTCGCCGAAGCCCACTACAATCTCGGCAATGCCCTGAAAGACATCGGGCAACTCGATGAGGCCATCGTCGCTTTTCGCCAAGCCATCGCCCTCAAACCCAACTACGCCGAAGTCTACAGCAATCTCGGCAATCCGCTGACTGACAAAGGACAACTCGACGAGGCCATCGCCGCCTATCGTCGGGCCATTGCCCTCAGGCCCAACATCGCCGAGGCCCACAGCAATCTCGGCAACGCCCTGAGGGAAAAAGGGCAACTCGACGAGGCCATCGCCGCCTGCCGCCAAGCCATCGTCCTCAGGCCCAACTTCGCCGAAGCGTACAGCAATCTCGGCGTTGCCTTGGCAGACAAAGGACAACTCGATGAGGCCATCGCCGCCTATCGCCAGGCCATCGCCTTCAGGCCCAACTTCGCCGAAGCCCACGGCAATCTCGGCAAAGCCCTGAAAGACAAAGGACAACTTGATGACGCGATCGCCGCCTGTCGCCGGGCCATTGCCATCAAGCCCAACTTCGCCGGCGCCCACAACAATCTTTCGTTGGCCATGCTGACGCGCGGCGATTTTCAACACGGCTGGGAAGAACATGAGTGGCGATGGAAATGCAAGGGTTTTTCCTCACGCCCGCGAGACTTCACTCAGCCGCAATGGGACGGCCGCCCGTTGGAAGGCCGCACCATTCTGCTCCACGCCGAGCAGGGCTTCGGGGATGCCATTCAATTCATCCGCTACGTGCCGCTGGTGCAGCAGCGCGGCGGGAAAATCATCGTTGAATGTCCGGCCGGACTCCAACGGCTCTTCCAGACAATGACCGCCAGCTGCCAAATCGTGGCCGAAGGCCAGCCCCTCCCGGCCTTTGATCTGCAATGTCCTCTGCTAACTTTGCCGCGGGTTTTCCAGACGAATTTAGCCAACATCCCCGAGACCGTGCCCTATCTGCACGCCGATACCGAGCTGTCCAGAACGTGGCAACATCGGCTGGCCGATCAGAGCCCAGCCGTGAATGTGGGCCTGGCCTGGGCGGGAAGTCCAATCCACAAGAACGATCGCAATCGCTCGATGAAGCTGGCGCGGCTAGCCCCGCTGGGGCAGATTCCCGGCGCACGTTTCGTCAGCCTGCAGAAAGGCGAAGCAGCCGCCGAAGCCAAATCCCCGCCCGCGAACGTGGAACTTGTCGATTGGACGGAGGAGCTGAATGATTTCGCCGACACGGCAGCGCTGATCGCCAATCTGGACCTGGTCATCGCAGTGGACACAGCGGTGGTGCACCTGGGCGGCGCGATGGCCAAACCGGTCTGGACTCTCTTGCCATTTGTCACGGACTGGCGTTGGCTGCTGGAGCGAGAGGACAGTCCGTGGTATCCATCGATGCGCTTGTTCCGCCAGAGTTCGTGGGGGGATTGGGACAGCGTCATCACACGAGTGGTGGACGCACTATCCCAATGGATCAGGAATCGCGGCTGACTTTCCAATCACTTATGCAGCCCGCAACGATGCGCGGAACCGCCCCGCCGGATGGCGGAAGAAGCGGAAATCGTTCTACCCACCTTTCATTCTGTCCAATGAGACACATGAGACACTTTTTCGATTTTGTCTAGCGTATGCTAACTTATATATGACTGTAAGAGTTTATTCTGATTTAAGTTACGGCCAATCCGCGATTTTTGTCATTTGCCCGCTGGAGAAAGCGCCTCACCGGACTCAACAGGTATTCCGAGGAAATCGCTGGAGGTACTCGATTGAGAATCGGTTATGATTCGTTCCGTGAAGCGTCAGGTCTTTACCCTCCTTTCAGGCCTATCGCTAATCCTGGCTGCAGCCATGCTGGCGCTATGGCTGGCCACCTATTGGTGGGTGATACAGGCAAGTTACATATGGGGGCCGGGGCAGCCGGGTGATATTCACGTTGTGGCTCTGTACGCAAACGTAAGCGCCATCAACGCTTTTGTCCTAGCTGGGCGATCCGATTTTGCAGATCACAGGGGTTTTAGATTGGAATTATTCTCCCAAAAACGCTTGGGAACTTCCCGATGGATAGCGGGGTTGTGGTTCTACTACAAATCGAACCCTATTGGAGTATGGCGATCTTCACAGGCGGGGGTGCCATTCTGGGCGCTGGCGGTCGTGTTTTGCGCCGCCCCGATTCGCTGGTGGCGTCGCCATCTGCGCGTGTCCAGACCCGGATTGTGTTGCAAGTGCGGCTACGATCTCCGCGCAACGCCCGACCGCTGTCCAGAGTGCGGCGCAATTCCGCCGAAGAAGGTTTAAATATTTAGACTGACCCAGTACCAAAATTCTAAGCTGGTTGACTCGAACGGGAGATTAGGCCATCCAGCGGCAGAATTGTCTGTCATTTCTGGCCAAAGAATTCCGCGCCGCTGATTTTGCCGCCATAGCCGCCAAAGAAAATGGCGTCGGCGTCGATTTTCCCATCGACGGTCATGAAAACCACTTCCTTCAGGTGCTGCGGGCGCGACTTGGTGTCATCGGCAAACAGCGTTATTACGTCCCCTCCCCCGACGCTGTAGCCCTGTTTTACCGCTTCAACAGTCCGCGGAAAGTAGATGGTTGTCGAAATCACGATCCCCTTTCGGCTCGTCATATTGGCAGGGATGAACAAATCTTTATGCGCGGAACAACGCGAAAATGACGGCATCCCCCTCCGATCCCTGGCCGTGGGTGATGAGGTAATTTCTCAACCCCGGTTCCTCGCCAAACACGGATTTTTCTTGCTCTAATGTGGGCGGGTCATTTTGAAGCAACAGCTTATAAAACAACGCGACAACTTCAGTACCCGGGTCATTGGTTGATGTTGGGCCGGTGGTCGGAGACGATGCTGGTGTTGATGAGCCGCGCCAGACCGGAGACGATGCCCAGAGCAGTAACACGAATAGAATTCCAACAAATACAGCGACAGATACGGCACACCATACGTAATAAATGATCCGTTTCATTTCATTTCCTTAAAGATATTGGCCGATCTATCCGTTTCGCGAACCTTGTTACCTAGCTCCATGCTCACGATCACCATGAACTCGAGTACGACCAGCCGTCAGCAAGGAGCTTATTAAGGTCGAACTCAACATTTGGGATATCCCCGACCATAATGATTTCGCTGCTGAGCCCCGCTGCCTTGAGGCAGGCATAAACCATGTCCCAGCAGTTATGACCCTTCGCGTGATATGGAGTTCCGTTCCACGACAGTGCAGTCTGAATGGCTGCATCAGCCCCGGCCTGCGTAACGTCCCAATCCTCCTCGCGCGTGTAATCGCCTTGCTTAGCCGCTGCTAGTGCATCCCGTATGTTAGCGAAATTAACCACGGTAAGGTGATTGGAATCGTTTGGATCATCGCCGTAGGAGAAATACGTGCATCCAGCTCCATTCGGGATAATGATTGCCGCGTGGCCTGCGCCCCACTCCGTTTACGTCGTTTAGGTAATAGATTTCCGTGGGATTCGCGATCGGGCCTGGCGCGGCTGGTGGAGCGATGGCACGAGCGTGCCCGGAGGAAGTCCCCAACGTGGTCAGGGTTACATTTACTGTATAATATCCGCCATTTTCGTACGTGTGATCGCCCATCACTGCGTAGATGTCGTCGCCCATGTCTTGAATTGTTCCGGTGCCTTGGTTGCCGTCTCCCCAGTCAATGGTGATCGGCCCGGAAAGCTCCTCGGACATGGCGTTGGGATTCGAATCGTAGAAATTCTGGACCGCAACGCTCCCCGTGTCTTCGCCGCCGACCGCGCCGAACTCGAAATATGATTCTGTGGTCACCACATACAAGGTCACGGACTGCGTAACTTGGTTCGGCTGCAGGGTTGTCTGCCCAGGGCTGGCAAATCCGACTTTCACGGTATAAGTGGAATCATCGTGAGCCGTTGGTCTGAGCGTCAAGCCGTCGAAGCTGCCGTCGCTAAATGTTCCGCCGTTTACAACTTGGCCGGTGTTCTGGTCAATTACTTCCCATAGCATGTTCTGCTGCCCAACGAGACTCTGCGGAGTGACATCGACGGATAGATTGATGGACGCCTCGCCAGTGGACTGGTCAGCCATCGCGATGACGCTGGCGCTGCCGCTATTGTCGGTGGCAGTTACGGTATTTGCCGGATTATTCGCATCGCTCACGACTAAGCTATTGATTTGCACAGCCGTTGCCGGCCGGGTCGTGGCCGAGGGACCTGGGGGAGAACTACCTGGATTGATCGCCAAGGTGAACAGGATATCGCCGACGCTGGCACTGCCTGCGGTCGCGCCGACATACACGGTGCTGGGGATCGTATCGGTGCCGACGGTCCAGACCTTTTGGCTGGTCTGCCCGCTGCCGCCGAGGAGCGGCGTGTCGCCATCCTGGGGGCTGTCAGTGTTCCAGACATCGACCTCGTTGGCAGCGGTGGTAGTCAGGGTCACTTGGGTTCCATCCGGCAGACCGGCAGGAACTGACAGAAGGAGCGGGACGAGGTTTTGCGTTCCGTCATTCATGGCCTGCATCCTGCCGCGCCTTCGAAACTGAAGTGCCGCATTCGGGGCAGCGGTCGGGTGTGGCGCGAAGATCGTAGCCGCACCTTTCACACAAACCGCGTTCCATTCTGTGACGTCGATAATAACGTCAACACCATAATACTGGGGCAATGAGAAACACAGTCGCTAACGCCCAGAAGGGTATACCCAATTGGCGGTCGCGGAAAATCAAATCGCCGCTTTGATAGTAAAACCACAGCCCGTTGCTCCAATGGCTGGCCTCCACATCCTTTTGAGAAGCCACGTCCAGACTCCACCCGTGTGGTCCGACGTACCCGGGCGGACCAACTGCGTAAGATAGGTTAAGCGCACTTATATTGGCGAATGCACCGAAGGTACGGTCTTGAGAGATTCCCTCCGTGGTTTCTCCATACCCATAGCTCAGTTGAATGAACCACCAATACGTGGCCAACCATAGTGCCAGCATACCCATGGCCGCGAGAAATGATGCGCCGGCCAAAAGGTCGAACATGTAACGTTTCGCTGTGAATCTCCGGAACCGCATTTACATCGGATCCTTGTATCCGTTCGCATATTTTTCATTATTGCGAAAATTGTCGTTGGGTATATCTCCCGCGCCGGAATTCGATATCATCTGCACCTTCTCCCCAGCCGCCACCAGAGCATCATAGACCATGTCCCAGCAATTATGAGTGCGGGCATAGTATTCGGTATTATTATATGCCAAGGCGGCATCCATAGCGCTACTGGCCTGTTGCGTAGTGCAATTCCAGTCCTCATAGCGAGTATACCCGACCAGCTTTGCCGCAGCAATCGCGTCGTTTATGTTGTTGAACTGGCAGGTTGTGACTGTGTTGCTGTCATCATAAGTAAGATACAAACATCCCTGGCTATTGGGTATGATAATGGCGGCATGCCCTTTACCATGCGCAAGGGCTGGATTGTTTATGACATAGATTGCCGGCGGTATAGCCTTTGCAGTTGGAATTGCTGCCGGTTGGATTTGGCCATCATTGGACGACGAGCTAGAAGAACTCGACAGGGTGCTGATCGTTATATTGATGGTATAAGATCCTCCATCGGTGTAGGTATGGTCTCCCATCACGGCGTAGGTGTTATCGCCCACATACTGGATCGTTCCGCTGCCTTGGTCGCCGTCTCCCCAGTCAATTGTGATCGGCCCTGCAAGCTCCTCGGTCATGGCATTTGGGTTAGGGTCGTAGAAATGTTGCACGGTAACGCTGCCGCTATCCTCCCCTGCTACTCCTGCGATTTCAAAGTCCGGGTCCGTGGTCACCACGTACAAGGTCGCGGACTGCGTAACCTGGTTCGGTTGCAGTGTTGTCTGGCCGGGGCCGGCAAATCCGACTTCCACGGTATAAGTGGAATCATCATGGGATGTTGGCCTCAACGTCAAGCCATCGAAACTACCGGCGTTAAATGTTCCGCCGTTTACAACTTGGCCGGTGCTCTGGTCGATCACTTCCCATAGCATGTTCTGCTGCCCAACGAGACTCTGCGGAGTGACGTTGACGGATAGATTGATAGACGCCTCGCCAGTGGACTGGTCAGCCATCGCGATGACGCTGGCGCTGCCGCTATTGTCGGTGGCAGTTACGGTATTTTCCGGATTGTTCGCATCGCTCACGACGAGGCTGTTGATTTGAACCGCCGTTGCCGGCTGGGTCGTGGCCGAGGGGCCTGGGGGAGAACTACCTGGATTGATCGCCAAGGTGAACAGGATATCGCCGACGCTGGCGCTGCCCGCCGTGGCGCCGACGTAGACCGTAGTTGGAATGGTATCTGTGCCGACGGTCCAGGTGACTTGGCTCGTCTGCCCGCTGCCGCCGAGGAGCGGAGTGGAACTGGCCGTGGGATTGTCGGTGTTCCAGACATCGACCTCGTTGGCGGCGGTGGTTGTTAGCACGACCTGAGTTCCATCAGGGAGAACGGAAGGAGTGGATAGATATAACGGCGAAAGATTTTCCCTACCGTCATCTCTACCCTGCAAGACTTGGCCCGTCGAGCCATCTCCAAGAGCGTCGCCGGCGACTGCCGGGAAAAGGCTTACGTATCCCGCGAAAAAATCCCCCTCGTACCAGTTGGCCATTCCAAAGCCCGTCACATCTGAATATGCGGACAAATCCACAAGTTGTATTGGTTGCGCGACCATTTTCAGGATTCGGCACATTTATTGTAGCTTCAATGCCCTGAGCATCGTATACGAGTACGACCGCAGTTGGAGAACTGGGAGAATAGAATTGCACCGCAACCTTCACGCCATCCGATGGAGCATCGGAAGCGTAAAGCGCCCCCAAAGCCATCGAAAGCTGTGAAGTTATAAACGATATTCCCGCTGACCATTGCGGGGGCTGATCCTTCCAGGCTATTGCCCGAAGCGTATACTGTTGCCATGCCCGCCAAGTCATACTGTGCGATGAAGAGCCCCGTAGAATCAATTGAAGCCATCGGCTGTTGGACAGGAAACGGATTCCAAACGGTTTTCTGCTGGGTGACTGACCAGGAAAACGTGGGCTGCGTGAGCATTGGCGTACCGAACTGGTCATACTCTGTGGCTGAAAACTGGCAGGTTCCATCAGGGACTATTTGCGCGTAACCGGGCGAGACGACGATGCTGGTCGCGACCTGAGCGACCGCCACCGTCACATCGCTGGATACCGAAAGCGAATTGGAATCATCGGTCGCAGTGCCGCGGAAATCGTAATTGCCTACTGCGGCCAGAAGCACGGCAGTGGTCTGTTCGCTGTTGCTGAAGTCTGGAGGCGGGCCGCCGGGGCCGGAGACCATTTCCCACGAATAACTGATCGGGTCGGCGGATGAGGCGGTCATCGTTAAGCTGAGGGTTGTTGGCGACGTTTGGGAATACGTGGCCTGCTGGGTAACGACCGGGGCTGTTGGGCCGCTGGTCCCGCCATCGCCGTCGGAGGGGTCAGTGGTCGCCGACGCCGAGCCGACGATCGGCATCCCGGCTGTGCTGGGCTGGATTTCGAAGTAATAAGTCGCGGAAGGCGAAAGGGTTGAAGCGATGTAGTCCGTCACGCCGCCGGCCAAATTGACGCTGGTCACGCCGGTCTGGAAAGTCGGATCGGTGCTGATATTCAGCGTTTGGCCGTTGTTCAGGATGGGCAGATCGGCCCAGGTGAGTTGAATGTCGTAGGCGTCCAGCGGAACGGCGCTGAAAACCGCGGGGGAGACGACGGCGGTTGAATTCACCGTCGTGTTCGTGTCGGAATTGCTGTCGGTGATCGTCGTGGTCACTTGATATGTTCCCGAGGCGGAATATTCATGGTTTGCGATCACGTGGAACGTCCCGTTGCCATCGCTCACGATGGCCCCGGGCGTCGCCGTGGAAGAATCGCCCCAATTGATGCTGGCCGAAATGCTGCTGAGCGGCGTGCTGGCACTATCCGTGAAGGTCGCGACGTACTGCGGCGGGATGGTGTAAACGGGCGCGGGACCCGTATTGGACGACCGGCCGAGATTGCCGAGTAGGGTAACAAAGTCGTTGCCGGTGACCGCACCGGTGTACTCGAAGTCGCCATCATCCCACCCCACCGGATTCCCATTCGGCAAAAACGACTTGCCTAAGTTGCCGGTTAGGATGGTGAAGTCGTTACCGGTGACCGAGCCGTCGAGATTCGCATCGCCGAGAATCGTGTATTCGATTTCGATCTGGCCGCTGGCGAGACCCCTGACGAGGCCTTCGGCCCCGTCGGCAGAGCCCAGGGCGTAGTTGCCGTTCACGGCGGCGGTGGAACTGTTGATGCCGGTTGCGCCATTCCACGCTCCGCCGTTGTACCCGCTGATGAGATATCCGCGAATAGTTGAGACCGGGTCGGGGCCGGTTCCATAGTTGATCAACAAAACATTGTCGGTCAAATCCAAAGAGCCGTTTATGGTCAGGGAATTCACGGCGCTTTGACGGGATTCGTTTTGTGACCCCGCGGCCGATGAAATGACAAGGTTTCCGTTAACGGTAAGCGATCCCTCCTGCACGCTATCGACCGTCACATTTACGCCGGAACCGACGTAGATGGCCCCGCTGCCGTCGATATCCCCGACATCCAAGTTTTGGTTGGCGACCGCCTGGACAATCGTGCCAACTCCGGTCAGGCCGCTGAGATAGGTGCGTTGCTCGAGTTGCTCCACCGCCGCGTGAGCCGCTCCGTCGGTCCAGTGGAGTCCGCGGCCCTTGCCCGGCGGCTTCCTCCGCGGCCGAGCGATTGACATGCGCAGTGACGAGGTGAACCAAGACCGGCCTTGGAGCAGATTTCGGAACGACATGCCTCCTCCTTCCCCTACCCGTGGCGGAAACCCAACCGCACCACTCAGCCCGCGAACAAACTTACCCTCGAGGCGTGACGGGTATTCAAAATACACGTTCGTAGGATGGAAGAGCCTCTTGCAAAACCCCCCGAAGTTCGGCGGAACGTCCGCCGCTTGGGTCTTCGGCAAGGTATCGTAAGGCTGCTTAAAGATACCACTTTGGCTCAGTCTGTCAACACAAATTACCCCCCCCCCTATAAGTTTTGTAAGTCGTTGTCAATACAGTTGTTATGTTGATATACTTGTGGTATAATCTCGTCCGTGGGCGATCCATGCCTTCAACCCAGGAGAACTACCATGAACGGATTCGCGGAGTTGTCCAACCTCTGGCACACCATTCAAGCTTGGCTCTTTCCCCAGTTGGAAGATGAACTCGGCGAACTCGATGACCAGCATCGCCAATTCGTCGCCATCTGCGAAACTTGCAATCCGAGGCAGCACCTGGCGGGCTACCGCTGGATCGGCAACGGTTGCCCGCCCAAGGATCGTTTGGCGCTGTGCAAGGCATTCATCGCCAAGGCCGTGTGGGACTTCCCAACCACTCGCAAGCTGATCGACGCCCTGCGCCACCGCCCCACGTTACGCCGTCTGTGCGGCTGGGAAACACTCGCCGCGGTTCCCTGCGAAGCGACCTTCTCGCGCACCTTCGCCACCTTCGCGCAGGATGAATTGCCACAGATCATCCACCAAGCCATGTTCCAGCAACACTGGGCTGACAAACTCGTCGGGCACATCAGCCGTGATGCCACCGCCATCCACGCACGCGAACATGCCGCCAAAAAAGACGCTCAGCCCGTGCCGCCGGCAGAGGAGACTCCAGACCCGGTTTCGCCCGAGCCCACACGTCTGCAACGGCAACTCGAACGCGGTTGGGTGGAGAATCTCGCCGACTTGCCACGGGGCTGCGACTGGGGCACCAAGAAAGACAGCAAGGGCAAGAAGCTCTGCTGGCGCGGCTACAAGCTGCATATCGACGTGATCGATGGCGATCTACCGATAAGCTGGATCGTGACTTCCGCCAGTCTGCACGATAGCCAGGCCGCCATCCCTTTGGCACAAATGAGCGCCCAGCGGGTCACCAGCCTGTACGACTTGGCCGATGCCGCCTACGACGCGGCGCCCATCCGCCAGATGTCCGCCCGGCTGGGCCATGTGGCCATCATCGACCACAACCCCCGGCGTGGTGAAAAGCAGGAATTTCCCCCGGCCCAGGCCGTTCGCTATCACCAGCGCAGCAGCGCCGAGCGGGTCAATTCCCACCTGCATGACAACCACGGCGGGCGGCATGTGCGGGTACGCGGCGCGATCAAGGTGGCGGCACACCTGTCCTTCGGATTGTTGGTGATCGCCGCCGAACAACTGCTGGCCATGGTGTGCTGAGGCTTGATGCGGGAACAAATTGACGGCCACAAGTGAGGGCCGCAAGGCGGCCAGGGGCGGAGCTTGGCCAGAGGGGGAGCTGGCCGATGCCCAAACGGCCTGCCGCGAGCGGAAACCGGCCCTTATCAGGTGATCTGGTGACTTTCACCCACGCAACCGGCAAACCGCCTAGGGCGACAAGCCATACTCAAGCGGTCATCGGGAGGTTTTGCAAGTGGCTCGGAAGCAAGATAAATAGGAACGAGGTGCAGCAAATTAATAATTTGCTCATCGTCGAAGGGCCGTCGCGTATGAAAAAAGCGGCGGGTGACCGGAGTCGGCATTTTCCCCGTTACAATTTCCCTATGCCGGACGACAGCGATCAATACATGACCTGCATGGAAGTCTGGGGCGGCAACCAGTTGACCGATCGCGGCGTGCAGTTCGGCGGTCTGGACGCGTGGGTCCACGGCAAGCCGTTATGGCAACGGCAAATCGGCTATAATCCGGGCCGCGTTTTTTGGACTGTTCATTTTCTTGGAGTCGTGCAATGAAATTTCGGAAATTCGGGCCAATGGGTTGGGACGTGTCGGAAATCGGCTTCGGCGCGTGGGCCATCGGCGGAAACTGGGGCACGCAGGATGATGACGACAGCCTGAAGGCGCTGCACAAGGCGCTGGATTTGGGGGTCAATTTTATTGATACGGCCGCGGGCTACGGGGACGGACGCAGCGAACGGCTGATCGGCAAAGTGCTGCGGGAACGACGGGGTGGGAAAATATACGTGGCCACCAAAACGCCGCCGGCCGATGGGAAATGGCCGCCGTTCCCGCATGAACGCTGGGAGGATCGGTACTCGGAGAAGTATTTGCGGGAAAACGTGAATACGCGGCTGAAAAACCTGGGCGTGGACTGCCTGGACGTTTTGCAGTTGCACACCTGGACGCGGGCGTGGAACGACGATCCCAAGCCGCTGGAGATCCTGCGGAAAATGCAAAAGGAGGGAAAGCTGCGAGCGGTCGGAATCTCCACGCCGGAGCACGATCAAAACTCCGTGATCGACCTGATGCGCGGCGGATGGGTGGATGTCGTGCAGGTCATTTACAACATCTTCGAGCAGGAGCCGGCCGCGCAGATTCTTCCCGTGGCCAGGGAAAAGGGAATTGGAATCATCGTGCGGGTGGCATTTGACGAGGGATCGTTGACGGGAAGATTCAAGCGGAACACGGTGTTTGAGGCCGATGATTTTCGGCGGAATTATTTTGCCGGCGATCGTCTGGCCCGCGCCGTGGAGCGGGCGGAGAAGATCAAATCGGAAATTGCCGGCAGCGCTTACACGATGCCGCAGGCGGCGCTGAAGTTTGTCTTGGCCGACGAGGCGGTGGGCACGGTCATCGCGGGCATCCGCAACGTGGCCCAGGCCGAGATGAATTGCACGGTGAGCGAGCTGCCGGATATGCCGCTGGAACTTCAGAAGCGTCTGTGGGAGCACAACTGGCGGCGGGCGTTTTGGTATGCGGGGAAGTGAAGTAAGGACGACCATGTTTATCCATCACGTTTATTTCTGGCTGAAATCGGATACGCCGGCGGCGGCGAAGGAAAGATTGGTGGCGGATTGCCGGTCGATTCTGAGCCGAGTTCCAGGGGTCGAGCAATTGTGGGCGGGCGAGCCGGCCGGCACGACGCGGGATGTGGTTGATAATTCATATGCGGTTGCGCTGGCGGTGGTACTGCCGGATGCGGCGGCGCACGATGCGTATCAGAAACACGCGCTGCATTTGGAATTCATCGACCGGAACAAGGCGCATTGGGAGGCGCATGCGCGTGTACGATTTCAATGGCTGATGCGCATCGGCCCGCACGAGGGCTACGCCGCTCCGGCCGCTTTTCCGGCCAGATGGCCCGTTGCCCATGCCCATTGAAAATTGAACCCGCCGATTCGCCCGTCGCAGTCGAGCATCTCGCCGGCAAGATACAGACCCGGGACCTTTCGCGATTCCATCGTGCGGTAGCTGATCTCGTCGAGGGGAACGCCGCCGGCGGTGACCTCCGCGTAATTCCAGCCTCGATGCCGAAGAATCGGAAGCGGAAGCGAGGTCAGAGCGCCGACGAGTTGTCGCCGCGCTTGGCGAGATAATTGGCCGCAAACGACGGCCGGGTCGATGCCGGCGTGAATGACGATCGCCCTGGCGACTCGCTCGGGGATTCGCTCGGCGATGGCGCCGGCGACCGATGCCCGCGCCCGCGATGACGCCAGATCGACCAGCCACTTCTCGACGGTTTCAAAATTATCCGGCGGCAGAAGATTGCATTCCATCCGCGCCGGTGCGCCGATTCGTGGGCCATCACCCAATGACGGCTGGCATCCATCACGACCGGCCCGCTGATGCCGAAGTGCGTCCAGAGCAGGCTCCCCCGGCGGCGGTCGATGAGCCGGCCGCTTGCGAAGGTCTGAAGCTGCACTTCCTGCGCGATTCCAGCCAGGCCGGCGTGGAACATTTTGTCGTCCAGCACCAGGGGCACCAGCGCGGCATAGGTTGGCGTGACACGGTGCCCGAGCCGGCGGGCGATTTCCCATCCCGATCCATCGCTGCCGCTGCGCGGAAGCGAGCGCCCGCCGGTGGCCAAAACCACGCGAGCCGAGCGTATGGTTCCGCGGTCATGTTCAATCGTGAAAAGCGAGTCCGGTGAAGTGGGCGGTGATATTCCGTTCACGCGGCTGCCGCAGCGGATTTCGACTCCCAATTCGCCGCAGCGGCGGAGCAAGGCGCTGAGGACCACGCGAGCGGAGTCGGCCACCGGGAAAAGTTTCCCCGTCTCTTCGCGCTTCAGTTGCACGCCCATGGAAGCGAACCATTCGACCGTGGCCGACGCGGGAAAAGCCGCCAGGATGTTGCGAACGATTGGGCGGGAGCCATCATTAAAGTCCTCCGGGCTGACCGAATGATGAGTGACGTTGCACCGCCCGCCGCCGGAGACCAGAATTTTCGCGCCCAGCGTTTTCAGCGCCGTCGAGCAGGACGATTCGGCGGACTCCGTTGGCCGCCTGGGCGGCGAAGATCGCCGCCGCCAGCCCGGCCGCCCCGCCGCCGATGATTGCCACGTCCGCTGTGTCCGTCATAAGTTCAACCGAGCTTGGCCCATCGGAGTTTGGCCGATCGCGATCGGGGATTGAGTTTCTGCTCCGCGATGTCAGCCACCACGGGTTCGGGACTGATCTGATTGTAAATCCCGCCGCGCAGGCCGTCGCGAAATGCGGCTCTTCACGCGACGGTCTTCGCCGCTGTGAAAGCTCACGATGGCCGCGACGCCGCCGGGCTTGAGACATTTTGGAACCACCGCCAGCAGCCGGTCGAGGTTGGCCAGCTCGCGGTTGACCAGGATGCGCAGGGCCTGGAAAGTCCGGGCGGCGGGATGCAGCTTTGCCCCGGCGGCTCGCTTGAGCGTGAAGTCGCGGGCTTCGCAAACGATTGCCGTCAATTCCTGGGTCGTGGCAATCGGACGAACTTTTCGGCGCTGGACGACGAGCTGGGCGATGCGCGGCGCGTCGGTTTCGTCGCCGAGTTCAAGCAGGGCTGATTCCAATTCCAGTTGCGGGATTTGGTTGATGATCGCCGCGGCAGCTCGGCCGCGCGTCGGATCCATCCGCATGTCCAGCGGTCCCGGATGACGGTAGGAAAATCCGCGGGCCGGATCATCAATCTGCGGGCTGGCCACGCCCAGGTCCGCAAGCAGCGCGTCAACCCGATCCACGCCGGCTTGGGCCAGTATCGTCGGCAAGGCCGCGAAGTTGGCGTGATGCAGCTCGAACTTGCCGGGGATTTTCGCAAGGGCCTCGTGCGCCAGGGCAATATTGGCCGGGTCGAAATCGATTCCAATCAACCGGCCGCCGGGCGCGATCCGCTGGAGAATTGCCGCCGAATGTCCGCCGAGGCCCACGGTGCAGTCCACGACGATCTGTCCCGGGCGGGGCCTGAGAACATCCAGCACCGCGCCGAGCAGCACGGGAACATGGCGGGTGTCGCGATTCATAATTTTCCACGCAAGCTTGCTGAATGATGTGTCGATAGGCTATACTGTTCAAGTCAACTGCCCGCCTGACCCTTCACGAAGCATTGCCCCCAAGGCACATTCCTGATTGTTCTGAGCCCAGTTGCAGCGCATCTACCGGCATTTCTTCGGCGCTTAGCCGTGGCCCTTGTGGTGCGCAATGTCCACCAAAGGACCGTTCATGAAATTCGTTGATTTGCGGCTCGCCGAGCCGCTGCTCCGCGCCGTTGCCGCGGAAGGTTATACGCTCGCCACGCCCGTTCAGGCGCAGGCGATTCCCGCACGTGCTCGCGGGCGCGATCTGCTCGGGTGCGCGCAGACCGGAACAGGAAAGACGGCCGCGTTTGCGCTGCCGATCCTCCATCGCCTCAATTCCAACCCATCGCCGGCCGGGCGCGGGCGCGGGTGCGCTGCCTGGTGCTCTGTCCGACGCGCGAGCTGGCGAGCCAGATCGCCGGTGATTTTCGCACCTATGGCAAACACGTCCGATTTCGCATCGCGGTGATTTTCGGCGGCGTGAATCAAAACCCGCAGGTGCAGGCGATGCGCCAGGGCGTGGATGTTGTCGTCGCCACGCCGGGCCGGCTGCTCGATCTCATGGGCCAGGGCCACGCCGATTTGCGCGGCGTGGAAACGCTGGTGCTCGACGAAGCCGATCGAATGCTCGACATGGGCTTCATCCACGACATCCGGAAGATCGTTTCCCGTCTCCCGAGCCAGCGCCAGACATTGCTGTTCTCGGCGACGATGCCGCCGGAAATCCGCCGCCTTGCCGACTCGCTTTTGCGCAACCCCGCCGGCGTGCAGATCGCGCCGGCCTTCTCGACGGCCGACGGAATCAAGGAATCCGTCTATTTCGTCGAGCGTCGCAACAAGCCGGCGTTGCTCGCGCACCTCGTCCGAAAATTGCCGATGTCGCGGGCCATCGTATTCACGCGCACCAAGCACGGCGCGGACCGCGTGGTTCGCCAGCTCCACGGTTTCGGGATTCGCTCGGAGGCCATCCACGGCAACAAGAGCCAGAATGCCCGGCAGCGCACCTGGAAGACTTCCGGGCGAGCAAGACGCCGGTGCTGGTGGCCACGGACATCGCGTCGCGCGGAATCGACATCGACGACGTATCGCACGTGGTGAATTTCGACCTCTCGCACGAGCCGGAGACGTACATTCACCGCATCGGCCGCACGGCCCGAGCGGGGGCGACGGGCGAAGCGGTTTCCTTCTGCGATCGCGAGGAACGGCCGAACCTTAAGCTCATCGAGAAACTGATCCGTCGATCCATTCCCGTGAGGAACGACCATCCGGTCTATCAAAGCGAGCCGGTGGCGCCATCGACGGCGGCACATCACCCGGCGCTCACCCGGCGCCTCACGCGGCACATCACCCGGCGCTCACGCGCCGCCGAGACGTGAACATCAGATCGAGACCAAACGCCGGTTCGGGCCGGCGTCCGTTCATCCGCGCGACAGGGGACGCCGGTACGCGCTGCGACCGCATTAGGGACCGGCCCGAGGACGGGCCGGCTCAATTTCGAAACCGAGCCGGCCGGTCCTCCGGCCGATCTTCGCCACCCGCTTCAACCCGGCTGTTGCGGACAGACCCTCAATCGATAAACTTACCCGCGCACGGCGGGGACGTGAATGAACTCCACTCATCCAGCGATGACCAATCCTTTGCCCGATCCCGAGCTTGTCCAGGAAATCCGGGAGATCGTTCGCCGCGATCTGAAGCTGGCCGCCGATGAGCCGATCCCCCAGGACATGCCCTTCTTCGGGGGCAACGTCGATCTGGATTCGTTGGACATGCTGCTGCTGCTGACGAGCATCGAACGCAAGTATGGCATCAAGATTCCCAGCGAAGCGGTCGGGAAGGAAGCGTTTCAAAACCTGGCCTCGCTGGCTGGTTACATTCAGCGGACTCGCGCCGGGGGCAAGGAAGCGCCGGAGATCGACTGGCTCGCGCGCTTGCCGCACGGGCCGGAATTCCGATTCGTTTCGCGCGTCGATGAAGTTCGCCCCGGCGAGATGGCCCGCGGCGCGTGGATTGTCTCGGGCAAGGAGGCGTATCTGGCCGGACATTTTCCCGGTTCGCCGATCGTGCCCGGGGTATTGATCGCCGAGGCGCTGGCACAGATTTCGGGGATCGCCGGCCCATCGGACAGCGGGCCGGAAGGCAGAGTTGCCCGGATCGACGTTCGATTTGAGGCCCCCGCCGTGCCGCCGGTGGAAATCACGCTCTGCTCGAAAATCATGCGCGTGCTGGGATCGTTGCAGATGTGCGACGTGATCGCCCAGTCGGGTGAGACGATTCTGGCGCGGATCGATCACGCTGCACCGCGGTGAAAAGCCCGCGTGAGCCGGGACATTTCAAGTTGGAGAAATCGACTCCGTGCCGCCTATCGCCATGGATGAAATCGCCCCGCCGGGACCGGGAAGAAATCCAAGCCCGCGGCCACGGGTGCAAGGAGTTGGGCCGCGCGTTTCTGGCTGGGGCGACTTTATTTTTGGGCCCGGCATGCCCCGTGGTTGCCGAGATTGCTGAAACGCCCCGTGGTTTGGATGACGGTGCGGAGTTCGGGGCCGATCAGAAACGGGACAGGAGCCAACGCCCGGCGAATTCTGGGGCCTGGGATCACGCGGGCGCAGTCCGCCGAGTTCACGAAACGGGTGACCGCGAATTTCTACGACTTCGTGGTGGAGGTGGGCCGCTGCGGGGCCATGACCGCCCAGCAGCTTGCCGGTCAGGTTGAATCGGTTCATGGGCATGAGGAATATCTCGCGACTCGGAAGGCGGGCGGCGGCGCGATTTTACTGACGGCGCATATGGGTTCATTCGAAGTCGGTATGGCCGCGCTGCGGGCGTATGAGCAGGATATCCACGTCGTATTCAAGCGCGATGCGATGAGCGGGTTCGAGACCATCCGCCGAACGCTTCGGGATACTTTGGGCGTGCATGAAGCGCCGGTGGACGCGGGGTGGGACACATGGGTGGCTCTGAAGGACGCACTGGAAAGCAATCATGTCGTCGTCATGCAAGGCGACCGGGCCATGCCGGGACAGAAGGCGCAAGCCGTCCCGATTCTCGGCGGTCATCTCGCGTTGCCGCTGGGGCCGATCGTCCTGGCGCAGATCAGCGGCAGCCCGATTGTTCCGGTGTTCGTGGTGAGAACACCCGCCGGTAAATGTCTGCTGTTCGTGGAGACGGCGATTCGGGTCGATCCGGACGCCAAGCCGATTGACGGCGTCCATCCGCAACTGCTGGCCTGGGGGAAGGTGCTGGAAAAGTTTATCGCGAAATATCCGGAGCAATGGCTGTTTCTCGATCCGGCATTCGTCGAGGATAATCCACCGAGATGAGCGAGAGCGCGACCATCGTGATCAGCGGAGCCGCCGTGGTGAGCGGGCTGGGGCTGACGCGCCGGCAGACTTGGGAGTCGATCCTGCACGGGCGATGCGCGATGGGTCCGATGAGCGCCATGGAATCCCCGCTGGCCCCGGGAAAGGACGGCGGACAGGCGCCCGATTTGCCCGAGGATTTTGCTCCGGCGTTGCCGCGGGAGGCGCGATATCTGAAGTGGGCCATCGCCCAGGCGCTTCAAGAGGCGCGCGCCGACGCCTCGCCAGGCCAAGATCGGCGGCGATGCGCTTGCCTGCTCGGAACGACGCTGCATGGCATGCGGGCCGCCGGGCGATATTTGCGCGGCGGGGATTTGGGCGCATTGCGCGAATTCATCGCCGGCACGACGCTCCAATCGGCCATCGACGAGTCGGTCATGGGCGGCTGGAATGCGACGACGTGCTCGGCCTGTTCCTCGAGCCTCGGCAGCATCGCTCTTGGCGTGACGCTGCTGCAAAACGGGCAGGCGGACCTCGTGGTTGCCGGCGGATATGACCCCATCAGCGAATATGTCTGGGGCGGATTCAACAGCCTGAGGCTGGTCGCCGAGGGGCCGCTGCGCCCATTCGCGAAAAATCGGCAGGGAATGAAACTGGCCGAAGGATATGGCATCGTCGTGCTGGAGCGCCGGCGACGCGGCGGCGCGCGGGATCAAGCCGCTGGCGGCGATCCTCGGCTGGGGTGAATCGGCGGACGCACATCATTTGACCCAACCCCATCCACAGGGTGACGGGGCTGTCCGGGCCATCAACATGGCGCTCGGTTTGGCGGGATTGAGCCGATATGACATCGATCTGATTGCCGCTCACGCAACGGGGACGCCGGACAACGACGCGAGCGAATTCGCGGCCCTGTCGCGCGTTTTTGGAGATCGGCTGCCCCAGACGCCCGTCGTGGCGTTCAAGAGCCATCTGGGCCACACGCTCGGCGGCGCGGGGACGGTGGAGTTGATCCTGTCGGCCATGGCCATTCGCGATCAGATTGTGCCCGCTTGCGCGAACGTGCGCGCCGAAGACGTGGAATTCGAGGGCCTGCAACTGGCCACGGGGCAGGCCCGGCCGGCGCGGATTCGCCGCACGCTCAACATTTCCCTGGGCTTCGGCGGGGCGAATACCTGCATGATCCTGGGACCAGCCGATTCGATTGCCGCGCCCACAATTACCGCGGCGCCATCGCCCCGGCGGGAGGTTTTAATCACCGGCATCGGCGTGATTTTGCCGGGGATCATCGGAAACGACGCCCTGCTGGCCCGGCTTGGAAATCCCGTGCCGGCGTGGAATCGGGACGCGGGCGGCGTGAGCGACGCGGAATTGCTTGGATTGCTCGAGCGCCCGGCGGGTGCGCCGAATGAGCGATTACGTGAAGCTGACGCTGGCGGCGGCGACGCTGGCCTGCCGCGATGCCGGCATCGACGACCTTCCCGCCTTCGCCGCCGATTGCGCCGCGATCCTCGGAACCATGCACGGCTCGGTGAATTTCAGCGCGGATTATTACAGGCAGATCGTGAAGGAGGGGCTGGCGGCGGCGAATCCCACGCTCTTCGCCGAATCCGTGCCCAATGCCGGCGCGGCGCAATTGAGCTTGATGCTGTCCCTGAAAGGCGCCTGCCAAAGCATCATCGGAACGCGCACGGCCGGCCTGGACGCGATCGGCTTGGCCGCGGCGAGGATACGAAGCGGGCCGTGGGATCGGGCGATCGTCGGCGGCGGCGAGGAGTTTTGCGATCTGGTGAACGAGGCGTATCGCCATTGCGGCGTCGGCTCGCTCGAAGGATGCGCGCCGTTTGGGGGTGAAAAGGGCTTCGTCGCCGGCGCGGGGGCCGTCATCTTCATTCTGGAATCGCGCCAATCGCTGGAGCGGCGAGGCGGCAGGGCGCGCGGGCGAATCGACGCAACCGCCGCCTGCTCGGGCAGGCCGTCACAGGCAATTGATTCCCTGGCCTGGGTGCTGAAGGAACTAAAGAATCCGGCGAACGTCCTCAGCTCGGCCTGCGGGACCTGGATCGACCGGGCGGAGGCGGCGGCGATCCGGCGCTCGGAGGGAGCCCGGCTGGTGTCGGCGATCTATGGCCATATTGCCGAAGCGTTCAGCGCCTCGCCGCTGGTTGGCCTGGCGGCGGGATTGCTTTCGCACAAATTGCCACGGCTTCTGGGCGGGGCGTGGGCAGATGGACGGGGAATTCAGTCGGCGAGCGGGGAAGAAACAGTCGATTCCGTGGCGGCGATCTGCACGGATTTCACCGGCGCGGTCAGCGGGACGCGCGTCAGTATGATTTGATCGAAATTCGACAGAGCCGGGGCGTGTCGCCCCGGTCCGCTCCGGGCCGACACGGCCCGGCTCTGTTGGATCTGTTGAAAGCGAACCATGTCCACGCTGCTTGCCAAATTGGCGCAACATGCCGCCGAGCGCCCGGATGCCCAGGCATACCGTGATGCCGCGGCGGCCTCGATCAATTCGCGCGAGTTGGCGGGTGGCGCAGCGGCCGTGGCGGATGTGCTGCGACAACAATTGCCGCCGGGCGCGGTCGTGATTCTGAGCTGCCCAAATCAATTGGAGTATCCGATCGCATTCTTGGGGATTCTGGCCGCCGGATGCACCGCATTCCCAATTTCCCCCGGCGCCGCCGATGCGGAGTTGCTCCGCGCGGCCGGGGATTCCGCGGCCATCGGAATCATCGGCGACGATCGGGCGCTTCGCCTGCTTGCCGCATCCGTGAAGTTCGCCCTTCCGATTACAGGGCTTCCATCGGGCGGAGGCGCGGCCATCGACTCCGGTCCAACGGGCGATCTGCTCCTGCAAAGCTCGGGCACGACCGGCGAGCCCAAAATCCTCCGGCGAACCGGCGCATCCCTCGATGCCGTCGCCGGGGCGATGGTCGAAGCGATCGGATTTCGCTGCGAGGATCGGGTGCTGATGTCGGTTCCGCTGACACACTCGTACGGCTTGGAACACGGCCTGCTTGCACCGCTATGGGCCGGCAGCGCCGTTCATCTCAGCGGGCTGATGCAGATTTCGGCGGTCCTGCCCGAGTTGAAAAACGCCACGATTTTTCCCGGAGTGCCCTCGACGTTCGAGATGCTGGCCGCGTTGCCCGAAACCGAAGCGGCCGCGCCGATGATGCGAATGGCGTACTCGGCCGGCGGACCGCTTCCGCGCTCGGTGTTCGACGCGTTCGGGGCGCGGTTTGGCATTCGCGTCTCGCAATTATACGGGGCGTCGGAGATCGGATCGGTGACGTTCAACGCGCCGGTTGATCCGTTTGATGCCGCCAGCGTCGGCCGGCCGATGCGCGGGGTTTCCATCCGCGTGCTGGATTTGGAATCGGGCGCCGGTGGCGTTGGCGCTGGCCGGGAAGGACACATTGCCGTTCGCGCCGCGTCGATGTTCAGCGGATACTTAAGCGGCCCCGCGGACTTGATCGACGGCCATTTCCCAACCGGCGACATCGGTTACGTCGATGACGCGGGGCGGCTTTTCATCACCGGACGCCTCAAGCTGCTGATCGACGTGGGCGGCCTTAAGGTCAATCCGCTGGAGGTGGAATCGGTCCTGCTGCGGCATCCAGCGGTGGAGGCTTGCGTGGTCGTGCCGCTGCGGCAGAGCCAGACGGTTATGCGCCTGAAGGCAATCGTCACGCCGGCGCGGGTCTAACCAGCGTGCCGATCGATGAACTCCGCGACCTGGCCCGGCAGAATCTTTCCGCCTACAAGGCCCGCGCGTTTTCGAGGTGCGCGATTCGCTGCCGAGGTGCCCCACCGGAAAAGTCCTGCGGCATTTGGTGGAGACCCGATAAGCGGTATTATCCGGTCGATGCAAGATTTTCCATCAATCGCACACGCTCTTGAATCTCGAAGTTTAATTTAACCGCAGAGGACGCCGAGAGCGCGGAGACAGCCGCGGAGAAGCCGATGCCTGAAGTTCTTCTCCGTGTGTCTCAGCGGTCTCCGCGTGCTCTGCGGTTAAATATCTCCTTCCAATAAATCGAGATGCACGGATTTGCCATAACGACGGCGTCTTTTGGTTTGATGCCGGCGGCAACACAAATACGCGGCGGGCCTTTCGCTTGCTCGCGGGTCGGGTAGACTTTGCCGGCGATGTCCGTTGACGCCGAGCTTCAGCCCCATCCGACACTCGACCGCTATTACGCCGGCGATTCGGCCAAGCGCGGATTCCTGCGAGGCATCTTCGACGTCACCGCGCCGGATTACGATTACATCGAGCGGATGCTGTCCCTTGGCAGCGGGAGTTGGTATCGACGCCGGGCGCTGACTCGCGCCGGGTTGTGCCAGGGCATGAAGGTGCTGGACGTTGCCGTCGGAACCGGGCTGGTGGCCCGCGAGGCGATGACCCTGATCGGCCCCACCGGACAGATCATCGGAATCGACCCCAGCGCGGGCATGCTGCAACAGGCCGTGGCGGCGATGAACGTTCGCGCGGTTCTCGGCGTGGCCGAGCAGCTTCCCATGGCCGACGAGCAATTTGATTTTCTCTCGATGGGCTATGCGCTGCGGCATCTTTCCGATCTGCACCGCGCGTTTTCGGAATTCTTCCGCGTGCTGCGGCCCGGGGGTCGATTGTGCCTGCTGGAGATCACCGCCCCGCTGCGTCGATTGCCGCGCTGGCTGCTGCGGATGCACATGCGGTGCGTGATTCCGCTGCTGACGCGCATCGCCACCGGACGGGCGGCATCCCAGGTGCTCTGGCAATATTATTGGGACACGATCGAAGCCTGCGTGCCTCCGGAAACCGTCACGGCCGCGCTGGGTCACGCCGGGTTCGTCGAAAGTCGGCGCGGCGTGTCGCTGGGGATTTTTTCCGAATACACCGCCCGCAAGCCCGGCTAACCGAGGAACGCAGGTGCTGAAACGCTGGCCAGTCGCCTGGGCGATTGCCGCTCTTTCGGCCGTCGTCTGCCCTCTCGCCTTTGCCGACAACGCCGCAGCGCCGAGTTCCTCCGCGCCGTGTCCCCAACCCGATCCCTTTCCTCAGGGCCTATGGACGCTCGAATCATTCGGCTCATACGGCAATCAACCCTGGATGCGCGAGCAGCTCTACTCCGGCACGGTCGGGCTCAGCTACTATTTCCGGCCGAACTGGTGCATCGGCCTGGAAGGCAAGGGCCTGTGCGGATTGCAGCCCGAGCAAAATGTCGCGTCCTTTGGCGGGAACCTTCTTCTGCGAACGCATCTGATCGCCGAGCGGAACTGGTCATTCTTCACTGATTTTGCGCCCGGATTGCTCGAATCGAGCCATCGCATTCCTCCAAGCGGAACTGATTTCAATTTCACCATCGAGACCGGCTTGGGCATCACCGCTCATCTGTGGGACAAAACCGAGCTTCTCACAGGCGTTCGTTATCTGCATCTTTCCAACGCCCGTCTGGAAGGAGCGGATCGAAATCCTTCATTAAACGCCTTCGAGGGATACGTCGGACTTCTGATCAAATTGTGACGGAGAGATGTCATTGCACGCCGGTGATACATGTTTAATAATGCCATCATGCCAACCAATCGTGATGCCGCAACGGCAGCGGACATCTGGGATGCAATCGTGATCGGCGGCGGGCCGGCGGGTTCGATCGCGGCGTTGGCGCTGGCTCGGCGCGGGAGGCGGGCGATCGTTCTGGAGAAAGACGAATTCCCGCGCTTCCATATTGGCGAGTCGTTTCTGCCGGCCACGTTCGATCGATTGAGGGAACTGGGATTGGAACCGGCGCTGCGCGAGTTGCCGCATGTCCCGAAGTTCGGGGCGGAGTTCGCCATGGGCCATGGCGGAACTCACCTGGAGATCGAATTCGCCGACGGATTCTGCCCCGGCGCCGAGACGTTCAACATCGAGCGCTCGGTCTTTGACGCGATGCTGCTCCGCGAAGCCGGGCGCGGCGGGGCCGAGGTGCGCCAGGGCGTCACAGTCAAGCAAATCATTTCACTGGCCGACGGCGACGTGCGCATTCTGACCGATGCCGGCGAAATCCGCGGCCGATATCTTCTCGATGCCAGCGGGCAGGGCACGGTGGTTGGCCGACATTTGGGAACGAGAAGAACCGCGGACGAGCCGCATCTGCGAAAGGTCGCGTACTTCAATCAATTCCAGAACGTCTGGCGTCCCAGCGGACCAAAGCAGGGACACCCTTTGATCGCCATGATGGACGAGGGGTGGTTCTGGATGATTCCGCTGAACGAGCGCGTCACCAGCGTGGGAATGGTGCTGGACGCGGAGGTCGCCCGGCGCATTGGGCAGGATGAGAAAATCGCTTCGGATCAGATGCTGGCCTGGGGCATCGCCAGGTGTTCGGTGGTGTACGAGCGGATGCGCGAAGCGACCGGGGCAAAGATGAATCGCGTGGCGGCCGATTTCAGCTATTCCTGCCGGCCCTACGCCGGAGAAGGATATTTCCTCATCGGAGACTCGGCCACGTTCATGGACCCGATTTTCTCAACCGGCGTATCCGTTGCCGTCAACGGCGCGATGGCCGTGGCGAAATACGTGGATGACATCCTGGCCGGCCGAATTTCCGCCAGCCGCGCCCGCAAAAAATACATTTCCCACCTCGAGCAAAGCACCGGCACGCTGTTTCAAATCATTCGGCAATATTACGAGCATTCGTTCCGCGAGCTTTTCCTCAACGGCACCGGTCCGCTGGAGGTTCACCGGGCGGTGATCGGGGTCCTGGCCGGCAACGTGTTCCCACGTCCGCCATGGAAATTGCGCTGGCGACTGCGGTTTTTCGACCTTCTCGTGAAATGGAACCGCAAGCGGCAGTTGGTTCCGCGCCGCCGCCGGTTCTCTCTGCTGAAGAGCAATCCGGCCCGGCCGGAACAACCGCCGGGCAGCCTCCCCCAGAACCCCACCGCCGCCGTTGCGGAAACCCATACCGGGTCTTAAACTGAAAGCGAATCTTGCCTGAAAGGACAGACGCAGACGTGGGACCCGTCAAGACTCGCTCGCTCGAGGAGATCAAAGAGGAACTGAAACGGCTCGTGGTGGAAAACCTGTCCCTGGAAGACCTCAAGCCCCAGGACATCACCGATGACATGAGCCTGTTCGGCGAGAACGGCGTGGGATTGGATTCGCTGGACGGCGTTGAGATCGTCGTTCTTTTACGTCGCCAATACGGCCTGGACGTCAAGGCCATGCAGAAGGGTCGGGATATTTTTTACTCGATCAACACCCTGGCTCCGTATGTCCTCGCCAACGCGACGAAATAAAAAGGGTCGGCCCTGCCCATGGAGCGGTCTAGCATCTGGATTGCGGGGGTCGGGGCGGTATCCGGCGCGGGTTCGGATGTTTCTTCCACGCTCGATGCCTTCTGGAACGCTCGGCGAAATCCCGCGAGCACCCTGCCATTTGAAAGCTCGATCGCCTGTCCGACATTTCAGGTTGACGCCGAGCTTCCGACCCTGCCCCCGGCGGTGAACCGATGCCGAAGTCTTCGCCTGGCGATGAAGGCGGTGCGCGAAGCGATGGCCGAGGCGGAAATAGAAAAGTTCAGCGATGGCGAGCGCGTGGGGGTATGCATCGGAACCACCGTCGCCAGTCAATTGAACAGCGTTCCGTTTTACGACGCATATCGCCGCGAGGGCAATCCGCCGCTGGATGCTGTTTATGATTATCTTCACGCCAATCTGGCCCAGGGCGTGGCCGAATTGCTGGGCGTGCGGGGTGCGCGGATGACGATCGTGAACGCCTGTTCTTCGGGAACGGATGCCATCGGCGTCGCGGCCAACTGGATTCGCGCCGGAATGTGCGACCTGGCAGTGGCGGGCGGCGCGGACGAATTGAATCGGGTGGCATTGGCGGGATTCTGGTCGCTGGGGGTGATGAGTTCCCGGCCGTGCGCTCTGTTCGATCGCGACCGCGATGGGCTGAACCTCGGCGAAGGGGCCGGGATTGTCCTGCTCGAATCCGCGAATCACGCAAAACAACGGGGCAAGAAGCACGGGATGGATTTGGCGGGATTCGGCGCGGCATGTGATGGGCATCATCTGACGGCCCCGCATCCCGAAGGCCGCGGCCTGGACGCCGCGATCCGCACGGCCCTGTCCCAGGCCGGCGTGACGCCGAACCAGATTGCATTCATCAACGTTCACGGGACGGCGACGATGGACAACGATCGGGCCGAGGGAAAGGTGATCGCCCGCATTTTCGATTCGCGGGTTTCACTCTCGGCAACCAAGGGATACACGGGCCACACGCTGGGCGCGGCCGGCGGGCTGGAGGCGGTGTTCACGGTGCTGGCCTTGCGCAAGGGCTGGATTCCCGCCAGCGCCGGATTTGAAAATCAGGCGGAGGATATTGCCGTCGCGCCGGTGCTCCAGCGCACGGAGATTGGCGGCGAATTCGCATTATCCACCTCGCTGGCCTTCGGCGGAAACAACTCGGCCGTGGTGATTCGGATGCAACTGAAGTGAACTCCGAAAGCGCCAATCTTCTTCCGCCGGCAAGCATCCTGGGCGTCGGGGCGGTGACGCCCCTGGGGCGGGATTTACAGGCGATAGGAAAACAGCTGGAGGGGCCGGCCACGGCCACGCCGGCGCTATTTCGAGTGAGCGACGATTTTCTGTCGGACCCTTCAATCGCCGGCCGAATGCGGCGGGCGGACCGATTCGCCCGGATGGCGGCCGTCGCGGCGCTCGATTCCTGGGCTGCCGCGAAGGACGCGTGCGCGAACGTTCCGAAGCAGCGAGTCGGATTGATCGTGGCCTCCGGCTTCGGGCCGCACTGCCGCGGATTCCGGTTTCTCGACGGGCTGCTCGACTGCGGGGATAGCGATGCGCTGCCCACGGACTTTTCGCATTCGGTGCACGGAGCGGCGGCGGCGTACGTCACGGAACTGCTCGAACTGCGCGGCCCATCTCTGTCAACGACCGACTTTGAAATCGGTTTCGAGCAGGCCGTTGGGCTGGCGCAGTGCTGGCTGGAGGAGCGAGCCTGCGACCGGGTAATCGTCGGGGCGGTGGAGGAAATCGGCGAGGTGCTCATCCACTGCGCTTCGCGGATGTTGGGAGGCGAACCAAAATTCGTCCCGGGCGAGGGGTCGGTTTTTTTGACGCTCGGCCCGGCGGACGCGGAGGAGCCGCAGGGCCATCGCGTATTTCCCCTCTCCCCAGGTACTCATGGGGAGAGGGTTGGGGTGAGGGGCTCTTCTGACGGTCGGGGCGCCCCTCACCCTAGCCCTCTCCCCGGATTACCGGGGCGAGGGGACAAGCAGGCCGGGCTGGCCCGCCTGGAGGCGACCCCCCCGCCGCCGGAGGTGGACCTGTTGATGCTGGACGTACCGGCCAATCCTTCGCCGGCGACCGAGCAGCCTCCAATCGCCGCCCGGCTCACGACCACGTTCAGTCCCTATTTCGGACACTCGCCAAGCAGTTCCGCGTTTCAGTTGCTCGGAGGATTCCTGTCGATTCGCGCGGGCCGGCCGCTTGGTCGGCTGGTTGCGACGGCTTCGGCGGGACATTTGGCCGCAGTTGACAAAGTCGCGACGTTCAAGCCATCATGCGAGGCGCGCGGCGTCGCTGGTGATGACAAAGGCATGAACAGCCCGGCGGTTGCCGCGGCTTTTACAATACCGCTAAAGGAATACCCGTGTCGGACGCAATCACCCTCGAATCGATCCATCAACAGCTTTGCACGGAAATCGAAACGCTCCTGTCCCTCAAGGCCGGCAGCATCCAGACGGATACGGACCTGACGGTGCTGGGGATCGATTCGCTTCGCTTCGTGTCGCTGCTCTTGGCGATCGAGCTGAGGTTCGGCGTGAACCTGATGAAAACGGGGCTGACCAACGATGACACCAAAACCGTTCGGTGTCTGGCGGCGGCGGTTCAGTCGGGACGAAACGCTTGAACCTGTCTTTTCCATACTCCCCAAATCGTCGGTATCTGACCGGAATAGACTATCTGATGGGCGCGATGGCCCACGGGGCCGGACGGCACACCGGCATCGGAGTTTTTTCGCAGGCGGTGCTGGAAGTGAAAGGAACCTTGTGCGAGAAACCGATTCGCGCGGCTTTGGATCAGATCCTGGGCCGGATTCCGCTGCTTCACGGCCAAATGGCCCGCGATTGGCAAAACCTGGCTCCGTATTGGAAGGTCTCGCCATCGGCACGCGATTCGCCGATCCCGCTGCGCGTGGTCGATTTGCCGGCGCTCGAGGCCGGCCGGGCGGACCAATTGTTCGTCGATCATGGCAATGCGCCGTTCGACGCCGATTGGCAGCACTGCGCGATTCCTCCTGGTGCGAATCGGCCGGGAACGATCCCGGCTGGGGGTGGTGTTTGACCATCGGCTGTTCGATGCGTTCGCGGCGGAGACGTTCTTCCGATTGATCGATCTCACCTGGCAGGGGCGTCTTGATGAAATCGCTCCGCGCCTCAAACAAACCGAGCCGGCGCATGCGGACAACTGGATGAGGCGATTCAAATCCGGGCAGACGCTCAACCGGCTCTTTCTCAGCATGAAAAAGCTGAACGTCTGTTTCCTGACGATGCCGCCGGGATACGCCTTTCGCCCGAATCGGTTCGTGCACGATGGTTTGACTTCGGAGGAATCGGCCGCGTTCATTCGCAAAGCCGGGGAAGAAATCGGCGTCCCGATCCTCTCGCCGTCGGCAACGGCAAGGGCGGTTCTGGCGGTGCGCCGGGTGCTTCCCTCCATGTCCGCCACGGGAACGGATTACATGGTCTTCACCACCGCGAATTTGCGGCCCGCGAACCAGGAATGGGAGACGTTTCTCTTCAACCATATCGCCCTGCTTCCGTTTTGGCTGCCGGCCGAGGGGGAGATGACCGTGAAGGAAGCCGCGATTGAGATGCGCGACCAACTCTTCGAGCACATGAAGAAACAGGTCCCCTTCGCGCTCAGCGATGCGTCGGCGCTCGGAAGGATTCTTCCGCATTTCATCGGCGGCCCTGCGTTACGGACCATGGCCGGGGGGCGCATCTGCTCGTTCTATTTCGCGTGCCTGCGCGACGCGGGTTTCTCGGGCGAGACCTTTCTAGGCTTGCCGACCGTGAACCTGATTCACAAACCGCTGGCGCTGTCCCCGCCGGGATTGAACATCTGCGTGACGTACTTCCGCGGCCGATTCAACCTGGTCGTTTCCTACGTCGAGGGCGCGATCGACGATCGCGCGGCGAAGCGGCTGATGGAGCAGTTCAAGTCGTCGATGCTGGGGTAGATGAGCGAATGAGCTTTCCCGTGCGGGTCTTGGGCAGCGAATCGACCCTGCGGAATTCGACGGGCGCCTTGTACGACGAAAGACGCTTGAGGCAGTAGCCGCGAAGCTCTTCGATGATCTTTGCCGGATCGGCGACGTTTGCCGCGATCACCACGTGGGCGACGGGCGTCTGGCCGTATTGCGGATGCTCTTTCCCCCATACGAGCGATTCCTTGACGCCCGGCATCGAGTCGATGACCTCCTCGACTTCCTCGGGAAACACTTTCATGCCGTGCAAACGATGACGGTCTTGCTGCGCCCCAGCAGGGAGAGCCGCCCGCGCTCATCGACGCGGCCAAGATCGCCCGTGTCGAACCAGCCGCTGCGCAGACATTTCTCCCGCAGCCGCCAGGGCGAAAAATACGCGTCGAACATTCCCTTGCCCTTGACCAGGACCTCTCCGATGCCGTCGGCGTCGGGGTTCTCGATCTTCACCTGATAATCGGGCAGAGCGCGGCCGACGGTGTTTTTGCCGGCGGTTCCCGCTTCGGTGTTGATGAAGGGAAGGCCGATTTCGATGATGCCGTAGGCCTCGGACGGGGTGATGCCGAATTTTTGCGAAAATTGAGCGAAGATTTCCGGCGGCATCTTCATCGACGTGCTGAGGGCCAGGCGCACGTCCTTCAATGCGTCGCTCTTCACCAGGTTTGACACGGCCAGGAGGTAGAAATGCACCGGCGAGCCGTAGATGAACGTGAGCCGAACGCGCTGTGCGGCTTCCAGGACGGAGAAGGGAAACCGCTGGTTGGCGACGACGATCGTCGCCGCCTTGCGAAGAAACAACAGAATCGAAACGACGAAATGGTGGCTCATGCCCAGGACCCAGAGGATCACGTCGCGATCGGAAATCGCCAGGCCCTGGTTGGCGGCGTCGGTGCGTTCCGCGATCGAGCGATGGGAGATCACGACGCCCTTGCTCTGGCCGGTCGTGCCGGAGGAGAAGCGGATGAACGCCGCGCCCAGGTCGCGGCATCGCCGGTCCAGATCGGGATCGGCCCGGCGCGGCCGCCAGTGAAACAGGTCGTCGATTTTTTCCGCGGCCTCATCGCCGGCGGCGCGCGGAAGGTTTGAATTCGTCAGCACGCCGTTCACGTCGATGCGCTCGATGGTTTCCAGAATCTCGCCGGGAGTGAGCGAATCCGCGACGGGCACAACGGCCGCGCCGCAATCCAGCAGGGCCAGGGCGCCGATCACGTAGTCGATGCCGTCGCCGCATCGAAACGCGATCCGCTGGCCCGGGCCGATATTTCGGGCGGAAAGAAGATCGGCCAGCGCGGCGATGCGATCCAGAAGATCGCCATAGGTGATGGTGCGAGAGCCTTCGACGATTGCCGTGTTGCCGGCAAACGGGCGGGTCTCCTGGCGAATCAGCTCGACGATGTTCATGTTTGATTCCCCGCCAGGGGCAACACCGGCCGGAATTGGCTCGCCACCGCGTAAACCACCAGCGCCAGCGCCGGCGAAACCAGGAACGCCACGATATGCGAGCCCACGTACCATTGGAGGAACGGGCTGACATCCGGATGCAGGACGAAGCGCCCGACCGTCAGGCAGAACTCTGGCAGCGCGCGGGGGAGGCAGATGGCCAGATTCGCCAGCACCATGATTTTGTTGAGATGCAGACGTATCGCCAGATATAGAACGACGATCGGGCCCCAGGGCCAGAGGAGCGTGCTCAAGAGTACGCTCAGCGCCGCCGCGGCCGCCAAGCCCTGCGGACTCGAATTCTCCGCGCAGAGATGTTTAAGCCACTGGCCTGGCGTTCGGCTCGGCGGCTTGGGCAGGCCTGGAATCCTGCGATGCGGGATCGGCAATAAGCGTCGCAATACCAATCGTGTATGAAGCAGCGAAATTCGGAGATTGTCGCGGAAGGGCCGAAAATGCGAGACGGCCTCTCCGGCATCGAAATACCTGACTCGAATCGGCACGCATTCCACTGCCAGCCCGGCCCAAATCGCCCGCGTGATGATCTCCATCTCCAGATTGTAATGACGGCTTGCCAAGGGCAGAGCAAGCGCCGGCTGCATGGGGTAGGCGCGAAATCCGCTTTGGGTGTCGCGGAGCATTTGGCCCGATTCGACGCAGATCCAGAAGTCCGAAAAGTCGCGGCCGAAATGACTGGATCGCGGCATGTCGCCGACGATCTTGTCGCGGGAGCCGATGAGTATCGTGCCCGGCGAAAGCCGCGGGAGGAAAGCGGGGATGTCCTCGGGGAAATGCTGGCCGTCGCCGTCGAGGGTGAGGATGTACTCGGCGCCGCGCTCGGCGGCGTAGCGAATAGCCGTCAGCAGCGCGGCGCCCTTGCCGAGATTCGCCGGATGGCGAACGACCGCGACGTCCAGCGGTTTGAGCAGCTCGCGCAGGTCGGCGTCCGTGCTGCCGTCATCGACAACGACGACGCGATCGATTTGCTCGCGGCAGCGTCGGGCCACGTCGGCGATCGTGGCGGCGTTGTTGTACACCGGAATGCCGCACCAGATCGGGGTCATGCTCGCTGAACCATCAACTGAAAACCGCTGGCCAGTTGCAACGGGGTCGCTTCCGATTTCGACAGCAACTCGAAAATCTTGTCCTCGCCCGCGCCGGCGTCAACCGCCATGCAAACGGCGGCCCGCGAATCGCTCCACAGGGCCAGCATCCCGGCCGCCTCGCCATCGGCCACAATCCGCTGGGCGTGGCGGGCCAGCGACGGCAGCGGGCGGACTTCGTCATGGATGAACAAGCAGGGTCCGGTGAGCGACAGGACGATGGCGACTTCGCCGATCACGCTGGTCGGAAGAGTGTAAATGAACAGATTCCCTCTTCCAAGCGTTCGCCCGCCGGCCACGTAATCGCGGAAGTATTGCTGATTGGCGGCAAGGAATCCGTCGCAGCCGCCGCAGGCGATGCCGATCTCCGCCTCGCGTGATTCGGGCAATTGGCTCGCCTTCAAGGCCATGCTGGCGGCGCACAGACAAAACCGAGCCTCGGCCGTCATGCGGGGGAAGTAATTGACCGGCCGGCCGATCAATTTGGCGGCGCTGGCCGAGGTTGACAGCGCCGGTGAGGGCCGTTGCCAGGATTCGCCCGCGGGCGTGAACACGCCGTGATGGTCGGCGCAAAACCAGGCGATGGCGCGAATCATGATTGGACTCCCCCGCCGAGCAAAACGGCTGTGTTCACGCCGCCGAAGCCGGCGCTGATCGACAGGGCCAGCGGAGCGCGACCGATCCGGACGGAGGTTTTGTGCGCCCAATCCACGGCCGACGGATCGGGGCCCTGAAGCCCCACGGTGGGCGGAACGATGCCCGCCGACATCGCCCGCGCGGCGACGAGAATCTGCACCAGCCCCGCGGAAGCCAGCGTGTGCCCGATGCCGCCCTTGATCGAGAAAATGGGCTTGGGGCCTTGAGTCGCCCCGCGCAGAGCGACCAGTTCCATCGCGTCGCTGTAGAGCGTCGCGGTTCCGTGCGCGGCGACGAATGAAATCTCATCGACGGTTTTCCCCGCCATCGCGCAGGCCTTGGCGATGGCCCGCGATAATCCGCGGGCGTCGCGGTCTGGAGCGGTCATGTGCACGGCGTCGGTGGCATTGCCCCAACCGAGGATTGAAGCCGCGCTTCGGCGCGGTGATTCGTCCGCGGCGAGCAATGCCCACGCGGCCCCTTCGCCGAGCGTCAGGCCGCCGCGCTGGGCGTCGAACGGACGCGCCGGCCCGTCGCACAGCGATAGCAATGTCGAAAAGCCCGAATAGACGAACTCCGACACGGAATCGCAGGCGATCACGAGAACTCGCCGGGCATCGCCATGGCGGATCATCGACGCGGCCCGAGAGATCGCGATCGCGGAGGAAGCGCAGGCGGCGGAAACAACCATCGCCTGCCCCCGCAGCCCGAGCAATTGCTTGATCCGCCCAAGCAGCACTTGCGGCCGCGCTTCGGCGGCCAATTCCGGCCGATCGCTCAGGATCGCCGCTTCAACGTATTCAATCTCGCCGACCGTCGTCGCGAGGATCAGCGGAGTGAGGGGATCGAGTTTCGCCACCAGCGGCAAGAGGAGCCGCCGGAGCATGGCCATCGACCGGGATTGGCCGCCGGGAACTTCAAGATCGGGAATGATGGCGGCCTGATTGCTGAGAAATCCGCGCTCGGCGAAACGATCCGTTGCCCGGATGGCCGTTTGATTGCTGAGCAGACCGTCCCACAGCGCGTCCAGCCCCCAGCCGTACGCGGTCACGACATCCGATTGTGCCAGGGCAACGTTCATCGCAGATCGGCGAACTCGCCGGCCCTCCAGCGTTTGCGGCAGTTCTCCAGCATCGATGGAGTTGCCATCAGCGGCGCGCCCGATGAATCGACGAACATCTGCACCGTATATCCGGCGGCAGCCAGCGGGCCGCGCTCCTTGTGAATCTGGTACTCCGTGTCGATGCGAGCCGCCTCATTCCAGATCAATTTCCCGGTGATCGTCACCAGTTCGCCCAGAACGACCGGGGCGAAGTAATCGACGTGAAGCTGGACAACGGGCGCTCGCAGGCGCTCGCGGATGAAATCGGCGTAGCCCATTCCACACGCGCGGCCGATTTCTTCGCTCGCCTGCTCGAAAAGTTGGGCATAGCGCCCATACCAGAGAACAGCCATTGGATCGACGTCGCTGAAGCGAACCCGATGTTTCAGGCGAACGATCAGCGGCGCGGGAGCGCCTGCGCTGGCGAAGAAATATCCCCCCTTCTGCCGCCGGTTGGGATGGGTCATGGGCGCACCTCTTCCTCGGCCAGGGCCGGGCGAACCAGGATGGAAAACTCCGCGCATCGCTTCTCGGATACGAACAATTTCGCCTTGATGTGAAACTCACCGTCGTGCAGCGGGATCATTTCGGCATCGATGACGACCTGCTGCCCCGGTTCGACCGGCTGAAGCCATTTCGCGTTCTTCAGCCGAAGGACGCGGAGGTCGGCGACGCCCTGCCGCACCGCACCCGCAAGAAGCACCGCCTGAATCATGCAAATCCCCGGAAGAATCGGACGATTGGGGAAATGGTCCGGAAGCACGCTCAAACCTGCCTCCACGTCGAACCAGGCGCGAAAGCCGCCGTCGCGCTCCTCCACCCGAAGCATGGATCGAATCTGCTTGCGAACCGGGTTCATTCGACGCCCCAGCCTCGATTCTTCACGATGATCCGGTAGTGATACTGGCCATTATCCATGACGATTCCGCGGGGGTAAAGACTGCCGCCGGACGACGCGTACTGAAAATACCTCACCCGCCAGATCGTGCCGAAGCAGCCGACGAGGCGTTTATCCAGCAGGATCGGCGGATCGCCGCCGAGGTCATACACCATTTTGCCTTGCGAGGTTTGGTTGCTGTATTGGACGAGGGTCGATCCAACGTCGATGTCGGACCCGTTCTCGGCGCGAGGTCGAAAAACATCCTGCGGATATCCCCGGCGATGCCCATCAGCAGTTCCTGATGCTCCATCAGCGGCGGGACGGCGAAACGAATGGAATTGCCGTGCGGATCGCCTCTGAGATGGAACAGCTTGACGCCGAGCTGATTGAGCCCGACCAGTTCAAACGTGCCCG
Source organism: uncultured Phycisphaerales bacterium (assembly GCA_963783845.1). GTDB lineage: Bacteria > Planctomycetota > Phycisphaerae > Tepidisphaerales > Tepidisphaeraceae > PALSA-1353. The sequence goes on from CAWAPL010000009.1 coordinate 109,823, forward strand.
CTGGGCGATCCACGCGCAGCACGCCCAGGACGGCCAGATCGTTGCGAAAGGGGGCCTGGATGATGACGGCATCCTCGGAAGTGAATCGATCCGGAACGGCGTGGGCGACGCGGTCGCGCATGGCCTGCGGATTGGGATTTTTCAAGAGCGGGAGCGGCGGGCGCGTGAACGGCTCGGCGGCGCAGCCGGCCATAAAAGCCAGAAGCAATATCGGCGGCGCGATCCATGGCCTGCTCATGCCGCCTCCCGCCTCGCACGGTTCGCCCAAAGATAGCAGATTCCGGGGATGACGAAAAATGCCGCAACATACCCGCCCAGCAAACCCGCGGTGAGGGTGAACGCGACGTAGAACAATGCCGGATGTTTCGCGAACATCATCACGCCCGTCCCCACCGCCGTGGTCCCGCAAGACACGTGAACCGACGCCATCCCCTGGCCGAGGATCGTCTCGCGCCCGTCGCAGGCGTACGCCGCGAATACGCCGTAATCGCTGGTCAGCGCCAGCACGATGATCGCGGCGATGACCGTCAGCAGGCTCAAGGACATGTTCATCATCGTCAACGCGACGAGCATGGCAACGATCCCGGCCAGCACGGGCAACATGATGATGAGCGATTTGACCCAACTGCGCGTCAGCGCCAGAAGCGCGATCATGATGAACGCGACGCTGATGCCGACCAGAAGGCGCGTTTCAGAGACGCCCGAATCCTTGAACGCTTGCGCCAGCACCCCGCGCGAGACGACCTGCACGTCGGGCCGGTCGCCCACGGCGGCGCGAACGGCGGCGACATTCCCCGGCGTGTCGTCGAAATAGCTGAGCATCTGCCAATTGCCGTTGGAGCGAGCGCTGAATTGCCCGCCGAGGGTGGAGATGATCTGGGGCGGCTGGTCCTGTTCCGGCGGCGTGGAGAGAGTCCGGAAAAATGGATCGAACGCCGTGGCGGAAAAGCCGTACGGCTCGCCCGCCGCCGCCAGATCGCTGCGCAGCTTGGCGATGCGCCGCTCGGACCAGAATTCCCGCCAGCGCTTATCGTTGGCATGCCGCGTTGCGGACGAAGGCCAGATGCTGCTGATCGACACGAATTGCCCATCGGGAAGCCGGGGAATGATGCGATAGACCTGGTCGTTGGCCAACTCGGCGGCGTCGCGCGTCGGGGCCGTGACGACCAGAAGCGCCAGCTCGGCGTCGGTGCGGCCCCAGTTTTTCTGGAAATCCTTCTCCGCCTGTTTGACCGAGGTGCTGACCCCATCCATGCGGGTGACATCCGAATCGAATTTGATTTTCCGCGAGACGAAAATCCCGGCGACCAATAGAACGGCCGCGGCGATCACGGCCGGGACCATCATTTTGCCCCAGCGGTCCAGGCGCATTCCGCGGCCCAGGGCGACGATCTTTCCGCGGGCCCGCAGCATCCTCGGCAAAATGAACAGCGCGCTCAGCAGCGACAGAATCAGCGATATGCTCGTGAGATATCCCAACTGCCTGTACGCGGGGATCTTGGAAAACGTGAAGGCGACGAACACGCCCAGGGTTGTCAGGTGACTGATCAGAAGCGGCCGTCGAATGCGCCGCATGTCGGCGCGGAAATCGCTTCCCATGCGCACGGCCGTGTAAACATAGATGCCGTAATCGACCGCGCTGCCGGCCATCGCGAAGGTCATCGCAATCATCATGGTGCTGAGGCTCGGGTGAACCAGCGCGCACAATCCGATGGTCAGAGCGGCCGTCACCAGCGGCAGCAAAAACACCGCCCCAACGCGCCAGTCGCGGGACACCAGCAGAAAAAGCGCCAGGAAAACCACCGTGTTGATGGCCCCGGACAGGTGAACGTCGTGACGCATCAGTTGTTCGTTTTGCACCGTGTGAATCTGCCCGCAGATGGGAATGATCTCGATTCCCGGCGGCGCCGCGGCGCAGAGTTTCTGGAGATGCTCCACCAGCGCGTCGGAGCTGGCCACGCTGGTTGCATTCGTGGTTGTCTCCAGAACGAGAATCAACTGCCGGCCGTCGGCGCTGAAGAAGTGGCCGTCCTTGATCTCGACGCGATAGCCCATCCCGTTGGACAGGGCGTAAAGTCGCGACAGAATCCTGGCGCTGACCCCGAGCGGATCGCGGCGGATGATCCGCTGCATGAACGATCCCGCGGGCTTCACCAGTTGCACGTAGATTTCGCGCATTCGCTTGCGAAGCGCCTGCGGCGTCGCGGCGTTTTGGAGATCGGCAAGATCGCTCGGGCCGAGCAATTCGCCCGCACGATCGAGCAAACCGATCGCCTGATCGACGGCATTGGATTCGCTCGGCGCGGATGACGCGGGTGATGAGGCGGGGATCGAGCCGCTTTTCGGTTGCGTCGGCGGCGGCGATCAGATCGGATGCCGAGCCGCTTCCGGTCAATCGGAACCAGAGAACCGCGTTGGCGGCGAAGCTCGAATCTCGCAGAAAAAGCACCGTCTGTCTGGCCTGGCTGCCTTCCGGCAGGAGCGGCTCCAGTGAGCTATCGACCCGCAGGCGCAGCCAGCCGGCGGCGGAAACGGCCGCTACCGCGAAAATGCAAATGGCCATCCATTTCCCGCGCGACCGGCCAGGTCACTTCAACGTTCATTCGGAGGCATCCTCCAGATGTCATCCTTGACCGGTTGATTCAATTGCGTGTGAACGAACTCCAGGGTCGTCGTATCCCCGCCGGTTTCGCTGACCACCATCTTCTCGATGTACCGCTGGTCCGCGGCGAAAGTGAGAACGATCTGTTGCATGAACTTGGCGACCACCGAATCGGCCTGAGGCTCGAAACGCAGCGAAAGCGGATTTTCGCTCAGCACGTCCACTTCGTAATCCTTTGCCAGGGCCCCGTAATTGCCCAGGAACCAGGCCCGCATCTGCTCGGATATCGCCTTGTAGGTTGGATCCCCGCCGAGACGAATCACGTCCACCCGATCGGTGTCCTCGTCCCATTGACGGACTTCGTCGTCTTGGAGGCGAATGGCATACCGCACCGGCTCTTGAACGATCCAGATGAATCTGCCGGGCTTCTGCAGCGCCATGTGGCCGCGGATGATAAGGGTGTGATTCAAAACCGCCAGATTCTTCCGTTCGACGAAATCCGCCTCGACGGTGGTCACGCCCTGCAACTCGTGCTGGATATGCTTAACCAGTTCGGGGGAAACGCGCGTCGCTGCCGGTTGCGATCCGGCCGGTTGAGTCCCGCCGGTCCGAGTCGTGGAATCCGCGGAGGCGGAAAGGCCCGCCAGTCCCAAACAGATGCACGCCAGGAAAATTCGGGCAATTGCGTTCACGGATTCATCGCCCGCTCGTCGCTGGGGCGCCATATCTTGATCTGGGCGGCTGCAACGAGCCTTCCATCTTCATGATGGACCTCGCCGTCCACCACGCCGAAATCGCCGAAACGGGTGACTTTGCCGACGCGGACGCTCAACCGGTCGCCGACGCGGGCCTCGCCGGAAATGACCAGGTCCTTGGCCCCCAGCAGCAGGCCTTGATGGGCCAGACGTTCCTCGCCGAAAAGTTGAAAGCCGTGGCAGGCCGCAAAGGACTGGGCGATCATCTCGATGTAGGCCAGTTCGTCAAGCCGGCCCGATTCATCCACGAGCGGGCAATCCGGCCCGACGACGAACTCGGCGCGGGCGAAGCGCTCGCCGACCTCAACGAGTTGGTCGATCATGCGAGCCGACTTGCCGTGGGGGATCAGTTTGTCCAGCCCGATCGGCAGCGTTTCGATTTCGACGCCCTTGGCTTTCCAGCAGAGTTGATCGCCGGCGAGATAATCGCCGGTGAGTTGGTACGCCGCCCCGCGGCAGCCGTAGCAGTCCGTCGTCTTGCAGCAGGTTCGGCAGGGTTCCTTGACCTTCCGGCCAAACATCCGCAGGTTCTCCAGGACTTCGCTGAGGTTCAGGATTTGGGCCAGCGGCTCGAGACGAATGTTTCCCAGCGGGATCGTGACCCCGACGCAGGCGAAGATCGTTCCGCAGGGCGTCACGTGGCAGGCGAACAGATGCCGCTTGCACGACCGGCCGATGAGCGACGGCGGGGTTTGCCAACTTCGCTCGAATTCGTCGCGATCGATTCGACCAAGTTCCTCAAACAGTCGCCTGGCCCGCTCCGGTTCAATGATTCTCGGCTGCTCACCGGGACGGCTTCGCGGGGTGATGATCTGAAGATATGGCTCCATTTTTTGGCCTCGGACCCATCTCCAGAGCGCGGGGATCTCGCCGATGTTTTGGTCGCAAATCTCCGTGCGGATTGCCAGGGAAGGCTGGGCCGATTCGCCGTAGCCCGCTTGACGGAGATGGACCACGGCGGCGCGGGCGGCGTCGTAGGCTCGCTCGTCGCCGACCAGGCGATTGTGCAGATCCCGATCCAGCGAATCGAGCTTGATCGCGACCGCCACTTCATGCCGCCGCAGAAATTCCGCCATATCACCGTCGATCCCCGCGCCGCCCGTGAAAAGTTCAACCCGCATCCCCTGGCCGCGGATATCGTCGATGAGTTCCCGAAGCTCGGGATAGGAAACCGGCTCGCTGTCCACGAGCAGACAGCGCCCGGCCCCAAGCTCCCTGGCCTGGCCGAGCAGCGTGCAAATTTCCTGCAGGGACAACGTGGATTGAGCGGCCTGCGGCGACGATTGGCAGGCCGCGCATCGGCACCGCCCCGGCAAGGCCAGATCGATTTCGATGGACAACAACCCCTGGCGCTGGACGCAAGCGTCGATTTGCTCGCGGGAAAAGCCGCGGCCGTCAAGTCGAATTGAACAATCGCCACGCACGCTGCGCTCCGGAGAATCTCACGTTAGCGAAGAAATTGAACCGCCAAGACGCCAAGGAAAACCCGGATAAAATATAATCTGATCACTCAAGGCTTTTCTTCTCTGCGCATTTCTTGGCGTCTCCGCGTTTCTGCGGTTCAATTCTCTTTCACGCCGGTTGGGCATCCAGGTATTGCCGGATTCTCTCGCGCACCAATGTCTTGAGTTTGAAAGCCGTCATGTCCTTGTATTGTTCGTGCGTAAGGGCCGGCAGTTTGGACACGGTGATTCGGCCGGGATGCAGCACCAGGGATCCGCGCCTGGGAATGTCCTCGTTGCCGGCGATGGCCAGCGGAACGATGCTCGCGCAGGCGCGCTGCGCCAGTCGAAACGCCGAGCCGTGAAACGGTCCGAGCTTGCGCGACCTCGAGCGCGTGCCCTCGGGAAAGGCGATGATCGAGACGCCCTCGGCCAGCAGGCGCGACCCCGCTTCCACGAAAGCCTCGTGCGACATCTGGCGAACCTTCAGATACCCGGCGATCGAGGAAACCCGGCCGATCAACGGAAGCCTCGACGGCCAATTATTCAGCACCTGGATGCACTCGAAGGGAAGGCAGGCCATCAGATACGCATCCGAGGCCGAGCGATGGTTGGAAACGAACACAAACGGCGGAGAATCCTGCGGGCCATGATCGACGTAGCGCACCTTGACCAGCGGCCAACCGCACTTCAAAACCAGCGCCCGTAATGACTGATGCTGCGGCGCACCAGCCATTTCCCGCGCCGCCGGTTGCGGAAAATAAGCAGGAATATTCCGGCGTAAACGGCGGCGCCAATCACAAAGATCGCGGTAACCACCGGCACGGCCGACCAGAAATACAAATTGAGCCACAAGATGGACGCCCGCGAATTGGGCGAAGCGGTTCGTGCCTCGGGCGGCGTCATGGCGTCAGGCCTTTTTCTGCTCGGCTTTGACCATGATGAGGTAGCTGTAGAGGTGCGTGCATGCTGCGAATGGATCGGATGCGTTCATCATCGCGGACCTGGATGCCGAATCTTTTCTGGATCGCCGCGACAAGATCGACGACGTCGAGGCTGTCCAGTCCAAGGTCGGCGAAGATCTGTGCGTCGGGCTTGATCTGCTCGCGCGGAATCTCGAACGAATTCGCGAACACGTCGTTCACCGCCTCGATCACTTCAGAATCCGTCATCCCGTTGGCCTCACCCGCATTTCCGCGGCGAGTTTACCAATGGGCGAAGGCGAACACAAACGGGCTCTGCAATTATCAATTGTCAATTGACAATTGACCTTTCTCACGCTTCCGGCTCCTGCTCGCTGGCGCCGAAGCTCAGGAGCTTTTCGACGCCGACGCGAGTAGCCCAGCGCAGGAAGAAGCGCGAATAATCGGCGCCGGAAATCGCCATCCCCGCAAGAAAGCACAAGTGCGAAGAGAAATACACAAACGGCCAGGCGATCATCAGGCCCGGCATTCTCAGCCGGATCGACATACCCGTCAGGACAAAGAACACCGGCCAGCACATCAGAAAGCTGAAGCCGATCAAGAATACCCCAAGGAGAACGCGAAACGTCGGCCGCCCCTTGAACGCCGACAGGTCGGCGCGGTCATCGATGGCGCTGCGCACGAATCCGACTCGCGCCAGCCTAAGGCCAATCTTGTATGCCAACTCGTTCAAGGTTATGTTCCAATAGAGACTACCGCGATCCCCACGGACCCTCAAGAACTGAGCGAGACACGTGACGATATCTTCCGTCGTGGAGACAAGCCAGCAGACCGGCCGGCCGCCGGCCGACGCCTGGAGCAGCTTCGACCGGATCTACTGCATTTCTCTCGCCCAGCCGCCGATCGCCGCGAGAAGGCCCGCCAGGAATTTGCCCGCGTCGGCCTGGCGGATCGCGTTCAGTTCGTCATTGTAGACAGCCATCCGACCGATAGCGAACAGGGGATTTTTGAATCTCACATGTCCTGCCTTCGCGCCGGGCTGGCCGCCGGGCGCAAAACATCCTGGTCTTTGAAGACGACGTTCTGATCCGCCGGTTTTCGCCCAAGGTCCTCGCCAACGCGATTCGGTTCATGAAATCGACCGCCGACTGGCACGTGTTCTTTTTCGGCTGTTTCGTCCGCTCGTCTAAAAAGACCCCCTTCGAGTCGGTATTGAAAATCCGCTATCGCTGCACCGCCCACGCGTACGTCGTGAATCGCACCTTTGCCCAGAAGCTGGTCGAAATGCCCTGGCGAGGCGTCGCTTATGACGATCTGCTGTGTTCCCTGCAAGATGAACGATTTTACGCCTGCTATCCCGCCTTCGCGTTTCAAAGCGGCTCTTCAACCGACAACCATAAGCTGCGGGGCATCGATCGCGCCCGCCGGCTCACCGGCGGACTCTATCGGTTACAGAGGTGGAATGAATTCAGCCACCGGCACCTGGTCGCGCTGATCGTCGTTCACGTCATGGCCGTGCTTCTGCTCGGCGCCGTCGCCCTCCATCACCGCTTTGGGTGACGAGGCGGCGGCGATAAACCAAAATAATTCCCGATTGCCGCCGGACATTTCAACCCGCGTGATTTGAAATCCGGCCTTCTCGATCGCGCTTCGAATCTGATCGACGGATCGAAAATAGGCGCTGGTCCCGCCGAGGGCGCGCTTCAATCTGTCCAGGTTCCAGAGAAACGATCCAAAGCCTTCGGGGAGCATGGGGGCGCGAAGGAACAGATAAGCCCCCGCGTCCAGCCGGGCTCGAATCCGCCGGAGCGTCAGGTCCAAATCGGAATCGCTCAGGAAATGAATCATGTCCAGGGCGAACGCCGCGTCCATGCGTTCCGGAAGCATGGCGAATTCGAAATCCGGCGCCGCCGCCTGGAAAACGCGCCCGCGCTCACCGAACGCCCGGGCAGCGGCGCGAACGCGGCTGCCGCTTGGGTCGATGCCATAGACCTTTAACCCGGGAAACCATTCCAGCAGCGAGCACCCGGCGACGCCGTGGCCGCAGCCCAGGTCCATCGCGACGCGCGGGCCGGGCATGCCGCGCAGGAATTCCGGCAACTCCCGGAACATCGGATCAAGCCGCAGCTTGGACCGCGCGAACATCCAGACGCTCGTCTCCTGATTCTGATATCGCAGCTCGACTCGGTCTCGCCATCCAGCGGGCGCGGCGGACTTGACGCCAAGGCAATAGCGCAGCAATCGCGGAACCAGGATCAGCGTGGCGATCACCAGCCCCTCGGCCAGCAGGCATGCGACGACAATGTGGATCGCTGAGAAGCTCATAGGGACCGGCGGCCGCGGGGCAATGATGATTATTGATTCTCAGCGCCCGTGAAGCAACGGGCGAAGTTGGCGGCGGAGAATTGTCAAATGACAATTCCCGTTTAGTTCTTGTCCTGATTCTGATCCTTGTGATCGAACAACCCGTGGATGAACGAGCCGGCCTTGTCCAGACCAGTGCCGACGGCTTTCACGCCTTCCTTCGTGAGCTTCTGCGCTTCGTGCGTGACTACCTTCGCCTCCTGAACGATGGGCGCACCGTTGCCTCGTTTGGGCTCGATCTTCAAATTGCCGACGGTTCCCGAAACGTGATAGTACAACAGCGAATCGCTGGCGTTTTTGATCCAATTGCCCACGGACCCCAGGCTGCTGAGTTTGGACATCGGCCCGCCGGTCAGGTCCAGGTTCACCTCCCGGCTGAGCGTCACATAGCCTTTGCCGTCGGCGGCAAGGTCCATCACCGTTGTAGTGCAAATTGGAAATCGAGATGCGATCCTTCTGGAACGCGCAGACGACCTGGGCGCTTTCCTTGGGAACGACCGTCTGCGGCTTGTCCTTGTCCGAGCGCTTGAAAATATCCGTGAAAACCGACCTGGCGATGTTGTCCATTCCCTGAAAGAGTTCCAATCCGACGAGCCGGGCGTGCGTCAGCTCGATGTCGGCCGCGCCCCAGTAGGCCGGAAGATCGGCCGAGGCCAGGGGCGAGGGAGGATCCGACTCATCCGCCGGCCGAGACGTGGCCCTGGCGGCGATGATCCGAAGCGGCGCGTTCTTCAACTCCACGTTTGCGTGAACCGCGCCGATGAGGTTCTTCCGGGGCTCGGAGATCTTGTCGGCCATCAGCGTTTGCAGGAGCATCCCATCAACGGTGAGAGCCAGCGTTGAATCGAGCCGCTCGTTCAGCGTCACTGTGCCGGTCAGGTTCGCGGCCCCGCCGAGTGTTTCGAGCATCGGACCGCCCAGCTTGGCCGAGTCCTGAATTTCAACCCGCCCACCCTTGAGCCGGATCGGCAGCCGCAGGTGATCGATCGGGATTCGGTAGCCGCCGGTCGTCGCCGCGAAATGATCGACGAGCAAGTCCGCCTCAACGTCACCGGCGGCCGGATGCAAGACCGGCAGCGTTCCCGTCACCTTCAATGCCAGCGAGCCGACAGGATCGTATGGCCCCAGCCGTTTCTGCAACTGCGGGGGCAGATATTTCGGAACGTCCGCGCCAACCCGCGCCGTGACGTTCAGCTTCAGCGCGTCGGCGACCATCGTGTCCACGTTGAAACGGCCGGCAAGTTCAAGATTCAAATCCGGCTTGGATGGAATCAGCAGGTCAAAGCGATACGCGTCTCCAGCCGCGGAATCAAGGCCGATTTTCGTCGTGATGTGATTGAGCGAAAGAGGCACCGTGCCGTCGATGCGCGGATCGTAATAGAGCGAGGCGTCGGCAACGGAGAGCGACCCAAGACGGAAGACGTCGCTGAGCCTTGGCGGGGGTTCGGTCGCCATTGTGGCCGGCGGCGTCCGGCTCGCGGCCATCATCCGAAGGGCCGAAAAACCGGCGAGTTCTCTCGACCCCGGCCCCATCGCGACCGCGCGAATCGCGGGATGCTCGACGACAACAGAATCGATCGCGATCGGCTTGCCGGATGTCGGAAGCGCCGACAGTGCCACGCCCAAGCGGTCGCACGCGGCGAAATCAAGCGGCTGGCCCGCCGTGCGCGGATCATCAGCCGTCAGGCGCAGATTCCGAACGGTGACGGAAGCCGCCGGCTCGTTGCCGGACCCCGGGATCGCCCCCATCGCCACCATGAGCGGGGATTGAACCTCGATCGCGGCGCTCAATTTCGTCGATGTTTTCAGCGCGGGCTGATTCGGCCTCAGCGCCGCCAGCAGCGGCTCAAGCTCCACGTCCTTGAGCGTCAGCGTCTCATCCGTGTCGAGCCGATCGTTCAGCGCGACCGATCCGGAAAGATCGAAGACGTTGTTCAGGGCGGCGATCCTGACGGTCTGCTGCACCTTCCCGTCCCGCAGGCGCGCCGAGATCGAAACGTCGTCCAGCGGAATATGAATGTCGCCCTGGCTCAACTCGACGTTGCGAGCGTCCAGGTCGAGGTGCACCTTGCCCCGGGCGAGGTCGGACATCGCGACCGATGCGCCGGCCTTGACGCTCAATCTGCCCCGGGCCCGCGTCTGTTTCAGAATCAACTGCAATTGCGGCGGCAGAAAATCGAGCGGCTCTTGCGTCAGGTCGGCCTGAAGATCGAGGTTCAGATTTTGCACGCCCGGATCGTCGATGTTGATCTCCCCGTCGATGGCCAGGCTGAACGCCGGCTTGCGGGATATGTTCGTGCTGACCCTGTAGCTGCCGGGATCGTTCGGATCGACGTTCAGCGAGGTGTCGATCGGATCGAGGCACATTCGCCGCGTGCCGGGGATGCGCGGGTCGTAGATGATCCTGGCGCACTTGAGTTGAAACGTTTTGACGCGGAGCAAATCGCCCAGCTTCGGCATCGGAGCCGAGGGGCCGGCGGACGCGGACGAGGGCAGATCGGGGACTCCGACGAACCGCGTTGCCCCGGGGGCGACCGCGACCGCGGAGAGTTCGGGCCGGTCGAAAATGATCTTGTCGATGACGATCGGCTTGCCGGAAACGATCGGCTCGGTCATCGCCACGTCCAGGCTCTTGCAGGCAACCACGTCGATCTTTTCCTCGGGATTCATCGGATCGTCAGCCGAGATCCGGAAGTCCTTTACGCCGATCGACGCCAGCGGCTCCCCGGGTTTTGCCGGCGCCTTGCCGAGAATGCTCATCACCGAGCCGGCGAAATTGAAATCGAGATCGAGCCGGGCGGGCGATCCCGATGCCGGGGCCACCTTGGCCAGCAGTTGTTCCAGCACCATGCCGGCGACTTTCAGGTGCAGGTCCGCGTCGAGGCGATCGTTCAACGTGGCGGACCCGGATAGAACGGCTGAGCCGCCCAGGGCGGCGATCTTCAGGGATGGCAAATCCGCTTTGCCGTCGGCAAAGCGCGCGTCAAGGTCGAGATTATCGACCGGAATGCGCAGTCCGCCCATCGCGAAGTTGGCGCCATCCAGCTTGACGATCGCCTCCACCCGCCCCTTCATCGGATCCATGATCGGCATGGAGCCGGTGACTTCGACGTTCAGCTTGCCCCTGGCATCGTATTGTCTCAGCATCGCCTGCAACTCCGGCGGCAGATAATCGAGCTTGTCCCGCCCCAGGTCGGCCAGGAGCTTGATGTCCACGCCGCGCACGCTGAACGAATCCAGATTGAGTTGCCCGGCCAATTGAAGCTCGAAAACCGGCTTGCGGGCGATGACCGTGTCGAGCTTGTACCACCCCGCGTCGGCCGGCTCGATGTTGAGCGCGGTGTTGATCCGATCGAGCGCCATCGGCACGGTTCCGGGAATGCGCGGGTCGTAAACGATCTTGCCGTCGGTGATCTGAACGAGCCGCATCTGGAAAACGTCGCTCAATTTTCGGGGCGGTCCGGAGCTTTTCTCCTCGGCAGCGCCGCTCGCCGAGCCGCCGCGAACCAGCTCGGAGAATCCGACGAATTGCTTCGACCGCGGTGCGACGGCCACCGCTGAAATGAGCGGCTGATCGAGAATGATCTTCTGGATGACGATCGGCTTGCCGATGGAAGGGATCTCCGCCAGCGCCACCATCGCGTGCCGGCAGGCGATGATGTCGATGGTATGGCCCGGATTGGCGGGATCGTCCGCGGTCAGGTGCAGGTTCTTCAACGAAACCCTCAGCGGATATTCGTAAGCCAGGTCCGTGAAGCTGAGCTTCGGATTGAGATACGAATCGGCGATATCCTGAAGCTGGGTCCCGATCCAATCCTGAAGCGTTCCCGGCCCCATGTGCCTGACGATTAGCGCGACGGCGATCGCCAGCACCACCAGTCCCCCGCCGGCCAGCATCGCGATGCGAATCAGTCGCTTTCTCATTCTTCCTTCACCTGAAACGGAACGCTCCGCCGCGCATTTCCCCGGGATTCGTTCATGTTATTAAAAAAATCCCCGGATCGCGACCGTGAAACGCGCCGTTTTGAACTGACGCCTTGAATAACGCGAATTATAGTAACCGGCGAATTCCCTTGCCAGCCGAATCGGCAAGAGCGGGAGCGAGTTGAAGAGGAGGATAATCGGTTACGGTGTTCGTGACGCCCACGGTCGCTTGCTCGTATATGCCAAGTCGTCGCCGCCGCGGACGCCGTTGGCTGGCCCGTCAATGTTCCGGACGGCCTTGAGGAGCCGAAAGCGGAGTCGCCGCGTGCCGCGGCGTGTCAATCGGCGTTTCGAGCCTCAGGCTCGACCTCAACCGTCCTTCACAGCCCCGCTTGTCGGACCTCCCGCTGTTGTGTCAGCAAGCCGCCGCCGGCTCTCGGCGACGCCAATGAACGCACGAACGGATAGCCAAGGGAGGTCGGACAAGCGGGCGTGACGGACGGTTGAGGTCGCGCTTGAGCGCGAAACTCAGCAGCATTTGCCGCCGAAGGCGGCGACTCTACCCTTCGGCCTCGAAACGGCCCGCTGGAACATGGTCAGGCCAGCCAACGGCGTCCGCGGCGGCAGCGCCTCCTCCTATACGAGCCGACGCCTCCGGCCGTCACGAATAATGCAACCGAAAATCACTTTCTTCATCCATCATTGCCCCTTCCGACCCGTTCGCGCACACTGGCCATGGTTTTGGTTTGATGATCGGGGATTGGTCGCTATACTCCCCCGCCGGCAGGCGAACCATCCACTCGCGTCAGATAAAGTCGCACCCGGAAGGACACTTTTGGCCGAAGAACTCTCGAACATTGCTCTGGTCGTGGGCGGCAGCCGGGGGATCGGGAAGGCCACGGCCCTGCGGCTGGCGCACTCCGGCTGCGATATCTGGCTCAGCTATCGCAGCAATCACCCGCAGGCGCAATCGACCCAGCGGGAGATCCAGCAACTCGGCCGAGCCTGCGAGCTGCTTTGTTTCGACGTGAGCGATCACGATGCGACGGAAAAGGCCCTGCGCGATCGCGCGGAGAAGACCGCTCCTTCCATCGTCGTTTACAACGCCGGAATCACCCGCGATAATCTGCTGGTCTGGATGAAGCCGGAGGAATGGAGCGCCGTCCTCCGCACCGACCTGGACGGTTTTTACAACGTCATGAACTCGGTGCTCTTTTCCATGCTTCGCGCCCGCCGCGGACGCATCGTGGCCGTCGCCTCGATCTCCGGACAAGTCGGTCAGGCCGGCCAGGTCAATTATTCCGCGGCCAAGGCGGGATTGATCGGCGCCTGCAAAGCCCTGGCCCGCGAGATCGGGAAGCGAAATATCTTCGTGAACGTCGTGGCCCCCGGATTGATCGAGACCGACCTCACGGCCAACCTGCCCAAGGAGCAGTTGCTGCCGATGATCCCGCTCGGACGCATCGGCCGGCCCGACAACGTCGCCTCGGTCATCGAGTTTCTCTGCCGGGAGCCCAGCATGTATATTCACGGGCAGGTGATCGGAATCAACGGCGGGCTGGCGACCTGAAACGAGGCCCATGAAAGTCTACGACAGCATCGTCGTCGGAAGCGGAATCACGGGATTGACCATTGCCCGAATCCTCTCGCAGCACGGCAAGAAGGTGCTGCTCCTGGAGAAGGCGTCGATCCTCGGCGGTTCGCTGGCCCGGTTTCGCGTCGAGGGAATCCCCTTCGACGTGGGGTTCCATTTCACCGGCGGGTTCAACGACCAAGGCACCGGAGTGCTCGACGTGATGCTCTCGCTGCTGGGCGTGCGCGAGCAAATCCACCCGATTTATTTCCCCCGCGAGGCGTGCCATCGAATGATATTCCCCACGCGCGGGATTGAATACGTCGTCCCCTGCGGGACCGAAGTGGTGCGCCAGCAGCTCAAGCGGGATTTCCCGCCCCTCGCCGATGGGATCGACCGGTATTACACCCGCTTTCAGGAGGTGATCGACAACACGCCGACCCTGCACGTATCCGGATTCGACGAATTTCCCCCTCCCATCGAGGCCGACCGCGTCACGTTGCAGTCGGTGCTGGATGAATGCGTTCCCGACCCGCTGGTTCAGACGATCCTGGGCGGATTGTGCATGTGCTACGGCACGCGTCCCAACGAGGCGTCCTTCTCCACTCATTGCCGCGCGAGCTTTGGAATGCAGGAGTCGCTCGCCCGCGTGGAGAATGGCGGCGATGCGTTCGTCGATGCCCTGGTGGAGTCGCTTCGCAACGATCGCATCGAGATCCGCACGCGCTGCACCATCCAGAAATGCGAAGACGTCAAGCAGCGAAAAGTCGGCAGATTCATCTTGTCCGATGGGAGCGAAGTCAGCGCCTCAACCTGCGTCTTCACGATACACCCGCGAAGCATTTTGCCGATCCTTCCCCAGGAGAATATTTCCAAGGCGTTTCGAGATCGGATCGAGGATTTCGAGCCGACCAACGGGTTCTTCACCTTGTACGGAGCGGTCGATGAGATGAAGGAGCGCGGCGCCGTCACGCTCGCGTCGATCCTGCCGGACACGGACCTCAACGCCATGCTGACCTGTCGTTCGCCCGAGCCGGTTGACGGGCCGATGATGGTGCTCAGAAGCCGGGAGCGCGGAGCGGAGGGGCCCGTGAACACGGTGACCGCGCTCGAAGTCTCCTTTCCAGAGTCGATCGAGCACTGGTCGGAGAGTAAGCTGAAGCGCCGGCCGCCGGAGTATTACCAGTACAAGCGCCGGCGGACCGAATCGGTCGTGGGCCGCATCCGGCAATACATCCCCGAGTGCCGCGACATGCGCGTGATCGACTCCGCTTCATCCCTGACTTACCGGGACTATCTGCACAGCCCCGACGGCAGCGCCTATGGAATTCGCCAGAAGATGGGCCAATTCAATCTCGCGGGAAGATTGCCGCTGGCCAACGTTTACGCCGCGGGCCAGAGCGCGCTGTTGCCCGGCGTGCTCGGGGCGATGACGTCGGCGTTTTTCATCTGCCGCAGCGTTTTGGGCCGGGATACGTTCAGAGAATACCTTTCTGGCAAAACATGCTCTTCAAGCGCGCGGTCATAACCGGTTGCGGTGCCGTCACCCCCATCGGCTATTCGGTGGATGAGATGATGCGCGGCCTGGACGCCGGCGCCTGCGCCACGCGGAGGATGCCGCCGAGTTGGAATCGCTTCGGCCGATTGCGTTGCCAGGTCGGGGCGCCCGTGGAACTTCGCGATCCCAAGGCCATCCCACGCGCCTTGCGCCGCACCATGAGCCCGATGAGCATTTTCGCCGTGCAGGCAACGCTACAGGCCCTGCAGTGCGCCCAAGTCGATCCGGCCGGCATCGCCTCCAATCCCCGGATCGGATGCATCATGGGCTCCACCACCGGCAGCCCCATCGCCCTCACCCAAACTTACGAAACCCTTTTTTCCGGAAGCGAGTACGAGATGCTCGGCGCCTCGGAGTTCTTCCGCTGCGTGTCTCACACCGTGGCCCTGAACGTCGCCCAATATCTGGGCGTCAAGGGCGTCGTATCCGCGACCTCGGCCGCTTGCGCTTCGGGCTTGCAGGCCGTCGGGGCGGCGTACGACCAGATCCGCCTCGGGCGGCAGGACGTCGTCCTCTGCGGCGGCGCCGAGGAATTGCACGAAACCGTCGTCGGATCGTTCGACATCCTCTACGCCGCCTCCAGCAAGTACAACGATTCTCCCTCCCGAACGCCCCGCCCGTTTGACGTGGCCCGCGACGGCCTGGTCTGCGGCGACGGCGCCGGGGTCGTCGTCCTGGAGGAATACCAGCACGCCGCCGCTCGCGGGGCAAAAATCCTCGCCGAAGTCGTCGGCTATCACACGTGCAGCAACGGCCTCCACGTCAGTCAATCCGATGACGTGTCGATGGCCCTGTGCATGCGCACCGCGCTGGAAACCGCCGGCCTTTCGCCGCGCGACATCGGCTACGTCAATGCCCACGCCACCGGGACCACGCAAGGCGATGCCGCCGAGGCCAAGGCGATTAGCGCGGTATTCGGCCCGGATGTCCCCGTCAGCAGTCTCAAGGGAAACATGGGCCACACGCTCGGCGGCTCCGGCCCGATCGAACTGGCGGCAACGATTGAGATGATGAATACCGGCGTGATCTATCCGACGCACAACCTGGAGGAGATCGACCCCGCCTGTGCCGGCATCGCGCACGTTCGGGAGAAAACGCCGCATAAATTCACGGCGTTTTTGAAAAACAGCTTCGCCTTCGGAGGCATCAACTCGGCTATTGCCTGCTCGGTTTTACGCTGATATAGTCCCGCATCACTTTTCGGAGGACACGTCTATGACAACACGTCTGCTCGGATTAATCGCCATCCTGTCGTTCGGCGGGTTTTTTGCTGGTTGCCATTCCGATAGCGGCAGCACGACACAGGCGGACAACAGCGCCGCCGAGGTCCCCCCATCCGCCTCCACTCGGCCAATTCCGCCGGATAGCATCCTCGCCAAGGTGAAGATGGGCGAGGAGCAGAACGAAGTCTATGCCGCCATCGGTCAGCCGACATCCGTTGGCCAATATATAACCGGCAAGGCGTGGATACCCTTTCATTACAGTGGCAGCGATACGCACCGATTGGTCGCCCACTACAAGGGCGTGGGAGTGATCTACTTCGGCAACGACAGCGCATATACTTCGGGTTACTCCGTCGTCGATGTTGAATATGACCCGAACGATCCGGGCTATTGAAGATGAGTACGACGTTGCCGTCATCGGCGCCGGCCCCGCGGGCGTCTGTGCCGCGGCGGCAGCGGCAAACGCCGCCAACGTCGTCCTGATCGACTCCGCAAATCGCTTCGGGGGTTCCGTCACGGCGGCGATGCACCGCTGCATGTGCGGCCTGTACTCCGGCCCTCCGAATAACGTTCTGGACACGTTGAACGCCTCGGCCCAACGCGGCATCGTCGAGCGGATGTTGCGCAAGGAGCCGAAATCCGTCATTCCGCGCCAATTCGGCAAGGCCTGGGTGCTGGAATTTCCCGCCTCCGCGTGGGAAGCGGCACTGGCGGAAATTTGCACCGAGGCGAAGATCGATCTGCGTATGGGATGCCGCGTCACGGCCGTGCGGCGGGAGGGGCCGCGTCTGACCGCCGTGCAATTGGAAGGCGCCGAAGGCGCCGGGTGGATCAACGCGCGAGTCGTGATCGACTGCACCGGCGGCGGCCACGTCCTGCGCCTCTGCGGCGACGATACGTTTCTCCCGCCGGACGACGCGCGGATGCTCGGCGGTTTCGCGGTGCGATTGGCGGGCCTCACCGGCGATCCCGACATGTTGCGCCTGCAAACGCCCTATGCCCTGGCCAGAGCGGTGAATAGAGGCGTCTTGCCCGCCGCCGCCCGCTTCACCGTCTTTTATCCAGGCCCGCCCCACGGCGAAGGGGTCTGCAAACTGGCCGTCAACCCGGACGAACTCGGCATAGCCGAAGCCGAATCGTTCGCCGATCAGGTGGTGGAACTTCTGCAGCGAGAGATTGCCGGATTCGCCTCGGCACGGGTGGTGGAGAAATCGCCGCGGATTCTGCCACGCGACGGTCTGCGCTTGCGCGGAAAATATGTCCTGACCGAAGAGGACGTCCTGCAAGCGCGCAAACACGGCCCCGATGCCGTCCACGCCTGGTGGCCGATCGAAAAATGGGATATCTCGCGCGGCCCGACATACGCCTACCCCCCCACCGGCGATCATTACGACATTCCCCCTGATGCCCTGCGAAGCGCCGCCATTGAGAACCTGTTGGCCGCCGGCTGCTGCCTCTCCGCGACGTCCACCGCCGCCGCCTCAAGCCGAGCCAGCGGCATCTGCCTGGCCACCGGCGACGCCGCCGGACGATTGGCCGTTTCCGCCGCGACGTAGCCATCGTATCTCCATGATTCATCACCATTTCAATCCGATCTTTAACCGCAGAGAACGCGGAGTTCGCCGAGAAGAACTGAAAACAAATCGTTTTTGTGCTTCTTCTCCCCGTCTGCCTCAGCGATCTCCGCGAACTCCGCGGTAAGATTGGACTTTGAGATTAAGGAGCAGAACTGGAATTGCCGCACTCCGCGAATTATGATCGGCTGGCTTGCCAAATAGCCCGACCCACAACATCAAGGCCAAGCGAACTTCCGCGGCCGAAGCAAGGCCGGTGGTCACCATCGGCTCATCAAAAGTCCGCATCGACGACGTGATGGCCGTGGCGACGGGGTCGGCTCGCATCGCACTGGATGACTCCCCCGCTTTCCGCCATGAGTTGAATCGCAGCGTCGAATTGCTCGATCGCCTGATCGACGCCGAGCAGGCCATTTACGGCGTCACCACCGGATTCGGCGCATCGTGCGAAACCCCGGTCCCGGCCGACCTGACCTCGGCCATGGCGGCCAACCTGGTGCAATTTCACGGCTGCGGAACCGGGCGAATTCTCGATGAAACCGAAGCCGTCGCGGTCATGATTGTCCGCCTGAAAAGCCTGGCCGAGGGCCGCTCCGGCGTTCGGCCGGTGCTGCTCGAGCGCCTGTGCGATCTGATCAACCGGCGGATCCTTCCGCAAATCCCGGCCGAGGGATCGGTCGGCGCCAGCGGTGACCT
Organism: uncultured Phycisphaerales bacterium; assembly: GCA_963783845.1. Lineage (GTDB taxonomy): Bacteria > Planctomycetota > Phycisphaerae > Tepidisphaerales > Tepidisphaeraceae > PALSA-1353. The sequence continues at coordinate 128,457 of CAWAPL010000009.1, forward strand.
GACCCCTTTATCCTACGTCGCCGCCGCCCTGATCGGCCAGCGCGAGGTCACCTGCGACGGCCGGATCATGCCCGCCGCCGACGCCCTCGCCGCCGCACGCCTCCAGCCCATCGAACTGCGCCCCAAGGAAAGCCTCGCCCTGATGAACGGGACCAGCGTCATGACCGGCCTGGCCTGCATCGCCTACGACCGCGCCCGCCGCATTTCCCGCTGGTCGGCCGCCCTGACGGCCATGGCCAGCGACGTGCTTCGCAGCAATCGCGGACATTTCGACCTCCGGCTCTTCCTCGCCAAGCCGCATCCCGGCCAACTCGCCTGCGCCCGCTGGGTCGCCGACGACATCGAATACGCTCAAAAAAACGGCTCGAAGCACGAAGGCCGAATTCAGGATCACTATTCCATCCGCTGCGCCCCGCACGTGATCGGCGTGCTGGCCGATTGCCTCACCTTCGCCCGCGACCTGATCGAAACCGAGATCAACAGTTCCAACGACAACCCCCTGCTCGACCCCAACACCGGCGATGTCCTGCACGGCGGCAACTTCTACGGCGGACACCCGTGCATGGCCATGGACATGCTCAAAGTTGCCGTCGCCAACATCGCCGACCTGATCGATCGGCAGATGGTCCTGCTGTGCAACCCGCAGACGAACAACGGCCTGTCCGCCGATCTCGTCGCCCCCCGCGGCCCCGATCAGGTCAGCCATCACGGCTTCAAGGCGATGCAAATCACGGCCTCGGCCCTGACCGCGGAGGCGTTGAAGCTAACCATGCCCGCCAGCGTTTTTAGCCGCAGCACCGAATCCCACAATCAGGACAAGGTGAGCATGGGCACGATCGCAGCCCGCGATGCGCTGCGCATCATCGAACTAACCGAAACAACGCTCGCCATCGTCCAGCTCGCCCTATGCCAAGCCCTGGACCTGCGCAACGGCCAAGGCTGTCACCACCGAAGCCGCGAATTGCACCAGGCCATTCGGCGGATCGTGCCAATGAACACCGCCGACCGCCGTCAGGACGTGGACATCCAAGGCGTTCTGCAACTCTATCGCGCCAGAGAGCTGCCGATCGGCGCGATTGATTTCCCGACGGAGTGAGCGGATCGAAGTGCGTGTGCACCCAATCGAAGACTCCCGACCCCTTTGAATTTTTGAAATGGCTATCGCGTAATGGAACCTTTGTTCTGGCCGCTCATTAAGCTCGCCGTAGCGATTGTTTTCTTAGTGGCGTCGATACGGTGGCGAGCTAAGGGACGAGCTAAACGACGAGCAATGGCAATGGACAGAGAAAAGGCGCGAGAATTGAAAACAGCGGGTCTATGCCGCGTCTGCGGCTACGACCTCCGCGCAACGCCAGATCGTTGTCCCGAATGCGGGACCGTGCCATCAGAGCGGAAAACTTCGTAAAAGGGGTAAAAGGGTACATTCATGAATGCCATTTACTTAAGCTTCTTTGGCCTGTTTTTTCAGGGCCTTTCGTAGTTTCTTCCTTGGATGGACCATCTTCGTGTAGCTATCCTGCAAATCTTTGATCCCGCGCGGCTCATGGCGGTTCGGACGATACGGATTAACGAGCAAATCCGCCAAGGGCTCCCCCGGCTCGGCGCTGAGCAGCCAACGCACCGTGTCGATGAAACTCATGCGATGCGGCGGGACGTGCTGGCGCTGGGCGGCCCTGAGCATGACCAGGTGGATCAGATTGTACACCAGCGCGTAGACCGCCAGTTCCTTGAGTACGCCCTGGCTCGTTTTGCTCTTGACCTTCCGCATCTTCAGCGTGGTCTTCAATTGTGCCAAGTGCGTCTCCACCCGCCAGCGGACGCCGTACAACTCGGCGATCTTCTCTTTCGGATACAAGGCGGGATCCAGTCCCGGCGCGCCGGGATGGCGATCGTCACGACGCGCGTGCGTTGCCCTCGGTTGGCCAGCACAAATCGCAACTCGCGTACCCGGAGCGATTGGGGAAGCTGCGCGAACTGCTCCCGGCTCATCCACTTGGGCTTGGCCTTGGGCTTGAACCACTGGACGATCTGATCCCACTTGCCCAGGCGTTGGATGAACTGGCTGTAGGGCACGAGCTTGGCCTTATTGACCTTCTGTCCTTTGCGATACTTCCGCCGATGGTTGCGATGGGGACGGAAGTTGACGATCGTCTTCTGGTGGATGCGGAAAAGCCCGTGAATTCCTCGGGAAAACAGCATCGCCAGATGCACGAAGGAGCAGAAGCCCCGGTCTCCCACCAGCAAATCCCCCACGGGGCCCCGGCGATATATCGCCGGGACCCCCCCAGCAGCGGGTGCAGCATCCAGACCTTGGACTGTTCGTGGGTGAACAGCGGGAAACCCAACACCTGGACGACAAGGCCGCTGAAGGCATCGAACAACCCCAACACCTTGGGCACGGGAAAGCCACAGCCTTTCTTGCATCCCGCCGGCTGGCCGAAGGCCTTCTGCGAATCGGGAGTATCGGGCGCGATGGTGCTGGAGCCATCGACCAGATACGCCTTCAGCCCGCACCAAAGCCCATCGGCTGATGAACACGCCTGACGCATCGCCGCCGAGCTTTCCAGAAGCAGCGCCTGCAGCACCACCAGCGGCAGGCGCATACGCGACTTGCAGTAGCCCGGCGCCCGGACCGCCGTCTGGCTCAAATGCCGCAGCGCGGTCATGGCGGTGTTGAAGTTCACAACTTGCAGGATGAACAGGTGGATCGTCTGTACCGGCCCCAGCTTGCGTTGCCGCCAATGATGGCCCGCCCGCCGGCAGGCCGCGAGGATCGCCTGGTCGGGAAGAAATGAACTCAACTCGTCCTTGATTCGCCGCAGCGCGGATGAGACACTGGCCATCCGTGGCCTCCTGTTGGTTGGTGATCTAAGCACCATCAGCCTACCAGGAGGCCACGTCTTGCGCTAATGTGGTAAATGCAGTTATGGCGCGGACTTATGGATTAAGTAAATGGCATTCGGGCGGCCCCTTTTTCTCCCTCCCCCGGTATTCCCAGCATATTTCAACGATGAAATAAATGCTGGCAAAAACAAGAGTTCGCCCTCATGCTGATCTTCTTGGTCTCAAACAAGGAGATTAGCCATGGAAGGCGAACTGTTCGAGGCACTTTACGCCATCGTCCTGCAGGAAGCCAAGCGTCGTTCTCCTCCCAAATATGCGCGGTACAGCGATGCCATCATTCTCCTGGTCTTCTTCTGGGCTGCATTGCACGATCGCCCCATTCGCTGGGCTTGCCAGTTGCGCCACTGGCCCCAATCCGTGCAATGGATGTCGCTACCCAGCGAACCCACCATGAGCCGACGCCTCAAGACCCTCTCCTGCTGCACGTTGCTGGCCCAACTTTATTATCGAATGGGGGGAGTGAACCGATCCGGATTGTGCCTTTGCCGACGGATCGACACCAAGCCCCTGGTGGTGGGTGGATTCTCAAAAGATCGAGATGCACAAAGAGGTTATGCCACCGGGGGCATGGCACGCGGCTATAAAATGGCCGCCGCCTGGGGACGCGGTTTGGTGCCCGACGCGCTGTTGCTGGCGTCCTTGAAGGTGTCTGATCAGCAATGCGGCATCGAACTGGTTGATCGGCTCACCCAAAATGATTCGTGTGCCACCGGCTATCTGCTGGCCGATGCGACGCACGAAACCAATCCGCTGCACTGGCACGCCATGAGCCACGGTTTTCAACTGCTGGCCCGACGCAAAGAACCGGGGACCGGCTTGGGGCATGGCAAGCACTGCCCAGCGCAATTGCGCTGCATCGAACTGCTGGAGACGGACACCGGCAACTGCTTCGGCCGACAACTTTATGCATTACGGGAAAACATCGAGCGAGATCTGGGACACCTGTGCAACTTTGGTGGCGGACTGCAATCTTTACCCAGTTGGGTACGTCGGCCGCATCGGGTGGTTCGCTGGGTGATCGCGAAGCTGATCATCCTCGCCCTGCGGGGATGCCAAATTAAAGGACTTGCAGCATAGATGAAAAATGCTGGGTATTCCGGGGGAGGGGAATAAACTTCGCCCGCCTAGGGTCTCACGCACCCTTCGGCGCCTCTAATCGACGATTCTCCCAAGCTCCTCGGCCACCGCCGAGACGATTTTTCTCAGATCGTCCACGGGCATCGCCAGCGGCGGCATGATGACTACCATGTCCCCCAGTGGGCGCAGAATCACGCCGTGCCGCCGAATCCGCTGACACACCTCGGCGCCGATCCTTCGAGTCGGATCGAAACGCCGCCTGGATTCCTTCGACTCCACGAGTTCGATTCCGACCATGAATCCTTTTTGGCGAATCTCGCCGACGTGGCGCAGCGGCGCACCTCGTCCAACATCTCCGCGAGTTTCTCGGCCTTGGCGGCCACGGATTCCACGAGTTTGTTTTTCTCGAACAGTTCCAGCGACGCGATGGCGGCGGCGCAGGCCAGCGGATTGCCCGTGTACGTATGGCCGTGGAAAAACGTCTTGCCGTCCCAGGTCTCGCCTAAAAACGCGTCGAAGATTTTTTGGCTCGCCAACGTCGCGGCCAGCGGCAGATATCCGCCGGAAATCCCCTTGCCCAGGCACATCAAATCGGGGGAAACGTTCTCGTGCTCGCAGGCGAACATTTTGCCCGTCCGACCAAAGCCGACGGCAACCTCGTCGGCGATGAGAAGAACATCGTGGGCATCGCACAGCTTGCGCACGCCGGCCAGAAATCCGCTGGGCTGCACGATGATTCCCCCCGCGCCCTGGACGATCGGCTCGATGCAGACGGCCGCGATCCGGTCCGCCGCCTCGCGCAACATTTTCTCCAGATCGTCTAAAGAACCCTTGGCTACTGGTGAAGGGGCGAAATGAACGGGAAACAACAGCGGAGAATACGGCCGATGAAACGCTTCCACCCGGCCGACCGACATCGCGCCGACGGTATCCCCGTGATAGGCCTCGGCGAAGGCGACAAATTCATTTTTGTCGCCCCGGCCAAGGTTATGCCAATACTGCACCGCGAGCTTGAAGGCGATTTCCGCGGCGGTCGCGCCGGCGTCGCTGTAAAAAATCTTTTCCAGCCCCCGGGGCACGAGGGGCATCAGCCGCTCGGCTAACAAAATCGCCGGCTCGCTGCACAATCCCAGCATCGTGGTGTGGGCCACGCGATTCAATTGGGCGGCTATTGCCGCGTCGATCTCCGGAACGCGGTGACCGTGCACGTTGCACCACAAGCTCGAAACGCCGTCGAGGTATCGGTTGCCGTCGCTGTCGAAAAGGTGCATCCCCTGGGCATCGGTGATGACGAGTTGCTCGCCCTCGAGCCATTGGCGCATGTGCGTGAAGGGATGCCAGATGTGACGGCGATCCAGTTGGAGGAGGGATCGGTTGTTCATCGGCCCGGCTCCGTCGGAACGTTCATCTCGGCGGGCGATTCAGGCCCCAATCGAACCCGAGCTTCTCCGCGCACGGCGCCGACGATCGGCGAATCGTTCTGCACGTACGGCTGGAGCGCTTCCAAAATCCCCTTCGGCTTCACGCCGAACAATTTTTCAAACCCCGCCAGAAAAGCGTCGCGATGCAGGTAAAACAGGTCGTTGATCTTCACGACCGAGCCGTCGCGCACGGCCGCTCGCGGATCGCTGAGATAACGCTGTCCCTGATCCACGAGCTGCGCCTCCAGCACGGCCCCGTCATAGGGCGACCAGCGCAGCGGCGGGCTGGACCGCGCACATTCGTTCAGCGCGAAAATACCCGCGCATCGCCGGCCGACTCCAGTTTCTTTCCCACCAGATCGTTCAGCGTCGTCGTCTGATCGCCGAAGGTGAACTTTTCCTGGGAAAAAATCGCCCCCGGCGGAGTCCCGGCCATCATCACCGCCGGATAATTGTGCTCGATCGCGGCGTACATGCACGTCGCATTGAACGCGTTGATCCAATACGCGAGGCGATCCCGGTCCGTCGCGAACAGTTCCGGATGATTGTCCGGAGACACGGCCTGCACCAGCCCGACATATTTCAGCAGCGACTCGCGCACGCCGTCCTGGTCGTTCTGAATCAAATCCCATTTCACGTAGCCATCGGGCGTGACCACGGCCGAGAGCACCTTGGCCCAATCGGCATCGCTGAAAGCCTGTGGGATGACCGCCGGGCGCTGGGGACCAGTGGCCGCTCCGCCGCCGCAGCCGGCCAAAAGGGCCAAAACCAAATAAGGCACGAAGTGAAATATCACGTTGTTTCCGCTCTTCGTGCGTTTGCCTCTCCCCGCCTCCGCGCCTCGAAGTTCAAACCACATATTCACCTTCATTCACTTCAACTCGATCGCATCGGCCAACGTATATCTTCCCGGCTTGCGGCCGCGCAGCCATTTGGCGGCCCGCAGCGCTCCGACGGCAAATGTATCGCGATTGGTCGCGACGTGTCCGAGTTCCACGCGCTCGCCCAGGGCCGCGAAATAAATCGTGTGCCTTCCCACCTCGTCGCCGATTCGCAGGCTGTGCATTCCAATCTGCCCGGCTTGCCGCAGCGCCTCATCGCCATGCCAGCCGTACACCAGCGACTTCCGCGTCTTGCCGATGGCCTTCAGGATCGCATCCGCCAACGCCAGGGCCGTTCCGCTGGGCGCGTCCTTCTTGAAGCGATGATGGCTTTCGACGATCTCGATGTCGTAATCCTCGCCGAGGCTTTTGGCGGCCTGGGCGGCGAGCTTCAGGAGGAGGTTCACGCCCACGCTCATGTTGGGCGACTGCAAGATGGGGATATCGCTCGAGGCAATGTCGATGGCCGCGTGATCCTTGTCTTTCAGCGCGGTCGTGCCGATGACCATGGCGATTTCGCGATCCCGGCAAGTCTTGAGCCAATGCCGCATCGCCACGGGCAACGTGAAATCAATCAGCACGTCCGGCTTGGGGCGCAGATCGAACGAAATGGGAATGCCAATGGGCCCGATGCCGGCGAGTTCGCCCGAGTCCTGGGCCAATTCGGCGCAATCCGGCCGATCGATGGCCGCGACCAACTGAAACGATTTGTCCGCATGCGCAGCGCGATGAGCCGCCGGCCCATTCGGCCGCAGGCGCCCGTGATGGCGAGTTTAATGGCGGGCATCGCGCCCCTTCCGGGAAACCTGAATCCCGAAACCTGAAGCCAGAATGTACATCATATCTTTCCCCTCTCCCCATGTACTCATGGGGAGAGGGTCAGGGTGAGGGGCGATTTCTAAACCTCGAATACTGCCCCTCACCCTATCCCTCTCCCCGGCGTACCGGGGAGAGGGGGGAAAAAAAGCGATTTCGGATTTCACTTCTCCCCTCCCATCGCCGCGATAATCGCCTCCAGGTCGTCCTCGACGACGACCGGCCGGTTCGCCAGCTTTCCCTTCGGCTCGCTCCTCGGGGCCAATTCCTGGGCCGCGCTCAAATCCACGCCGGTGTGATATTTCACCGTCGCATTCGCGTCCTTCAACTCGTGCCCGGTCAAAATGCACACCACGGTCTCATCCGCCCCGATGGTTTGCGATTCGCGCAGCTTATGCAGCCCGGCCACGCCCGCCGCGCTGGCCGGCTCGCAGCCGAAGCCCCAGCGAGCGGCCATCGCGCGATGCTCCAGAATCTCCTCGTCGCTCACCTCCAGCGTCAATCCCTTCATCACCTCCAGCGCCGCAGCGCCTTGGGCAGATTCACCGGCCGGCTGATTTCGATCGCGCTGGCGACGGTATGCGGCCTGTAGTTCGATTCATCGAGGGCCGCGTAATGCTTTTGCACCTTCGAGACATCAAACGCCCCGCCGTTCCATTTCAATCCTTGTCGGCTCACCAATTCGTTGAGCGTATTGGCCCCGCTGGCGTTGACGATCGCCAGCCGCGGGATTTTCTTCACCAGCCCCAACTCTTTCAGTTCCGAGAACGCCTTGCCGAACGCGGAGCAATTCCCCAAATTCCCGCCGGGCACGATGACCCAATCCGGGCTTTGCCAATCCATCGCCTCCAGCACGCGGTACATGATGCTCTTCTGCCCCTCCAGCCGAAACGGATTCACGCTGTTCATCAGGTAAATCCCCAGTTCGGGCATGTCCACGGCCACCTGTTTGATTCGCCGCAGGCAATCGTCGAAGTCCCCGCGAATCTGCAAGGTGAGCGCGCCGTAATCCAGGGCCTGGCTCAGCTTTCCCAGCGCGATTTTTCCGCTGCCGATGAACACGATTCCGCGCATCTGGGCCAGGCTGGCGAACATCGCCAGCGAGGCGCTGGTGTTGCCGGTGGAAGCGCAGGCGACTTTTTTCGCGCCGACCATGCGGGCATGCGTGAAGGCGGCGGTCATCCCGTTGTCCTTGAAGCTCCCGCTGGGATTCAGCCCTTCGTATTGCAGGAGCAGCTTCCCCGGATTCATGCCAAGCTGCCGAGCCAGGAGATTCGCCTGCTGAAGAACGGTCCTTCCCTCGCCGATGGTGACGATGTCTTCCTCGCGGCGGTAGAACGGCAGGAGTTCGCGGAATCGCCACACGCCGGAAAAATCCAACGTCCCCTCAACGCCGATGCCCTTGGTGCTCCAGCGATGCTCGAAGAAGCCCATCCCCTTGATCGTCGGCAACTTCGCCCAGTCGTAGCGAATATCCAGCAGGCTCCCGCAGCGCGGGCAGGCGACGAGAACCTGCGAGACGTCAAACGTGGCCGCGCAGGCGGGATTGATGCATTGCTGGAACGCGGGGTCGGGCATGTCGCAGTAAACTATGTCCGCCGCCGGGAAAGGTCAAAAAAGTTTAGCGGGCCCGCTTGCGGGCCGTGTTTCGCGGGCAATCGGATTGGCGTCGAACTCGGCCCGCAGGCGGGCCGGCTAAACTTCTTTCAATTCTTCCGAAACTTCCCGCAGCCAATTCGCTCGCCGACCGCTGTCACTATAATGCGGTCCCATGGCGAAAGTGGGTACTTCGGTCCTGGACTCCTTCACCGAATGCGTCCGCGGCGAATTCGACGCCGTCCAAAAACTCTTCGATTCTGAACTCCACAGCGATCTCGCCTGCGTCAATACCCTCTGCCGGCACGTCGGCCGATTCCGCGGCAAAATGCTCCGGCCGCTCCTGGTCCTCCTGGCCGGAAAAGCCTCCGGAAAACTTTCCGACACGCACACCGTGCTGGCCACCGTCGTCGAGATGGTTCACATGGCCACGCTGGTTCACGATGACGTGCTGGACGATGCCGAGCTTCGCCGCAAGGGCGCGACCATCAACCATCTCCGCGGCAACGAGGCCGCCGTTCTCCTCGGCGACTATCTCATCAGCCACAGTTTCCATCTCTGCTCCAGCCTCGATTCGCAATTGGCCTCGCGCGTCATCGGCCGGACCACCAACCAGGTTTGCGAAGGCGAGCTATTGCAAATCCACAATCGCAACAATCTCGACCTGGACGAGGAAACATACCTTCAGATCATCACCTGCAAGACGGCCATCCTCTGCGCCGCCTGCTGCCAGCTCGGGGCAACCTTCGCCGGCGCCAATGAAATCGCGATCGAAAACCTCCGCCAATACGGCCTGTGTCTCGGCACGGCCTTCCAGATTCAGGACGACATCCTCGACCTGGTCGGGATCGAGTCCATGGTCGGCAAGACGCTTGGGTTGGACGTGCAGAATGGCAAGCTCACCTTGCCGGTCATCCATTTCCTTCGTTCGGCCCCGCCGGAGCATCGCACGCTGTTGCGTTCGCTTTTGAGGAGTCACGAATCGGACAAGGTGGAGCGGATTCGGAACTTGATTTTGCCGAGCGATTCGGTGGACTACGCCGCCGCCAAGGCTCGCATGCTGATTGACCGTGCCCGCGCGGGGCTGGCCATCCTGCCGGAAACACCATCGCGGCAGGTGCTGGACACCATGGCCGAGTTCGTCGTCACCCGGCCGATGTGATTATCATTCAAAAGAAAGTCCTCGCGCAAGTTCGGTAACCACCGCCAGTTGCGCTTAAGACGGGTTGATTTAACCGCGGAGATCGCTGAGATCGCGGAGACAGACCCAGAGAAGATTTTTTGCCACAGATGAAAGACCGATGGACACAGATAAAAGCCATACAAATTGCATTCCCATCTGTGTCCATCTGATTTTTCATCTGTGGCAAATAAGTATTTCTTCGGGTTTTTCTCCGCGATCTCCGCGATCTCCCCTCGACAGGCTCGGGGTCTGAGCTTGTCGAAGACCGCGGTAAAAGTGCATCTTCAGAAATGAGCGCGCCCCACTGGACACCGCGAATAATGCGTCCAAGGCGAGCGACTATGATGCCAACCAGGCTCCGAACCCATGCCGGCCAATCCGCCTTTACCCTGGTGGAATTGCTGGTGGTGATCGGCATCATCATCGTGCTGATGGGCATTCTCTTTCCAGCCATCAGCCATATCCGCCGCGCCGCCCAGGTGGCCGATACCCAAAACGAAATCAGCCAGATCGCCAATGCGTGCAACGCCTATTACACCACGTTCAACGCGTACCCGGGGCCGCTGAGCAATGACCAGATCGAAAGCACCAACAACCCCTATGCGCCGACGTTCTTTGTGGGACTGATCAACCCCAACAACAGAAGTGCCGGGCCGGCCGTCAAGGCTCAGCAAGTGACGGGGGCGGAGAATCTCGTGTTAGGGCTGATGGGCGGATTGAGCGGAGTTGGATTGTCGGCTCCGGGAAATGCCTCGTCGCCCATTTTTGATCCGACATTGGTCGGGCTCGGGGCGAAAAATCTGAATTCCGTCCCGGGCAGTTTCGGCGGTCAACAGCCGGCGTTCTTTCCCAATGGTTCGACTTACCTGATGTGGTGCGAGCAAACAAACGGCGGCCAGCCGTTCCAAACCACCACCTACCAGCAAACTGATCCCGGTGGGAATAGCCTGTCCCCCACATTTTTCACGGATCAGGCGGGAACGCGGGCGACCGACAGCTTTATCCCCGAATTCGTCGATCGCTTTCCGACCCCCGGCCCGCTTCCCATTCTTTATCTTCGCGCCCGCACCGGAGCCAAGGGCGTCATCTCCGATGGAAAGATCCTCGATTCAACCACGGGCTCGACTGCTCTGTACCAGTACGACCTTCGCGACATTGTCGGGTACACGGGACCGAACGCCGCCGGCCACTGCATCGGCCTGCCGACGGGCAAGGCTCATGATCTGAACGCTCTGGAGACTCCCGCTTGGCCACCGTCGGTCGCTAAAAGCGCCGTCACTAACAGTCCCGACGCATTTGGTTACTTCGCCAATGCCGCAATCACGCCGACCGGCACGGACTTGAACAACACCGGCCGTCCCCGGGCCGTCGATCAATTCATTCTGATCTCCGCCGGCCCCGACGGCATTTATGGAACCGCGGATGACATCACCAGTTTCGGCGATGTTTCGCAATGACGGCCGAGCCGGGCCTGCGAACTTTCCGGCCGGGAAATGGGGATTTAACCGCAGAGTTCGCTGAGATCGCCGAGACAGACGCAGAGAGCAACGCGCCTGAATATCTCCTCCGTGTATCTCCGCGATCTCGGCGATCTCCGCGGTTAAATAAGACCTTGAGATTAGCGCTCAGCGGTTAAATCAGACCTTGTCCTGACCCGCGAGACACGACGAATCATTACCCAGGCGGAAAGATGAAATCACCCAGCTCTTCCATCTCGTTGGTTCGCCAAGGGCGCCGCGGCTTCACCCTCATCGAGCCTGCTGGTGGTGATCGGCATCATCCTGATCCTCATCGGCCTGTTCTTCGCCGGCGGCAAGATCATCAGCGGCCAGGCCAAGGAACGCGACACCAAGACGACGCTGGAAACGTGCAAGACGCTGTTTGAGAATTATCGCAACGCAACGCATCTTTCGCGCCCGCCAACGCTTATTCCGATCGCGGGGGGGGTGACTATCACGACGAGCAACCTGTCTGGAATTCCGACGCCGGTCCAACGCTTCTGGACCGTTGGCCAGGTGGACGCTCCCGCCCCGGGCCAAGTTCCGAACACCTCCCCATACAACCTCACCTCCGCCAGCGGCATTGATCCCGCCGTGCTGGAGACCATCTGCGTGATGTACACGCTGGAGTCGATTCCCGAAAACAAAACGATCATCAACAATCTTCCGGCCAACAAAATCCTCAATGTTGTTTTCACCAACAGCACGACGGGTGTGCAGATGTCCGTTCCTCTTCTGCTAGATGGCTGGGGAAATCCGATCCTCTTCGTTCCAGGCGGCGGATTCGGGGTTTCCGGTGCTACCGCCGCTCCGGGCGTCGTCTGGATTGACGGAGTGAACTACGGCGTCGTTACCAGTGCCGGCGTTTATACCCTTGCCACCACGCCGTCCGTTTCCTCCTATGACGCGGCTGCCCCAGGCACGATCTATGCCAACCAGCCGTTCTTCGTTTCCGCAGGCTCCGACGGCGATTTCAGCAACGCCAGCGGCAATAAGACCGACGACAACGTTTATTCATTCAAATGACGAAACTTGGAATGGAAAACCCGACACCAAAAGCTAGACAAACCGGCCATTGGTCATTCGTCATTGGTCATTTGCCTACACAAAGGACAAATGACAAAGGACAAAGGAGCAGCCTCTCTGGCTTCACCCTCATCGAGATGATCACCGTTCTGACGATCATCATCCTGGTGCTGGCCATCGCCATTCCGGTGTGGAACGCGTTGATGGGCGGAACGAACGTGGCCGCGGCCCAGAACCAGATCGCCGCCGTTCTGGCCAACGCCCGCGCCGACGCCATCTACAATCGCCAAACCATCGGCGTCTGCTTCTTCATCGATCCCAAAACCCAAAGAACCGCCATGGCCGAGGTGCAGGTGCAAACGCTGTGGCAAAACGGCACGGGGACTTTGACGAACCTGTTCACGCCGAATGCACCATCGGCGGCGGACGGCCAAGTGAATTCTCTGGAAATGGTGAATAACCCCGATCCGAATAACGCCGGCAGTTTCGTGTTTTATCGAGATGTCGTCCTTCTTCCCGCAGGGGTTGGCGTCGCTCTTAATAATAATACCTATACCTACAACCAATATAACGTCTGGACTACCGGAGGCACTTTCCCGCCGGTTGACCGCTACCGTCGCTTGGGCGCCATCATGTTCGCCGCTGACGGAACGTTGACAACCATTCCCTTCGCGGTTCCCGCCCAGGAGCAGTTCACTTCAACATCGACCGCCGTCAACAGCTTATTGTGCCAGCGAATGGGAATGAATTATCCTTATGGTGGCCCGTATTACGATCTGGGCAGCCTGGCCCTGTCACCGAGCGCTCAACAATCGCTAGCCCTCACGTCCTCCGTCGGCCTCGTTGTCTTCGATGAGGACGCCTACCTCACGCAACATGCATCGATGCAGGTTAATGGCAGTCCCCCAACGATTGGAGACGGGTCGCCGTTCAGCAATTTGGACATGAATTACACCCTTACTCCCAACGCTTCTAGCATAAATCCGTCCCCCGGCACCACCTTCCCCGCCGACAAATTCATCGAAGAAAACTGGATCGACAAGAACGGCGTGGCGCTGATGGTCAACCCGGTGAACGGCTCTTTGATTAAGGCGAAATGATGGACGGAGATTGCCAATTTCCTATTTCCTATTGCCTATTGAAAGGCCCCGCTCGTGCGCGCCGCTTCGGTCCCCAATTGGCAATAGGCAATAGGCAATCGGCATTTTCTTTTATAGAGGTTCTCTTCGCGGTGATTCTCCTGGGCATCGGCTTCATCATGATCGCCGGGATTTTCCCCGTCGCCATCCAACAGACCGCCGCCGTCACCAGCGAAACCCAAGGCAGCGCCGTCATTCGCGACGCCATCAAGAAAATCCAGGCCGCGGCGGATGCGGAAGTCGGCAGCCCCCCCGCCACTCCCGGCACCACCAATTCCATCTTTCAGCCGACGGGCGCTTCAGCCGCGCCGACGGTGCAGGCCTTTTCGTCAAACATCATGCAGGTCCTGGGATCCGACAGTTTTTATGCCGCCGATCGCCGATTTGGCTGGGTCGGCTTCTACCGCCGCGATTCGGCCAGCAGCCCGTTCGCCCAGGTCTTCGTCATCGCCCTGCAAAATGCGAATTTCCCGAATTACGTGACGAGATTCCAGCCGGGAGACACAACCCCCATTACCCCCGCACCGCCGATCCTTCCGCTCGTTGCTCCGCCCATCCCGCCGAATCTCTATAATTACCTCTCTTCGCCAACGTACACAACTCCGACCGTCCCTCCCGCCACTCCCACGAATGGCGTTCCCGCCTCCCTCGTCGCAAACTTCACCTACGATCCGACCGACAAGACCTCGACCGTGAAGCTGACCAACGTGCCCAGCGCCGCCCCGGGCGCGTTTGTTCTGATTGGCGCTCCCGGAAGCGCCGCCTATCCAGCCCCGTCAAACATGATCGGCCGATTTTTTCGCCTGGGAATCGCTCTTCCCACGACGCCGGCGAGCGCGATCAACCAGACTTTCTCCCTCCAGCCGGGTTAGGGCAACATCACCGATGCCGACTTGCCCTCGCTTACCAATAATCGGTTCAGCGCCGCCGTCTTCGTCATCGGCGCCGCCCCGACGGTTGGCGCCAACGGTGAATACACCGGCCCATTCACCGGCCCCAATCAGGACATCGCCGCCGGATCGGCCTTTATCCGCGTGAATACGAGCAATAACTGACGGAACCGATGAAAACCAGAAACCAGAAACCAGAATGACGAACCAATCCCAAAACCCGAAACCAGAAACGAAGACCCATTCGTCATTCGGTCATTCGGATTTGATTCGTCATTCTGGTTTCGGATTTCGGAATTCCCCGGCCGCTGGCCGGGGCTTCACCCTCGTCGAACTCATGCTCTCCCTGGCCATGGTTCTGCTCCTGATCATCGGCATCAATTACGTTTTCCGCAGCGCCACGGACGCCGTCAGCGCCGGCCAGGCCCTCAACGCCATCAACGACGACGCCCAGGCCACCGGCCCGATGCTGTTCAACGATCTTAAAAACGTCTCGAAAAATCCGCCCTGCTTCATCATCGCCAGCCAACTCGTGACGCAGTTCCTCAACAGCGACGATGCCAAGACCAGTTCGGATCCAACGGTGATCGTGACCGACAACGTTGGCACGACGATCAACATCGGCAACACGACCCTCGGCTCGGCGTCGGGCCATCTGTCCGCCGCCATTCTCAACAGTCGCAATCACCAGCACGACCTGCTGATGTTTTTCGCCCACGGCAATTACCATCGCCGCTCCGGCAACAACGGCACGTACACCGGCAGCGAATCTTCCGATGATGCGTTCATAGAGATCGGCGGCGCCGCCCTGCCGGCCAACGATCTCAGCAACTTCTATGGCCCGAGCAGTCTGCCGAATACCGCCTCCGGCCTGTTCAACGGAACGACAGTAACCGGCGTTCCGCGCGTCGGAGCGTACGCGTCGGATTGGGTTTTGGCGCGGAAGGTGACGCTTTTGCTGGATGGAAGCGGAATTGCTCCCAATCTCATTACCGCCAACGATGTCTATTACCCCACGGCCTCTGCGGCTCCCAAAGATTTCAACGGCGCTACCTACGGCGCAAACATGACGCCGCTGAGCTACAACACGCCGGACAGCAATAGCACCGCCACCGCACAAACCCAGTTCCAATCCTCGCGATACGATCTTGCCGGCGTCACGCCGGATCAATACGAGCGCATCATCGCCAACGCCATTCTGACCTGGCAGACTGCGGGCTATGTCAGCTCGCCGGTCGCGTCCCCCGCCAGCCTATGGTGGAATCCGCTCGTCTATTCGACGGCACTAGTACAACCCACTCCCACAGCCCCGCAATATGCGGCCCTATCAGCCCCTTACCAGACTCCGCCTTATGTCGTCGCTTATAACAATGCTGTCCCAGGTTACACAGGTTTTACCGCGATCAACCCGGCGAATCCGAGTACCGATCCCGGCCTGTGGCTCAATCGGCCACAGTGCAATCCGCTGATTCAATCGCCGCTCAGCTCGGCCTCCCTCGCGGAGATGGCCCCGTTCTTCCTCCAGCATTGCAGCCAGTTCATCGTGGAATATGCCGGGGATTACATGCAGCAGGATGTCAACGGCAACATGACCGGCCTCGGGCCCGATGGCCAGATCGATTTTTATCTCGACGCCAACGGCAACAAGCACATCCGCTGGTACGGCATGCCGCGAAGTTCGACAGGCGTGCCGCACGCGGACGCACCGGGATCCGCCAAGCAAGTCCTCATTCGCGGATTCGACGCCAGCGGGGGTGAAACATTGGCCACTGGAGGCACGCCCGCCACTACATTGCTGAACTATTTTACAGACGTTATTCCGCTGCGGGACTATTACAGTCTTTGGTTCGCGACATATCCTCCCGCGACGCCCAGCGCAGCAGGTTCGTATTGCCCGCCCTGGGAAGTGGACGTGAATTTTGATCCAACGCGGGATTATGGAGCGCTTTTGTCCGCCCCAAGTAGTACCGGTCCCAACGGCAACGCCTTCGGCAATTTCAACAATCCCCCGCGCTACGTGGCCGCCTGGCATGACGACATGCCGGCCATGATTCGCATTCTGATCAAGGTGGACGATCCGAATAATAAGATCAAGGACGGGCCGTGGTACGAATATGTGTTTAGGTTGAAGTGAGGCGAGGACGCCGATGAAATCCGACCAAGAAACGAAGAGACAAAGAGACGGAGAGACGAAGTGCGCCAGGTCGCTGGTCCACTTTCTACTTTCTCCTTTCTACTCTCTAGCCCGCCGCCCCCGCGCGGGCTCCGTCCTGATCATCGTGATCGTTCTGCTCCTGCTGTTAGCCATCCTTGGCTCAGCCTTCATCTCGACGACGCGATCGAGCCGGGTAGCCTCGGCCCAGAACGTTCTCAGCACCGACGTGGACACCGCCCTGAATGGCATAGCCGAAGCCTGCCAAGGCGTTATCGCGGATGATTTGAACGACACCTTCGGCGATCTGCACGGGAATTCGGCCTATGCCACGAGTTTGGCAGTCACAGCCGAGGATCGCAGTTTTTATCAGGGACAGGCTGCGGTTTCACCGCCGATTATGCCCAACGTTCCCGCTTCTCCCGGCGGATACCAACCGGGGGACATCGTCAACGACGCAGCCAACCCGTTCATCTTTTACAACGCGCCTGCGGGAGGCGGTGTCATTCCGCCTGGGGCCGCCATTACACCGTCGGCAAGTCCTGGCAGCGGTTGGCAGGTGATGAACGGCCGTTTGCCGATCACTGCCAATGGCAGCGATCCCTGGTTGGCGGATCGAATTCCCGACCCGGCGGGCACTGGCTCGCCGTTGTGGCAATACCTCACGCAATCGATTCAGGTGGTGCCAGCCGCTGCTCCAAATCCACCAACGTTGTCGCCCGTTTCAATTCTCGGGACTCCGTTTGAAGACCCTATGCGCGCCGCCGGTTCAACGGACATTACGGCATTACTAAGCGCACCATTGATTGGCGGAACTTTGGGCAACCTGACCCCGTTAACTCCGACGTATTTGACTCTTTCGAACGGCTATAACGTTCCTGCGCCTGACATATGGCACAGCGGCAAAGACATTCACCGCCGCTGATGCTGACGGCGATGGAATCGCTGATTCGCTGCTATTTCGCATTCCTGGCCTAAACCTCGACGGGCTGACCTGGTATGCCGGGGTTCGCATCATCGACAACAATTCCGCAATCAATGCCAATACCGCGTGGAGCCGAGATACGGAATCCTTTTACAGTGGTGCCGCCGCGACGAATACCTGGGGCCTTTTCCCAACCAGCGTGGGCCTACAGGACATGCTCAACGCGAGCGACAACATCGCCACCCTTAACGCTTATCGATTCGGCAATAATGCTAACGCCGGTCAAGACCCTTACGATGAATCCCCCATCGGAGTTAATTCAACTACCGCCGGCAATTCCACGATGGCCAACATCCCCCCTCAGGCATTTGGCCGGGGCACAAATGCCGGGGATACGGCCGATTACAGCTTCATTAGTCAGAGTGAAGCATTTTACCAGCAGTTCATTCGCCGAATCGCCAATCCCGGATACAACACATACGGCGGCGGAACCGGCACGCGATACCAAGCGCTGCCTCTGGCGGATGAAGCCGCCTTGGCGTATCACTTTTGTCTGCAGAACCCCAACAGCCTGTCCCAGTCCGTCGTTGAATCGCTTTTGCCGAACTCTCTGTGCGGAACCTCGGGAAGCCCTGTGCCCTCCACGCCGTATGATCCTTCGCAAGTGAATACCGCCAATGGCTGGTATCCGACGAACTTTAAATATACAGCACTGGCGGGGGATGCCGTCACCGCGCCGATGTCTCTCCGCGCCCTGCTCGTCACCCACAATCCCGTCTCGAACTGCATCCAACAGGTTTACAATAATCTTAATGGCGGCTATTCGGATCCGCTTCTGCCCAACTACATGTTGGCATATGGGCCTATCGCCACGGGTCAGACAAACCCGCATTACAGGGGCGTATGGAACAGCGGAACTGCGTATGCAGCGAACGATATTGTTCTCTATCCCGGCCCCGTGGCTGGCAATACTGGGCCGAGTTATACGTTTGTCGCGGTAAACCCCAGCACTAACCAGCCGCCTGCGACTTTCACGACCGGAACGCCCACGAACAGTTACAACGTCTTGAGCCAGGTTTACAGTAGCCCAGGGTATTACTGGCAGCTTCAACCCTGGTCAACGAACGCTGTCAAGGCCAACGTCAACACCGCGACATTCCGCGAATTGTTCCGGGCCTTCTGGTGCGTGATGGCGGGGAATCCGTCGAACGCCACTCCTTTCGGTACGACCGGAGTCGATGCCTACAACATCTACGACCCCACGGCGCCGACGGCGGGTTCCCCATTGACTGGAAACCCGCAGGCCATGTTCCGCTCGCCGCTGCGCGATCCTATGGCGCAAACACGGCAAATGTGTCACTTCTCGACGTGCCGGCGGTGCCTACAGGCGACGGAACGCCGTCCGTGACCAACACAAATGTCATGGCGCTTCGCGCCGCCCTCGCAGCGGTCAATACGCTTGGTCTTAGGGATAATTCCCAGAACGTCATCAGCCGGACAATTGATCTGCTGAATAATTCCCAAATCGACACCGGCGCTACGCCCCCGCCCCAGGCTCCGGTTGAATTGCAGGTGTACAGCAACGCCCCGCAGCCGGTCATCAGCGAGGTGTACGTGAATACGTTCACGGGCAACGACTCCGGCACCGGCACGGCCAACCCTCAGGGCTATGTCGCTGTCGAGTTGTATAACCCATATCCGGTTCCACTGACGTTGATCAATTGGCAGTTGGGGTTAATCAATCGCAATACAGTTGGCAGCGGCTATCCCAATTTGAGTTTCCAAATGACCGGAACCGCCCCAAATCTGGTCTCCGTAATTGGGCCAACGACGGGGGAGATGCAGGCGCAAAATAACCCGGCGAGCCCGGGAGTCCCCCTTCCCGCCGGTGTAATAATCATCCCCTGCGCACGGTTATGCGCTTCTGGAAAACTACAACGCCGGTGGAGCTGCCGCAGGTGGCGACGCCACCTGCCGGCCCGTTAGCGCCGTAAACGCACCCGCAGCACGTCCGCCGGTAACTCCGGGGAGTTTCTACCAGACTGCGACTGCAACGCCGATGCAAACGGGCCCTTGGACTGGCCCCAATCCGGCGGCCCCCAATACTTGCGACGTTTATGTCCCAAACCTGCAACTCGTTATTGGTGGGACCACGTTCGGTGCAGGCACGTCCGCCGGCGGTGAGCTTGTTCTGTTACGGCCGCGTCAGTCTACCGGAGCCTACACTGCCTCCACTGACCCTCAGAATACATTCAATGAGGGGACGTACACTTCGGCGGCAGACTTGACGTATCCTAGCCTGTACTCACAGGTTTATCCCAATCTGTACGATATGGTTCCCGTCGATTCTTATGATTTCTCCGGTCTGCCGCTTGGGACCACCGCTGCCGGCGTTGCGTGGAGCTATGTGCGGGTGAAAGGCGACGCAACTGTACCCGCGACTTGGTTCAAACAAGTCTTTCCCGGGTTCTATGAAGCGACCACGATTCCTCGCGAAGCTGGCTCCCCTCCCCCCGGAGGGGGTACCTATAGCCAGGGAATCAAACCCCGTGCCCAAAACCCAACGTGGCCAGCGACCGCCACTCCTCCCATTACCACCGTGCCATCCTTCGGGTTTAGCGCGCTCACGGCAAGTTACCCGAACAATTTCCCGCCGATTCAGATTTATAACATCAACTTGGGAAATGCCGCGAACGACTGGATGCACTTCCCAAATTCCGTCGTCTCGCCGCAACATCCTTATCCCCTGGGCATTACTCCGGCTGCCGGTCAAACCTATCTGCATCCCCTTGGCGCGTTTGCGCGCAACGGAGACATGCTCGACGTCCCGTTCATCGGTGCCTATCGGGTTCGCATTAACAGTGGTGCGCTGAACCAGGTCGGCACTACAAATTTCCTGGAGCTGAATTCTCTTCCCAAGGATTGTTCCTGTGCGGCTGTTGAAACTGGGGTTGCCGCGCATGAACCTCGCCCAGAACGTTGGTCGATTTGTCCCGATGGCCGCATCCTACCAGTACACAACCGCAATTCAGAGCGGAAAATACCCGGACGGGACCTCGGCAACTCCACCCTTACCCGACTACTACGCCTGGGCGAGAAATCTTTTCAACTATCTGACCGTACAATCCAGCACGGACGCGTATCTGCCGAATTTCGATCCAAACCTTGTTTCGAGCAATCCGGCAGCCCCGGCGTTCGCGTATCCGCCGCAGAACTTTAGTGCGTCAGCGCCAATTCCACCGACGCCATCGCTGACGGCCAATGCCACCGCCACCGACCAGACCACGCAGGACAACGTGGGCGTCGAGGGGCTGATCAATATCAACACCGCATCGTGGAAGGTGCTGAGCATGTTGCCGTTTGTTTCCAAGGCTACGGATGCAAGTTATTTGGCCCACGACCAGGCTATCGCACAGGCGATTGTCACATACCGCGACGGCAACGCGACGAACCCACCACATGGACCGTTCATGTCGATCTTCGATTTGAACCAGGTTCCCGGCTTCCAGGACGGAACCGGATCGGCCGTAATTGCCGCGCCGACGGCTCCTACTTCCGCCATGGGATTGCTTAGCCCGCCGGATCAGAACTTTCCCAACGTGACGCCCGTTTCCAGCAGCGTGTCCGAGGATTATCAATGGGATTGCCTCACCCTCGATCGCATCAGCAATCTCATCACGACCCGGTCCGACACGTTCACGATTTACGTGGTCCTTCAGGGCTGGCAGAACGTCGGCGGGACGAACCCGCAGCCCATGGTCACCCGGCGGTTCGCGTACATTGTCGACCGCAGTGCTGTGAATGCCGATCCCACTACGCGGTTTCTCAAGACGCTGACGGTGCCAAACGACTGAGACCCGCCACGGCGGGTAAACCAGAAGCCAGAAACCCGAATGGCGAATCAATGGCTGAAAGTGCGAATGACTGAAACGATGTTCTTCCGCGCCTCCGCGCCTCCGCGTGGCTTCGTCCCGTGTTACACTTTTCCGCGCAAACCCGCCGTTTCGGCGCCCATCGCCAATAACCGCTTTCACCAACACGACTTGAACGCATTGGATAAGTTAGCAATCACTAATCATTTCTCCAAAAGCGTAACGTTTTGTAACGAAGCGCAACCCTGCACGGATTTCCTGGGTGCAAGTTATTCTTGTGGTTCGGCGGCCGATTGAAGTCAAATCTCACGCGGAGGCGCGGAGTCCGCGGAGAAGAAAACGCTGGGGTTCCCTCCGCGCCTCCGTGCGAGATCCTTCTCCGGTATTGATGCCAGTGCGATCCGGGCGGACCGCGACCGCGTGCCACACCGTATCTGCTTCACCCGCATTGGCCTTCCATCGGGCCAGCGGATATAACCCCCCCTCATGCGGCGATTGTTCCTTCGCGATTGCGCGGCTGGGGATGTCGTGGAAGACGTCTTCGTCATCTCCAACAAGCAGTTGGCGGCCACGGCTTCGGGGAAATTTTACATCAAGGCGTTCTGCTCGGATCGCACGGCCCAGATGACGGCGCGGATTTGGAATGCCACGCGGGAGATGTTCGCGGCCATGCCGGATGGGGGAATGCTGCGAATTCGCGGGCGAATCGAGAATTATCAGAACAATCTGCAGCTCATCATCGAGCAGATGTGGCCGGCCAAGGAGGGGACGTATGACATCGCGGATCTGATGCCGCACACCGAGCGGGACGTGGATCAGATGTGCCAGCGTCTGTTCGAGATCTGCGATTCGCTGCGGAATCGGCATTTGAAGGCGCTGGTGCGGGCGTATCTGGATGATGAAGAACTGATGAACAATTTCTGCCGGTCGCCGGCCGCGACGAGCTTCCATCACGCATTCGTCGGGGGATTGCTGGAGCATACGCTGAATGCGATGGAAGTGGCCGATGCGGTGTGTAAGTTTTATCCGAAGCTGAATCGCGATCTGGTGGTGGCCGGGGTGTTCGTGCATGACCTGGCCAAGACGTGGGAGCTGAGCTACGAGAACGCGTTCGCGTACACGGATGGCGGGCAGTTGGTCGGGCATGTCGTCAAGGGTGCGATCTGGGTGGAGCAGAAGGCCCAGGATGCCCAGAAGGCGCTGGGCGAGCCGATTCCTCGGCCGCTGATCGACGTGATCGAGCACATTATTTTGAGTCATCATGGCGAGCCGGAATTCGGGGCGGCGCGAGTGCCATCGACGCCGGAGGCGATTGCGGTTCACGTGATCGAGAACCTGGATGCGAAGCTGATGACGGCGTTGCAACTGACGCGCGGGGAGGGCTCGGCGGAGTCGAATTGGACGGAATATCAAAAGATGTTCAACGGGAGATTGTATCGGCCGGATACGGCGCCGAGCGACGAGGCTGCGGGGGAAGCGGAATCGGCGGCCCCGGCGCAGGCGGAACCCGCCCCACCAGCGGCGAAATCGCCGGAAAATCGCGAGCCGAAGGGCATCGTGGTGGCTGGGAAGTTGTCGATCAACAATCCGCTTTTCGAGAGTTCGCCGGCCCGGAAGCGGTAAGCGGTTGTGTTGAGAAAACACCCTCTTTTGGCTTTTGCCGATCGAAACGTTATCCTATTGCGAGCGTTTCCAGACTCACAATTTTCATCCGTAAACAAGAGGAGATCGGCTATGAAACTGAGGAATTGTCTCGCCATTTTGGTTGCGGTGATTCTGATCGGCGTGGGGGTGCGAGCCATTGCCGACGACGCCACGACGAAACCGTCGGACGAATCGCGGGCGTCCCATATGCGCGTCGGCGCGCCGTTCAACAAGTTGACGGATTTGACGGAAGATCAGAAGGCGAAGATCAAGGACATTCGCGCCGAGGCGGCGGAACAGGAGAGACAGATCCGTCAGAAGGAATATGACGACACTGTGGCCGTGCTCACGGACGATCAGAAGAAAGAGCTGAGCGACATCGAGGCGAAGGAGGCGGCGGAGAAGAAGGCGAGTTCCGCGGAACGCCGCGCCAAGACCGAGGAGGAAAAGGCGGCGGAACTGAAGCAGCAAGCGGAGGGGACGGGCGGGGCGACAACGCAGCCGGCGGGCGGTCAGTAAAAGACGCGGCCTGAAATCAAGCGGCCTGCCGGCGTACGTCGGCAGGCCGTTTTTCTTTCCAGATCAAAATCGGTCGATCGGTCAGAGAGCCGCGTCGAGGGCGTCTCGAAAATCCTTCTCGCCGCGCAGGCCGACGAACTTTTGCGCGACCTGTCCGCCTTTGAAGAGAATGACGGTGGGAATGGCGCTGATGCCGAACTTGCTGGCGGTGGCGTGGTTGGAATCGGTGTCGAGCTTGCCGACCTTGACGCGGTCGGTGTAGTCGCCAGCGAGCTTCTCGATGGTGGGTGCAAGCCTGCGACAGGGTTGGCACCATTCAGCCCAGAAATCCACCAGAACGGGTTTGTCCGATTTCAGCACTTCCTGGTCGAAATTCGCATCGGTGATCTGCAATACGTTATTACCAGCCATGTAGAACTCCTCGAATTAAGGCCGCTGCATGATAGAAGTGGCCCGAGCGGGAGTCAACGCGGGGGGGAAGGCACGGAGTGAAATCCGAAACCAGAAACCAGAATGACGAAACGGCCCTCGTTTCGGATTTCAGTCATTCGGGCTTGATTCGTCATTCTGATTTCTGGTTTCTGGTTTCGGCTTTCACTTCGTGCCTATGTGCCTCCGTGCCTTCCCACCCCTTCGCATTCTTCACCGCGAACATGTTGAGTACGCCGAAACCCAGGAAGACGGACGCGAGCAGGTAGAACAGGATCGGCACCCAGCTTGGAAACAAATCAGACAGGGCGTTGTCTTCGCCGCCGAACATGAGCAAAGCGCCTGCTCCGGCCAAGATCACGCCGCCGGTCAGAAGAATCGGAATGATGGTTCGGCGAACGGAGAGGGGATCGGCACTGCCGGCGCGAAGTTGGGTTTGGATGATCGGCGCGGCGGACGCTGCCGGGGCGGCTTCGGCGCGGTTGTCGATGACTTGTGGCTCCTGGCTTGACTGAGCCTTCGACAGGGCATCGGCAATTTCCTGAGTGGCGGAGAATTCAACGCCGCGCCGGAGCGACGGCTGGGAGGGCGCGGCCGGTCCGATATTGTTCGGCGACTCAGGCGGCGCGGCGGAGCGCCGGCGCGGCGGCGGAGCGGCCGAGGGCCTTGGCGTCGGGCGCGGCGCACCGGAAGGCGGAGGACGGAGCGATTTCGGTCCGGGCACGGCGATCAGCGGCGCATCCAGGGCCCGAATCGCCGGCGGCAGGCGTGATGCTGGAGATTCTGGGCGAATCCCGGCGGGTGGGGAAGCGGCGTCGGGCTTCGTCTTCTCGGACGGGGATGGATCAGTTGGGTCCGGCTGGGTCATGCGAACGAATTTTGCGCTGTCGCCAAATCAATCAACGTTACCAGTAACGCGGCATGGGAGATTATAGTAACCAGGATGTCGGGGCCAAGGGACCAGTCCGTAAGACGTCCCGCGGTTGCCGGGATGTTTTATCCGGCCGACGCGGCGGCATGCCGGCGTGCGGCGACAGAACTGCTCGAGTCCGCTCGCCCGGCGTTGTCGCAGATGTCATCCCAGCTCGGAAGCGAACGTGGAATCGGCGCGGTCGTCCCGCATGCGGGTTGGATTTGCAGCGGTGCGGTCGCCGCCGAAGCGATGCTGTCGCTGGCGCGGCAGGGGCCGGCGGTGGACCTGGTGGTTATTTTCGGCGCCATTCACACGCCGATCCCGATCGATCGCGGCGTCCTCGATTCGCACGTGCGCTGGGCCGTGCCCGGAGGAGAATCCGGCGTGACGGCTCTGCGGCAGGAACTCTCCGCGGCCACGGGACAATTCGTCACGGACGATCGTTTTCACTGGCGCGAACACGCGGTGGAAGTGGAGTTGCCGCTGATCCAGGCGATCTGGCCGCTGGCCGAAATCCTTCCGATCGAAGTCCCTCCCGATGATTCGGCGGCGGAGCTGGGGCGAACGGTGGCGCGCGCCGTTGCGGGGCGGTCGGCGATTTACCTCGCCAGCAGCGACCTCACGCACTATGGACCGAACTATCGATTTGCCCCGGCGGGCGTGGGCGCGGCGGCGATGCGGTGGGCGATGGAAAACGATCGTCGGGTGTTGCGGATTATAACGGATATGACGCCGGAAAAAATCGTTACTGAGGCGCGAACTCACAACAACGCGTGCGGTGCCGGCGCGATTGCCGCTATGATGTCCGCCTGTCTGGAACAGGGAGCGCGCAAGTCGGTGGTGCTTCGGCACACGAGCAGCTACCAGACGCTTGCCGCCGTCGCACCGCAGACGCCGGACAACGCCGTCGGTTACGCCGCGGTATGGGTCGGATAACTTTTGGCCTGGGAGAATGAAAACTCCGGCGATGCGGTGGAAATGCAACGGCCGGTTTTGGCGTGGCCTTTTTGCGTCGCGGAAGGCGTGCAAACGTTGCGTCCCGGCGACATGCGGCAAAGCTGGCTTGGACGGAAAGGTCCAACTGCCGCGTCTTGCGGGACAAATGCCGCTGCGCCGGCGGCTTCTTGACGGATCGACTATCGTACAGGGATGTGGAATGACCTTTGCTCGGACTCCCCCCATAGTGGGAGACACAGACATGAACGAGAACGAATTCCAAACGAAACTGGCTGAACTGATGGGAGAGATCAGCACGCTGCCGCAAAGCGAGCGGCAGAAGCTGGAAAAACTGGCCGACGAGACCCGCGCCCGCCACGAGCGTCTCCGCCAGACTGTCAGCAGCCTTCAGGAAAGTCTCGATTACCTGCGTCTCAGCATCAAGTATCTGGTTTTCGATCTAGAAGCGACGCGCCGTGAGAATTCCTATCTGAGAAAGATGCTGGAAGAGACCACGGGCGGGGGCGCAGCGGACTAAAACTTCCAAAGGGCGTTGCCCTTTTTGGCCCCGACCTCTCGCCAGAAGGGCCGGGGCCGCGAAACAAGAAGCAGGCCGTGCGTGCGGCCTGCTTCACACGCGTTTGGGCCTGGCACTTTTCCCCCCATCGGACATATTAAATGCAACCGCGAAGGCGCGAAGATCGCGAAGGCAGCCACGAAGGAATTTGAATTGGAGATTTCTTCGCGTCTTTCTTCGCGATCTTCGCGCCTTCGCGGTTGCATTTGTCTTTGTCCCGCGCAAAGGAGCAACGAAAACAATAAAATAGCATCATCATGAACCTCGACTCCGTCATCGAAAGCCGGTTCGCGAAGGCGGTTGAACTTCGGCATCGGCTTCATCGCATTCCCGAGCTGGCGTTCGAGGAATTTCAGACGGCCGCGACGGTGCGAGCGGAATTGGATCGGCTGGGGATTTCGCACACCGATGGCGTGAGCGATGCGCCGACGGCGACAATTTGCGTGATCGGCGATGCGTCCAAACCGTGTATCGCGTTGCGGGCCGATATTGATGCGCTTCCGATCCAGGAACGGACGGGTCTGGCATATGCCAGCATTCATCCGGGGCGGATGCACGCCTGCGGACACGATGGGCACATGGCGACGCTGCTCGGGGCCGCGGCCGTTCTGAACGAAATCAAAAGCGAACTGTCCGTCTGTGCGAAACTGGTTTTCCAGCCGGCTGAAGAAGAGGGCGGCGGCGCGGAACGGCTGGTGCGCGGCGGCGTGCTGGATGGACGGATCGGTCCGCCGGTGCGGGCGATCTTTGGATTGCATGGTTGGCCGGGAATGCCCGTCGGCTGCGTGGCGACGAGGCCGGGGCCGCTGCTCGCGGCGACCGACGTTTTCAAGGCGACGATCGTCGGCAAAGGCTGTCACGGCGCTTATCCGCATCTCGGGGCCGATCCGATCGTGGCGGCGTGCCAGGCGGTTGTGAATCTCCAGCAAATCGTCAGCCGGGATCTCGATCCCACGGAGCCGGCGGTGATCACGGTGGGCATGATCCGCGGGGGAACGGCGACGAACGTCATTCCGGATGAGGCGACGATCGAGGGAACGGCGCGAACGCTGAGTGAATCATCGCGCGTGCTGGCGAAGGCGGGGATTCTTCGCCGAATCGCGGGCATCGCCGCCGCCGCCGGATGCACCGCCAAAATCGAGTGGGCGACGGGTTATCCCGCGACCGTCAATGATCCGGAGATGGCCGATTATGTCGCGCGGATCGCGCGGCAGGTGTTGGGCTCGGAGCGGTATTTCCCGGTTGGCCGTCCGTCGATGGGAGGCGAGGATTTCGCCTATTACCTGCAGAATACGCCGGGATGTTTTTTTCTCGTGGGCGTCGAGCCGCCGGGCGGGGATGGCTATCCGCCGCTGCACAACGATCGCTACGATTTCACCGACGCGGCCATTGTGGTGGGAATGCGGATGTTAGTGGGATTGACCCGGCACTTTCCGGTTTAGTGACGGTCAGCGGCGCCGCGGGTTTTCACCTCATCTGCATCAGCGGGGAAAAATTAACCTGAAACGACAACTGCTCGAGTTGGACCGCCAGGTCAACGGAATTGAGCGCGACTTCGCGCGGGACGTTCAGCGATACGGGCGCGAAATTCAACAGCCCGCGGATTCCGGCTTCGACGCATTGGTCGGCCAGTTCCTGAGCGGCGTCGGCCGGGACCGCCAGTA
The DNA here is from genome assembly GCA_963783845.1 of uncultured Phycisphaerales bacterium. Classification (GTDB taxonomy): domain Bacteria; phylum Planctomycetota; class Phycisphaerae; order Tepidisphaerales; family Tepidisphaeraceae; genus PALSA-1353. Next base: position 156,520 of record CAWAPL010000009.1, read on the forward strand.
TCGCCACGCGAATGCCCAATTTTTCAACGGTGGATTTCAGTTCCGAAAGCGGTTGTATGACGAAGAAGCGTTTGGGGTTGGAGGCGTCGGGGCCTTGCGGGGATGCGAAGGGGCCCTGTCGCTCGCCGATCTTCGCCGGGTCTGAATCGAATACCGCGATGAGGCGAAAACCCTTGGCGTCGAATCCGTTGTAAGCCATCAACGCCCGGCCGAGATTTCCGGCGCCCACCAGCAGCACGTTCCAGATTTTATCCGTTCCGAGAATCCGGCGGAGCTGCACGATCAGATCGCCGACGCGGTATCCGATACCGGGATGTCCGAACTGGCCGAAATAGGCGAGTGTCCCTTGCGGACCTGGGCGTCGGTGAGGTTAAGACTTTCGCCAAGCTGCTTGCTGGAAACGGTGCGGCGGTCCTTGCGTTTGAAGGTTTCCAATTGGCGCAGATAAAGACTCAATCGGCGCACGGCGGGATTGGGAACCGGATCGATTCGCGTTGGATCCATGGTACTGGGCGATGAAACGGATCGCTTGAAACGGATTATTCCGGCGGAATGAAATCCGTCAAGTCGGGGTGAGTCTAAACAGGCGGCTGCGATTCTTGAATATCGCTCGGAATTCCACCGCGAGGCCGCGGCGGCTAAACGAATGCTCTATCGGGATATATATTCGAACCTTCGACTGCGAGTATCATCAACCCATGCCCGTTGACGATGCCAAATCGCAGTCGATGCAATTGGCCGCTGAACAGTTGGCGGCGGGGAAGCCGCAAAAGGCCGTCGAGATTTGCCGGCAGGCGATCGCGCGATTTCCGGATGACGCGAGGATTCATTACGTGCTGGCCCTGGCTCTGAACGATGCCCAGCGGTTCGGCGAGGCGATTGACGCGTACAAGCAAGCCGTGCGCCTGAACCCGGGGTTCTTCGAGGCATACAACAATCTCGGGGCGCTTCTCAACAAGAGTGGCCGGTTCGATGAGGCGATCCAGGCGCTGACCCAGGCGATTCGCCTGCGCCCCGATTTGGCGCAGTTGCACGGCAATCTGAGCAATGCGCTGCGCGACAACTGGAAATTGGAAGAGGCCGCGGCGGCGGCGAAAAAAGCAGTGGAGTTGAATCCCGATCTGGCCCAGGCATACACCAGCCTTGGGGCGGCGCTGCTGGGGCTGGGCCGATTCGACGAGGCCATCCGTGCGTGCAACAACGCGATCCAGCGGAAGCCGGATTTGCCCGCGGCTCATTTGAACCTTGCGTCAGCTGAGCTGGTTTTGGGGAATTTGGAGCGCGGATGGACCGAATATGAATGGCGGATGCGATGTCCGGATGCGCTGCCGCCGCGGCGGATTTCCCTGCCGGCGTGGGATGGAACGCGGATCGACGGGAAGACGATTCTCCTGTACAGCGAGCAGGGATTCGGTGATGCGATTCACTTCATCCGCTACATGCCGATGGTGGCCGCGCTGGGCGGGCGAGTGGTCCTTGAATGCCCCGCGGCTCTTTTGCCGCTTTTCCGCGGCAGCCCGGGCGTGGAACGCACCGTGGCGACCGGCGCGGCGTTGCCCGGTTGCGATCTCCAATGCGCGTTGCCGAGCCTTCCCGGAATGTTCAAGACCACGCTTGGGTCGATTCCCGCGGCGAAACCCTATCTCGCCGCCGACGCCAAAACGGCCGAATCCTGGCGAAAACGCATCGCGCCGTCGGGCGATGTTTTGCAGGTGGGCCTGGCGTGGGCCGGCCGGGCGGAAAATCGCAATGATCGCAATCGCTCAATTCGCCTGGAAAAGTTTTCACCGCTGGCGAATGTCACGGGCGTCCGATTTCACAGTCTTCAGACGAATCGACCGGCCAATGCTCCATTTGCGCTATCGGATTGGTCTGATTTGCTGAAGGATTTTGCCCAGACCGCCGGCTTGATTGAGAATCTCGACCTGGTCATCAGCGTGGACACGGCGGTGGCGCACCTGGCCGGAGCGATGGGCAAAAGGGTTTGGCTGCTCCTGCCGTTTCCGCCGGATTGGCGTTGGATGCTGAATCGAATCGACAGCCCGTGGTATCCGACGATGCGGCTTTTTCGGCAGAAGGACGCGGGGGATTGGGATGCGGTGATTCGCCGCGTGGCCGAGGAACTGGCTGAAACCGCGGAATGAACCGGATCGCGCTAAATCGCAAGAATTCTTTGTTCGTCGGGAACGAGCGCGGCGGCCATGCGGCGGTGAATCTGTCCGGATCGAGCAGTGCCCGCCGGACCACTGGAAATGGCGAAATCCGGCCACTTCAGCGTAATAGTGCGGCTGGCGCAACGCTCAGTTCAAATCCGCAGGAGCGATTCGCAAGTTTGCAAACAATGGGGAACCAGGTGCGGCACAACCCCGCGAACAAAGACATCGCGCACCTCATCGAAACTGCAACGGGATCGCCAGGCCCCGTACAACGTCCGCAAGGGCGTCCATCGCTGCGAAAGATAATACATCACCGCCAGTTGGGAGCATTGAGTCGATTGAAAAATCGCCATCGGCATCAGCGGCATCATCTGAATCAGATCGCCGTCCGGCACTTCCCGCCAGAAGTTGAACATCCCATGAAACCCAAACGTCGGAGCACGAGGCACTCCGTGCTCGTACGAAAACTGTTCCGCCACCCCCGGCGGCGCAAACCGGATATTAAATTGTCTCTCCAAAACCGGACGATACACCCTGCAAATCAGCTCGTCCTCCCCTAAATTGGGCAGCAGATCGAACCAAGGCTGGGAGACGACCTCAAGCAGGCGTTTCGACCGAAGCGAAAATCCCCCATTGCCGACGATCCTGCTGTCCGCCTTCCCCAGCCAGGTCGCCCCAATGTAATCGTATTGCAGAAAATCCGCGCTCCAAGCACGCGGGTTAATCACATACCCATCCCATTGAGTCACCAGCACGAACGGCGAGTCGATCCACTTGTGCATCTCCTTCAGCAGAAAAGCCCCATACGCCGCCATCGATTCCGGCTGCGGGATCATCACACTTCGAAAAGACCCCTGAACCGCTTCATGCGTGAAGAGAATCGAATCCGCGAATTTGCATTGCGCCAGGCAGATATCCAGCGCCCGCCCGGCCAGCAGCCGATCACGGGAATCGACTGCGCAAAGGGTGACGCCATTCAGCTCAATCATGGTGATATTCCGTCAGGTACATTCGGCGGTTTGAAGCTGCAAACTCGCAAACTATCATCGCCATCCGGCCTCATCAAGCCGGCACGTTGCGGTGTCCGCAGTATACGCCCTTATCATTTCGCCAGGGACGCCGGTTCGGGCAATTCCGGCCCGCACCATGGGCCCGGATGACGCATCATGGCCTGCATCGGCGAAACGGCCGGAGGTGGATATCGCTTAAGGTCCGGCGCGTAGATCAAATGGAAAAGCGCCAGCGGCGGCACGTTGACTTTCCTCGGCCGCGGAGATTGAGCGATCAACTCCACTTTCCCGAGCGATTGCAGGGGCTGCAAATCGGAGAGTTGTCCGACCACGTATGCGTCGGGGGCGTGAATGCGATCGCTGCGCAGATAGCTGAGATTTTGCAGCAGCAGCGCGTCGTCGGGCAAATAAAACTGGACGCGGAAGAAATCCAGCGGCCCTATGGCCGCGTTGATGGCCAGCAGCTTGTCCCGCGGAACAAGCGCCTCGAACGTCCCGGCGGAGAAATTCCGTGTCAGCGACGGTGTCGTCGCGGAATTGCGTTTGCTTCCAGCTATACGCGCCGCCGACGCCGATCACGATCGCCGCCAGCATCCAGCGGCCGCTTTCTTTCCAGAGGCCGTAATAGAACGCCACGACGCAGGCATTCCACAAAACGATCAGGATGGCGGCCGAATGAATCTGCGGTTCCATTTCGCTGGTCGGGGCCAGGAGCCGCTTCCAGGCCAGGACCGCCAGCGCCGCCGATCCCGGCAATCCGACGACGAGCCATCCAAACGTCGGCCGGCGCGACCATGCGACGCCTTTGAACATCTGCTGGGCGATCGGCCGCGCGCCCAGCGCCGCCAGAATCGCCCACGGGGCCAGGCTTGGGACGAGGTAATGGTGATGCTTCCGATGCGGAAGGGAGAGCACGAAAATCGGGACGATCGCCCAGCACCATAAAAATTGCAGGACCCGATCGCGCCGGCGCCACGCCGCGCCGGCGGTGATGGCCAAGGCGACGAGGGCCGCCGGCGTCCAGGGAAGTCCCACTCCCAAAAGCGTCGGCGGGTAATACCACCAGGGCTCGTCGAACTCCGTGGTCCCGGAAAAATCGTAGCGGAGGTTGGCGAGATATCCGCCCTGGCCGGGATATCGCCACGCGACGTATGCGTGCCAACTGATGGCGACGGCCGCGGCGATCAGAATGCCCCAAAGCCACAGATACTGGCTCAATCGCCGCCACTGGATCGGTGGAATCAGAAAGAAAGCGACGAGCGGACCGACAATCACCGCCGCCCCAACGATCGGCCCCTTGGCCAGGTTCGTCAGGCCGAGCAGGATAAAGAACGCCATCACCCGCCAGGGCCGCCAGGAGAGGAAAGTCAGCCGGTGGCCGGGGGCGGGCGGGTGGGTGAAGAGCTCGATCTGAACGAACAGGGCGATGGCAGCGACGACGAGCAGAGCGAGAAAAATATCGTCCTCGGCCAAAGTGGAGTAGGTGTAAAACTCCCACATGGTCGCCAGCGCCAGCCCGGCGACGACGCCGACGCCTCGGCCGAACCATCCCGCGGCGATCCGCCCCACCATCAGCACGATCAAAAGCCCCGCCAGCGCGGGCGCGATCCGCGCCGACCACTCGGTGTCGCAACGCTGGCCAATCGCGGCCGCGACGGCGATCATGACCCAGTGCGGCAGCGGCGGGCGCTCCAGCCAGGGACGCGTGCCGTCCATCGGGATCAGCCAATCGTGCCGCGCCATCATTTCGCGCGAGCATTCGGGCAGGCGGGCTTCGTGCAGGGTCATCGGCCGGCCGCTGATGGCGACGTATCCGAACAGCACGGCGCAGAAAGCCGCGAGCAGAAGATAGTCCAACCATCGCAGTGGATCAGGCGCGGACGAAGGGGTGACGATCAATGATCCTCCTGAATTTTTTTGATGATCGGTGCTCAAAATCGGTCTTTCCTGTCGTTCACGCCCCGCGCTCGCCATTAAACCCGATAACGTCCCGCGGACAAACATCGCAATTTGACATTCCGCGTCAAACGGCAATTATGCCCGCGCCATGCCGATCCAGTTGGTCCAATCGGTTGACGATCCGCTGCTGCGGCCGTACCGCAATCTGAAGGACAAGGAGCTCGCGCGCGAGGGCGGACGGTTCATCGCCGAAGGCGAAATGGTGGTTCGGCGGCTGCTCGGCAGCGGGGTCGCGGTGGAATCGGTCCTGATCGCCGAGCGAAAACGCCGGGCCATCGAGCCTTTGGTTCCGGCGGCGGCGCCGATTTTCGTGGGCGATGACGCGCTGCTGGAGGGCGTCATCGGCTTTGAGTTTCACAGCGGGGTGTTGGCGTGTGGAATCCGCCCGCCCTCGCCGTCGCTCGGGGAGGTGCTGCCGCCGCCTGGGCGGCCTGCGCTGCTGGCCGTCTGCCAGGAAATCAGCAACACCGAAAACATGGGCTCGCTGATTCGGGTTTCCGCGGCATTCGGGGCCGATGCGCTGATCCTCGGCGAGCGTTGCTGCGATCCGTATTTCCGCCAAAGCATCCGCGTTTCCATGGGCGCGGTCTTTTCCCTGCCGATCGTGCGCTCCGGCGATCTGCCGGCCGATCTCGACGCGCTCTGGCAGTGTTTCGGCATTCAGCGATTGGCGGCGGTCCTTTCGCCGGATGCCGAGCCGCTCCAGAGCGTTCGGCCGCAGCGGCGCATGGCGGTAGTCTTCGGCAACGAGGCGCAAGGCCTCGATCGGGCGACGATCGATCATTGCGACCGGCGCGTCACCATTCCGATGCGACGGGGAACCGATTCGCTCAACGTCGCCGCCGCCGCCGCCGTGTTTCTATTCCATCTGGCGGGAGGAGGCGCGGACGACTGCGGCGCGGCATCGTGATTTTTTAAAATGGGGGGTGGGGATTTCTTCCGCAGGTGGGTTGTGGGTCAGTTTGAATTTTCCGGCAGAGCCGGGCCGTGTCGGCTCGGACCGGGGCGACACGCCCCGGCTCTTTGAATTCAAAGCGACCCTTTACCCGCGGGTGTGAAACAGGGGACTCTTCAGGCTTCCAAATCCAGGCTCTCCCCTTCCGCACCCGGTTCGGACTTCGAGGACCGGTGACGGGAATAGGTTCGCTTGCGCTGTGGATGGCCCTTCTGCTCGTCGGCGGAGGGCTGCAACTCATCGGCGCTGGCAACGGACTTTTCCGCTTCCTCCTCGTCCGACGCGGCTGAATTCCTGGCCCTGTCACGGACGCGCCGGATCTGGCTGATCTTCTGGGTTTCCTGCTGCCGTTGGGCCGCCGGAGCCTGGAGAATCGAGCCGGCAATGGGATCAATCTGACTCATGGTCATCCTCAACTGCTCGAACCTGCCCCCCATTATATCGGCAAGGCCCCGCTCCGGACTTTTTCCAACGGCGGGTCAGAAAAGAACCGGCGGGATCAATTCAGGAGTCTGATAAGCGGTATCCGTCATTTACCGCACAAAAGTCACTGCCCGCACGGGTCTTCCATTCCTTCGTCGCCCGCCCCATCGACGGAGGAAATTCTTGTTGCATTCGGCGCACGCACTGAAATCGTGGGCTATGTTCCAGCCACGGTTCGACACTTCCCGCAACTCGCGAAGTGTAGTTGAGGCGTTTTAGAAAACTGCCCAGACGCGGTGACGTGCGACGTTCGCGCATCCCGCGGAGGGAACGGGTCTAAACCTACGAAAGGGTCTTTGCAATGGTCAAGTACATGGTTCTTGGCATCGCCTGCCTGACGCTCGTTCTTTCCGGCGTCACCCGCGCGGTTGAAATCAAAACCGACGAGGGAAACTGCGGAAAGAACGATTACCAGAGCTTCAAGGACGACAAGAGCTGCAGCGACAAGGGCAACGACGGCGTTACGCTCGATCTCGGCAAAGACGTCAAGGATGAGTGCCGCGAGTTCGACAAGGACAGTTGCAAAGACGACAAGGGACTGAAAGACCTCAAAGATTGCAACTATGACAAGGACGGCAAGGGCGACAACAAGGACAATAAGGACAACTGCAAGATCGAGTGGCGGCACGACATTGATAAGCACGACGTCTGCCCCGAAGACAAGCACGAAGATCATTGCGACATCGTGCTCGATCAGGGCTGCCGCGACGATGGCGGCTCGAACTCCTGCCAGCCGGCCTCCGTTCCGGCCCCGGCCTCCTCGGCCCTGGGCGGCATCGGAATAGCTGGAATCGCGCTGATGACCTTCGCCCGGTCTCGCCGGTCGATCGCCTGATTACGAATCTGCATCCCCTACTACTTGGCCGGGAGGCGCGTCGCCTCCCGGCCATTTTGATGCCACTCCCTTCCAGTGCAATTTTTGCTACCCCTGGGCTTGCGACATAAGACGACCGGATTCAGAGACCGCGGGATTTTCGCCAGGTTAACGCAAGCCCTTTTGTGCATCGCCAACGGCATTTTCAGACGATTCCGCGCAGGAATTAACCCCGCACAATTTCCCCCAGCTTAAGGCGCCGCACCCGGCAAACAGCCCGAAATGCCTTGAATTTCCCGCTTGCAATCCAAATCCGGGATATACTCCTGCTACGTTCCTTTCAGAAACATGAGCTTCACTTCCGGCGCTTGAGTTGCCGGGCCATTGTTGAGGTGGTCGTAAGTGCAACATTCGCTTTGCATGTATCTGAGGTAAACGCGATTTATAGAGAGGACTTTTTATGAAGACGTTTTTGTGTGCAACGGCAGCGGCCGCTCTGCTCATGATCCCCGGCATTTCAGCCGCGTCGAGCCTGGACTATGAACAGTCCGGCTCAAAATACACCGTCCTGTTCGACCCCAACGGCCCGGGCATGGACAACCTGCCGCCGTCATTCTTCTACCGCTCATACGATTGCCGGATCGGCAGCAAGCCGGTCGTGGTCACCGATGTGCACGTGATTGCTCCGCCGCCGAGCGGCGGGAATACCGGCACTCCGCCGGCGGACACGAACACCACTCCGCCGCAGGATACCAGCCCCGCGGGTTACGGCCCCCCGCCTCCAACGATCGTAACCCCCCCCCCGCCCCCGACGGATATCGTTGTGAACACGCCGGGCAACGACGACGGTGGCTCGGCGACCGTGGTTCCTCTGCCGGCATCCTCGGAAATGTCCGGCGCGGGTCTGGCGGTCATCGTCCTGGCGACCTGGCAACGGGCCCGACGCCTGGCTCGCGCCTGAATAAACAGGCCACGATCTACAACTGATTCAAAAGCGACGATCCGGAAGGCTTAACAAGCCTTCCGGTTTCGTTTCCACCCGTACGATAAAGCTCGCACGCCGGTTGACCGATGATGGCCCATGATTCGACGTGGAAGGTCGCAAACTGAGTGGCGGTCGAAAACTTATGAGACCTTTTCCAACGGAGATTCAGTCATGTCCCTCTTTGCAAAGCTGACCGGGCTGATCCACGATGACACCGGCGGCGAAGTCATGGAGTACGCGATTGTCGCCGGGCTCATTTCCATCGCGGCGATCGCGGTGATCGGATCCTTCGGCACCAAGGTGTTCGCCCGCTGGAACTCGATCAACAGCAGCATGTAAAAGCTGGTTGAATCGGCGATGCCCGGGTCCGGATCGGTCAGATAATTCAAACTGGCGGACTACCCATTCGCGCTTGACCCCATATTGGCCATGACCAGCAATACCTGTTGCTCGCTGGCGCCCCACGCCTGTGCCACGTCCAGCTCCCTCAGCGAATCGCCCAGCAAGACCACCTCATCGCCCAAATTGTCGCCCGGCCCAATTTCGACGAAAGCCGACTGCATGCCGACCTCCAGAATCAACCGACGTACGCCGCCGACCAGGCACGGCCCGCGCCGAAGGCCTTGAGAATATCCGCAAAGGATGATGCCGAATCGTTCGGCGATGAAACCGGAGTATCCGGCAGGGCATCCGCCGTTGCGAACTTCGACCAATCGCGTGGCCACGCGGACCGCTCCGCGATAGAGGGCCATTCCCGGCCGCACCGCGTCGAGGCGGGCCTCCGGCTCATCCAGGAGCGCCGACGCCGCCGCATGCAGCCGCAACCCTCTCCCGCCCAGCGCCCCGGTGAGCATCCTGACATGTTCCAGCTTCGTCGCGTGGGTGAACGCCTCATCGATTTCCCCCGCCGTGAGTACGGCCTCCACGTTCTCCGCGGGACAGGCGAATCGGCGCATCCCCGTGTCCATGCAAAGCACCGGCCTGGCAGCGCAGGCGATTCGCCTCCGCAACCGTCCGCACTGCGGGCCGAGCGTGGGATTCGATCAACTCCTCCGGCTCATGGTCGGTCGTCGGCCCGAGGACGAGAATCGGCTTACCGGCCAGTTTCCAAAGGGACGCGGCCCGCGATTCGTTCAGGCTGAACACGCAGAATCCGCTGATGAGATCCCCGATGGTCTTGGCCACGCGCCGAGCGCCAAGCCCATACCCATCGGCCTTTACGACCGCGATGATGTCAACATTCACCCGCTTGGAAATGGACAGAACGTTGGCCCTCACCCGGTCCAGGTCGATTCGAATTCGCAAGTGCGGCGGCTGCATCCCCGTTGCATGATAACCGCGTTTGATTAAGAATGCCGTCCCACAAAAAAGGAACTGACCAAAATGCCCAACAGCTATGCTCCCGATCCGAAATTGAAATTCACCTTTGGCCTTTGGACGGTCGGCAACGTCGGCCGCGATCCGTTCGGCGGCCCCGTGCGCGATCTGATTTCGCCGGTTGAGATTTGCGATCTGCTCGGCGAGGTCGGGGCCTACGGAGTGAATTTCCACGATAACGATCTGGTCCCCATCGACGCCAGTCCGATCCAGCACCGCAACGTCGTCAAAAGATTCAAACAGGCGCTGAAAGACAACGGCCTGGTCGTCCCGATGGCCACGACGAACCTGTTCAGCGATCCGGCGTTCAAAGACGGCGCGTTCACGAGCAACAACGCCCAAATCCGCGCCTACGCGATCCAGAAAACGATGCGTGCGATGGACCTCGGGGCCGAATGTGGCGCGAAGATTTACGTTTTCTGGGGCGGCCGCGAAGGCGCCGAATCCGACGCCGCCAAGAATCCCGTCGAAGCCATCCGGCGCTTCCGCGAAGCCATCAATTTCCTCTGCCAATACAACATCGATCAGAAATACGGCTACAAGTTCGCCTTCGAAGCCAAGCCCAACGAACCGCGCGGCCACATGTATTTCGCGGTCACCGGCAGTTACCTCGGGTTCATCCCCACGCTCGACCATCCCGAGATGTGCGGGGTGAATCCGGAAGTGGCGCACGAACACATGGCCGGGCTGAATTTCGTTCACCAGGTCGCCGCCGCCCTGGAATCGGGCAAGCTGTTCCACATCGATCTGAACGATCAGGAGTTCGGGCGATACGATCAGGATTTCCGCTTCGGCAGCGTGAACCTCAAGCACGCATTTTTCCTGGTGAAACTTCTGGAAGACCATGGATACAATGGCCCGCGCCACTACGATGCGCATGCCTATCGCCAGAGTGATTACGCGGATGTAAAGGAATTCGCGCGCGGCTGCATGCGCACGTACATGATCCTGAAAGAAAAGGCCCAGCGTTGGAACGCCGACAGGGAAATCCAGCAGATCATAAAGACGGTGAACGTGCGGGACACGGCGCTATCGAAGCTGACGGCGAAATATTCAAAGGCCAACGCCCGCAAGCTGCTGGACGCTCCGCTGGATCGGGTTGAATTGGCCGCCGCCCCGCTGCCCTACGAGCGGCTGGACCAGTTGACGATGGAAGTGCTGATGGGCGTGCGATAGACTGATCGTAGGGAGGCTTTCGGGGCCGTAGCTCAATTGGGAGAGCACCACGTTTGCAACGTGGGGGTTGCCGGTTCGAGCCCGGTCGGCTCCATTGTTATAAGTTCCATTTCACATCCCCGCCGACAATCGTCGCCACGGCGCGGCCGTTCACTCGCCAACCATTAAACGGGCAATTCCGGCTCTTGCTCTTGAACTTCTTCACGTCGATCGTCCATGCGAGTTGTGGATCGATGATGGTGACATCGGCCACGGCCCCGTCGCGCAGCGTTCCGCGATCCAGCTTGATGATCTGGGCCGGGCGTGTGGACATCAGATCGAACAGTTTCAGCCAGTCGATGTGGCCTGGATCGATCAAGGCCTTGATGTAAAGGGCCAGGGCGCATTCCAATCCGATGATTCCCATCGGCGCATCGGGAAATTCCAATTCCTTTTCCTCCGCACGATGCGGGGCGTGATCGGTGGCCAGGCAATCGATCGTGCCGTCCTTGACGCCTTCGATGCACGCGGCCACGTCCGAGGCCGTGCGCAGCGGAGGATTCATCTTGAAATTCGTGTCGTATTCCCGGCACGATTCATCCGTCAGCAGCAGATGATGCGGCGAGACCTCGGCCGTCACGGTTTGTTTGTCGCGCTTGGCGCGGCGGATCAATTCCATGCTCCAGGCCGTGCTGATGTGCTGAACGTGATAGCGGCATCCGATCGTTCGATTCAGCAGTAGATCGCGCGCGATCATCGAGCTGCTCGGCCTCGGCCGCAATGCCGGCCAATCCCAACTTGGTCGAAACGACGCCCGAGTGCATGGCCCCGCCCGCCAGGGTGGGCTCCTCGCAATGCTGCATGATGCAGGCGTCGAACATTTTGGAGTATTGCAGCACCTTTCGCATGACCGAGGCGTCTCCGACGCCGACGCCGTCGTCGCTGAGGGCGATGGCGCCGCGCTGAAGCATCGAGCCGATCTCCGCCAGTTCCTTGCCCTGCCGTCCCTTGGTGATCGCCCCCACCGGCAGGACATTGGCCAGCCCCACGCGCTGGGCCTCGCGCAGAATGAATTCGATCTGGCCCTCGTTGTCCAGCGGCGGCTTGGTATTGGGCATGCAACAGACGGTCGTGAATCCCCCCGCCACGGCGGCCGCGGCGCCGGTGGCGATCGTTTCCTCTTCCTCGTCGCCCGGCTCGCGCAGATGGACATGAATATCGATCAGTCCCGGCGTGACGAAACACCCGGTCGCGTCGATGACGCGGTCGGCCTTTCCGAGATCGGAGCCGATGGCTGCGATCTTTCCGTCGCGGATAAGTAGGTCGGCCTTCCGCTCGAGCTTTTGCGAGGGATCGAGGATCGTGCCGTTTTGGATCAGGATTGTGGGCATAAATTCAGACAAAGAGGTTCAGCCACGGATGAAAATCAGATGCACACAGATAAGACAAAGCCCGGGCTCTTGATTTCATCTGTGTCCATCTGATTTTCATCCGTGGCAGATTGAATTTCATTTTGGCTGTTCCGCATGCGTAACCAGGTACAACACCGCCATGCGCACCGCCAGACCGTTGGTCACCTGCGTCAAGATTCCGCTGTTCGGGCCGTCGGCGATGTTCGATCCAATTTCGATTCCGCGATTCATCGGACCCGGATGCATCACGAACACGTCGCCCTTGCATCGGGCGAACCGTTCCGTCGTCAGGCCGAACAAACGGGTGAATTCGCGTACCGACGGAAACTGGCTGCTGGCGATCCGCTCGAACTGCACGCGCAGCATGTTGATCACGTCCACCTGCCCGACAATCGAGTCGAAATCATGAACGCAGCGTGCCCCGAGGGATTCAAAGGTGCGCGGCAAGAGCGTCGGCGGGCCGACCAGAATCACCTCCGCGCCCAGCTTCTTGAGCCCCCAGAGGTTCGAGCGAGCCACGCGGCTGTTGGCGATGTCGCCGACGATGGCCACCTTCAATCCCGCGATCTTCCCGAATCGCTCGCGGATGGTGTAGAGATCCAGCAGCCCCTGGGTTGGATGCTCGTGAGCGCCGTCGCCGGCGTTGACGACGCTGCATTTGACCGAGCGCGCCAGCACCTCAGCCGCACCGGATGCCGGATGACGCAGGACAATCACGTCCACGCCCATGGCTTCGATATTCCGCGCGGTGTCAACGAGGGTTTCGCCCTTGCTCACGCTGGAGCCTTTCTCCGAAAAGTCGATCACATCCGCGCTGAGCCGCGACGCGGCCAGTGAGAAGCTGGTCCGGGTGCGGGTGCTGTCCTCGAAGAAGGCGTTGACGACGACTCGCCCGCGAAGCGCCGGGACTTTCTTGATGCTGCGCGTGGAAACTTCGCGGAAGGACTGGGCGATATTCAGCAGATATTCCAACTCCGCGGCCGAGAGCGATTCCAGCGTCAGCAAATGCTTGCGCGTCCAGGCCGATGTCGCCGCCGGCGCTTTGCGCGTGTCGGCGGAGGGTGGATGGAGCTTGTCGTGGGGCATCAGCTTCGTGGTTCCACAAGGATTTCGTCCCGGCCGTCGATTTCGCCGAGTTTGACGTTCACGCGGTAATCGCCCGGCACGTCGGGGAGTTTCAGTCCGACGAAATCCGCCTGGATGGGCAGTTCCCGACCGCCGCGATCCACCAGCACCGCCAGTCGCACCGCCGCCGGCCGGCCGAAATCGCTCAGCGCGTCCATCGCCGCCCGAATCGATCGGCCGGTGAACAGCACATCATCCACCAGCAAGAGCGGATGCGCGTTGATGTCGATATTCATTTCCGTCGGGCGCACCATCGGCTTGGGGCCGATCTCCGACAGGTCATCGCGATAGAGGGTGACATCCAGAACTCCCCTGCCGATACGGCTGAATCCGCGCGACGCCAGGGCCGGCGCTATCCGCTGGGCGAGGATTTCGCCGCGGGTGCGGATACCGATGATATTCAGCGGGGAAGCGGGCGAAAAAGCGACGGCCAGGCGGTTGACCAATGTTTCGATCGTCCGTTGCACGTCCGAAGCGTCGTAAACGGTGCGCATCGAAAGCCAGAAGATACGGGAAAGGCCGGGGAAAGACAAATTGGAGTCATTTAGCGGCGGTGCGAAGCACCGCGGGCCGTGCCATAACCGTTGACGACTGCTTCGCGCTCGATGCCGATTCCAGCCTGAACACCGTAATCTCCGGCCGGCACCAGTCCAGCACGCGCTGGCCGTAGCTGAGGCCGCGGTTGACGTATAGATGCCGACCGCTGACGGCATAATATCCGTGCGTGTAATGGCGGAAGCGATGGGGATAAAGCTTGCGGCCGAGCTTGGACGTCCCCACCTGCCGCCCATGCGTGTGGCCGCTAAGCATCCATTGCCAGGGGAAATCCATCAGCTCGCGAACGTTGGCCGGATTGTGATTGAGGCAGATGATCGGAAGCGAGGCATCGACGCCGGCGAACGCCTTGGCCGGATCGATATTTCCCGACCACTCATCGTCCAGGCCGACGATCACCAGCGGGGATTTCGCGCCGGGCGGCTTGACGCGCAGCGTTTCATTCCGCAGCACGATCAGGCCGCGCTTGCGAAGGCGCGATTCCAGATAATCGGCCCGGCGAACGCCTTCGCCGTTCACGCGCTTGCCGTAGATGCTGTAATCGTGATTGCCGAAGGTGCAAACGACGCCATGCTCGGCCTTCAGTTTTGACAGCAACGTCGCGATCCGATTCGCGAATCGGTATCCCCCGGTAATCAGGTCTCCCGTAATCACCACGAGCTGGGGTTTGAGTTCGTTCACCCAACGCAGATATTGGATCAAATATCGCTGCCAGACGACGGGGCTGTAATGAAGGTCGGAAATCTGAACGATCTTCCACCCGAACATGGTCGGATCGAGATTCGCCAGCGGCATGGCCCTGCGATGAATGTCCACCCAGCGGCGGTTGACGGGCAGGGCGTGCATTCCGGTCAGGCCCAGGCGGGCCATGTTTCTCCAGATCGCCCGGCGCCACGTGTTTTGCCGTCTCCAATGCGGCTTGTTCAGGTACTCAAAAAATCGATTCACCATGATTCAACAACGTCTCCCGATCCTATTCGATCATCGCCAGCGCCGCGGCGATTTCCTGGCCGGCATGCTCATCGCCCTTGCGGGCGGCGGCGTCGATGCCTTGCCGATACGCCTGCCGGGCCGGGTCGATCTCGCCGGTGGATTCCAGAATCTGGCCCTTTTGATGATATGCGTAGCAATAACCCCAATCGTGCTGAATCACCTTGTCCAGATATTCCAACGCCGATTTGGCGTCGCCCGATTTGCGATATTCCAAGGCCACGGCATACAAAAGAAACGCATCGCCCGGCGACTTTTCCAGCATATGGCGCAGCTTGTCCATGCGTGATGAATCAGCGCCTCATCTTGAAATCCCGGTCATCCGGCCTTCACTTTCAGCGGCTTGTGCTGCATGTGGAGCGATTCGGCGACGGCCCCGTTGGTGACACGGCCCGCGGCCATGTTGATCCCCTCGGCCAGCCCCGGATCATCGCCCGCCGCCTTTTCATATCCGCGCGCGGCAATTTTCAGGGCATACGGCAAGGTGGCATTGCACAGGGCGATGGTGCTGGTGCGCCCCACCGCGCCGGGCATGTTGGTCACGCAATAGTGCACAACGTTTTCCACGACAAACGTCGGCTGCTGATGCGTGGTCGGCCGGCTGGTTTCGACGCATCCGCCCTGATCGATCGCGACATCCACGATGACGCAGCCGTTGCGCATGTCCACCAGGTCATGCCGGGTGACGAGGCGCGGGGCCTTGGCGCCGGGAATGAGCACCGCGCCGACCACCAGATCCGCGCATCGCAAATGATCGCGCACGGTATGGGCGTCGCTGAACACCGTCCGCACGTTGGCCGGCATCACGTCCGCCAAATACCGCAGCCGCTCGAGATTCACGTCCATCAAGACGACGCTGGCCCCCAGGCCCGCGGCCACTCTTGCGGCATGCGTCCCCACCGTCCCCGCCCCGAGCACAACCACGTCCGCCGGCTCGACACCCGGGACGCCGCCGAGCAAAATGCCCCGGCCCATCATGGGTTTTTCCAGATATTTCGCCCCTTCCTGAATGCTCATCTTCCCCGCAATCTCGCTCATCGGGGTCAGACAAGGCAATCGGCCCGCGCGGTCCTTGATCGTCTCGTAGGCGATCGCCACGATCTCCGATTCCAGACACTGCTGCGTCAGTTCCGGCGAAGCGGCGAAATGAAAGTAGGTGAAGACAATCTGCCCGGGGCGAAAGAGCCCGATCTCCGCCGGCTGCGGCTCCTTCACCTTGATGACCATTTCCATGCCGGAGATGGCTTCGGCGGCAGTTGGCACAATGCCGGCGCCGGCCCTGGCATAGTCGGCATCGCTGAATCCGCTGGCCGCCCCGGCGGAGGCCTGCACGAACACCTGATGCCCGCTCTTGACCAGCAATTCCACGCCGACCGGCATCATCGAGATGCGATATTCGTCAGTTTTGATTTCCTTGGGAACTCCGATACGCATAAAGGCAACCTCGCTGAAGAACAACCGATGGAGCGCAAGTAGTATGCGCCCTGGGGCTGAAAAGAAAAGCGCTGTTGAAGTCTTAACAGAGCCGGGCCGTGCCGGCCCGGATCGGGGCGGCACGGCCCGGCTCTGTGAAATTCACGGAGAATCAACCGGGTTGGATTTTTGCACCCGCGGCGGCGAGAAGGGCGGCGTTGGTCTTCTGCTTGCCCATCACGTCCAGCAGGGTTTTGATCGCTTGGGCCGGCTGCATGTTGCTCAGCAATCGCCGGATGTTTCGTCCGGCGGCGAGTTCCTGCGGGCTGAGCAGTTTTTCTTCTGCGCGTGCCGCTGGCGGCGATGTCGAGCGACGGATAAATGCGCTGGTTGGCCAGGTTTCGATCCAAAACCAATTCCATGTTGCCGGTTCCTTTGAACTCCTCGAAGATCACCTGGTCCATGCGGCTGCCGGTGTCGATGAGGCAGGTGGCCATGATGGTGAGGCTGCCCCCGTTCTCGATTTTTCGGGCCGCCCCGAAAAGCCGCTTGGGGATTTCCAGGGCGCGATTGTCCAATCCGCCGGAAAGGGTGCGGCCACCGCTGGGTCCGCCGGTGTTGAAGGCCCGGCCCAGGCGCGTCAGGGAATCGAGCAGCACGACGATGTTCTCGCCGAATTCGACCTGGCGCTTGCAGCGTTCGATGACCAGTTGGGCGAGGTCGAGATGTTTTTCCACCGTGTTGTCGTTGCTGGATGCGTAAACCGTGCCGGGCACGTTGCGCTTCATGTCGGTGACTTCCTCGGGGCGCTCGTCCACGAGGAGGAGGATGACTTTCACTTCCGGGTAATTGTGATGAATTCCCTTGGCGATGTTTTGCAGGAGAATGGTCTTGCCGGAACGGGGCGGGGCGACGATCAGACCGCGCTGGCCAAAGCCGATCGGTGCGAAAATGTCGATGATGCGGGTGGTGAATTCGGTTGGGCTGTGTTCCAGGCGGATCATCGGCTCGGGATCGAGCGGGGTGGAATCGTAGAGCGTGGTGGTTTCGATGTAATCGGATGGGCTGCGGCCTTCGATGGAATCGACCTGCGCGATGACGTCGCCCCTGGGAACGCCGCGAAGAAGCAGCCCCGGGCGAAGCTGAAGCTCGCGAATCAGCTTGCGCGGCACGATGCCGCGGCGTAGCGGCGCAGGGGATGCAGCGGATCCCGAAGCTGGCCATCGCGCCGCTCATCGGGAATGTGCAGGATGCCCTCTAAGGCCGTTGTCGTCGTTTGCATTCAATCCACAGGTGCGACGGGGAAAGTCCTACGGTAGAATATGTCATTATACGCAAAGCAAGCGGCGTGTAAACAAGGAGACCGAAATGGATTTGCAGACAAAACTACAGGAAGACATGAAGGCGGCCCTGAAAGGCGGGCAGAAGGATCGGCTCAGCGTGATCCGGATGCTGCTGAGCGACGTGAAAAACATCGACCTGGCGCCCAAGCCGACGACGGCCCAGGACGCCGTCGCTTCCTACGGTAAAAAGCTGCGAAAGAGCCTGGAAGAATACGAAAAGCTGGGGAAATCGGCGGTGGTGGAAAAACTGAGGTTCGAGATCTCCGTGGTTGACGAATATCTGCCCAAAAAGGAATCTGCCGCGGAAACCGAGAAATTGGTTTGTGAGTTTTTGGCAAAGAACGCGTTCACGGAAAAGCAGTTCGGACAGGCCATGGGGGCGTTTATGAAAGCCTATGGGACCACGGTGGAACCGGCGGTGGCAAATCAGTTATTGCGTAAGGCGCTGTCGGGGAAGTAAAAACATCTGCCCCGCGACTTGCGAATTGCCGATAGATGTGTTAGATGCAGCGCCGGGTGAGAAAACGGGATGCCGGGACGCCTGCGCCAATGGATGGGTCCTAACTTACGCGCTAGTGGACACTTAGGAATAAAGGAGTTTGTCATGCCAAAGTATTCGCCCAAGTCGAAGTTTTCGAATTCCAACGATCGCAAGTCGTCGGCCCCCGCGAACGTCTGCCCGCAACACGCCGGTGCCGCGCCCCTTCGGGATCAAGCCCCAGGTGACGCATGAAATGATCGCCAAGCGCCCTACGAGATCTACCGTTCCGGCAAGGGCGGCTCGCAGGTGGAGAACTGGTTGCGCGCCGAGCGCGAACTAGGAGCTGATCCACCGGTCGCTCGGGGCGGTTTTGCAGGGAAAATCCAACGCGGATCGTGAATCGGTCCGCTTTCGCCAAGTCTCTCGGGGCTTCCGCGCTAAGATAGGCCATGGAATGCTTGCTGGATTCAGTTGAAGGCTCAGCCCTGACTGTTCCACTTTTCCCGTTGCCCAACGTGGTGTTGTTTCCGCGCGCGGTGCTGCCGCTCCATATTTTCGAGGAGCGGTACAAGGCGATGACGGCGGACGTGCTGGCGGGCAAGCGGCGGGTGGCCATGGCGCTGCTCAAGCCGGGATGGGAGAAGAATTACCACCAGAGGCCCGCCATCGAGCCGGTCGTCTGCGTGGGGCAAATCCTGAGTTGGGAGCGCCTCCCCGACGGCAAATACAATTTTCTTTTGCAGGGGCGAACACGCGGGAAGATCATTGCCGAAGAGAATTCCGGCCCCTACCGCGTGGCCCGCATCCAACCGCTCCTGGAAAGCAGCGTGATGGAAATCGATCTGACCAACGAACGCCGGCGGCTGATGGAAATGCTCTGCGGCGGGCAACTGGCGTCAACTGCGGCGGGAATGGAATTGCAGAGAATCCTCTCCAGCCAACTGCCGACGCGCGACGTGGCCGACCTGATCGCGTTTCACGTTTTGAATAATGTCGGACTTAAGCAATCGCTGCTGGCGGAGCCGGACGTCGCTCGGCGCGTTTGCCGGCTTATTTCGGCCTTGGAAGGGGCGGTGCCGATCCTCGAGGTGGCGGCTACGGGCGGTAGTAAGAGCGGAGCATTCAACTAATTTTCATCGTATCAACGTCCGTAGATCGGCGTCGTCTTTGCGTTCGGCGCGATTTTAGCAAGAATGCCTCGCGGTTCAGGGAACCGACGGCATGTGGTATTTCGCGTATGGATCGAATCTCAATTCGCGGGCGGTGACGGAGTGGTGCCGCCACTATGGTTACCGCCAGCCCGCTCTCAAGCCGGGCCAGCCCGCGATACTCGACAACTACCGGCTCTGTTTTCCGATTTTCAGCGAGTATTTCGGCGGCGGGATCGCGGATATCGTTTACGATCCCGGCAAATACGTCGCCGGCGCCTTGTTCGACCTGAATGAGGTCGATCTGAAAGTCCTCGACGCCAAGGTCGGGCGGAAACTGGACGCCGATTCGGACAAGGAGATCGGAATCTACGCGCGGACGCAGGTGAAGGTCTCTCCGCTGGGCAAGGGCGAGCCGGTCACGGCCATGACCTATCAGGGGGTCTCGAAAGAGAAGTATCACATCCCGCCGACCAAGCATTACATGGATTTGGTGATCCAGGGAGCCTACAGCTTTGGATTGTCGATGATGTGGATCGCGTACTTGCAGAGCTTCAGCACGCAGGTCGGCCGCAAGCCGCGCCCGCCGGGCTACGGTGACGTGGCGCCGAGACTTTGAAAGCGTAAAACCAAATGCAACCGCGAAGAGCGCGAAGACAGCGCGAAGAAATGTCGAAGCAAATCAGCCAAGTAATTTCTTCGCGTCTATCTTCGCGCTCTTCGCGTCTTCGTGGTTGCATTTCCTGGCCACGACCTGCAAATGGCTCGCCTTCGCCGCCGACGTGGGATCTTTGGATAATTCGATCTCGAGTTCCAAAAGCCGATCGAACGCCCCCTCCCTCTGCAACAGATGCTTGAACGTCCGCACCGGCAGGATGGTTTTGCCGGTCAGTTTCACAACCTCAAAGCCGCAGCGCTCAAAGAGGCGACGCAGATCGCCCGGCGTGAAGGCGGTGAGTTCAAACCGTTCGCGCTCGTCGGCGGTGAGCCATTGGGTTCGGCCTGTTTTGACGAATGATTCGAGGCCTTCGATGTCGCCGCGGTCCAGGAAATGATCGATCGCCGCCAGCTTGTTGTCGGCGGTGGCGATGACCGTGCCGCCGGGTTTGCAGATTCGGTGCATTTCTCGCACGGCCGACGCCGGATCGGAGCAGATCGACAGCGGATCGCCCATGGCCAGAATCAAATCGAGCCTTTCGGCCTCGACCTGGGATAGATCGACGATGTCCGCAACCAGCAGCGTGGCCCTCTCGGCTTTGGCCCCGAGCGATCGGAGCTTGGCGCGCGTTTGCTCGATCATGGCGGCGGCGTGATCGACGAACGTGGTGGCGAATCCGCTCTTGAGCAATTTCAGCCCCCACTTGCCGGTGCCGCAGCCCAGATCGCAGCAGCGCGCGGATAAATCGGCGGGAAGCCAGGGTCTGATCGCCTGCCAGGTCAGGCGGTCGTGGAACTCCCAGTAGGGATCGTCATAGATGGCATCGTATTTTCGAGCCACGCGGTCGTGATATCGGCGGGACGCGGCGTTGGATGGGCGGCGGTGTTTCATGAACGTGGCGATGCTCTCAAATACCCGCCGCACAGGGTATCATGCCCGACATGGATATCGCGAAAAAACTTGCGGAATTGGGTTGGACCCTGCCGGCCGCGCCCAAGCCCGCCGGGGCGTACGTGCCGGCGGTACGCACGGGCAATTTGCTGTTCGTCAGCGGACAGCTTCCACTCTGGAGCGGCAAGTTGATCGCCGAAGGAAAGCTGCCCGTCGGAAACGCATGTCGAAACGGCCAAGAAAGCGGCGGCCCAATGCGCGGTGAATGCCCTGGCTGTCGTCGGCAGCGAACTCGGCGGAGATTGGGGCCGGCTCGTGCGGGTGGTGCGAATGGGGGTTTTCGTGCAGTGCGAAGTCGGATTTCACGATCAGGCCAAGGTGGCCAACGGCGGCAGCGAACTCTTGGAGCAGGTTTTGGGCGATGCGGGGAAACACGTCGCACGTGACGGTCGGCGTGAACGCCCTGCCGATGAACGCAACCGTCGAGGCGGAATTCCTCTTCGAAATCCACTGACCGCCGCCTTCGGTGATAATTGATCGCGCTAGGCTCTGTCTGATGGATCAAGGGCACCTCAGCTTTTCCCACAGGACATGCCGACGGTTGCCGGGGGCTTGGGCAAGCATCAGCGGGAAGGGCCGGATAGCGTGACACTCTGTCCGATGGCCGGAATTTCAAACGGCTTGTAGGAAAACGTCCGCCAGTCGAACCGGAGCCAGTGGAAATCGGGCGAATCCAGCGAAGTGTTAAACCGGAAAGCAACGCGGGAAGGCAAATCCGATGCATCCGATTCCAGAACTTCGACCGTAAGGCTGCCGAGGTCGTAGCCGTCGCCTTTTTTGCATTTGGGTTTGCCGATGAGCAGGTTGCCCGTCCTGCAGGCGTAGGCGGCGTGGATGGGGCCGACATCGTCGCAGGCGAATATGTCCGGCGCTTGGGATTGAATCACCAGCGTTTTGTCATCGGTCCTTTCAACGTCAAAGCTCGTGCAAGCCGGTACCAGCGCCCGCAAGGTCCTGGGCAGGGGCTGGTGGTGATACGCTTTGTAAGAAGGTGCACAAGCCATCGCGATCGGCATCGGTGCGTTGACTACGATCACATTCTCGTTGTCCACGTTTGGTGAATCGCCGAGATCGATGAGGCGGGTCATCCCATTGAAAGTGAAAGCGGTTGCTTTGACCGCTACGACTCTTCCGGCGATTGCTCCCGGAACATGCGCCAGAATCAGCAGCTGCGCAGGCAATCCATGCCGGGATTTGGTAGATCAACCATTCCGGCAACGGGCTTGGCCGGGTGATCCGGCCGGCAATGAAACAGGCGATCAGTCCAAAAGCCCCAACGGACACAAAGCCAAGGTTTTTGGATAATGGCGCTACGGTTGCCGCCGGGATGGCTGCGAGAACCATGACGGCAAACCAAAAGGCGGCGATTCTGTTCCTGCGCAGGAGTGGAAGAAACACGATCAACGCCGCAACAGCCGAGACAAAATAAAAGGCGATGACCTTCGATTGCAACGACGGATTCACCGCGAGCAAAAAGTCCGGCGACAAGCCGGTAAGCTGGCCTCCGAGCAGAACCATGGCTCTGGGGATCACTGCCCGCGCAAACGACAGCGGCTCGTGGGCAGGATCAATGTACAACTCGATGTTGCGCAGGCCAAAACCGAGAGCCTCATAGATTGTCCGCCACAGGATGATGACCAGAGCCGAGGGTAAGACCGTCAGCGCCCGGCGGCGAAACGAACCCGGCTCGAGCACCAGCGCATACGCGAGAATGAAGGCAAACGTGGAAGCTCCGCCTTCATCCGCGAAAAGGGAAAGCGCGAGGAACAGCGCGGATAACGCGCATCCGGAACGGCACTTTGCCGAACGCCATCGATGATGTTCATAAAGACACAACAGACCGAAGAAAAGCGACAGCATGAAGCCGCGGTTGGCGACGAACATCACCGGGAAGTAGGTGTTGCTGTCGAGCAGAAACAGCAGCGCCGCCAGTCCGGCAACCCACCCCATCCCCATCAGCTTCCTATAAACAATCGTGATGAGAAACGCGATGGCCGCGAACCAGGCGACGTTGTGGGCGTGCATCAGCATGGGCGAGTCGGGAAAGAGCCGGTAATCGAGCCAGTGAGTGAAAGCGGTGACTGGCCGCCAAAGATCCACTCTAAAATCGTCCGGCGTCCACCACGGCACAATGCCGTAGTTCTTCGACAGCGCCGTGTATCGTGGATCCCGGTGATTGAAGCCGGGGAAAAGTTCGCAGAGGACCGTACCGAGACTGCCGGAATCCGGAAGCAGCATGCCCGTCTCGTGCATTCGCGGCGGCAATTGGCTGGGTTTGAGTTCGACAACCCGCTGAAGCAGGTCGTCCGTCAGCAAGCCGGTCTTCAAGGCGGGCAACATCACCAGTATCGCCCCTATCGCAAGGGCCGCCGGCAGATAACGGTGGGCAAGAAGTCTTTTCGAGAAATCCAATATACGGATTCCTGCTCGATTCGCTGTCATCGTTAGCGCATCACACCGCGTCACAGAAGGCCTTGGAGCGCCTTCCGCGACGACTCCTTTCCGAATCTATTGACGGAGTGCCGGCCGAGTTGTTTCACATTTCCAGCTCGATCGCAGTCGAAGGACTTGGCATGTCGTGCATCGGAACCCCCTCTTCCGTTAGGCCGCGACCCGAAGGGGAGCGCGTCTTTGGATGTTCCAGAATTGCGGACGCCCATTTAGTGCCCAACGGGTTGCGTCGCCGCCCCGCCGCCTAAGGCATTGGTGAGTTGATCGTGGTATCGCTCGGCATATTTGCGCATGATCGCCATGTTCTCCTCGGGCACGTCTCGGCTCATCTGCCGGGCGCTGTCTTTCAACTGCTGCGCGGCGGCGGCCAACTGAACCGACCGTTGTTGGCAATCGGCAATGTCGCCCTGGGCGGCGGCGACGGCGGCGTCATTGTCGGCTTTGACCGACGCTTTCTCATCATCGGTGACTGGAACTTCCGGACGAGCGGCCTTCCGGGCCGCGGCGCCGGCGCGGGCCGCGGCGTCGGCTTGCGATTTCCTGGCATCCTCTTCCCGGCTGCGGGCGTCCTTGGCTGCGTCACGCGCGGTCTGCGCTTCGGTTTTCTTGCTATCGACGTAAGCGCCCCGATCATCCGCTGAAACGTCCGACGGCGGATGGCTTGCCAATTCATCGGCGGCCTTGGCGTCGGCGTCGTGCTGCTTTGCCTCGGCCTCGGCGGCGGCCGCGTCGTCGCCGCGCTGTTTTGCCTCGTCGAGCGCGGATTGCTGGTCCTCCTTGGCGGAATTGATCGCCTCGTCGCGATCCGCGGCCGTCATCACGCGCATACAGTCAGCCTGCGCTTTCTGATAGATCGCCAGGCGGTTTTGCGCATCGGCGAGCTTGGCACCATTGTCTTTCGTCTGCGATTCAATCTGGTCGCCGGCGGTTTTGAAGGCCTGATCGAAATAGGTGAGCGCACCCCACGCGGCCAGGGCCTGCTGCGAAATCCACTCGAATTCCTCCCGGCTGATGTGGTGGCGCGCCAGACACGCCTGGTATCGCTTCTCGAGGGCCCCCGCTGCCGCGAGGCGCGCCGCTTCCGTTTGCGCGGTGGAAATGTCGTGAAGGATTTCGGCGTTTTCAGCCAGCCAATCCTTTTGCGTATCGAGAAACACTTTCAATTGGTCTTCGCTGAATTTTCTGTCGGCGGGCGGTTTCCACTGCGCGGCGGCGGAACGGGCGAGCAACAAAACGACAACCGCTCCGTTGATCCATTTTGCGACCATATCTCTCCCGGATCGTCTCTGAACACCCGCCCAGCAAAGCCCAAATGGCGTTCGCCGTCAAGAGTTTCGTGCAACAGTTGCCAGTACGCTCCGTTTGCGATATTCGTACCGGCATCTTGAAGAAACCGATGGACATCGCAGTCTTGCGGAGGAAGCTGCCGGAGATCGGACAAGGTCACGTCCTGCGGTTTTACGACACGCTGGATTCGTCGGGCCGGCATAACCTGATTCGGCAGCTTCAGTCTCTGGATCTTCAGAACATCGCGGACTTGGCGCGGACGCATGTCCGGGCCAAGCCGCCGGTTGTGCTGCCGGCGCACATCGAACCCGTCCACCCGTTTCCCCATCGCGCCGATGCCGATCGCCGTCAGATGTATGACGAGGCCCGTCGGCGCGGGGGCGAAATCCTCGCCGAGGGAAAGGTCGGGGCGTTTCTCGTGGCCGGGGGGCAGGGAACGCGGCTTGGCTACGACGGGCCCAAGGGGGAATATCCGATCACGCCCGTCAAGAACAAGCCGCTGTTCCAGGTGTTCGCCGAGCAGCTTTTGGCCCACGGGCGCCGAGCCGGCCGGACCATCCCCTGGTACGTCATGACCAGCGACATCAATGACATGCAGACCCGCGCGTTTTTCCACAAGCATCATTTCTTCGGATACGACGAGGATTCCGTCTTTTTCTTTCAGCAGGGAATGATGCCGGCGTTTCACATGGATGGAAGGCTCGTGCTTTCGGAGCGCGATTCGCTGGCCCTTTCTCCCGACGGTCACGGCGGTAGCCTGCGGGCCATGGAAAAGAGCGGGGCATTGGCCGACATGCGCCGCCGCGGCGTGGAGCATCTCTCCTATTTTCAAGTGGACAACCCCCTGGTCTATTGCATCGATCCGTTGTTCCTGGGATTGCACGAGATCACCGGAAGCGAAATGTCCAGCAAGACCCTGCCCAAGGCCAACGCCATGGAGCGGGTCGGCAATTTTGTCATCGGCGACGGACTTCTGCGGGTGATCGAGTACAGCGATCTGCCGGAATCGCTGGCAACGCAAACGCATCCGGACGGGACGCTGCGGTTCAACGCCGGCTCGATTGCGATTCACGCGCTGCGCCTCAGCTTCATCGAGCGGCTGAACGAGGGGGGCCGGCTGGCGCTGCCCTGGCACCGCGCGGAAAAGAAGGTGCCTTACCTGGACGATCGCGGGCAACTCGTGAAGCCGGACAAACCCAGCGCCGTGAAGCTGGAGCAGTTTGTTTTCGACGCGATTCCGCTGGCGAAGAACGCGATGGTCTATTCCACCGAGCGGTCGGATGAGTTTTCCCCGGTGAAAAATTCCGAAGGCGTCGATTCGCCCGAGACCGCCCGCCGCGATCAGATTCGCCGCGCGGCGAAATGGCTGTACGACGCCGGCGTGGAAGTGCCGTATCGCGGCAAAGAGCCGGATGCCAAGATCGAGATTTCGCCGCTGAGGGCGGTCTGCGGCGAAGATTTTCGCGCCAAGCGGCCGCTGATCCGGCCCATCCGGAGCGGGGCATCGGTCTATATCGGGGAATAATCGAGCGGTTGCATTTCGGACCATTGATGATAGATTTACGCCCGTGGGCAGGGTTGCCCGCGCCGTCTTGCGGTCGTTGGGAAAAGGACGTCCCGATGCGACTCCATCAACTCCTTCGCGAGCTTGATCCCCGATTCAGTTTTGCCGGCATTGCCGACGTAGAAATCAGCGGCGTATGCGAGGACTCGCGCCGCTTGCAGGCGGGCGACGTGTTCGTGGCGCGGACCGGACGGAAGGACGATGGCGCCCGTTTCATCGCCGAGGCAATCAAGCGCGGCGCGGCGGCGGTGATCGCGGCGGCGCCGGCGCGGGATTGCCCGGCAACCCAGGTGGTTGTTCCCGATCCGGGGGCGATCACCGCCAGGCTGGGGCATATCTTTTATCGCCATCCCTCCAGGTCCATCCGCGCCGTGGCCGTCACCGGAACGAACGGCAAGACGACCACGACGTATGTGTTGCGGCACGTGCTCAATGAGGTGAACGTTCGCTGCGGGCTGATTGGGACGGTCGAAACCGACGATGGCCGGAACCGGCGCGAGGCGACGATGACCACGCCGGGCGCTATCGAACTGGCCAGGCTTTTGGCCGCGATTCGCGATAACGGATGCGGGGCCTGCGCGATGGAGACGTCCAGTCACGCCCTCGATCAGGGACGCGTCAATGGCATTCGCTTTGCCGGGGCGGCGTTCACGAATCTCACCCGCGACCACATGGACTATCACGGCAACATGCAGAATTACGCCGCAGCCAAGGCAAAACTGTTCGAAACGCTGCACGAGGATGCGATCGCGGTGGTCAATGCGGACGATGCGTGGTCGGCGCGAATGGTGGTCGGGTGCAAGGCCCGGGTGGTGCGATTTGGGTTTGGGGCGGAGGCGGATTATTCCGCGCGGGACGTCGCCATGACCAGCCAGGGATCGCGATTCATTCTGCACACGCCCGATGGCAGCGCCGAGGTGGGGCTGGGAATGATCGGGCGGCACAACATCGCCAATGCCATCACCGCCGCGGCGCTGCTGGGGGAGGTGTTTCGCCTGACGGTGCATCAGATCGCCGCCGGGCTTCAGGACGCGCCGGCGCGCCGGGTCGCCTGCAGGCGGTGCGTTGCGGCCAGCCATTCGCCGTGCTTGTCGATTATGCCCATACGGATGATGCTCTGGAAAAAGTGCTGACGGCCCTTCGGCCGCTGACGCGCGGGAAGCTGCGGGTGCTGTTCGGCTGCGGCGGCGACCGTGATCGCACCAAGCGCCCACTGATGGCTCGAGTTGCACAGCGGCTGGCGGATGTCGTGTACGTCACCAGCGATAACCCGCGCACGGAAAAACCCGGCGACATCATCGAGCAGATCCTGGCCGGATTTCAGCAGCCCGTCGGAAAGACGGTCATCGTCCAGCCGGATCGGCGCCGGCCATCGCGAATGTCCTTGAAGACGCCAAGGGCGGCGATGTCGTTCTGCTGGCCGGAAAGGGGCACGAAAATTATCAGATTGTCGGGCAGGTCAAGCACCATTTCGACGACGTGGAAGAGGCGATGAACGTGCTCGGGAAGGCGTCATTTTCGACATGAATCCGATTTCGCTGGCTGAAATCCAAAAGGTGACGGGAGCGGTGGACGCCGGCGCCGACGCGCGGATTTGCGCGATCTGCACGGATACGCGTCGGATGACGGCCCAGTCGCTGTTCATTGCGTTGCGCGGGGAGAAATTCGACGGCCATGAGTTTCTGGCCCAGGCGGCGGCGGGCGGCGCGGCGGCCGCGATGATCGATCGCCAGCCGCCCAATCCCCCGCCCAAGTTGCCGTTGCTTCGCGTCGCCGACACGCGATTGGCCATGGGCCTGCTCGCGCGGCATGTGCGGCAGCAGATGCGCGGGAAGGTCATCGCCGTCGCCGGCAGCAACGGAAAGACCGGCGTCAAGCATCTCATTCATTCGGTTCTTCGCCAGGATTTGCGCGGATCGATGTCGCCCAAGAGCTTCAACAACGACATCGGCGTGCCGCTGGCGATATTCCCCGCCGAGGCGCTAGCGGATTACCTCGTGCTCGAGATGGGAACGAATCATCCCGGCGAAATTCAATTGCTGACCAGCATCGCGCTGCCGGATGTCGGCGTGATTACCAATTGCTCGGCGGAGCATCTGCAAGGCCTGGGCGATCTCGACGGCGTGCGGCGGGAGAACGCCAGCCTGATTGAGGGAATCGCGGAAGCGGGCGTGCTGATTGTCCACGGCGACGAACCGGCGCTGTTGGAGGCGACGCGCGCGTTCGCCGGCCGGCGCGTGACGTTTGGTTTGTCCGAGAGCAACGACCTGTGGGCGTCGAACGTGCGATGCGCCATGGAGGGGACGTATTTCAGCATCGAACCGCGGGGGACGGAAGCGTTCGTGCCGCTGCTGGGTCAGCACAGCGCGGTGAACGCGCTGGCCGCCATTGCCGTCGGGCGGACGATGGGGCTTTCCGATGATCGCCTGGTGGAACATCTGCGACATGCCTCGGGGCCGGAGATGCGGCTTCAACTGGTCGATGCGGGTGGGATCCGCGTGCTGAACGATGCGTATAACGCCAATCCCGCCTCGATGCGCGCGGCCATCCGGACGCTGGCGTCGCTGCCGGCAAGCGGGAGGCGGATCGCGGTGGTGGGCGACATGCGGGAACTGGGCGATTCGTCGGCCCAGTGCCATCGCGACATCGGAAAATTCATCGCCGAAGGCTTCGCCCCCGATCTGCTGCTATGCGTGGGAAGCGAGTCGAAGGCGATCGCGGCGGCGGCGATCGAGAGCGGGATGCCGGCGGATCGGATCGAGCATTTCCCCAGTGCGGCGACGGCCGCGGCGATCGCCGCGCGGCTGATCGACGGAGACCTCGTGCTGCTCAAGGCCTCCAGGGCCATCGGTTTGGAGGCCGTCGCTCGGGAGATTGTCGCAACCCGGCTCATCGTGATCCCATGATCTACCTCCTGGTTAAACTGCATTACGCCTGGCTGGAATCGCACCGCTTCGGATTTCTGCGCGTTTTCAACGACGTCACGTTCCAATCGGCGGCCGCGGTGATTCTGAGCTTTGGCCTGGTCGCGCTCCTGGGTCCGGGCGTCATCCGCTGGCTGCAACGGCAGAAGATCGACGATGACGCGAACTTCGCCCAGGCGCAGATGGGTCGGATGATGCCTGGAAAAAAGGGGACGCCAACCATGGGCGGAATCCTCATCATCTTCGCCATCGCCCTGACGACGCTGATGCTGGCGGACCTCGGCAACTTTTACGTCGGCATGGGCCTGATCTGCCTGATCTGGCTGGGAGCCGTGGGCGCGATGGATGATTGGCTGAAGCTGACGATACACCGGCGGGAGAAGCTGCTTTCGCCGGGCGCGCCGGTGAGCCGGCAGGGACTGACCTCCCTGGAAAAGATTTTGTTCCAGATCGGGCTGGGGATTTTGCTGTCGTATTTCACCTATTTTTACAGCCGCGATCCGCACAGCCACACGCTCTATTTTCCGTTCTTCAAGAATCTGGCCCGGCCGCTGGGCCCGACGATGTTCATCATCCTGGGCACGGCGGTTCTGACGGGCACGAGCAATGCCGTGAATCTGACCGACGGGCTGGACGGCCTGGCGGCCGGTTGCGCGGGGATCGTCAGTTTCACGTTTTTGATTCTGGCGCTGTTGCAGGGCTATCGCGTGGGCGGCGGATATCTGGTTGACGTTCTGTTCCTGCCGCGAATTCCGGGCAGCGCTGAAATGGCGGTGATCGCCGGGGCCATGGTCGGGGCCTGTCTGGGATTCCTGTGGTTCAATTGCAGCCCCGCTGCTGTTTTCATGGGCGACACGGGCTCGCTGGCGCTGGGCGGACTTTTGGGATACATCGCCGTGGTGATCCGGCAGGAGTTGCTGCTGGTGCTGTGCGGCGGCATTTTCGTCGCCGAGGCGGGAAGCGTGATCTTGCAAGTCGGATGGTTCAAATACACCAAGCGGCGCTTCGGCGAGGGCCGGCGAATTTTTCTCATGGCTCCGCTGCATCACCATTTTCAACGCAAGGGCTGGGCGGAAACGCAGGTGGTCATCCGCTTCTGGCTGATCGGGGTGATGCTGGCGATGCTGGCGCTGGCGACGATCAAATTGCGGTAGGCAACGCCCTTCGCGTCGGCACGATGCTATACTGCTATTATGACGACCGCTCTGATTCAACCCCCTCGGCCGAGAAAGCCGCCCGGCGCGAATGTTCGGATGACCGAGCAACAATTCGTGGATTGGTGCGATGACCAGACCTGGGCAGAATGGATCGATGGGGAGGTGGTGGTAATGTCTCCGGTGAACATTGAGCATGGGCGTCTCTTCGCGTTCTTGTTCACTCTGCTGAATGAGTTCGTGGATCGGCAAAGCTTGGGACAGGCCCTGGCGGAGCCGGTCCAAATCCGCTTTGCAAGGCTCCGGCGCCGCCGTTCGCCTGACATCATTTTCATCGCCGCCGCCCGAAGCGATATTATTCGACATGCCCACATCGAAGGCGCGCCCGATTTGATTCTCGAAATTGTTTCGCCGGACAGCCAGTCACGAGATCGGCGTGACAAATTCTTGGAGTATGAAGCCGCCGGCGTTCGGGAATATTGGATCGTGGACCCGGTTTCCAAGACGCTGGAGGCCTATGCCCTGTTTGAAGGCCGTAAATACCGGCAGATCGACGGCAAGGATGCGATCAAGTCGAGTCTGCTCCCCGGCTTTTCGATCAAGCCTACGTGGCTGTGGAAAGCGACGCTCCCGAAGGTCTCGGCCTGCCTGCGCGAGATGAAATCCCGCAGATAGTGGAAAACGCTCGCGGCGAACAACTCGATCATGGAACCGAATCAGGAGGAATTTCGAGGACGCTTGCGCTTTCGGCGCGCGCTCACCAAACGGTCGAGATCGTCAATCGTCAGCTTGCCGAGCCATCGATGCCGCTGCCGCGTGTAATCCCCCGCGCCGGTCCCCAAATCGCGGAGAAATCGCAGATAATCCACCGGGCCGAGCTTTTCCAAAAGCGCGCGGTTGCCGCGTTCTCGAACCTGATTGATCGGTGTCTGCTTTGTTACAATCATGACTGACGCACCTCGCGAATCCAGTCCAATGGATTGATCACGCGAACTTTTATCCTTGTGCCGAGCCGTCCGGCCCTGCGAATCATTTTATCATCGGTTGTCAGCAGTGCATCACATAATCCCGCCTCGGCGCAGGCAATGTGGGCCGCATCCATAACCCGAAAGCCGAGACCAGTTAATTCAATGGTCCGCAATCGCTCACGATGACCGAATCGAACCAATTGCCCGCTCATAACTCTGGCCGCATCGATGGCTTCGCGGCGTCTTGCCTCCTTGCACTGGCTGGCCTCGACATCAATCATCTCGCTCCAGATCAATTCAGCATCGCCTCGTTCGACCACTCTTAGCACGGCGAGAACGGCATCTGCTTCAAATTGGTTGCGATCGATCGTTTGGTCATCGTGTTGCCGGTTGAGGCTTGAATTGTCGAGATAAATGCGCATTTGAAACAGGCATCATACCAGCGTGAACCCAGCTTGCGATCGAGATGATGGGGAGGTGTTACCCGCCATCTCAACCCTGGTAATGCTGCCGTCGGCGACGAATGAATTGCGCTAGCCGACCCCTCAAGTTTTCGCACAAAAGCGTCCGATAATGTTTCAATATGGAGGTCTCCATCTATCGTCTGCGGACGCGGGACGGGCTCACGGTCTGCGTGCTGGCCCTGCTGCTGCTCGGCGTGGTCATGGTGCAGTCGGCTTCGGCCGGGGCGGCGGAACGCAATGGCTGGCAATGGTCGGTTAGCGCGATCAAGGACGCCGTCTTCGCCGCCGCGGGGTTAATGACATTCCTGGTCGTCGGCTGGTTCAACTACGCCTGGCTGGGCCGGGCAACCGCCAAGCTCCGGCGAAACCCGATTGTCTGGCTGATGGCCATCACCGTGCTGGCGAATCTGCTGGTGCTGGTCCCTCACGTCGGCGCGTCGGTCAACGGGGCGCGGCGCTGGCTTCGGCTGGGGCCGGTGCAGATTCAGCCGTCGGAACTGGCCAAGTGGGCGGTGGTTTTGTATCTGGCGTTTTTGCTGGCGCGCCGGCCGCTGAATTTGGACCGATTCTTCACCGGATTCCTTCCGCTGCTGGTTCCGATCGCGCTGCTCTGCCTGCTGGTGGTGACCCAGGATTTCGGCACGGCGGTCCTGATCGCGCTGGCGGCGCTGGGGATGCTCGTGGCGGGCAAGGTGCGATGGTGGCATCTGGTCATTGTGATTCCGCCAGTGCTGGCCGCGGGGTTTTGGTTCGTCAGGCACGAGCCGTATCGCTGGAAGCGCATCACGGCGTTCGCCAATCCGTACGCCGCCCCGCGACGGGAAGGCTATCACATGATCCAAAGCCTGTTGAGCTTCTCCACGGGCGGATGGACCGGGCGCGGGCTGGGCAACGGGATCCAGAAATTGGGCTATCTTCCGGAGGATACGACCGATTTCATCTTCGCCGTCATTTGCGAGGAACTCGGAATCTTCGGGGCGATGCTGACGATCGCGCTGTATCTGGGCGTTCTGTATTGCGCCTGGCAGACGGTGAAAATGAAGGCGGACAATTTCGGGCGGATGCTGGCGTTCGGCGTCGGAACGATGGTCACGCTTCAGGCGCTGATCAACATCGCGGTGGCAACCGTGAGCGTGCCGACCAAGGGATTGTCTTTGCCGCTGGTCAGCGCGGGGGAAGCGGATTGATCATCACCTGTGCCGCCCTCGGCTTGCTGCGCAGCACCGCGCGATTCAAGAACCCGGCGGATGAGACGACCGATCCTCTTGCCATCCCCCCGCCGCCGGCTCGCCCGAACGTCCCGGAGGCCCGGAAGCGTGACGTGCGCATCGTCAACGACGCGATGTGGCGGAAATTCACCGCGGCGTGAAGAATGATCCAAGCTTTGCGGTCATGGCTCGCCCCTTTCCCCTCGCCCCGGTACTCCGGGGAGAGGGTTAGGGTGAGGGGCCGTATTCGACGTTCGAGAATCGCCCCTCACCCTGGCCCTCTCCCCATGAGTACATGGGGCGAGGGGAAAATGCCAAGCACCTCGAGAGGTTGAAAATGCCCGTGCTGGAAATCGATCGGTCCATCCAGGAGCTTTACAAGGATTATCCCCTCGGCCGCACGGGCGGCGGACTGGAGTTCATCAACCTGATGGACGATTACCTGGCGTATCTCTCCTTTGCCAACGCCGGGATGCTGAACAAGGGGAACCTGCTCTGCTTCGATTACGCGATCCGCAATTTGCCGTCGAAGAATCCGATGGTGGAAATCGGGTCGTTCTCCGGCCTATCGACCAACATAATGACGTATTTCAAGCGGAAACACTGCGTCGAAAACGAGCTATTCACCTGCGACAAATGGGAATTCGAGGGCGCCGACGGCAACGTCGGCGACTCGGACATTTCCCACGTCGAGTACCGCGAATTTGTGAAGGCCGGCTACATCCGCAACGTGAAAATGTTCAGCCGATCCGCCCTGCCGCGGACGATCGAATTGCTGTCGGACGATTTCTTCAGCGCCGGGGGCGCCGGCAAACCGTGACGGACGTTTTTGGCAGACCAGCCCATCTCGGCGGTCCGATCAGTTTCTGCTACATCGACGGCAATCATGGCTACGACTTTGCGCGCGGGATTTTCTTAGCACCGATCGATTCCTCGAGCCGGGCGGATTCGTGCTGTTCGACGATTCCGCCGATGGTTCGCCATGGGAAGTCTGCCGGGTCATTGAGGAAGTCAAACTTCTGGCGAACTACCGGTTGGTCGTGAAGAATCCGAATTATCTGTTTCAAAAGCTGGCGTGAATCGCGCTTCAGGGCCTATTTCAAAGAGCCGGGGCGTGTCGCCCCGGTCCGGGCCGACACGGCCCGGCTCTGTTACAAAAACATTCCAGGAGTCACGGTCCATCCAGTTTTTCTTCGGCTTCGGGACGGCGAATGTAAATCGGGCGCAGCGCCAGGGGGTCGGTGAAACTTCCTTCGCGGGCCATTTGCCAGCCGATCTTCGCCACGATGCGTGCCTGCGGCCGCCATAGCGATTCGTCGGCGATGTGAATCTCGGGATCGGACGCGGGGATAAATTTGCGGTGATAGGGAATTCCCTCGCCGATCAAATGAACGGGCCGGGGACATTTGGCCAGGATTTCAGGCAGGGAAGTGAGCTGGGCTGGATGCAACTGGGCCCAGCCATCAGGGGCGCGAGTGAAGACGGCGGTGAAAATCTGATCGCGCTTGGCGTCGAGAACGATCACGACATTTTTCGCATCGGCTGGGGCATTTTCGGCCAGAATGCGCACCGACGGCACGGATACGAGCTTTGAGCCGGTGACCATGGCTAGGGTTTTGGCCAGGGTGATTCCGATGCGCAGTCCGGTGAAGGAGCCGGGGCCGGCGGAGACGTAAATCTCGCCAAAATCGGCGCTGGTCCAATTGAGCTTTTTACACAGGGCGTCGATGGCGGGGATGATGCGGGCGGCGTGCTGGAGGCCGTGAGGGAACGTGTCATCCAGCAATGTCTTGCCGTCTTGGGCGAGGGCCACGGAGCCGATGCTGCCGGAGGTTTCGATGGCCAGGGCGCGGATATTCATGAGTCGGCGGGTCGGCGGCGGTCGCGCCGGAAGAAGAAGACGATCAAGATCACGGCGAGAACGGCGGCCGTGGTCCACATGGTGTATTTGAATTCCCGAATGCGATGAACCATCGCCGGGCCGAATTCACCTCCCCAGAATCCGAGGAACATGAACATTCCGCCGCTGACGATTGCCGCGAGTCCGTCGGCGATGATGAATTTGTGGAATTTGAGCCGGCTGGTTCCCGCGGCCACGACCATGGCGCCGCGGATGCCCATGAACAAGCGGCCGACGGCGACCATCCAGGCGCCGTATTTTCTAAAGAGATTTTCAGCGCGTTGGAGCCGGGCGGGGGTGACGTGCTTGCCGATGATGGGGATTTTCGAGATGTTTTCACCATGGAAATATCCGAGGGTGTAGAGGATGCAGTCTCCGCCGATGATGCCGCACCAAGCGAGGGGCGCGGCCAGGGCCAGATGCATCTGGTGATGGTAGATCAGGATTCCGGCGGCGATGAGGGGCACGTCTTCGGGCAGGGGAAAGCCCAGGCCGCAGGACAACAAAAGCCCGAACAACGCGCCATAGCTCCCCTTGAGGAGCCAGAACTTCACGGTATTGACTTCAAAATAGGCGGCAAGAGTGAGCATCAGATGTAATACATGGCTTGCTGGAGGTTGGAGTTCTTGCTCACCTGCTCCATGAGTTGTTCGAGGGTCATCTTATCGAGAACGGCATCGGTCGCCTCGGTGAGGCGTTCATTGACGAGCCGGACCGCAGCCTTGCCGGGGGAGAGATCGCCGGAGACGACGCCCTCTTTTTCCTTGATGGTAAGCCGGCCTTCGAGACGGCGGACGAGATCGCCGACGGCGATTTCGCGTGGGGATCGGGACAGGCGATACCCCCCGCCGCTGCCGACTTTGCTTTCGAGGAATCCGCCGCGGCGGAGGGCGAGGAGGATGGCCTCGAGGAATTTATTGGGCAAATCTTCAGGCTGGGCGAGATCGCGGGATTGGACGAACCCGGTGGGCCAGAGCCGAGCCAATTGAACCACCGCTCGCAGGCCGTATTCGGTACGTTTTGAAAGGCGCACTGGGTCTCCGGACTAAAACGATAGGAATGGTAAAGGGATGGGCCGGTGGCGGTCAAACGAATGGAGGCCGAGAGAGGCGAAATGTGAAAGAGCGCGCGTCGCAGGCGACACCGCTAAACGTTGCGTTGTTGTCCCGGATTCACGGGTTGCATTTAGTAATACGGGTTGGTCGGCGTTCCGCCGAGGGCGACCTGGCCGTAACAGAGAGCGGGCATGTCCCAGCCGGCCATGATGTGGGCGGAAAGCGCATGCAGATCGCGGAAGGCTCGCTGGACGTGGCCGCCTTCGTAAAGCCCTTTGCCGCCTTGAGCGTCCAGAAGCAACTCGACGGCGCGGGTGGCGGTCCGCACGGCATAGGCTTGATCGCGCCGGCTGCGGACTCGATCCTCCACAGATGGAGTCTGGTCGGCCATGATCTTGTCGATCGTCTCCGTGAGGGCGCGATGGTAAAGCAGATCGGCGGCGTCGATCATGGCGGTGGCTTCGGCGAGTCTCAGTTGAATGGCGGGGTTTTTGGCCTGAGGCGCGTAATCCATGCCCCACACGCGGGTCTTCATCTCCTGAACGAAGCTCTCGCTGGCCCCGCGCGATGCCGACCGCCGGGGCGCAAATGCCCAGGGTGAAGACCGCCCAGAGGGGAGCACGATAGAGGGGGCTGGCATGCAGCTTCCCGCCGGGGGCCTGGCCGGTGAGGAGCTGGTCGTAGCGGACGGTGCGATGCTCGGGAACGAAAGCGTCGTCCACCATGACGCTTTTGCTGCCGGTGCCGCGGAGGCCCAGGACGTGCCAGTCGTCGAGGACGCGGCAGTCGGATTTGGGGACGAGGACCCAGCGGATTTCGGGAGACCGCGCATCGGCGGGTGGGGCGGCACCCGAGGGCGGATCGCATTTGGCACCAGGAGCATCCAGTCCGCGCAGTCCACGCCGCTGCAGAACGACCATTTCCCGGACAGTGAGAAGCCGCCCGTGGCCAATTTGGCGCGGCCGTTGGCGGCGAAGCTGGAGGCGCCGAGCGTTCGGTCCTTGGCCCAGTATTCCTGCTGGGCTTGCAGCGGCAAAAGAGCGACGAAGAGATCGTGCATTCCGAGCAGGTTCCATACCCAGGCGGCCGATCCATCGCCGCGGGCGAGCACGGCGGCGATCTCAAAGACGGCGTCGGCGCGGACTTCCGGCCCGCCGAATGTTTTCGGTTTCAGCAGGTGAAAGAGGCCGGCATCCCAGAAAGCCGCGATGGTTTTTTCGGGGACTCGACGGGCGTCGGCGGTGTCGGCGGCTCGCTCGGTCAAGAGCGGGACCAGAGCGCGGGCGCGGTCGAGAAGACTTTGACGGGAATAGGAGAGGGAGCGCTCCGCGGCGGATACTGGTGCTGATAACGAGGGTGCGTGTGGTTCCATCCCGGCGGTAGTATAGCGGTTGCCGATTGGGGCGGAAACATTGCGAGGTCGCGCGTCGAGGAGGACTCGCGTCGAGGCCGACGCGGCTAAACTTGGCGGTTAGACCGCCGTGGCCTGCTGGAATTCCTTGCGGCGGTCGGCCATCTGGGCCTTGAGCCGGGCCAGGATCGAGCTGTGCATCTGGCTGACGCGGCTTTCGCTCAGGTCCAGCGTCAGGCCGATCTCCTTCATCGTCATCTCTTCAAAATAATAGAGGATGATGATCAGGCGCTCGGCCCTGGAAAGACCCTTGGTCATCAGTTCCTTGAGATCCTTGCGCTGAATCTCGCGGACGGGATCGGCTCCGCGCTTGTCCTCCAGAACGTCGATCTCGCGGACGTCCTTGTTGCTGTCGGTCTCGAACCACTTGCGGGAAAGCGAAACGACGCCGACGGCGCTGGCGTCCTTGGCCATCTTCTCGAATTCGGGGATGGAAACCTTCAGGCGGCTGGCGATCTCATTATTGGTGGGCAGTCGGCCGAGTTCGGCCTCAAGGGCCTTGGCGGCGGTGTCGAGCTTGCTGGCGCGGGAACGGACGAGCCGGGGGACCCAATCCATGGAGCGAAGCTCGTCGAGAATGGCGCCGCGGATGCGCGGAGCGCAATAGGTCTCGAACTTGACGCCGCGCCCCAGATCGAAGGCGTTGATCGCGTCCATCAGGCCGAAAATGCCGGCGGACATCAGATCGTCAAGCTCGACCTCATCGGGGAGCTTGACGTGGATCCGCTCGGCGTTGTAGCGGACGAGGTGGAGATAGTTCTCCATCAGCAGGTTACGCAGCTTTTCGGCCTTGGTTTTTTTGAACTCGATCCAAATTTGCTTGATATCCTTGAGTGGCGGCTTGGGCATGTATCCTCCCGGTCCGTGGGTCTTGAACGCGGTGCGCATTTTGGTTTATCGGTCACCTTGGGTCGGGGTGGCCAGACCTTTTTTAATTTTTTCCTCGTGGGACTTTAAATTTTCTTTGAGCATTTTGCCGGCCATGGCGCCCAGCACCAGTCCGATAACCAGAGTGGCCAGCATGGCCGTCAAGGCCCGCTCGACGGTGGTGGTAAATGTGTTGTCAGCTTCCAGGCCTCCGACGACCAAGCAGACGGCGAAGACGATGAGGGAAGCGACGGCGGCGATTCGACTGGCCATGGATTAGCTCCTATTTGCCATTTCAAATTTCACATTTCAGATTTCCCAATTCCTATTTCCTGAACCATCGGCTCATCCGGTTAAAGAACCCGCCGCCGCCGTCGAGGCTGGGCGCCACGCCGCGCTCAAGACGCATGGCGAGTTGGCTGATGCACAAACTGGCCGGGCAGCGTGGACTGGCAAGGAGGAACGGGCTGCGTCGGCGAACGGCGGCGGGTACTTCCGGGTCCGAGGGGATAAACCCCGCGTCCATGACATGCACGGAAAGAAATTGCCTTGCAACCTTGGCGATGCGCTCATAGACCAAGCGCCCCTCGCCGTGTTGGCGAACCTGGTTGACCAGCAGGCTCAGCGGCCGGTCGGGGGCATCCCGGCTGATGACCTTGATGACGGCATAGGCGTCGGTGATGGCCGTGGGTTCGGGGGTGGTGACGACCAGGACCTGGTCGGCGGAGCGGGTGAAGCTGAGGACGTTGGGGCTGATGCCCGCGCCGGTATCGATGAGGATCACGTCGGTGCGGGCTTCCAGTTCGGCCAGGGCGGCGACGAGTCGCTGGCGATCGTGGTCGCTCAAATCAGCCATGCGCGCCAATCCCGAAGCGCCGCCGATGAGGCGAAATCCGCCGGGGCCATCCACCATGACATCCGCCAAGTCGCGTTTGCGCGAGATGACGTGGGAGAGATTGGACGGCAGATCGATGTTGCATAGCACGTCGGCGTTGGCGAGGCCCAGGTCGGCATCCATGAGAACGACGCGCTTGCCGACGGAGGCGAACTTGATCGCCAGGTTGACGGCGATGTTGCTCTTGCCGACGCCGCCCTTGCCGCTGGTGACGGCGATGACGGTGGCGCGGCTGGTTTGGCGAACGATTCGCCGCAGTTGTGATGCCTGATCGATCATGACGGACATGGCAATTCCTTGTTTGTCTGCCTCGGTCAATTACTGCGTCGGTCCGGACAGGATGAGTTGGGCCAGCCTCCTGGGCTGCCCGACCTCGATATCGTCGGGGACGTCCTGTCCGGTCGTGACGTAGGACAGGCCTTTGTTGAGCTTGTGAATGACGTTCAGCACCACGCCGACGTGCGCCGCCTCGTCGAGCTTGGTGAAGATGATCTTGTCCACGCGCACCTCGCTGAAGCGGCTGATCGCCAACTCGACGCATTTCTCGCTGGCGGTGGTGGAGAGAACCAGATGAACCTCGTCGGGCTTGGCGGCGGCGAGGAGCCCCTTCAGTTCGCTGAGCTTGAGGGCGTCGTTGGGGCTTCGGCCGGCGGTGTCGATGAGGATGAATTCGCAATCTTCCATCGAACGGATGGCGGCGGCGGTTTCCTCGGCCGTGCCGACGGCTTTGAGCGGAGAGCCGATGATGTCGGCGTATTTTCGGAGCTGATCGATGGCCGCGATGCGGTAGGTGTCGAGGGTGATGAGCCCGACGCGGCGTTTTTCGCGGAGCTTCAGGTTGGCGGCGAGCTTGGCGATGGTGGTGGTTTTTCCAACGCCGGTCGGACCTATCAGCGCGACGACGTGCGGGCCAACGGCTTTGGTGCGGACAATCGGGCCGGCGGTGGGCAGAAGGCGCTCGATCTGCTCCGCGAGCTTCAACTTTACGAAGTCGATCTGGCGCACATGTTCCGGGCGGATTTGCTTCTGAAGCGTCTTGATCATGCCGGCGGCCAATTCCTCGGCCACCTGATTCTGGATGAGCTGGTTATAGAAATCGAAAAGCTCTTCGGGGATTTCGGGGCAGCGCAAGCGATTGGAGTGAACGACCA
Organism: uncultured Phycisphaerales bacterium; assembly: GCA_963783845.1. GTDB lineage: Bacteria > Planctomycetota > Phycisphaerae > Tepidisphaerales > Tepidisphaeraceae > PALSA-1353. The sequence goes on from CAWAPL010000009.1 coordinate 196,789, forward strand.
GTTCCTTGACCATTCCCTTCAAGCTGCTGAGTTCCTGAATGAATCCCAACATGGCGACGTTCTGTCCGGCGGGGCTCTCCAGGAGCTGTCGGCGCGTGTCGGCGGGCGGCGGCGCGGGGCGAGGCATTGCCGTGCGAGCCTGCGCCTGCGGCCGCGGGTTGCGGTCGCCAGCGCGAGCGCCGCGGGTGGCGGTGATCTCGAATACCTCCCGCCGCCGCAGGCCGAGCCAGCGGTTTTTGTAAAAGCTGCGAGTGTGCAGGATCATGGCGTTGGGGCCCATCTCCTGTTTCACCTCGGTCAGGGCCGCGCTCATGGTGTTGGCTTGAAATGTCCTGAGATCCATGGCAATGCACCTTCAAGCTGTCGCTGAAAACGGGTCACCCGCAGGGGTCACCCGTTGAGTCCAACCAGGGCGACGGCTTCGACCGTCGCTTCCGGCACGATTTCGTTGTAGCCCAGCACGGCCAAATTGGACGCGCTGTATTCGATCATCCGCCGCACCGCGGCGCGGATTTGCGGCCCGCAGAGCAGCACGGACATACGACCCGCCTGCGTCAGCTCGCCGCTCTTGGCCACGATTTGCTGCACGATCTGCTGGGCGGTCTGCGGCGGCAGGGTATTGGTCGTGCCCCGGTCCGAGCGCTCCAGGTGGCTATTGATCAGCTCCTCCACGGCTGGATCGAGCGTGAGGCACCAAAGGCGGTCGCGATCGTCCACGTATTGCTTGCAAATGGTCCGGGCCAGGGCGTGGCGGGCGTATTCGCTGAGAACGTCCAGGTCCTTGGTCCGGGAGGCGTAATCGCTGACGGTTTCCAGAATGGTTTCCAGATCGCGGACGGGCACGCGCTCGCGGAGGAGGTTCTGCATCACCTTTTGCAATTCGCCGGGCTTGACGAGGGTGGGAATGACCTCCTCGATCAAAGCGGGAACGCGCAGCTTGAGATTGTCCAGAAGGTTCTTCACCGCCTGCCGCGAGAGAAGTTCGTGGGCGTGGGCCTTGATGAGTTCCGTGAGATGGGTGGCGATGACGGCGCTGGCTTCGACGACGGTGTAGTTGTTGAGATCGGCCTGTGGCCGCTGGGATTCGGTGATCCAATAGGCGGGCAATCCGAAGGCGGGCTCGGTGGTCTTGGATGCGCCGACGATGGGTCCGGTGGTGGCGCCGTTGTCCATGGCCAGGAATTGCTCGGGATACGCGACGCCCTTGCCGACGCTCTGGCCCTTGATGCGGACGACGTAATCGTTGACGCCGAGGCTGAATGTTGTCGCGGATGCGCACGGGGGGGACGATGATGCCGAGGTCGAGGGCGACCTGTCGGCGAACCATGCTGATGCGATCGAGGAGATCGCCGCCCTTGGCGGTGTCCACGAGCCGCACCAGGCCGTAGCCGACTTCCAGCTCCATCGTGTCCAGGTCGAGGACCTTTTCGATTTTGTCAGGTTCTTTTTTTGCGGATTTGTCTTTTTCGTGGGCGGCGGCGGTGGCGAGTTTCTTCTGGCTCCGCGACACCGTCACCGCCAGCAGGGCGCAACTGGTTCCCAGCACGAACAGCGGGCCCTTGGGCAGGCCGGTGAACATCATCAGCACGATGAACACGCAGGCGATGAACAGGGCCTTGGGCTGGGCGAAAACCTGGCTGATGACCTCTTCGCCGAGATTATTCTTGCTGCTGGTGCGGGTGATGATCAGGCCCGCGGCCAGGGAAACGATGAAAGCGGGGACCTGGCTGACCAAGCCGTCGCCGATGGACAATTTGGTGTAGAGTGCGAGGCAATCGAGCAGGGACCAGTTGTGCTCGAACATGCCGACGTACAGGCCGCCCAGGACGTTGACGAAGGTGATGATGATGCCGGCGACGGCGTCGCCGCGCACGAATTTGCTGGCGCCATCCATGGCGCCGTAGAAATCGGCCTCCTGTGCGATGTTGGAGCGGCGTTTTCTCGCTTCGGGTTCGTTGATGATTCCGGCGTTGAGGTCGGCGTCGATGGCCATCTGTTTGCCGGGCATCGCGTCCAAGGTGAATCGAGCGGCAACTTCGGAAATTCGCGTGGCGCCTTTGGTGATGACGGCAAACTGGATGACCACGATGATGATGAAGATGATGACGCCGACGGCCAGGGAACCCTTGGTGACGAAATTGGCGAAGGTGTAGATGACTTCGCCGGCGGCGGTCATGGCGGTGTTGGCGTCGCCGGCGCGGTCGCCGGCGGTGAGAATCAGCCGCACGGTGGCGACGTTCAGCACCAGGCGAAAGAGGGTCAATGCCAGCAAAAGGGACGGGAAGACGGCCAACTCGAGCGCGCTGGAAACGTAAATGGTCGTCACCATCACAATGACCGAGAGGGTGATGTTGAAGCAGAGCAGGATGTCCAGAACCTGCGTCGGCAACGGAACCAGGATCACCAGCACGAGGCTGACGAAGGCGATGGGGAAGATCATGCCGCGGCTATCGCGGAACTTGATCAGCAGAGGATGGGCGGGAATGGCGGCCATTTGAAATTGCGCGGCTCGCCGACTTGGAGTCGGCGGGTCGGATCATGCGGGAACGGGGCGCCTCATCTTTCCGGTTAGTTCGTAAACGTAAGCGAGAAGTTCGGCCACGGCGGCGTAGAATTCCTCGGGGATTTCCTCGCCAACATCGACCATTCGATAAATCGCCCGCGCCAGGGGCGGGCGCTCGATGATCGGAACGCCGGCCTCGACGGCCAATTCGCGGATGCGCTGGGCCATGAAATCCATGCCCTTGGCGACGAGCTTGGGGGCGCGCATCTTGGATTCCTCGTACTTCAGGGCGACCGCGTAATGCGTGGGATTGGTGACGACAACGTCGGCTTTGGGGACGTCGTTCTTGAGCCTTTGCATGTGGCGTTGGACGGCGACCTGCTTGCGCCGCTGCTTCATGATCGGATCTCCTTCCATGCTGCGCATCTCGTCCTTCACTTCCTGCTTGGTCATCTTCAGCGACTTCTCCACGCGGAATCGCTGGTAAACGTAGTCGAGGATCGCCAGCACCAGCAGCAGGACGCCCACGCGAAGGCAGATGTTGAACACGACGTCGGCGCCGAGGGCGAAAATCTGCAGAAAGGAAAGCCGCTGAACGGAAATAATCTGTTCGAGCCGGCCGCCGACGGCCGACCAGGCCACCGAGCCGACCAGCACGACCTTGAGCAGGTTCATGAGCAGTTGCAGGCCGCCCTGGCCGTAACTGAACATCTTGTTGAATCCGCGAACGGGGCTGAGGGCGGCGAAATTGATGGCGAGGCGCTGGGGCGTGAAATTGAACCCGACCTGTAGGACGTTGGCGACGATGGCGATGAGGGCCGCGCCGGCGAAGAGCGGGGCCAGGGCGATGGAGACCTCGCCGACGCTCTGGGACATCAGATTGCCGGCGCCGGCGGCGCTGAAATCGGACAGCGACCGGCGGCCCAGCGCCTGCGCCACGACATCGCGGAGGGTGAAGATGAGCTTGGGGCCGAACCATTTCAGCAGGTACAGAGCGCCGATGAGCAGCATGGCGCTGGTGAGATCGTGGCTGCGGGCGATGTTGCCCTGCTGACGAGCTTCGGTGCGCCGTCTGGCGGTCGGTTGTTCGGTTTTGTCGCCCGAGGACTCTGCCATATGCCAACTACCTCATCGCCAGCGACTTCATCGCGGCGCGTACATCCGCAGGACAAGCTGAGCCGTTCCGGCAAGCTGGCCGCGGATGATCGAACTGGACAAACTCAATCCAAGGATCAGAACGATTGTGCCGGCCATCGTGCGCAGCGAGATGCCGGCGGTCATGATGTTCAACTGCGGCACGGTTTTGCCGACGAACCCCAGAACCATATCCACGATGAGCATGGTGACGAGCATGGGCGCGGCCAATTGCATCGCCAGCACCGTGGCGCCCTGGAACACGGAAACAATCGTGTCCAGCAGCGGGCGGCTCATGGAAACGGACAAGAGCGGCAAGGCGGCGAAGCTGTCGAAGACGCCTTTGATCATGGCCAGGTGCCCGCCGATGGAAAGAAAGATCAAAAGGGTGAGAAAGAAATAGAGGTCGCCGACGACCGAACTGCCTCCGCCGAATTGGGGGTTGAAGGTTTCGCCCAAATTGAGGCCCATTTGCTGTCCCATGATCTCACCGGCCCATTGGACGGCGACGAAAACGAGGCTGAGGATGAGCCCCATGGCGGCGCCGAAGATGATCTCGCCGCCGATGGCCGTCGCCAGGCCCCAGGATGAGGTTGGAATCGCGACGTGGAGGGAAAGGTTCGGGGCGATGGCGGCGGCCAGAACGCAGGCGATCATCGCCTTGACGCGCTTGGGGATCTGCGTGCTGCCCAGCAGCGGGGCCCAGATCATCATGCCGGCGATCCTGAAGAGGACGAGCATGTAGATCGGAATGAAGTTGAGCGCGACCTGAAGCATGAGGGTTTTGAATCAGTGAAAGCGACCGCTGGTGAACATGTCGAAGGCATATTGCATGAGCCGATGGCTCATCCACGGCATCAGAGCAATGGCCGCGGCGACCATGGAGACGATTTTTGGAATGAACGTGAGGGTCTGCTCCTGGATCTGCGTCAGCGCCTGGAGGAGCGAAATGGTGATGCCGACGATCAACCCGATGACCAGCATCGGCGCGGAAATCGACAGGGCGAGCAACAGCGTATTGCGAATCAACTCGGCGGCTTGCTCCTGAGACATGGCCGGCACCCTTCCTTGAGCGTCATCGATCGCCTCAAGCATCCATCCATGGATGCCCTTTGATTATGGGCGATCAGGTTACAAAACTACCCATGAGGCCGGCGCTAATCAAGTGCCAGCCATCAACCAAAACGAACAGCAACAACTTAAACGGCAGGGAAATCAACGTGGGAGGAAGCATCATCATGCCCATGCTGACCAGCACGGCGGAGATGACCATGTCGATGACGACGAACGGCAGATAGACGCGAAAGCCCAGGAGAAACGCGGTCTTGAGTTCGCTGAGCATGAAGGCGGGAATCAGGGCCGTGGTGCCGACGTCCTGCCACGTGCTGGCGCGCTTCTGGTGCGCGAACTGCATGAACAAATCCACGTCCGCTTCGTTTCTGCTTTGATGGATCTGCTCGATCATGAATTGCCGAATGGGCTTCAGGGATTCGGAAAGGGCCTGCATCTGGGTCATCTGGCCGTTCATGTACGGCTGAAGCGCGCGGTCGTTCACGCGCTGCCACGTCGGACCCATGATTAGAAAGGTCATGAACATCGCCAGGCCGATGAGAATCTGGTTGGGCGGAAGCTGCTGCGTTCCCAGGGCCTGGCGGAGCAAGGCCAGCACGATGACGATGCGCGTGAAGCTCGTCATCATCAGCAAAATCGCCGGAGCCAGCGAGAGAACCGTCAGCAGAACGATGATCTGCATCGCCGCGGAAAAATTCTCCCGCTTGGAGAGGTCCGGAATCTGGCGCTCGGCGGCGGCGAGCGGATTGTCGGCCGAGGCAGCAGCCGTGTTGGAGGAGACCGCCGGCAAGGCGTCATCCGCCAGCGCGCGTGCCGGCAATGCGAGAACCAAGCAGAGTAAGCAAACACCCCGAACGATCTGATTCACGAGAGCATCCTTTCTCTTCGTGTCGCAACGCGCGCTAATTTATCAGGTATTTTTTGAAACGGTAGAGCGAGCGCGGGAATCTTGAGATTTTCTTTTCGCTTTTTTTGTTTTTTTCTTCGGCCCGGTTTATGCGCTGCCGAGTTGGCGGGCCACGTCGCGGACTTTGTCGGACAGACCGGCCAGTTCCTTTCGCGTCGCTTCCAGAGATGGATCGTCGGCGACGACCTCGTGCGAATCGTCGAATCGCTCCTCGGACGACGCGGGAGTTTCGGCAAACCCCCTTCGGGCCAGGCCGAAGAATGATTCGAATCGCCGGGCGGCGGAGATGGATTCGTCGCGGGCCTGGGCCAGAACGGCGGCGGCTTCTTCGGGATCGCTGATCTCACACAATGGGTTGAGGTGCGAGCCGGTGTCGCCCACCAATACCAGTCGTTTGCCGAATTGAATCAGAAGAAGATGCTGCTTCGGGGAGATCGGGCATCGGGCCAGGATCTTCACGGCGGAATTTGCGCGGACCGGGGCGGCGCCGGGAAATAGACGCCGGGCGCCCCGCGGAGAAGAAGGATGAGGCCGACCACGCCGGCCAGCGCAAGAACGACCCGCGTGGCGCCGAATGCCGGCGGCGAATCCGAAGTCGCGGCGGATTTTGCCGCCGCGCCGGGTGAATCCGGGACCACGGGCTGGCGTTCCAGGGAATCCTCCGCCGAGACGGCGCCGACATCCACGGCGGGTTTGGATTGGGCGCGGACGGGTTGGCAAATGGCCAAAACGGCGGCGAGGACCGCGAGAAGAAAAAACGTCCCCCCGCCCTCTCCCCACGAGCGCAGGAGGAGAGGGAGGTTTTGGGCTGACTTCACATCCCCTCCTCTTTGACGGCGGCCACGATCTCGTTGACGCGCACGCAGAAATTGTCATTGAGAACCAGCACCTCGCCGCGGGCGACGAGACGCTCGTTGACAAACACGTCGACCGGATCGCCGGCGAGCTTATCCAGCTCCACAACGCTCCCCTCGGCGAGTTTGAGGGCACTCCTCGACGAGCATCCGGCTGCGCCCCAACTCGATCTTGACGTTCAGCTCGACATCCCGAAGCAAGTCGATGCTGGAGACCTGCGCATCGGCCATGACCTGCTGAAAGCTGGGGAGCTTGAAGGCCTCGGCATCGGCGCCGGGGAGACCGGAAGCGCCGGCCGCGCCGTCCTCGGAATTCACCTGCTGCAAAAGCTGATCGACGGAAGGGCCTTTGGACGCATCGCCGGCTTCCACGGAGTCTGGGCCGTCGAAGTTGGCCTGTTTCAAGAGTGCGTCGATGGACTCCGGGCTGAGGGCGGCGTCGTCAGCGGCAGCCGGCGCGGCGGCATTGGTTGTCGCGGCGGCGGGTGCGGGAACGTCCGCCGGTGCGGTCGGTGCTGCTGGAGCGTCCGCCGCTGCCGCGCCTGTCGTCGCTGGCGCGCCTGTCGCAACGGCTGGGGGATCAGTGGCCGGCGCGGCGGCGGGCGGTGCCGGCGGCGGTGCTGCGCTGGGATTGGGAGCAGTGGAATCGACCGGAGGAGGCTGATCGGCCATGGGTCACCATCCTTGGTGATCGGATGCTCGTCGGTCCCCTAGCGGACGCCGAGCAATCCATTAGTAATCGGTGCGAAACGGAATGCACCGGGGGATCAAGACATCGTCGATCAATCCATCGCCGACGATTTCGTCCAACTGATACTTCACTTGTCGCCGAAGCGTTTCAAGGCCCGGCTCGGATCCGCCCCCGAGCTTGTCGGGGTCCGATTGTGCAATTATGGTCCGAACCCGGTCCTGGATCAAGGCTTCGTGCTCGGTAATCATCGGTTTGATTTTTTCGGCCGCGTCTTTCTTGCAGGAAAGGAAGATCTGGATGTCGTAGAGGAAGGTCCGGCCGTTTTGCTTGTTGGGGAAACGGGAATCGAGCAACTCGATTTCGGCCGTGGCGCTGGCGTCGGTTGCGCCGGAGCCGTCCACTTTTGATTTGTCCGGCGTGGTCAGATCGGCCGCGTTGGCATTCTTGGCTCCGCCGGCGATGAACTTGAACCCCGCGAAGAGGACGACGGCCTCGATCAACATGACGCCGCCAAGCAGGACCGGGGTTTTGGTGAGCCATCCGGGCCTTTGGCAGGTGCTGCGACGGCAGGCGCCGCGGCCTCGGGTTTGGCAGAGCCCTTCTTCTCCGGCGCCGGTGCGGGTTCGGCCTTTTTTTCTGGTTTTTCGGCCATGATTCATTCCGTCCTTTTCTTTGGTCCGATAAGGCGGGGCGAGCGCGCCTCCCCATGCTGGGTTCTATCGGCTGGAAAAAGGCAAAACTCGATGAATCAATCGGTAATCGACTTGCGGATAATACGGGCGTATTCAATGGCTCGGCGGGTCACTTCCGCCAGCGTTTCCCGGACCATGAGCTTTTCGCCCGTATCACAGCAGACGACCGTGTCCGGCGTTGACTCGACATAGCGGATCTTCTCCGCGTTGATCACGAAGGCCTGACCGTTGAGACGCGTAAGGGTGATCATGACTATCTCTGCGTGTTCAGCAGATCGGTCAGCAACTGGTCGCTGGTGCTGATGACTTTACTGGACGCGCTGAAGCCGGTGGAAGCGATGATGAGGTTGATGAATTCGCGGGAGAGATCGACGTTGCTTTCCTCCAGCGCGCCGGATTCCACGGTTCCGGTGCCGTTCTGCGTGGCGGGTCCGATCAGCGGAGTCCCGCTGTTGGGACCGGTCTGGTAAAGATTCCCGCCGTCATTGATCAGACCGTTGGCATTGTTGAAATTCGCCAGCACGACCTGCCCGAGCGTCTTGGTCAGCCCATTGCTGAACTGCCCGGTAATGGTTCCGTCGCCGCCGACCGAAAACGACGTGAGGGTTCCGATCGGCTCGCCGTCCTGCGTGCTCATCACCATGTTGGAGTTGGTGCTGGCAAACGCGGTCATGCCGCTGAAATTGAGGTTGACGACCTCTGGACTTTGTGCGCCGGTTCCCGTGCGGTCGATGGAGATCTGCGTCCCCGTGGAAGAAAGCAGTTGTCCGGTGCTGCTGAAAGTCAGTGTGCCGTTGCCGAGGATCGAGCCGGTGGCGGCGGTGGTGTCCGGGCTGGTGGCGTAGAAGCGCCAGGTGTCGCCGGTGCTGCTGGCGCTCTCCAGCACGGTGGTCAGATCGATGGTGATGGGGTTGCCCAGCGAATCGTAGGCGCTGACGGTTGTGTGGGTGCTTTCGCCCGCGGGGTCGTCGGTGAACGTGCCGTCGGTTCCGGCCGTCATCGTGAACGGCGTTGTGCTGCTGGTGGTATCCACGAGTCCCTGCGTTCCCAGCGTCAGCGCGTTCTGAGTCCCGGTGTTTCCGATGATGGTGAGTTGGGCCGTTGTGCCGTTGGTCTGAAGGGTCGCGCCGGGCGTCGGATTACCCGGCTCGACGACGGTGGTGTCAATCGCCAGCGCCTGATTGACGAAATTCTCCAGATCGCTGACGGTCGAGGTGGCGGTGACGGTGAACGAATTGGAGGGCAGGTCGCGCGATCCGCGCGTGCCGGCCAGCGTGAGCGTGTCGCCGACATTCATCAGGGGGACCGGCGGCGTGTCGGTGCTGACCAGATTGCTCAAGAGGTCCGCCCCCGTGGGCGCCGTGCCGGCAACGGTGCTGAACGCCTGGCTGGTGAGAATGGTGGCGCCGCTGGCGACGGTGCCGCCGGCGTTGAGATTTCCTTCCAGGGTGACGTTCTCGGTCGCCGCGGCTTCGGTGTCCTGGCCAATGGGAATGGTCAGGTTCTGCATGCCGCCGGAAATGACGTTTCCGTTGGCGTCCACGCCGTATCCCTGGACATAAGCGCCGCTGGCGGTGACGAGTTGGTTGTCGCCGTTGAGGCTGAACGTGCCGTCGCGCGTGAACTGCTGGCCCTGGGTTGAATTCAAAACGAAAAATCCGCTGCCGCTGATCGCCATGTTCGTGTCAACCCCGGTGGTCGAGAGTTGCCCCGGGGTGAAATCGGTGGTGATGGCGGCAACCTGCGAGCCCATGCCTTCCTGGCTCGGGTTGTTGCCGCCGAAATCGCCGTTCGGTCCGCTGCTGGCCTTATCCGTCACGTAGAACTGCGGACTGAAGGAAACGCTGCTCACCTTGAACGCCGTGGTGTTGGCGTTGGCGATGTTGTTTCCCACGACGTTCAACCAGGTCTGATTGGAGTCGAGGCCGGACAGTCCCGTGAACAGCGTGCTGGTTAATCCCATGACTCATCCGAAATTTGAGGACTTCCGTTTTATATAACTTCGGCCGCGACTCCGCCACGGCCCTGGGGCATCCGCAATTTTCCCGCGGGAATCATGAAGGCGCCGGCGTGGTCGAGTTGTTCGCCGTCGGAGCGGTGTTCGTGATCGACGTAACATTGTTCAGCGGCATCGTGTCCCCGCTGTCGAGTGACAGATTCACTCCGCCGGTAGTCACCTGCACCGCGGTGATCGTGCCGGTCGCCGAGTTGGAATTCTGATCCGTTCCCTGGACGTACTTGCCAATCATGTTGGCGGCCGAGGCGATCTGGTTCTGCTGCACCATCGTCGTCAGGCTGCTCTGCAGGTTGGTGGCCGATTCGAGCTGGCCGATCTGGCTCATCTGCGTCAGCATTTCGTTGCTATCCGTGGGATCGAGCGGATCCTGGTTCTGCAACTGCGTGATCATGAACGTGATGAAATCGTTGGCCGTCAGCGAATTCGCCGCCGAGGGCGCCAACGCGCTCGAGTTGGAGGTCGAATTGGACGAGTTGGTCGCGGCCGTGCCGAGTGCCGATGCGAGAGAGTTTATTGCGCTCATAATTCAACATTTCGGCAGAGGACGTTGGACGAATCCAAAATTCCGACGGGGTAATTTCGTGAAGCGCCAAAGGTGCGCGAGATCGCGGCGAAACCTGCGCCAGCGCCTCTGGGCTCGATCGCCTTTATGCGACGAGATCGAGCGGATCGCGGTCGCCGCGGGCGCGGCGCCACATTCTGCGCAGCACCTCGCGGCGCTGCTGTTCCTGCTCGGCGCCGCGGTCTCCCGGGGATTGTTTCCCGCCCCCGTCGCCGTCGTCGCTTTGCCCGGAGGAACTCTCGGATTTCGACCCCTGGTGAACGTGCAGCCGATCCACGCTCACGCCCTGGGTTTCCAGGGCGCTCTTCAGTTGCGAGAGGCTGTGGCTGAGAAGCCGGGTGGCCTGCTCATTTGAGGTTTGAAACGAGGCCGACATCACGCCGTTGTCCATCCGCACGGTGATGAGCACTGCCCCGAGTTCCGGAGGATCGAGCCGGATGCTCATCGTCCCGCCGCCGGGCAGCAGGGGCCCGGTGATCGCGGTGACGATCGAGGGCTGATTCGCCTCGGCAAATTGTGCGGCCGGGGCCTGGGCGGCGGTTGTGGGAACCGCCGGGGCGGCATTGGGGGACGCGGCGGGCGCCGGCGGCGGCTGAACCGCCGCGGTTTGCGCCGCCACCGGCGCAGCGTCCGCAGGCGCGGCGCTTTCGCCGGCCTTTGGCTTGTCCGGCAATTGCGCCGATGCCTGCGCGGCAGTTGCCGCGGCCTGCGAATGCGCGTCCGTCTTGGCATCCGACCCGTCTTGAGCCGGATTCTCCGATTTGAACGGCGAAACATCCGGCTTGTGTCCCGGTTGATTCCCCGCGGCTCCCTCCGCCGTATCGCTCGATGCCGGATTCGCGGCCGTCGCAGGTTGCGGCGCGGTTGGCTGCCCCGCCGCCGCCGCGACCAGCGATGCCGCATCCGTCGAGGTCGGTGCGGCGCTCGCGGCTTGCGAGGAATTGGTATCGGAGGGTTTGGCGGTGGATGTCGCCGGCGTCGCGGCATTTGGATTCGCGGCGACAAGGGCCGGACGGACCTTGGCGCGCGTCGGCTTGGCCGGTGTGGATGCTTGCGCCGCCTGCGCGGCGCCGTCTTGGGATGCCTGCACCGAATCAGCCGTTTGAGCTGGCGCGTTTGTCTGGCTGTCCGGGTCGGCCTCGGCGGACGGATCGGGAGATTTTTGCCGCTTCTGCTGCGTATTGCCTTGGGTCTTCGGCTGCGCGGAATTGGTCTGCGATTTCTTGGCGGTCGCGTCGGTGGGCGACTTGTTCGCCGATTGCGCGGCATTGGCCGGTGCGCGGGTCGGCTTGGATTTGGCGCGGGTCAATTCCTGGGAGAAGTTCGCGTCGTCGCCGGCAGGCGTGGAATTTGCCGATCCGGTCGGCGGAGCGGCGCGGGGCTTGGCGGGAGAACGTTCAAAATCGTGTTCATGGTTGCTTTCCGTCGGTTACCGAGACCTGGGCCTGCCGGATTCGCTCCAGGATCCTTTGAATGAAAGCAGTTTCGTCAGGCGTCTTGAATTCCTTGATTATTTTCCCCGCGGTGCGGGTATCCATCGCCGTGAGATACTGCTGCACGGTGCCCTCGCCCAGGGACATGAAAATGGTTTTGACCTGCTTGGCGGGCATGGCGGTGTAAATGGCGAGGCTGTTCTGGAATCCGGTGTCGCTTTGAAGCCGCTCGGTGGCCTGCTCGCGCGCCGCCAGGTCCTTTTCGCGCTGATCCAGCGCGGCGCGATCGGCGGTCAACTTTTGGTTGGCCAGGTCCACCTGGCGCTTCAAATCGGCCAGTTCGCGCTGGCGGCGGTCCAATTCCAGCATCTGAGCGTCAACGGTTCGACGAATGAAATCGACCTGCTCGATCATGGACCCCGAATGCTTGTCGAGGAGATTGGCCAGATTCAGCGGCTGCGGGGCGGGCGGGCCTTCGCTGGGCCGGGTTGTGGAAGCCGCGCCGGGCGGCGGGAAAACGATCTCGCGGACCTTGGCGATTTTGGCCTTATCCAGCCGGCCCGATTGGAACAAGAATCCCACCGCGCCGCCCACGGCCAGGAAATTCATCGCCAGGGTCAGGACCAGAACGAGGAATATCTTTTTCATGGGACACCCGCCGGGTCGATCTCGGCAGCGGCAATGTGTTCGTAGCTCAGGCGCGAGCCGATTTCGTCCATTTCAGTCAGATCGCGGCGTTCGAGCTGCTCGCGCCAGCGGGCAAAACGGCGCTCGCGAAGTTTCTCGAGGATTTTTTTCTGCTTGGAGGCTTCGGTGGCCAAACGCTGGGCCTTCTCAAGCTGGACTTGCACGGCGGCCATCTTCTGGGCGACGCCCATCGCCTTTCGCTGCATGGCGAAGGCGTAGCGGCGATGGGCGGCGAGAAAGGCGAGATCGATCCGCCCGACGAGCCGGTTTTGACGCAGGTCCTGCTCGGCCGTGCGCACGGAGGCATCGAGGGCGCGAAGCTCGGCATCGAGCGTGGCCATCTGCTGCTGGACGACCGCCAGCTCGCGCTTGCGCTGCCGCTCCACGTTCGTCCGCTGCCGAAGAACCCCGTCGAGTTGGAAGACGAATTTGGCCATGATCGCTCAATTCATTTCGCCGCGGTGCTCGAAGATTTATTTTTCAGCGCTGCGCGCGCAGCGACTTTTCCAACTGCTCGATCCAGGCGACCAACTCGGCCAACTGGCGAACCGATTGCTCCAGGGTCGCGGGGGCGGCGGCATCCTGCTGAAGGAACTGCACGATGCGCGGCCGGGCCTGGACGGCGACGTCGAATTCGATGTTGTTTCCGGGCACGATAAGCGCCGATGTTCACGAGATCTTCGATGTCCTGGTAAATCGCGGTCAGAGCGAGAACGCGCCGGAGGTGGCGGGCTTGATCGGCGTGGACGACGTCGCCGCGAACGCGGCTGATGCTCTGGAGCACGTCGATGGCGGGATAATGACCGCGATTGGCCAGCGAACGGCTCAGCCAGATATGTCCGTCCACGATCCCCTTGACGGCGTCGGGGATGGGCTCGTTGAAATCGTCGCCCTCGACCAGGACGGTGTAGAACCCGGTGATGGATCCGCGCTGGCTCCTGCCGGCCCGCTCGAGAACTTGCGGAAGCAATGAAAAGACGCTGGGGGGATATCCACGGGTCGCCGGAGGCTCGCGCCGCCAGGCCGATCTGACGCTGGGCATGGCACAGCCGCGTGATGGAGTCCAGGAGGAGCAGGACGTTCATTCCCTCGTCGCGGAAATATTCGGCGACGGTGCAGGCGACTTTCACGCTTCGCACGCGCAGCAGCGGAGCCTCGTCGCCGGTGCTGACGATAACGACGCATTTCTGCAGGCCATCCTCGCGCAGGCTTTTCTGCAGGAATTCCTGAACTTCGCGGCCGCGCTCGCCGACCAGCGCCACGACCGACACGTCGGCGCTGGTGTGCCTGGCGATCTGGCCGATCAGCGAGCTTTTGCCGACGCCGGGACCGGAAAAAATTCCCATGCGCTGGCCGAGGCCGCAGGTATGCAATGCGTCGATGGCCCGAACGCTGGTGGAGATCGGCTGGTCGATGTTGATGCGCGACATGGCCTCAACCGAGCGTGCGTCGATGCGGCGGCGCGTCCCCATGGGGAGCGGCGGCTTGCCATCGATCGGCTGTCCGAAGCCGTTGAGTACCCGGCCGAGCAGGCGATGCGTGCAATTGAGGGTTGGCGCGGCGGAGAGATTTTCGATTCCGTCTCCGCGAGCCACGCCGCTGGTGTCTTCCAGGGCCATCAACAGCGTGCGGTCCTGCTGAAACCCGATCACCTCGGCGATCGATTGTTTCCGGCCGAAGCTGGTGATGCGGCATAGAGATCCCACGGGCAGGGCGAGATCGGTGGCGTCGATGGTCAGCCCGCCGATGGCCTGGACCTGTCCGACCACGCGATACGGCAAGGCTGATTCGACCACGTCAACCTGAGAATCCAGGTAGCTCACGTGGCCTCCGGGGCTCGATCGGGCAGGAGTTCGGCAAAGATGCGATCGAGTTGGGCGTCGAGATCGCCGTCGATCTGGCCGTGGGCGGTGAAGACCCGCACCCCGCCGGGGGAGATTGCCGCATCGGCCAGAAGATCGACGTGCTTGAGTTGCGGCCAGGCGAGGCGGAGATTGGGCATCTCGGATTCAAGCGTCTTGAGCTGCGAAGGATTGACGGCGATGCGAACGTCGGCGGCGTGAACGGCCAGGGCGAGGGCTTCGGTCACATTGCGGCAGAGGACCTGGGGATCGACGGCTCCCTGCCGCTTGGTGACCCGCCGGGCGATTCGGCAGGCGAGATCGACCACCTCGGTGAGGACGCGGCTGTGAAGATGGTCTCGGCTGTCGTCCAGTTCGCGCACGGCATCGGTCAGGGCCGCAATGAGCTTCGTCATCGCGGCGCCGTGCTCGGTCAATGCCTGCACGTGGCCGGATGCTTTGCCTTCCTCGGTTCCCTGGAGGAGTCCCTGGCGGCGGCCTTCGCCCAAGCCTTCGGTGCGGGCCTGGGATTTGATCGCCTGGGCTTCGATGTGTGCGGCGGCGAGGATCTGCTCGGCCTTTCGCTGGGCGCGAAAGATCACCTTGCGTGCGGCGGCCTCGATGTCCTGCATGGAGAAGGCGGCCACGCTGATCGGGGCGTCGGCGGATTTGATAAGACCCATGCGATTCTCCAATCAGAGCCGCTCCCGTGCCGGCCCGGTCCGACCGGGGCGACACGCCCCGGCTCTGTGAATCAGACGACCATTTCCTTTTCGCCGCCGCGGCCGGAGATGATGATCTCGCCGGCGTCTTCCAAGCGGCGGACGATATCGACGATCTTCTGCTGAGCGGCTTCCACGTCGCTGACGCGCACGGGGCCCATGTACTGCATGTCTTCCTGAATGAGCTGGGCGGCCCGCTCGGACATGTTCTTGAAAATCTTTTGCTTCAAGTCCTCGCTGGCCGTCTTCAGCGCCAGGGCCAGCTCGTCATTGTCCACTTCCTTCAGCACGGACTGGATGCCCTTGTCGTTGACCAGCAGGATGTCCTCGAAGACGAACATGAGCCGGCGAATCTGCTCGACGAGATCGGGGTCCTCGGCCTCGAGGCCCTCCATGATGCCCTTCTCCGTGGAACGGTCCGCCAGGTTGAGAATTTCCGCGACCGTGTCCACGCCGCCGGCTTTTTCAAACGTCTGGCTCACGATGTCCGAGAGCCGATGCTCCAGCCCGCGCTCCACTTCCTTGATGACCTCGGGATTGGTCTGCTCCATGTTGGCCACGCGTTTGACGACTTCGATCTGCTTTTGGCCGGGGAGTCCGACGAGGATTTCGCTGGCCTTTTGCGGGGGAAGATGGGCCAGGATCAACGCGATGGTTTGCGGATGCTCGTCCTGAATGAAGGTGAGGAGGTTTTCGCTCTCGGCCTTCTGCAGGAACGAAAACGGCGAAATCTGCACTTGCTGGGTCACCTGCTTGATGATGCGGGTGGCTTCGTCCTCGTTCAGCGACTTGCGGATCAGGGCCTTGGCATATTCCAGTCCGCCCTCGCTCATATACGAGTTGGCCAAGGCGAGGTTGTAGAACTCGCCGAAGATGTCCTTACGGGCGTCCATGGTGACTTCGCCGATGGCGGCGATCTCGCGGCTGACCTCCTCGACGGCATCGGGGGGAAGGCGCTTGAGTATTTCGGAGGCCTGCTCCTGGGTGAGGGAGAGGAGGAGGATGGCGGATTTTCGCACGCCGGTGATTTCTGCCATGTTCCATCAGGGCCGGGTTTCACGCCGGCCCCCTTTCCATCAGCGGTTGAGCCAGCGCTTGACGAGGTTCGCAGCGGCCTCGGGATTCGAGGTGACCATCTGCTGGACCTGATCGACCACCTGCTGGGCCTTGACGGTTTCGGAATCCAATTCCATGCCGTCGAGGGAATTGACGTTTTCCGACGCCTCGCCGACGACGGTTTCGTTGCCGTCGAGCGTCCGTTCCTCCCGGCTGCCGCGCGGAACATCACCCGTCGCGGCGGCGGTGGCGGTGGCGGGCACGCCCTTGCGCACCATCATGGAGACCATGAAGAGGCTGAGCGCCGCCAAAAGACCGACGCCGATTTCCTTGCCGTGGCGGCCGACGGCGCCGGCGAAGGGCGAAGCGGCGGCCTGCTGCTCGACGGGGGCTTCGGCGGGCATGACGTCGCTGTAGGAACCGACGAACAGGGCGTCATCGGCGACCGGGGCGCATCCCTTGATCGCGCCGCGGATTTGCAACAACTGCGCGTTCATGTAAGCCGTCAGCGCGGCCGGATCGTCGGGGTCCTTTCCGCCGTTCTCGTTTTTGTACGCCTGGATGAAATAGGTGCGCGGGATGCGGACCGAAGCGGCGACGAGGGTCGCGTCGCCCGGGCCTTGCTTGATGACCTCGTCCTGCTTTCCGTGATCGGTGTCGAATTCGGATTTGTCGCTGGAGCTGGTGGACCCGCCTCCCCCGCCGCCGCTGGTGGGAAGGGACATCGCGGTGTTGGGCACGGCCCCGACTTCCTGCTGGCCCGCGGGCTCGGCCGTCTGCTCGTCGGTTGTCTCCTCGGTGCGCGTGGGCACTGAAACCGTCTGCTTGGGATCGACCGTGTGTTTGGTCGTCACGGTTTGCGAGGTGTCAACCTTGACGGTCACGCCGACGATCGCCCCGCGGATGTCCTGGAGGGCATCCTGTAGAATCTTGTTGCGGTAGTGGTCCTCCCATTGCTTCTGAAGCTCGACGGCGCCGTCGTCCGAGCCCATGTCGTCGCCCGTGCGGTCCTTGATGGCATACGGCACGCCGTCAATCGTGACGTTGATGTTGCTTCGCGCCAGTCCCGCCTGCGCGCCGCTGACGGTCCCGGCCACGGCGTCGGCGAGCTGGCGGTTGACGGTGGTGCTGTTACGGCTGGTGGTCACCATGACGGTGGCGACCGGCTGAACGTCGTTGCCGTCCAGCCGCCGCTCGGTCGTCGGATCGATCACCACGGCCGCATCCTGCACGCCGGGGAACCGCCGGATGATCGACGCCAGCAGCCGCTGCCTTTCCTCGAGGAACATCTTCTCGGTCTTATCCGGCGAATCGAGCCAGTTCATCTGCTTGGTCATCTCGTCGAAGCCCTGGTCGAAGTTCCGGGGCAAGGCCTGCGAGAAGCCCAGGACCGCCAGGACTTCCAGCTTGCGATCGGCGGGGACGAGGACCTTGTCTCCGACAACCTGGTGCGGGATGGCCTGGGTTTCCAGGGTGGTGGTGATCTGCCCCAGCTCGTCCTGGGAGAGGGACTGATCGAGCAGCGGCGACATCTCCGGCTCGCCGGCCCAGTGCGCCCACCACAGGAGGGTCATCACCATGATGGTCAGCAGCGAGACGACGAGCATCTTCTGCGTGGCCGAAAGGCCGGCGAGCTGCTCCTGAATCCGCGTGATTTGAACTTTGAGAAATTCCATCGCTCAGCCCTCCTTGGCCGAGGATCCCATAGCCGAAAATTTGGGCCGCTTACGCCATGCCTGATCCGATTTCCTAATTCTCACACCGAAATCTGCTTGATCTCATCATAGGCATCCATGAGTTTTGCGCGGATGGTGAGAAGCGTTTTGAAAGCCAGGTCGGATTTCTCGACGGCCGTCATGACGCCGGTCACGTCTTCGTTTTGGCCGGTCGCAACGTCGTCAACGGCTTTGGAGGCGTCCTGCTGAAGGCGGGAGACCTCGTCGATGCTCTTGCTGAGCATATCGGCAAAGCTGGAACCGCTGGCGGCGCTCGGGGTGGACGGCTTAAGCGGCGACGAGGTTATGCCGGTGACATTACCGAGGTTGCTGGCGGATCCCTGGATCATCGTTTATCACCCATCAGGCCAAGAGCCGCAGACTGGAATTGAACATCGACTTGGCGGTGTCCATCATGGTTACGTTGGCTTCATAGGCCCTGGAGGCTTCCAGGGCGTTGACGAATTCCACCGACAGATCGACGTTGGGATAGCTGACGTATCCGTTCTTATCGGCGTCGGGATTGCCCGGATCGTAGCGTTTGGGAAAAGCCGATGGATCGAGTTCGACCGATTTCACGTGGACGCCGGGCTTGGCCGGATCGTCCGCCTGGCCCGGCGCGAAGACCACGAACCGGCGGCGATACGGGCTGGACCTGCCGCTGGCGTCGCGCAGCGTATTGATGTTGGCGATATTGCCGGCAATGGTGTCCATGCGGACGCGCTGAGCCGTCAGTCCGCTGGCGCCCATGTCTAGAATGTCAAACATGGTTTACTTCCCTTCCTTGAGCGCGGTTTCCATCATGGAATATTGGTCCCGAAGCAGTTCAACCGCCAGGGAGTGCATCAGCGCGTTCTTGGCCTGGTCGCTCATGAGTTGCTCCATCGAACGGTTGTTGCCGTCGTGAAACAGGATGCCCCGGCGCGGATGCTGGATGTCCATCGAGACATCGGCGAATTCCACGCTGCCCGGGGCGGCCGACTGCTGCTGCTGAACCTTCTTCGTCAGCAAGGACTGAAACTGCTCCAGCGAGAGGTCCTTCTGCACGAACCCGGGCGTGGAGGCATTGACCACGTCCTCGCTGAGCAAGCGCTGGCGGGCATCGGTGAACTCGAGCCATTTTTCCAAAACCGGCTCGTTTCCCTGATTGAGGAGACGGTCAAGATACATCTGAACCTCCGATATCAAATCCCGTGCCGGGAAAAAACCTTCCGGCAAATCCGTTCGCCGCCATCGCCCAATCGCGCGAATCCTGCGCCGCGCGGGGCAGGAACTGCGCCTATTCGCGCGCGATGGCCTCGGCCAATTCTCCTTCTTCGCGCCACCGTTTCAGCTTCATGCCCAGCGTTCTCACGCCGATTCCCAGGGCGCTGGCGGTGCGAACGCGATGGCCCTTGAACTGCTGCAGCGTGCTGAGAATGACCTGCTTTTCGATCTCGGCCAGGGGCCGGCCGGCAAGCCCCTCGGCAACCGGGGCGGCGTGATGTCGCTTCAGCCACGGCTCGAGGGTTGCGGCGCGAATCACGCCCGGCTCGCTTTCCAAAACCACCGCCCGCTCGATGATGTTCTGCAATTCCCGCACGTTGCCCGGCCAGTCGTAATGCTGAAGCAGCGTGATCGCCTCCGGCTCGATGTGGCGGAACGCGGTGCGCTCGCGCTTGCTCGCCTGGTGGATGAAATGCCGGCAGAGTTCCGGGATGTCTTCCAGCCGGTTGCGCAGCGGCGGAATCTCGATCGGCACGACGTTGAGGCGATAAAAGAGATCGCGGCGGAATTCCCCCTCTTCGACGCATCGCTCCAGATTCCGGTTGGTGGTGGCGATCACGCGCACGTCCACTTGCTGGGTGAGGCTGCTGCCCACCCGCTCGAAACAATTCTCCTGAAGGACGCGAAGGAGCTTGGCCTGCAGCGACGGAGCGATCTCGCTGATCTCGTCCAGCAGCAGCGTTCCGCCGTCGGCAAGCTCGAACCGGCCGCGGCGAAGTTTGTCGGCGCCGGTGAAGGCGCCCTTCTCATGGCCGAAGAGTTCGGATTCCAGAAGGTTTTCCGAAAGCGCGGCGCAGTTCACGGCCAGCATCGGCCGTTCGCGGCGAGCGGAGGCCATGTGAATCGCCTTGGCGACGATCTCCTTGCCTGTTCCGCTTTCCCCGCGAATCAGGGCCGTGGCGTTGCTGCGGGAAACCAGGTCTATTTTCTGCCGCACCTGGGCCATCGCCGGCCCATCGCCGATTAAAGGCCGCGGCGAGCCGATCTCCGTCATGCTGCGATACGCCTGGTTTTCCAGCCTCAGCCGGCTGTGTTCCAGCGTTCGGTCCACCAGCAGCTTGATCTCCTCGCCGTTGAACGGCTTCTGGATGTAATCGTAGGCCCCCAGCTTCATCGCCTCGACCGCGTTGGAGACGGTCGCGAAGGCGGTCATAAGGACCACCGGCATGTCGGGCCGCAGGCGCTTGGCCTCGGCCAGCAATTCCAGGCCGGTCATCTTGGGCATGCGAAGGTCGGTGATGAGCAGATCGAATCGCGCCGCGCCCAGCCGGGCGGTGGCCGATGCGCCATCGATGGCGGCGACGACTTCGTGTCCCTCGCGCACCAGAATCTGGGCCAGAGAGTCCCGCATCATGTCCTGATCGTCAACGATAAGTATCCGAGCCATGCGTCCTCCCTGCTGTCAGGGCCTGATCTCGAAAATCGCGCCGCCTTGGGGAGCGTTGCCGACGGTGATGGTCCCATCGTGGGCTTCGACAATTCGATGCACGATCGCCAGGCCCAGCCCGGTGCCGGATTCCTTGGTCGTGAAAAACGGATTGAAAATCTTGTCCAAAACGGCCGGCGGAATCCCCGGGCCGGAGTCCTGGATCGAGAGCCGGAATTTGCCCTTCTCCCGGAGCGGCGACCAGTTGATTTCGATGGTTCCGGCGTCGCCCACCGCTTCGATGGCGTTGATCGTCAAGTTCAAAATCGCCTGGCCCATCAGCAGCGGATCGATGCGCACGAGCGTGGGCCGCGGGCCGGCGGCGCGGCAGACCATGGCGGGAGCGATGCGGTCGGCGGCAAATTCGACCGACTGATCCACGATCTCCGCCAAATCGGTCGTGACTAGCTGAGGCGAAATCTCCCGCGAAAACTGAAGTGACCTGGCTGACCAGCCCTTCCAGTCGTTTGACGCCCGACGAAATCTTGGCGACCAGCGGCAGCGAGGCGGGAAGCTCCTGAAGATCGCGGGCCAGCATCGAGGCGTACAGCTCGATTCCGCCCAGTGGGTTGCGGATTTCGTGGGCCATCCCCGCCGCCATCTCACCGAGGGCGGCCAGGCGCTTCTTGCGCTCCAGTTGGCGATTTTTTTCCGACAGTTCGTTGCGGAGCGATTGCACCGTCAGTTGAAGCTGCGAGTGCGACTGTTGCAGCTTGTCCGTCAGGTCGCTGTAAACCTGGATGATGCGGCCGAGTTCTTCGATGCGGGCGGCGTTGGAGGCCTGCGGGCCCGCGCGAGAACCGGAAATTTCGGCGACCGTTGTCATGGCGATCATCTATGAATGTCCAAGGCGGTCTTCTTTTGACCGTACGCGGCGGCGGCGTAACTCATGTTGAACTTGCGTGCGGCGGCGGCCTGGTTGATCCCGCGCCCGACGTTGAACTTCCGCTGCTGAAGGACCAGCGCATCCTCCCGATCCGCCGCGGTGATCTGTTCCAGCAATTGGCGGGTGTTCTCCAGCAGCGAATCGGCCGTCCCGCGCTTCTCGGCCGTAAGGCCCGACAAATATTGCGGCCAGTCCTTCTTGGCCGGGGCGATCGTCTGCTCCAGCAGCGCGATCTGTTCTAGCAACTGCTGCCGCTGCGACAGCACCACCAGCAAATCCTCCGTTCGGGAATTCTGCACGTGCTCGTGCTGGGTTTTGGCCAGCTTGGCGAGGCGCTGATAACAATCCAGTTCCTGCCTAAGCGCCGAAATGACCGCGTCATCGTTCATAATAAACTCCCGGCGATTCTCACCACATCCCCGAATCGTTGGTCCACTGAAGCCACTGGTCCCAATACTTCTTGGGCATGGAGAACGTTCCGTCCTGAAACGCTTCGGCCGGCATGTGCTGGAGCATCCACTTGGCCCGGTTGTTGGCGGCCTTGGCCTCCTCCGGTTTTCCCAGGGCGAAATAGGCGTTGACGATCTGTACGTAGGCCGCAACCGAGGACGGATCGTTCTGATAGGTGAACGCCGCCTCGTCGTAGAGCTTGATCGCCTCCTGATAGTCGCCCAGGTCGTACATGCAGTCGGCGCGGTAGAAATGGGCCAGCTTTTCATAAAGTTTGTCGATGTCTTGGGTGGGCGCGGCGGCGCGATACAGATCGACCACCTGGTCAAACAGCCCGCGGGCCTTGAGGAGCCGGTCGCGCCGGGCGGCGGCGGCCTCGGCGACCTCCGACGCCAACGCGTTGGGCGACGTCTGCGCCGAAGCCAGTTTTGCATCCAGCAGCGAAGCGCTCTTCCGATAGCTGTCGGCCATCATGAAGATCATCTGCGCCTTCTGCTCGTCGTTGGGATAGCGCTGGGTCAATTCCTGCAAGCGAGCCACCGCCTCCTCGTAGCGCCCGGTTCGGTAATACAATTGGGCGAGTTCGCGAAGCGACTGGCGGAATTCCTCCGCGGCCGGATCGACCAGCGGGTTGTTCTCCACCACGCTCAGCAAAGTCGCTTCCGCCCTGGCGTACATGGCCGGACCTTTGGCGATGTAAGCCTGCGCCAAAGGCACGGCGGATTTGCTGGCGGCCAGGCTTTTGGGATAGTCGATCTGGTTTCGCTGAAAGGCGTCGATCGCCTTATCGAACAGTCCCGCCGCCTGGTAAGCGCGGCCCAGTCGCAGCAGCGCATCGGGGGCCATTCGATCGCTGGGCCTTTCCCGGACGAACAGTTCCAGCGCCGCGATGGCCGCCTGAAGGTTTCCCGCCTTGTCGTACAATTCCACGCCCTTCCAGAGCGCGTCGGCGTAGCCGTGATCGTCCACGAGCGTCAGCATGCGCGAATATAGGATATAGGCGTCGGCGGCCTTGTTGCGGAGATCGACGACTTGCTGGCCGCGGCGGATTTTGTCCGTCGCGTCGGCGTCGGGGATCGTTTCCTCAAGCTGATTGGCGCGCTTGGCGTACATGGCGCCGAGCAGGGAATAAAACCCCGGCTTCGGGGAGGGGTCCAATTCCTGCTCGTGGGACATGACCTCCAGCGCGGATTGGAAATCCTGCCGATCCGACAGGATCTCCGCCGCCTGCCGGAACGCCGCAACGCATTCCGGCTTGTACTTGCCTCGCGACGGCCTGCGGTCGATCTGGGCGATGAGTTCGTGGAAATCGTGCAGCCCCGGATCGGTCTGCTGCAACATGATCCGGCAGACGCCGCGGCCCAACAGCGCCAGGGGGGCGGCCTTGGATTCCGGGTGATTGGTCAGGATCGACTCGTAAAACGAAACGGCCGTCGCCGGATCGTTGCGCTCCTCGAAGATTTTCCCCAGATAAAACGCCGCGTCCGCGTCGAGCGGATGGGTGGCTCGAAGCTGGTCCCGCGCCAAACGCAAATAGCGCTCGGCATCATCCGGCAGGCCTTCGCGATAGGAGCAATATCCCAACTGATAATTGAAAGTCCCCTGATCGAGCGGATCAGTGTCCAGCCGGGCGGCATCGGCGAGCAGCTTGCGCACGTCGGCGAACCGCTTGATGTCAATGAGGATTCCGGCGCGCTGGTCCAACGCCCAGGCTCGCTCGGCATCGGTCAATCCCGGTTGCTGGAGATATTCCCCCAGCGTCACGTCCGCGTTGGCCGGATCGTCGTTGGCCACCTCCAGGTCAATCAGCTTGCGATACAGGCTCAGCGAATGGACGGCGTCCATGGCGATGGCCTGGCGATAGTGCTCGGCGGCCTCGGCGGAACGGCCCAGGGCGGCGTAGCTGTCGGCGAGGCGGAGATGCAACGCCCCGTCGGCCTTGACGCCGCATTGCAGCGCCAGCTCGGTCTGCTCGACGATCCGCTCGTGATTGGCCGGAACGTCAATCTTTTTCTGCTTTTGTGCTGCCTCTAGGGCCTGGGCGATGAGCAGATGGATTTGCCCCTCGGCCGCCTGCTCCGGTTTTTCCGTATCCAGGATTCGGGAAAGCTGCTGCAGCGCCGCATCCGGCCGATCCTGCTGCAAGTAGCTCCGGGCAACGGCGATCTTCTGATCGATGGTCGCCCCCGGACCGGGATTGATGAACAGATACCCCGCGTAAACGAAAAGCGCAATGGAAAGAATGAACAGGGGCAACTGCCAGAGTTGTGAAAAACGTTGCGGCGAACGGCTCGCCCGAGACGTGGCCATGGCATCCCTGCCTTTCACGAACAAACGCCGGTCGTCATGACCGGACTGGCAGAGAAGTATAACTTTGCGGATTTAGAAGGCAAGCGTGATCGGATCAAAAGAAAAGCGTACGTTCATTTAGCCGGCCCGCCTGCGGGCCGCGTCCCCCCGGACCCTCATTGCGCCGTGACGACCTGATCCGCCAGTTGCACGTCGCACTTCTCCGCTGGGACATCGTTGAGGGCCTTTTGGAAATCGAGCAGCGATCGGACCGGCTGGCCGGCGATGGCGGTGATGATCGTCCCGGCCGAGACGCCGCGCTTCTTCAGCGGGCTGTCATCCTCAATCCCCACCACCAGAATCCCGGCCAGTTGCTTGGCGTTCAGGGCCATGGTCCAGTTGGTCGGCACCGGGCCGAGGACCATTCCACGCCAATAAAGCCGCTGATTCTGGTTGGACACTACATATTGTACGGGGCGTTTGGCGGCCGTCAGGTGGATGACCCGCCTATTGCCATCCCGGGCAACGATGAGCGTCGCGGTTCTCCCGACCGGCGCGGCCCCGACCAGCCGAACGAACCGATCCGTGTCGGTGACCGTTTCGCCGTTCACATCTATGATAAGGTCGCCCACAATCAATCCATTGGCTCCGGCCGCGGGTGATCCCGGTTCAACCGATTCCACGCATACGCCGATGTCGTCGCTCAGATTGGCGTCGCGCGCCTGCCGCGGCGTGGGCGGGGAGACGGTCACGCCCATATATCCGTAAATGACCTCCCGGCCCTGCTTCAGTTGTCGGATCTCGTCCAGCAACTGCGGCGTAATCGGAATGGCGAAGCCGATCCCGTTGGTCTGCTTCTGCGGCAAGATCACCGCAGTGTCGATGCCGATCACCTGACCGTTCACGTCGAGCAGCGGGCCGCCGGAATTTCCCGGATTGATCTGGGCCGTGGTCTGGATCAGATCGGAATAGAGCCGATCCTCTTTGTTGGCGAGCTTGGGAAGGGAGCGATCGGTGGCGCTGACCACGCCGACGCTGAGGGCCATCTGTCCCTCGGTCGCCAGGCCGTAGGGATTGCCCAGGGTGATGGCCCACTGTCCGCGCCGGCACGTGCCGCCCGCAAACGCCGCGGTCGGCAAATGCGAAGCGGGGATTTTCAGGACGGCCAGGTCCGCGCGGGGATCGGCCCCGACCACGATCGCGGGATAAACCTTGTGATCGTCGCGGGTGACCCAGAGCTGCTGGGAATCCTCGATCACGTGCTCGTTGGTGACAATGAATCCGTCGGGATCGATGATGAAGCCCGTGCCGATCGTCCGCGTGGTCTTGTCCAGGAGCGATTCGAGCCGCTGCGGATTCATCTCCTCAGCGCGAACGGCGGATTCGACGTCGCTGGCCGTCTCGGCCGCGGAAATCGAAACCACCGCCGGCGCGACCCGCTGGGCGACGGATTGGAACTTGGACTGCAAGTCGATCAGGTCCAGCGCATCGGCATCGTCGGGAAGGTCGGTAAGATCGGCTGCCGGTTCCGCGACCCGGTCCGCCCGGGGCGGCGATGCGTCGGCTTTGGGCGTGGGATCGCCTTTTTGCGCGGTATTGGCGCCGGCCGCCAGGGCAATGCTCGAAAGCGGGTTACGAGACCGCACCGATAGCCCGATCACCAGCCCCAGTGCAACCAACGTCACAGCCGCCAATCGCCCGCGACGGAACATAAGTTGTCCCATACGAGGTCGTTATCGGCCAGACGGCCGACTTACCGTCGCAATTCGGTGGCGAGGCGGGCTATCAACGACGGGGCCGGGCGCGATTTCAGCCCGGCCCCGTCGGAATATCCAGAATAAACTGCCGGGGACGGCGGTGTCCTGATTTGAAATTTCTGGGTCAAGCGACGACACTCGCTCGCAATGGCGATGCTCGAATGCAAATCGGTCAAAACGGGGATCGAATCCAAATGGGTCACCATAGAGAATATAACGGATGCGCAAGTGGTGGAGGCTCGTGGTCGGCTGGATGAATTATTGCAAAGCGAGGCGCAGCCTTCTGACGCTGTCGCCAAGGCATTCGTGGAAGCCACAGAAATGTGCCCTGCGGCCAATCCGAGCGACATTTGGCAGCACGTGATATACCGACATCTTCTTGGTCGGGGTTGGAACGATGCGACCTGGAAGCGGGTCTCGGGGTTTGCCCTCGAACGTGCGTTCGTGGCGATCTATTCGCCACGGCTAGAACCGCACGGAATTCGTATGCAGATTCTTCCGAAGCAAGACGCCGACAAGTCTTTGCTTTCAATTGGAGCGGACATCCGATCCACCAAGGTTGATCTGTTTATTGAAAGAGGTCGTGCGCACCGCTGGAAAATCATTGGTGCCGCCCATGTTAAGGGGAGCATCGCAGAGCGAATTCAAGACGACGTTCCGGCGAGCCTTGCATTCATGTCGCGTGGTCTTATATCTATTGGACTGACGATGGACGCAAAAAGTTATCCGCCCCCACATGGCGATTGTGTTAATTATGGGGAGCTTGGCGGTCGATCCGTGGGAGTGGAAAAGGCGAGAATAAAGCGGGATTACGTCGAAAGGGACTGGCAATTCGACGGCCTGTTTTCATTCAATCTACGCACGCCCCCTAGCAAAGGCGAAACGCAATCCGGGAAACGCATTTACACCATGGGGCTACATGAGCAACAGCCGGATCAGCTTGTAAGGTTTCTCTTGAAGCGGCGCGCGACTCATCCCAAAAAAAGCAGCGGATGATCGGCTTCGCGAGCATATTTGTTCGCGATTCTGCACGTTTGCGCGTCTAGTTCAAAACCAATAAAGTGGTAGCCGAGTGTTATCGCGGCGCGCCCGGTTGTTCCGCTTCCCATAAATGGATCGCAGATAATGGCGCCAGGCGTACAGATGCCGGCGGCTTTGATGCATTGGATTGGAAGATCAAGCGGGAATGTTGAGCAGTGTCGCGTCAGATTGGGCGTCTGCACGAGCCGCCAAACGGACGCTACTGGGGGCTTTATTCGGAAGCCGTGTCTTTCATCCTTGGCGAATATGTAGATACCCTCGTGCTTTCGATGCGGGCGGCGACAAATTCCTTCCGGCAGCGGCCTCGACTTCTCCCAAATGATCTCGCCGCGAAACAAAAAACCAGCGTCGGTCATTGCCAGTATGATGCGCGAGGGAAGGGCAAGCAGATTGCCGTATTGTAACCAACCGGCATCTTTGTCTATAAAGGCACGTCGGCGGCCACGGTTCTTTGTGTAGGCGGAATTAGTCGCCGGAAGCCCAGATTTGTCCTTTCCGAGCGAGCTATATAGGCAATCCTTTTCACTCCAATTGATCGGGGTGTTGTATGCGTCTCCCAGGTTCAACCAAAGCGTCCCCGACGGCTTCAGGCAACGCATTGTCTCCATAAGGATCGCCGCCAAGTTGCGGACATAATCGCGAGGGTCCGCCTCGGAGCCAAGCCCATCATTCCCCCGCTGGCCCCAATAGGGGGGCGACGTGACCACGACATCCAAGCTATTCGATGGAATCTGCTTCAAGCCGATTAGGCAATCGGCGTTGTGGACCCTGTCGAGTGCCCATGGACCGAGGGCATGCTGCGAAGCGAAAGTTTCGGTCATCGGCCTTCTCCAGGCAATTGTGTTCATTCTGATTATTGTACCCACGATAACACCACTGTCAAGACCAAAACGTCTTGCGAAGGGTATTATTGTAGGTACAATGTCGCAATGGCCAGGCCATTCAAGAAGAAGAGCCAGCGACGGAGCGTGTTTTTTCGTATTCGCCTCACGGTTGCGGAAAAGCGAGAGCTTGACCGGCTTGCGAGGCGATGCCACGATAGCACGTCGGCGTGGGCTAGAAGGATTCTCCTATCCCAAAATGACAGGCCATAAGCCATTCATCCACCGAGTTATGCACAGATCCTTAGATCGTCGCCGCCAGTTCATCCAATTCCCAAACGCGGTCGATTGCGTCAACGGCCATCGCCGG
Source organism: uncultured Phycisphaerales bacterium (assembly GCA_963783845.1). Taxonomy (GTDB): domain Bacteria; phylum Planctomycetota; class Phycisphaerae; order Tepidisphaerales; family Tepidisphaeraceae; genus PALSA-1353. The sequence continues at coordinate 224,980 of CAWAPL010000009.1, forward strand.
GCTAACCATAGCCCGCTGTGGGCAGATTAGCACAACCACCCGAAGGGCCTGTGAAATCACTCGCCCTCGACGGCGGCAGGGGCCGCGCTGCCGGCCCTGGTGAGAATTCCCTTGCTCTGCAAAACCGCCTGACGGATTTCGTCGATCAGGTCCTTGTTTTCCATAAGGAACTGCTTGGCGTTTTCGCGACCCTGGCCGAGCCGCGTGGTCTTGTAATTGAACCACGCCCCGCTCTTTTCCACGACGTTGGCCAGGACGGCCAGATCGAGCACGTCGCCCTCGTAGCTGATTCCGCGGTCAAACATGATGTCGAATTCCGCGTCGCGAAACGGAGGAGCGATCTTGTTCTTGACCACCCGCGCCCGCGTCCGGCATCCGACGGAAACCTCCGCGTCCTTGATCGTGCCGATTCGCCGCACGTCGATGCGCACGCTGGCGTAAAATTTTAAGGCCCGTCCGCCCGGCGTGGTCTCGGGGTTGCCGAACATCACCCCGATCTTCTCGCGAATCTGGTTGATGAAGATGACGGTGGAGCGGCTCTTGGAAATCGCGCCGGTGAGTTTGCGCAAGGCCTGGCTCATGAGGCGGGCCTGCAAGCCCATGTGGCTGTCGCCCATCTCGCCTTCGATTTCCGCACGGGGAATCAGGGCCGCCACCGAGTCGATCACGATCACGTCCACCGCGTTGGAACGCACGAGCAACTCGCAAATTTCCAGCGCCTGCTCGCCGGTGTCGGGCTGGGAGACCAGCAGATCGTCCAATCGAATCCCAATGCGCTTGGCCCACGATGGATCGAGGGCATGCTCGGCGTCGATGAAGGCGGCGACGCCGCCGGCCTTTTGCGCGTTGGCGATGATGTGCAGCGTCAGCGTCGTCTTGCCGCTGGATTCCGGTCCGAAGACTTCCAGGACGCGGCCGCGCGGCACGCCGTTGCCGCCCAGGGCAATGTCCAGCCCGAGCGATCCGGTGGGAATGCCGTCAACGGATGCTTTCTGATCGCCGTCGAGCTTCATGACGGCTCCTTTTCCGAACTGCTTTTCGATTTGCTGAACCGCGCGGTTCAGGGCCGAATCACGGGACGCATCGTGCGCAGCGGCTCGGTCGGCCGACAGTTTGGCTTGCGTAGCGGACGATTTGGCGGGATCAGCCGAAGGCTTGGCCGGTTCAGCCGAAGGCTTGGCCGGTTCCTTCACTTCCCGCAGGACAGGTTCGCGCACAGGGCTTACGGACGACGGAGAACGATCCTTCTCCGTCTTTTCGAGAGACTTGATCACGGCAGACTCCTTTTCGCCGGGTATCTTGTTCAGCCGGCGAGATTTATGGCGGTGACTTAAAGCGGGCGAATGAGGCGGCACAGCCGTCAGAACAAGCCCCGCAAACTGAACTCGACGGAAGTCACCATACCGTCCCTGTTCAGTGTTTGTTCGGGTATCATATCGAGCATCGGATTGAATGCAAATCAAAATTCAGAAAAAATTTCAGCCGGCGGCAACCGGAAATCTCGCGAGCGTCGTATACGTCGGGCCACCGCCGCCCAGATGGCTTTGGATCAGTGCAAATTCCTCGGGCTCGAATTCGATCCGGGGCATTTTGGCGACGGCCGCGATGCCGGCAGTCCGCGCGGAAGCGGGGAGGCGATCTTTGACCCGGATCAAAGTCACATGCGGCGTCCAACGCCGAGCTTCCAGCGGGAATCCGGCGGTGTGAGCGGCCTGGTCGATGTCGCTCTGTAATTGCGCGCAGTGCAGATCTTGGTCATCGAGCGCGGCCGCGACGATCCTTACCGGCCCATTCGGCGGAAAACAAACCACGCCCAACGTCGTCAGCCGGATCGGGCCCATCTCGACTCGGCGCAATTGCTCCAAAAGGCGGGGCAACGTTTCATCCGGCGTTTCGCCCAGGAATTTCAGCGTGAGATGAAGTTGTTCGGATCGAACCGGTTTCCCGCCGAAGATCGGACGCAATATCTCCTGCATCCGTAGCAGATGCCGGCGAAGGTGATCCGGAAACTCGATGGCGATGAACAGACGCATGCCGTTTAGATAGAATAGCAAATGCAACCGCAGAGACGCTGAGACGCAGAGACGAACGCAGAGAAGATTTCGGTTTTTTTCTCTGAGCTATCTCTGCGTCTCAGCGTCTCTGCGGTCCAATTCCAATTTTCAAAAACTCATCGCCGATTTGAATTTCTCCCAGCGATCGTCGATCTGCTCGCGCGTGGCGGCGGCTAGGCCGGCAAGGGAGAAATCGGAAATCGTGAAGCTGGCGACGACGGTCCCGAAGGCCAACGCTCGTTTCAGGGTGGCGCTGGTGAGGTTTCCCTGCGTGGCGAGATATCCCATCATCCCGCCGGCAAAACTGTCGCCCGCGCCGGTGGGATCGACGACTTTCTCGGTCGGGAAGGCCGGCAAGACAAAAGTGTCGCTCTGGCTGACCAGCAGGCAGCCGTGCTCGCCTTTTTTTATGACGACGAACTTCGGGCCCATTTTCAGGGTTTCGCGTGCGGCCAGGAAAAGGTTTTTCTGGCCGGTGAGGAGCCGGGCCTCGCCGTCGTTCAGGACCAGGCCGTCGATTTTCCCCAGCAGCTTTTCCAACTGCGGGCGTTCGGTTTGAATGTACAGGTTCATCGTGTCGGCCACCGCCAGCTTCACCGATTGCAGCGTCGCCAGCATTTCCAATTGGATGGCCGGATGCGTGTTGGCGAGAAAAACGTATCGGCTGTCGAGAAACTCGGCGGGAATTTTCGGGGCCCGCTCGGCCAGGACGTTCAGATCGACCTCGACGGTCTGGGCCTCGTTCATGTCCTTCAGATAGCACCCATGCCAGCGGAAGGTTTTGGAGCCCTTGCGGATTTCCAGGCCGGCGGTGTTGACGTTGCGGCCCTCAAAAACGTTCAGCAGTGCCTTGGGGCAATCCTCGCCGACGGCCGCAACGATCCGCACCGGCGCGAAGAGCGATGCCGCATAGCCAAAATAAACCGCCGACCCGCCGATGACATCCTGCCGCTTTCCGAACGGCGTTTCCACGGTGTCGATGCCGATGGATCCGGTGACCAGTAGGGACATGGGGCTCCTGTAATTAATGTAGAATGCAGAATGCAGAATGGACAATGTGGGATCTCATTTCATTCGGCATTTGACATTCGGCATTAGTTGTTCGGCATTCTGCTCATCCGCCCGTTTCGTGTCCAGCGACGAGGAGCTAGGATATTCGCATGCCGCCTCCGGCCTATCTTCGTCCCTATCTCGACGCCGCCGAGCGACATGGCGGGAAATTCGAATCGCTCCTGTGGGCGAATCCCTCGGCCCAGGCGGCACGGTTTGCGGCGCTGGCTCGCTGGTGCGAGCTGCAAGACCGCACGGTGCTGGACGCCGGTTGCGGCGCGCGGATTTGCTCGACTATCTCGTCAACCACGGCGCCGCGCCGTCACATTACATCGGCATCGAAGCCGTCCAGGCCCTGGCCAAGGCGGCCCAGGAGAAGAATCATCCGAATGCGACGATCCTTCGCGGGGATTTCATCGAGGATCCAGCGCCTCCTGGAGCAGAACGCGGATGTCATCATCTTCAGCGGATCGCTGAACACGCTCTGCACCGACGATTTCTACCAGACCCTTCGCCTCGCCTGGGGCCAGGTCCGAAGCGAGCTGGCGTTCAATTTCCTGTGCTCGCCGCGGCTGGCGTCGGGCAAACATCTCACCTGGCACGGCATTTCCGAGGTACAGGCGTTCGCCTACCGCCTCGGCGGGGACGTCGCGGTCAACGACGGCTATCGCAAGGGCGATTGCACGATCGTCGTTCGGAAATCCGGATGAGAGAATTGGACCGCGGAGACGCCGAGACGGACGCAGAGAAGCAAAAAAAAACGGATCTGATTTCTCTGCGTCTTTCTCCGCGCCTCTGCGTCTCTGCGGTCCAATTCCTTCGCGTTAATTTTTTACAACTTCGCCAAGCGCTCGTACAAAGCCGCGGCCGTTCGGGCTCCGCTGTACAGGGCTTCCAGGTCGAACTTCTCGTTGGGGGAATGCACGCAATCGTCGGGCAATCCGAAACCCACCAGAAGCGTGTCGATGCCGAGATTCGATTTGATCAACTCCACGACCGGGATGCTGGCCGCCCCGCGGATGAGCACCGGGCGAATCCGGTATCCGATTTCGATCGCCTCGGAGGCCAGCTCGATTCCGCGGCTGTTTTGGGGCACCAAAACCGCCGGCGTTTGGCCGAAGCATTCCACGTCCAGCTTCACGCAGGACGGGCAGCGCTGCCGCATCGCTTCGATAAACGCATCCCGGACGGCAACGGCGTCTTGATTGGGAACCAGCCGCATCGACACCTTCGCCGAGGCCTTGGATGCGATCACGGTTTTTGATCCGGGGCCCTGGTATCCGCCGGTGATGCCGTTGATGTCGCACGTCGGCCTGGCCCACAGCCGCTCCAGGGCGCTGAAGCCGGTTTCTCCGGTCAGGCCCGGCAACTTCAAATCCGCCGCGTATTGCTTTTCGTCAAACGGCAGCTTGGCCCACATGAGCCGCTCCTGATCCAACGGCGGGATCACGTTGTCGTAAAAGCCGGGAATATTCACGCGGCCGTCACGGTCATGGAGCGTGGCCAGAAGCTCGGCCAGGATGTTCAGCGGATTGGGCACGGCCCCGCCGTACAAGCCGCTGTGCAGATCGACCGCCGCCGCCGTCACCGTCAATTCCATGTAGACCAGGCCGCGCAGGCTGTAGGTGATGGCCGGAATTCCCCGCGCGAAAAGAATGGTGTCGCTGATGACGGCAATGTCGGCCTGGAGACGCGGGCGGTTGGCGGCGACGAATTCGCGGAGGTTTTCCGAGCCGACTTCCTCCTCCCCCTCGATGAGGAGCGTGAGGTTCACCGGCAAGCCGCCCTGTGCCTGCCACGCCAAAATCGCCTCGACGTGCGCCCACACTTGCCCCTTGTCATCGGCGGCGCCGCGGGCGTAGATGGCGCCGTTGCGCACGGCCGGCTCAAACGGCGGAGTGGTCCACAACTCAAGCGGCTCCGGCGGCTGCACGTCGTAATGGCCGTAATACAAAACGGTCGGCCGGCCGGGCACATGCTTGTTCTCCGCGACGACGGCCGGATGCCCCTTGCCGCCGGCGACGGGCATGACCTTCACTTCCAGCGACCCCGACGAAAGCTGGTCCGCGAGCCAATGGGCGCATCGTTGCATGTCGGCCTTATGCGATGGCTGGGCGCTGACGCTGGGGATGGACAGGAATTCCTTCAGGGCCGAAACGGCCAGATTGCGGCGAGCGTCAATTGTCTGCAAAACCGCTTGAAGCATTTCCGAAGCCTACTCGCCGGGGCGGGACTTGTGAACTCCAAACAGAGCCCGGGCGCCATGCTTAGCCGGCCCGGCCTCGGGCCGAGTCCCTACGGCCCGGCCGGATGCCGCAGCGGATAAACGGTCCAGAAATACATCGCCAACAGCGCCAGCATCCACAGGGCGTAGACCAGGCACAGCACTTTGAACAGCCGCGGCCGGGACTTGAGCCGCAGTTGCGGCCCCTCCGCCTTTTGGCCCGGCGCTTTTCCTGGCGGTTTTTCCAGCGGTTTTTCCAGCGGCGACATTATTTCGATGCGATGTGGTAGTTGGATTCAAACGCCTTGGTGAAATCGAAAACGTCGCGGAAATCCTCGATGTTGTCCTGCGGCGTCGTGGACATCACCTTTTGCTGGGCCAGCGAAAAGACGATCTGGCCAAAATCAAATGTCGAGGTGATATTCCACCGGCTTAGGACCGTCCGGGCCAGAAATCCCCACTGCTTGGTCGCCAATTCCCTCAGTCCGCAGCACAACTGTTGGCCGGTGACATGCCGGCTGACCGGCGGGTTCTTCGGCGGGCCGTAAATCCGATTGACCGTGTAGACCAACCCCTGATGGACGAATTCGTAGGCGGCCATGGGATAGACCTGTAGATCGATGCCGGGATCGGCAACGAGTTGCTTTGGGACATGGCCCGAAGGAGGCATGGCTCGGGTTTATATCATACCGCCGGCCCTTCCGACAAGGGTCTTCACTCCGCGCAAAATGACGCACGAAGGCGAGACTTGCACGATTGATTTGTTATCATGCACGGATGGATTGTCGAACAGCTCTCGGCGCGGGAATGATCGCATTGGCTACGGGGTTGGGGATTATCGGTTGCGATCTTGCACCGCCGGACGTTTTCGATCCGCGACTCTTTCAACAGGACGAGCGAACCCACGCGTCGCAGGCGAAACCGCAGGCGCTTCGGCCGCTGCCGACCACGCGCGCAAGGCGCGTTCGCCGACGTCGGTTCGCATGGGCAGACGGAAAATGACGGCCAGCCCGTGCGCCCCACCACCGGACGTGATTTGGATACCGACCCCGTCGTCCGAATGAGCCTGAGCGAGATCATCCATCGGGCGGTGGCGAACAACCACGACGTGAAGGTCGCCGCCTATCAACCCGCGATCGAAGGCGCCCGCGTGATCGAGGCCTCCGCCAACTTCGATCCCACTTTCTTCACCAACCTTCAGTATCAGAACAAGAATGACCTGACCGGCGGGAACATCTTCAACAGCTTCACCGGCCAAGCTCCGTTCGTCTCCCTCACCAACGATACGGAACAGGGGACGCTGCAGACCGGCCTTCAGCAGAACCTTCCCAGCGGCGGGCAGGTCCACTCCAATATCAATCCGTCTATAACTGGTTCAATCCGCAGCAGACGCTTTTCAATCCGTTTTACGAGAGCGATCTGACCCTTTCGGTGAATCAGCCGCTGCTGCGGAACTTCGGCTACAACGTCAATCACGCGCAGATCGTGATCAATCGCATCAATCAGAAAGTCGATTTGCTGGAATTCCGCAAGGCAGTGGAGCAAAACGCCTCGGATATCGAGAAGGCTTACTGGCAACTGGTGCAGACCGTGCGCGACATCCAGATCGAGCAGGATCTGGTCGCACAAACGGAAGCGACGTACAACATCCTGGAAAGCCGCCTGACGCAACGCATCAACGTCAGCCCGCTGCAGGTTGCCCAGGCCCAGACGCAGCTTGAGCTGCGCCGAAGCCAGTTGATCTCCTTCAAGTCGCAGGCCCGCGATTTGTCGGATCAGCTCAAGGCCCTGATGAGCGATCCGGAATACCCCGTGACCTCCAACGTCATCATTCTTCCGGCCGACAACCCGGTGGAGGATCGAATCGAATTCGATCTGATGGATGAAATCGACACGGCGATGGAAAACCGCTTTGAGCTGGGAGAGCAGCAGTTAAAGGTGGACGCGGCGACGGTGACAGTGGGCGTCGCGAAAAATAACCTGCTTCCGGAATTGGATTTCATCGGCTCGGCCGGCCCGGACGGGGCGGCGGGAAACCTGGGCCAGGCCGTCAAGACCAACGCCGACTTCAATCATTGGGAATTCACCGCCGGATTCAAGCTGCAGGTTCCGCTGGGCAATCGCGCCGCCCGGGCGATTTGGAGGCGATCGCTTCTGCAGCGACATGCAGGCGATCGAGCAATATCGCTCGTTCGTCGAGCAGGTTGCGGTGGACGTGAAGGTCAACGCCCGGGCCGTGGATACGACCTGGGACATCATCCGCTCCAGCCGCCGATCGCGCTTCGCCGCCGAGGACGCCCTGACGCGCATCAACACCCGCGAGCGCAGCGGCGAGCCGCTCACCCCCGAATTCGTCCAGACCAAGCTTCAGCTTCAGGACACGCTGGCCGAGTCTCTCCAGAACGAGGCCGAGGCCATCGCCAACTACAACATCGCCCTGGCCCAGCTTGAAAAGTCCAAGGGGACGTTGCTGCGCTATAACAACGTCGTGTTGCAGGAAGAGCCGCTCAATATGGAAAGCAATGGCTTGATCCGCTAAATAAGAAGGCGTGATTCAGGGGCAATTCAAACAAATTTAGACCAAAATTAAGGACCCGGGGGTGAAGGCAATGGGAACGGCGATTGTGTCGAATCCTGTTGCCGAGTCGTTGGTTGCGGTCCTATTGTATATCCGAAATGTCCGGCGGCGATGATTGCCGCTCGTGCCGGAGATCATGCGGATGCTTCTGAGAACGTGAGAACCCGATGGGCGAGCTATCGTTGAGCGAAGCCAAAATGCTGGTCGAGCCGGTCACGGAACAGGATCATACCCTCGGACCCGAGACTGCTCCGGTCACCGTCGTGGAATATGGCGATTATGAATGCCCATCGTGCCTCAACGCGGTTCCGATCATTGGGGAGGTGCGGAGAAGTCTTGGCAAACGCCTGCGTTTCGTGTTTCGGCACTTCCCGCTGAGTTCGGTTCACCCGCACGCCAGCGCCGCCGCCGAGGCCGCCGAAGCCGCCGCCGAGCAGGGAAAGTTCTGGGAAATGCACGAAGCGCTATTCCGGCATCAAAGGGAACTTGGGGAACTTGATCTGAGCCATCTCGCCCTGACCTTGGGTCTGGAGATATACAGATTTGAAAGCAATAGGAACCGGGAACAATATCGACGGCGCATCTGCGCCGACTTTGAAGGCGGCGTTCGCAGCGGCGTGAATAAGACGCCCACCCTGTTCATCAACGGCCGTCGATATGACGGGCTCGTCGAAGCCAAGGCCATCATCGCCGCATCAGAGGCAGCGCTGGACTTGGAAAAGATGGATTAGAGCGGATTGCAGGTCATTGTACACACCATTTGTCCATGGCTGCGACGGATGCGGCGTCTTCGCTCCTCAACGTATCTGATTTTCTAATACGCTTCGTCGCTCATCCTTGCCTCCGTCGCAGCCATGGCCAACTGGAAGTGTACACTGACCTGCAAACCGCTCTAGCGAACGCGGATGGCACCAGGGGCTACTTCCCGCTGCGGCCGGCGGCGGTGCGGCCCAGATAGTCCACGATGGCGCGCTTCACCTCCAGCGGCTCGATCGGGCCGTCGTGGCGATAGATGATCTGCCCGCCTGGAGCGATCAGGAGGGTGTAGGGGATTGGGCCCGGCCACTGGGGGTCGAGCGCTTCGGCTAACTTGTCCCGGTCCGTGGAGTCATACAGATAATTCGTCGCCGAGACGTGATCCTGTGTGAGCCGCTCAAGGGCCGGCGCCTTTTGATCGGGGTCGTCGATGCTGATCGTCACGAACTGGAAATCGCGGCTGCGGTACATGCGGTTCATCGTGACCAGTTCCGGCAGTTCCTGAACGCAGGGGCGCACCAAGTGGCCCAGAGATTGACCAACAGCAGCTTGTTGGTGGGGTTTTTGGCAAGTTTGGCGGCGGCGGGCGCGTCGATGGCGTCGAGCGTCACCGGCTCGGCATCCCATTTCTTCAAGGCGTGCAGCGCGCCTTGGCGCTTGTCCGTCCACTTGATCGAGCACCCGAACACGCGCGTCGTTTCGATCTCGACGGGTTTGCCGGCCAGCAGGGCGTCGAGGGCGTTGCGGGCGTCGGTTCTGGTGACTTTACCGATTTCGGCGTTGTCGATTCGGCCCTGGTAGCGCAGCTTACGGGCTTGGTCGAAGATAAAAACGTGCGGAGTGGCCAGCGGGCCGTAGGCAATCGCGGTCGATTGCGTGTCGCCGTCGTAGAGATATGGGAAATTGAAGCCTTTGTCCTTGGCGCGAATCTTCATGTCGTCGAGCGTGTCGGTGAGATCGGAATAATTCAACTCGTCCAATCGGATCGCGTTCGGATCGTTGGGGCAAATGGCCACGACCGCGACGCCACGATCTTTATAGTCGCGTTGCAGTTGGATCAGGCGGTCTTCGTAGGCCTGCGCCGTGGGGCAATGGTCGCAGGTGAAAACGATTGCGAGAATGCGGGCGCTGGCGAAATCGGCCAGGGAGTAGGTTTTTCCATCCACGCCGGGTAGTTTGAAGTCGGGAGCGGATTGGCCGATCGCCAGGGGTTTGGGGTGGGTTTCGGCGGCAAGGCATCGCGCCCTTGTCAGGGCAATAAGCAGGAACGGTATGACGCCGATGAGGAACCGTCTGTTCATGGCAACGGTTTAGCGTTGAAGCCCGGTGGCCGCAAGTGTTCCGCCAGCGCAGCCGGCATCAACAGGATTTTTGGATTGCATGTTCCCTCCGGCAGTCGGTATTTATAACATCGGCTCCTTTGGGGCCGGGCGATTCAACCCTTTGGAATGACCGCGACTTGAGCGAGGTGAATCATGATTCTAGCTCGATGGACAAAACTCTGGCTCAGCGTGGCAGTGACCGCCGGCTCCATCGCCGCAGCCGCGCGGGCCGCGGACGATACGGGGCGATTTAACGGCACGTGGATCGCCACCTTTGCCTTCAACGGCCAACCGGTCACGATGGTCTCGGTGCACGATACCAGCGGGTATAAGAATTACGTCATTACTCCCGAAGGCCGCGCGGATGTTGGGGACGGGAAATTTTCCGCGGCGGACGGCAAATGGACCTCCAGCGCCGCCGCGCCCAACGATTCCGGAACCTACCAGTTCATCGACGCCAACACCGTCTTTTGCAAAAATGCCCTGGGGCAGGCGTTGCTCTGGCAGCGCGACAACGCCCCGATGCCGCCGGTCATCGGCGCCGCCGCCAACACCCTTCCGCAGGGGACGAATTTCGCCGCCGTGAAGGCCTCGCAGGCGATCGACGTCGCCCGAAAAATGGCTTATGCCTGGCATGCCGACGCGATGCTCATCTCCGCCAGGGTCTTCGCACCGAGCAACGACGGCACCGTCAACCTGCTGGTCAATCCCTCGGCGTTCACGATGTATTTCTATTCCCCGTCGACGACCAGCGGCTTGGCGATCGTCAGCGCCGCGCCGGTGGGAACGTTCTATGGCACCAATCCGCCGGCCACTTCGCCCGGAACGATTTTTCGTCCCATCTCGCCGCAGGCGCTGGATCTGACCGACGCCGTCGCCGCCGTGCGGCAGGTAGGGTTTAACGGCGGCATGAGCCAGGCGGAAATGTACTTCTGCCAGGAGAACGGCAAACCGATCCGTCTGATTTGGGCTCTGTTTACCGGCGAGCCGTATCCGCGCGTCGTGTCGGCGGCCTCGGGCGCGGTGCTAAGTCCGTTCGTGGCATTCGACGACAAAGTCGCCGACTACAACCAACTGGCGGCCGAGACGCAGGCCGCCATCGCCAGGATGCGGGGGTCGCGACGCCCGGCGCCGGAGCGATTTTGCCTCGGCCGGAATGCACTTCTGGTCCGGCAACGAGCAGTCCGGCGGCGCCGGCGAGGGCGCTTCGCAGCAGGAATCTTCGGGAAACTCCTCAGAGGATGAAGACGACACCTACAACAATTCCGTTGGCGCCGAAAACGCCTGGGATAACGGCGACACCGACGCCGAGGCCCGCTTCGACGCCGGCACGCCCACGGAGGTGGACCAATCCAACTACAGCGACTGATGCAAGCGCTGGGACGCGGTGCGGATGTGGTTTTCGGAGCCGAATCATGAGAATGCGACAACGAATCGGGATATTTCTTGCCCTGAGCGCGATCTTGGCAATCGCAACGACCCGGGCCCTTGCCGACGGGCCGGCCCCCGCCTCGCCCGCACAGCCGCCGTCGGCTAATCCGCAGGCAATCGCCGCTTTGGCGCGAGGCGACGCCGCCTTCGCGAAGCACGATCTCGCCGCCGCCGTTGCCGAGTACGCCAACGCCGCCGGCGCCGATCCAAAATTTGAAGCCGCCTACATGCACTGCGGCGACGCCCAGACCGCCGCTCAACATTTCAGCGAAGCGCTCGCCCAATACCAAAAGGCCATCGACCTCGGCGCCGGCAACGCGCAGGCGTACATGCGACATGCGCACTGCGCCTACAAGCTCAACGACGTTGACACCGCAATGCGCGACTGCGATCAGGCGATTTTCTACGACATGCGCTGCACCGACGCCTATCTGTTCCGCGGCGCCTGCTATTTGTTCAAAGCCGACCTCGACACCGCCATCGCCGATTTCAGCGAGGCGATCGCCCTGCAACCGGCCAATCCCTCGGCCTGGTACGCCCGGGGTTTCACGTTCGCCGCCCAAAACCAGGCCAGCGCGGCGGCCTTCGATATGACCCAGGTGATTCGCCTGAACCCGCGCTTCGCCAACGCGTACCTTTTCCGCGGCGCCGCATACGCCCAATTGCAGAAATACAAAGAGTCGCTCGCCGACGAGAACCAGGCGGCGGCCCTGGATCCGAACTACGCGTATCCCCATCTCGTGGCCGGCGAATCTTATCTTGGACTGAACGATTCGAACCGGGCGATCGCGCAGTTCAACGACGCGATTCGGCTGAATCCGCAGTTTGCCCTCGCATACAACGATCGGGGCCGCTGCTACGAACTGGCCGGGAATTTGAATCAGGCGACCGCGGATTACCGCATGGCATTGCAGTGCGATCCCAATTTGACCGTCGCCCACGACAACCTGCAAAACGCCCAGTCGAACGGCGCCGGCGGCAATACTCCGATCACGATCAGACGATAAAGCCCCCAAAAAAGAAAAAAGGGGACATACGTAATTTCATCGATTCGCCCCCAAAAATCTTAATATTGTGAATGTCCCCTTTCTCTATCCGCTCAATAATATGAATGTCCCCTTTTTCGCCTTGTCGGGCAGCGGCAGCGGAGGCGGTCCGATCACCATCAGACGATGAGGCCGGTCTCGAACTTCGCCAGGCCGGAGGCATTTTCGCTCCGAGCCGCGCTTCATTTCGCCAGCGTCAGCCGAAATAGCGCCACGTCGTGCGACGCGATTTCGCCGGAATAATTGGCATCCGTATCGCCGAGGTCTTTTGCCGCCCAAAGATCGCGCACGAGATACTTCTGGCCGTTCAGGAACGTCAGGTCTTTCCAGTTCAATGTCATTTGCTCGGGCGCCTTGGTGGGGTTCAGCAGGCAGACCGCCCATTGGGCGCCGGACAATTCCTTGAACCAGACTTCGCCGTTCTTGTCGGCCCGGAATTGCGTGCCTTCCCTGCCGAGTGGGTCCTGATCCAGCGCGATCACTTCGTGATTGGTGAGGATGTCGTGGGTTTGCGTCGTCATGTTCCGCACGTCGTTGCCGGCGATCAGCGGGGCGGCCACGATGCACCACAAGCTGAAATGCGATCGCCATTCGGCGGGCGTCATGCCCCGGTTGCCGACTTCCAGCATGTCCGGGTCGTTCCAGTGGCCGGGCCCGGCAAACTTCGCCAGCGGAATCTGCTGATCGAGCAGCGTTTTCCAGCCCGTTTGCCACCGCTGTTTGCAATCCCAACACGAGGCGATGTCGCCGGTGGTTCGCCAAAGCTGGCCAATGCCGTTGGCCCAGGTCCACGGCTTGCTTTGGCCCCATTCGCAGATGCTGAATACGATCGGCCGACCCGACGCGACCAGGGCCTCGTGCATTTTTTTATACGCCTCGGGCGCCTTCATCCCCTCGGTGTGGCACCAGTCGAATTTGAGATAATCCACTCCCCACGAGGCGTAGGTTTTGGCATCCTGAAACTCGTGACCGCGAGCGCCCGGATATCCCGCGCAAGTCAGCGTGCCGGCGCAATTGTAGATTCCGAATTTGAACCCCCGCTCATGCAAATAGTCGCCCAGGGCTTTCATCCCGCTGGGAAATCGCTTGAGGTCGCCGACCAGATTGCCGCTAGCGTCGCGTTGTTTTTCCGACCATCCATCGTCCAGATTGACGTAGACGTATCCCGCGTCGCGCATGCCGCTGGCGATCATGGCGTCGGCGGTCGATTCGATCAGGTTTTCGTCAATCCTGGTCTGAAACGTGTTCCAACTGTTCCAACCCATGGGCGGGGTGGGAGCAAGATCCTGCCCCCATGCCGGCCCTCCCGCCAGCACCGCCACCAAGCCGCAAACCATCACCGCCAGCGCACCGCTCTTCATCGTTTGCTCCCTTTCAAGAATCCTGCTTCGCTTATGCAATGAACGGATTAAACGGTATCCTCCGGCTAAACCATCCGCAAGCGTGACATAAGTTTGGCTAAAACTTGCCTCTCAAAATCAACGGTGGCCCGCACAGTTTTGGCATGTGTCACTCGGCCGCATGCACAAATTCCGCGGCACGGCGTCAAATGGCCTTACCTAATATATATGAATGCCCGGATATTTGTTGCATTTATAGGAACGCCGGTTATAAGTTTAGTGAATGTGTTGTTGTGCGGACGATGCGTGGGGCACGGAGGTCATCGCCTTGTCACAACATTTGTAGAAGGGGACGGAAAATGGACGGATGCGGCTGAGTTGCGGTGTTTTCAGCGTCGCATTCCAGGCGGTCGCCCGAAGCATTGCCATTGAGCCACGCTCGCCAATTGCGGACGAGGGCAATATGTTGCGGAAGCGGTTCCGACCGGGTCGGCGTCAGGCCGACATTCAACGAGCAATTTGTTCAATAGAGGCGTTGGAGACGCGAACGCTGTTGTCGGCTTCAACGGCAACCATTGCCGTTGGGACGACCATTCAGGCCGTCCCCAGCAATCTCCTCGGCGTGAATGCAGCCCCGTGGGATTTCAACACCACGACGTTGGCCACTCTAACGCTGTCCGAGGCTGCGGGCATAGATTCCGTCCGTCTTGGCGGCGGTTCGTACGTGGATGGGACCTGGCATTTCAACGTTCAAAACAACAGCAGCTACGAACAGATCGGCCAGCAGGCTGAGTACGCCGCCAATTTGGGCGCCAGCGCCATCATTGACGTGAACTACGGCTCCGGAAGTCCGGAGGAGGCCGTGGCGCTCTGGGCGTATCTCAACGGAAATCCCAGTGACACCACCACCATCGCCAGCCTATTTGGCAATAACGCCGGTGACAGCCTTCAGTGGATCACCAGCGGGACCAACAAGAACACATGGCAGCCCCAGAACTGGCAGACGATAGGGTATTGGGCAACCCTTCGCGCTAACACCGGAGCGAATTACCTCAACCTCGGCCATGCCGCGTTCAATTTCACGAATTGGGAGATTGGCAACGAAGTTTACGGAAGCTGGGAAACCGACAATCACGGAAAGACTGGCGACACGCTGCCCATGCCGGCCGGCGACACTCGCAAAGCTCACGATCCCGCAACACTTATCTCTTTTGCCGAGCAGTTCCAAACCGCAATCAACAGCGCCCTTACTGATGGCTTTGAGTCCGGTGCAAGTCCGATCTCGATCGGCTATGACAGTCAAGCGGTCGACACCAGCTTTAACAGTTGGATCGCGAACACGCTGGATCAGGCATCCCTCCAGGGATTCACACCTGGCTTCATCGCCGACCACTGGTATACAAACGACTCCTCGGGCAATGAAGTCGATTCCGGCCTTCTGGCGGTTTCCAACTCCGCCACTGGCGCTTCAGTTCCCGGCTTAAGTTCCTACACGAGCAGCTCAAACCCCTACAACTGGCAAATCCGCGCCAACGATTACGATAGGTTGTTCAATTTGTATCTCCCCGGCGACAATATCAAGTTGATCGCCGACGAAGTCAATTCCATCTCCAGCAACCCCGGCGAGCAGTCCACCAGCCTGGTCAACGGTCTCTTCGTCGCTGATGCGCTCGGCGCCGTAATGAACACCACCGGCGTCGACGGGCTGGGCGGATATGTGGGCTTCGATCTTTGGGACCTGCACAACGGCCCCGTCAGCGCCTATACGTCTTCCAACCTGTATGGCTGGCGCATGACTGGCAACTACGGAATGCTCGGAGACGGCAGCGGCGGAGCGCCGGTCGATGGTTCCAACGAACCGTACCCGGATTATTTCGCCGTACAACTTGCGTCCAAGATCATTCTCCCCGGCGGAACCGTCGTTTCCGCCACAGAGGATTCAACGGCTGACGAGGTCGAAGTCAACACCTACGCCGTCCTCGAAGCCAACGGCAATCTCGAGTTGCTCGTCATCAACAAGACCAGCCCGGGCACCGAACCTCCGAGTAATCTTCCCGATCCGACCCTGACCTGGAATTTTGATCTCACAGGCTACACGGCCAGCACCTCGGCAACCATCTGGCAATATGGCGTGGCCCAGGATGACGCCCAGGACAACGCGACCAATGACTCGACTTCGCTCATGACCTCTCCGATTACCCTCAGCATCAGCAACGGTGATTTCAGTTATGCCCTGCCCGACTATTCGATGTCGGTATTCATTCTCACGCCGCAAACCGGCCCCACCGTCACCCAAGCCGCGGCGGCCAATCCCAGCCCTGTTACAGGAACGACCACAACCCTCACCGCCCTCGGTTCCGAAAACGGCAGCGGAGCAGGGCTGAACTACACCTGGTCGGCTACCTCCGTTCCGGCCGGCGTTGCCGCGCCCACTTACAGCGTCAACGGCACCAACGCCGCCTCGACTACCATCGCCACCTTCTTCGGCGCGGGCAGCTACAGCTTCCTCGTCACCATCACCGACGCCGGCAACAATTCCGTCACCAGCAGCGTCAACGTCACGGTCAATCAGACCTTGACTTCCATCGCCGTCAGCCCGCCCACCGCGACGGTCAATGAAGATTCCAATCAACAGTTCTCCGCCACCGCCAAGGATCAGTTCAGCGTCGCCCTGACCAGCCAGCCGACTTTCACCTGGTCGATCGCCAGCGGCATCGGCAGCGTGAATTCTTCGGGGCTTTATACTTCTCCCACTGCATCCGGTTCCGCGAGCGTTCAGGCGGCATCGGGTTCGATCCACGGATCGGCTTCGGTCACGATCGACAACGCCACGCCCACCGTCGCCCAGGCCGCGGCGGCCAATCCCAATCCCGTCACCGCAACGTCCACCGCCCTGAGCGTGCTCGGCGCCGATGACGGCGGGGAAGGAAATCTGTCCTACACCTGGGCCGATACCGGCCCGTCCGGCGTCACTTACTCCGGCAACACCAACGGCACCAACGCCGCCAAGGCCATCACCGCGAATTTCACCCAGGCCGGCAGCTACAACTTCACCGTCACCATCACCGATTCCGGCGGATTGTTCACCACCAACTCCGTGGCCGTGAACGTGCAGCAGACGCCCACCGGCGTGATCGTCACGCCCTCCTCCATCACCGTCGCCACCGGCTCAAATCAGCAGTTCTCCGCCACCGCCACCGATCAATTCGGCAACGCCATCAGCTCGCCGACGTTCACCTGGTCCATCACTGGCACGAGCAACGGCAACTCGATCAACGGCACGGGCCTGGCCACGCTCGGCTCGACGCCCGGCACCTACACCGTCAAGGCCGCCCTGGGCAGCGCCAGCAACACCGCCAGCGTCACCGCCGCGGTGGCCCCAACCGTTTCGGCCTTCCAGGTCAACGACGGCAGCGCCCAGCGCACGATGGTCGATTCCCTCACCGTCACCTTCAACGAAGCGGTGACGCTCGGCTCCGGCGCCATCACGCTCAACTTGCTTTCGCAAACCGGCGGGGCCTCGACGCCGATGACCTTCACCCTCACCCCCGGCAGCGGATCGAGCGCCACCTGGGTCCTGACCTTCACCGATCCCAGTTACATCGGCGGTTCGTTGCCGGATGGAGCGTATGAATTGATCGTCTCATCCGGCGGAGTCACCAGCGCCTCGGGCCTGCACATGTCCGCCGATCAGGACTTCGTCTTCTGGCGTTTGTACGGTGATTTCGCCGGCAATGGATCGGTCACCGGCAACGACTACACGACGCTGATCACGTTACTCGACGGGGCAACGGGCTCGACCTATTGGTACCTGGATTTCTACAACACCGGGTTTGTCACCGGCGATGATTTCACCGAGTTCATCACGCGATTCGGCTCAACGATGAACATTCCCACGTTGCCGAGCGTGGAGGTGGCGGCCGCGCCGGCGACGACTTCCACTTCCGCGACGCCGACGACATCGACGCCGACAACGACGACGTTGACGACAACGACAACGACGAAGAAGCCAAGCGTCACGAGCCTCGTCTCCAGCGTGGCGGCGGCGCCGAAGCCTGTCATCAGCAAACCCAAGCCGAAACACGGGCACAGATAGCCCAAAGCAAGGAAGAGAAGAAAGCTGCGCAAACTTCCGCGCCGCCCAAGTCCGGCCGGAGGACCGGCCGGCTCAATTTCGAAACTGAGCCGGCCGGTCCTCCGGCCGATTCTCTCTGCCCGGATCGTTGCTCATACGCGTTGCGGATTCAAGCCGTTGACCGTCAACAAACGCATCTCACCCCATCGTCGCCTCGGCCACCTCCGCCCGGGTCGGAGCGCAATCCGCCTTATGCACCGGCAGCCAGCGCGAGACGATCAACTGCAAAATCGCCACGGCCAGCATTCCGATGAAAACCCAATGCAACCCGCCGTCGATCATCCAGCCGGCGGAGCGAAGGATTTGGGGCGAAAGCTGGGAGCGCAGGTGCGAGTCGAGCAGTCTGGCCGGCGTCACGCCGGAGGATTCCAGCGTCGCCAGCTTTGGCAGCGTGATGATGTTGAAGACCGCGCCGAGGATTCCAATTCCCATGGAGCCGCCGATCGTGCGGAAGAATTGAACGCTGCTGGTGACGATGCCGCGGCGTTGCCAGCTCACCGCATTCTGGGCCGACAGCAGGAAACTCATCGACGCCGGCCCGAATCCGAACCCCGTCAGCGCCAGCACCGCGGCCAGGACATGCTTCGATGCTCCAAGCGCGGTGCAGACCAAAAGCCCGGTGAAGCCGGCGACGATCAGCACCGATCCGAGCATCGAGACGTTTCGGAATCCCCATCGCACGACCAGAGGCGCGGCGATGATGCCGGAGAGGGCCCAGGTGAGCATGACCGGCGTGACGACCCAGGCGGCCGCTCCCGCCCCGCCGCCGCGAACGCCCTGCACGTACAGCGGCACGAAGGTGTCGAGGCTCAGAAATCCGATGCCCAGCAGACAGCTTCCCAGCAGCGACGGTCCGATGGAACGGTTCATCAGCAGATCCACCGGCATGATCGGGTTGGCCGATTGGCGTTCACTGGCGACGAAGAAAACGATGGCCAGCGCCGCGATGCCCCCGAGCGCCACCGAAACGTTTAGCGGCCAGCCGCCCGGCCCCAGGCGCGACACCAGCATGAGCAGCGCCATGCACCCGACCGCCAGCGACCCGATCGCCGCCAAATCCAGATGCACCGCTCGCGGCCGCTCCTGATCGTGATAGGTTTTGGCCAGCACGAGGAATCCGAGCAATCCGAACGGCAGGTTCACGAAGAAGATCGATCTCCAACCCAAGGTGACGACGAGAAACCATCCGAGCGCCGGCCCGGCGAGGGCGGCCGTTCCCCAGACCGCGCTGAACAGGCCCTGGATTTGCGCCCGCTCTTCCAGCGTAAAAATGTCGCCCAGGATGGTGAGCACAACCGGCATGATTCCCCCCGCCCCCAATCCCTGGAGTCCGCGATAGGCGATCAATTCCGGCATGCTGTGCGCCGTCGAGGCCAGCATCGAACTCAACGCAAACAGCGCGATGGCAAACAGGATCACCCTTTTGCGTCCCAGCGAATCGGCGAGCCTTCCGTACAGCGGCATGCTGACGGTGCAAGCCAGCAGATAGATGCTCGCCACCCAGGAGTAATGTTCCAGCCCATGGAGCGAGCCGATGATCGTGGGCATGGCGGTGCTGGTGACGGTCTGTTCCATCGACGCCAGCACCATGACGAGCATCAGTGCGGCGGTGACCCATCGGCGATCCAACCGCGGCCGGGTCTTTCTCGCCGCCGCAATCTGCACCGGCGACGGGGGAACCATGTCCACCGACGCCGTTGGATTCACCGCATCGCCCAGCCCCGCCGCGTCCCCCAGCGGCAGGGCGACAATCTTCCCGTCAGCCGGCTCCAAACACTCCTGACAACCGCTCATAGGCGCACAAAGTCCTTCCCATACGACTGCTACGGCACATGGTACAAGATCGGAAAGTATAGGCGAATCACGTCATTGGAAGTGGTTCCACCTATCCGGATTGAGGTATGCGGTGGCAGCAAATTTAGGCTGTTCTTGCCGAACCAAGAGGGGAAACCGATTTAGTCCACTGGCGCTTTCCCTAAGTTTCCCAAGCCTCACGCCCGGTACCGCTCAATGTGCCCAAGCATCCTCGATATTCATTTATATTTTCGTCGTTGGTCGGGACATGAGGTATGATATGATCGCGATTTAGCTTTGATCCTGCGGAGAATTACGAGCAACACATGAATTCGATAATGCGTGACGTCCATCGGTCACCGCTAGTTGTGGATCGCGCGGAGGCCCGAAGGGGAAACCAACGCGTTTTGCGGCGTTGAGTCGCTTGAACCACGGCTATTGCTGTCGATGTTCAGCTTCTTTCCCGCGAAATGGCCGTATGTCCGCACGCAGCCCATCCATCAGGCGGTGACACCGCAGCCTGCGCCGAAGGCCACGGCCCATTCCACTGCGCCGTCATCGACCGCCACCTCTGCGGCGTCCTCCACGCCCGCGGTCCAGACCAGCGGCATGAACCTCTTGTCGCAGGAGAATTTCGCCTCCAACGTCACTGCTTCGTCGCCGGATGCTTTCGACTCGGTCACCGGAACGCTTTACAGTGAAGCGGGGGGCCCCACGACTCCTTCAACTGCCGGGTCGATCGGCGTCAGCGCCGATCCGGAAGAGGGGTCCGCCGCTTACTCGCCTGTCACCAATCCCATCAACGCAAGCTGGTACCTCCAAAGCGGCGGCAAGGCGAGCGCGGCTCAGAATGGCGGATTCATGGGAGGATGGTTCTTATTCAAGTTCACGGATTTCGATCCTGATACGTCTGATCTGACCAACCTGATGAGCGTATCCGGCGAGGCGAATCTATACTTGAACCTCAGCCACCAATTGGAAACTGCGTCCGGCCATTCGATTGCCACGATGCCGCTGAACCAGTGGATTTTCATTGGCATTGGGTGGACCTACAACACTGGGACTAGCAGCCTCACGTACGAGGTTTACACGCAGCTTGCCGGCGGCGCGCTGACGCCGATTTACACGTCGTCGGCGCAGCACGAAAGCGCCGCGCCTGCAACCGCTTCGCTACTCGATGGCTCCAGCCATCCCGGGGAGAACGACGCGTGGGAAGGCCGCGTCGGCACATTTTTCATCGCGTCGATCAACTCCCTTAGCGATGTAGCCATGCCCAACACCGTGCTCGATCCGGTGATGCAAAAGCTGTGGTTCGGGGTCGATCCGGTCAACGGGAACGACAACAACAGCGGAATCGTGATCCCCATCTTCGCGGCGGACGGAACGACGGTGATCGGCTTCGCCGCCGGCTCGTCGCCCTGGAAGACGCTCGAGCGGGTGAACACGGCGTTGACCTATTCGGGCCTGTTCACGCAAAACGTGGCATGGGTCAACAGCAGCAACGGAGCGGCGGCGGATGAGACTCAATCGGCCACCGTGCTCCAAGCCGAGATCGCCGCCGGCGCGGTGGAACGCAATCCCCTCATCAGCGAATTGGTCATCGACACCGCCTCGGGTCCGTTCAGCGTTGCCGACAGCGGCGGCATTGACGCTACGGGAGGGATCCAACTCGACACCAACGTTAATCTCAGCGGCTTCGGCAGCAACGTTGGCAGCTTCACGAACGTCGGCGATCTCCAGGCGTTCATGCCCATCGCCAAGAACTCCTGGACCCTCGCGCCGGCGCAACGTTCACGTACGAAACCAGCAACACCGCCATCAATTCCGTCCTCTGGCAGGACCGCATGTGGATGAATCATATTGAAGGAAGCAGCTTTTCGGCCGTCGAAGCCCAACTTGAGGCCACGCCAGGCTCTTTCTGGACGGACGGCACGACGATGTACGTGCATCCCTTCGGCAATACCAATCCCGCGACGGATTCGAGCGTCTACGAGCGCAGCCCCGGCGGGACGTACAGCAACTCGATCGGCGTGCTGGTGAACGTCGCCGAATGCGATATCCAAGACCTGGCCATCGGCGGCACCTGCGGCGCCGACATGAATACCGGCGACCCGATTGGGCTCTACTGCGTGGGAAGCGGCAACGTCTCAGTTACCGGCGGGCTCAACTATTTCAGCGACCTCTACCTCTATTACGCATCCAAGCACGCATTGGGCTGGACCGATGGGGGAAGCAATGAGCGGATGATCGTTTATGACGTGGAGGCGGAACAGGGCTCTCCCTACGCCGGCTACGGAGGGCAATACCTCTTCGTCAACTATAACGGCAATAACACGGCAACGGGGAATCAGGTTCTCTATCTCGACTGCCGGGCAAATGACAGCGCCGGACTGATTGGATCCACCGCCGGGAAGTTGCTGGAGGTTGGGACATATTTCGAGCACAACAACAACGTGGGCGCACAGTTCTCGGGGATCTGGTTCATTGACTGCAATTTCGACGGCGACATCGGCGTTGAAGGCGGCATCACCAATCTCTATGTCACAAATACCGCGTGCGCGGAAATCAACAGCGGCGCCACCAACCTGATCGCCGACCGCGACACCACCACCCTTAACCTCATCCGCGGCGCCGGAACCGTAACCAACTGCATAATGAAGTCCCCCACCGTTTACGGGATCGGCAGCAGCAGTCACCTCTTTGCGGGAACGATGAGCTATATAGGTTGCGTTTTTGACGCCCGCGGGGCGCTGGTGTGGAACCAGCCGTCCTATTTCTTCCGCGTCGGCCCGTCGTCGCTGACGATTCGCAACTGCATCTTTCTCGCGACCGCCAAGTTCCCCATCATCGACGAATTCCAGAGCACCGACCAATTTGATTTCGATCACAATCTGTACGACACGGAAGCCGGCATTGAGATCGCCACGAATTTCAGCACCGGCAGCGGCAGTTCCAATTACAGCCTGGCCCAATGGCAAGTTGCGGGGTACGACTTCGGCAGCGAAGCCGTGGCGGACAGCGCAATGAACGTCAATCTGACGACGTACGTTCCGTTCGCGCAGACGCCCATCACTTTTGATCTGGGAACTCTGGACGACATGACCGGATCGATTTTCCTGGATCGCAAGACCATCGGCGCCTACGAATACGGGCCCACGCGTCCAGTTTATGTGCCGCCGCCCGGGACAGGGTTGAATTGACACAGCCACAGGGGCTCGCCAGCTATGCGCCGGACGAATCGTAATGTTCTCTTTCTGATTTTGCCGACCTTTGCCGGCGCCTCCACTCTTTGGGCTCAAACGACCGTCTACGATTCCGGCGGTTTTGAATCGCCGCGATTCTCCACGTCCTTCACCAACAATGGCGTCGTCGGGAATCTCCATGGCCAGGACGCCGGCGTCAACGCCTGGAAGGAATCGACCACGGATCCGGCGGGCACTTCGGACCCCTCCGCGGGGACGGCGATCGTTCAGGCTTCCGGCGGCGGGACGGGCCTTGGCGCGCAGGACGTGTTAGTCACCCGAACTCAGTACGACAACCGCTGGGCGCCCCTCGTCAGTTTGACCCCCACCACTCAAAACCTTGTCTCCATCTCCTGGGAGATGTCGGTCAACCAAGCCCCTGGATCGTCGTCGAATTTCGGCCCGTTCTTCGGCATCGAGGCCAATGACAGCACCTCGGGCATCAAACAGCTCGCCGCGTTTGGCGTTGATGCCACCACTGGCGACATCTTGGTTTACGATCAAAGCGCCGGCGCCCTAAACACCGTGCCGGGCGATCCCACCGTTGCGTTCGGGAAGTTCAACGACTTCGTCCTCACGCTCGATTATTCAAGCTTCACCTACGCCGTAATCCTTAACGGCAAGACGCTCGACAGCGGCCTGCCTTTTTTCAGCGGCAACTCCACTCATTTCACCGACGCGGATATCGCGGCTTTGCAGGATGCGCCGTCCGCACAAGCCAATCAAAGCGGTTCGGCCATCTTCGACAACTATCGCATCACCAATTCCGAGGGCGCCCTTCCCGTCCCCAACGTGATGCTCAGCGCCAACGAAACGCTCTACGCCTCCAACGATGCCAGCATCGGGCCCGCGGGCGATGGCGTGGAATTCAACGGCGGCGCCCTCTCGACTCTCGGACCCTTCGCCACTGCCCGTCCCATCCTGGTTGACGCGACCGGCGGAACGATCTCGATTCTTGGCGGCACCACGCTCACCCTCAATGCTCCGTCGCTCACCTGGTCCAACGGCACACTCACCACCGCAGGGACCGGCGTACTCGCCTTCAACCTCAATAGCGCCGCCGTCTACCTTCAAACCGGCGCTACCCTCTCAATCTCTACCGGATCATCCGTCGTCGTTAACGGAACTACAGATCCGTTCACCGATTCAAACACGCCGACCAATCACGTCGCCGTCGTGGACAACGGGTCCCTCTCGGTGAATACCGTGAATTGCTCCCTCGCCGGCATCACGGGCAGCGGCCAACTGACCGTCGGCACGGGCAGCACAAGCAACGAATTGCAATTGGGGGCCGCTGGCGGCGCGAGTTCCATCGGATCGATAACCATCAGTGCCGGCGCGAGCCTCGTTCAATCGGGCGGATCACTCACCGCCACCACCATCTCCAACGCCTCGCTCTTCCAACAGACCGGCGGAACCGCCAACGTTGGAGCCATCACCGGAACCGGCTCTCTGTCCATCGGCAATGCCTCCGGCGCTTCGGCCGGCATGACCGTCAGCAGCCTGAATCAATCCTCCGTCACCATTAACTCCACCGGCAGACTGACAATCCACGCTGGCTCCGCCAATGCCCTGAATTCCCTGACCCTCAACGGCAATGGCTCGCTCGACATGGCCAACTCTCATCTGGTCGTCAACGATGACATCGACGAAGGCTCCGGAACACTTTCCCTGAGCAATGGCGCGCAGGTCACGCAAACTCTTGCCGGAGGTTACATCGTGATTGGCGCGGCTGCCGGGACCGGTACCGTGACGCTCGGCAGCGCCGGTCAGACCGACCCCGGCGCGGCGTTGACTTCCGCCAGCTCGATCTATGTTGGAGGCGATCAATACGGTGACCTCGGAACGGGAACGGTGAATGTGTACGCAGGCGCCACTCTTTCCACCGCCGGCACGCTGAAAATCTGGAACTCCTCCGGCACCCGTGTGAACCTTGCCGGCGGCACGATCCAGGCGGCGACGCTGGATACCAGCGGCAACGCCAGTCTTTTCAACTGGACCGCCGGCACGCTGAATCTGACCAGTTCCAGCCTGACCATCGGCAGCGGCGGGCCGCTGGGTTCGAGCTTGGCGCTGGGCAGCGGCCAGACCTTGCAGATGTCCGGAGCATCGCAGGCTCTCTATGTCACCGGAGGAGCGCTCTCCCTCAGTGGTGGAGGCCAAGCCTTATCTGGCGGTATCACCACAATTGGCGCAGATTCTGGAACCGGTAACGTGACGCTCGGCAACGCCGGTCAGACCGACCCCGGCGCGGCGTTGACCTCCACCGGCTCGATCTATGTTGGAGGGGATGAAAGCGGCAACCTCGGAACGGGAGTGGTGAATGTGTACGCCGGCACCGCCCTCTCGACCGGCGGCACACTGAAAATCTGGAACTCTTCCGGCACCCGTGTGAACCTTGCCGGCGGCACGATCCAAGCGGCGACGCTGGATACCAGCGGCAACGCCAATCTTTTCAACTGGACCGCCGGCACGCTGAATCTGACCAGTTCCAGCCTGACCATCGGCAGCGGCGGGCCGCTGGGTTCGAGCTTGGCGCTGGGCAGCGGCCAGACTTTGCAGATGTCCGGAGCATCGCAGGCTCTCTATGTCACCGGAGGAGCGCTCTCCCTGAGTGGTGGAGGCCAAGCCTTATCTGGCGGTGATACGATTATCGGCACACCGCTTGCCCCGGGTAACGTGACGCTCGGCAACGCCGGTCAGACCGACCCCGGCGCGGCGTTAACCTCCACCGGCTCGATCTATGTTGGAGGGGATGAAAGCGGTAACCTCGGAACGGGCGTGATCAACGTCTACGCCGGCACCACCCTCACGACCGCCGGCACGCTGAAAATCTGGAACTCCTCCGGCACCAGCGTGAACCTCGCCGGCGGCACGATCAAGGTCGCAACGCTGGACACCAGCGCCAACGCCAGCCTCTTCAACTGGACCGCCGGCACGCTGGCCATCACCGGTTCCAACATCAATACGCCTTCCATCACGGTTCCGAGCACGGGCAAACTCGTTTTTGAGCCGAACTCCAACGCGCCGATCACCCTGAACAGTTTGACGATCTCCCCCGGCGGCATTGCCGACCTGGGGAACTATCAGTTTTTCGTCAGCTACGGTTCAGGCAGCGATCCGGTCTCCACGATCGCCGGTTACCTCAAGACCGGCTACGCCAATGGCGCATGGAACGGCCCCGGCATCGACAGCTCCGCCGCCGCCGCCAATCCCGGCTACGCCCTGGGCTATGCCGACGGCGGCGGAAGGAACCGTCGCGGGTCTTTCCTCCGGCCAGATCGAGATCAAATACACGCTGCTCGGCGATGCGAATCTCGACGGGTCGGTTACCGGCAACGACTTCACCACCGTGATCGGCAACTTCGGCAAGTCGTTTCTGCCCGATGGGAATCCAGTGGGCTGGGATGATGGTGACTTCGAATACGGCGGCTCGGTCACCGGCAACGACTTCACCGACTTAATCAACAACCTCGGCAAGACGGCCCAAGGAACTGCGGTGGTGTTGCCAGCGAGCGACTGGGCGGCAGTTGACGCCTTCGCGGCCGCCAACGGCCTCATGGCCGATGTGCCGGAGCCCGCTTCCGCGGGGCTGGCGGTCATCGCCACAATGGGAGCGCCTGCGCGACGCCGACGAAGATGAAATGCGCCAGCCCCGCCGCGTCCACCACCGGCGGTGCAATAGGCTTCCCGTCAGCCGCCTCCAAACACTCCTGACAAGCGCTCATAGGTGCACAAAGTCCTTCTCGTACAACGGCTACGGTACATGGCCAACGTATTTAGCGGCGGTGCGAGGCACCGCGGGCTACGCCAATGTCCCAGAATCGCGGTCGCCCATTTAGTGTTGCTTCGGTTCGCAAGAGGAGATTAACGTCGCTGAAATCCGGCCGGTTTCAGGATAGCCGCGCCTCGGCGGTGATATCCGGACCATGCCTGGGTTCAAATCCCGTCATTCCGAGTTATCTGTCGAAATAACGTCCTTGCAACGAGCCATCGGCGCTTAAGTCGGTAATCAGACTCACCGATGCCGTCTAAGGCCCGCCGGTTAATTGTCTCGCCATGCCGAAGTTAGGAGATGCCTGTCATGAGCGTTCCGTCCAAATCGGTTGAGGTTTTGATTCCGGCCCCAGGCTCGCTTCCAAAAGACCCGCTTGTCGAAGCCGGTCAGGAAATCCTGGACGGCACGCTGACCTCTCGCGCCGCAGCGCCCGCGGGAAAAATCAGCGGCCTTCATTTAACCGCCGCCGAGGTCGCCGACGTTCATTCGCGGCGCGAATTCATCCAGGTGTTGCGGGACAAGAAACTCAAGGTCGGGAGAATCAAAGAAGCGATCCGATATGAAAACGAATTGGAAGCGCTGCAGATCGAACTGGTAAAACTGCAACGATGGATTCAGGAGCAAGGCAAGCGGCTGGCGATCATTTTTGAAGGCCGCGACGCCGCCGGCAAGGGCGGCACGATCCGAAGATTCATCGAGCATCTCAATCCGCGGGCCATGCGAGTGGTGGCTTTGCCGAAGCCGACCGAGGAAGAGCGCGGGCAATGGTACTTTCAGCGCTACATGAAGCAACTGCCCAACAAGGGCGAAATCGTCTTCTTCGATCGCAGTTGGTACAACCGCGGCATCGTCGAGCCGGTGAACGGATTCTGCACTCGGCCGGAATACGAGCGGTTCATGCAACAGGTTCCGGAATTCGAGCACATGCTGGTCGAAGACGGGGTGATCATCGTGAAATTCTGGTTTTCCATTTCCCGCGAAGTGCAGATCGCCCGCTTCGATTCCCGCCGCGACAATCCGCTCAAGCAATGGAAGCTAAGCCCGCTGGATGGGAAAGCCCAGGAATTATGGGATTCGTACACGAAATACAAGGAAACCGTTTTCAGCCGGACGCACACCAGCTACAGTCCCTGGATCATCGTGAAGGCCAACGATAAGAAGCGCGCTCGCCTAGACAGCATTCGATACGTTCTGTCGCTGATGGACTACGAGGGCAAGGACAACTCGCGCACCACGCTTTACCCCGACCCGGACATCGTCACGCGCTTTCACCGCGGCGCGGTGAAGATCGACTGAGCCAGGGCGGAAACGCCTGGCAAATCTGCCCAACCGGCAAACGAGAATCACTCGGAACTCCCGAGTGATTCTTCGCTTCGCCAAACGGTGCATGGCCTCTATCGGAGTCGAACCGATACACCCTTACGGGTATTGGATTTTGAGTCCAACGCGTCTGCCAATTCCGCCAAGAGGCCGGCGAATGTGCCAACCAAAGAATAGAAAAAATTGTCCAAACCCGCAATGACCCCATCGGCTTATCGTGGGTGCGTGACACGTTAGGCGGGAAAGTCTTCTCCCCTCCCCCGGTAATCCGGGGGAGGGCTAGGGAGGGGGGCTGCTCCGCAAGTGCGCAACAGACCCCACAACTTCTTCTCGGCATCGGCGGGGTCTTTGCGCCATCCGGCGCACGAAGATAATCAGTTGTTGGCTGTCCCCCCCTCCCCAACCCTCCCCCGGAATACCGGGGCAGGGAGAAAAAGGGGCCGCCCGAAATGCCACGCACCCGCTTATCGAACGCACTTGAAAGATCATCTCCCCCAGAGATAATCGCCCGCCGCAGTTCATCGTTAACCGCATCCTGTCCCCGGCCCCCCGGGGAGGGATGCCTCGTGGCGGCAGCGGAGCGAAAGGACAATCCCGGTGCACATACTTGCCGACGGCAGTCACCTGCTCAATCTCGGAAGAGTCGATTACCTCATTTTCATCGTCTATTTCGCCTTCGTCCTGGGCATCGGCGTCATCATCAAGCGGTTCATCAAGACCGGCGACGACTTCCTCCTGTCCGGCCGATCCGTTCCCGCCTGGATCGCGGGGCTGGCATTCATCTCCGCCAATCTCGGCGCCCAGGAAATGATCGGCATGAGCGCCAGCGGCGCGCAATACGGAATCCTCACCACGCATTTCTATTGGCTCGGGGCCATCCCCGCCATGGTGTTTCTCGGCGTCTTCATGATTCCGTTCTATTACGGCTCCAAGGCCAGGTCCGTGCCGGAATACCTCAAGCTCCGCTTCGACGAGAAGACCCGCGGGTTCAACGCCTTCAGCTTCGCGTTCATGACCATCATGTCCTCGGGAATCTCGATGTACGCACTCTCCGCCCTGCTGCAAATCCTGCTCGGCTGGAATTTCAACGTCAGCCTGGTCGTTTCCGCGCTGATCGTGCTGATCTATACGTTCCTCGGCGGCCTGACCGCGGCGATCTACAACGAAGTCCTTCAGTTCTTTCTCATCGTCCTCGGTTTTCTCCCGCTGGCCCTGCTGGGGCTGAAGGACATCGGCGGCTGGAACGGGCTGATGGAGCGGCTCAACGGCCTGTCCCTTGCCAATCACTATCAGCCGCAGACGCTCACAACCCTTTACCGCCATTTGGGCTCGCCGCACGACAATCCGATGGGCGTGGATTGGTTCAGTCTAGTCTTCGGGCTGGGATTCGTGCTTTCCTTCGGCTACTGGTGCACCGACTTCCTGGTGGTTCAGAGAGCGATGGCGGCCAATTCCATGGGCGCCGCTCGGCGCACGCCGCTGATCGCCGCGTTTCCCAAGATGTGCTTTCCGTTCATCATTATACTGCCCGGCATGATCGCCGCCGGCCTGAGCTTTCATGCCGCGCACGCGGGCGTCGCCGATCCCTCCGCTTATCACTTGCCCATGAAAAATGGACAATTCGATTACAACATGACTCTGCCCACTCTTCTGGGCCATTATTTCCCCACCGGAATGCTCGGCATCGGACTGACGGCGCTGATGGCCTCGTTCATGTCCGGAATGGCCGGCAACGTCACCGCGTTCAATTCCGTCTGGACCTACGACATTTACGAGGCCTACATCCGCCCCGACCAATCCGAGCAGCATTACCTCCAGGTCGGCCGGCTCGCCACGATTTTTGGCATTCTCGCCAGCATCGGCGCGGCGTATGTCGCCAACCAATTCAACAACATCATGGACCTCTTGCAGTTGGTCTTCGGATTCGTCAACGCTCCGCTGTTTGCCACGTTTGCCCTGGGAATGTTCTGGCGGCGATCCACCGGACATGGG
Organism: uncultured Phycisphaerales bacterium; assembly: GCA_963783845.1. GTDB lineage: Bacteria > Planctomycetota > Phycisphaerae > Tepidisphaerales > Tepidisphaeraceae > PALSA-1353. The sequence continues at coordinate 255,042 of CAWAPL010000009.1, forward strand.
GCTTTCACCGGCCTGCTCTGCGGCACCCTCGCCGCTGCCGCTCATCATGGCCTGACCCTGCCGGCGGGCGAACACATAGGCGTCAAGGGCGGATGGTTGCTCCTGGGTCATGCCCCCTTTCACGTTTATGACTCCGGAATGGCGCAGAGCTTTCTCACCGCCGCCTGGGCTTTTAGCGTTTCCTTCGCCGTCACCCTGGTTGTTTCCCTTTTGACCCAGAGAACCAAGACCGATGAAGAACTGCGCAGGCCTGGTCTACGCGCTGACCCCGAAAATCAAGGAACACGAGACGCACTTCCTCACCCGTCCAGCCGTTCTGGGCGTCATCATCCTCGGATTGACCCTCGTGCTCAGCATCATCTTCTGGTAAGGAGTCGAATCATGGCTCTCGATCTCAGATTTCCCCTCGGCCTGATGTTTGCCGTCCTCGGCGTCATCGTCACCGCCAAGGGCTTATTCACTCCCCAGGAATCCCTCGGCATCAACGTCAACCTTTGGTGGGGATTGGTTCTGCTGGCGTTCGGCGCCGTGATGCTGCTACTAGCGATCTTCGGCAAAGGCGCACCGCAGATAAAGACCGGCGTCGTTCTGGAAAATCCCGAGCATCCCCATCCGCCGCGCTGAAAAATAGAATCGCAAAATCCTCGACCCCACCGCCCCGTTTGGATTTTGAAACAGCCTCGAAACGGATCAGCCTCTGGGCGTGGCCGTGAAACTGATCTCGGGATTGGGGCCGACGACGCGTACGCCGTCGGGCAAGTCCTCGATCCTCAGCGGGACCGGATTGGTGTTATGGACGTTGTCCGGACCAATTTCCAGGACGGCTCGCGGGCTGACTTCCCCCTGTTGAAGGCGGGCGATTTCTTCCGGCGGGCCGATCACCTCAACCTTCGGCACGAATCCGCTGTTGTTGACGACCGAAATCGCATATTGGTCGGCCGTCGTCGGCTGAATGTCGAACCAGACGGGAATGTTCTTGCAGGTGTAGGTGACGTCCTTTTCCTCAACGGTGAGGGTGGCGTCAACCTGCGACGGGGAATAGGTCAGCGCCGAGGACGAATCGACGACCAGCGACACCTTCTGAGCCGGATGCGGACCGGGCTGATTGAGGCTGGGAAGCGCGCCGAGGTCGGCGGTCGCCGTGCGCCATCTGCTCCAGCACGCGGCTGGGTCCGGTGACGCTGATCATCGGCGGATTAAACGTGGCGCTCTTCAATCCCGGGATGTTCGCCGGCGCCTCCACCGGCAGCTTCCGCGTCTCCAGCGCATCGACATAAACCGTCAGCGTCGGAGGCGTGCACTTTTCGATCGTGATGCCCGCTTCCTTGAAGCGGGGATTCTCCCTGAGGTTCTCCAGCGTCAGGATGGGCTCTTCCTGGTTCGGCAGCCGGCGGGTGTCCAGATCAATCGAGATCGGCAGGCTCGTCGAAAGCGTTTCCTTGAACCGATCCAGGTTCGACCGGGGTCCCTTCAGATCGCAGGTGATCACCTTCTCCCTGGGATCGAGCGTGACAATTTTGGACGGATCGCGGCTCTTGACCTCGATGGCAATGGGCTGGTCCGTGGCCGACACCTCCTGCTCGCGCTCGGCATAGACCCAAATCAGGACGGTCAGAGGGATCGTCCAGGCCATGTTTTTCAGGAACCCAGCGACGTTTTCGCGTGTGAACCCGTGGCGAAAGCGGCGCAATTCCGAAACGATCGCGTGGACGTAGAAATTCAGCGGCGACGGCTGCGGCCGCGCTTGCGACGGCTGCGGCCGCGCCGGCTTGGGTTCTTCGGGCTTGGGTTCCACTTTCAGGTCCATGCTTGCGTCGTCAGATGGCGCCTAAAAAAAGGGCGGCGCTCTGAGCCGCCTCCGCCCAATAGATCGGTGAGCAGACCCCGAAGCCCTTCGGGCGTCAGCTTGCGAAACAGTTTGCCGCTCTCGGCGATGCTGATGTCTCCGGTCTCCTCGGAAACGACGATCACCACGGCATCGCTGTCCTGGCACATTCCCACGGCGGCGCGGTGGCGGCTGCCCAGCTCACGTTCCAGTTCCCCGCTCTCGGCGAGGGGAAATTGAACGCCGGCGTAAGCGATTCTGCCCTGGCTGACGACGACGCCGAGGTCGTGCAGCGGGGAGTTGGGCCAGAAAATGGTGTTCAGCAAGTCGGCCGAGAGATCGGCGTTGATGCGCGTGCCGTTCTCGGCGATTCCGCCCAGCCCGACTTCGCGCTCCACGGCGATGAGCCCGCCGATCTTCCGCCGCGACAAATACGTCGCCGATTCCACGAGCTGCTCGATGTCCTGGGTGATCTCATCGGTGAACCCGCGGAACAGCCGGGTCTCGCCCAGGCGCATCAATCCGCGCCGCAATTCCGGCTGAAAGACCACGGCCAGGGCGAAGGACGCGAAGAGCAGGAACTTCTCATAGAGAAACACCAGCCGATCCAACTCGAGATATTGTCCGGCGAGGGTGACCAGCAAGTGGAGGCTGATCAGGACAAAAGCGATGCCCTTGAGCATTCGGGCGCCGCGCGTTCCCTGAAGAAAGCGGATGACCCAAAATACCACCAGGCCGATAAGCAGCAGTTCGATGGCCACGCGCCACCAAGCCATGGCCGAAAGCGCCCGGTAAAAGTTGACGAGATTGTCGGCAAAACCGGTATTCATCTCAAAAACGATCGGCGATCGCCGGATAGGCTCGGCGGCAAAGGCGGTTGGCCATCAGCATTTCCATGCGACTATATGATAATAAACCGGCCATTAGCCAGTTATTCTTGAGAAAATCCTGCTGGATTCGGGTCGAAAATCGCCTGAATCATCCGTACGACCTGCGAGATCGGTCCGACATCATGGACACGCATCACAGCCGCTCCGTTAGCGACGCACCAGGCCACGGAAGCGGCCGTCCCGAACACCCGCCGCTCCGGGCGCACCTCGCCAATGATCCGCCCGATGAAGGATTTGCGGCTCGGGCCGACCACCAGGGGCTGGCCGAGCCGGGTCAACGCCTCCGTGTCCCGCAAGAGTTGCAGATTATGGGACACGCTCTTGCCAAATCCGATCCCCGGATCGAACAGGATCCGCGATTGCGGGATGCCGGCTTCCAGCGCCGCCTGCCGCCTGGCGATTAAAAAATCGCCGACTTCCCTGGTCACGTCCGCATAAGTTGGAGCGGCCTGCATGGTCCGGGGCTCACCCTGCATGTGCAGGAGAATAATTGCCAGCCGATGCCGGGCCACAAGTGGAAACATGCGGGCATCGTGCCGGCCGGCGGAAATATCGTTGACGACGTTTGCCCCCTCGGCGAAGGCGGAGTCCGCAACCAGCGCCTCGGTTGTGTCGATAGAAATGATTGTGTCGAGCCGACGCCGAATTGCCCCGATCGCCCCGGCGGTGCGACGGATTTGCTCCTCAACCGGAACCGGTGAAGCCCCGGGTCGCGTGGATTCGCCGCCAACGTCGATCCAATCGGCCCCCGCTTGCGCCATTTCCTCGGCAACGTCGGCTGCCTCATCAGGGCCGGAAATCTGCCCCCCGTCACTGAAACTGTCCGGTGTGAGGTTGATCACCCCCATCACCAGCGGCCTCCGGTGGGCCAAACAAAGCCATTCGCTAAAATCCGATGGGGACATAAGAGAATTTACCGATAGATATTTGGGTTGCGCTAAGAACACAATGGTGTTGTGTTAGCGTATTACCCAAGGATGGTTATGTTTAGTGAGCTATTGCATCGTCTTCTGTTCCCGACGCTGGTGACAACGATCATCGGAAGCCTATGGACGGTCGGCTGGTGTCAGGCCGTCATCGCCGAAGCCGACAGACACTCATGGCCAGCGCTTGAAGTGCCGGGACACGAAAGCCAGGCGTGCGACCTCTCCGAGACTGCCGATGACGGATTCCGCCCGGACAACGGCCGGTCACTCCACCAAGTTCTTCTCAAAAACGATCAGATTATCCGCGTGCGTTGAGTCCCAGCGGATGCCGACGATGTCATATCCCATGGCGATGGCGAAATGAATGAATTCCCGCTGGTGGTTCATGCACTCGCAGCGGATGTATTCGTAGCCATGGTCCTTGGCCCAGGCCTGCTGGGCCTCTTGCAACTGCCGCCCGACGCCATGGCGGCGAACCTCCGGCAGCACCGCGCCCAGCCACTGGTAAAACATTCCCGGCTTCAGCTCAAAGCCGATCCAGAATCCCACCGGCTTATTGTCCATGCGCGCGATCAGGGTGAGGGGGTTGTACCTGCCCGTAAACCGCCGCTTGAAGAAATCCACCTCGCGTTTGGGGCGAAAGATGGCATTGTAAAGCTCCACGGCCTGCGGGAGCATCCTTTCATCCGCAATATCGATATCCGCCTGTGCCACTGAGCCTCCAGGAATTCAAGGGGATTGTATCGCATTTCGTTCGGCAAAAAAACCCACGGCATCGCCGTGGGCATTGACTCAACGTCAAAGAACCCAGCGAGGCGCGTCACGGCGGGCCTGGTTTGCGGAACTTGACCGCCATCTCAAACTTCCCGTTGCTCAAGGGCCGCGCCCTCACAACCTCGCACGTATGCGTGGCCGAGGGCCCATTGCCGGTGACTTCGATCTTGCAAGTCTGGCCGACATTGAGCAATTCGCGCAGGAGAAAGGAAATTCCGCTGAAGGAAAGGTCTCGGGTCATGATGTCGAAAGTGGCCCCGGCATTTGCGCCGTCCAGCACGGTCAGGAGGGCTTTGCCCTGGACGGGCTTGCGGTTCTCGCGGCGGCGGTCGCGATCCACGCCGCTCGGCCGGGAGACCGGCGCTGCCGGCCCGAAGGATTGCGCCGGGCGCTGCCGGGTGAGACGCAGGCGGACGATTTCCGCCCAAGGGGGCCGGATCGGGTGGTCGCATCATAAAATATCTTTGGGCAACGAAAGCCAGAGCCTAACGAATTGCACGCCGGATGCAACTGCGTTGGGGGATCGCACCCTACAACGACTGCGCCCACTTAATCAGAATATCCGCCACCTCGGGCCGGCTGAACTCTCCCGGCGGCCTCTGTCCCGCCCTGAGCATCTCCCGAACTTTCGTCCCGCTCGGGGCAACCTTCTGTTCCGGCCCGTGCGGGCAGGTCTTGGACGACACCACGGCCGCGCACGCCTTGCACCAGGCCGTATGCTCGAACTTCAGAATCGTCACGCCGATGTCGCGCGGCACGTCGAACTGATCGAAAATCTTCTGCGCGTCATAGGTTCCGTAATAATTCCCCACGCCCGCGTGGTCACGCCCGACGATGAAGTGGGTGCATCCATAGTTCTTGCGAATCAGCGTGTGCAAAACGGCTTCCCGCGGCCCGGCATACCGCATCGCCAGCGGCATCACCGTGAGCATCGTTCGATCCTTATTGTAATAGCCGTCGATCAACGCCTTGTAGCAATCCATTCGCGTGTTGGCCGGAATATCATCCGATTTCGTCTCCCCCACCAGCGGATGGATCAGAAGGCCATCGGTCATCTCCTGGGCGCACTTGGTGAGGTACTCGTGCGAGCGATGAATCGGATTGCGCGTCTGAAACGCCACCACCGTGCTCCAGCCTCTGGCCGCGAAAGCCTCGCGCGTCTTGGCGGGCGGCAAACGATATTCGGGGAACTCCGGCTCGTAACTCGCCTGAATCACGTCAACGGATCCGCCCAGACAGGTATCGCCCTGCTTCCGCACCTGGGCGACGCCGGGATGGGCCTCGTCGGAGGTTCGATAAACGCTCGGTATTTCCAGTTCCTTGTCGTGAGGATACTTTTCCTGCACGGTCATGACCGCCAGCACGCGGCCTTGCGAATCCTTCAGGGCGATTTTCCGATTCACCTGAATCCCGGCCGCCTGATCGTTCGGCGGAGAGAGTACCACGGGGATCGGCCAAACGGTTCCATTGGCAAGGCGCATGTTCCGGCAGACCGACTCAAAATCCGCCTGGCCCAGAAATCCCTGAAGCGGTGAAAACGCTCCGATCCCGATCATTTCCAGGTCGAACTGCTCGCGCGGCGAGAGGATCAATCCCGGCAACGAGGCCGCCTCCCTGGCGAGCGTTTGCGCAAGATTGGCGTCGGCGATTCGATTGACAAGCGTTCCCCCGTGCGGCGCGATGAGCGACATCGAAATTGGCTCCTGAAAAATAAAGGTTTTGAAAAGGCCCGCGTAGGGTAGCGGATTTAGCGCCGGTGGCAAGTGAAACGCGAGAATCTCGCGGCGGAAGGGCCCGAAATCCCGCAAGCCGAATGTCGGCCCGAGGACGGGCCGGCTCAGCTTCGAAATTGAGCCGGCTGGTCCTCCAGCCGATCTTTTTGCCGAGATCTTCGCTTCCGCCCCCTAAAACCTCCGGGCATATTCTTCGATCAGCCGGGTCAGTCTCTCCCTCGGTTGAATCGCATAAAACAGCTCCCGATCGAACAGGCGTTGCTCATCGGCGCTCTGTCGCACGGCCTCGGTCATGCTCTGCCGCCACGTTTTGATGCTCGGATGGATCCGAACGGCCTGGGCGAGCCGGCTATGCATGTCGGTGAATATCCGCTGCCGCTGCATCGACCGCCTGGGCAAGCTGGCGATCTGGCGAACCATCTCCATTTTCTCCGGTCCCATCGCCGCGTGACGAAGGCGATGTCCCTCATGTTGCAAACACGGCAGGCACGGTGCGCCTCCGCCCCACCGCTTCGGGAAAATACAGCGTCGCGGTCGTCACCGAAAACGCCGGCGGCTCTATCCCGAAGAATCGCTGGATCACCCGATCGTTCACCTGCTCATATCTCCCGCCGCCGATTCCATGCACCCATTGATCCACGATGAGCAGCCTGAAAAACATGGTCAGAGTGAGTGCCCGCGGCGTGAGCCGCATGTCGTGCCGCTTGAGGTATTGCCCAAGCGCCGCGGCAGCCCCCTCCTTGCCGTGCGCCAGTTCAAACGGATCGCCCTCGATCAGGAGCCTCCAGGCGTCTCCCGCCCGCGACACCGCCGCGCGTTGCCGCGTCCGGTTTTTCTGGTTGTCCAGCCAAAACGGCACTTCGCATCGCTCATCTGCGACCTGCAAATCCGGCATCGGGCGGCCCGGATCATCAATCCCATGCCCGTCCCGAAATTCCTTCAGCGCCTCCGTTATACGCCCAGGCCAACTCGCCCGCGTTGGCCAAAAGGTGGTGGGCCAGCGTCAGGTACGGCTGGGTCATCCACAACCGCGATACGAGCAGGGACTGATGCCGCAATCCCAGTTCCCAATCCAACCGATACATCGCCGCCGTCAGGGCCGTTGACAACGCCTGCGTCGGCGACGACGGGTCGGCCAGATCATCCAGGAGATTGAAAACCATCGCGGTAAACGACCAGTTCGCCGCCGATGCCGCTAACGCCGATTTCAGTTCTTTCACATACCCTACCGACGGAGCGTCGAGCAACCCGCACCACGGGGCGTCGCCGATCTTCGGATCGTCGGTGATGGGCCGGGACTCTCCCGGCCAGCGCAGTTGCAGATGTTTCGGGGCATCGCTGTCCACGGCGGCGAAAAGGCAATCCGCATCTACTTGCCGCGCCGCGGCATCGATCATCGCCAGTTTTCCCCACACGCCTGGATGCAGCAACTCGGTCTGGTGGCCGGTGGCGATCACCGGTCTATCTGGGCTCAGATTCAACTCCTCGCGCTGTCGGCCGCGCAAATCCCCCAGCGCCTCCCCCTGCACGATACATGACCGCTCCGCCCGCATGCGCCCATGATTTTCGGCGGTGGCGCGAAGGATTTGCCCTGGCTCCGGCCAGATGAGCAAAGCGGAATCTTCCCCCGGCGCTTTCCAGTCGGGATACGAGGAGAATTCCTGAACCATGGAAATGGCGATTATCTAAAATTTGGCCGGGCTGTGCGCTATTGGCACGTACAGCCGCACGCCTCGACAGCCAAGCCCGTTTCCAGTCCCGCCGGCAATGGGTTCTCCGCCAACCGCGCCACTTCCTTGCTCAGTATATCCAGATAGTGCCGCAGCCGATGTCCGACGTCGTCCAACGACCCGCCGAAATGGCGTGTCGGGTCGTTATAGATCAGTCGAACGGGAATCTCGGTGAGCCGAAGATTCGCCGCCGCCACCTGCGGCCAAAGCTGCAGCGGGAACGCATACCCCTGCTCATCCAATCGCAGCCGGCGCATCGCCGCGACCCGATGGGCCTTGAACCCGCAAAACGCATCGGTCAGTCCCAGATGAAACAGATCGTTGAGGACGGTGGTAATCGTCACGTTCACCGCGCGGCGTTCCTTCGGGGGAAGATCGTCGTCGTCCCGCGGAGCCAAATATCGCGATCCGCTGATGATGTCCCAGCGATCCGTCTCGATCTGCTCGATGAACTTGGGGATCATCTCCGGCTCGTGCTGCTCGTCACAGTCCATGGTGATGACCCAGTCATATCCAGCCCCATCGGCGAGGGCAAAGGCGTCGATGAGGCTCTGCCCATAACCCTGGTTCTCCTTCCGCCGGATTAAACGAATATCCGATCGGGCCGACAGCATCTCCCCCGTCCCGTCGGTGCTGCCGTCATCGACGACGAGCACATCGGGCCAGAATTGCCGGATTCGGTCCAGCACGCGCCCGACGTACTTCGACTCATTGAAGACGGGCACGGCTATCAGCAGACGCAAAGCAACTCCTTCCAGAATTACATTTTCCCGTAATTCATAGTAGAACTGCCCAAAAGCGGCGTCAACCGCGTTTTTGATGCCCGATTGGCCGGCTGCCTCGGCCTGAGCGCGACTTTTCCAATGAAGTCACCCCCCCTTCCCATCCTTTTCGAGGACGACCACCTGATTGCCGTCGCCAAGCCCGCGCAATTGCCCACCATTCCCGGCCGTGGGGAAACCGACAGCCTCCTACAAGTCCTCTCCCGCCAGACGGGACTCCCCTGCAGCGGCACGGCCGATCCGCGGCTCCGCATCATCCATCGCCTGGACAAGGAAACCAGCGGCGTGCTGCTCCTGGCCAAGGACTTGCCAACCCAGCGCCGCCTTTCCAACCAATTCCAACAGCGGCAGATTCACAAGGAATATCTGGCCCTGGTCGTCGGCCGCCCGCAGGAAAGCGAAGGCGAAATCGACGCTCCGCTTGCGCGGCATCCCTCGGCCCGCGACCGCATGGCCGTTTCCAAACATGGACGCCCGGCGATAACCCTCTGGAGAATTGAGCGGCCCATGCGCCGCTTCACGCTCCTGCGCTGCTGTCCCAAGACCGGACGCACGCATCAAATCCGCGTTCACCTGCAATCCATCGGTCTGCCGCTGGCGATCGACCCGCTGTACAACCCGCCCCCGCCCGGATCAAGAATTGGAATTTTTCTCAGCGATAATAAACGGGACTACCGCCCCACTGCGGGCCAAGAGGAGCGGCCGCTCATCGGGCGCCTGACTCTCCACGCCCAGAAGCTGCAATTCGTGCATCCCGACGGCCGGCAGATGACGATTGAATGTCCCCAGCCCAAAGACTTCCGCGCCGCCATAACGCAACTCAGCAAACTCGCGCGTGGATAGATTCGCCAAGACATCAGTTAGCCGTGGACAGGGTCGGGAATCCTGCCCCAAAGCCCGGCATTCCCATCCCTTTTTTCCCGGCTTGCGCCTTTTTGCGCATCGGACATGCCGACTTCGCTTCAATTCGCGAACTGGCATCAACTTTGTATCCGCATCGGCTGTTGGTGGTTTCCCGGCTTCTCGTGTACACTTTTTCGACGATCGAAGTTTCGTCGAAAGGTATGCAACCCGGCTCGCATATTTAGCTGAGGAACCCCCATGCAAATGATTGAAGCCGTCATTAAGCCGCACAAGATCGATGCCGTCAAGCAAGCCTTGGCCAAGATCGGGATATTGGGAGTGACCGCCGTGGAATGTAAAGGCTTCGGCCGGCAGATGGGACACACCGAGCGTTACCGCGGCGCGAAGATGGATGTCGGTTTTGTGCCAAAGGTGCTAATGAAAGTTTGTGTCAAGTCGGAGGATGCGCAGAAGGCTACGAACGCGATCGTTGAAGCCGCCCGGACCGGCGAAGTCGGCGATGGGAAGATTTTCATCTATCCCGTCGCCCAGGTGATTCGCATCCGGACCGGCGAGACCAACGAACAAGCGCTGTAGCTTCAGCGCCCGTGGATCAGAGGAAGAGGACACGAGGAGTAAATATGAACCGCGCTTCGCTCGCGCGCTGTGGCGCTGGTGGCGTTTTTTGGGCTTGGCGTCTCGACCGCAACCGCCGCCGAGCCTGTCAAGATTTTTGACCCCGGCCGCGTCAACTCCGGCGATACCGCCTGGATGCTGACCAGTTCCGCACTGGTCCTGATGATGACAGGCCCGGGATTGGCCCTGTTCTACGGCGGCCTGGTGCGAAGGAAAAATGTCTTGGGCACGATGATGCACTGCTTCATCCTCATGGCCTTGGTGAGCGTCCTTTGGGCGATCGTCGGCTATTCCCTGGCATTCGACGTGGGCAACCCCTTCATCGGCGGCTTCCGATTCGCTTTCCTTCGCGGCGTCGGCGCCGGGCCGTCGGAATATGCCCCCACCATTCCCCACACCACCTGGATGGCTTTCCAAATGATGTTCGCCGTCATCACGCCCGCGCTGATCTGCGGCGCCTATGCCGAGCGCATGAAGTTTTCATCCATGGTGGCGTTCTCGACCCTCTGGCTGCTCGGCGTGTATTGCCCGATGGCGCACATGGTCTGGGGAAAGGGCGGCCTGTTCAGCTCTTCGTTCGGCGGCGCCATTCCCGCCTGTGATTTCGCCGGCGGAACCGTCGTGCATATCAGCTCCGGCGTATCGGCGCTGGTGTGCGCGCTGGTACTCGGCCGGCGGCGCGGCTATGGCGCCCACCCCATGCCGCCGCATAGCGTTGTCCTGTCCGTCGTCGGCGCGGCGATGCTCTGGGTCGGTTGGTTTGGCTTCAACGCCGGCAGCGCTCTGCAGGCCAACGCCCTCGCCAGCAACGCCTTTATCAACACCCATTTCGCCGCGGCCGCGGGCGCGCTCGGCTGGGCATTCATCGAATGGATCAAGAGCGGCAAGCCGACGGTGCTGGGCGCCATCTCCGGGGCTGTCGCGGGGCTGGTCGTCATTACGCCGGCTTCCGGATTCACCCTGCCCATGTGGGGCATGCTCATGGGATTCACCGCCGGAGTGGTTTGCTTCTTCGCTGCGACAAGCCTCAAGCAAGCCCTCGGATATGACGACAGCCTCGACGCCTTCGGCGTCCATGGCGTGGGCGGGACTTTGGGGGCCATCCTCACCGGAGTCTTCGCCGTCGCCGCCGTGAATCTCCCCGTCGGATTCGGCAACGTCACCAGGCTCGGACTCATCGAAGGAAATACAACCACCGTTGTTCATCAACTCATCGCGACGGGGGCCGCCTGGACGATTGCGGCCGTCGGCTCGCTGATCATTCTGATGATCGTCAAATCGATCTTCGGACTGCGAGTCGCCGAGAGCGACGAATATGATGGGCTTGATCTCTCCCAGCATGGCGAGTCGGGCTACAACATCGAAGACGCCTTCTCCGCCACCTATGCCGGCGGCGGGGCGGCGCTGGTCAACGGAGGCGAGAGGAAGTCCGCCGCCGCTGTTATGAGCCCGGCGCGTGTCTGATCGCGGACGTTTTCCCGCGTCGGTTGCGCGCCTGCGATTCGGCAATTTCGCTCATTGCCGATTCCAACCGCGACTAATCGACGGTGGAACGTTCATGGAAAGCAAACAGCGGCGGATCGCAAAGCTCGGTCAGTTCCTGGCCAAATCACTCCGCCTTCGCGAGGTGAAGGTTCGCATCGATTGGCAGCGATGGCTCCGCGTCATCCAGCGGAAGCGGCGTCTGGTGACTCGCGCCGCTTCGCCGCGGCCCAAGCCCCTGCCCGACGAATATTTCGCCATTGCCACCGTCGTCAGCTTCCGACTCGAAGGCATTCAAATTGACCGGCCGGACGTTGCCTCCGCCCTCGCCACCGGCCAAGCTCATAAGACCTTTCGATCCCGCTCCAGCCAGCGCATCCGCAGCCACGTCGCCATCCTGCACAGAATCGAATCCGCCCTCCAACGCGGCACGTCCCTGAGCACCCCCTCCGTCATCCGTTGGTACACGTCGATCAGCGGCGGGCTGTCTCTTGCCGCCCTGGACGAAAGCACCATGAAGCGACTGGACAACGTGGTCCACCGCATCAACTCGCCCCAGTTCCGCCTTCAACCCGCGATCAAGGAAATCGCTCATTTGCACGCGCAGCTTCTGGCCGACCCGCTGGTCCCCAGCTTCAACGGCATCCTCTGCGCCTGCTACTGCGTTATCACCTCGGTCGCTGCGGCTTGCCGCCGGTGATGTTCGATCCTCAATCCGATGAAAAGCTCCTGAACGACGAGCCGCGACTTTTGAACCGCGTCCTGGAAATGCTGGATGGCAGCTACGACATGATGCTGGCGAAGTAACATGACGAATCGAGCCGAGGTACGAGCACCAGGATCCGTAACAAGCCTCGCAAGGCATGCAGAAACGAACGTTGCCTCCGGAGGCGGCCGCGGAATCGAAATCGAAAAAGATCGTAGAACCATACGGGGTCTTTGCTTCGCGCTTTTCATTGCTAAACTCAGCGGACCAACCTAATCGGAGCGCCTATGCGAACCGCGACTCAATTTTCCGTCCTGTCCGCGCTATTGATCTCTTTCGCAATCACGTTTGCCGACGCCGATTCCCCGGCGACGATGCCGACCACGATGCCAACTACCAACCCTACCAACATTACCTGGGACCAGGCCAAGGACCACGTTGGCCAGATCGTCACCGTCACCGGTCCAGTCGTGGGCACCCACGATTTCGGCGATGCGGCCGTCCTGAACATCGGCAAGGATTATCCCAGCCCGGACCGATTCACGGTGTACATCCCCGCCGACAAACGGACCGGCTTCCCCAACGACCTTGATGAGGGCAAGACCATCAACGTTACCGGCACGCTGAAGCTGTTCCACGATGTCCCCGAAATCGAAGCGGACGCCGCGCACATTAAGATTATTCCACAAAGCCCCGTGGGCGACGCCACTCTGCCATGAAGGTTCAGCCGGTGGCGCGATGGGAGCACCAGGATTCGAACCTGGGACCAAGGGCTTATGAGACCCCTGCTCTAACCGCTGAGCTATGCTCCCTGATTCAACTAAGTATCGGTGGCTGAATCGTAAAAGTAAAACATGCTTGGAGATTCCGCTCGCCGGCCACGGCGACTCATGCTTTTTTGACACCGCCGCGGCGAATTTCTAGACTGCCGACTTTTCGTTTTCTCTCGCGGACGTTTTCGCACATGGATCTTACCATTGACAGAGTCGCCATCGACAAAGCCACCGGCCTCGTGGAAGCACTGGGTTACATTCAGCGCTTCCACAATAAGGTCGTCGTCGTCAAGGTCGGCGGGTCGATCATGGACGAGGAAAAGGCCCTCACCGATCTCCTCAACGACATCGTCTTCATGAATTACGTGGGAATGCAGCCGATCCTCGTTCACGGCGGCGGCAAGGCGATCAATCAGCGCATGGAGGCCGTCGGATTGCAGCCGCAGATGGTCATGGGCCGGCGGTATACCGACGAGCGCACGCTGGCCATCGCCGAACAGGTCCTCTGCAATGAGATCAACGCGTTCATCGTGAATTTCATCCAGGCGGCGGGATGCGAGGCGATGGGATTGCACTCGCTTTCCAGCGTGGTGCTCTTCGCGGAGAAGACGTATTTGCCGGGTCCCGACGGGCGGCGGATCGATCTGGGCCTGGTCGGCGATGTCACCAGCGTCAACGCGCGTCTGTTGCAGCTCCTGGTGCAGGCGGACTCGATCCCGTGCATCGCGACGATCGCGCGGGATGCGGCGGGGAACCGGCTCAACGTCAATGCCGACACCGCCGCCGGCGCCGTCGCCGCCGCCATGAAGGCTGAGAAACTCGTCGTCGTCTCCGACACGCACGGCATTCGCACCGATCCGCAGGATCCCAGCAGCCTGGTGCGGCACCTGACCGTCGGCCAGATCGACGAACTGGTCAAATCCGGGGCCATCGCCAGCGGGATGTTGCCCAAGGTGGAGGCGTGCGTCACCGCCCTGAAGGCCGGGGTGAACAAGACGCACATTATCGACGGCCGCATCCCGCATGCCTTGCTCCTGGAAATCTACACCGAAGCCGGCGTTGGAACGGAAATTGTCCGCTGACGGCGAGGCTCCATGACCCATTTCATATCCATTGCAAGTTGCAGCGCCGAGGAGCTTGAGCACGTGCTGGAGGTCGCGGCGCGACTCAAGCGGCAGCTTCGCGCGGAGGGGCGGAATGATCCGATCCTGGCGGGCAAGACGCTGGCGATGATTTTCGAGAAGCCGAGCTTGCGCACGCACGCCAGCTTTGACGTGGGGATGACACAGCTCGGTGGGCGGGGAATGCTGCTGCGCAACGAGGAGGTGGGCCTGGAGCGCCGCGAGCCGGCCAAGGATGTGGCCCGGGTGCTCTCTTCCATGTGCGACGGAATCATGGCCCGCGTTTTTGAGCACGAGAAAATCCTCAACCTCGCGAAATGGGCCACCGTGCCCGTCATCAACGGCCTGACCGATTACAGCCATCCCTGCCAAGCCATGGCCGATCTGATGACGATGCGCGAGAAATTCGGCGACCTGAAAGGCCGCACGCTTGCGTTCGTCGGCGACGGCAACAACACGGCCCGCTCGCTGTCCTGCGCGTGCGGCAAGCTGGGCGTCCGTTTCATCCTGGCCTCCCCGGCCGGATATGAATTGCCCGCCGCCGACATGGACCGGATCATGTCGCAGATTCCGGAGATGGAGTTCGAGACCACGCAGACCCCGGCCGACGCGGTGCACGAGGCGGACGTTATTTACACGGACACCTGGGTCAGCATGGGCCAGGAGGCGGAAAAGGAACGGCGGGTGCGCGATTTCGCCGGGTTCGCCGTGGACGAGGCGCTGCTCGCCTCCGCGCCCAAGCACGCCATCGTGATGCACTGCCTTCCCGCCTACCGCGGCCTGGAAATCTCCGACGCGGTCATGGAGGGCAGCCAATCGGTCATCTTCGATCAGGCCGAGAACCGCCTACATTTTCAAAAGGGTTTGCTCGCGGTGCTTTTGGGCAAGGTCTGAGCTTTTGTCACCCGGCGGTTGAACACCAATCTTGCCACATCCGGCGATAGGCCGATTCCATATTGCCGGCGAAACGTTTGAAATCCATCAGCGGCGAGGAGGCCAATCGCCGGCGCAAGGTTGAACGCAATTCGGCGCGGCGATCGAAATCGCGGGCCAGGCCCGTGGCGATCTTCAAGAATTCCTCCGGCGTTTGGGCGGCCAACTCGCCAAGGCCGGCGTTTGTCAAAATGCTCAGCCCCGTCCGGCTGGCGGCGCTGGCCGGCCAAGCTCACCACCGGAACCCCCATCCAGAGCGCATCGAGCGTCGTTGTGATGCCGTTGTAAGGGAGCGGGTCGAGGCCGAGGTCGATCCGGTCGTACAAACGCAGATACTCTGCACGCGGTTGTCGGCCGACGAAATCCAACCTGTCTGCACCGATTCCCATCCGGCCCATCCATTCCGTGATCCGCGCGGAATGCTCGGGACTGATGGTCTGCACCAGCAGCCGCGAATTGTCGATGGCCAACATTGCCCCCGCCCACAGACGCAGCAGCGGCTCGTTCAGCTTGCAGGGATTGTTGATCGAGCCGAAGGTCACGGCGGAGCCGTCGCGGGGAGCAGCCCGTGGAACGTCGGTCAATGGATCGTAACAGCACCAGCAATCCGCCAGCCGAACCGATCGCTCGCTGTAACACGGCGGTTGTGAATCTTGGGGGTCCATGTACCGATCTGTGATGCGATAGTCCATCGCATCCAGGCCGGTGCTTCCGGGATACGCCAGCCACGCGACCTGCACCGGGGCGGGTTTGCGGGCGAAGGTCAGCAGCCGGCTGCCGGCCATGTGCATCGTCAGATCGACCAGCACGTCGATCCGATCGGCGGCAATCCGCTCGGCCAGCTCGGCGTGAGAGTCACTGAGTACGTCGTGCCACACGTCGGCCGCGCGGCGGTGACGGCTGGTGATCTCGTCGGGCCGAACCACGTTGGCGTAACAATGGATCTCGAATTGCTCATGATCGTGCGCTTCAAGAAGCGGCAGAACAAAATACGCTTCCGCCTGGCTATAGAAATAGGCCGAGACATAACCGATTCGCAATCGCCGCTCGGGCGAGCGGTCATTGGCATGCGGCCTGATGAACTTCGCCAGGGGCTTGGCGTGGCGCTGGTTCCAGGCGCGGTGCTCGGCGAGCAGTTGCCCCTGGCTGCAATGGCCGTCGAAGTAGAGCGTGTAGACGAGGTTGCTGTGGGCTTCGGCGTAGTTGGGCTTCAGGGCAATGGCCTGGCGATACGCGGCGTTGGCCTCATCGAGTTGCCCTTTGTCTTTCAGGGCAACGCCGAGATTGTTGTGGGCCTCGGGAAACTTGGGGTCAAGAGCGATGGCCTGGCGAAACGCGGCGATGGCATCATCGAGTTGTCCTTTGTCCGCCAGGGCAACGCCGAGATTGCTGTGGGCTTCGGCGTAGTTGGGCTGGAGGGCGATGGCCTGGCGATGGGCGGCGATGGCCTCATCAACTTGTCCTTTATCCTTCAGGGCGATGCCGAGATTGCTGTGGGCCTCGGAGAGGTCGGGCTTAAGGGCTATGGCCTGGCGATACGCGGTGATGGCCTCGTCGAGTTGTACTTTGTCTTTCAGGGCATTGCCGAGATTGTAGTGGGCTTCAGCGTAGGTGGGCCTGAGGCCGATGGCCTGGCGAAAGGCGGCGATGGCCTCATTGAGTTGACCCTTATCTTTCTGGGCAATGCCGAGATTGCTTTGGGCTTCGGCGAAATTGGGTTTGAGGGCGATGGCCTGGCGATACGCGATGATGGCCTCATCGAGTTCCCCTCCGTCTTTCAGTGCATTGCCGAGATTGTAGTGAGCCTCGGCGTAGTTGGACCTCTGGGCGATGGCCCGGCGAATCAAATCCACCGCAACGTCATTCCGTCCCAACTGGCGGGCAATCAGTCCCAGGTGGTGCAACGCAACGGCATGCTCCGGCTGCTGGGCCAAGACCTGCCGGTAGAGCTGCTCGGCCTCCTGCAACCGTCCGGCCTGGTGGTGCCGCATTGCCAGATCGAAGGCCTGTTGGATCGAGAGTTGAGCCATGCCGTGGATGGGCAATATCCGGTGTGGGCCGCTTTCTGACAAGAGACAAGTTCGCACCCCACTTGGGCGATGATTGGATCATCGTTTGGGAACGATTCAGTCCGACCACAGGCCGACCAATCCGGCGATCAACGCGTCGCGCACCATTCGCGCCACATCTGGCGATAGGCCGATTCCATATTGCGGGCGAAACGTTTGAAATCCATCAGCGGGGATGAGGCCAGTCGCGTGCGCAAGGTTGAACGCAATTCGGCGCGGCGGTGGGAATCGCGGGCCAGGCCCGTGGCGATCTTCAGGAATTCCTCCAGCGTTTGGGCGGCCAACTCGCCAAGGCCGGCGTTTGTCAAAATGCTCAGCCCCGTCCGGCTGGCGGCGCGCTGGCCGGCCAAGCTCACCACCGGAACCCCCATCCAGAGCGCATCGAGCGTCGTTGTGTTGCCGTTGAAAGGGAGCGGGTCGAGGCAGATGTCGATCCGGTCGTACAAACGCAGATACTGGGCACGCGGTTGTCGGCCGACGAAATCCAACCGGTCGGCGCCAATTCCCATCCGGCCCATCCATTCCGTGATCCGCGCGGAATGCTCGGGACTGATCGTTTGCACCAGCAGGCGCGAATTGTCGATGGCCAGCAATGCCCCCGCCCACAGACGCAGCAGTGGCTCGTTCAGCTTGCCGGGATTGCTGATGGAACCGAAAGTCAGCGAGAGGCCCTCGCGGGGAGCGGCCTGCGGAATGTCGATCAAAGGATCGTAACAGCACCAGCAACCCGGCAGCCGGATTGATCGCTCGCTGTAACAGGGGGGCTGGGCATCCTCCGGATCGATGTACCAGTCGGTGATGCGATAATCCATCGCATCCAGGCCGGTGCCTCCGGGATACGCCAGCCAGGCGACCTGCACCGGGGCGGGTTTGCGGGCGAAGGTCAGCAGCCGGCTGTCGGCCATGTGCATCGTCAGATCGACCAGCACGTCGATCCCATCGGCGGCAACGCGCTCGGCCAGCTCGGCGTGAGTGTTGCCGAGCACGTCGTGCCATGCGTCCGCCGCGCGGCGGTGACGGCTGGTGATCTCGTCGGGCCGAACCACGTTGGCGTAACAATGGATCTCGAATTGCTCGTGATCGTGCGTTTCAAGGAGCGGCAGAACAAAATACGCTTCCGCCTGGTCATAGAAATAGGCCGAGACGTAACCGATTCGCAATCGCCGCTCGGGCGAGCGGTCATTGGCATGCGGCCTGATGAACTTCGCCAGGGGCTTGGCAAAGCTGCTCGTTCCAAGCCCGCTCCTCGCGAAATATGGCCGCGGCGTCATAGCCGTGGTGAAACTGAAGCGCATAAACCAGATTGTCGTGGGCGCCGCAATTGTCCGGAGCCAGTTGCAGCGCCCGGCGATAGCAGGCAATCGCTTCGTCCAATCGACCCGCGTCTTTGAAAACGTTGGCCAGGTTGTTGGATATGCCGGAAAGGCCGGGCCGCAACGACAGGGCCTTCTCAAACGCCTGGGCCGCCTCGGCCAAATGTCCGGCGGCTTTGAAAGCGATGCCGAGATTGTTGTACGCCTCGACCAGTTGGGGATCCAGTTCGACGGCCTTTTGCAGGGCGAGAATCGCTTCCGCGCACTGCCCGCGCTTGCGAAGGGCGGCGCCGAGATTGGAATAGGCCTTGGCGTACCCCGGGCGAAGCCGCACCGCGGCGTTGAATTCCTCGATGGCCTGATCGAGTCTGGTTTCGCTCGGCCAGAATGGACCCCAGCGTATTATGGAATACAGGCATTTCCGGTTGGAATTCCAGGGCTTTGCCGACATGGCTTTGGGCCTCGGCGAGCAACCCCTTGGCCTTGAACGCCATAGCCAGGTTGTGCCAGGAATCCGCGGCTTTGGGCCAGTTGGCCAAATGCTGCTGATACGCCGCGATCGCCTCATCCAGCCTCCCGGCTTGCAAAAGCACGGCGCCGAAATGGTGAGCGGCCTGTGGGTGCGTGGGATCGTGCGCCAGGACCGCTCGCAAAAGACTCTCCGCTTCCGCCAGTTCGCCGGCGCGATGCCGCGCCATGGCGTCGTCCATCGTCTTCTGGATGTCGGTCGGGGTCATAAAAGACACGGCGTCAGCCAACGGCATTCAGGACATGCTCGGCCACGTAAATCGGGACCGTGGTTGCGATCCCCAATGCGATTGCATCGCTGGGCCGGCTGTCGATCTGCAGCACTTCGCCATTGCGCCGGATGTGTATCATCGCAAAAAACGTATGGTCCGCCAGATCGTTGATCTCGATTCGTTCGACGGTTCCCCCCATCTGCTGGATGACGCTGGCCAACAGGTCATGGGTCATTGGCCGCAACGTGGGATGCCCCTTCAGCCGCCGATCGATCGCCAGGGCCTCGTTGCTCCCGATGACGATGGGGAAATTGCGTTCGCCGTCCACCTCCTTCAGGACGATAATCTGCGAGTCCTGCATCTCGGAGATGATGATCTTGTGGAGTTCCATCTGCACGGACATCGCGACGGCTCCTGGTATCGGCTGAATAAGACAATATGTGGCACCCTAACTTCAAGTCAAGCCGTAAGTAGATCGACTCCCTCGAACCGCGCGAAGCAAATGGCCATGCCTTGGCAATCGCGGAGATTTTTCATGCGCTTTACGCGGCCGGCCAGCCCATCGTCATGCTGACCCACGAAGCGAGTTTTGCGGGTGCGCCACCCGCCGGATCACGATGGATCAATTTTGTGGAACGGTTGAGAGCCAACATAACGCTGTCTCTAACACGGTGTCGCGTCCCTCCGCCAGATCTTTCGCGCGGCAGCGGACCGGCACATCCGGCTCCAACCCCCGCCTCTCTATCGGTCTATCCAGAAATCCATCGTATGCTTTGACTGGAACAACCACTTCATAGAGACCGTTGCTGAGCGTATACGTCTCCTTGCGCGACGACGCACCCGCCGTCGTGGTGCCAAACAACCTGCCGCGACGATTGGCGACAAACCATGATAACCATCCCTCGCCCGCGCTAATGCACCGCTCGTCGATCAGCAGCGCGATCGGTCCCAAGTATCGCGGACGCTGCGGCTCGGCAACATCCTTGGGCGAGAGATCGAAATTGCGAACCGCCGTTTCCGGATCGAAACCACCGCCGCTGTTGCCGCGCACGTCGATGACCAGGCCATGGATCGAGCCCAGATCGCGCAACGCCGCGTCCAGCGAGGCTTCCAGGCCTTCACCAATGCGACGGACATAGATGTAGCCGATATCTTTGGACAAGCGCGTCCATGAAACATCAGCGGTGTCCTCAACCCCTTGCGCGCAACCGGCAAGCGTCGCACGTAACGCGGCCCGCAGTCCGCAATGACCGTCACCGACACCCGCTTTCCGTTCGGGTCCTCCAGCACCAATTTAACCGGTGATCTCCTTCGATCCTGACTTAGAAACCCGCGGGCCGCATCGTATCGCAACACGCGCTCGCTGGAGGCGCCAAAATATCGGCTTATTAACCGCATCCAATTTCGCATCGCATCCTCGGCGGGAATGCCATTAACCGAAACGATGGCCATTCCTATTTTCACGCCCGCCTTTTCCGCCGGCGAGGATGGCTCCACGACGTAAACTACCGGCCGATCGCGATCATCAATTAGGCAGGCGATACCAGGATCCCACTCGGGCAAATCCGGCTCCGGCGGTTGCTCGCTCCCGGCTAAAACGACCGCGTGGCTGTCTTCCAACCGCGCCACCAGTTCCTCGACGAGCAATCCAAACTCGCGCTCCGTTTGAAGCTCCTGGGCGCGCGGAAGAAGTGCGTCACCCACCGCTTTCCAATCAATCCCTTTCATCTGGAAGTTCGGATAAACCTGCCCGAGGTGATCGTAGAGCTTTCCGAACGCCGCAGCATAGGTTTCTTGAGTTGCCGGCGCAATCTGTGTGCTCGCCGTTGCGTCGGACTGGCGAAGGGCCAGCAAGTCTTCCGGGGTCAAAAGCGTTGACCACCGACTGACATCGCTCAAACAGGTTAATTTTCTGCTGTTGTCCAGAGCTACCGCAACCCGCCGCCGACCCGCGACGCCCTTCACCACCACGCTGCCCCAAATCGCGCCGCGATTTTTTTCAAGGTGCCATTCCCGCGTAACGTCGGAAGGCACAATGCTCTTAAGTTCAGCATTGATTTCTTCACGGCTGTACCCTCCGTTGGACCTGAACGGCACGCCGAACATGCCGGCATTGTCCAGCCGTTGCACGTCGGGCGGTTCTTCACCGGTCGCACCGAGGAACAGCACGTAAGCCCAAGCCGCCCGGTCGGGGTCGGCCCTCTCATTGGCCCAATACCGCTCCAGTCGAGAAATCAACCGCTGCTTGGATACGCCCTGAAGACCGAAGATTACTTGCCCGTGGTTCCGGCCGTCGTATTTCGCCGGCCGCATTGCCGCATCGACCAGCGCGTCCACAACAGCATCCGGTTTGTCCTTGACCCGTCTAAGCCCCGCGGAAACGGCGTCATGCCGTACCTCAGCGTCAGAATCTCTCGCGAGTCTCTCTTCAACGAGCAACGCCTGCGGCATCGGCGTCGGCAGAAGCTGAATCCAGCGGATCCCGATCAGGACCGCCGCCTGCTCTCGCGTTTCCGGAGAAGGGTCATCGGCACAGCCGGCAATCGCCGGAAATAGCGCGTCGTCCACGCCTCTGAATCCCGTCGGCGAGGAACTAACGACCCTCTTGAGGGCATCCAGACGAGCGGCGGAATCGCCGTCCATCAACGTTGCGACAATTTCGTTTTGCTCAGCCGGGCGGCTTGTCGCCGTTCCGTTGGAGGCGCCCTGCTGACCCAAGCAAAGGCTTGGCACTGACAGATTCGCCGCCGCCCAAGCCACCATCGATAGCGCGATTTGCCGTAGCCGCATCGCTCTGCTTCCTCGTCAATTACCTTGACCGTCGATTTCTCGACTCAATGCAAAATTGTACACTATGAATGGGGCAGATTTGCCGCACCGTCAATTATCCGTGCAAAACCCCGGCAGGATCGACCGGTGGCATTTTCATGGATGGCTATTTCGTCTCGGATATACGATCGCGCTCGAACGGAATGGCGATTACGTGCAGGAGAGATGTAGTTGGTGCGGCGGACACGAAATGACGGGGTGGTTTTAATGTTATCCGGACCCACGCCCACCCTTCCTAAGCCAAGGTTGAGTTTTTGCCGAAGGTCCGTAGTATTCCTCACCCGTTGGAGTTGATGTATTCTGGCACGATGACAATGGAAGCGACCGAAACACAATGCGCCGCCGGCGCGACACAGGACCGTTTTGACAAGCCGTCCCCCATGCCCAAGCCGGTCGTGACAAAAGTTTCCATCGTCATTCCCGTTTACAACGAGGAGCAGACGATTCAGCAGTTGGTCGGCCTGGTGGCTGTCGCCCCGCTGCCGGGGGGATTGCCCCGCGAGATCATCATCGTCAACGACTGCTCGACCGACCAGACCGCCGCCAAGCTCGACCAACTCAAGGAACTCTTCCCCGAGACGGACATTCGCGTCTTCCACAAGCGCGTGAACGAGGGCAAGGGCGCCGCCCTTCGCGACGGATTCAAGCAGGCCGCCGGCGACGTCGTTCTCATTCAGGATGCCGATCTGGAATATGACCCCGGCGACTATCCTCGACTGATTCAACCCATCGCCGACGGCAGGGCCGACGTCGTTTACGGCTCGCGCTTCATCGGCGAGCCGCATCGCGTGCTGTATTTCTGGCACACGCTGGGCAATAAGTTCCTCACCCATTTCAGCAACATGTTCACGAACCTCAACCTCACCGACATGGAAGTCTGCTACAAGGTCTTTCGCAAATCGGTGCTCGAGAAAATTCAGTTGCGATGCAACCGCTTCGGCTTCGAGCCGGAGGTCACCGCCAAGATCGCCAGATTTCGCCCGCGGCTGAGGATTTACGAAGTCGGGGTCGCCTATTATGGCCGGAGCTACGAGGAAGGAAAGAAAATCACCTGGAAGGACGGCGTCAAGGCGATCCTGACCATTATCCGATTTCGATTTTGGGATTGATGCCCCACCATGCCGATGATCCGAATAGCCATAATCGTCGCGGTGGTCTGCCTGGGCGGCTGCGTTTCCACACAGCCCAGCCCCGGGTCAATGGGTCCGACCGGCCATTTTGGCGACGCCCGGAATCTTCTTCCGCTCCAAGTCCGGGACCAGTGGAAATACGACGTGATCTCGCTGACGCGGGACCTGGTGGCAAAGGATTTGCGGTTCCCAAAAACCGCCCGCTTCGACGAAAAGGTCCGGTATGAAGCCTATTACGACACGAACAAGAACATCACCTGGCTCGCGGTCTACGGCAACGTCACCTGCTCCAGCGATGCGGGACAAGTGGACAACAACGGCTACTATGTCACCTGGCAACAGCCGGGAAAGGCGCTTGGGGACATGCTCCCTCCCTGGCATCTCCAGGACGTTGAAGTGCTCGACCAGACTTTTTAACTGATATGCGTATCCTCATCTCCGGCGCGGCCGGGTTTCTCGGCTCCTATCTCACCGACCTGCTCCTGGCGCAGGGCCATGAGATCGTCGGCGTGGATAACTTCATCACCGGCAAGCGCGAGAACATCGCCCATCTGCGCGGAAACGCGCGCGCCCGGTTCATCGAAGCCGACGTCATCGAACCCCTGAAGATTGATTCCAGCCTCGACCGAATTTATCACCTGGCCTCACCCGCCAGCCCCATCGGCTACGTCAAGCACCAGGTGGCGACGCTCAAGGTCAACAGCCAGGGGACGTGGAACCTTCTGGAGCTTGCCAAGACGAAAAATGCCCGCTTCCTGATGGCCAGCACGAGCGAATGCTACGGCGATCCGGCCGTGCATCCCCAGCGCGAGGATTACTGGGGCAACGTCAACCCCATCGGCCTGCGCAGCATGTACGACGAAGCCAAGCGTTTCAGCGAAGCCTGCACGATGGCCTACAACCGCGAACGCAAGGTGGACACGCGCATCATCCGAATCTTCAACACCTACGGCCCGCGGATGGACCCGTACGACGGCCGGGCCGTCATCAGCTTCATCCGCCAGGCCCTGAACAACGAACCGCTGACGGTTTTCGGCGACGGCAAGCAAACCCGCAGTCTGTGTTACGTCACGGACCTGGTTCGCGGGATCAATCTGACGATGGAGAGCGATTTCTGCGAGCCGATCAACCTGGGCAATCCCGATGAGGTTACGATCCTTCAGATCGCGCAGGACATTTTGGCGTTGATTCCCGAGAGCAAAAGTAAGATCACGCATCATCCGATGCCGCCGGACGATCCGCGGATTCGGTGTCCGGACATTACGCGAGCCCGGCAGATTCTGGGCTGGTCCCCCACTGTTCCGCGAGCCGAGGGACTGAAGAAGATGATCGATTCTTATCGGGAGCATTTGGTCAAGAACTAACACCGACAAGGAACAGAGCCGGGCCGTGCCGGCCCGGTCCGGGGCGGCACGCCCCAGCTCTTTCGGACGGGAACCGCCGAAAATGTCCCCAAAGTCCCCCAGAATCTTCCAAAATAATCCGTTCCCTCGCGGGGCCCCTGCGACATCGCGATTCGCGCGAGGGGAAACCGTGGATGGGACGATTGGGAGCAAATGAGGTCCCTCTATACCTATAGGCCGGAGGTGAAAGTTTTGGACGTGTTTTTGCACGGCGCTGGAAAAAATCTGAATTAATTTCTGAAAAGGTGGTCTTTTTGCGGTGAGTTCATGGGTGATCGGCGACGGCGATGAGCAAATCCTCAACATCACGAGGGATAGCGGCACGACGGATGACTGTGGGCCAAAGCTGGAGTGTTGGCGACTGAACGACACTGGCAGGCAGATTCAGCACGTCGAGATCATCACACAAGAACTGCCTGCGCCCACAACTGCGGGCCTTGCACGCCTGCCGAATCCCAGGCCGGAAGTCCCGCCAGTGGCAGATGCGGCCGAGGTATTTGCCGCTTGCATCCGTGAGAAAGAGGTCGGCGCCACGGTTTCGGCCCTGTGCCCGCCCCATGAGTCGCCGGCCAACCGTGGCAAGCGCCGCCAAGTCCGCGTCGTCCCCTATGGAAATCAGCAGGTCTGCATCTTTCGGGTCGCTCTTGGCGGTTGGCAAAGAACCAACCAGAGCGATCCAGCGGACGCCGCGGATGTCACGCGCACGATCTACGAATCGCCGGACTTCCCAAAGCAATAATGTCCGAATGGATCCGCCGGCAGGCATCACGGCCTTCCCTTGCGCTCGGTCACTTTGTTACGATGACCCGGAAATGTCGCACGGTCAATCTATACCGGCGAAGATTCGCCCCGTCCACGATGCCATCGCCGCACAGATCGAATCTTTCTGCGCAGAGAAACTGAATGATGAGTACCGTGGCATCTGCCTTCGCATGCTGGGCGTATTGGCGCGGAAGCGGCCGACGCCGCTGGTCAACGGAAAGCCAAATTCCTGGGCGTGTGGGATTGTGCGCAGCGGGCCGGGTGAATTTCCTTGACGATCCATCACAGTCGCCGCACGTGAAGTCGCGCCAGATCGACGAGCACTTCGGCCTCTCGACCGCGACCGGCCAGGCCCGCAGCAAGCAGATCCGCGACCTGCTGAGAATGCACCCATTCGACGTCGAATGGTCCCTGGCCAGCCGGATCGACAGCAATCCGCTGGCGTGGCTGATTCAGGTCAATGGCTTGATCGTCGATGCTCGCGCCATGCCGCGCGAAGTGCAGGAGGAAGCATGTCGCAAGGGCCTGATTCCGCACCTGCCGCAAGCGACGGAGCGACAGGCGGATGACGACGCGTCCGCGTGATGGCGCCGACGTGCGCGTGCCGGTGATGAACCGTTGAGCGGCGCGTAGGTCGATGGGATCCCCTAACGCATATCGTGGTGGAAGAGAGCCTGGAGGTAATGGCGTGAATAAGAATAAATTGATTCAATCCCTGAAGGCTCGCCTGGCACAAGTCGGTCACGGAATAGTCTTCGAGGTGATTAACGATGGCGTGCGGCAGGAAGATTCATGGTGGTATGTCCCGGTCCTGGCGACCCGAAACGGCAAGGATGTTCCCCGAGAGATCACCGTCAATATCTTTGCCAACCTTGAGGATGAATTGGAGCATAATCAACACGTGAACGTATTGTTCATACCCGCGGTCTCCGAGGGAGAGCCTGTTAAAGCGCGCGTCGGGAACCGCACGAGCAAATAAGCGTTCAGATGTTTTTCGGAGTCGGTCATTTCATGCACTGCCGGGATCAGTGGACCGAGGCATGTGCCTTTGCGGCCTGATCTTGGCGAAACGTTCAACTCTTGACACACCGCATCGAAAGAACCCCTTGCCATGCAAGGGGGTTACGAAATCGCCGGGGCAACGGGATTTGAACTTACATCGCCCCACCCGTCGAAGCAGTTTCAGTCAGTCCCGGCCTATGAAATTCAGCATGGCTTCTTCCACGACTGGCGGATCTGTTTAATACACAAACTCCCCATAGAACGCGCTGTTCTCGTCCGATCTTTGCCATGGATCGCTGATCTTGCCGGCGACGTACGCCGCGTTGCTAGTGTAGCCGACCTTGCGATTCACCAAATGCACCAGCGGGGAATACCACACCAGATTCGGCTGCTTGCAGCATTCGTCGTTCGGCATGCCGGATACGTCCAGCAAGGCGAAGCCGGCGGAATTCACGTGATATTCTCGGTTGTCTCTCTGGAACGTGATCGAGCCGCGTCGGACCGATGCGATCTTACCCAGCGATTGGCTGTCGTGCGAAAGAATGGCCTGGACCGCGGCGTCGGCTTGTTGCGGCGTGGCGGCGCTATCGACCATGATTTCGGATTTGCGCTGGGAGTCGGGCTGGCCTAGATTTTCGGTGCTGGTTATGGCGGCCATTACGCGCACGCCCGATAGATCGACGTTCTGCCATTGGCCGGTGTTGAATTGCCAGGCCATCACCGCGTCGTTGCCCGTGGTGACGAGTTCGCCGTTGTAATGGCAGGCGCCGGCGAACACGCTGGCCGTCCGGGCTTCGACGTAGTCGCCGGTTAAGGGGACATTCATAATTGTTTGCGGGTTCGTGCCCAATACGGTGCAGAGTGACGCGATCATCAGTGCGATGTTCATACCTTCTCCGAAACTGGCGGTCGGGATCCTAAAAACTCTAGTCGCGCGGGCGGTCCAGGGCTGATCGATAACACCCTCTGCCCGGAACACAGCGCTCGGGCATGACGATGTTGCCGTCCGGCCCCACCACCTGCTGGGTATGATAGCACCAGCAATGACTGCTGGCATCCAAATAATCCTCGGCGGTCGTTGCGATCTGGTCCGACAGAAAAAACTTCTTCGAGCGCAAATCCCCGCAAAATGGGGTCTTTATCACGGAAAGAGGATGAGTCGAATCCTTCATGGCGTACTCCGCGGAGAATTTTAGGCGCTCTTGAGGCTGGTCAGCGCTCTGCGAACCAAGGTCTTGGCCAGCGGGATTTTATATCCGTTCTTTTCCAGGGGCTTGGCCCCATCGAGGGCGATTTCGGCGGCGGCTCGGATGTTGTCGTCGCTCAGCGGCTTGCCGACGAGGGCGGCCTCGGCCTTGGGAACTCGCCAGGGGATTGGAGCGACCGCGCCAAGGACCAACCGGGCCTCGCGGACGGTTTGGTCCGGAGCGAGGTCAACCGCGGCCGCGGCCGCCACCATGGCGAAATCCAGGGACGAGCGTTCCTTGAATTTCAGGTACGTCGATCGGGCCGCGAACGCCGAGGCGGGGATTTGGATCTGCGTCACGATCTCCGCGTCGTCCAAAACATTTTCGTAGGAAGGGTTCTCGCTGGGGAGGACGAAGAACTTCCCGATTGCGACGTTGCGTTGGCCTTTGGGGCCGTTGATCGTGATCGTCGCGTCCAGGGCACAGAGCATGGTGGCCAGATCGGACGGATGGACGATGAACGACGGCCCGCCGCCGAGGATGGCGTTGTACTTGTTCTCGCCTTTTTCGGAGTAGCAGACGTTGCCGCCTTTTTTCAGGCAGACGATGTGGGGCAGGCGGAAGTACCAGCACCGGGGCCGCTGGCAGAGGTTTCCGCCGATGGTCCCCTGGTTGCGGAGTGGCACGGTGGCGATGGAATGGGCGGCCTCCGCCAGGCCGGGGAAATTCTTGACGATGAACGAATTGGTCTCGATGTCGTGGAGCTTGGCCAGCGCGCCGATCGTCACCCCGCCGTCGGGGTTAGGTTCGATGCCGTCCAGGCCCTGGATGGTCTTCAGGTTGACGACGCGCTTGGGGGTGAGGATTCGCTCCTTCATGGTCGTGAGCAAATCCTGCCCGCCGGACATCGCTCGAGGCGTATCGGTGTCTTCCTCGACGGAGACTTCCGACAGGAGTTTGACGGCCTGATCCACGGTGGAGGCGCTGGACCATTCAAAGGCTTTCATGCTCGCGCCCTTTTCTGCGCCAGGGCCATGATGATTTTGTCGGGGGTGATGGGCAATTCGCGAAAGCGGATGCCGCAGGCGTTGAAGACGGCGTTGGCGATTGCCGCGGCGGGCGGAACCGACGGTGGCTCGCCGACGCCCACCACTTGCTGGCGAGGATCGTCGTCGTCGATCAGCGGGAGCATTTCGGTCGGCATTTCCAGGCAGCCGGCGATTTTGTAATCCATGAAACTGGAATTCACCATGACGCCCAGCTTGGCATCCATGACCCGGCCTTCCATCAGGGCCATTCCGATGCCCTGAACCATGCCGCCGTTCATCTGGCTTTCGACGGCCAGTCGATTGAGGGGCAACCCGCAATCCTGGACGTTGAGCATGCGGAATGACCTGAACGTGGCCGGTTTCCGTGTCCACTTCGACTTCTGCGAAGCAGACCCCGTGAGTCCCGTTGGAAGACAGGCCGCGTTTGAATTCGCCGCGCACGGAGATTCCGGCGGCCGGCAAGGCGGCGCAGGCCTGTGTCCAATCGAGGGTTTTGCCGTTGCCGCTGACTTGGCGATCGGCGAACGTGACGTCCTCGGGCTGTGCGCCGAGAATCGGGGCGACGGCATTGGCGATTTCGGCTTTGGCGTTCACGGCCGCCGACTTGACGGCCGGGGAAAGCGACGGCGCCGTGGAAGACCCGCCGGAGAAGATCGAGTTGCCGAGCCTTGTATCGCCGATTTGCTCCTTGACGTCGGACATTTCCAACCCCAATTCCTCGGCGACGATGGCGTCCATGTAGGTTCGTGTTCCGGTACCGAGATCCTGGGTTCCGCAGGCGACGGTGACGGCGCCGTCGTGGCCGACGTGAACGTCGACGACGCACGCCCGCCGGCCGCCGCCGCCCCAGATGCCGCAGGCGCAGCCGAAGCCGTGCTTGACGACGCCGGGCCATGCGCCGGCCTTTGGATTGCGCCGCTCCCAGCCGATTTCCTTGGCCCCGCGGAGGAGTTGGCGGACGTGGGCGTCGCCGTCGGGGAGATTTTTGATGCGGAATTCCACCGGGTCCATGCCGAGCTTGTCGGCCAACTCGTCCATCAGCGATTCCATCGCAAAGCAAGCCGGGGGATGTCCGGGCGCACGCAGCGGGCGCGAAGCATCTTCATTGGTGTGGATCGAGCCGGCGATGCGGAAAACCGCGGGGGCCTGGTAAACATAGGGCTGGGGCGCGAGGCTTCCGTTGCCGAGGCCGCCCAAGGCGTATTGCTCGACGTGCAAGGCCGTCAAATTGCCGTCGCGGCTCGCGCCGCGCGGAATTTTTGCCAGCTCCCCGATCCGTTGCCGGCCATCAAAAATTCGTCGCGGCGCGGAAGGGCCATTTTTACCGGAACGCCGAGTTGCCTGGAGAGCTCGCAAGCCAACTGCCCTTCGACGCCGATGCCGCCTTTGGAGCCGAATCCGCCGCCCATGTAATGGTCGATGCCGATGACGTTGCTCTGCTCGAGTCCCAGCGCGCGGGCCGCGTCGCCGGGGAGGGAAAACGTGCCCTGCGTCGAGCCGTGCACGGTCGCGCTGTCGCCGCCGCTGAAGTCAATCGCCATCACGTGCGTTTCCAGGCAGCAGTGATGCAGGATCGGCGTGCGGTAATCGGCTTGCACGACCACGTCCGAGGAATTCAGGGCGCTCTCGACGGCGTCGGCGTCGCCGCGCTGGTTGGCATGGCGGGTGTTATTCTTCACGGACCTGTCGTTCGGAAAAATGGGGGCCGCGCCCGGCTTGATCGCGTCTTCGGCGGTGACGGCGTGCGGGAGGACGTCGTATTTCACGTCGATGGCGAGGATGGCGTCCTCGGCGATTTCGGGGGTGATGGCGGCGACGGCGGCGATTGGATCGCCCTCGAACCGGAGCGTATCGCCGGGGTCAACCCGCGCCACCGCCGCCTTCACGCCGGGGATTTTCAGCGCCGGCGACAAATCCAGGGACGTGACCCGAGCGCTGGCGTGGGGCGAGATGAGAATGCGGCCGTGCAGCATTCCCGGAAACTTCGCATCGTGCGCGTAATCGGCCGTGCCCGTGGTCTTGTACGGGAAATCGACGCGCGGCAAACGGGTGTTCAGGAGACGATGTTGGTCGTTGGGACCCCAGGAGAGCGTTTCGGAGGTTGGTGAATTGGTCTCGGCCATGTTGGGTCACCTATCTCGCCTTCGCCGCTTCAAGCGCGGCCTGGAAAATCCGGGGATACGTCCCGCATCGGCAGAAGTTTCCCTTGCACGCCTCGCGCACCTCCTGCTCGGTTGGATCGGGATTGGCTTTGAGCAATCCCGTGATGGAGGTTACGAATCCATCGGTGCAGAAGCCGCACATCATCGCGTCCTTTTCACCGAACGCCGCCTGCACCGGGCTTAAATGCTCGGGCGTGCCGATGCCCTCGACCGTCACAATCTTTCTTCCGACAACGTCGATGGCCAGCGTGAGGCAACCGTAGACCGGCTTGTCATCCAGCAGCACCGTGCAGCCGCCGCAGGTTCCCATGTCGCACACCAGCTTGGGACCGGTGATCGGCGGATCGAGATTGTTTCGCAGGGCGTTGAGCAGCGTGGTGCGCGGCTCGATCGTCACTTTGCGGTTCTGGCCGTTGACGTTCAGGACAACATCGACGTTGCCGCTGAGGACGCGATCGGTGGCATCGACGCGCTGGGGCTGATCCGCGGCTTTCAGCAGCGGATGATCGACCAGCAGCGCCCCGACGCCGGCCGCTCCCACGCCCTGCAAAAACCGCCTGCGACTAAACCCCGATGACTGCCGATCGTTCTCGCTTGGCATGCACAATCCTCCAGCCTGCTCTTTGACGACGAATTGTATCGTCCTCGATTGCGTCGTCCATCCCTCGCCCGGCGGCTTTTGTTTATAGCGGGCTCTTGTACGATTGCCG
Source organism: uncultured Phycisphaerales bacterium (assembly GCA_963783845.1). Lineage (GTDB taxonomy): Bacteria > Planctomycetota > Phycisphaerae > Tepidisphaerales > Tepidisphaeraceae > PALSA-1353. The sequence goes on from CAWAPL010000009.1 coordinate 286,552, forward strand.
GATGCCGATCGCCTCCCGACTCCGCCTTCTTCCTGCCCTTGCGCTGGCCGTGATCGTCGCGGGGACGGTTCTTCGGCCTGGGGACGCGCCGTGGGTTTCCGATGAGCCGAAGCTGCTCCACGGGGCGCTGTACATGAACTCCACGCCCGGGCATTTCTGGGCAATACCCTTGCCGTTTACGCCGGCGCCGTACGGCCTGCTCGGCACCCGCGGGGTCCACTACGGCCCGCTGGCCGTCTGGATCGATCAACTATTCCTCGCCTTCACGCACAATCCCATTGCCATGATCGCCATCCGCGCCGCCGCCGTCGCGGCTGTCAATGCCCTGGCATTGTATTGGCTCGCGAAATCGCTGCGGGTCACGCCATGGATCGCCGTCGCCGTCATGCTCTCTCCGTGGCTGTGGCTCTACAGCCGGCAACTGTGGGACAACAGCCTTTGCGTGCCGCTGTCGGCCATGCTCCTGGCGGCGTATGCGGACTTCATAATGACTCGCCGCCCCTGGTCGCTGCGCCTGGCCATCCTCTGCGGCATGCTTTTGCTTCTGGTCCATTTGATGGCCATCGCTCTCATCGCGGCCATTGGCCTTCATCTAGCCCTTGTGGAGTTCCGCCGGCTCTGGCGATTCAAGTGGAGTCTGCTGGCGATCGTCGCCATCGTGACGGCGATCTCCTGGCGGTATTGGTCAAATCTGCTCTACAACCACCACCAGGATATCCCGGGCGGGGCAACTCGCCATGGCGCGGCTATTTCTTTCCCCTCTTCGGGCGCACCATTTCGCCGCGGGCGGATTGGAAAATATTCTCGGCGATGCCTGGGTCGCGACGCGCTCGCCGGTCGTTTTGGTTGCCCGATGGATTTCGCTGGTCGCATTCCCGGCGGTGTGGGTGGGGATGCTTCTGGCCCTTCCGCGGGTGTGGCGCGTGCTTCGGCTTTCCCCGAGGGCGGGACCGATCGATCACATTTTCGCCGTCGCCTGGGCCGCGGTTGTCTTTCAAGCCGCGCTCGACGGATTTCAGCATGTCTATGAAGGTCCGCACTATCTCAACGCCGCTTGGATCGTCTACGCCGCATTTCTATTCCTCTTGGCGCGCCATGCACCGGCGTGGATTATCGGTGCTTATGGCGCTTCGCTCCTGACTGTCACCATCGCGATTGCCGTCAGCATTCATCAAAACGCCGGGATGCGCAGCGCGAACTACGGCTCGGCCCTGTGGGCGCAGATCGAAGCGGTGGAGGAAATCCAAGAGTTTTCCGGCGACAGCCCGCTGAAGATCGACATCCCCCAGTGGACCGCGCACCCCATTGCCCTGACAACACTCGGGGAACTTCATCCGCCGTCGCCCGCCGAGCACCCCGCCGCCGGATTTTCGTGCATTACCGCGACGCGTCCCCGCTGGACGCACACATCGCGGTCACCGTGTATTGATCTCGGTGCCGCGTGCGTGACATTTTGGGCGGCCCCGAATGCCATTTACTTAAGCTGTTTTGGCCTGTTTTTTCAGGGCCTTTCGTAGTTTCTTCCTTGGATGGACCATCTTCGTGTAGCTATCCTGCAAATCTTTGATCCCGCGCGGCTCATGGCGGTTCGGACGATACGGATTAACGAGCAAATCCGCCAAGGGCTCCCCCGGCTCGGCGCTGAGCAGCCAACGCACCGTGTCGATGAAACTCATGCGATGCGGCGGGACGTGCTGGCGCTGGGCGGCCCTGAGCATGACCAGGTGGATCAGATTGTACACCAGCGCGTAGACCGCCAGTTCCTTGAGTACGCCCTGGCTCGTTTTGCTCTTGACCTTCCGCATCTTCAGCGTGGTCTTCAATTGTGCCAAGTGCGTCTCCACCCGCCAGCGGACGCCGTACAACTCGGCGATCTTCTCTTTCGGATACAAGGCGGGATCCAGTCCCGCGCGCCGGGATGGCGATCGTCACGACGCGCGTGCGTTGCCCTCGGTTGGCCAGCACAAATCGCAACTCGCGTACCCGGAGCGATTGGGGAAGCTGCGCGAACTGCTCCCGGCTCATCCACTTGGGCTTGGCCTTGGGCTTGAACCACTGGACGATCTGATCCCACTTGCCCAGGCGTTGGATGAACTGGCTGTAGGGCACGAGCTTGGCCTTATTGACCTTCTGTCCTTTGCGATACTTCCGCCGATGGTTGCGATGGGGACGGAAGTTGACGATCGTCTTCTGGTGGATGCGGAAAAGCCCGTGAATTCCTCGGGAAAACAGCATCGCCAGATGCACGAAGGAGCAGAAGCCCCGGTCTCCCACCAGCAAATCCCCCACGGGGCCCCCGGCGATATATCGCCGAGCCCCCCCAGCAGCGGGTGCAGCATCCAGACCTTGGACTGTTCGTGGGTGAACAGCGGGAAACCCAACACCTGGACGACAAGGCCGCTGAAGGCATCGAACAACCCCAACACCTTGGGCACGGGAAAGCCACAGCCTTTCTTGCATCCCGCCGGCTGGCCGAAGGCCTTCTGCGAATCGGGAGTATCGGGCGCGATGGTGCTGGAGCCATCGACCAGATACGCCTTCAGCCCGCACCAAAGCCCATCGGCTGATGAACACGCCTGACGCATCGCCGCCGAGCTTTCCAGAAGCAGCGCCTGCAGCACCACCAGCGGCAGGCGCATACGCGACTTGCAGTAGCCCGGCGCCGGACCGCCGTCTGGCTCAAATGCCGCAGCGCGGTCATGGCGGTGTTGAAGTTCACAACTTGCAGGATGAACAGGTGGATCGTCTGTACCGGCCCCAGCTTGCGTTGCCGCCAATGATGGCCCGCCCGCCGGCAGGCCGCGAGGATCGCCTGGTCGGGAAGAAATGAACTCAACTCGTCCTTGATTCGCCGCAGCGCGGATGAGACACTGGCCATCCGTGGCCTCCTGTTGGTTGGTGATCTAAGCACCATCAGCCTACCAGGAGGCCACGTCTTGCGCGAATGTGGTAAATGCAGTTATGGCGCGGACTTATGGATTAAGTAAATGGCATTCGGGACATTCATAATTTCTCCAATTCGTCCCCAAACGGCCAATATTACGAATGTCCCCTTCCCTGCGCGAACCTGCACGCGGTCTGGGTCTGACTGATCTTTGTGGTCCTTAAGCGGCACGGGCGTCCCAATAGCTGTCCCACAGATCGCTGTACTGCAAACAACGCAGACTGCCTATCCGTTCGGCTCGACGCGGCGACCACCGGGCGCTGTTCAATTTTAGCCGAGCACCCAGGATCGTCTTGCAGCCGCCTTCGATCAAGCCGCTGCCGATCGGACGACCGGCGGCCAGGCGCGGGCCGTACCACATGCGATCCATGTTGTCCGTCAAGTAACCCAGCAGTTTCTTCAACGCTTGGCGACGTGTCCCGGGTGACTCGGCAATCAGTTCCTCAATGTGCCGGACCAAGGCGGGTCCGTTTTGCTTGAGTAGCAATGCCAGTTTTTCATCCGCCCAGGCGCGCGCCGCCGGACCCTCGCCCAGCATTTGTTTGCCGCAGTCATGCAGATGCTCGCTGACATGGTATACGTCCACCACCCAACGGGTATTGGCCGTGGGCAGACGAACCCCCGCCTGTTCCCAGATCCACTTGGCCCCGTCGGCGATCACGCTCAGCGACGCCTCTTTGTTGACGGCCAAATGCTTGAACATCGTCGCCCAGCGCGCTCCGATCAATCGGCAGGGCGCGATCTGGCACCACGCCAGACGCGCCGTCGGCTCCGGCAGCACACGGTCGGCCCACTGTTCCGGGCCGACCGCCTCGCCGGATTCACGCTTGTCCAGCACGCTCAGACGCATCTCCGCCCAGCCGCCGGTGGTATTAATCTTCATCCCGTCGCTGCTGAATTCCAACTCTCCGGCGGCCTTGGCCATGCTCTGGGCGGAAACGGGTTCCGACCGCACCCATCGGCCGGCACGCTCGCCTTCCTCATCACACTCGGCCCGGATCGTGTCGTTGCTGACCCGCATCCGGCACAATTCCAGCAGCTTCGCCGACGCTTGTTCAAACGACCAGGTGCTCCCGGCCACCGCGATCACACGCCGCGCGTGTTCGCTGGCCATCCGACTGCCGATGCCCGCCCACGCATCCAGCGGCGTCTGCGTCCGCCCGCATTCCGGGCAGGCGTAGTAACGACGGCTCACCCTCATCTCGCCCACCGTCGTCAGCACGCACTTGGGCGAGACACGTTTGAATTTGGCTTTGCCGCCGCAGGAGCAACACAATCGCGAGACCCCTTTTTTTGCGCCTCGTCCTGGGCATTGATCACGCGCTGCAAGGTGTTCCGCAGCAATTCGTCCCCGTGCTGGCGAACGGCCTGTTCCAAACAGGCCAACCCTTTCCCATGCGGTGCCTGCTGGCCCGCCAGCTTCACCGCCCGATACGTCGCCACCGCCTGTTCGGCAATCAATCGCTCATCATCCGAAAGCTTGTTCCAGTCCATTGGGACCTCCTTGTCCCAGCATTTTGCCATAAAGACCACAAATGCGCGCCTCACCCCGCGGTCTATTCCGACGCGATTCTGCTTTGAGCCGGGCAACATTTCGGGCATACTGGGAACGTCAGGAGATTGATCATGAATCGAATTCCAAGCCTTTCCGTCCAGTCAGAGCACCTGCATTTCGCGGCGGGAAAAGCGAGGAGATGGTTGATCCGCTCATGCGTGCTCGCGCTGGCGATGAACGCCGGATTGATCGGTTGCGCGCCAGCGTCGCGCCCCCGCCCCCGCCGGTTTCGACCACCATCGACAAATCCGAGCAAAGCGCCATCACCCCGGACGCGGCGCTGGCCCGCCTGCAAGACGGCAATCGCCGATTCGTCAGCGGCGACAGCCTGCGGCGCGATTATCCCGCTCAGGTCAAGGCCACCGCCGCCGGCCAATATCCTTTCGCGGCCGTCCTCTCGTGCATGGATTCGCGCTCCTCGCCGGAGATCGTATTCGATCAGGGCATCGGCGATCTGTTCGTCGTTCGGGTTGCGGGCAATTACGCTCAGGCCGACATCATGGGCAGCCTCGAATACGCCACCAAGGTTGCCGGCGCCAAGCTGGTCGTGGTGATGGGACATACGCAGTGCGGAGCGATCAAGGGCGCGTGCGACGGCGTGAAGCTGGGAAATCTCACGACCGTGATCCAAGCCCTGCAACCGGCGGTGAACGACGTGAAGGTTTTTCAGGGCGATCGAACCTCGAAGAACAAGAAGTTTGTGCTGCTGGTGACGGAGGCAAACGTCCGCCGCACCGTCGCCAAGCTCCGCGCCGACAGCCCGATCCTGCGCGAGTTGGAGCAATCGGGTCAGATCAAGATCGTCGGCGCGATAAACGACATTTCAACCGGGCAAGTGACGTTCTTCGACTGGGATGGCCCGCGCGATTGACGATCAGCAGCGGCAGAGATTCTGTCCCCTTATCCGTTCCCCTCGATCGATTTCTTTCAGGCCCGTCATGGCCGCTTAGTTCCTCACCGTACCAATCCGAATCTTTAACCGCAGAGTACGCGGAGATCGCTGAGACGAACCTGAGAAGAATTCTATTTTTATTCTCTGCATCTGTCTCTGTGTCCTCTGCGAACTCCGCGGTTAAATTAAACCGTAAGAACAACCAGGACGGCAGATTCGCGGGAAGAGAAATCCCGACCATCGGAACGATCTTTTGAAATCCGAATTAACCCTGTTAGAGTGCATTGAGTCGATTCGAAAACCCGAAGCATTTTGGAGAAAGTTATGCCCGAAAAGCCGACCCTCACAACTTCCGCCGGCGCACCCATTGCCGACAATCAGAACTCCTTGACCGCGGGCGCGAGGCCCGCTTCTGATGCAGGACCATCAACTGCTCGAAAAACTGGCTCACCAGAATCGGGAGCGGATCGCGGAGCGAACCGTTCACGCCAAGGGCTGGGGGGCCTCCGGCATGTTCACCGTGACCCATGACATCACCCGGTTCACCAAGGCGAAGATCTTTTCCCAAGTCGGCAAGAAGACGGAGATGCTGGCCCGCTTCTCGACCGTGGCAGGCGAGGCCGGCGCGGCCGACGCCGAACGGGACGTGCGCGGATTCGCGCTGAAGTTCTACACCGAAGAAGGCAACTGGGACCTGGTCGGCAACAACACCCCCGTCTTCTTCGTCCGCGATCCCTACAAGTTCCCGGATTTCATCCATACGCAGAAGCGGCACCCCAAGACCAACCTGCGCTCGCCGACGGCCATGTGGGATTTCTGGTCGCTGTCGCCGGAGTCGCTTCATCAGGTCACGATCTTGATGTCCGATCGCGGCCTGCCGATCGGCGTGCGTCACATCAATGGTTACGGCAGCCACACCTACAGTTTCCTCAACGCCAAAAACGAGCGGGTCTGGGTGAAATTCCATTTCAAAACTTTGCAAGGGCACAAGCATTGGACCAACGCCGAGGCCGAAGCCGTCGTCGGCCGCACCCGCGAGTCAACCCAGGAGGATCTCTACTTCGCGATCGAGCGAGGCGACTATCCGAAATGGCGGCTCCAGATCCAGATCATGCCCGAGACCGATGCCGAGAAGACGCCGTACAATCCGTTCGATCTGACGAAGGTTTGGCCGCATCGCGACTATCCGCTGATCGACGTCGGCCTGATGGAGCTGAATCGCAATCCGCAGAATTACTTTGCCGACATCGAGCAGGCCGCATTCTCCCCCTCGAACATCGTTCCGGGGATCAGCTTCTCGCCGGACAAGATGCTTCAGGCCCGCATCTTTTCTTACGCCGACGCCCACCGTCACCGGCTGGGGGCCCATTACGAGGCCCTGCCGGTCAACGCGCCGAAATGCCCGGTGCACAATTATCACAAAGACGGGCAGATGCGCTTCCTCCCGAACTTTCCCAACCCCGACGCCTTTTACGAGCCGAATTCATTCAACGGCCCCGTTGAAAGGCCGGATTTCGCTGAACCTCCGCTGAAGATTTCGGGCGATGCCGATCGCTACAACCACCGCGAGGGCAACGACGATTACTCCCAGCCGCGCGCCCTGTTCAATCTCTTCGACCCCGGCCAGAAGGCCAGGCTCTTCTCCAACATCGCCGCGGCGATGCAGGGCGTGCCGGAGCATATCGTCGAACGTCAGCTTGGGCATTTCGCAAAGATACACTCGGATTATGCCGCAGGCGTCCGCGCGGCCTTGGCTGCGAAGGCAAGGTAATAATTATATGATCGCCCCTATCGGCTTCCCAGAAAGCTGCCGATCGGGGCGATTGATTTTCGGCGGAGTAAGGGAATCGGAACGGGGTTTTCCGAAAAGCGCAGCGGCAAATTGGCCGATGATCGGATTATGACCGTAAATCCGGCCGCACAAACGATTGAAAAGGTGGGCTTCCGTCTAGCCCGCGCCGTCGGGATGATCGAGGACTGGGTCGGCGTCGTCTTCGTCTCCACGGTCACCCTATCGGGAACGTTCGGCCTGGTCGGTTTGGCGTCCGACTGGCAAAACCAAACGCATGTCGAACGGAATATGTTCGTTATCGGATCGGTCGCCTGGATATTTCTCGATCTATGGTACACGGCCCGGCTGATTTACATTGCCATCCACCGCCGCCGTCCGTTCGCCCTGACGGCCGCGTGCGAACGCCAAGTGTGGCCACTCCTGTTGCGCCCGCTCGCCGTCGTCTGGTGGCTGGGTCATTTCGTCACGGGCGCGCTTTGCGCCGCTACCTACCACGTCATGACGTTCAAAGACACCGACCGAAATCCTCCCGCCCTGGATTTTGTGATGGCAATCGGCTTCGGTTTCGCCGCCAACGGATTTCTCATGCTGGCCGTTTGCGCCGCCACGCGATCCGCTCGCGTCCGGATGATCGTCTGGCAATTCCGGGCGTTGATCGATATCGGAATGGCATTGACGGGCGTTTTGTTCTCGCAGATTTTTCGATCGCAGTTGACGTGACCCGACAGAGGCAGATCGGGCGAGGCCGATATAAGCAGATAGGGGAAGAAGGAAAATCCCCTGCCAAGCCGGCGTCTGGTGAATACGCGATTGCCTGCGAATCCGCTTCGTGTTAAGCCGTCGGCTGGCATGAAGCTCCAATACCTCGGCGACGCGAGAGACGCTTTCAAATGGGATCTGTTGCATTGGATATGCACGAGATCATCTCCGGCCTTTTCGGAATTAGTGTTCGTTCCTCTATTGACCCCTGATATTGAGGGGTCAAAGGAGGGTCGTACGCCGCACGATCGGTTTCGGTGCCGGAAGTTCATCCGCCCGTTCGTGGCATCGGTGCGGGACGAACCGCGATCGCTCGTGCGAATAGCCGCGCTTGGGTGCATCCAACCTCAAAAGTTTCGGGTAACGGTGTTTGCTCCAGAAAGGCATCTCACTGGTGGTGGCAAGCGTGGTGAGTATTGGTCTGATTTCGATCCAAGCGAGATCAAAAACGCCGTCGTGTTTTTTGATCCCGACAATGGGTACGAGACAAAAACGTGCCACGGGCCAAAGTGGATACGACACAGTGAATTGGAATATTTGATTGCGAAATTGCCGGAAAACTCGGTAGCAGTGGTGTATCAACATCGCCCTCGCCGCAGGTGGCCTGACGTCCTCGCGGACCTTGGCCGGAAGCTTACCTACGTGCATAGCGCGGTCACGGCCCACGAAGCCAACTTGGCCTTAGTCGCGATGGCCGGAAATGCTGCCGTCGGTCGGCGTGTCGACTCGGCAATTGAGAAATACATTGAAGAGAATGGCACCGTCGGCATTACACGGCTGTCCGTTTCTTGAAGGCAGATATGGAGCCATCACTGTTTTAAGAACGCTAGGGGGGTCCGGTTCCCTTTTGAACAGGAAGCGAACCTGACCCCTTAATTGACCCCCTTAATCGCGGCACTGGCTGCGAGAGCAAGGTAATTAGAAGATTGATCGCTCATTCCCCATTATCGGTTTCCCAGCTTGCGCGCGGGATGGCCGGATGAGACAGGCGAGAATGGTAAGGGCCGCGCCGAGCCCCAAGGGTTCGGGGACGGTTGTCGTGGTGATTGAGTCCAGCACGAAACCTCCCGGGCCCTTTAGCCCGCCGTTGGCAGTCCCAATATTGATGGAAGTGACGTGCGTAGGATCAAAGGCGCTTCCGGGCCAATGGAACGGGATGTCCACGGTAAAGGGGCTCGCGGAATTGAATACCTGCTGATAATCGTAAAACCCCTGCCCATTGGAAGAATACATAAAGATGTCAAAGTAGCCGAAGCCTCCGTTGAAGTTCGCGGAATCAAAATTGAGCCCCATTCCGTCAGCGCCGCCTCCTGTAAGATCGAGATTCATCGCCGAAGTATCGGTCGAACTTCCGTTATAGAGCATTCGAAGGTTAATCGCGCTGAGCGTGCCGGCACCGCCGGGGACAGTGACACTGTAATTGAACCGATGGTCAGTCGTATCGACGTTCATGCTGACCGTCCCCGTGGGCGTGGGAGGGACTTCGAAGCGGATCTGACGGTATCCGCCCAGGATATCCGAGCTCGAGAGCGGTCCCTGCGTGGAGGAGATGAACCCGGAAGCGCCGGATGTGCCCGACAAGCTGGTGCCGCCGACGGAAAAATCGTCAATGACGATATACGCTCGTGCAGCGGACGAAAGCGAGAAAAACAGCGCCAGATGGTAAAGGATTTTCATGGTCTCTTCCCAGATTTTTTACAAAGGATTTCCGACTCGACGAGAAAGGCGCCACGATCAACGCCGCCACGCGCCTTGATCACCGCTCCTAAACACTGTGAATTAGAGCGAGAAGCATGCCGAGAACGCCACCCCCCAAAAGATTTTGCGCAATCAGCGCCTCGCAATCGCGTTAAACGATTTCACCCGGGCAGCCCGTTCTCGAACTCAAAGTCGTCGATACGGATTATTTTGAACATGGCACCTAGACGTGTTCTTCTCTTAACCTCTGCCGCCAAAAGGCGCACCAGCGTTTTGGTTGTTTTGACCATGCGACCTGTTTTGACCATGTTAACTGGGGGATGAACGGCAACGAATTTAGTTTTTACCCGGCTGCTGATCGATCAGCCGATCCAATCGCTCGAACGCAAATCCCCGGGATCGTAGGTCTTTGATCGCGGCGCTGACGATTTCCACGATTCGATCCTGGGACGAGCCGCCGTCGTGCAGGAGGATGATGCTCCCGTCGCGCGCATGGCGGCTGATTCGATCGATGACTTTCGCAGTGGACCCGGCGGTGTCGAATGTGCGGACATCCCATCCGATCAAGGTCAGGCCCAGTCGCCGCAAAACTCGTGGAAAAAAGGGATTGGTCAGCCCGGCCGGCGATCTCACGTAGCGCGGGGTGATTCCGGCGGCCTTTTGAATCGCCTGCTGCGCTCGCGTCATCTCATCGGACAATCTCCGCCCGAAGAGGCAACTGATCCACCACGGGTGGCCGTACGTGTGGTTTTCGAGCAGATGTCCTTCGGCGGCGATCCTGGCGGCGATCAGCGGATGGGCCTCGACGTTCTTCCCGATGCAAAAGAAAGTGGCGGGAATTTTCTCGCCGCTGAGCAGGTCCAGCAGTTTCGGCGTCGCGTCCGGATCGGGTCCATCGTCAAAAGTCAGGGCCACCCGCATGTTGCCCGCCGGGCCGCGACAGATGGCCGGGGCAAAGAATTGCATGCGGATGGAGACCATGCCGATGCCGCAGACCGTCAGATAAACGGCCCACACGAACACCACCGCCCAATCCCGCGCCGGGCGCCGAGCGTCAGCGAAGTGACTGTGAGGATCGCGAAGGCCGCCGCGGTAGTGACGGTGAATCGGCTCATGGCATCGGCGAACTTATCTGCTCGATTCGCGCTTTACTAGCCGGGCGGGATGTTGCGAGGCGGGGCGGGCCTCAATAGAATTCCAACCCGTGACAGCTTTGGGCCAAGAGAAAGACATCGAGCCCGATCTAAATCCCCGGCAAATCAGTGCGATTTTGGATTCCGGCGTCGCCGCCACCGTCGCATATGCGCGCCAGAATTCTCCTTTTTATCGCCGCAAGCTGGACGGCGCGGCGGAAGTTCGCGGCACGTCGGACCTGGAATTGATCCCGCTGACGACCAAGCGGGAGGTCTCGCAGTTCAACGAGCAGTTCTGGTGCACCGGGCGAGAAAACATCGTGGACGTATGCACCACCAGCGGGACCACGGGCGTGCCTTCGCTGTACCCGCTTACCGAGTCGGACCTGGATCGACTTGCTTTCAACGAATATCTCTGCTTCAGGCGGGTTGGCTTGTCCCGCGAGGACACCGTCATTCTGGCGGTGACGATGGACAAATGCTTCATGGCCGGGCTGGCCTATTTCCAGGGCCTGCGCCGGCTGGGCGTGACCGCCATTCGCGTCGGCGCCGGCTCGCCGGCGATGCTCCTGAGCATGATTGATCGGCTGCGCCCGACGGCGATCGTGTCGGTCCCATCGTTTCTCAAACGCGTCGGGGATTACGCCGCCCAGCAAGGATTCAATTTGGCCGGATCGACGGTGCGAAAGCTGATCTGCATCGGCGAGCCGGTCCGTCAATCCGATTGGAGACTCGCCGCGCTGGGGGCGCATATCGCCCGCCAGTGGAACGCTCAGATTTTTTCCACCTATGGAAACACGGAGCTGGCGTCATCGCTATGCGAGTGCGGCTCGTGTAAGGGCGGGCATCTGCATCCGCAGCTTCTGCACGCGGAAATACTCGACGACGCCGGACGTCCCCTGCCCGACGGGCAGGAGGGCCAACTCGTCGCGACAACCATCGGCGTGCAGGCCATGCCCCTGGTGCGATTCGCCACGGGCGACATGACCTTCATGACCCACGAGCGTTGCCCGTGCGGACTGTGGACGGCTCGCATTGGTCCGATTCTCGGGCGAAAGGAGCAGGCGATGAAGATCAAGGGGACGACGGTCTACCCCGCGGCCGTCCAGCGGGCGCTCCAGACCATCGAGCAGGCCCATCGATTACGTGATGATCGCCACCGCCCCCACCGCTCTTTCGGATGAACTCGAAGTCGTGGTGGCCTGGCGCGGCGACGTTGCCGGCGCGCTGGAGGCGATCCGCGAAAAACTTCGCGGCGAGCTGAAGGTCTGCCCGACCGTGCGCATCGCTGGCGTTGCAGAAATCCAGGCTCTGGGAGATTCCCGCGAGCTTCGCAAGCAGCGCGTTTTCATTGATCGTCGCGGCCGGCCGTGCTGATTCGGTCCGAAAACATCGCGCCGTTGGGGTAATCGGCATTGTGGCCTTTCTGCGAGAAATCACTCAAGCTAGAGCGGTTTGCAGGTCAGTGTACACGGCCAGTTGGCCATGGCTGCGACGGAGGCAAGGATGAGCGACGAAGCCTATTGGAAAATCAGATACGTTGAGGAGCGAAGACGCCGCATCCGTCGCAGCCATGGACAAATGGTGTGTACAATGACCTGCAATCCGCTCTAGACTTCTGGCGCCGGCCGCGGAGGTGACTTCCCGGCAAACGTGATTTGACCGTGGTGAGCCTAGAGCGCGGGCTTCGCTTTGCCGGATACGGAAATGAATGGACAGCTTCTTCAATCCGCCATTCGGCATCACCAGGCCGGCCGCCTGGATCAGGCCGAACCGTTGTATCGACAAATCCTGCGCGCGAGCCGAAGAACTCGGACGCGCTGCATCTGCTTGGCGTGATTCTGACCCAACGAGGTCAACACGGCGCGGCCATCGATTTGATCCGTCAGGCGATCGCCTTGCGCCGAACGTGGCTGCATATCATTCGAACCTCGGTTGGGCCTTGACGAATGCCAACCATCCGAGCGAGGCGGCGGTTTGTTTTCGGAAAGCGGTCGCGTTGCAGCCGACCGATGCGGCGGCGTTCGATCACCTGGGTAGATGCCTCCTGAATCTCGGACAAATCGACGAGGGGATTGCGGCCTCCATCGCCGCCGTTCGGCTGCGGCCGGATATCGCCCAATATCACCTGAACCTGGCGTTGGCATATTCCGGGAGAAACCGGCACGACCTGGCCATCCCCGCGTATCGCGAGGCGGCCAGACTCGAGCCGACAAACGCCAATCTTTGGCACAACCTGGCCGTTGCGCTGGCCGAGAGCGGCCGACACGAGGAGGCGATCGAGGTTTTCAACAAGACGATCGAATTGAATCCGGGGCTTTCCTGGGGGTACAGCAGCAAGGGGGTCTCGCTGGCGCACCTGGGCCGGCAACAGGAAGCGATGGACTGCTTGCGCCATGCCATAGAGATCGATCCGAATTCCCCGGCGGGCTACAACAATCTGGGCAACCTCCTGCAGGACCAGGGAAAATGGGAGCTAGCGCTGCAGCAATTTCGCAAGGCCGTGGCGCTCGACCCGGCGAGGCTCCCCGCGCGATGGAACCTTGCCCGCGTCCTTTTGCTATTGGGCCACATGAAGGAGGGTTGGGCGGAATTTGAATCGCGGCTGAAGCTGCCGCACCTGGGTCTGAAACGAGAGTTTCCCCAGCCGCAGTGGGATGGTTCCGATCCTTCCGGCAAAACGATACTTCTGCACGCCGAGGGAGGGCTGGGCGATGCACTGCAATTCATTCGCCTGGCGCCGCAAGTGACGCGGCGCGGAGCGAAATTGATTCTCGAATGCCAGTCGGCGCTGGTTCCGCTGCTGGAAGGGTTCGCCGGACTGGATCGCGTGATCGCCCGGGGGCAGCCGTTGCCCGCGTTCGACTGGCAAATTCCGCTTCAGAGCCTTCCGCACGTTCTGGAGATCACGCTGGAGAACCTTCCCAACCAGGTTCCATATCTGTCGGCGCCGCCGGATCGCGTGCAACGATGGAAGGAACGCCTTGCCGCGGAATCGAAGGTGCGCGTCGGTCTGGTCTGGTCCGGATCCCAGTACGTGGACCATGAATACCGAACGCGAACGATCGACGTTTTCGCGCCGCTGGCCGAAGCGCCCGGTTTCAAATTCTTCAGCCTGCAAAAGGGAGACGATTCGCGTCAAGCTCCGCCGCAAGGGATGGATTGGGCCGATTTCACCGCTGAACTGAACGATTTCGCCGACACCGCCGCCCTGGTGCAGAACCTGGATCTGGTCGTGACAGTTGACACGTCGGTGGCCCATCTCGCGGGCGCACTGGCCAAGCCCGTGTGGGTCCTGATTCCGTTTCTATGCGATTTTCGCTGGATGCTGAATCGGACCGACAGCCCGTGGTATCCCACGATGCGCTTGTTCCGACAAACCAAGCCGGGGGATTGGGAAATCGCCCATCGCCGAGATGGCCGCGGCCCTGCCGGGATTCACGCGACCATGACCCCGGCTGCCGCCTGGTTCTGGGTGCGTGACACTTTAGGCGCGAAAGGTTTATTCCCCTCCCCCGGGTAACCCGGGGGAGGGTCAGGGAGGGGGCTGGTCCGCAAGTGCGCGGCCGATGGCTTCCTCCACGGCATCTGGATATTTCAGAATGTCATGATCCGAGAAGCGAATAATCCGAATTCCCTTGGCAAGCAGCGCCGCGCTGCGTTGCTGATCATATTGTTTGTGCCTGTCATCTCCGTGCTGGCCGCCGTCAGCCTCGATTCCCAAGCCTGCCGAGAGACAGCAGAAGTCTACGATATAGCCGGCGATCGGTACCTGTCGGCGGAAGCGATGGCCATCCAGTCGGCCACGCCGCAGCACACCCCCACAGCTTCTTCTCGGCATCGGTGGGGTCTTTGCGCATCCGGCGCACGAAGGTAATCAGTCGTTGGCTGTCCCCCTCCCCCAACCCTCCCCCGGATTACGACTCGACTGAGCTCGTCGAAGTCCGGGGGAGGGAGAAAAATGGGGCCGACCAAACTGTCACGCACCCCCTGGTTCGCGCCGAGGAGTGCAAACTGGAACGGGCCCCGCGCTTGGGGTTATATTTCCAGCTTCCGTTGAATTCTCGCCCAAACAATTCCACTGCCTCGGCGGCCCAGATGTTGGGCATCGCGCTGGAGCACCATCGGGCCGGCCGGATCGCCGAAGCGGAGGCAATTTACCGGCAGATTCTTTCGCGGCAGCCGGATCATCCCGATGCGCTTCATCTGCTGGGCGTTGTTCTTGGCGACAAGGGCCAGCCGCTACTGGCGATCGAGCTGATCGGCCGGGCGATTGCAGTTCGGCCGCAGGTTCCGGATTACCATGCGAATCTCGGGGAATTCTTGCGGCGCGTTGGGCAACTCGAGCCATCGGCCGCCAGCTTTCGTCATGCCATCGCCCTGAAGCCGGACAATGCGGTATATCACAACGGCTTTGGCGTGACCTTGGCCCAGGCTCGGCGATTTGAGCCCGCCATCGCGGAGTTTCGCAGCGCGATCCGGCTGAAACATGATTACTTCGAAGCCCACGGCAACTTGGGCAGCGCGCTGTGCGCCGCGGGGCAGTATCAGCAGGCCCTCGACGCTTTTTCCACGGCCATTTCGCTCAAGCCGGACTATGCCGTGGCCCACAATAATCTCGGGCAGCTCTGCCTGCTGCTCGGCGATTACCAGCGCGGCTTGGCGGAGTTTGAATGGCGGCTGAAGGCGCCGCACCTGCGTCTGAAACGAGAGTTTCCCCAGCCGCAGTGGGATGGTTCCGATCCTTCCGGAAAAACAATGCTTCTGCACGTTGAGGGAGGCTACGGCGACGCAATGCAATTGATTCGCCTGGCGGCGCAGGTGGCGCGGCGCGGAGCGAAATTGATTCTCGAATGCCAGCCGGCGCTGGTTCCGCTGCTCGAGCGGATGACCGGGCTGGATCGCGTGATCGCCCGGGGGCAGCCGTTGCCCGCGTTCGACTGGCAAATTCCGCTTCAGAGCCTGCCCCACGTCCTGGGGATCACGCTTCAGAACCTTCCCAACCAGGTTCCATATCTGTCGGCCCCGCCGGAGCGCGTGCAGCGATGGAAAGAGCGACTTGCCGCGGAAACAAAGACACGCGTTGGATTGGTCTGGTCCGGTTCGCGGTCAATCGGGGAATACCGATCACGAACGATCGACGTTTTCGCGCCGCTGGCCGAAACGCCCGGTTTCAAATTCTTCAGCCTGCAAAAGGGAGACGATTCGCGTCAAGCTCCGCCGCAGGGGATGGACTGGGCCGATTTCACGGCTGAACTGAACGACTTCGCCGACACCGCCGCACTGGTGCAGAACCTGGACCTGGTCGTGACCGTTGACACGTCGGTGGCCCATCTCGCGGGCGCGCTGGCCAAGCCGGTGTGGGTGCTGATTCCGTTTCTATGCGATTTCCGGTGGCTGCTGAATCGGACCGACAGCCCGTGGTATCCCACGATGCGCCTGTTCCGACAAACCAAGCCGGGGGATTGGGAAACGCCCGTTGCCGAGATGGCCGCGGCCCTGCCAGGATTCAAGCGACCATGATCCCCGACGCACTGAATCTCGCGATGGAATACGAGCAGTCGGGACGCCTGGCGGAGGCGGAGAAGATTTGCCAGTCGATTTTGCAGCGGCAGCCGAACCTGTCTGCGGCCTGGCATGTTTGGAGCATCGTCGCCGCGCGAGCGGGCCGGCCGGATGCGGCGGTCGAGCGGATCGAGCGGGGGATCGCGATCGATCCGAAAAACGCGGCCATGCACGCGAACCTGGGCGAGTTCCATCGCCGCCTGGGAAGGCTCGATGCGGCGATCGCGTCGCTCCGGCGGGCCATTGAATTGCAGCCCGGTCTGGCGGAAGCCTGGAACAACCTGGGCAATGCGATGAAAGACAAGGGGATGCTCGACGACGCCCTGGCCGCGTACAAGAAGGCGGTCGCTCTGCAACCGAGTTTCGCGATGGCGCATTGCAACGTCGGCATTGCGCTGAGGCTCAAGGGCGATCTGGATCAATCGATTGCGGCATTTGATCGGGCCATCGAACTCGCGCCGACGGATGCCGATGCACGTAACGGCCGCGGAAACACGCTGCGCGACAAGGGTCGGCTCGAGGAGGCGACCGCCGAATATCAGCGGGCGATCCAGTTGCAGCCGGATTCGGCCGCGCCGCATGCGAACCTCGGCAACGTCCTGGCGGACCGGGGCCAAAACGATGCGGCGATCGCCGCGTATCGCAGAGCGTTGCAGCTCAAGGCCGATTATCCCGAAGCCCTCGCCAATCTCGCCAACGCGCTACGGGAAACGAGAAGATTTGCAGAAGCGTCGGCGGCCGCTCGGGCGGCGATTCGGTTGAAACCCGATTACGCCGAGGCATACGACAATCTCGGCAGCGTTTTGTTCGATTCTGAGCGTTACGATGAGGCCGTCAACTCGTTTCGAAAGGCGATCGAATTGAAGCCCGCCAGCGCCGTCTCTTACAACAACCTGGCCCTGGCGCTGGGTGAGATCGGCCAAATGGACGAGGCGATTCGCGCCTGTCGGACGGCGGTGCGATTGCACGGCGACTATGCCGGGGGATGGAACAGCCTGGGAAACCTGCTGGCGCAGCAAGGCGAGTATGAAGAGGCGGCGGCGGCGTTCGGGCGGGCGATTCACATTCGGCCCGACTACGCGCTGGCACATTGGAATCTGTCGTTCATTCCCCTTCTCCTGGGCGATTTCCAGACCGGATGGACCGAACATGAATGGCGGAAGAAGACCAACGTCGAATCCCGGCCGCGGGAGTTTTCGCAACCGCAGTGGGATGGCGGAGAATTGAATGGGCGATCGATTCTCATCCATGCCGAGCAGGGATTTGGCGACACGATCCAATTCGCGCGTTACATGCCGATGGTTGCATCCCGCGGCGGGAGCGTGCTGCTGCAATGTCCGGTGGAATTGGCATCGCTGATGCGCCATTCGCTGGAAATCGCCCAGGTGGTCGGCGGCGGCGATCTGCCGAGCTTTAGCTGCCACTGCCCGCTGCTGAGCCTGCCGGCGGTGTTCAAAACGCGGCTCGATACGATTCCGGTTGGGATGCCGTATCTGAAATCCCCCGCGGAATCGACCGCCAAGTGGCGCCGCCTATTAGATCCTGGCGCCAGCAGGATGTGCGTCGGCCTGGTTTGGGCCGGCAATCCCAGGCGAAAGCTGGACCGCCAGCGATCGGTGGATCTCGAGCAACTCTCGCCGCTGGCGTCGGCGCGTGGAGTACGGTTCTACAGCCTGCAAAAAGGCCCGGCGGCCAAGCAGGCCGCCAACCCTCCGAGTAACATGGAGTTGATCGATCTAACCGCCCAACTCAACGATTTTGCCGAAACCGCCGGTCTGATCGAGAATCTCGATTTGGTGATTACGGTGGATACGGCCGTGGCGCATCTGGCCGGGGCGATGGGAAAGCCCGTTTGGCTGCTGCTGAGTCGCGTGCCTGCCTGGCGATGGATGCTGGATCGCAGCGACTCGCCTTGGTATCCCACGATGCGCTTGTTTCGCCAGCCGGCGATGGGCGATTGGAATACTCCCATCGCGCAGGCGGCAAGGGCATTGCGCGAGCTTGCGGGCGTCTAAAGAAGGAACCGTGATTTAGGGACAACGCAAACCTATTTAGCGGCGGTGCGAAGCACCGCGGGTTGCGCCGATGTCCCAAAACCGCTTGTCGCCCCTTTAGTGGTGTTGGCCTTGGACATTCAGCAGAAATTAAATCGGGCGGCGGATCATTTGCGGGCCGGGCGGTTGGCCGAGGCGGAGACGCTGTTTCGGCAGGTGCTTGCGCATATGCCCAAACATACCGATGCCCTGCATCTTCTGGGCTGCACATTGTCAAAAGCGGGCCGGTCAACCGAGGCGTTGGAGCTGATTCGCCGGGCCATCGCCCTCGACCCCAGGCAGTCGTTGTTTCACAACAATCTGGGCCTGGCCCTGCTGGTCGTGGGCGAGATCGAGGAAGCGATCGCGGAGTTTCGCGCCGCGATTTCCCTCAGCCCGGATTCGCTCGATTCATACAATCATCTCGGCAACGCCCTGTGCGACCTCGGAAGATTCGACGAAGCATTGCCTCCCTTTCAGCATGCGGCCTCCGCCCGGCCGGGACATGCGCCCTATCACTACAACCTGGCCAATTGTTGGAGGCGCAAGGGCATGGCAATGCGGCTGGATGCAGACCCGTCGGATGTCCAGGCGGCAGCGACCGAGCGCCGACAGGTGCTCGAAAAAGCGGTGGCTTGCTTTCGGCAATCGCTGGCGCTCGACCCGGATTATTCCGACGCCGCCAACAATCTCGGAACGACTTTCCAGGCCATGGGCCGAACCGACGAGGCGATTGCCGTCTGGCAACGTTCGGTGGCAAGGAAGCCGGGTTTCTTCGCCTTTTACAACCTCGGCAGAGCGCTTTATGAAGAGGATCGCATGGACGAAGCCCAGGCGGCAATGCAAAACGCGCAGAGGCTTCAGCCCGATCGTCACGAGTCATATACGAATCTGGGAAACGTGTTTCGACAGACCGGCCGAGTGCAGGAGGCCATCGACTGTTTCGATCGCGCGATCGCATTGAATGCGCCGGGATCGCTCGCCCACAGCAATCGGCTCTACACGCTGTATTATCACCCCGATTACGACCCGCGGCGGATTCTGCTGGAACACCGGAAATGGAACGATCAACTCGCCCGGCCGTTGCGGTCGGATCTGCCGTACCCAAACGACCGCAATTCCAATCGCCGCCTTCGCATCGGCTACGTTTCACCCAATTTCTGGGGACATTGCCAGGCCCTGTTCACCGCCCCGCTGTTTTCTCGGCACGATCACCAACAGTTCGAGATCTTTTGCTATTCCGACGTGAAATCGTCCGATACGTTCACCACCCGGGTGCGCGGCTGGGCCGACGTTTGGCGAAGCACCGTCGCCATGAGCGATGAACAACTGGCCGAACTCATTCGCCGCGATCGGATCGACATCCTGGTGGATTTGACCCTGCACATGGCCCAGAACCGCATGCTGGTCTTCGCCCGCAAGCCCGCCCCCGTGCAGGTCACCTGGCTGGGTTATCCCGGCACGACGGGGTTGGAGACGATGGACTATCGCCTGACCGATCCGTATCTGGACCCGCCGGGGGAAACCGACGCCTTTTATACCGAAAAGTCCCTTCGCCTGCCGCACACGTTCTGGTGCATGGATCCGGAGGCGCTTGGGGCGTCGGAGATGCCGGGGATCAATCCGCCGCCGGCCGAGCGGGCCGGGCACCTCACCTTCGGTTGCTTTAACAACTTTTGCAAGGTCAATCAGCCGCTGCTGGAGCTTTGGTCGCGCGTGCTGGATGCCGTGCCCGGATCGCGGATGGTTTTGCTCGCCCCGCCCGGCTCCCGGCGGCAGTGGGTCGCTCGCACGCTGGGCGACCGCGTTGATTTTGTTTCCCGCGACAGCCGGCGAAATTATTTGCAGTTCTATAACCGCATCGACCTGGGCCTGGACACCTTGCCGTACAACGGACACACGACCAGCATCGACTCGCTGTGGATGGGCGTTCCGGTGGTGACGCTGCTGGGCCGGACCGTGGTCGGCCGCGCGGGATTCAGCCAGTTGTCCAACGTGGGACTGAGCGAACTGGCGGCGACGACGGCGGATCAATTCGTGGAATTGGCGGCGAAGCTCGCCGCGGACTTGCCGAAACTCACCGAGCTTCGCCGGACGCTTCGGGAACGGACGCGGTCGTCGCCGCTGATGGACGGCGAACGTTTCGCCCGGGACATCGAATCGGCGTATCGGCAGATGTGGGCTACTTCCCTTTCGCCGCATTCCGCGAAAGACTCGGATTCAGCGATCGGCGATGCTTCCTGATCGCCGGATCGGTCGGCCTCCCAATCGGTAACTCGTTGCTGATGTCTTGCGAAAGAGTAATCCGCGTCGGATATTGCCCGTTGACGGCATGGCCCAACTCACGATCCAACACACCTTCGATCTGGCATTGCAGCACCACCAGGCGGGGCGGTTGCAAGAGGCCGAGCGGCTTTATCGGCAGGTCCTGGCCCAGCAGCCGAAGCATGCCGCTGCGATGCACTACCTGGGACTGATTGCCCATCAGCTGGGACGGAGTGACGTTGGAGTGGATTTGATCCGTCGGGCCATCGCCCTCAACCCCAACTACGCCGAAGCCCACTGCAATCTCGGCAGTGTCCTGAAAGATAAAGGGCGACTCGATGAGGCCATCGCCGCCTTTCGCTGGGCCATCGCCCTCCGGCCCAACTTCGCCCACGCCCACAACCATCTCGGCAATGCCCTGAAAGACAAAGGACAACTCGATGAGGCGATCGCCGCCTATCGGCAGGCCATCGCCCTTCAGCCCAACTTCGCTGAAGCCCACTGTAATCTCGGCAGTGCCCTGAAGGATAAAACACAGCTCGATGAGGCCATCGCCACCTATCGCCAGGCCATCGCCCTTGACCCCAACTTTCCCGAAGCCCACTACAATCTCGGCAGTGCCCTGGCAGAAAGAGGACAACTCGACGGGGCCATCACCGCCTTTCGCCAGGCCATCGCCCTCCGGCCCAACTTCGCCGAAGCGCACTACAATCTTGGCGTTGCCCTGAAAGACAAGGGACAACTCGATGAGGCCATCGCCCCCTATCGCCAGGCCATCGCACTCCGGCCCAACTTCGCGGAGGCCCACAACAATCTCGGCGTTGTCCTGAAAGACAAAGGACAACTCGATGAGGCCATGGCCGCCTATCGCCTAGCCATCGCACTCCGGCCCAACTACCCCGAAGCGCACAGCAATCTCGGCATTGCCCTGGCAGACAAAGGGCAACTCGATGAGGCCATCGCCGCCTTTCGCCAAGCCATCGCCCTCAAACCCAACCATACCGAAGCCCACTACAATCTCGGCATTGCCCTGACGGGGAAAGGGCAACTCGATGAGGCCATCGCTTCTTATCGCCAGGCGATGCGGCTGAAGCCTGATTTTGCCGAAGCGCACAGCAATCTGGTCTTCGTACTGAACTATCATCCGGATCGTTCCGCCGAAGAGATTCTGGCGGAACATCGGGCCTGGTCGGATCGTCACGCCCATCCGCTGATGAACGACATCATCTCCCATGCCAACCAGCGCTCGCCGGAGCGGCGGCTTCGCATCGGCTATGTCTCGGCCGACTTTTTCCAGCATTCCGTCGCCTTCTTTTTCATCCAGTTGCTGGAGCATCATGACCGGAGGAATGTCGAAGTCTTCTGTTACGCCAACGTCAAAAGTCCCGACGACCTGACCGACGCATCAAGCATTCCTGTGGTGTTTGGCGAAACATCCTCGGCCTTGCCGACGAGGCCGTCGCAGATTTGGTTCGTTCTGATGGAATCGACATTTTGGTGGATTTGTCGGGGCATACCGGCGGGAATCGCCTGCGCGTCTTTGCCCGCCAGCCGGCGCCGATTCAAGCGACTTACCTCGGCTATGCGAACACCACGGGAATGGCGGCCATCGATTACCGTCTCACGGATGCCCTGGCCGATCCGCCGGGATTGGCCGACGAGCTGAATGTGGAGAAGCTCTGGCGTCTGCCAACGTGCGCCTGGTGTTATCAACCATCCGCGGATGCACCGGATGTCCAACCGCGCGGCGACCAGCCGATCACCTTCGGATGCTTCAACGCCTTCGCCAAGATCAATCCCAAACTGGTAGCGATTTGGGCGGAGTTGCTCAAGCGTGTGCCGGGATCGCAGTTGCTGCTGAAATCGGCCGCGGCCGGCGAAGCCTCTGTGCGGCAGCGACTGACCGGCCAATTCGCCGA
This sequence comes from uncultured Phycisphaerales bacterium, assembly GCA_963783845.1. Lineage (GTDB taxonomy): Bacteria > Planctomycetota > Phycisphaerae > Tepidisphaerales > Tepidisphaeraceae > PALSA-1353. The sequence continues at coordinate 309,107 of CAWAPL010000009.1, forward strand.
ACACGGCATCCCCGGCCAGCGGATCGAAATGCTGGGGCGGTTGAACTCGCTCCGCGGGCATTTGGAACTCTATCACCGAGTCGATGTGGCGTTGGACACCTATCCCTATCACGGAACGACGACGACCTGCGAAGCGTTGTGGATGGGCGTTCCGGTGGTGAGCTTGGCTGGCCGAGCGAATGCTTCCCGTGTCGGAGTGAGCCTGCTGAGCAACGTCGGCCTGCCGGAACTCATTGCCGAGACGCCGCAAGAGTATGCGCATATCGCCGCGGACCTTGCCAAGGACCTGTCGCGGCTGGCGGAGCCGCGCCGCAGCCTGCGTGCGCGAATGCACGCGTCGCCGCTGATGGATGGCCCACGGTTCGCGCGCGATATGGAAGCGGCCTATCGGCAGATGTGGCTGACATGGTGCAAATGACCCTGCAGCAACGACTGGAAATGGGCATGGCGCATCACCGCGCCGGGCGGCTGCGCGAAGCGGAGAAGATCTATCGCCAGGTTCTAGCCCAGCAGCCGAAGAACGCCGACGCTCTTTTTCTGCTGGGTTCGCTGACGCATCAGGCGGGGAAATTCGATGCCGCCTATGACTTGTTGAATCAGGCCATTCTCGTCAACCCGACCGCTGCCGATTATCACGTGAACCTGGGCGTGGTCTTGACGGCCCAGGGGCGGTTGGCCGAGGCGGTGGCGAGCTTTAGAAAGGCGCTGGCGTTGCGGCCGCAACATGCCGGATACTTCAACCTGGGCATCGCCCTGTTGCAGATGGGCCAGCCGGATTCGGCCGCGAACGCTTTCCGGGAAGCGCTGGCCCTCGAGCCGAATCAGTTTTTGACCCACATGATGCTGGGCAACGCGTTGAGAGAGATGGGCCGGGCGGAAGAAGCGGTGGCGTCCCACCGCCAGGCGCTGGCGCTGAACCCCGGATTTGCCGACGTCCACAACAACCTCGGCGGCGCGCTGGCACAACTGCACCTGCTGCCGGAAGCCGTGGCGTCCTTCCAACAGGCTTTAGCTCTCAACCCCGATCTCGCCGAAGCCCACAACAACCTTGGCCAGGCGCTGACCACCATGAATCGCCTGGAGGAAGCGGTGGCGGCATTCCAGAAAGCGCTGGCCCTCCGATCAAATTACGCCGGCGCATGCAACGGTCTAGGGATCGCGCTTCAGAAGCTGGGGCGGCTGGAGCCTGCCCTGGCCGCCTTTCGCCAGGCCGCGAAATTAACGCCCGGTCATGCCGAATATTTGAACAACATGGGAATGGCGCTGGGTGACCTGGGCCAACTCGTGGAGGCCCTGACTATCTTCCAAAACGTAACGGCGCTAAGGCCCGATCATGCCCAATACGTATACAACCTGGGTGTTGCCCTGGAGGATTTGGGCCGCCCACAGGATGCGCTGGCCGCCTACCGGCAAACGCTGGCCCTACAGCCGGATCATCCCGAGGCCCATATGAGCAGCGGCATGGTCCATTTGCTTTTGGGTGATCTGGTCACCGGCTGGAAGGAATATGAATGGCGCTCGAAATGCCCCCATGTGCCCATGCAGCGGAATATCCCCCAGCCGCAGTGGACCGGCGGGGATCCGGCGGGAATGACAATCCTTCTTCACTGGGAGCAGGGATTCGGCGATACGTTGCATTTCATCCGCTATGCGCCGCTGATTGCGGCGCGCGGCGGAAAGGCGATCCTCAAATGCCAGCCGGAACTGGAAAGCCTCATGAAGGGCATTGATGGCATCGAGGCCGTTGCGGTCCACGAACAGTTCCTACCGCCGTTCCACCTGCACTGCCCACTGGCGAGTCTTCCGCTGGCGTTTGGGACGACGCTGGAGACGATTCCCGTCCGGATGCCGTACCTGACGCCGCCGCGCGACCGTGCCCTTGCCTGGGCAGAGCGGATCGGCGCCGCGGGCGGACCGCTGCGCATCGGGCTGTCCTGGGCGGGCCTGCCAAAGCACCGCAACGACCGCCGGCGCTCGATGCGGCTGGATCAATTCTCGCCGCTGGCGGAATTGAAATCGGCTCGCTTTTACAGCCTCCAGAAAGGCCCCGCCGCCGCCCAGAGCGCCCACCCGCCGCCGGGGTTGGATTTCGTCGATTGGGCCGCCGACTTGCACGATTTCGCCGACACCGCCGCCCTGATCGCCAATCTTGATCTGGTCATCTGCGTGGATACTTCCGTCGCCCACCTTGCCGGGGCGATGGGCAAGCCCGTCTGGGTGCTGCTGCCGCTGGTGCCGGATTGGCGTTGGATGCTGAATCGGACCGACAGCCCCTGGTATCCAACGATGAGATTGTTCCGACAGTCCGCGCTGGGAGATTGGATCGGCGTCATGGCGGAGGTGGGCCTGCGCGCTCGCCCAAAGGTGCAAATGAACCATCGGCAACGACTGGAATTGGGCCTCACGCATCACCGCGCCGGCCGGCTGCGCGAGGCGGAAGAAATTTATCGCCAGTGTCCTCGCCGAGGAACCGAATCATCCCGAGGCGCTGCAGTTGCTCGCGGGGGTGGCGACACAGCTCGGCCGATACGACGCGGCCATCGAACTGCTCGGCAAGGCGATTCAAGCCAATCCCAACGTCGCCCTTTTTCACGGAAACATCGGATCGCTTTACCTGAAAACGCAGCGGCTCGACCAGGCGATTGCGGCCCTCGAGCGCGCCCTCCAACTCGATCCAAAGCTGGTGCCGGCGCATTACAATCTCGGAGCCGCGCTTTCGGACAAGGGCGAATTCGATCGCGCCGTCGCCGTCTTTCGCTTGGGAATCTCGCTGAATCCCAATTGGCCGGAATTGCACAACTTCCTGGGTCTCGCCCTGCGCAACTGCGGAAAATATGACGAGTCGCTGGCGGCGTTCAGACAATCCGTGGCCTTGCGGCCGGACTTTGCCGACGCCCATCGGAACCTGGGCACAACGCTTCTGCTTCTCGGGGATTTTTCCAACGGATGGCCGGAATACGAGTGGCGAAGGAAGATGCCGGAGGTCGCGCAACCCCGGAACATCGCCCAGCCGCAATGGAACGGTCAGACGCTGGAGGGAAAGACGATCCTGTTGCACCTCGAGCAGGGTTTTGGCGATACGTTCCAATTCATCCGGTACGCGCCGCTGGTGGCAAAGCGCGGCCCAAAGGTGATCGTCGAATGCGTGCCGGAATTGGCGGCGGTCCTCCGCGGCGCCCGGGGCATCGAACGGATCATCTCCCGAGGCGATTCCTGGCCTCCGTATGACGTGCAAAGTTCGGTCATGAGCCTTCCCCTGGCATTTGGCACGACGCTGGAGACGATTCCCGCCCAGGTGCCGTATTTGGCTGCGCCGCCGGATCGGGTCGCGGCTTGGCGGGAGCGGTTGGGAAATCCGGACGGCCGCCGCCGTGTGGGGTTGGTCTGGGCAGGACGGCCCGACCAGAGGGACGACCGCAGGCGCTCCATGCGCTTCGATCAACTTGCCCCGCTGGCGGAAGTGAAATCAGCCCGCTTCTTCAGCCTCCAGAAAGGCCCCGCCGCCGGCCAGGCCGCCGCCGCGCCCCCGGGGATGGATTTCGTGGATTGGACCCGGGACCTTCACGATTTCGCCGACACCGCCGCCCTGATCGCCAATCTCGATCTGGTGATCTCCGTCGATACTTCCGTGGCCCACCTGGCCGGGGCGATGGGCAAGCCCGTCTGGGTGCTTTTGTCCAGCGTGCCGGCTTGGCATTGGATGCTGAATCGGACCGACTGCCCCTGGTATCCGACGATGCGATTGTTTCGCCAGGCGACGCCGGGAGATTGGACCGGCGTCGTTGAGAATCTGACCCGCGCGATGTCGAAATGAAAAACCGGTTGAAATGAATCAGACGAGCGTGCAACAGCGGCTGGAAATCGGTTTGGCGCATCACCGCGCCGGACGATTGCGCGAAGCCGAGGCCATCTATCGTCAGATTCTCGCCGAGAAACCCGATTTTACCGACGCCCTGCACCTGCTCGGGAGCCTGGGGCGCAAATCGGCCAGTATGACGCGGCCATCGAGCTCCTTAAAAGAGCAATTCAGCTTAATCCCAACATCGCCGCTTACCATGGAAACCTCGGCGCGGTTTACCTGAAACTCAAGCGGCTGGACGAAGCGCTGGCGTCGCTGCGGCGAGCGCCTCAGCTCAATCCAAACTTGCCCGACGTTTATTACAATCTGGGCGGCACGCTTGCGGAAAAGGGCGATTTTGACGGCGCGATCTCCGCTTTGCACAAGGGATTGGCGATACATCCGAATTGGCCGGAGATGCACGACAGCATCGGCGTGGCGCTTTGGAAATCGGCGAAATACGATGAGGCCATCGCGTCGTTTCGGCGCGCGGTGGAGTTGCGGCCGGATTATGCCGAAGCACGTTGGCATCTCGGGTCGCTGCTGCTCTTGGCCGGCGATCTTGCGGCGGGTTGGGCCGAATATGAATGGCGAACGAAGGTTCCCGACATTGTCCGGCCGCGGAACTTCTCCCCGCCGCAGTGGACCGGCGAAAATCTGGGCGGAAAGACGATCCTGCTCCACGCCGAGCAGGGAATGGGCGATACGCTGCAATTCATCCGCTACGTGCCGCTGGTGGTTCAGCGCGGCGGACGGGTGATCGTCGAATGCCCGCCGGATTTGGCCACGATTCTCCGCGGCGTCGAAGGCATTCAGGAGATCTTCGTCCAAGGCCAGCCATTGCCGCCGTTTGACGCGCACCGCTCGATCATGAGCCTTCCGCTGACGTTCGGCACGACGGCCCAGACGATCCCGGCGAAAGTTCCGTACCTGTCCGTGCCGGCGGATCGAATCGCCGCGTGGCGGGAGCGGGTGGACGATGGCCGCCTGGGCGTCGGGCTGGTCTGGGCCGGCGGGCCGCAGCACAACGACGACCGCCGGCGCTCGATGAGCCTGGAGCATTTCGCCCCCCTCTCGGCGATCAAATCCGCCCGGTTCTACATGCTGCAAAAAGGCCCCGCCGCCGCCCAGGCCGCCATCCCGCCGCCGGGGATCGACCTGGTCAATTGGACCGCCGATTTGCACGACTTCGTCGAGACCGCCGCACTGATCGCCAATCTCGATCTGGTCATCAGCGTGGACACGTCCGTGGCGCACCTGGCGGGGCGCTCGGCAAGCCCGTCTGGGTGCTTCTGCCGCTGGTGCCCGATTGGCGCTGGATGCTGAACCGCGACGATTCGCCGTGGTATCCTACGATGCGGTTGTTTCGCCAGCCGGCCGCCGGCGATTGGACGGCGGCCGTCGCCAAGGTCGTGGACGCGTTGCGCTGGCGGGCGGCGGATCGATTGCCATCGTGATGGAACCGGAACAAACGCTGAATCGGGCGGCGGATCATCTGCGGGCCGGGCGGCTCGCCGATGCCGAGCCGCTCTTGCGCCAAGTCCTGGCGCGAACGCCTCGTCACGCCGGGGCTTTGCATCTGCTCGGTTGCGTGGCGTTTCAATTGCGCCGTCCGGCGGAGGCGGTGGACCTGATTCGCACGGCCATCGCGATCGATCCCGCTCAGGCGACATTTCACACCAACCTCGGTTTGGCCCTGCTGGTCATGGGCAGGAAGGATGATGCGATCCAGGCGTTCCGCCAATCCGTAAAACTTTGGCCCGAACATCCTGACGCCAATAACGAGTTGGGCAACGTTCTTTGTGACGTCGGACAATTCGATGAGGCGATCGATTGCTACCGGCGCGCCGTCGCCGCCCGGCCTGGAGACGCTTCATCGCTCTTCAATCTCGGCACCGGCTGGCTTCGCAAGGCCCTGGCGGCGCCGCCCGATCAGGATCCGTCAAATGCGCCGGGCGCCGAGCGCCGTGCGGATGACCTCCGGGAAGCGGTTCAATGCTTTCAGCGGGCCTTGGCGCTGCGGCCGGATCATGCGGATTCGGCCAACAATCTCGGCAATGCGCTGCAGGCGCTGGGTCGAACCGGCGAGGCGACCGCGGCATGGCAGCGCGCGGCGGCGGCCGCGCCCCATCCCATTGCTTTTCTCAACCTGGGACGAGCCCTTTGTGACCAGGATCGTCTCGATGAGGCTTTAGTGGCGATGCAAACCAGTTTTCGCCTGCGGCCTGACCAGCCCGAACTATGCAACAATCTCGGAACCCTCTTCCGAAATACCGGACAAACGGAGGAAGCGATCGCGTGGTTCGATCGGGCAATCGCGCTTCAGCCGCGACATGCGATGGCCCACGGCAATCGGCTCTACACGCTGTATTATCACCCCGATTACGACCCGCGGCGGATTCTGCTGGAACACCGGAAATGGAACGATCAACTCGCCCGGCCGTTGCGGTCGGATCTGCCGTACCCAAACGACCGCAATTCCAATCGCCGCCTTCGCATCGGCTACGTTTCACCCAATTTCTGGGGACATTGCCAGGCCCTGTTCACCGCCCCGCTGTTTTCTCGGCACGATCACCAACAGTTCGAGATCTTTTGCTATTCCGACGTGAAATCGTCCGATACGTTCACCACCCGGGTGCGCGGCTGGGCCGACGTTTGGCGAAGCACCGTCGCCATGAGCGATGAACAACTGGCCGAACTCATTCGCCGCGATCGGATCGACATCCTGGTGGATTTGACCCTGCACATGGCCCAGAACCGCATGCTGGTCTTCGCCCGCAAGCCCGCCCCCGTGCAGGTCACCTGGCTGGGTTATCCCGGCACGACGGGGTTGGAGACGATGGACTATCGCCTGACCGATCCGTATCTGGACCCGCCGGGGGAAACCGACGCCTTTTATACCGAAAAGTCCCTTCGCCTGCCGCACACGTTCTGGTGCATGGATCCGGAGGCGCTGGGGGCATCGGAGATGCCGGGGATCAATCCGCCGCCGGCCGAGCGGGCCGGGCACGTCACCTTCGGTTGTTTTAACAACTTTTGCAAGGTCAATCAGCCGTTGCTGGAACTGTGGTCGCGGGTGCTGGATGCCGTGCCCGGATCGCGGATGGTTTTGCTCGCCCCGCCCGGCTCCCGGCGGCAGTGGGTCAGCCGCACGCTGGGCGACCGCGTTGATTTTGTTTCGCGCGACAGCCGGCGAAATTATTTGCAGTTCTACAATCGCATCGACCTGGGCCTGGACACCCTGCCGTACAACGGACACACGACCAGCATCGACTCGCTGTGGATGGGCGTTCCGGTGGTGACGCTGCTGGGCCGGACCGTGGTCGGCCGCGCGGGTTTCAGCCAGTTGTCCAACGTGGGACTGAGCGAACTGGCGGCGACGACGGCGGATCAATTCGTGGAATTGGCGGCGAAGCTCGCCGCGGACTTGCCGAAACTCACCGAGCTTCGCCGGACGCTTCGGGAACGGACGCGGTCGTCGCCGCTGATGGACGGCGAACGTTTCGCCCGGGACATCGAATCGGCGTATCGGCAGATGTGGCTGACATGGTGCAAATGACCCTGCAGCAACGGCTGGAAATGGGCATGGCCCATCATCGCGCCGGCCGGCTGCGCGAGGCGGAGACGGCCTATCGCCAGGTCCTGGCTGAGCGGCCCGATCAGGTTGATGCGCTTCAGTTGCTCGGATCGCTGTCGGCGGACCTTGGACAACTTGACGTGGCCATCGAGCTGCTCCGCAAGGCGATCCAGATCAATCCGAATGTGGCCCAATACCATGCGAACCTTGGCGCGATTTACGCCAGGAACAAACGATTTGATGAGGCGGCCGCGGCTTTGCAACGCGAGATCGAGCTTGATCCGGGCATGGCGGCCGCACATTACAATCTCGGCGGCGTATTTCTGGCCCAGTTCGAATTCGCCCGCGCGATCGCTATTTTCCAAAGGGCGATCGCGCTGAACCCCGGCTGGCCGGAATTGCATAACAACCTTGGCCTGGCCCTGCGGAATGAGGCAAGACACGAGGAGGCGCTCGTTGCCTTCAAACGCGCCCAGGCCCTGCGGCCGGATTATGCCGACGCTCATTGGAACCTGAGCTGGACGCTTTTAATGCTCGGCGATTTTTCGGCCGGCTGGGCGGAATACGAATGGCGGATGAAGTGCCCCAACGTGGCCACGCCGCGCCCTTTCACCCAGCCGCAATGGCGAGGCCAGGATTTGGCCGGACGAACCATCCTCCTGCACGCCGAACAAGGTTTTGGCGATATGCTGCAAGTCGTCCGCTACGTGCCGCTGGTCGCAAAGCGCGGTCCAAAGGTGATCGTCGAATGCCGGCCGGAATTGGCCCGGCTCTTCAGGACCGTTCCCGGCATCGCACAGATCGTCGTCCAGGGCGAAAGGCTGCCGGCGTTTGACGTGCAGTGTCCTATGATGAGCCTTCCCCTGGCATTTGGCACAACGCTCCAGACCATCCCGGCCCAGGTACCGTATTTGACGCCCCCGCCGGATCGCCTCGCCGCCTGGCGGGAACGATTGGGGGATCATGACGGTCGGCTGCGCGTCGGGCTGGTCTGGGCCGGCCGGCCCACGCAGCAATATGACCGCTGGCGGTCCGGCCGGTTTGAATATTTCGCGCCCCTGGCGAAGGTGAAATCAGCCCGGTTTTTCAGCCTGCAAAAAGGCCCCGCCGCCGCCCAGGCCGCCGCCGCCCCGCCGGAGATGCAGCTTGTCGATTGGTCATCCGATCTGCACGATTTCGCGGAAACCGCCGCATTGATCGCGAATCTCGATCTGGTCATCGGAATCGAATCGGCGGTGACGCACCTGGCCGGCGCGATGGGCAAACCCGTTTGGGCGGTTTTGGCGCACGTGGCCGATTGGCGTTACCTGCTGAATCGGTCCGATTCTCCGTGGTATCCGAAGATGAGATTATTCCGCCAACCCGCGCCCGGCCAGTGGGACCGCGTCATGGCCCAAGTCGCCGCGTCGCTCGAGCAGGAAACGCGCGCCTAGTTTAGCCGCGACCCGAAGGGGAGTCGCGTTTGGACGTTCGAGAACCTCACCTCAAGCCACAAACTGTCGCCGCGGGCAATCGCCGTGCTTTGTTTGAGCGACGCCGGAAGGAGGACCGTATCACCGCGCCTGAAATCGGTTGCCTCTTCCGACTCGGCGCACCTCAGCCGCCCCCGGCCTTCGATGAACATCACAACGATCGGCTCGCCAGCCGGAATCGAAACTTCCCGGCCTTCGTTCAGCGCGATTTTTCTGATGCTGAAATGATCGCACTTGACCAGTTCCGGCCCCGGCCCAGGTTTCACCCGCTCCGCCCCGGCGGAGAAATCAATGCATTTCATCGCCTCTTTGACGTGCAGCGTCCGGAGCTTGCCGGTGGACGGGTCGATGCGATTGAAGTCGAACACGCGAAAGGTCGTATCGCTCGGAGTCTGCACCTCCGCCGCCAGAATCCCCGCGCCAAGGGCATGAACCGTGCCGCTGGGCAGATAAAAACAATCGCCGGCTTTGACCGCGATGGAATTGATCGACGATTCGACCGACCCGTCCGCGATCGCCTTGGCGAACGATTCCCGGGTGACGCCCGCGCGAAGCCCCTTGAGCAATCGAGAGCCGGGATCCGCTTGAACGATGAACCACGCCTCGTTCTTCAGATGAGCGCCGGGATTGGCCTTGGCATAGGCCTCGTCCGGATGAACTTGCACCGACAAATCCTGGGCGGCATCGAGAAATTTGATGAGAATCGGGAATTGACCCACCGGCCCGACCAGCGGCGCGCTTCCGTACAATTCTCGCCCGAATTCTCCCACCAGCTCGTGCAGCGTTTTGCCCGCCAGCGGGCCCTCGGCCACTTCGCTGCTGATCCAGTCGTCCGATTCCCCCACCACCCCCGGCGGAAAATCGTAAACCTCCCAGCTTTCGCCGATCGCGCCCGGCGGCGGCGATTTGCCCAGGATCGTCTCGATTTTTCGACCGCCCCACATCTTTGCCAGATACCGCGGCTTGAATTTAAGTGGATAGAGAGACATAACTGTATTCTGCCACAATCACGCGGCGGATGCACACGGATCGGAGGCCGTACCTGAACGGATTCTTCCCATGACCCATACCAACGGACACGTCAAGCATTTCGTTTTGGACACGAACGTTCTGCTGCACAATCCCAACGCCCTGTTCATGTTCGCCGACAACGAGGTCATCATCCCCTTCGATGTCATCGAGGAACTGGATAAGTTCAAGACCAACTCCGACGATCTGGGCCGCAACGCCCGAACCGTCATCCGTCATCTCGATTCGCTTCGCCTGCAGGGAAAACTTTCCGAGGGCGTCAATCTTCCGCAGACCGGCGGGCGCGTCCGCGTGATTCTCGAGGAGGACCAGAAACTTTGCCCGGGGCTGACCGCCAATACGCCGGACAACCGCATCATCTGCTGCGCCTTTGGCCTCATGCAGGAGGGCATGCGCGTCGTCTTCATCTCCAAGGACATCAACGCCCGCATCAAGAGCGATGCGATGGGGCTCGTGGCCGAGGATTTCGAGGCCCAGAAGGTGGATTTCGAGCGCCTCTACACCGGCTGGCGCGAAATGGCCGTGCCGGCCGGGACCATCGATCGGCTCTTCAGCGAGAAGCAACTTCGCCTGGACCTCGAAGACGCCCACGCCAACGAATTCGTCCTCATGAAGGACGAGCAGGACCCCGAACCACACGGCCATCGCGCGCCTGCGGGCCGATGGTTCGCTCACCCCCGTGCGCGGCCGACGCGGGCCGGTCTTCGGCATCATGCCGCGAAATCTCCAGCAAGCCATGGCCCTCGATCTGCTCATGGACGATTCGGTGAAGCTCGTTTCCCTGATCGGCGCCGCCGGCACGGGAAAAACCCTCCTGGCCCTCGCTGCGGGATTCGCCAAGACCCTCAACGAAGAGATTTATCACAAGATGCTCTGCGCCCGCCCGATCATGCCGCTGGGGCGCGACATCGGATATCTCCCCGGCGACAAGGATCAGAAGCTCAACGCCTGGATGCAGCCGATCTTCGACAACATCGCCTATCTGCTTTCCAACCGCCTGGCGCAGGACAGCGGCCACGAGAAGCACGCCTCCCTCTCCAGCGTCGAGCAGCGCATTCAGCAGCTCATGGGCAGCGGCCAGCTCGTCCTCGAGCCGCTGACGTACATCCGCGGCCGAAGCATTCCGCATCAGTTCATGATTGTGGACGAGGCCCAGAACCTCACGCCGCACGAAGTGAAGACGATCGCCAGCCGAGTCGGCGACGGCACCAAGCTCGTCCTGACCGGCGACGCGACGCAGATCGACAATCCCTATCTCGACAGCAGCAGCAACGGCTTGTCGTATCTGGTCGAGCGACTCAAAGGCAAGGGGATCGTGGGGCACATCACCTTATCCAAGAGCGAGCGATCGGAACTCGCGAGCCTGGTAACGGCGGAGTTGTAGAAGTTTAGCCGCGACCCGAAGGGGAGCGCGTTCTTTGGATGTTCGAGAATCGGGGACGCTAGTTTCCCGCGCCAGACCGTGCAACTCGTGAACTCCACGCGGGTGGGTCCATCCGGCCCCGCGGATCCCGACAAGGCCAGAACGCCCGGCAGAACGTGCTCCTGAATCTGAACCGGATCACAAACCGAAACGCCGTTGACCAGGACCGTAAGTTCCTGGCCTCGCAGAACGATCAGCAGCCGATTGAACTCCGTTCCCGGTTTGATCGCTGGATGAGCCAGCGGCGGGACATGGGTTTCGACAATACTTTGATCGGCCAGCGGATTCTGCCCGATCTCGAGCGTTCCGTCTCCGTGAAACGTGATGCAAATCCCCTGTTTCGGGGTTCGTTGGCTCGTTAGGTACAACGACTGCGAAGTCCGAGTACATGTTTCCCCAGGGCCGGTTCCACACCCAAAATGTTCCGGGCGACGATTCAATGAAATAAACACCCGCCTTGGCGCCAATCTTGCCATGCGGGTCATTCATGATGACGGCGTCACGCTGAAAATCCGCGCTGGTGAACTGCGGCTTAAGCTTGGACAAATCCGGCATCACCCAAGGCTGCGGCTCGGTCGCCGGCACAGCCGCGGAATTCGCCGGCGCGGCCGGCAACTCCGCCGATTCGCCCGACCACACATAAGATTTCACGATGACAAACGCAGCGCCCGCAGTGATCAAAAACAGCAGAATCGCCGCGAACACACCCAGTTTTCGTTTGTCGGCCATCGCCCGTCAGTCCTTTGCGCAGCCTGATTCCAACGATCATTTTAAAAAAGAGCATGCCTACAAGCGTCCCACCCTCAGAACAGAAAAACGGCACAGCACTCTGATTTAATTTGATGGTTGCCGCGAAATTCGATACCCTCGGCGGTCATGCCGCGTGTGGGTCGCATTGCTCCCGGCGGGTTTATTTATCACGTCCTCAATCGCGGCGTGGGGAAGATGACGCTCTTCCGATCGCGCAAGGATTTCCAGGCGTTTCAGCGATGTCTCGTCGAAACGCAAAAACAAACGCCCATGCGCGTGCTGGGGTTCTGCGTGATGTCAAACCACTGGCATCTGCTGCTGTGGCCGCAGCGGGACGGAGAATTGGCCCGATTCATGATGCGCCTGACGATCCGCCATGTGCGGCGATGGCTCGAATATCGGCGGCAGGTGGGAACCGGACACGTGTATCAAGGCCGATACAAGAGTTTCGCGATCCAGGACGATGGGCATCTGGCCACGGTTTGCCGGTACATCGAGCGCAATCCGGTCCGGGCGGGAATGGCGAGGAGTTGTCGCGACTGGCCGTGGAGCAGCGCCGGCCAGGACCAACTGCCGGCGAAACTGCGGGTGAGCCTCAGCGAGTTTGCGGCCTTGAGGGGCAAGGGTTGGATCGAATGGGTCGATCGTCCGCAGACGGCGGCGGAGGAGCAGGCCGTCAAGGATTGCATCAAGAGGGATCGTCCGTTTGGGAGCGAGAAATGGCTGGAGACGCTCCGGCGTACGCTCGGCTGGCGCGAACCGCTTCGGCGTGGACGGCCCGGTAAAAAGCGGCGGTGAGCGATGGAGAAATTCAGAGCTGTCCCGTTTTCAGAATTTCGGTCACCGTATAAAATCAGCAAGCATTTCGGAAATGATGGATGTCACCTTTTCTCACCTTTTCCGCGGACGATTCCGACCGAGACGCGGCGGCGATCGCGCATTACAATTCGCGCAGGAGCGTGCACATGGCCCGACCAGCCGCCATTCGTCGTCCCTTTCCTCGAATCAAACGGGACAGCTCCGAATTAAATTCGAGCAGGAAGTAACTGCTTACCGTGCTGGAATCGCCCGCAAAAACACGACGACGCATCATCTTCGATTTCGCCACCCAGCGCCTCGATATCCAAGAACGGCCGGGAAACCGCATGGTTCAATGCGATGACGGTAAACAGTTACAGCAGGAATGGTGCGGAGTGGTCGCCGTTGAGCGTGGAGCAGCGCTGGCCAAGACGCGGCGGCGATCGCGCCGTACAATGCGCGCAGGAGCGTGTACATGGCCCGACCCGCCGCCACCCATCGTCCCTTTCCTCGAAACATGCCCCTGGGCCGGTTTCTGTTCGACTATCTTTATCGCAATGGCGTGCGTCACAGCTTCGGCGTGCCGGGCGACTTCGCGTTGCCGACCTTCGCGTGGCTCGATCGCTCGAAAATCCAGTCGATCACGATGTGCCATGAACCGGGGGCCGGGTTCGCCGCGGATGCTTACAGCCGAATCAACGGCATCGGGCTGGTCTGCGTCACCTATTGCGTCGGCGGCCTGAACGTCGTGAATGCCATCGCCGGCGCGTACGCCGAGAAATCGCCGGTCGTGGTCATCAGCGGCGCGCCCGGCCGAAAGGAACGCGAGAAAGACCCCCTGCTGCATCACAAGGTCAAGACGTTCGACACGCAGCGGCGGGTGTATGACGAGGTGACCGTCGCCTCCACGGTATTGCTGGACGAGCATCGCGCGGCCGAGGAAATCGTCCGTTGCGTGCAGGCCTGTCTGCGCCACAAGCGGCCGGTGTACATCGAAGTGCCGCATGACATGGTGGATCGAACCATCAACATTCCGCCCTTGGCGCCGCCTCAAATCGCTCGTTCGGACGCGCGATCCCTGCAAGCCGCACTCGCCGAGACCCTTGAGATGATCGCCAAGGCCAAGCAGCCCGTGCTCCTGGCCGGCGTGGAATTGCATCGCTTCGGTGTGACCGACCTGGCATTGAAGCTGGCCGTGCGAGCCAACATCCCCATCGCCAGCGACCTGCTCAGCAAGAGCGCCGTGGCCGAGAATCATCCGCTTTATCTCGGCGTTTACGGCGGCGCCATGAGCGGCGACCCGGCCGTTCGCCATTACGTCGAATCCTCCGATTGCGTCCTGATGCTCGGCACCTTCATCACCGACATGAGCATGGGCATCTACACCGCCAAGCTGGATCGCAACCGAACCGTCCTGGCCACCACCGAAACCATCGGCGTGCGGTATCACCACTACGACAACGTGCGGTTCGTGGAATTTCTTCGAGCGTTGTCGTCGGCCCCCATCAAGCGCAAAAAGTTTTCGCATCCCAATCCTCACGCCGATCCGGAGCCGCTGACGAAGTCCGAGTTGACCGATGAGCTGAACATGAAGCAGGTCATCCGGATCGTGTCGCTGAATCTGGACGAGAATTGCTGCGTGGTGTCGGACGTGGGCGACGGATTGTTCGGGGCCCTGGGCATCCGCACCAGCCGAAGAGCGGAGTTCATCGCCCCGGCCTATTACCTGTCGATGGGATTCGCCGTGCCGGCGTCGATCGGCGTCAGCATGGCCAATCCCTCGCTGCGCCCGTTTGTGCTCGTCGGCGATGGGGCGTTTCAGATGACCGGCAACGAGCTTTCCACCGCCGTGCGCCTGGGTCTGCGCCGATCGTTCTGGTCCTGAACAACGATGGTTACGGAACCATGCGGCGAATCCGCGACGGCCGGTTCAATCTCATCACCCGCTGGGATTACGGGCGGATTTGCGACCTGGTCGGCGGCGGCTCGGCTTCCGTCGCCCGCACCAAGGGCGAACTGGACGGCGCCATCCGCCGGGCCATGGGCAGCAACGAGCTTTGCGTGATCAACGTCCGCGTTCCGCGCGACGACATGAGTCCGCAGCTTGCCACCATGAGCGGCGAACTGGCCCGGCTGCGAAACGCGAGGGCCTGACGAAAAAATGAAGCGTCTCTGCTCTTTTGAAAACCTCTTGCCCAACGTAGTCTTATCCCCTCGCCCGGTACTCCGGGAGAGGGTCAGGGTGAGGGTCTTCGCGCATTTGATGGGGGTCTTCAGCAGAGCAAGACATCTCCCCATGGTTAATCAAAACACTTTTTCCGGAGGTAACGGACCATGAAAACCGATTCAGGATGCAAAACGATATGTCAGGTCGCGATCGTCTGTCGGGACATCGACGCGACAGGCAAGCGATGGGCGGCGCTGCTCGGCGTCGAGCCGCCGAAAAGTTTCACCACCGATCCCGGCCTGAAGCGCGACATGGTTTATCGCGGCCAACCGTCCAACGCCCAGGCCAAGCTCGCCTTCCTGGACGGCGGATCCTGCCAAGTTGAACTGATCCAGCCGCTGGGCCCCGGCAGCAGTTGGCAGGAGCAACTGGACCAACAGGGCGAATCGGTCCACCACATCGCCTTCAAAGTCAAGGACGTGAACGGCTCCCTCGCGGCATGCCGCGAGCTGGGAATGCCTGTCTTCCACCAAGGCCGCTTCGGCGGCAACGATGGCGGCTTTGCGTACCTCGACAGCCAGGCTCAACTCGGCGCGGTGGTCGAATTGCTGTATTGGGACAAGGACGCCAAATGAAGCAGGACAAACCCGGCGTCGAGTCCGACGATCCCGCTGCCGATTCCTCGTCGAGAAGAATTCCCGCCTGGGCCAGGCCGCCGATTTTCATGTACCTGACCATCGTGGCCGCCTTCGCCGTCGCGGCCATTTTCGTGGTTTACTGCGTCCTGCGCCTTGGACGGCCGGGACAATAACAAAGCGGGCGAAGGGGGTCGAACCCTCGACATTCACGTTGGCAACGTGACGCTCTACCACTGAGCTACGCCCGCGAAACGATCAAAAGTCTATTCTTCGCTCCATGCCATTTCAAGCCAACGCTTTCCCGCCATGTCGGCTTCACAGCCCCACCGTGTTGAATCCGCCGTCCACGTAAATATTCTCGCCCGTCACCCCGCTGGACAGATCGCTTAGAAGGTACACGGCTGTCTTGCCAACCTCGTCGGCTTCGATGTTGCGATTCAGCGGGGCCTTGCGCTCCACATGCGCGAACATCTCATCGATCCCCCCCACCGCCATGGCCGACAGCGTCCGCACCGGCCCGGCCGAGATCGTGTTCACGCGGATTTTCTTGGGACCTAAGTCGAACGCCAGATATCGGGCGGTTGCTTCCAGGGCCGCCTTGGCCACGCCCATGACGTTGTAACCGGGGATGACTTTTTCGCCGCCGAGATACGTCAGCGCGATGATCGACCCGCCTTCCGGCATCAGCGGCGCCGCGCCCTGCGCCAAGGCGATCAAGCTGTACGCGCTGATGTCCACGGCCTGGCTAAAGACATTCCTCGGCGTCGATGTGAAATTGCCGTACTCCTTCTTCAAATACGTCCGATCCGCAAAGGCCAGGGAATGAACCAGAAAGTCGATCTTGCCGAAGCGATCCTTGGCGGCGGCAAAGAACCGTTCGATCTGATCGTCGTGGGCAACGTCGATTGGGTGGAGCCATTCATCGGGGAATCCCAACTCGGTCATCGCCCTGCGGACGCGGCGCTCGGATTTCTCGGCGTTGTCCATCGGCAGGAATCCGAATCCGCACTGCGCGCCCTGTTGCACGGCGTTGTGAGCGATGTGGGCCGCGATGCTGCGGTCATTGGCGATGTTGAGGATCAATCCCGTTTTTCCGGCCAGAAGATTCATGAGTTTCTCCACAAGCGATTGCCTACACGCTGCTCAGCTTATTGGCTGGGAGTTTCCGGTCAACTGTTCGGGGATTCGTTGGTTGCCCCCGCGGTATTGTCGAGTGCCCCCACCGTTGCCAATATATGCGGCATGACACAAGCCAAATCGACCCCGCCGGTTCGCAAGGCGGTTGTACCGGCGGCGGGATTGGGAACCCGGCATTTCCCGGCATCCCATGCGGTCAAGAAGGAATTGTTCCCCATCGTCGGACCCGACGGCATCGCCCGGGCCTTGATTCACTACCACGTGCTGGAACTGGTGGCGGCGGGCATCGAGCAGATCTGCCTCATCGTTCAGCCGAACGAGGATGAACCGATCCGAGCCTATTTCGCTGGGCCGGATCGGGAGTATTTGAAGCGGCTAGAGATATACCCGCCCCTGGCGGCCGAAGCCCAGCGCCTGCCCGAGCTTGGCCAGCGCCTCTGTTTCGCTATTCAGCGCCGGCAGGAGGGATATGGACATGCCGTCTATCAGACCAAGGCGTTTGCCGCCGATGAGATGGTCCTGCTCTGCCTGGGGGACCATCTATTTCGCGGCCAGCCGGTCTCCCCCTACCGCAGGCTTGCGCAGATGGCGAGCGTTTGCGGCGGCAAGAGCGTATCGGCCGTCAACCGGATCGGTCCGGATGAATTGAAGGGCTTCGGCGTCATTGCCGGCAGAAGACGTCCCGGCGCTGGCGAGCTGATCGACGTTTCTCTCATCATCGAAAAGCCGACGTTGCCGGTCGCGCGCGAAAAACTGCGCGTGGACGGCCTCGATGCGAACGAATTCCTCGGCTGGTTCGGCATGCACCTGCTGTCGCCGTCGATTTACCCGGTCCTGCAGGAAATGATCCGCAACGACACGCGCGACAACGGCGAGTTTCAGTTGACCCGCGCCCAGGAAATCCAACGCCAGCGCGAGGGATATTTAGCCATCGAAATGACCGGCGCAACGCGCTACGACTTCGGCACGCCCAATGATTTCGTGCGAAGCCTTCACGCGTTTCGAAGCAGTCCGTAGCACTCTGAATTATTCGCCTTTGGCCTCCGCCCGGTCGTCGGCATCGTAGGCCTGATCGGCGTTCTCGCCGCGGACTTCGATGCGCTCCATCGAAATGGCCCGTCCGGTTTCGGCGTCGATCTCCGCCAGGGCTCCGCACATCCGCACGTCGCCCGTCGCCACCTCGAACGAATGCGGCATGTTCGTCGTCATGTGCTTCAGCACGCGATCCTTCCGCCGCCCGAGCACCGAATCGTATGGCCCGCACATGCCCAAATCGGTGATGCAAGCGCTGCCTCCGGGCAAAATCCTCGCATCGGCCGTGGGAATGTGCGTGTGCGTGCCGACGATCATCGAACACCGGCCGTCGAGCCAATGGCACATCGCCACTTTTTCGCTGGTTGCCTCGGCGTGCATGTCGCAGACGCAGACGCGGACGTTTTCGGGCATTTCGCCGAGGATTCGCTCGGCGGCGGCGAAGGGATCGTCGGCCGGAAAGTTCATGAAGATTCGCCCCAGTAAACAAAACACGCCTATGGCCACCCCGCCGTTGGTGGTCACGACGGCATACGGCCTGCCCGCGGCGGCGCCGGCCAGGTTGGCCGGGCGGACGATCCGCTCGCTGGTTTGCAACGTGGGCACGATGTCGGCCCTGCGATAGAGGTGATCCCCCAGCGTCACGACGTCCACGCCGTAGCTGCGGATTTTATTGAACAGATTGGCGGTGATCCCGCTGCCGCCGGCGATGTTCTCGGCGTTGGCGACGACGAGATCGATCCCCCGCTCGCGCACGAAGGCCGAAAGTTTCTGATGCAAAATCTGCCGGCCAGGCCGGCCGACCACGTCGCCCAGACATAAGATGCGAAGAGGCATGGGGGATAGAATACAAGGAAAAACCAGAAATCCGAAATCCGAATGACGAATCAAGCCCGAATGCCCGCCCACTTTTTCTAACGCCCCGGCGGCCCTACAATCGAAATATCAAACATGGCCCATTCATTGGACATCCTGCCGCAATCCCCCGATCAAGGCCGCAAGCCGTCGTGGCTCAAGATGAAAATGCCCGCCGGCGAGGGGTACAGTCGGCTGCTGAACCTCGTGAATTCCAACAAACTCCACACGGTCTGCCAATCGGCCAAGTGTCCGAACATGGGTGAATGCTGGGCGGTGGGGACGGCCACGCTGATGATCCTGGGCGACGTGTGCACGCGAAGCTGCGGGTTTTGCCATATCGCCACGGGTCGGCCGCCCACGCTGGATTTGGATGAGCCGAGGCGCGTGGGCGATGCCGTGCGGAGGATGGGCTTGAAGCACATCGTTGTCACCAGCGTCAATCGGGATGAGCTTCCCGACGGCGGCGCCAGCGTCTGGGCGGAGACGATTCGCCAGATCCGCCTTCAGTCGCCGGGCACGAGCGTTGAAGTCCTCATCGGGGATTTCTGCGGCGATTGGGATGCCCTGCAAAAAGTCCTCGACGAAAGACCGGAAATCCTCGGCCACAATGTCGAGACGGTTCCGCGGCTTTATCCCACCGTTCGGCCGCAGGCCAAATATCACCGATCGCTCAAGCTCCTTCAGATCGCCAAGGGGCAGGGATTCATTTCCAAGACGGGCATGATGCTCGGCCTGGGCGAGCGGGACGATGAAATCGATCAGGTCCTGGACGATCTGGTGGCCATCGGGTGTGAGATTCTGACGCTCGGCCA
Organism: uncultured Phycisphaerales bacterium; assembly: GCA_963783845.1. Lineage (GTDB taxonomy): Bacteria > Planctomycetota > Phycisphaerae > Tepidisphaerales > Tepidisphaeraceae > PALSA-1353. The sequence continues at coordinate 328,638 of CAWAPL010000009.1, forward strand.
ATATTTGCGTCCGACGCCACAGCACCTGCCCGTGGTGCGTTGGGTCCATCCGGAGGAATTCGCCAATTGGAAATCGCGTGGCCAGGCCAAGGGCATTCGGCACGTCGAATCCGGGCCGATGGTTCGCAGCAGTTATCACGCGGAGCGGCAGGTTCATGCCCACGCGGCGTCGTGAGCCTTCGCTTCGTCGATTCATGGAGGAATCATGCCGGTCACATTTTCTCGTTGGTCTTTTTTGATCGCCGGAGTCGCCGGCGCGATTTTCTGCGGTGGATGCAAGCCGCAGTCTCCGCCGCCCGTTCCGCGAGCGATCGATTTTCGCAAGCCGCTGCCCGAGGGGATGGTTGCCCTGCGCAAGATCGATCCGAGCGAATATCCGAATTTCGCCGAGCAGCCGATCGATCCGCTGCGCCTGCGGGCCGCCATCGACAACAGCCTGAAATATCTCGCCGCCCCCAGCAGCCGGCAATTCTTTCCGTATCTCGACATCACCCACGCCCGCGCGGCGGCCACGCTCCAGAGACTGCGCGGGATTTGCGATCAGGCCATTGCCATGGGCGGCTGGAACGGCCAGTGGTTCAACGAGCAGATCGTGCGGGATTTCGAGGTTTACAAAAGCTATGGCGCACCGACGCCCGATGGGACGGCATTTACAGATCGCGTGCTGTTCACCGGGTATTTCACGCCAATTTACGATGCCAGCCGGCATCGCGGCGGCGAATATCAATGGCCGCTGTACAAGTTGCCGGCCGATCTGGTTCGCGATTCCGTCACCGGGCTGGTTCGCGGCCGCAAACGGTCCGATGGCGGAATCGTTCCGTACTACACGCGCGGCGAAATTGAAACCGGCGATGTGCTGGCGGGCGATGAATTGGTCTGGCTCAAAAGCCGCTGGGAGGCGTACGTCGTCACCATCCAAGGCTCGGCCCGATTGCGGCTGGCGGAGTCGGGGCAGATCTACGAGATCGGGTTTGCCGGGACCAACGGATATGCCTACACCAGCCCGGGTCGTCAGATGGTGGCCGATGGCGTCATCACCGAGGACCAACTGAGCCTCCGCGGCCTGGGAGCGTTTTTTTCCGCTCATCCGGAAATGATGGACAAATATCTGCCGATGGATCAGCGATACGTTTTCTTCACCGAACGACCCGGCGGACCGTTCGGAAGTCTGAATGTTCCCGTGACGCCGCTGGGCACGATCGCCACGGACAAGGAGCAAAAGGACATCTATCCCCGAGCGATGCCGGCGTTTGTGAAGACGAAAATCCCCGCCGCCTCGGGAAATGCCGCCGAGCTATTTAGCGGCTTTTTGCTCGATCAGGATACCGGCGGCGCCATTCGCGCCAGCGGTCGCTGCGACATTTACATGGGCATCGGCCCTCAAGCCGAGGCCATGGCAGGATATGAATTGCAGCAAGGGGAGCTTTACTATCTGGCCGTCAAACCTGAGCTTATGCCAATACCGGCCGAGTTGTCCCCGAACGGAATCGAAGCGAAATGAGAAGCTCTGCAACTTTGCTACAATTGGCTGATTAAATCGTTGGGATCCGCGGATAGGATATGTGGGCTGATATGAAGCCGAATGGAGTCATCGTTGTCGTTTTGTCGGGGCTTTTCGCCACCGCCGCGGTCCGGGCCGATGTTTCGCCTACCACCCAACCGGCCAGCACTACGCTGATTAATGAGCTTCAGCTCCAGGCCAACGAAGATATGGGGCGGAACGATTACGCCTCCGCCCTGCCGCTGTTGCAGAAGGTCTCGGAGATGCTCACCGATCAGCCGGACCAGCTTGGCCCGATTCTGGAGCAGATTCGCGTCTGCCGGCATCAGCTCCTTAACCCGCCCGCCAATCCGGCCGTTCCCGCGGTTCAGCAATCCGTGGCCATCGCGGTCGATGGCGGCCCACGCCATGTTCATCCCGCCCCGGTCGCGGGTGAAACCGTCGAGATGCCCATCAAAGAGCTTGGGAATTTCGACTATGACGCCACCGTCGGCGGCAACATCCCGGCCGATGTCCTGCGCATGGACGGTTGCCATTTCAAAACCACCGGATACATGATTCCACTGGACCAGGCGGAGAGCATTTCCGAATTCGCCCTTGTTCCGAGCCTTTTTGCCTGCTGCTTTGGCCAGCCGCCCCAGATCCAGCATACAATTGTCGTGCATTGTCCCAAGAGCAAGGCCGTGAGTTATTTCCCCGATGAATTGATCGTTGAGGGAACGCTGCACGTGAAGGAAGTCAAGGACGGCGGATTCATCGTGAGCATTTACCAACTGGACGCCACCAGCGTCCGCGCCGCCCCGCAATGAGAATCGATCGAGACTGACATCCATGAGCACCGCAACCCCGCCATCCGCCCCGCCGGTAACCATTTCCTACCAGCCCCGTCCGCTGCCCGGGAGCCGGCCCTCGTTGCTTCAGCGGATCAACTGGCGAGTCCTGGTCTTCATCGCGGTGATTATTCTGCCGATCGCCCTGCTGTTTTTCTGGTGGCTGAGCGAATTCCTCAGCGGCGGCATTCACGATTACGGGGCCTTCAAGGAAGTCGATCTCAAGGCCATGAGCAGCTTCGACATGGACCAGACCAACGCCACGATGCAGGACATCCCCGCAAAATGGCGCGCCCTGGAAGGCCAGAAAATCCTCGCGGTCGGCGAAATGTGGGCCCCCAACTACGCCGGCGACAGCGCCCGGCTCGACTATTTCCAACTGGTCTATTCGAGGACGAAATGCTGCTTCAACGGCCCCCCGCTGGCTCAGCACTTTGTTGACGGCTACGTCGTCAAGGGGAAGCACGTGTATAACTATGAAGTTCCGGTGAAAGTGCTGGGAACGCTGCACGTTTACGTGCGCAAGGATCCGACCTCGGGGATCATCAAGAGCATCTATCACGTTGACGTGGAGAAAGTCACGCCGATTGAATGATACGGATCATACGGTTCCCGCTTAATTCCCGCGCCCATGTTCGGCGCTTCTTCGGTTGCGCGATCCATATTACAACATAATGGCAGAAGCGGACCACCGGCTTTCGAATTTTTGAAGAAGTGTCTTGCGAAGATCGGTTGTCATCTCGCCCTTTAACAGTACCAAAAACGATTCCTTATCGCCGATGTCTTTGATCCCGTGGCCGACGATCACCAAAGCATTATCCGAAATAATGTAACGGTCGTGCAATTCATGATGCGCCGGAAATAAGCGAACCTCGACCGACCTTACCTCCTTCTTAAAATCCTTCAATTCTCGTGCGAAGGATGCACTACTCTCATTAGTCTTGCCGGTAAGAAATTGAAGGGGCGAACCATGTTTGAAATGGCTCAAAACCCCGAGGCTGGCGCTTCCATAAAATTTGTCAACAACGCAGATACGCCCCTCGAGTTCAGCTGCGATTTGGGGCAAAGTTAAATGACGGTCCGTCCAAGGCTTGCTCCCATCGAGTACCAACACTCTTGCGCCCGCGACCGCGTACCTCCGTTTCATATCGAGGATGCCCTTCTCGGAAATCTTGTAGGTGGTCTTGTTGTCTAAGTCGTCACCGAAGTCTAACTTCTTGCGCAAGACTCGCTTGCCGGCTCGAGCGAGCGAGCGTTCAACTTGAAGCGTACTTAGGGCAATGCTTCGAATTTCCGCGAGTTCGGCAATCTCCGAGGCGTACATTGGACCGTTGTGATCAAACTCCTCGCGCATCACCCACAACAGCCACAATGACTCATCAAGTGGCGTTTCGAGCGTTCGCTGGTCGGGGAAGTCTGCAAGTTCCGCTTTGCGAAAATCTTTGATGAAGGCATAGTGCGAGAAGCTCATCACGCCCTCGCCATCATGATATGACCTCCGTCTCTTGGGCATCTGGTGTCGCCGTTAATTCTTATCGGAACTGACGCTACCAATAGCTTCGTTCCACGATGACGAAAGCACGTAAACCCCAAACTTCGGTGCGTCTACCCAGCCGTTCGCCTTCGCACGGTTAGCGTAGGCCGAATTGAACGAGTCCCCTAAGACGCTCCGCATCTTGTTCCACTGCTTCCGTAATTCGGCTGCCGGGACTTGGACCGATTTGCTACCCTTCGCAAGGTGTGCAAGGAGTATCGTAAATTTCTGCGGTCCCGCCAAGCCTCGGCCGTGCTTCTTCATGAACGCGAGGATGTTCACGTCGAAGGACAGACGGCGGCTCCCGCCTGCGCGCGCACTTTTCGTCGCGGGGGTCGAAGAGTTCCGTCCCGAAGGCGCAGCCTCTAGCGAAGCCAATGCCTCGTCAATAATCGCCCTAATCGTTCGAAGTTTCGCGACAAGCGTCACGCGGTTCATCGTATTACTTTCTCTTCACGTACATCTTCTTTCCGCCGTGCCTCGATGTTACCAATGGTCCGCCCCTCTCCGAGAGTCGATTCAATGCCGTTTGCACCTGCGCGCCCCCGTAGTGGTAGCCCTCCTTGGCCAATGCGTCTCTAACATCGCGCACCTTACGCGGTGACGAGAAAAGTCCGCGAGAGAGCAATAGCCTCACACCGCCGCTGGGGCCACGGAACTGTTCAGTCTGGGTAATTCCAGTTTTTGGTGGTTGCGCCTTTGAGCTTGCGGCGCGGGATGTGACGGGCAGGAGTTCGACATGACCTTCGAAAACCTTGCCGTTCTTGTCAGTGATTACCAGTTTCGCTTGCATTGCGTTCCTTATTGCGTGTAAAGCCAACGTCCTTTCTCTCTCATGCGCCGCAAGTTCCTGCGCCGCACTTGCTTTAGAAGTGAAGGTGATAACGTCGTAACAGGATAGTGATGGCCCATCTCGGCGAGCGAAGATTTTATACTCGCAAGATCACGAGGTTTCTTAAAAAAACCTCCGTCGCGGAGAGAGCCGAGCAAATCTACCAGAAGCACGCGCCCCGTCTTTCTCGTCGGGCTTCTCTTGGTTTGAGTTGGTGTTCGCGGCTGCTCTCTGACGCTGTGAATTACGCTAACGATGTCCTTTGGCGTTCCCTCCACGTCGATCTTGATCCCGTCACGAGTTGTAATGGTGGCCTTTGCCATTATTTCAGTAGCCCATCAGGGGCGTATTCTTGAATGGAAGACTAACGGAATATGTGGTCTTCGTCAACACTCCGACGCATGTGACAGCAAACGAACCGGCACGAGCGAACGAACTGGGACCTGGGCGAACGAACCGGTACGATGAGCGCTTTACGGGCATTTGAACCGGAACAACCCTGAAGTATTTGGCACCGTCATTGAAGTCCGCCGGCGGCACGGGTGAGAAGGGCGACCGCTGAATTCGTGCAAAAAACCCGTTGAGCCCGGTTGAACACTCTCTTGCTAACTCATTTCGGTCACGCCACCGGAAATTAACATAGACTATGAACAGCAAAATACTTGCGACATCGAATATAACCTAGCGTCCACTAATAAAATTCCCGAAAGTGTTCGGTTTTGTAACCTTTTGTACAGTCCCGCTCGGCCGGGGGAAATTTACTGGTTTGGGGACATCGCGATCGGCTGCGTCGTCGGCAACGTGCTCGGCTGCGTCACCGGCGACGGCGAAACGGTCGGCGCCGGTGAATTGCTTTCCTGCTCGTTGGCCTGGGCCTCGGTCTTGAATCTCGCCAGCGGGCCACGGTCGCCATCGTAGATCAAGAGCACTCCCAGCCATATTTGCCCGGCCATCGCCAGGACCAGCAGGAAGGATAACGCGCTCAAAATGACGCGGCTCCGCGGAGCGATGCGCGTCAGCAGAGAAAGGGCCAGCACCAGCACAAGAATCGACGCGCCGAAAACGATGTGCAGGCCCTCGCGCGCTTGGTCGGCATCCTTGATGTTCTGCAGCGACGTGCGCAGATGGCTCTGGTCGATGATCTTCGGCCAGGGCTCGAAGAATCCCCCAAACCACAATCCGCTGGCGATGGCGCCGATCGCCACCAGCGCCGCCAGAAGCCAAAATCTCGCGGCCGGGACTCGCGGAACGACGGGAATCTCGTCGCCCGGATCGTTCAGGGCTTGCAGCAGTGAAATGGGCTTTTGCGGCTGACCCGCCTGGGCCTTCGGCACGTACGTCGGCGGAACCCGCTGAACGATGACGGAATCGGTGGCGACCGCCCGGCGGATCGACAGCCCCAGCGCCGCAGCAGCCAGCGCAAACACCACTCCCGCCAGCAGCAGGTGGACTTCGCCTTCAGGCGCGTAATACTCGATCTTGTCCTGCAGACCCTGCGGTTGTGTCGGGTGTTCGGGAACGACGGCTTGTCGTCCCTGCACGGCAAATCCCAGGCGATAAACCATCTCCCCGCCGTGCCAGGCGCCATCAGTCATCAATCCCATCGCAGCCAGGAGCATGATCAGCGCCGGCAGGCGGAGGATTTTTCGCCAATAGTCGGAGGCGCCGAGCCACATCACGACTGCGAAAAGCGCCAGGCCCGTCGCGGCGGAATTGAGGATGACGTGATAGCGAACGAATCGCCAATCGACGGCGGTAAAATTGCTGTCGGCCTTGAATTCCGCCCAGGAATCGGCCCCGTTGCCATGGCCCACCACGTCGCTCAGGGCATACAGCCCGCTGGTCAGCGCCGGCACCGCCGTCAGCGTCCCCAGCAAAATCATCCAGCGCCCGGCGGTCCGAAGCGAGCTGCGCCGCCACAAAAAGCTGAACAGCTCGATCGCCACGCCGATGCCCAGTAATCCCAGGGGGAAGTGGATCAGAATCGCGTGAAAGTTCGGGAGGATGAATTTGTCCACGAGCGTCTCCAATCTATAACGGGCCGGCTGCCAGCATAGTCCTGAATCGGCTCAAAAGTCCATGACGGCAAGTCCCGGACTCCGCCAATCTCATTATCGGACGCAATCGCGCCGCTGGGCCGCCGCTAGGCGACCGTCGTAGTGGTCTGGCGAAGTTGTCCGCAGGCTGCGGCGACATCGTCGCCCCTGGCCAGGCGGATATGCGTCACCACTCCGCGCTGGCGCATGACCTCGGCAAAGCGCTCGACGTGCGACAGTTCCGGACGGCGATATTCCACGCCGCTGATCCCCGGCCCGATCGGGTTGTGCGGAATCAGATTCACGTGGGCCGCGAATCCGCGCATCAACTTTGCCAGAAGGTTCGCCTGCTCGAGCGAATCGTTGACGCCGGCGAGCAGGCAATATTCGACGTTCACAATGCGGCCGGTGCGGGACTGATATCGCCGGGCAGCGTCCAGGACCTGGGCGACCGGCCACCGCCGATTCGCCGGAACGATGCGCCGGCGCGTCGCGTCATCCGGGGCATGGAGCGAAACGGCGAGATGAACCGGATTCTTCGCCGCGGCCAGGGCGTCCATCCCCGGAACGACTCCCACGGTGGAAACGGTGATATGCCGCCAGCCCAAGTTCCCCAATTGCCGGTGCGCAATGCGCTCGATCGCGGGCAACACGCTCGCCAAGTTAAGCAGCGGCTCGCCCATTCCCATGAACACCAGCGAGGCCAATCTCCTCCCGAGCGATCCGGCTCGCCGGCGCAGGTGGAGGAATTGCTCGACGATTTCGCCGGCCGTCAGATTGCGCTTCAGCCCGCCGCGGGCGCTGGCGCAAAAATCGCATCCCATGGCACACCCCACCTGCGAGGAGATGCATCCCGCCGCGCGATCGGCGCGGAAGCCGGGCATCAGCACCGATTCCACCGCCTGCCCATCGGCCAGGCCGACCAGCAACTTGATCGTCCCGTCCGCGCTGCGATGCTCGCGGGCGACCGATGTCTGCATCGCCCGAACATCGCCGGACAGCTTTTCCCACAACCTTCGGCCGAGAGAAATTTGGTGCGGAAAAACCGGGCCGTTCTCGCTGTAATGCGCTCGCAGAATGGTTCGGGCATGGCTGGTCTTAAACCCCCATTGGGAGATGAGTCCTTGCAGCCCGCTTAGATCAAAATCTGAAATCGCCGGCATCGGAAAAATACCTGGTGATCCGCTGCACCGAATTATTTGCCCTGGTGGGCCGCCAAGTCCCTTTGGGCCTCTTCCAGCACCATCACCGTATAAGCCGTGACCAGCACCGGATTGTCCTCCATCCATTTCCGCTGGCCCATGAAGCTGCCATCCGGACGTTGCAGCGTCGCGATCTTCCGAATGAGCGACACGCGCCAGTCATGCCGCGTTCCCTGCGGATCGACAATCACCGGCTGGCCGTAAGCGCTCAGTGCCCTGGCCATCGTGTAGAAATAGTAATACAAACCGCCCTGGGCGCTGTCCGGCCCCAGCGCGGCCATACCGGGGTTCTCATCGACCGTGAAATTCCTGCTGATCCAGTCCCACGCCGCCTTAACGCGCGGATCATCGTGAGAGAGTCCCGCGTAGATCATGCTCTTGAGCCCCGCGTAGGTCATCGATCCGTAACTGCGCAGCATCCGCCGTCCGCCGATGCCGAAATACTCGCCCGCCGCCGAATTTCCGCCGCCGGCCGGGGTGTAAATGAATCCGCCGTCATCGCCGGCCCACGGCTGATCGTTGGTCTCGGAAAAGTTCTGGCAATGGCTGACGAATTTCGTGGCCGCCGCAAACGCCGGATCGTCCGGCTTCAACCCCGCGTCGTGCAGGGCATCGAGGGCCATTTGCGTGTTGCTCAAATCCGGGCGGGCGCGGCCGCCATACCCGAAGCCGCCGTATCGGATGTCCTGATCGCTCTTGACCCGCACCTCTTGCGACACGCCGGAGATTTTGTCCGACCACTGGAGCGATTTGAGATAATCCAGCGCCTTGATCGTCGCGAGGCGATAGGCCGGGTCTTTCGATTCGGCCAGCGCGCTGATCGCGATCGCCGTGTTGTAGCAGGCCAGGATATCCTTGTAGATGCCGCCGTTTGCCACCTGATATGACAGCAGCTTCTCGAATCCTTTTTTCAAAAACGGCTGGTCGGCGGGGTACTTGTCATCAGAGAGGAATGCCCGCAAAACCAGCGCGGTAATGCCCGGCGGATCGGCTTCATCCTGCCAGCCGTTGTCCGGCTTCTGCTTGCTTCGGAGATACGCCAGCGCCTTGTCAACCGTCGCCTGTGCAAGCTGGCGATCATCGACGGCATCGGCCGCCGCGACCTTCAAGCCGCTCAGCAATATCCCAATCGCCAGGAAAGTCCTCAACCAGTTCATGCTAAATCTCCTCATTAGATGGCGTTCAGCTTATAGCGCGGATCGGTCGAGGGCGATGTCTGTCGGGCAATATTTGCACGATGGGCGGTACCGGGGGACGCTTAAAGATCCGGGCAAAAAGAATCGGCCGGAGGACCGGCCGGCTCAATTTCGAAAGTGAGCCGGCTGGTCCTCCAGCCGATCTTCGGAACCCCGGCCGCTTGGGCACGCCCCTTTCGCGCCCGCTGACCTCAACCACTCCGTTTTTCGCCCGATTTATGCGATGATATTGGCTCGTATGATGACCTTGCGGCGAAAGCTGGCGTATCAGATCACCGCGCTGGTCGCGAGCCTGCTGGTGGCGGGCGCCGCTTCCTTCTGGGAAATCGATCAGATGCGGTCCGATTTCAATGCCGCGTTCGACGGCTATGGGCGTCTGCAAAAGGTTTACGAGGTCGGCACCCACGTGGCGGCCGCGCAGCTCTACCTCGCCATCCGCCAGCCGGCCCCGGCGGCGGCGCACGTGGAGTTGGGCCGCGCCCTCGATCTGTTCAATCGCGGCTTCCCCCCGGACTCTCCCTCGCATGATGCCGCCCTGGAACAGAACGTGCGCCAGTCCCTGGACGCCGCGGCGCAGGCCGACCTTGCCGCCGATTCGGCCCGGCCAAACAATCTCGATTCGGTCGTCAAGCCGATGGTCGATCTCGACGCCGATTGCCGCCGTCAAATCCAGTTTGCCTACGATCGCGCGGACTATCATCTGAAGTTTCTGATGTTTTCGATGAGCGGCCTTCTGGCTGGCGTGGCGCTGATGGCCATGATCGTCGGGATCGCGCAGTATCGTTCGATCCTCTGGCCGCTGGCCCGGATGAAGCTGGCGGTGGAGCGCATCGCCGCCGGCCGCTTCAATGGCCGCGTCGATACCGAAGGAACCCTCGAATTCGCCGAACTCGCCGCGAATTTCAACCGCATGGCCGCAAGGCTCGAAGATTTGTATCACAATCTCCAGCAGAAGGTTGAAGCCAAGAGCCGCCAGCTTCTCCGCAATGAACGGTTGGCGAGCGTGGGGCTCTTGGCCGCGGGCGTGGCGCACGAGATCAACAACCCCCTGAGCATCATGACCGCCCACGCCGAGTTGTCGCTGGGCGCCATCGAGCGCGGCGACCAGACCGCGCAGGATGAATCGGCTCGTTCGCTCCAGGTGATTTGCGAAGAAGCCTTCCGCTGCAAGCGCATCGTCGAAAAACTCCTGACCCTGGGCGCGAGCCGCAGGAAGCGCCGTCGATCTTTTCACTCGGCAGCCTGGTGCGCGAGATCGTCGCTTCCGTGACGGCGATGCCGGAATTTCACAACCGGATTCTGACCGTCACGCCCGCCAACGGGATCGACGATCGAATCAAGGGCCGAAGCGACGAAATCAAGCAGGTGGTGCTGAACCTCGTGTTCAATGCGCTGGAAGCGGTCTCCGCCGGGGGCGAGGTGCGTGTGGCGATTTCCGCCGATCGCCGCGAAGTCGAGCTGTGCGTCACCGACACCGGGCGCGGCATGCCGCACGCCGTGCTCGATCAGATCTTCGAGCCGTTCTACACCGATGCCCGCGGGAAAGCCGGCGGGGGCGAGGACGCACGGCGCGGCACGGGCCTGGGCCTATCCATCGCCCACGCCATCGTGGTGCGCCATGGCGGTGAAATCCGCGCCCACAGCGACGGTCCCGGCCTCGGCAGCCGATTCACCGTCGTCCTGCCCACCGCTTCCTTCGACCTGGATGAGGAGCTTGACCAATGAATGCATCCAAACCGCCCACGCCCGACGAAGTCCGCGTTCTGATCGTCGATGATGAAGGCCGTCTGCGCGACGTGCTCACCCGCGCCATCGCCTCCTGGGGATTCCAGGTCGCATCGGTGCGCTCGGCCGAAGAAGCGCTGCGCCTGATGCACGCGTCGAAATTCGACGTTTCAATCGTCGATCTGAATCTCCCCGGAATCAGCGGGATCGAATTGTTTGAAAAGCTCCGCGCCATCCATCCGGAACATCAGGTCATCGTCTTGACCGGCTTTGGAAACCTCGAAGCCGCTCGCGCCGCCATTCGCCTGGATGTTGTAGATTTCCTCGAAAAACCGTGCCCGCTGGGCGAGCTGGAAAAATCGCTTCATCGCGCCACGCAACGGCTCGTGCGGCCGATGCCTCAGGCGCTGCGAGCCGCCGCCGAGGAGTCGCACGAGCAGGAATCCGTGCAGAAGCTGGAGGACGTGGAGCGTGAGCACATCATTTCCGCGCTTCGCCGCAACGACGGGAACCGCACCGCCACGGCCATCGAGCTGGGCATCAGCCGCCGAACGCTCCAGTACAAGCTCAGCGAATATCAGCGGCAGGGATTCGCGGTGGATGAGTGATGCGGGGCTCGCCAAGATTGTCACCCCGGATCGGGGCCGCTTTATTGTTGCTCGCGGCCGCGTTGTGGGGCTCCTCGGTCGTCGTCATCAAGCCAATTCTCCCCGATCTCCCCGCCGCCTGGATCAACGTCGCCCGATTCACTATCGCCGCCGTCGCCTTGTCGCCGTTCCTCCGCGCGGAAGCTCGAATCTGGCTCGTCGGCATGGAATTGGGCGGTTGGCTCTTCGCCGGATACGCCACGCAAACCATCGCGCTGCTGTACACCACGGTGAATCGCTGCGCGTTCATCACCGCGATGAACGTAATCTTCGTCCCGCTGATCGCCGCGCTGTTCGGCCGCCGCATCCGCCCCGTCATTTGGGCCGCCGCCATCATCGCCTTCATCGGCTGCGGCCTGCTCTGTCACGACGGATCAGGCCCGAACATCGGCGATTTCTGGACGCTGCTCACCGCGATCACCTGGGCCATTTATATCCTGCGGCTCGAATCCAAAGCCGCCGACTTTCCGCCGCTTCCCCTGGCGATCGCCCAGATCGTGCCCGTTGCCCTTCTCAGCGGCGTCTGGTTGTCCGCCCATCCGCAACCGCTCGTTCATTTTCACTGGCCGGCGCGATTGTTTCTCGGTCTGGCCGCCACTGCGGCGACGACTTGCCTGCAAGCCATCGGCCAGAGCGTCGTCCCCGCGCCGCAGGCCGCGGTCATCTTCACCCTCGAACCCGTCTTCACCGCCGTCTTGGCTTACCTGATCCTCCATCAGCGGCTCACTCCCACCACGGGTCTGGGCGCCGCCCTGATCGTGCTGGCGGCAATCGCCACGCAGATTCCGGGCAGAGCCGGCCCGTGTCGGCCCGAACCGGGGCGACACGCCCCGGCTCTGTAATCTCAGGTCGATCCATTTCTCGCGAAATACTCCTGCTCCAACTCTTTCAGCTTCTTGGTCAGCGCCGCGTAATCGTCGTTCAACTTCCGGGTGCGCGAAGGATCCCGCCCGGCCGATACGGTCCCGAATAGCGTCTGGCACTGCGCCAGCGCGATCTCCGTCTCCGTTATCCTCCGCTCCAATTCCTGGACCGAAAGCCGCCCCAGCGGCGCCGCCCACGGATTTTGCGACGCCTTCCTCGGCGCTCGGGCGGCGGGCCTTGGCTCTTTTTTCTTCGCGTCCTTTGTCTTGGCCCGCACGGCGTCGGCGGCGCGCTCGGCTTCATGCTTGGCCCACGCCGTGTAATTGCCCGTGAATTGCACCACGACCGGCGGCTGGAGCACCAGCATTCGCGAGATGATCTTGTCCAGAAAGTACCGGTCGTGACTGGCGCACAGAATCGTTCCAGGGAAACCGGACAGCGCGGATTCCAACGCCTCGCAGGACTGGATATCCAGGTGATTCGTCGGCTCGTCCAGCACCAGCACGTTGGGCCGGTCGATCAGAAGTTGCGCCATCGCCACCCGCGCCCGCTCGCCGCCGCTGAGCAGCTTGATCGGCTTGTCGATCTCCTCACGCCCAAAGAGCATCATCGCCAGCACCGCGCGAAGCTCGTTATCCGTCACTTCCCGGCCCGCGCGAACTTCCTCCGCCACCGTGTTCTCCGGATCGAAATCACCGAGGCGCTGATCGTAATATCCGATGTTCAAGTTCGCCCCCCATCGAATCTCGCCGGCATCGGCGTCGCGCCGGCCGAGCAGCACCTCAAGCAGCGTCGTTTTCCCCGAGCCGTTTGGCCCGATGATCCCGACCCGATCCCCGCGCCGAATCTCCAGCCTCGATGTCCTTCCAAAGCGTCTTCCCATCGTACGATTTGGACAATTCCTTGACCCTCAGCACGCGATCGCCGGCTCGTTGATCGGTCTTGAGGGAAACGTGGATTTTCTTCGTCATGGCCACGCGGGCGACCAGCGCGTCGCTTTTCAGCAGCCGAACCAGCCGCTTTTCCCTTCCTTTCGCCTCGCGGCGCGCTGCCCGGCTCCGAAGCGGCGGATGAACTCGGCCTGCTTTTCAATATCCTCCTGCTGCTCCCGGTATGCCCGCTGCTGTGTCAGCTCCTGCAACTGTCGCTGCTGTACAAACGCGGAGTAGTTGCCCGGATAACTCTTCAGCCGCGATCCCGTAAGCCAGACGATTCGCGTCGCCAGACGATCCAGCAGATAGCGGTCGTGACTGATGATCAGCACGGCCCCGCTGAACGCCGCGAGATAGTCCTCCAGCCATGCGATCGCCGACAGATCCAAGTGATTCGTCGGCTCATCGAGCAGGAGCAGATCGTTCTGTCCCACCAGCAGCTTGGCCAGCGCCAGCCGCGATCGCTGCCCGCCCGACAGCGTGCCGACGCGCTGCTCCCAGGCTTCTCGATCCAGCCCGACGCCGAGCAGCGTCGCTTCCAGCCGATGTCGCCAGGCATATCCCCCGGCCAGATCGAACTCGTGCATCACGTGCTGGTATTTCCGCAGGAGCTTGTCCAATTCCCCGTCGGCCGGGTGGGCCATGTCATGCTCGATTTGCCGCAACTGGTGCGACAGATCGTGCAGCGCGGCGAAGGCCAGCTCCGCCTCGTCGATCACGGTGTTTTCGGCATCGAACGCCGGGTCCTGCGGCAGATGCCCGAGCATTATCCCCTTGGCGATCGCAACCGAACCCGCGTCGATGGGCATGGTTTCCAGGAGCACTTTGAAAAGCGTGGTTTTCCCGCTGCCGTTGTCGCCGATCAATCCCACGCGCTCGCCGCGATCGATCGCGAAATCCAGCTTGTCGAAAATGACCTGCCGGCCAAACGTTTTCTCGATTTTATTCAGCGTTGCGATGGCCATGGGTTCGGCTCACACTCTACTGGGGGCGGCGCTCACGCGGTAGAGTGCCCCGCGGCGTTTTTATTCCGGTTCGATCCGCCTTAAGATGGCCGCAGTGCTGAGGAAACTCGTGATATTGTTCGGCGTTGGTCTGGCTGCTCTGTCGGCCGGATGCGCCCAATACGAATTCAACGTCACCCGCGAAGCAAGCAACACGCCCGTTCACGTCGCCATATCCGATGAGACCCGTCTCCTGGACGATCCCCTGCAGTACCGTATGCAAGCGGCTGACGGTCACCTAGTGATGTGGATCGACAATCCGACCCGCGATTCGATCGAACTTCTCGGCAGCAAAAGCAGCGTGATCGATCCCGACGATGTCGATCATCCTCTTCATGGAAAAACCATCGCGCCGCGATCTTCCATCAAGGAAATCCTCCCCCCGATGGAATCTCCGCCGCAGCAGGCCGGTCCCACTCCCCCGCCGCCGATAAATCCTTATCAGCAGTCGGGGTTCATTCCCGTGCCGGGCGTCGGGCAGCCGAATTCAAGCGAGGCGGATTCGCAGCAAGCGCTCTATTCGTGGCAATGGGACGACGAATCGGAGATTCACGTTCATCTGGTATTTGTTCAGGATGGCCGCCAGTTCGAGCGGCGCTTCACCATTCGCCGCGTGAAGAAATAGACCATTTGAAAGCGAGTCGCATGGTTTGGTGGTTCATCGTCTTTCTCGCGGTGTTCCTCATCGGAGTGACGAAAAGCGGATTTGGCTCGGGCGTCGGGCTCATGGTTGTCCCCATGACCGCCATCGCCATGGGACACGTCCCCGGGCGCGGCTCCGAGGCCGCCTTGGGATTGCTTTTGCCCCTGCTCGTCGCCGGCGATCTGATCGCGGTGTGGCAATATTCTCACCTGTTCTTCGCCAGAACAGTCGCCGCTGATGGAAGCCAAGCGCACGACTCCCAGGCCCGCGCGGTCATTCGCAAGCTGTTGCCCGGAACGATCGTCGGCGTGGTGCTGGGCACATTGCTGCTGGTGCTGCTGCATTCCAACGCCAATCTCGTCGGGGCCCTGATCCGCATCGAAATCGGCTGCGAATCCATCTTGCTGGTTGCCATCCATTGGTGGCGGCTGTATCGCGGAGTGCAGCAGCATTTGATGCCCGAGCCGTGGCGTTCCGGCCTGACCGGCGGATTCGCCGCCGTCAGCTCCACCCTCGCCCACGCCGCCGGGCCGATCATCGCCATGTACCTGCTGCCCCTGCAACTGGACCGGCAGCTTTTCGTCGGAACCTGCGCCGTCTATTTCTTCATCCTCAACACGGCCAAGCTTCCCGCGTATTACGCCAGCGGGCAATTCGCGCATGCGAGCATCTTATTCACCGCCAGGCTGCTGCCGCTGGTTGTCGTCGGCGCGGTGTTCGGGCGCTGGCTCAACAAACGCATCAACGACATGTTGTTCACGAAAATTGTTTACATCGTCACCTTCGCGCTGGGATGTTACATTCTGGCCGATGGAATCCTCAATCTCTTCGGCCACCACATCGCCTAGGGCGACGCTGCTGGGCGTCCTGAGCGACACCCACAATCACGCCGACGCCGCCGCCGCGGGCATTGCAACCCTCCGCGCCGCCGGCGCTCAGTTCCTGATCCATTGCGGCGACGTCGGCGGCGAAGCCATCCTCGATCTGCTCGCCGGCAATCCCTCTGCGTTCGTCTGGGGCAACACCGATTATGACCGGGCGTCGTTGAATCGCTACGCCGCTGAGATTGGCCTGCAAGGCGGCGGCGATTTCGTCGAACTCGAAATCGGCGGCAAGAAAATCGCCGTCACCCACGGCGACAACCCCAAGCTCATCCGCAAAGTCACCGACGAGGATGCCCGGTACGATTATCTCCTGCTCGGGCACTCGCACATTCCCCGCGACCAGCGCGTCGGCCGGCTTCGCATCGTCAATCCCGGCGCCCTGCACCGCGCCGCGAAAAAAACGGTCGCGCTCATCGATCTGAGCAACGACGTCGTTCGGCATCTGGTCGTGAGGATATAGTCTCGGCGCTCCTCGCGCCTTCGCGGTTGCCATTCTCCGGTGCTACAATTGCATTAGATGTCCGATACCCCGCAGCCATGCCTCATCCGCCCTTTCCGGCCCCAAGACCTGCCGGCCTGCCGAAAGCTGTACATTGAAGGGCTCCTCGGCGGCAAGCTGGCCGAGAACGATACCGCTCTGGACATCGACGACATCGAATCGGTTTACATGCACACCGCGGGGAATCACTTCTGGGTCGCCGAGAATCAGGACGGCCGGGTCGTCGGCATGATCGGCGTTCAGCATCACGAGCAAGGCGTCGGCGAAATCCGTCGCCTTCGCGTCGCCCAGGATCATCGCCGCCGCGGCATCGGCTCGGCCCTGCTCGAGACGGCCATCAAATTCTGCCGCGAGAATCAGAATCTCAAGGTGGCATTGGACACGTTCACGGCGCGAGTTCCGGCCGTTGAGATGTTCCGCAAGTTTGGCTTCGCGCACGCCAAGACCAAGCACGCCGCCGGGAAGGAACTGACGTATTTTTATCTCGATCTATATTCCGGTCCGCCGCGGCCGCATAAGGAAGACCCAGGCTCCGCCGGGCTTGCCCGCTGAGGGCATGTCTTTCCTTGAGCTTCCCGAGCCAACCGAAGATGACCTGACGCAGGTCCTGGCTTACGCCCGTGCCCAGCTTCCCGATCACGTCGCCCTTCGGTCAGTCGCATTCGCGTCGAAGGAATCAGGGCCCTCAATTGGCGGCGCTCATTGGCCGGATCATTGGGATATTCAACCAGGAATTGGAGACAGGCGCGGCCTCTGCCCGCAACCACGAATGCAACCGCGGAACGCTTCGACACGAGCGGTGAAAGCCGTAGAATCCGTCCCGCGTTCCCTGACAACAACTTCATCCCCGCAGACGGACTTCGCATATTCATCATTCCAGCGGATTTATAGGTTGAATTCTCGCCTCCCGAGCGATAGGGATGTGCCATGCTCAGGAGGAAGAGCCATGCAGATCGCGCCCGTCTTTCGCGTTCATTGCCGCGAATCGCCACGGCTGTTGTGGAAGCCCTCGAACCGCGCCTCCAACTCTCGGCCGCTCTCATGGGGGATGCGTTCATTTACCCGTTGGGCAATTTCAACAACGCCGGCCTGACGCTCAACGGCGGAGCGGCCATTTCGGAGCAATCCTACGCCGCTCAACTCCAGCTCGCCGATGGGGGCGCCGGCGAGTCGCGCAGCGCATTTACCTCACAACAGTTCAACGTCTCGTCCTTCTCCACGAACTTCAACGTGCAATTCAGCGGTCCATCCACTTCCGGCTTTGCGCTGGTCCTTCAGGGAGGCAGCGCCTTCGCCCTCGGCACGGGCAGCGCCGGTTCCGACGGCATCGCCAAGAGCGTCGCCATCGAATTCCTGGCGACGGCCTCGGGAACCGAGACCGAACTAAACGTCAATGGCGTCGCGACCACTCCGACATTCATCAGCCCATCCAGCATCGATCTCAGCAACGCCCGCGTGCTTCTGATGAACATCGAATACGACGGCAGCACGCTGCGAGTAACCGAAACTGATGATCAAACGACCCTCACCCCCGTCACGAGCACCCAGACTTACACCAACGTGAATATCCCCGCCGCGACCGGCGGCGCAGCCTACATCGGCTTCACCGGCAGCGATGGATCGAGTGAGGTGACGCAAGTTATCCAAAGCTGGGAATTCGCCGACAATCCGCCGACGAACACCGACATCGGCTCGCCGACAGCAGCGGGAAGCTCAACCTATGCCGCGGGCGGCCAATACACCGTCAGCGGCGCCGGGATCGGCGCCGGCTCGACCTCGGATCAATTCCATTTCACAAGCGAATCAATCACTGGCGATACCACGATTCTGGCCCAGCTCACGACGACGCCGAGCGGCTCAGCCGCCGAAGGCCTGATGCTGCGTGGGGATACAACACCCGGCGCGGCGTTTGCCGAAGTTGACATGACCGCCGGTGGCGTTCAATTCATTTCGCGATCCAATGCCGGCACCGCCGATGTGGTGGGCTCGACGATCTCCGCCTCGGGAATGCAATGGCTCAAGATGGTGCGCGACGGCCCGACCGTCAGCGGTTACATATCCGCCAGTTCCAGCGGCCCCTGGACCCTGGTCGGCACGGCTTCGGTGATCGCCTCGACCCATGCGCTGATGGGTCTGGCCGTCTCCAGCGGAAGTTCCGGCACGCTGGCAACCGCGCGTTTTGCAAGCGTCTCGGTCACCGCCGACGCGTCCATCGGCCTGGACACCGACTCGCCCGCGCCCTGGCCTTCGCAGCCGATCTGGGTGGACATCATCAAGCAGTCCACCGGTTTTTTTCAGGTATCCAACACGAGCAAGGCGGCGCCGGTGAACGCCAACGGCTGGCCCACGACCGATTTCACCATGCCGGGGTTTTTCGCGCCCAGTTCACTTGATGCCGGCGTTTACACGCTTTCGATGATCGACACCCAGAAGCCGACCGTAAGTTTCAGCGGCGCGACGCTCGGGACAGCGAGCTACAACGCTTCCACCGGCCAGTACACCGCCAGCGTCACCGTGCCCGGCAGCGGGAACGTCACGATGACCGTGACGAACACGGGCTCCGGGGCCACCAATATCGAGTTCATTCGTCCCGGCTACAGCGCGTCCAACCCGCCGGTTTTCACCACCACCTACATCAGCTTCCTCCAGTCGCTCGACCCGACCGTGCTGCGATTCATGAATTGGACGCAAACCAACAACAACCCCATCGCCAACTGGGCAACGCGCGCCATGCCCAGCGACGCCACGCAAACCGAAACGGCGACGGTCTACAACTACAACGGCACCGTGGACTTCACCGGCGAATTGAAGGGCGTCGCCTGGGAATATGCCATCGAACTCGCCAACGCCGTCCATGCCGACATGTGGATCAATATCCCGGCCCAGGCGAGCGACAATTACGTGCAGCAACTCGCCAGCCTGATCAAGAACGGGGACACTATCAACGGTGTCACGTATCCGGGCCTCAGCCGCGATCTGAACGTCTACGTCGAATATGCCAACGAAACCTGGAACGCCGGCAACGAAGTTTATCAATATGCCACCGATGCCGCCGTTGCTGAAGTCGTGGCCGGCGCTCAGCCCGGCGGGACGCCGTCGAATCTCAACTACGACAATCTTTCTCTCGCCCAAAATCCCGATGGCACCTACGTCAACGCCGGCACGTGGCAACTGCGATGGACCGCACGCCGGCTCATGCAGATCAGCAACGACTTCGCCGGCGTCTTCGGCGAGTCGGCGATCAACGCCCGCATCCGCCCGGTCCTTTCCAACATTCCCATTCCATCCGTCACCACGGCCCAGTTGTCGTACATCAGCGCGGTGTTCGGCGCTCCATCGAAATTCTTCTACGCCCTGGCGATGGCCCCCTACGCCAATCTCGACGGCCCCGGCAATTCAACCAACACGCTGAACGGCGGCAACAACAACCCCAACCTCAGCGCCACGGATGTGCTGAACGATCTCTCCGCAAACGGATATGCGCTGACGAGTCTGTATGACTCGTTTTTCGCCCTCGCTCAGCAGTATGGCCTGCAAATGGACGGCTACGAATCCGGGCCCGATCTCTCCGGGTTTCAGGACTCAGCCACCAGCAAAGTCCAGGCGGAAACCGATCCGCGATTCACCACGTTCCTCGAGCAATATTACCAGGCCTGGTACGCCCACGGAGGCGGGACAATCATCTACTACACCGGCGGGGTGAAGCCCTGGGGCGACAAATACGGCGACTACCAGATCGCCGACGTGCAAACAGACCTGTTCGACGCCAAGGAGATCGGCTTCCGCGATGCCGTGAGCGCGGCGCGCGCACCACTTGCGCCGGTGGCGCTGGCCGCCTTGTCCGCGACCGTAAATTCCTCAACGCAAGTGAACCTGTCCTGGGGTTCGGCCTCCGCCACCGCGTCGGAATACCAAGTCGAAGCCTCCACGAGCAGCACGTTCTCCGCCAACCTGATCACCCAGATCGCCCCGGCGAATTACACAAGCTGGTCGTTCACCGGCCTGTCGCCGGGAACCGCCTATTACTTCCGGGTCATCGCCACTTCCGATGCGGGAGACGCGGCCCCTTCGCCCACGGCCAGCGCCACGACATCCAGCGCAGCCGCCATTCCCGCCGTCCCGTACGGCGTTTCGACAACCGCCGTCTCCAGCAGCCAGATTAACGTCACGTGGTCCGACAATTCGCTCAGCGAAAACGGATTCACCATCACGGTCGCGACCGATTCCGGCTTCACCAACATCGTGCAAACGCTCACCGCTACGGCTGATGCAACCAGTCTTCCCATTTACGATCTCAACGGCAGCACGACGTACTACATCAAGGTCGCCGCCTTCAATTCGGCCGGCACGTCCGCCGCGGTCCTCGCTCCGGCGACCGCCACTCCGGCTTCCGTGCCCATCGCCGAATACAATTTCGACGAATCCAGCGGAAGCGCCGTCCTCGACTCCACCGCCATTCCCGCAGACGGCACGATCGTCGGCGGCGTCACCCGCCTCACGGGTCCAAACGGCGGCGGCGCACTCGCCTTCGACGGCTCCACCGGCTACGTGAATCTCGGATCGCCGGCCAAGCTCAATCTTCAAGGCCAGATCACCCTAGGCGCCTGGATCAAACCAACGGCCGTCACGTCGCAGGCCGACATCGTCAGCCAGGATTGGGACGGCCTGGATATCCCGCTCTTCCTCGATATGACCAGTCCCACGACCGTAAACTTCGGCACTTATCGTTACCTGGGCAACGGGAATCCCAGCATCTATGCCACCGGCACGGCCAGCGCCGCACTGACCATCGGCAATTGGCACTACATCGCCGGCGTTTACGACGGCCAGGATTTCAAGGTTTACATCGACGGCGTTCTCGCCGGTGAATCCGCCGATCCATACGGAATCACCGACGGGACCGAACCCACGACCATCGGCCGCGACAGCAACGACGGCGGCAACAGTTGGGACTATTTCGACGGAGACATCGCCAACGTCGAAATCTTCGCAAATGGGTTGTCCACGGCCGACGTCATCAAATTAGGCCAGGCGACCATCCCCTCCACTCCCGTCGCCAATCCCGACACTTACAGCGCCTTTGAAAACACCGCCCTCAACGTCTCCGCCGCCCAGGGCCTGCTCGCCAATGACGTTTCTCCGAACGGCGCTGCTCTCTCCACGGTCCTTGTGTCCCCGCCCGCACAAGGCTCGCTTTCTCTTGGCAGCAATGGTTCCTTCACGTATACGCCCGCGAGTAATTTTGTCGGACAACTGACTTTCACCTACGACGCAACGAACGGCTCCAAGACATCGCCCGCGACAACCGTGACAATAAGAGTCGCTCCGATCGATCATCTGTTCTTCGTCGAGCAGCCGACCAGCGCCGCTGCCGGTGGCACCATCAGTCCGCAGGTCATCGTTGACGTCGAGGATCAGAACGGCCACGTCGTGACGACCGACACCTCCAGCATCACCCTTGTTGCCACCGGAATTCCCGGCTTGCTGAGCGGCACGCTGACGGTTCAAGCCGAAGGCGGCGTCGCTGATTTCACCAATCTGTCGCTCGGCGCCGCCGGCGCCTATTCCCTGACCGCCACCGACGGCTCACTCAACACCGCCTACTCAAAGAGCTTCAGCGTCACGTCAACGGACATCTGGACCGGTTGGATTTCGACGGACTGGAACAATCCCAACAACTGGAGCGCTGTCGCGATCCCCGGCAGCGCCACCAGCGTCACCATCGGCGGCCCCGCCACGGCAAGCACCGCATTCAACATCGCCGCACTAACCCTCACCGGCGGCACGCTGCAATTCGCCGCCGGCGCCGGCGGTTTCACCGTGACGTCTCTCTACCATCACCGGCAGTGCCGCCCTGGACCTTGGCAACAACCAACTCGTCATCAATTACGGCTCGAACACCGATCCTATCTCAACCATCGCCGGCTATTTGAAGAGCGGCCGCAACGGCGGAGCGTGGAACGGCCTGGGCATAGACAGCTCGGCCGCAGCGCTCAATTCGGGCTACGCGCTGGGTTATGCCGATGGAGCCGATGGCATCGTTGCCGGCCTCTCTACCGGGCAGATCGAAATCAAATACACGCTGCTCGGCGATGCGGATCTCAGCGGCTCGGTCACGGGTAACGATTTCACCATCCTGCTGGGCAACTTAGGCAAGTCGTTCCTCGCAAACGGGATGCCCGTGGGTTGGGACGATGGCGACTTCGAATACAGCGGCGCGGTCAACGGCAACGACTTCACCGACTTGCTCAGCAACCTCGGTAAGTCTGCCACCGGGGCTGCCGTGGTGGCGTTGCCGGCCAGCAATTCCATATTGCTGAATGCGGCGGTTCCGACGTCCACTGTGTTGAATACACCTGCGGCGGCCAAAGCGTCCCCGGTTGCTCACGGTCATGCGACCACTGCCGCGCGGCCTCTCAGCCGCAAACATCGGTAGCCGATTCCACCGGCGTTCGTTCCGCGGTGGACTTAATCCATGTTCACCTTCGGCATCGGCTCCTGATCGGGGTGGTAATCGTGGAACAGCTTGCCGATGTCTTCGGCCATCTGATCGGCCATCTGCGCCCGCACGTCGCTGTCGGTTTTGTTGGCGTCGTCGGGAATCCAATTGGTCTGGATCTGAACGATTTCGTAAGGCGAATCGGTCGGCCAGCGAGTTGCGGCCGAGGCTGAATCCACGATCTTCACCGTCGCGTCCATATTTCCGCGCATCTGCCCGCTGCCGGCCGGCTTCTCGATCTCCGAACGCGAGATGTTCACGTACAAGATTTGCTTGGCGCCGAGTCTTCGGCCGATCTCGGCGATCGACATATTGCCGTATTTCCGAGGGTCGGCGTCTTTCAGCCGTTCCAGCTTTTGCCCGTCCACAAGCGGGGCGATCTTGTTGTCCGTGAGTGATTGGCTCAACGATAACGTCATGTGCTCCGCTTCGATTCCGGAGTCCAGGGCCAGGCCGTAACTTTCCACGAGCACCAGCATCGGATCCTGGGGAGCCGGAACGTACTTCGCCTTGACGGTCGGTCCGCCGCTGGCGCGGTCCAACGCCGCGCCGGCCGCTTGACATCCGGCCGCGAAGCAGAGCGAACCAGCCAGCAATACGCCCGCGCATCGTTTGAATAGACGCATCATTGTTCAGTGTCCGACGGATGGGTTATGAACAGCTTTGCCAGTTCCGTGGTCAGGGCATCGATGGACTTATGATAGACGGTTTCATCGTCGAGCCCGGGCATGCCTTCGGGCGGAGAGTTGGGCGGATAGACGCCGCTGACGTTGTCGTTCTCGTAAACCGATTTCGCCTTGCCATCGCCGACCTCGACGACCTTGACGTTCGCGACGGTTTCGCCCCTGGAAAGATCGAGCGAGTCATTGGGGTGAATCGAGAGGCTGGCGACCTCGACGTAAATGAGCCGGGTCAGCGGCAGCTTCAGGGCGATCTGTTCCGCCGAGTCGGATTGCGATTCCGGATGCGCGTCCTGGAAGCTAAGGATTTGGTTATTCGGCAGGAATTTTGTGTCGGTCAGTTCCTTCACGCCGGCATCCTTCGCCTGCTGCAACTTGCTTTGCAGACTATCGGCGATGTCGGCGAAGATTCGGGGATGGTCGATGACGATGCCTTCGTCGGCCCAGACCATGACGCCGACGCGCTGGCCTTTGAGTCCGGGGTAAGAGGCGGGCACGTCGTCTTCGCCGACGACTTTTGACGCGACCACGCCGACGGTGTCGCAAGCGCCGCACGCCAGCAGGGCCAGCGCCACGAGCGCTGTCAAAATCGCTCCCGCGCGTCGCCACCGATCGCAATACATATCTGGAATTCCTCTTGATTCGCCCGGCTGGGCGTTATCCGCCCCAACCATCGATCCCATGCAGGTGGATGAAAATCTTCCACCCCCAGGCGAAGATCGCCCAGGCCAATAGCCCTGGGACATAATAC
Organism: uncultured Phycisphaerales bacterium; assembly: GCA_963783845.1. GTDB lineage: Bacteria > Planctomycetota > Phycisphaerae > Tepidisphaerales > Tepidisphaeraceae > PALSA-1353. The sequence goes on from CAWAPL010000009.1 coordinate 352,897, forward strand.
CGGCTGGGGCCCAGCGCGATCAAACGGTATACGGCCCGGCCGGTGACGGCAACATAGAAGCCGGTCCAGGTCGCCAATATCGTCAGCAGGCCGAGCAAGGCGCCCATCGGCTGAACGTAGAAAGCGGCCAGAAGATTTCCCCTTGCGAGCCAGGCGAACGACGTGGTCATGCCACAGCTTGGACAGGGCAAACCGGTTCGTAGGGCGAACTGGCATTGGTCCAGGCCCAACTCTGTGTGAGTTCCGATTCCAGTGGGGCTTGGATTAAGCCGCGCGGCGGTGACCATGACCGTCAGGCACGCCAGGCCGATCATCAGCGCCAGAAGGCGGCCTGGTATACCAACGACCGCCAGCGACAGTGGAGGCGAAAATATTGCCGGGACTGGGGTGCGGCTCATTGTCGCACCATACCATTCATGGCGGTCGTTGCAATCGTCTTGCACAGTTGTTGGGCAGCGCGGGGACGTTTCTTTGCGTAATCATCGCAGGAATGCCAATGGTCAGCGGCGATAATTTTTGCATTGCCG